>NZ_JAUYZJ010000022.1:0-424 GCF_030700285.1 Methylobacterium sp. NEAU K | reverse complement strand
GAACAGGTCGTGCTGATGCTGCGCCAGATTGAGGTACAGACGGCGCAAGGCAAGAGCATCGCCGTCTCTTGCAAGGAGGCGGATATCTCCGAGCAAAGCTACTACCGCTGGCGCAAGGAGTACGGCGGTCTGAAGGTCGATCAGGCCAAGAAGATGAAGGATCTGGAGCGCGAGAACGCACGCCTTTGTCGTCTGGTGGCCGACTTATCGCTGGAGAAGCAGGTGCTGGCGGACGTCGCCTCGGGAAACTTGTAGCCCCCGAGCGACGCCGGCAGGCGGTGGCTGGCATCCGGGAGAAGTACGGCCTCTCGGAACGCCACGCCTGCCGGATCGTCGGCCAGCATCGAGGCACGCAGCGCTACGTGCCGACTGTGCTGGCCGACGAGGATGGGCTGACCCGCGCCATCATCGCCCTGGCGTCCGA
>NZ_JAUYZJ010000021.1 GCF_030700285.1 Methylobacterium sp. NEAU K | reverse complement strand
CTACTTCTCGACGAAGGCCTTTTCGATGACGTAGTGGCCGCCCTCGCCGTGGTTGCCCTCCTCGTAGCCGCGGCCCGAGAGCAGCTCGCGGGTGTCGCGGATCATGTCGGGGCTGCCGCAGAGCATGAACCGGTCCGCCTCGATCGACATCTCCGGCAGGCCGATATCCGAGAACAGCTTGCCAGAGACCATCAGGTCGGTGATCCGGCCGCGGTTGCGGAACGGCTCCCGGGTCACGGTCGGGTAGTAGATCAGCTGGTTCGAGATCATCTCGCCCAGGAACTCGTGCTTCGGGAGGGCCTCCGTGATCGTCTCGCCGTAGGCCAGTTCCTGCACCTGACGGCAGCCGTGGACCAGCACGACCTTCTCGAACCGGTCGTAGGTCTCCGGATCCTTGATGATCGACAGGAACGGGGCCAGCCCCGTGCCGGTACCGAGCAGGTAGAGGTGCCGGCCCGGAAGCAGGTTGTCGAGCACCAGCGTGCCGGTGGGCTTCTTACCGACGATGATCGGGTCGCCGACCTTCAGGTGCTGCAGCTTGGAGGTCAGCGGGCCGTCCTGGACCTTGATCGAGAAGAACTCCAGTTCCTCCTCGTAATTGGCCGAGACCACCGAGTAGGCGCGCAGCAGCGGCCGCCCGTCCACCTCAAGGCCGATCATGGTGAACTCGCCGTTGCGGAACCGGAACGCCGGGTCCCGGGTCGTGCGGAACGAGAACAGGTTGTCGGTCCAGTGATGAACCGACAGAACGCGCTCCTCGTAGAACTTGCTCATCGACGGATCAGTCCTCGAATCCTCTGATGCTCGGGTCATGCTCCCCCGGGTATTCGGGGTGCATGAGGTTCGGCGGACGACCGCCGCCTCGCCCCGGCGGGGGCGGACCCCGCGAGCCAGTTCGCCGGGATCCGGATGCAAACATACGTTCGGTGCTTCTTTCGCAGTTGCAGCACGCCCGTCAAGGCGCTCCGGGATCACACCGGCCGAAGAAGTGAATGGCCTGGAATCGTTCGAATATTTAACCCCCGCCGCTGGGCCGGAGCGGCTTCAGGCCGGCTTCGATCTCGGCCCGGCGCGGCTCCAGGAACGGCGGCAGGGCGAGGCGCTCGCCCAGAGTCTCCAGCGGCTCGTCGGTGGTGAAGCCGGGACCGTCGGTGGCGATCTCGAACAGGATGCCGTTGGGCTCGCGGAAATAAAGGCTGCGGAAGTAGTAGCGGTCCACCGGGCCGCTGGCCGGCACCCGGGCGGTCCTCAGACGGTCGGCCCAGGCGCCGTAATCCGCGTCCGGGATGCGGAAGGCGACGTGATGGACCGCGCCCGCTCCCTGCTGCGCCGGCGCGAAAGCATCGGCCAGGAGCTGGACCTCGGCGGCCGGACCGCCGGGCCCCATTTCGTAGACCTCCACCGGCCCTTCGCCCGTCTCGAAGGTCCGCGCCCGGCGCATGCCGAGCACCTCGGTCAGCACGGCGGCGGTGCGGCCGGGCGCCGGCACCGAGAGCCGGATCGGGCCGAGGCCGCGGATCTGATAGGCCGCCGGCACCGGCGAGGCGTCCCAGGGGTGCTCCGGGCCGGTGCCGCCATCATCGACCAGGGCGAGGCGCTGACCTTCGGGATCCTCGAAATCGACGGTGAGGCGGCCGTCGCGCAGGGTGGGCTCGGCGAGCACGGTTCCGGCCTCGCGCAGGCGCGCGTGCCACCACGCCACCGCGCCTTCTCCCGGCACGCGCAGATGGGTGCGGGTGATGCTGCTCGAGCCGCGCCGCTCCCGGGGCGCCGGCCAGTCGAAGAAGGTGATGTCGCTGCCGGGGCTCGCCAGCCCGTCCGCGTAGAACAGGTGATAGGCCGAGACGTCGTCCTGGTTCACCGTTTTCTTCACGAGCCGCAGACCAAGCGTGCGGGTGTAGAACGCGACGTTTTCCGCCGCGCGGGCGGTCACCGCGGTGAGGTGGTGGATGCCGGTGAGCTGCATGTCTTTCGGGGGTTCGCTCCGCTACGCCTCACGTAGGGATCGACGCCCGGGTTGCGAGCGCACGGCTGGCCTGCGGCATGCGCTTGCCGCGCACGACAACCTGCGCGCGCAGGGCCCGATCCTCCGGACCGAACCCCGCGCGACGAGCTCTCAGAGCCCGACCGGCCGGCCGGCGGCGACCACCAGCATGCGCCCGTCCGCGAAGGTGCGGGCGGCGGCGCGACGAATGTCGGCCTGGGTGACGGCCGCCACCAGGGCGTTGCGACGGGCGATGTAGTCCATGCCCAACTCCTCGAAGGCGATCTGCACGAGCTGGTGGGCGATCTTGGTCGAGGTGTCGAAGCCGAGCGCGTAGGAGCCGGTGAGGTAGTCCTTGGCCTTCTGAAGTTCGTCGTCGTCGGGCCCGTCAGCGATCAACCGGCCGATCTCGTCGCCGATCACCGACAGCGCCTCGCCGACGCGCTCGTTCTTGGTGGCGGTGTAGCCCCAGGTGATCGCCGCGGACCGATGGCTGACCAGAGAGGTCCCGACCGAGTAGGCGAGCCCGCGCTTCTCGCGCACCTCCTGGAACAGGCGCGACGTGAAGGCGCCCCCGCCCAGGATATGGTTCAGCACGTAGGCCGGGATGAAGTCCGGATCGCGCCAGGCCACGCCCGCCATGCCGAAGCGGATCACCGACTGGGGCACGTCGAGGTCGACGACGATGCGCCGGCCGAGATCCTGCACCTCCGTTCGCGGCACCGCCTTCAGCGCTCCGGCCTCCGGCAGGGCCCCGAAGGCGCGGTTCAGGCCCTCCGCGAGCTGCTCGGCCCCGATCGCGCCGACGGCTGCGACCTTCACACGCCCGCGCCCGATGATGCGGGCATGCATCGCCAGCAGGTCCTCGCGGGTGATCGCGGTGACGCTCTCGACGGTGCCGGAGGAGGGGCGGGCGTAGGCGTGGCCGGCGAACGCTTCCTTGAAGAAATGGCGCGAGGCCAGGACACCCGGGTCGTTCTGCTGGTAGCGCAAGCCGGCGATGACCTGGCCGCGGACGCGCTCGATCGCGTCCGGGTCGAGGCGGGGCTTGGCCAGCGCCAGAGCGAGGAGCGCGATGCCCTCCTCGGCATGCTTGACCAGCATCTTGAGCGAGCCCCCGATCGCGTCGGGCCCGGCATGGAACGACAGCTCGATCGCCCGGGCGGCGAGCCGCTCCTGGAAGGCGTCCGAGGCGAGGTCGCCCGCGCCCTCATCGAGGAGCCGCGCCAGCATCTGCGCGCAGCCGGCCTTGCCGGCCGGATCCTGGGCCGCGCCACCCTCGAACGTGAAGGCCAGCGCGATCATCGGGACCACGGGGGATTCGACGTGCCACGCCTCGATGCCGGCAGCGGTCGTCACCGGAAGCGCCGTCGTCGGCGAGTTGGCGGCGGGGGCGGCGGTGTCGACCAAGTTCTCGGCCAAGCTCATGGAAACCTCTTCAATCTTGTCGCGGGCGTCGGCGGAGCGGGCCAAGGCTCTCAGTCTGATGCGCGCCCCGACGATGGGCCGGATGCCGCACCGTCAGGACGAGCCCTGAGCCTATTCCGCGGCCATCGCGACCGGGGCGTCGGGGTCCTGCGCCTTGGTCAGGTAGCCGGTGACCGAGCGGGCCGGCGTCAGCCACCGCTCGGCGGCGGTCTTGAGGCGGTCCTGCGTCACCGCCTCGATGTCGGTCGGCCAGCGGCGGACCTCCTCGATGGTCTCGCCGATCGCCAGAGCCGAGCCATAAATGCGGGCCAGCGACGACTGGCTGTCGGACGAATAGACAGTCTCGGCGACGAGCCGGGTCTTGGCGCGCTCGACAGCCTCGGCACCCAGGGCCTCCGAGGGGGCCCGGCGCAGAACCTTGTCCACGGCCTCCTCCAGCGTCTCCAGGGAGACGCCCTCGGCGGGCACCGCGTAGACGGAGAATCGGGTCTCGTCGATCGCCGAGCCCATGTACCAGGCACCGGCATTCACCGCGAGGCCGGTCTCCATGACCAGCTTGCGGTAGAGGTAGGAGGTCGAGCCGCCGCCCAGCACCTCGGCCAGCAGCTCCAGGTCGTGGCAGCCGCCGTTGCGGGCGGTGATGCAGGAGGGGGTGAGGTAGAGCCGCTGCAGGGTCGGCTGCTCGACCTTCGGGTCGGCCACGGCGACCCGGCGGAGCGCCTTCGGCTCGGGCTCGCGCGCCCGCAGGCGCTCGGGCCGCGTTCCCTGGGGGGCGACGCGGCCATAGGTGTCCTCCGCGAGACGGCGGACCTCGTCCGGGGTCACGTCGCCGGCCACCACCAGGATCGCGTTCTCCGGGGTGTAGAAGCGCTTGTAATAGGTCAGCGCGTGCTCGCGGTTCAGGCCCTCGATCTCGTGCATCCAGCCGATGATCGGGATGCCGTAGGGATGGTGCACGAACAGCGAGGCCGCCATCGCCTCGGAGAGCTGGGCGGAGGGATCGGTCTCGACCCGCATGCGCCGCTCCTCGAGCACGACGTCGCGCTCGGGAGCCACGATGGCGTCGTCGAGGACGAGCCCGCTCATGCGATCGGCCTCGAATTCCATCATGGTGCCGAGATGGTCGCGGGCGACCCTCTGGAAATACGCGGTGTAGTCGTAGCTGGTGAAGGCGTTCTCCTGGCCGCCGAGGCCCGACACGGCCTTGGAGAAGGCGCCCACCGGGTGCTTCTCGGTGCCCTTGAACATCAGGTGCTCGAGGAAGTGGGCGATGCCGGACTGGCCAAGCGGATCGTCGGCCGAACCGTTGCGATACCAGATCATGTGGGTGGCTACGGGGGCCCGGTGGTCGGGGACCACCACCACGTCGAGGCCGTTGTCGAGGGTGAAGGCCGTCACTTCCGGTCCGCCCGCCTCGGAGCGCCCGAACGGCGCGGCCTCTCCCCGGCCGGCGCTGCCGCCGTAGGGCGAACCCGGACGCAGCGGGAAGAGGGGTGGCGTCGCCTTCCTGAACAGGTGCATTCCGCTTTCCTTCTGCCGGCCCCGCTCCCGTGCGCGCCTCGTCGCGAGACGCATGCCCAGACCGCGGCCGTCCTCGTCGCCGGCGGGCAAGAGCCGTACCGGGACAAACATCTCATGTCGCCATGCCGGAGCGCCGTTGCAACCGCGCCACGGCGGACGGGCTACTGCTGCGCGCGCTGGCGCAGATAAGTGCCGGGATCGGCCTCTTCGCGCTCGCGGCTGGCATTGTTGATCGGGTCGCCCGTCGGCCGCTGGGCCAGCTTCTTCGGAGATTGCCGGTAGCCGGTCGGCGGATCGGTGAGCACGTCGCGGGACGGCTCGACATCGGAGGGCTCGGCATTCGCGCTCTTGCCCTGCAGCAACTCGAACGGGCTGAGAAGGCTGTCGTCCCGGTTGTGGTCGCCGGGCTTGCGCTCGGCCGTGGTGGTCACGTTCGCGCCGGCGCGCCGTCCGTTCCGGATCTCGTCCACCGAGAGCGTGGCGTTGTTGTCCTCGTAGCGGCCCTGGGCTTGATTGCCCTTGGGAAGGCGCCGTTCCGCGGCCGCGCGCTCGCGCTCGGCGATCTCGGGGTCCTTCGGCCAGGCCGTGCTGGTGGAGCGGGCCCGGGGTTTGGGCAGCGCCTTGCCGTCGAGCTTGGGCGGCATCACCAACGGCGGACGCTCGTGGTAGTCGATCGGGTCCTGGCGCTTCTCCAAGAGGCCGATGCCGGAGAGCGCATCGCGCATGAACTCGCCGCTCTCCTGTGCCCGTGCGCCGCCGGCCAGCAGCGGGGTCAGTGCGACTGCGGCGGAGAGGATGAGACGAAGCCTGCGGTGCCCGGTCATGCTGCCTCACGGGTTCCGGCCGGGGTTCCGGCGCGGGGACGGCCGCGACGCGGCCTGATCCGACGGGTCCCGGCCTGGGACCGATTTCCGGCGATCGTATGGCGCCTTGACCGAGTTGCGCCAGTGCCGCGAGACGCGCAGCACCTGTGTGTTGCGCGGATCACGGGCGCGGCGCCGGATCGGTCTGCGCACTTCGCCCGGACGGGCGCAGGCTGTCGAGGATCAGGCCGATCACACCCGCGACGATCGCGGCGTCGGCCACGTTGAACACGTACCAGGACCAGCCGCCCGCATGCAGGTGGACGAAGTCGAACACCGCTCCGTAGGCGGCCCGGTCGATGGCGTTGCCCAGTGCGCCTCCGACGATGAGGCCGAGCGCCACCCCCAGGAGCCGCGAGGTCGCCCGCAGCATCCAGAGCCCGAGGCCGAGGGCGGCGGCCAGCGACAGGATGACCAGCAGCCAGCGTCCGAGCCCGCTCTCCTGCTGGAACAGCCCGTAGGAGACGCCGCGGTTCCAGACCACCACGAAGTCGGCGAACGGCCCCAGCCGCCATGGCTGGGTCAGCACGAGGTCGGTGCCGAGGTAGAGCCCGATCTTCGAGGCCTGGTCGAGGACCAGGGTGAGGAGGAGGGCCAGCAAGCCGGCGCGGGCGGGGGTCATGGGCGGTGACCGGAGGACCGATGCCCGACGGGCGCATTCCTCCCCCCTCCGCGGGGGAGGGTGGCCCCTGCGTCAGCAGGGGTCGTGAGAGGGGAGCGCCCCTTCCGAAGACGTCGCGACGGGCGACACATCCGCCAGCGTCGCGCCGCCCCTCTCCCCCCCGGCTCCGCAGGGCACCCTCCCCCGCGGAGGGGGGTGGGCGTTGTCGCGGGCCTCATCACGCCGCGCTGGCCTCCGGATGGGCCGCATCCCACTCGCGCAGGGCCTGCGCATCCCGCGGCGTCACATCGGGATAATCCGGGTCGCCTCCGACCGCGGTGCTGACCCGCCACGAGCGGGCGCATTTGCGCCCTTCCGCGGGGCTCGGCACCACGGCGACGCCGCGCACCTCGTCGATCCGGAACGCGTCCCCGGGTCCCTCGCCGGACACCACGGTGATGTCGGAGGTGATGCAGGTGTCGGCGAAGTCGCAGCCCTCCAGGGCGGCGAGCAGCTCCGGGTCCGAGACGTAGACGGTGGGAGCCGCCTCCAGGCTCGCGCCGATGCGCTTGGCCGCGCGCTCGATCTCGAGCGCCCCTGTCACCGCGCGCCGCACCTTGCGGATCTTCTGCCAGCGCGTCGCCAGCGCGTCGTCGCGCCAGGCCGCCGGGGTCTCCGGCAAGGTCTGGAGGTGCACCGAGCCCTCCCGCGACGGATAACGGTCGAGCCACGCCTCCTCGGCCGTGAAGGCCAGCACCGGCGCGAGCCAGACCACGACCCGCCGGAACGTCTCGTCGATCACCTGCAGCGCCGCCCGGCGCGTCACCGACGAGATCGGATCGCAGTACAGCGCGTCCTTGCGCACGTCGAAGTAGAACGACGACAGGTCGCCGGTCATGAAGCCGTTGAGCAGGGCCACGACCCGCTTGGTGTCGTAGGTCGCGTAGGCCTCGCGGATCTCGCCGTCGAGTTCGGCCAGCCGGTGCAGGATCAGCCGCTCCAGCTCCGGCATTTTTTCCGGATCCACGTCGTCGCCCGGCACGCGGTGGGCCAGCGAGCCCAGCATCCAGCGCAAGCTGTTGCGCAGCTTGCGGTAGGTCTCGGCAAACGTCTTGACGATCTCCGGGCCGATCCGCAGGTCGTCCGTGTAGTCGGAGGCGGCAACCCACAGGCGCAGGATGTCGGCGCCGGAATCCTTGATCACGCTCTGGGGCGCGACGACGTTGCCCTTCGATTTCGACATCTTCAGGCCCTTGCCGTCGAGCACGAAGCCATGGGTCAGGACGATGTCGTAGGGCGCCCGGCCGCGGGTGCCGGAGGATTCGAGCAGCGAGGACTGGAACCAGCCCCGGTGCTGGTCGGAGCCCTCCAGGTACATCACCTTGTCCTGGCCGCCGTCGCGGACGCGCCGCACACCGGCGAGCCCCGGGAAAGCCTCCGGATCGTCCAGCACGAAGGCATGGGTGGAGCCGGAATCGAACCAGACGTCGAGGACGTCCGACACCTTCTCGTAGGCGGCGGGATCGTGGTCCGGGGCCAGGAAGCGCTGCGCGGCGTCGTCCCGGAACCACACGTCGGCGCCCTCGGCCGCGAAGGCGTCGCGGATGCGGGCGTTGACGCCCGCATCCTTGAGGATCTCGCCGGTCTCCCGGTGGACGAACACGGTGATCGGCACGCCCCAGGCGCGCTGGCGCGAGACCACCCAGTCCGGCCGGTTTCCGACCATGCCGGTGATGCGGTTTTTTCCTTGGGGCGGGACCCACTGGGTGTCGTCGATCGCCTGCAGCGCAACCTCGCGCAGGGTCCGGCTGCCCAGGCTGTCCACCGGCCGGTCCATGGCGATGAACCATTGCGGGGTGTTGCGGAAGATCACCGGCTTCTTCGAGCGCCAGGAATGCGGGTACTGGTGGCGCAGCACCCCGCGGGCGACGAGGGAACCGGCCTCGGTCAGCGCAGCGATCACCGCCTTGTTGGCGTCGCCCTTCTCGCCCTTGTCGGTGAGGACCCGCTTGCCCTCGAAGCCGGGGGCGGCCCTGGTCAGCGCGCCGTCCGCGTCCACCGTGTAGGGGATCGTCGTGTCGATCCCGCGTTGGGCGAGGGTGCGGCCAGCGGCCATCCAGAGCTCGAAATCCTCCCGGCCGTGGCCGGGCGCGGTATGGACGAAACCGGTGCCGGATTCGTCGGTGACGTGGTCGCCGTCGAGCATCGGCACGTGGAAATCGTAGCCGCGGCCGGCGAGCGGGTGCGCCAGGGTGAGGCCGGAGAGCGTCTCCGGGCTCACGTCGGCCACGCGCTCGAACGCCTCGACCCGGGCTGCCTTGAACACGGTGGCCGCCAGACTGTCGGCGAGCAGGTAGGTCTGCCCGGGCGTGGCCCAGTTCTCGGCGGGCGCCTGCGTGACCCGGTAGAGGCCGTAGACGATCTTCCTGGAATACGCGACGGCCCGGTTGCCCGGCATGGTCCAGGGCGTGGTCGTCCAGATCACCACCCGCGCACCTGCCAGCGCCGCGTCGGCCCCGTCCCGGATCGGGAAGGCGACGAACACGGTGTCGCTGACATGCTCCTCGTACTCGACCTCCGCCTCGGCGAGCGCGGTCTTCTCGACCACCGACCACATCACCGGCTTGGAGCCGCGATAGAGCTGGCCGCTCATCGAGAACTTCATCAGCTCGTCGGCGATCACCGCTTCGGCCGGGTAGGCCATGGTCGCGTAGGGATGGTCCCAGTCACCGGTGACGCCGAGCCGCTTGAACTCCGCGCGCTGCACGTCGAGCCACTGCGCCGCGAAGGTCCGGCATTCCTGCCGGAACTCGATCACCGGCACGTCGTCCTTGTTGCGGCCCTTGGCGCGGTACTGCTCCTCGATCTTCCACTCGATCGGCAGGCCGTGGCAGTCCCAGCCGGGGACGTAGTTGGCGTCGAGCCCGAGCGCGCCTGCCGAGCGCACCACCACGTCCTTGAGGATCTTGTTGAGCGCCGTGCCGATATGGATGTTGCCGTTGGCGTAGGGCGGGCCGTCGTGCAGCACGAATTTCGGCCGGCCCGCGGCCGCCGCCCGGATCTTGCCGTAGAGGTCGATCGCGGCCCAGCGCTCCAGCAGCAGCGGCTCGCGGGTCGGAAGGCCGGCGCGCATCGGGAACTCGGTGCGCGGCAGGAACAGGGTCTTGGAATAATCGCGGGCGGACTCGGGCGGCGCTGTCTCGGGGGTGGTCATCGGGTCTCGCATCGGCGGTCGGGCCGGCGGCAACGGGCCGGCAAGAAGGGGAGTCAGGGCGGATCGGGCGGCAGGAAATCCCGGACCTCCGCGCGGCCGCGCCGAAGCGGGCCCTCAGGCGGAGGCCGGGCCGGTAATTCGAATCGGGCGGCCGAAGCCGCGCAGGGCGCGCAAAGCGTGCATCGCCCGTTCTCTATCAGCGGCATCGGCCCGATGCCAGCGGCAGCGCCGATCACGCGGATGCGAGCCCGGATGAGACCTTTCGGCGCCTGAACCGTTGACCGGTACACCCTCCGCAACCCGAAGTGGTGCGGAGCCGACCTGGATCGACCGACAGGAGCAACCATGAAGAAGCTGATGATCGCGACCCTCGCTCTCGCACCCCTCGCCTTCGCGGGCGCCGCGCAGGCCCAGGGCACGGTCCGCGGCGCCCAGCGCGGCGTCGAGGATGGCTCGGCCGCGGCCGGGCCGGTGGGCGGCGTCGTGGGCGGCGCGGTCGGTGCCGCCACCGGCACGGTCGGCGGCGTGCTCGGCACCGATCCGGATCCGGCCCGCCGCGCCCGCGAGAACCGGCGCGAGGAGCGGATGGACCGCCAGGAGCGCCTGGGCCGCTGATCCATCCGGCCCGGGACAGGCCGCCTCAGGCGGCCGGCCTGTCCCGGCGGATCGTCTCCTGCGCGAGCAGATACAGGCCCGAGCCGACCACGATCATCGCGCCGGCCACGGTCCAGCGGCTCGGCACGTCGCCGAACAGCAGGAAGCCCAGGGTCACGGACCACAGGAGCTGCGTGTAGATGAACGGCGCCAGCACGTTGGCCGGGGCGCGGGCATGCGCCATCACCAGCAGCCAGTGCCCCAGGGTGCCGAACAGGGCGACCCCGAACAGCAGGGCCCAGTGGGCGAGACTTGCGGGACTCGTCCAGATCCAGGGCAGGAGCGGGGCCATCAGCGCGAGGCCCGCGAGCCCGGTGTAGAACATGGTCGTCGCGGTGGAATCGTAGGCCGCGAGCTTGCGCGTGATGATCGCGTAGAAGGCGTAGACGACGACGTTGGCCACGCACAGCAGGGCGGCCGGGTGCATCCCGCCGAGGCCCGGGCGCACGATCACCAGCACGCCCAGGAAGCCGACCCCGATGGCCGCCAGCCGCGCGCGCGAGGACCATTCGCCGAGCAGCGGCCCGGCCAGCAGGGCGACCGTGAGCGGGGCGGCGAACTGGATCGAGATCGTCTCGGCCAGCTGCAGGTAGCGGAGCGCCAGGAAGTTCAGGGCCGTCGAGGCGAACAGCAGCAGCGAGCGCACGATCTGCAGCGGCAGCCGCCGGCTCTTCACCACGCCTGGCGTGAGCACCGGGTTGATGAACAGCGAGATCATCGCGACGCTCGCGGCGTAGCGCATGAAGGTGGTGACCAGCGGGTCGACGCCGGCCCGCGCCAGGGTCTTGCCGCACGCGTCGAGGCTCGCGAAGAAAGCGACCGCGCCGCACATCAGCGCGATACCGATGATCCGCCGGCGATGGGCGAGGTCGGGTTCCGGGGCGGCGCGCACGGGGGCCGTGTCATTGGCGACGGTCGTCGCGACCTGGATGCTCATGCCTGCCGGATCTCGGTGGAGGCCTGTATTCCTGACACGCGCGCGACCGCGGCGGCACCCGCCGCGGTGCAGGGGAACCATGCAGCCGGCACGGTCTCCCGAGCCGGCGCGCAGGTCAGCGCTTGGCCGCGATCTTCTCGGCGGCCGCGGTCTTCGTCGACGCCTTCGCGAGCTTCGGCCTCGACGGCGTCGCGCCCGCGATGAGAGCGGCGAGGTGGGTCTGGTCGAGGCCCGCGGCGGGAACGGGCGCGACGGCGGCGACGGCATTCACGGGCCGGCGCGGCTCGATGGAGCTGGTCGTGACCGGATCGGGAATGCCGGCGGCCACAGGAACCGGACTGGCGGTGGTCGTGGCGGATTCGCGCTGCACGCGCAGGGTCCAGTGTGCGGCGGTGGAGAGCGTGGCGATTGCCAGGATCGCCTTGATGCCGCCGGTGAGCAGGGCTCGCATGGTCGTCAGGCCCGAAAGAACGCGGTTGTGCGAGACCGGATCCCCGGTCCTGTCGCATCATCGCCCCGGAGCGTGAACGAAGCCGCAATCGCGCGGCCAGGCGGCGTCCCGGAACGGGGCAGGGCTCCGTCCCGGCCGGTCTCGCGGGCAACCCCGCGGGCGGCCCATGCGGGAGCCGCCGGCCGTCCCCGGGTGAAGTCCGCTGGAATTCTGTGTGGGCCCTGCGCCGAGCCCGCGGTTCCTGTTCCCCGCGCTCCCGACACTCCTGCAGCAACTCGGCCCACTGAGCCTCACAGGATTGGTCCAGAGAACTGGTCCGGACCACCCCGTCACTGCCGACCCCGCTACCATGCAGGCCCGAGCGGGCTCGCGAAACCTTCAGGCGCATCGGCCACAGGGACCGCCCGTGTAGAGGGTGGCAGCCGAGCCGGCAACAGAGCGGCGGCCATTTCGGCGCCCCCGCGGCGATCAGCGCTCCGCGGCGGCCGCAGCGACGCGTATCAGCGCGGCGCTGTCGGCCTCGGACGCTTCGGCCGCGAGGCGCGACCGGAGCGCGGCGATGCGCCGGGGGCGATCACCGCGATGGCGCCTCCGATGCGGCCGGCTCCGTGGTGGGACTTACCGCAGCGAGCCGCAGAACCGCTGGATGCGCCGGCAGGCCTCCTCCAGCACCGCGTTCGAGGTGGCGTAGGAGATGCGCAGGTTCGGGCCCAGACCGAAGGCCGATCCGTGCACCGCAGCCACGCCCTCGGCCTGGAGCAGCTCGGTGACGAAGTCCTCGTCCGTCTCGATGGTCTTGCCGCCCTCGGTTCTCCTGCCGATCAGCGCCGCGCAGGACGGATAGACGTAGAAGGCGCCCTCGGGCGTCGGGCAGGTCAGGCCGTTGCTCTGGTTGAGCATCGACACGACGAGGTCGCGCCGGCCGTGGAACGCCGCCCGGAACGTGGCGAGGTGGTCCTGCGGGCCGTCCAGGGCGGCCACCGCGGCCCATTGCGCGATGGTGCTGGCGCCGGAGGTCTGCTGGCCCTGGACGAAGTCCATCGCCTTGATCAGCTTTTCCGGACCGGCCGCGTAGCCGATCCGCCAGCCGGTCATGGCATAACCCTTCGAGACGCCGTTCATGGTCAGCGTCCGCTCGACCAGGGCGGGTTCCACCTGGGCCGGGGTGACGAATTCGAAGTCGCCGTAGGTCAGGTGCTCGTAGATGTCGTCGGTCAGGATGTGCACGTCGGGGTAGCGCAGCAGGACGTCGGTGAGCGCCTTCATCTCGTCGCGCGAATAGGCGGCCCCGGACGGGTTCGAAGGCGAGTTGAGCACGATCCACTTGGTCTTGGGCGTCAGAACCCGGTCGAGCTCCTCGGGCTGGAGCTTGAAGCCGTGCGCCATGTCGGTGTCGGCGAAGACCGGCGTGCCGCCGCACAGCCCGACCATCTCCGGGTAGGACACCCAGTAGGGGCGGGGGATCACCACCTCGTCGCCCGGGTTCAGGGTGGCCAGGAAGGCGTTGTAGAGCACCTGCTTGCCGCCGGTGCCCACGATGGTCTGCGAGACCTTGTAGTCGAGCCCGTTCTCGCGCTTGAACTTGCGCACGATCGCCTCGCGCAGGGGCACGATGCCGGAGACCGGCGGGTATCGGGTCTCGTTGCGGTGGATCGCCTCGATGGCGGCCTGCTTGATGTGCTCGGGGGTGTCGAAATCCGGCTCGCCCACCGACAGGCTGATGACGTCGACGCCGGACGCCTTCAGGTCCCGGGCCTTCTGGGTCATCACGATGGTCGCGGACGGCTTCACCCGCGAGAGGACGTCGGCGAGGAAGGCCATGGTCGTCTGTCTCCGTAAGGGCGCGGCGATCCCGGGCGCCCACGATGCGGGCGGGACCCTAGGCCGAGGCTGCGATGCCGACAAGACTGCCCGGCGGACCGGATTCCTGGCTATCCTCCCGGCAATCCGAAGAAAGCGATCAGGTGCGAATCCTCAACGTCTTCTATCGGGGCAGAACCTGCGTGGCCCTGTTTCAGGGCCGGGATTGAAAGATCGGGACGCGCTGAGTTGAACTCCTGAAGCGTTAAGCCCGGTGCTCCATCCGCCCTCGCGCCCGCCCACCCGCGCCCCCATCTCCTGCGGATGATCCCGCTCTCCGTCCTCGACCTCTCCTTCGTCGGCGCCGATTCGACCCCCGCGCAGGCGCTGCACGACACACTGGCGCTCGCCTGCCACGTCGATGGCCTCGGCTATCGGCGCTACTGGCTCGCCGAGCACCATGCGCTCCCCAACGTGGCGAGCCCGGCCCCCGAGATCATGATCGGCCAGATCGCCGCCGCGACCCATGCGATCCGGGTCGGCTCGGGCGGGATCATGCTGCCGAACCATGCACCGCTGATGGTGGCCGAACGATTCCGGGTGCTGGAGGCGCTGTTTCCCGGGCGGATCGACCTCGGCCTCGGGCGCGCACCCGGTACCGACGGGCTCACTGCCCGGGCCCTGCGCCGTCGGGAGGCCCCCGGCGAGAGCGGGGGCGACGACTTCCTCGACCGCCTGCAGGAGCTGCTGTTCTGGGACGGCGGCTTCCCGGAGGGGCATCCATTCGCGACAATCCAGGCGAGCCCCGCCGGAGTGCCGCTGCCGCCGATCTTCCTGCTCGGTTCATCCGACTACAGCGCCCAGCTCGCCGGCGAGATCGGCTGCGGGTTCGGCTTCGCGCAGCACTTCTCCGGGATGCCGGCCGAGGGGCCGATGCGGGCCTATCGCCGCCTGTTCCGGCCGACGCGGCTCGGCGAGCGGCCCCACGCGATCCTGGCCGTGGCGGCGATCTGCGCCGCCACGGACGCGGAGGCCGAGCGGCTGGCCGCGAGCGCGCGCCTGTCGACGCTGCGGCGGGAGCGGGGCGAATACCGGCCGCTGCCGAGCCTCGCCGAGGCGCTGGAATACCCGTATTCCAGCGCGGAACGCGCCCAGATCGAGCGCGGTCGCGACCGGCTGCACGTGGGAAGCCCCGAGACCCTGCGGGCGCGGCTCGCCGAGATGGCCGAGCACACGCAGGCGGACGAGCTGATGATCGTCTCGGCGATCCCCGACCAGGGGGTGCGGCACGAATCCTACGCATTGCTGGCGCAGGCCTGGGGTCTCGGCGCCGCCGCGCGGGCGGCCTGACGGCAGCGTCCCTGAGCCTCCGCGTCATTCCGGGCTCCGCTTCGCGGTTCCGGAATGAGGGAGTCGTTCATGGACCTGCCGCCTTCACGGGGGCGAAGGCACAGATCTGAGAAACCGCGGGATTTGGATCGCAACACCTTTCAATCACCTTGAAAGGGCTGGGTCCCGGACCTTTTGAATCCGGGACCTTTTTACCGGCTCAGCGCCCGAACAGGCGGCTGAGGCGACCGAGCAGGCCGGGTGCCTTCTCGGCAGCCGGTGCGGCGGTTGTCACCGGCGAGGCCTCAGCCTGCGGTGCCAGCACCAGCCCGAGCGCCGCCGTGTCGGTGGTCTCGCGGTCGATCAGGATCAGGCTGCCGGTCTCGCGGTTGGCCGCATAGGCGTCCACCGCCACCGGACGGTCGAGGCGCAGGGACACATCCGCGATGTCGTTGGCCGACAGGCGCTCGGCAGGGCCCGGCCTGCCGGTCTCGGGATCGATGCGCGAGACGATCCGCTCCACGGTGGCGCTTACCGTGGCGGTGCCGATCTTGGCGAGCAGGCTCGCCCCCGGCGCCAGCTCGGTCTCGGCCGCCCAGAACAGGCGGGCGTCGAACTGCTCCGTGACCCGCATCGGGGATCCGGAGGCCGCGATCACCTGACCGCGCGAGGCGTCGATCTGGTGGGCCAGAACCAGGGTCACCGACTCGTCCTCGCCGGCCTCGGCAAGGTCGCCGTCGGCAGTGTAGATCCGCGCCACGGTCGAGGTCCGGCCCGAGGGCTGGATCGTCACGGCATCGCCCGGGCGGACCCGGCCGCTGGCGATCCGGCCGCTATAGCCGCGGAACTCGGAATTCGGCCGGTTCACCCACTGCACCGCCATGCGGAACGGCGCGTTGAGCGCCTCCTCGCGCACCGGCACGGTCTCCAGGTAGTCGAGGAGCGTGCCGCCCGTGTACCAGGTGGCGGCGATGGCCGGGTCCACGACGTTGTCGCCGTTCTTGGCCGAGAGCGGGATCGCCTTGACCTCGGCAAAGTTCAGCCCGCCGGCGAAATCGGTGAAGCCCGACAGGATCGCGTCGAACTTGTCCTGCGACCAGCCGACCAGGTCCATCTTGTTCACCGCCAGAACGACCCGGCGGATGCCCAGCATCGACACCAGCAATGCGTGGCGCCGCGTCTGGCGGGTCAGGCCCTGGCGGGCATCCACCAGGATCACCGCCACGTCCGCCGTCGAGGCGCCGGTGGCCATGTTGCGGGTGTACTGCTCGTGGCCGGGGGTGTCGGCCACGATGAACGAACGTTTCTCCGTGGAGAAGAACCGATACGCGACGTCGATGGTGATGCCCTGCTCGCGCTCGGCCTGGAGGCCGTCCACCAAAAGCGCGAGATCCATCTCCTGCCCCTGCGTCCCGTGGCGCCGGGAATCGCGCTGGAGCGCCGAGATCTGGTCGTCGAAGATCTGCTTGGTGTCGTGCAGGAGCCGCCCGATCAGGGTCGACTTGCCGTCATCCACCGAGCCGCAGGCGATGAAGCGCAGCACCGCCTTGTTGCGGTGCGCGGTGAGGAACGCCGCGTAGCCGGAGGCGCGGTCGGCGAAGGCGGTGGGAGCCTGGTGCAACGTCATCAGAAGTAGCCCTCCTGCTTCTTGCGCTCCATGGCGCCCGCGCCGTCCTTGTCGATCACCCGGCCCTGGCGCTCCGAGGTGCGGGCGGCCAGGGTCTCGCCGATGATCTCGGGCAGCGTGGCGGCATCGCTCTCCACGGCACCGGTGAGCGGGTAGCAGCCCAGCGTCCGGAACCGGACGAGGCGCTGCTGCGGGGTCTCGCCCGGCGCGAGCGGCAGGCGGTCGTCATCGACCATGATCAGCTGGCCCTCGCGCTCCACCACGGGGCGCTCCTGGGCGAAATAGAGCGGCACGATCGGAATGTTTTCCTGCTCGATGTAGAGCCAGATGTCGAGCTCGGTCCAGTTCGAGAGCGGGAACACCCGCAGGGATTCGCCGCGCTTCTTCTTGAGGTTGTAGAGGTGCCACGGCTCAGCGCGCTGGCGCTTGGGGTCCCAGCGATGCTGCGCGGTGCGCAGGGAGATGATCCGCTCCTTGGCGCGGCTCGCCTCCTCGTCGCGGCGGGCGCCCCCGAAGGCGGCATCGAACTTGTGCTTGTCCAAAGCCTGGCGCAGGGCCTGGGTCTTCATCACGTCGGTATGGACCTCGGAGCCGTGGCTCACGGGGCCGACGCCGCGGGCGAGCCCGTCCGGGTTGGTGTGCACCAGGAGGTCGAGGTCGAGTTCCTTCACCCGGGCATCGCGAAAGGCGATCATCTCGCGGAACTTCCACGTGGTGTCGACGTGGAGCAGTGGGAACGGCAGCCGCCCGGGCGCGAAGGCCTTCAGGGCCAGGTGCAGCAGGACCGAGGAATCCTTGCCGATCGAGTAGAGCATCACCGGGTTCTCGGTCTCGGCGACCGTCTCCCGGAAGATGTGGATGCTCTCGGCCTCCAGCCGCTTGAGGTGGCTGAGGCGGTCGGCAGGATTCTGGGTGTGCGAGGGGGCGCTCGGCTGCACGGCGGCGGCGAGGGCTGCGCTCATCGGGCGAACTCCGGCTGGCGGTTTGTCACATCCTGGCTGGTCTCGAACGCGGCGGGCTCCTGACCCGGCTGCACGGACGCCGCGGGGCGCCCGATATGCAGGCCGCATTCCTTCTTCTCTTCCTGCTCCCACCACCAGCGTCCGGCGCGCTCCGGCTCGCCGAGCTTCACCGCGCGCGTGCAGGGCGCGCAGCCGATCGACGGGAAGCCGCGATCGTGCAGCACGTTGTAGGGAACGAAGTTCTCGCGAATGAAGCCGTCGATCTGCGGCCGGGACCAGTCGGCGAGAGGGTTGAGCTTGATCAGGCCGCGCCCGGCATCGAACTCGGCCAGCGGCGTCTCGGCGCGGTTGGCCGACTGGCCGGCGCGCAGACCCGTGAGCCAGCCGCTCGCGCCGTCGAGGGCGCGGCCCAGCGGCTCGACCTTGCGGAAGCCGCAGCAGGCCTGCCGGGCGGCGACCGAGCGCCGGAAGCCGTTGATGCCTTCCTGGCGCACGAAGGCCTCCGCGGCCGCGCGCTCCGGAGCATAGGCGCCGATCCGGATGCCGTAGGCCGATTCGGTCTCCGCCCAGGTGTCGTAGGTCTCGGCGAACAGGCGGCCGGTATCAAGGGTGACGATCTCGACGCGGCCCTTCGCCAGCCCGGCCATGGCCAGCGCGTGGGTCAGGGCCTGGTCCTCGACGCCGAGACTCGTGGTGAACACGAGGCGGCCCGGGATCTCGGAGGCGATCACGTGGAGGCGGTCTGTCAGGTCGAGCCCGGACAGCCGCCCGGCGAGGGATTCGGCCGTCTGTCGGTCCGGACGGGTCATCGCGACATGTCCTGGGTTGGAACGGGGGACAGGGCCCGGACGACTCCGTACCCTGTTGTCGAACGGGCGAGATGTTCGCTATACCGAACGAAGTCAAGGCGCCAGGGTGTGCTTGTCCGGCATATCCCGAGGCCCTGACGTGCGGTGGCGCACAGCGCCCCGCTTCACCCGATACGGTTCACCATAAAAGATTCTTCTCGCCGGGCTCCCGGAGAGCCTATAGAGCGCCAGCGCGGCGCGGCGTGGAAGAAGCCCACGGAGATTCCTTTGGACGCGATCGATCTGAAGATTCTCGCCCTCTTGCAGGCGGACGCGACACTCTCCATCGCGGCGATCGGCGAGCGGGTCGGGCTGTCCCAGACCCCGTGCTGGAAGCGCATCCAGAAGCTGGAAGCGGATGGCGTCATCGACCGGCGGGTGGCGGTGCTCGACCCGGTCAAGCTCGGCCTCGGGCTGACCGTGTTCGTCTCGATCGAGACTGCTGATCACTCGCAGGATTGGCTGCAGCGTTTCGCCGCTACCGTCTCGGCGATGCCGGAGGTCCTGGAATTCTACCGGATGGCGGGCGACGTGGACTACATGCTGCGCGTCGTGGTGGCCGACATGCAGGCCTATGACAGCTTCTATAAGCAGCTGATCGCGGTGCTGCCCCTGAAGAACGTCACCTCGCGCTTCGCCATGGAGAAGGTGAAGTCCACCACCGCCCTGCCGCTGCCCGCGCCGCCGAAAACCGGACGCCACCTGCCCGGGACCGGCCCGGCCCTCGCCGTCGTTGGAGAATAATCTTCTATTTCTTTGCATCGCAGCGAATGCGATGTCCTAATCCGAGCCCGTTCTGCAAAAAGAACGTTTCCGATTGACAGCGGCCTCCCAGGCCCCGACATGGTCTCCTGATGTCACGCCAGAATCTCCTTCCGCGCACCGCCCCGTTCGGCGACGGCGAGCGCGCCAGCCTAGACGCCGTGCTGGGCACTGCGACCCCCGTGCAACGCGCGTGGCTTGCGGGCTTCCTGGCGGGACTCGACGCCGCGGGCGGCCAGCCGGCCGTCGCGCCGGCCGCCCCGCCAAAGGCGGCCGAGCCGCTGACGATCGTCTACGCCAGCGAGTCGGGGAATTCAGAGGCGCTCGCCGGCAACGTCGCCAAGCTGGCGCGCAAGCAGGGCTTCAAGCCGAAGGTCGTGGATTTCTCCGATCTCGACGTTTCGACCCTGCCGAAGGCCGGCAAGCTCGTCGCGATCGCCGCCACCTGGGGCGAGGGCGAGCCGCCGGCGCGCGCCGTGCGGGCCTATGGCGAGTTGATGGGGGAGGGCGCCCCGCGCCTCGACGGCGTCCAGTTCGCCGTCCTGGCACTGGGCGACACCTCCTACGCGGAATTCTGCGCCACCGGTAAGGCTCTCGACGCGCGCTTCGAGGCTCTGGGAGGCCGGCGCGCCGCCGAGCGGGCCGACCTCGACCTCGATTTCGAGAAGCCGGCGGCCGACTGGATCAAGGCCACCCTCAAGGCCCTCGCCCCCGCGGAGGCGGCCGACAATGTGGTGGCGGTCGATTTCGCCCGCGCCGCCGCGGGTGAGGACGACGAGGCCGAGCCGAGCCGCGAACCCCTGGTGGTCGAGGTCGTCGAGCACGTGAACCTCAATTCCTCGCGCTCCGACAAGGAGACGATCCACCTGGCGCTGGCCTTCGAGGACGGCGCACCGGCCTACGAGCCAGGCGATTCCCTCGAGATCTTCCCGGAGAACGATCCGCAGCTCGTGGACGAGATCCTGAACGCCGCCGGCCTCGCGGATGACGCGGCCTTGCGCAAGACGCTGCTCGCAGAGCGGGACATCACCACGCTGTCGCCCGCCACCATCGAGCGCTTCGTCAAGGCGACCGGCCACACGGAAGCGCAGAAGCTCATCGACAGCGGCGAGGCCCGGGCCTGGATCGAGGGGCGGCACCTGATCGACCTGCTCGAGACCTACCCGGCCGCGCTCACGGCCGAGCATCTCGGCACCATCACCCGGCCGCTGCCGCCGCGGGCCTACTCGATCGCCTCCTCCCGCAAGGAGGTGGGCGACGAGGTGCATCTCGCGATCGTGGCGGTGCGCTACGAGACCCACGGGCGAGCCCGCTCAGGGGTCGCCTCGGTCCACGTGGCCGACCGGATCCGCGACGGCGCCAAGCTGCGGGTGCGGCTGAAGCCGAACCGCCACTTCCGCCTGCCGCAGGATCCGGCCACCGACATCATCATGGTCGGGCCGGGCACCGGCGTCGCGCCGTTCCGCGCCTTCGTGCAGGAGCGCCGGGCCGTCGAGGCGCCCGGGCGGTCGTGGCTGTTCTTCGGCGACCGGCATTTCACCCACGACTTCCTGTACCAGCTCGAATGGCAGGAGGCCCTGGAGGATGGCGCGCTCACGAAGATCGACGTGGCCTTCTCGCGGGATCAGCCGGAGAAGATCTACGTGCAGGACCGGATCACCCAGCACGCCGCGGAGCTGGTCTCCTGGCTCGACGGAGGCGCCCACTTCTACGTCTGCGGCGATGCGAAGAACATGGCCAAGGACGTGCGCGTCGCTCTGGTGAAGGCCTACGAGACCAGCAAGGGCCTGAGCGCCGCCGACGCGGAGGCGCAGGTCGCGGCGCTGGAGCGCAGCCACCGCTACCAGCAGGACGTTTACTAGGGACCCCACGGCCCGCTCCATCACCGAGCGGCCGGCCCCGGCGGGGCGCGGGAGGAGACCTCCCGGACACCGAGTTTCACGCTCTTGCCCGCGCCGCGGTATCCCCGCGGTCGGGAAGAGGCCTACGCATTCGACGATATTGGATTCGTTCCATGGACGACCACAGCCCCCGCGAGGCCGCCGAGACCCCGGCCTCTGTCCCGGCCGCCAGCCCGGCCAAGCGCGTCTACGAGACCCCGCCCACCGAGCGGCCGATCACCGACGCGGAGGCTGCGCGCGCGGCCCAGCTCGCGGCGAACGAGCACATCAAGATCGCCAGCGGCTATCTCCGCGGCACGCTCGCGGACGGCCTGCTGAAGCATGCCACCGGGGCGATCTCCGAGGATGACGGGCAGCTCGTGAAATTCCACGGGATGTACCTGCAGGACGACCGCGACCTGCGCCCCGAGCGGACCAAGAAGAAGCTCGACAAGGCCTACAGCTTCATGATCCGCCTGCGCATCGCGGGCGGCGTGATCAGCCCAAAGCAGTGGCTGGTCCTGGACGACATCGCGGTGACCTATGCGGGCGGCGCCCTGCGGGCGACCACGCGCCAGACCTTCCAGTATCACGGCGTGATCAAGTCGAACCTGAAGCGCACGATGGCGGCCATCGACGCGGCGCTCCTCGACACGATCGCGGCCTGCGGCGACGTCAACCGCAACGTCATGGCGGCGACGAACCCGGCCCAGACCGGCGCCCACGCGGCAGCCTACCAGCTCGCCAAGGACATATCCGATTCGCTGCTGCCGAAGACCAGCGCGTGGCGCGAGATCTGGCTCGACGGCGAGCGCGTGGTCGGCGGCGAGGCGGAGTCCGAGGTCGAGCCAGTCTACGGCCGGACCTACCTGCCGCGGAAGTTCAAGACCGTCGTGGCGGTGCCGCCCTCGAACGAGGTCGACATCTTCGCCCACGATCTCGGCTTCATCGCGATCCTCGACGAGCAGAACCGGGTGACCGGCTGGAACGTCACGGTGGGTGGCGGCATGGGCATGACCCATGGCGAGACCGACACCTTCCCGCGCACCGCAGACGTGATGGGCTTCGTGGCACCTGAGGACGCCATCAAGGTCGCCGAGGCCGTGATGACGGTCCAGCGCGACTGGGGCAACCGCAAGAACCGCAAGAACGCCCGGCTCAAGTACACGATCGAGCGCTACGGGCTCGACGCCTTCCGGGCCGAGGTCGAGAAGCGCGTCGGCAAGACGCTCGGCGCGCCAAAGCCCTTCGCGTTCACCGGCAACGGCGACCGCTTCGGCTGGACCGAGGGCGATGACGGCCGGCATCACCTCACGCTCTACGTCCCCTCCGGCCGGATCAAGGACATCGAGGGCGGCCCGCAATTCCTCTCGGGGCTGCGCCGCATCGCGCAGGTGCACGAGGGGGATTTCCGCCTCACCGCCAACCAGAACGTGATCATCGCCAACGTCCCGGCGGAGAAGCGGGCCGAGATCGAGGCGCTGGTCGACGAGCACGGTCTGACCAAGGGCGCGGGGGCGCTGCGCCGCAACTCCATCGCCTGCGTGGCCCTGCCGACCTGCGGGCTGGCCCTCGCCGAGAGCGAGCGCTACCTGCCGGACCTGATGACCGAACTGGAGGAGAGCCTGGCCGCGCACGGGCTGGCCGAGGAGGAGATCACGATCCGCTCCACCGGCTGCCCGAACGGCTGCGCCCGGCCGTTCATCGCCGAGATCGGCCTCGTCGGCCGCGGTCCCGAACGCTACCACCTCTATCTCGGCGCCGCCTTCGACGGCTCGCGCCTGGGCAAGCTCTACAAGGAGGACGTGGCGGCCTCGGAGATCCGGGACACCCTGGACCCATTATTTGCCGACTACGCGAAAGGCCGGAATCCCGGCGAGCATTTCGGCGACTACCTGATCCGGGCCGGGCATGTGGCCCGGACGGTGAACGGGCCGGATTTCCACGACCGGACCGGGGCTTTGAAGCCGGCCGGGCACGCCTGAGGCCGCACTCTCTCCGAGGCCGAGGTAGGGCCCGCGGTGTCGGATGAAGGGTCTTGGGCAGCCCGAGCGCATCGGCCAAAGATGCGCCGGCGCCTGGGAACGGCGCGCTCCGGTCCGAACGATCGCGCGACCGGCGGCATTTCGCGGTGACGCGCCGAGCTGGTCACACGGGCGCGAGTCCCGCGCGAGCGAGATGGCGCGACGGGCACCTGGCTCACCGAGGACGGGCGTGCCCGCGTTCGGACCGAACCATGCGGCCCCGACCACGCGCACCGGTGCTGCGCCGTCGTCTGGCGCAATCCGAAGCACGACAAGGGACGGGGACCTCTGGACAGGCCAGCCCGGATCCGCGCCGGCAGGCACGCCCTCTGCTCGGCCACCAGATGATCCTCGGCCTGAGTCCGGACGCGGAAGGCCGCTATCGGCAAGATCTTAAGCGGCGACAGCGGCAAGTCCGACGACGTGTCGATCTGGAGCGAGACCGCCGGGCTCTCGGTGCGCGGCTGCCTGCTCGCCGTGCTGCGCGGCACGCAGACCTGGGGGCGGGTGACGAGTCTCGATCCCGGCCACTTGCGGGCCGCGACCGACATGCCGGACGGGCCCCGATCGGATCCCGAATGGGCTGTGACGGGCCCGAAGGCCCGGACCTCGGACGGGCAGGCGGCCCAGCCGCGCCAGTTCTCCCTCTGAACGTGTACAGGCTAGACGCGCACACGTTTCAGTAAGCCAAAACGAAACAGCTTTGAGTTATTCCAATGCTATTATGTGGCTCGCCAGCCACGTACGGCAAGTCACTGCGATTTTTCAGTCCTCAATCCCCGTCGAGCATTGAAACAATCCCGTCGCTGCACGCTAAGATTCGGCACGCCGTGTGGCGATGATCTTTTTAAGAACGACTAAAATCTATGCCACATGACCACGACAACCGCGTAGATGTCGGAGAATTCGACAGCGCATGCGGCGTCAATAGACTGACTGGACTGACCATCGCCCTGCTCTTCGCATCGACGACTGTGGTTCATGCGCAATCCGATTCGGCCCTGGACGAGGTCGTCCTCTCGGAACTGAGCGTCACCGGCACAGGCCCCGCGGCCGAGCGGGCGGGTGGGCCGGTCGTCGGCTACCGCGCCACGCGCTCGGCCACAGCGACCCGGACAGACACGCCCCTGCGCGACACGCCGCAATCGGTGCAGGTGGTACCCCGAGACGTGCTGGTCGATCAGCAGGACATCCGCCTGGGCGATGCCCTGCAGAACGTCAGCAGCGTCCAGCCCGGAGGCACGATCCAGGGCCGGAGCGACACCTTCATCATCCGCGGCTTCCGCACTCAGACCTACGCCATCGACGGCGTGCTGCTGAACCAGGCGGGCACCTTCTCCACCGTCACCCGTGATCTCGCCGACGTGGAGCGGATCGAGGTGCTCAAAGGTCCGGCCTCGGTGCTGTACGGGCGCGGCGATCCCGGCGGGCTGATCAACATCGTCACCCGGCAGCCGACTCTGGTGCCGTCCGGCGACATCAACCTGCAGGCCGGCAGCTTCGGCTTCCGGCGGGTGCAGGGCTCGGTGTCGAGCGCGATCGAGGGGGTGGACGGCCTCGCCGGGCGCGTCAGCTTCGCCGGGCAGTCCGACCCGACCTTCCGCAATTTCGACGGCCGGGACAATTCCCGGACCTTCGTGGCGCCGGCCTTCACGTGGAACCCGAGCCCGGACACACGGGTCTCGTTCATCGGCGAGTTCACCCGACTGGATACGCAGTACGACGAGGGGCTCGTCGCCCGGAACGGCCGCGTGCCGCTCGACAATGTCGCGCGCTATTACGGCGAGCCCTTCTCCCGCTACAACAGCACCGCGAATTTCGGCCTGCTGAAGGTCGAGCACGACGTCAACGCCAACATCACCCTGCGCGAAGTTCTCAACGCCCAATGGGGCGGCTTCAACTTCCTGGCGACCCGCGCCACAGGACTGAACAATACCAAGACCATGGTGACCCGGCGCGAGACCGCGGGCTACTCGACCTACGCCGCCGTGGACAGCCAGACCGAGGTCGTGGCCAAGTTCGACCTGCTGGGCTTCCGGCACACCGTGCTGGCCGGGGTCGAGTACACCAACGGCTACCGGCACTCCTACACGACGCAGAGCACCAACTACCCGTCGGTGAGCTTCCAGAACCCGGCCTTCGGGGCAGCCCTCGTGGGCCTGCAATTGCAGGGCGACCTGAAGCAGAAGAACGAGCTGAACGGCCTCTACGTCCAGGACCAGATCGATCTGGGTCTGGGCCTGCAACTCCTGGTCGGCGTCCGCTACGATACCGGCACGCAGTACTACTTCAACCGGACACTGACGTCGCGCGCGATCCCGCCCAATCAGGAGCTGTCGGGCACCTCGCCGCGCGTCGGCCTGATCTACCGCCCGGTCGAGCCGCTGACCCTTTATGCGAGCTACTCGACCTCGTTCAAGCCGCAGATCGACAACGTCCTCAACGTCGCCAACCCGCCTCCCGAGACCGGCGAGCAGTACGAGATCGGCAGCCGGCTGGACCTGACCCCCGATCTGACCCTGTCCGCGGCGGCCTTCCGGATCACCCGCAACAACGTCTCCGCCGCCGACCCGGTCAACACCACTTATTCCGTGATCACCGGGCAGCAGCGCTCCGAGGGCGTCGAGGCCGACCTCGCCGGCCAGATCCTGCCGGGCTGGAAGGTCATCGGCGGGATCAGCTTCCTTGATGCGCGGATCACCCGGGACACCACCTTCGCGGTCGGCAACCGGCTGGTGGGGGCGCCGGCCTTCAGCGGCAGCATCTGGTCAACCTATCAGTTCCAGGAGGGCCTTCTGCTCGGCTGGAACGTCGGGGCCGGGATCACCTATGTCGGCCGGCGCGCCGGCGACCTGAACAACAGCTACTCGGTGGGCGGTTACGCCCGGCTCGATGCGGCCGTGTTCTACGACCTCAACGACCATGCCCGGTTCTCGATCAACGCGCGCAACCTGACCGACCGGCGCTACATCGAGCAGCCCTTCAACCAGTTCAACAACCAGCCCGGCGCGCCGCTCTCGGTGCTGGCGACGATCACCGCGCGGCTCTGAGCCGGGCCGCCCGGGTGCCGGCGGTCACAGCGCCCGCTTCAGGGATTCGCCCCGCGGAGGGCGGGCGACAGGATCGCCGGCCCGGTGCCGGGCGCCCGCACGGCGGCGCAGCCCGTAGAGGACCAGACCGGTCGCCGCGAAGCCCGGCATGGCGAGCGCCGCAAGGCAGAACAGCAGGGCGAACACGTCGCCGAAGAAGCGGCCGCGATGCACCTCCAGGATGTTGTCGAGGATGCGCCGCCCGAGCGGCGTGTCGGCGGCGCGCGCGGCGGAGAGCAGCGCGCCCGTGGCGGCGTCGTAACGCGCCTCGTTGCGGGCGCTCGGCGCGTCGACGCCCCGGGGCAACCAGCGGATCCGGATCGCCTTCGCGTCGGGCTCCGGCAGGGTCAGGATCGCCAAGCCCGCCTCGCGCCCCTCTCCGGCCCGGAACGCCGCCCAGGCCCGGTCGAGGGCCGCAGGTTCGGACGCGTCGGCCTGCCCTTCGGCCATGCGCTTGCGACCGGGCGCGCGCCCGGGCTTCTCCGCGTCCGTCGTGCCGGCGAGCAGCCACGTGGCGCCGTCCTTGAACGCCGGGTAGGACCAGGTCAGGCCGGTGAGCGCGATGACGAGGTAGACGGGCGCGAGCCACGTCCCGGCCACGGCGTGCAGCGACCACCAGCGCGGGCGCCCCGGCCGCGACAGGCTCGGCTTGAGCCAGATCCGCCAGCGATGGACCTTGGGCCAGCGCAGGTAGAGGCCCGTGGCCAGGAAGGCGATCAGCGCCAGCGTGCAGGCGCCCGTGACGGTGCCGCCCCAGCCCTTGGCCCCGCCGGGGATCAGCAGCCAGCGGTGCAGGTCCCGCACCGTCGCCAAGGCCGCCTCCAGGCGCACCGGGCCGAGCACCGCGCCGTCATAGGGGTTGGCATAGACCGAGGGCGGCCGCGCGCGGGTCTCCGGATCGCGGGCGAAGCGGACATGGACGCTCGCGCCCGGGTCGTCCGACAGGGTGAGCGCGTTCACCCGGCGCCCGCTGGCCTGCGCGTCGATGCGGGCCGCCAGGGAAGCGGGGGGGAGTGCCTGCCGCTCGCCCACAGCCACCGTCAACCGGTCGCGGTTGGCGAAGGCCGTGATCGCCTCCTCGTAGCTCATCAGGGCCCCGGTCAGGCCCATCAGCGCGAGAACGAGACCGGCGGTGAGGCCCAGCGCCCAGTGCAAGCGGAAGAGCACGGCCCGGGGGGTGGGAATCGGGAGCGGCATGTCTGTCGCCGGCTGCCTACCAGGGTCCGGCCAAGCTGACGATGACGCGGAACGCATGCCCCCGTCGCGGGCGCCCGGTCTCAGGTGATCGGGGCGGGATTGAATAGGGTCAGGTCGTTGAACAGGCCCCATCGGTCGGACCAGGGCCGCGTGCGCCCGCTCGCCACGTCGAGGATCAGGTGGAACAGCTCCCAGCCGACCTGCTCGATCGTGGCCGCGCCGGTTGCGATGCGGCCGGCATCGAGGTCGATCAGGTCGGACCAGCGCTCGGCGAGTTCCGTGCGGGTCGCGACCTTGATCACCGGGGCCTGGGCGAGGCCGTAGGGCGTGCCGCGGCCGGTGGAGAACACCTGGAGGGTGATGCCCGAGGCGAGCTGGAGTGTGCCGCAGACGAAGTCGCTGGCCGGGGTCGCGGCGAAGATCAGCCCCTTCTCGCGCACGCGCTCGCCCGGCGCCAGCACCCCGGAGATCGCGCCCGTGCCGGACTTGGCCACCGAGCCCAGGGCCTTCTCGACGATGTTGTTGAGGCCGCCCTTCTTGTTGCCGGGGGAGGGGTTGGCCCGGCGGTCGGCCTCGCCCTTGGCGAGATAGGCATCGTACCACGCCATCTCGCGGATCAGCGCCTGCGCGACCTCCGGAGTCTTCGCCCGGGGGGTCAGGAGGTGGATCGCGTCGCGCACCTCCGTCACTTCCGAGAACATGACCGTGGCACCGCAGCGCACGAGGAGGTCGGCCGCGAAGCCGAGCGCCGGGTTGGCGGTGACGCCCGAGAAGGCGTCGCTGCCGCCGCATTGCAGCCCGACCACGAGGTCGGCAGCCGGACAGGTCTCGCGCCGGCGCCGGTTCAGCACCTCCAGGCGCGCCTCCGCCATCGCCAGGATGCTGTCGATCATCGCCGAGAAGCCCCGGTGGCGCTCGTCCTGGAGGCGCACCACCCCGACCCCGGGCTCCGTGCCGTCCGGCAGGAGCCGCTCCGAGACGAGCTTCTCGCAGCCAAGCCCAACGACCATGACTTCGCCGCCGAAATTGGGGTTCCGGGCCAGGCTCTGGAGGGTCCGGATCGAGATCACGGCCTCGGGGGCATTGATGGCGACGCCGCAGCCATAGGCATGGGTCAGGCCGACCACGTCGTCGACATTGGGAAAGCGCGGCAGCAGCTCCTGCTTGATCCGCCGGATCGCCACGTCGAGGGTGCCGGCGACGCATTGCACGCTGATCGAGATCGCCAGGATGTTCTTGGTGCCCACCGACCCGTCCGGGTTGCGGTAGCCCTCGAACGTGTAGCCGTCGAGCGGGGGCAGGGGTGCCGGCACGCGGGTGGCGAGATCCAGGGTCTCGAGGGCGGGGGCGACCGGCGTCGCGACCCGGGATTCCTCCACCCAGGCGCCGCGCGGGATCGCCCGGGTGGCGATGCCCACCACCTCGCCGTAGCGGCGCACCGCCCCGCCCTCCGGAATGTCCACGAGCGCGACCTTGTGGCCCTCCGGCACGAACTCGACGAGTTCCAGCCCGTCTGGGAAGACCGTGCCGGCGGGCAGCCCGAAGGCGTTGACCACGATGGCGACGTTGTCGCACGCGCTCAGGCGGATCGTGCGCGGCACGTCCCCGGCCGGGCGCGCGCGGGTCGGGGCTTTGATCTCGGCCGGCATCGGATGCTCCCCCGCCGTGGCGATCAGACGCCGGACCGAATGCGCGCGGCCAGTGCCTCGGCACCGCGTGCCAGCAGACCCAGATCCGATCCGACCGCGGTGAAGCGGGTGCCGGCGGCCATATAGCGACGGGCCAGCTCCTCGTTCGGCGTGAGGATGCCGGCATGCTTGCCGGCCTTCACGATGCGGGCGACCGCCTCCTCGATGGTGCGGACCACCTCCGGGTGGCCCTGCTGGCCGAGATAACCCAGGCTGGTGGAGAGGTCGCCCGGCCCGATGAACAGACCGTCCACGCCCTCGACGCCGGCGATCGCCTCCAGATTGTCCAGGGCCCGGCGCGATTCGATCTGCACCGCCACGAAGAGTTCGGCCTCGCAGCGGGCGTGGTAATCGGGGATGCGGCCGAACCGGGCGGCGCGGGGCGCCTGCGAGAAGCCGCGCAGGCCGCGGGGCGCGTAGCGCGTCGCCGCGACGACCCGCCGGGCCTGCTCGGCATCATCGACGTTGGGGACCATCAGCGACTGCGCCCCCGCGTCGAGGACGCGCTTGATGGTGACGGCATCGTCGCTCGGTACCCGCACCATCGGATGGGTGGCGTTCTCCATCATCGCCTGGAGCTGGGCGTAGATGTCCCGAAGGTCGTTGGCCGAGTGCTCCATGTCGAGGAGCAGCCAATCCAAGCCGGCGCCGGCGACGATTTCCGTGGAGATCGGGCTGGCGAGGCTGCACCACAGGCCGATCTGCTGGCGCCCCTCCGCGAGGGCCGCCTTGAAGCGGTTGGTGAGGCGGTCCATCGCGATCCCTCCCGGCGCGCCGAGGCGGCGCGGACGTCCGCCATCACGCGCAGCCTTCCCCTCCGGGGTCAAAGCCAAAGGCTGGATCGATCGATGCGGCGCCGGCATCGTTCAGGCCGCGTGCATCTCCGTGACGATCGAGACCAGCGGCGCGATCAGCGGATCGTCCGCGTCCCGCCGCCAGGCCAGGAACAGCTCGGCCGGTCGCGGGGCGGGCAGCAGCAGGGGCCGGAACACGACGCCCTCGAAGCGCAGGCGTTCGGCCGCCGCCGGCACCAGGGCGATCCCGAGCGCGGCCCGGACCAGGGCCAGGATCGCGTGGATCTGGGTCAGATGCTGCACGATCCGGGGCTGGATCTCGGCCTCGGCGAACAGGCCGAGGACGAGGTCGTGGAAGTAGCGGGCCTCGTTCGGCGCGTAGGCGATGATTGGTTCGCGTCCGAGATCGCCGGGGGTGAGATGCTCGCGCGCGGCCAGGGGATTCCCGGCCGGGAGCGCCACCACGAGCGGCTCGGCCAGGGCCCGGACGGCGATCAGGTCCGGATGCGTGACCGGCGGCCGCACCAGGGCGGCGTCGATGCGTCCGGCGAGCAGATCCTCGATCTGATCTTTGCTCACCATCTCGCGCAGGGAGAGCGTGACATCGGGCAGCGTCCGCCGGAGCGCGGTGACGAGGCGCGGCAGGAAGTCGTAGGCCGAGGCCGCGGTGAAGCCGAGCTTCAGGACGCCCGCGCGCCCGGCCGCGACCTGCCGGGTGACCTGGGTCGCGGTCTCGGCGAGCCGCAGGATGCGCTGGGCCTCGGGCAGGAAGCTCCGCCCGGCCGCGGTCAACCGGACGGAGCGGCTGGTGCGCTCCAGGAGCTGCACGTCGAGGATCCGCTCCAGCACCTGGATCTGCCGCGACAGGGGCGGCTGCGTCATGTTCAGCCGGGCGGCCGCGCGCCCGAAATGCAGTTCCTCCGCGACGGCGACGAAGCACCGGAGCTGGCTGAAATCGAACATCGATCCTCCCCTGCGCGCCGCGACGCGGACAGGGAGCATGAAGCCTCGGCGCCAGCCCTCGACCATTCGACCTATGGCGGCTCCCGATTCCGTCGGATCGAGTCGCCGCGTCCAGGCCCCATCGCAGGTGTGCGCAGGACCGGGATCGGGCCCGGTGGCGCGCCCCCCGGACCGGGCTTACTGCGTCAGCTCGTTGCCGGCGTAGTCGATCTTGCCGTCGGCGCCCTTCTTCCACTCGTACATGACGTAGTCGAGCCGGGTGATGTCGCCCTTCTTGTCGTAGGCGATCGGCCCGACCACGGTGTCGATGCTCTTGCCCTGGTGCAGCCAGTCGGCGAGCGTCTTGCCGTCGCTGGAGCCGGTCTCGGCCATCGCCTTGGCGAGCACCTGCACCGCCGCGTAGCCGTACAGGGTGAAGGCTTCGGGATCGATGCCCCTGGCATTGAACACGGCGACCGTCGCCTTGGCGTTCGGGTTCCTGCGCGGATCCGGCGGGAACGTCATCAGCGTGCCCTCGGCGGCCGGGCCGGCGATCTGCACGAATTCCCTGTCGGCCACGGCGTCACCGCCCGTCACGATCGCCTTCAGCCCCTGGTCGCGCATCTGGCGCAGGATCAGCCCCGCCTCGGTGTGGTAGCCGCCGTAATAGACCACGTCGATGTTGGCCGATTTCAGCTTGGAGACCAGCGCCGAATAGTCCTTCTCGCCCGGATTGATGCCCTCGAGCAGAACCTCCTTGCCGCCCTTGGCCTTGAGCGCCTTCAGGGTCTCCTCGGCCAGGCCCTTGCCGTAGGGGGTCTTGTCGTGGACGAAGGCGATCTTCTTGCCCTTGAAGTGCTCGGCGAGATACGTGCCCGCCACCGTGCCCTGCTGGTCGTCGCGGCCGCAGGTGCGGAACGTGTTCCACATCCCGCGCTCGGTGAACTTCACGTTCGTCGAGGCCGGGGTGACCTGGATGATGCCGGCGTCGAGATAGACGTCGGAAGCCGGGATCGACACGCCGGAATTGAATGTGCCGACGACCATCTTCACGCCGTCGCCGGCGAACTTGTTGGCCACCGAGACGCCCTGCTTCGGGTCGGAGGCGTCGTCGCCGATGAGGATCTCGAGCGTCCGGCCCTTGATCCCACCGGCCTTGTTGATGTCATCGATCGCCTGGCTCGCTCCGTTCCTGATCTGCGCGCCGAACGCCGCGTACGGCCCGGTCAAGGGCGCGGCGACGCCGATCTTCATGGGCCCGCTCCCCTCCTGAGCCCTCGCGGGCCCTATCGCCAGGAGCCCGAGGAGACCGATCGTCAGGGTCGCTTTCACGATGTTCTCCTCGATCTAAAGAGCAAGACGGCCGGCGGGGACAGGCAGGATCGATGCCGCAGCCTGCGGCACACGATAGCCGGCGGCGCGTGATGCATCTTTTCAGTCGCGCGAGCATCCGTCGATCTCGCGAACCGAAGTGCCAGTCTGCGATCTTAGCCCGAAGGATGCGGAGGCGTGCATCGCCCCGGTCCTGATCCGCGCGCCGCTGGCTGCGGTCGCCGGATATGACCGTCGATCGAGACGAACGGGGACTGGGGACAGGGCCGCCCCGCTCTCCGTCTCACGGATCCCGGTGAGGCGGAGCGGCGGCGTGATCGCGGCCATCTCCGCCCGGGGGCGCCTCCGGCGCGAGGCGGAATGGCTTCGATGATGCATCCGGCCGGCGAGTCCGCCGCAGCCTTCGAGACCGATGACCGCTCCTCACGCCCTCTGCACGCTCTCGCGCACGCGGCCCGCCCCGCGCCCGGGACGCGGCTGATGAGCCCGTACGAGGACGACTCGGTGGATTGGGCGGAGCGCCGCCGCATCGCCGAGCAGGGCCGAGGCGACCGGGCCTGGTCCTTGTGGGGGCCCTATCTCAGCGAGCGGCAATGGGGGACGGTGCGGGAGGATTGCAGTCCCGACGGCAATGCATGGCGCGCGCTGCCGCACGAGGAGGCCCGCTCCCGCGCCTATCGCTGGGGTGAGGACGGAATCGCCGGGATCTGCGACGAGCGCGGCGGTCTCTGCCTGGCGCTGGCCCTCTGGAACGGGCGCGACCGCATCCTCAAGGAGCGCCTGTTCGGCCTGACCAACGAGGAGGGCAACCACGGAGAGGATGTCAAGGAGATCTACCATTACCTCGACGCGGTCCCGAGCCACGCCTACCTCAAGCTGCTCTACCGCTATCCGCAGGCAGCCTTCCCGTACGAAGAGCTCGTGCGTGAGAGCCTGCAGCGCGGGCGCGAGCAGCCCGAATACGAGATCGAGGATACGGGGATCTTCGCCGAGGACCGGTTCTTCGACGTGACGGTGGAATACGCCAAGGCCGATGCCGACGACATCCACGCGGTGATCACCGCGCTCAACCGGGGCCCCGAGACCGCCGAGCTCCACGTCATCCCGCAGCTCTGGTTCCGCAACACCTGGTCCTGGCAGGCCGGACAGGCGCGGCCGCGGATCGCCCGTGCCCCCGACGGCGGCGTGACCTGCGCGCACCCGCGGCTCGGACCGTACCGGCTCGCCTTCGACGGCGCGCCGGACCTCCTGTTCTGCGAGAACGACACCAACCTGCGGCTGCACGGCTGGCAGCCGGACGCCGCCGGGCCGTTCAAGGACGGCCTCCACGCGGCGATCGTCGGGGGCGACGCCGCGGCGGTGCGGCGGGATGCGGGCACCAAGCTCGGGCTGCACTACGCCTTGAGACTGGAACCCGGGGCGACCGCCCGGATCCGCCTGCGCCTGTCGGCCGGATCGCGGGTGCGCCCCGTCGACGGCGACGGCGCCCTGGTCGGGCGCCGGGTGGCCGAGGCTGACGCCTTCTACGACGCGTTGCAGGATGGCATCTCGGACCCGGATGCCCGGACGATCTTCCGGCAGGCGGCGGCCGGCCTGATCTGGTCGAAGCAGCTCTATTGCTACGACGTGCGCCGCTGGCTGGAGGGCGACCCGCTCCAGCCCGTGCCGCCCCGCGCGCGCGACGGCGGCCGCAACGGCCAGTGGCGCCACTTCGCGGCGGCCGACGTGCTGTCGATGCCGGACACCTGGGAGTACCCCTGGTTCGCGGCCTGGGACCTCGCCTTCCACTGCCTGCCGCTGGCGCTGCTGGATCCGGATTTCGCCAAGAAGCAGCTCCTGCTGCTCACCCGCGAATGGTACATGCACCCGAACGGCCAGCTGCCGGCCTACGAGTGGGAGTTCGGCGACGCCAACCCACCCGTCCATGCCTGGGCCGCCTACCGGGTGTTCGAGATCGACCGGGACCGAAGGGGCGGGCGCGGCGACCTCGCCTTCCTGGAGGGCGTGTTCCACAAGCTGCTGATCAACTTCACCTGGTGGGTGAACCGCAAGGACGCGCAGGGCCGCAACGTCTTCCAGGGCGGCTTCCTGGGGCTCGACAATGTCGGGGTGTTGGACCGGTCGCGCCCGCCCCCGGGCTTCGGGGTGATCCACCAGGCCGACGGCACCGCCTGGATGGCGATGTACGCGCTCAACATGATGCGCATTGCCCTGGAGCTCGCGCTCCACAACGACGTCTACGAGAGCACCGCCTCGAAGTTCTTCGAGCACTTCCTGCTCATCGCCGAGGCGATGACCGACATGGGCGGCGAGGGGTTCGGCCTGTGGGACGAGGCCGACGGATTCTATTACGACGAGGTCGACATCCCCGGGGGCGGGATGCTCCCCTTGCGGGTCCGCTCGATGGTCGGGCTGGTGCCGCTCTTCGCCGTGGAGGTGATCGAGCCAGCCGTGCTCCAGCGGCTGCCGGATTTCGCCCGGCGCCTGAATTGGGCACTGGAGAACCGGCCCCATCTCGCCCGCCTGGTGTCGCGCTGGAACGAGGGCGGCGTCAACGACCGCAAGCTCCTCTCGCTGCTGCGCGGCCACCGGATGAAGGCGCTGCTGCGGCGCATGCTCGACGAGGCCGAGTTCCTCTCACCCTACGGCGTGCGCTCGCTGTCGAAGGTCCACCGCGACGAGCCCTACGTGCTCAACGAGCTGGGGGGCTCGTTCACGGTCCGGTACGATCCGGCCGACTCGACCTCGAACATGTTCGGCGGCAACTCGAATTGGCGCGGGCCGGTGTGGATGCCGATGAACTACCTCATCGTCGAGGCGCTGCGGCGCTTCCACACCTATTACGGCGACGAGTTCCTGGTGGAATACCCGACCGGCTCCGGGACGACGCGCACGCTCAGCGCGATCGCGGACGCGCTTGAGGACCGCCTGATCGCCCTGTTCGCCAAGGATGTGCAGGGCCGCCGGCCCGCCCTCGGCACGCGCCCGCCGATCTCCCCGGCGCCCGGCGCCGAGGAGGCCCTGCTGTTCCACGAATTCTTCGACGGCGATACCGGACGGGGGCTCGGCGCCTCGCACCAGACCGGATGGACCGCGCTGATCGTCAACCTGCTGCGCGACCGCGCGCGGACGCGGTCGGCGCCTCGGGCGTGACCCGGCCGGGGCGGACCCGGCCAGCCCCCGTCAGCAGCTCAGCCGGCGGCCTTCGCGGCGTCCGAAGGTCCGGTAATGCGCGGCTCCGGACTCCATCTGGCCATTCGCGACGGCCCGGCGGACATCCGGGTTGCAGCGCAGGTACTCACGCTCGTCGAAGCCGCCATAGGCGCGCTCGCCGTAGCCGCGGTCCCGCTCCCGGTAGCCGCGGTCGCGATACCCGTAGCCCTCGCCGCGATCCCGGTCGCCGTACTCGTAATCCGGGCCGCGCGGCTGGGCCAGAGCCGGGCCGAACGCGCCCAGAACACCGAATCCCACGGCGGCCACTGCCAGAAACGCCTTCATGGTACCTACACTCCCTATCGGAGGCTTGAAACGCAGTGCGCCACAAATGGTTCGATCGGCCCGCCCCGACGCCTTTGTGCGGAGCGGCGGATCGAGCGGAATGCGCGCACGAAAAAGCCCGGCCGCGGTATCAACCCCGGACGGGCCTGAAGCAATGCAGCCGGGTCTATGCCGGCGGCGCCACCCCGTCGTTACATGCGGTGCATCATCTCGCGACGCATCATGCGATGGCGCATCTCACGGTGCATCATGCGACGCTCCATATGCCGCCGCATCATCCGGCGCTCCATGCGATGCCGCATCATGTGGCGCTCCATGCGGTCCATCTGGACGGTCGAGACGATGTCGGCCGGCGCGGCGAGGCCGGCTCCGCGTCCGATCGGGGCTGCGGAGGCGGGCGTCGCGACGGCGGCGCCGAGGGCGGCGAGCACAGCCGCGGTGATGATCGTTGTGCGCAAAAGATGTTTCCTCTCGTGCCGCCATCCAGGGCGGTGGTTCTTCACGAGGCCGCATCGGGAGCAGATCCTCCCATGGCCCAGCGCAGGAAGCCGTTGGCCGCCAAGATGGTTCCGCGGAGGATCGGACGCACCATGCGGCGCGATGTAGCCCCGATCGGCGAGCCGGATCATCCCGTTCGGACGTCGGCCGCGATCGCCGGTGGGGCAGGCCCATCGCGGAGGCGTCGGTCTCGCGTGCGTCGGAGGACCTTCGCCGGCGCACGCCGACAGTCCAAGCGGACGAGACGTCGGCAGTCCGATGCCTTCGTCCGCTCCGAGCATCGCCCCGACGAGGTGGCCGCCAGCATTTGGAAAAAGGGATGCCCGGCAAGGAGATCGCGCATCGCCCTCGGGCCGATCTCCACAGAACGATTCTCTAGCCTTCAAGCCGGGGCATCGCCCCAGAGTGCGATCCCGGACGAGCCATGCCGGCAGCGCCCGGGTCGGCGCGGAGGCGTCCATGCAGCTCCGGCTGCCCGGAGCGGGCCATCTCCAGGGCCGGTAACGCTAGGTTATGCGGCTCGCTGCGCAGCGCGATTTGGTTGACCTCAAGTGCATTCCTCCTCTTCATGAGAGGATTTTGCCGGACGTAACTGATGAATTCCTCAGCCGCTCGCAGCTTGTATCTGTTCTGCTCGGCATCTTCGGCCCTGAGGCGATCAGCCTCGATTTCCCGCAGCTTCGCCTCCTTCGCTTGATGCTGGAGTTCAAGCGAAGCAAAAGCAAGCCCGGTAGCCGCCCGGTCGAACAGGGCACTGATTTTCAGATTTGGGCTGGAGAATAAAATATACGCGATATTAGCCGCCAGAAAGGCGATCACAAAAAATACCGAGACATCCCCGGATCGACCACCAGCGATCCAAAAGATCAACACCGACGCCATGGCTAAGGTAGAAACTCCGAGCAAGATATATCGCAGAACCGCCATGATCTAGTCCAAGTTCATTCTTCGCTTGAATTAAAAAAATTTATAAAGGTTTCGGGCCAGAAAGGCAAATCCATCGGCGTTCCCGGGACATGCTCCTACGTGTGGTCGGCGCCGCCTTGCGCACGGCTCTAACCTCGATCCGCCGATCGCGTTCCACCGGCGACCGCCGCTCCTGGCCTAGCGGCTGCTGACGATCATCCGGCTCTGGATCGGTGCGCTATCGCAGGGATCGCCGATCGCCCTGGCATGCTCTATTCGGTCGACGATGGCTGAAACAATTGGTAAACAAGGCAATGCCGGGCGGTAGACGCCCCAGCGCAAGATCCCCATACGGATGTTGGATTATATCTTAAGTGGAACATTCCGACGACGTGGTATCCGAGGCGGCGCTGGCAACGGCTCTCGAATCATCCGGCGGCGTCGGCTTCTGGATGTGGGACATCATCGAAGATGATGCGCGCGCCGATCCGGTCGCCGCGCTGCTGTTCAACATAAGCCCTGCACGCTCCAGAGCGGGCGTCCGCCTGTCGGAGATCCTGGAAGCCGTACATTCCGAGGATCGTGCGCATATCTCGCAGGTCATACTGGACTGCGTCCGGTCCGGCGGCTCCTATACGGCGGAGTATCGCGTGTGCTCCACGGAGGGGCGGCTGCGCTGGGTCTTCACGCGCGGACACTTCTACCGGGATGAAAACGGTCGGCCGACAACGGGCCGGGGGGTCGTCGTCGAGATCTCGGACAGCAAGGCCGCCGGTGTCGCCTTCGCGATGCGCGACGGGACCACGATCGACGACGCCCTGAACAAGACCGCCGATCTGTGCCTGTCTCTCCACAATGCGGTCTCCCAGTTCGGCGATTCGCGCATCATCGCGTTGACGGAAACGTTGCTGCTCGAGGTCGGGAAACATCTCGCGGACCGGCAACGGTCTTCGCCCCAGGTCTCTCTTCATTGACCGGGACACAACGGGATCGCACGGCGGATGGCCTCGCCGCTGCCGGAACCGCCATGGGCGCCCGGAACGCCGCCTCCATGGCTCAGGACGCGGCGAAGGCGGGGGCGCCGACGAACCCGGCCGGAGGCGCCGGACCTCGCCGAGGGGCAATTCACGATCCTTCGGAAGACGGCGTGCGGGTCTTCGACAAAGTCGCCGGCCGGGATGGGATTCAGGCGCGGGATTTCGAAATCGCCGCCGCGGTGTGGCCCGCGGATCCGGGCCGGGCGCTCCGGGTTTCGCACGGATTGGAAGCGGGCTACGGTCAGGCCAATTGGAACGTGAGCTACGGTGGCTTCGAGGCGCCGGGGCCCGTCAAGGAGGGGACGCGCGAAGCGATGCAGGCGCAGTCCACCCGCGAGAAGACCGCCGTGATCGACCTGCGGTAAGGGGGTGGACACCATCGCCTTCCCGGCCGGCCTGTCGGACCAGCCCGGGCTGGTAGCCGGCCTCGCGGCGGCCATCTTCGCTGCCGCGCTGATCCGGGGCTTCACCGGGTTCGGGTTCGCCCTGGCGGCGGTGCCGCTGCTCGGCTTCTGGCTGCCGCCGAGCCAGTGCGTACCCCTCGCCGTCGGCCTGCAGTTCTGCGCAAGCCTGTCCGACCTGCCGCGGGCCCGGAAGAGCGCGCACTGGCCGTCGCTGCGCTGGCTGGTTGCCGGCACGGCGATCGGCTCGCCGCTGGGCGTGGCGGCGCTGGCGCTGGCGAGCCCGGACGTGGCGCGGTTGGCCATCGCCCTGGTCTGCGGCGGCGGGACGATCGCGCTGGTGCGCGGCTTCCGCTTCCCGGCGCCACCGGGCGGACGCGAGACCGTGATGGTCGGGCTGGCCGCCGGCCTGTGCAACGGGCTCGCGGCGATGCCGGGGCCGCCGGTGGTCGCCTATTACCTGGCGATGCCGCTGACCCCGCAGCAGGGGCGCGCCTCGCTGCTGGTGTTCTTCCTGGCGACCTCGGTCGCCAGCGTGATCAGCCTCGTGAGCGCCGGGCTCGTCGGGGCCTTCCTGGCGGTCCCGCTGGCGATCGGCATCCCGCTGATCCTGGTCGGCAGCCGGCTCGGCGAGCGCCTGCTGCGGCGCAGCGGCGGGCGCGGGCACCGGGCCCTGTCGATCCTGCTGCTCGGCGCCGTGGCGGCCGTCAGCGCCGCCCAGGCGGTCTCGCACCTGCTCGGGCCTGCGCCCTGAGACACGCCCCCGGACCCGCCGCCCCAGCCCGCCTCGATCCGGTCGGCGCGGATCGAGGCGAGACCCGGCCGGTGGCGGAGCTTGGTGGCTGCCGGCGCGGTGCGGGCCGGATCCAGGAAGTCGCTGCCGCCGTCGCGGATCGCGGCGCAGCCCCGGGGATCGGGTCGGGCACCCCGCGGATCGGCCTGGCGAAAGGCCGGCGCCTGCGACCTTCCGACCGGAACTTGGCCGTACGCCACCCGGGTTCCCCGGGTGAGCGGGCCCCCAGGACCCGCACCCCGTCGGAGGAAGCCCATGGCTATGGACGCGCGCGAGATCTACGTCACGGCCCTGAAGAACACCCACGCCCTCGAAATGCAGGCCCTGCAGATCATGGAGCGGCAGGTCGAGCGCCTGGAGCGCTATCCGGAGATGGAGCAGGCCCTGCGCCGCCACATCGAGGAGACGCACGGCCAGCGCCGGCGCCTGGAGGAAGCCCTCCAGAGCCTGGGCGACGGCCCCTCGGCGCTCAAGGAGGGTTTCCTGGGCTTCGTGGGGAACATGATGGCGCTGGGCCACGCGCCGGCTCAGGACGAGATCCTGAAGAACACCTACGCCAACCACGCCTTCGAGAACTTCGAGATCGCGGCCTACGAGTCCCTCCTCACGATCGGCGAGGCGGCCGGCCAGCAGGCCCATCGGACCGCCCTCCAGCAGTCGCTGAAGGAGGAGCAGGCCATGGCGGAGGCGGTCCGCGCGCTGATCAAGCCGACGACTGAGCGCTACATCGCGCTGACCACCTCGGGCGCCAAGGCCGACCGCTGACGCGTCCCCGCCGCCCGGCCGGTTTCCGAGGCATCGGCCGGGCAGGATCATCGTCGCCGGTGGGGGCGTGCGCACATGCCGGTCGGAGCCGCCCGATCGCCGGGCGGCCGGGGCGACGCGATCCTCGACCGCTGGCCGTGAGCGCCCTGGACCACACGCGGCAGATTTGAACCGTAATAGCCAAGCTCAGGCCAGGCGGGCCTGCGGACCTTCAGGACGCGAACACTCGATCCGTGTCGGATCGATCGAGAAAAACAGTCGCGTCGCGCGAACCGGAGTGCAGCGTGTCCGTTATGTCTTCGAACACGATCCCGGAGGGAAGGAAATGGCCAAGCACGAGATCCTCGGCTACTTCGAGCACCGCCGCGACGGGGCCTGGGTGTGCGTCCGGCCCTTCACCCTCACCACGCGGGACGCCAGCATCGACATCCGCCAGGGCATGCGCTTCGATTACGGCAAGCGCATCGGCGGCGTCGACCTCGCCGAGTACCTGGAGCGCCTCGGCTCCCAGTTCGGGTCGTAGGCAGGGCGGCTCGCCGCGCGGGCCGGCCAAAGATCTGATCCCATCCGCCTTCGACACGGCGCCGGGCACCTGCCCGGCGCCTTTTCGCCGTGCACGCCCCGCCCCACTCACACCGTCGGCCCGCCATCGGCCACCAGCGTGTGGCCGGCCATGTAATCGGACGCGGCCGAGGCGAGATAGTGGATCGCCCGGGCGATCGCCTTGGTCCGGTCGGGCCCGGTTCCAGGCGCCCCTCGGCCGCCGGCTATCCCGAGCCGGGTCGGGGTCTTTGACGCCCTGCGTGCCCGTGCCCTACTGAGAGCGCATGTCCCTGGCTGACCCGACTCCGGTGCTCGCAGAGGAGAGCGCGCCCACCACCCGCTGCCGCATCCTCGCGACCGCGGCGGAGTACTTTCGCGAGATCGGCTACCAGAAGACCACCGTGGCCGACATCGCCCGGGCGCTGAAGATGAGCCCGGCGAACGTCTACCGGTTCTTCGATTCGAAGAAGGCGATCAACGAGGCGGTGCTGGAGCGGCTGATCGGCGAGATCGAGGCCCTGGTCTCGGAGATTGCCGACCGTCCGGGGCTGAGCGCGACCGAGCGACTCGTGGCGGCGATCGACGTGCTGCACCGGGACTGCACGCGGCGCTGCCAGGAATTTCCCCGCCTCCACGAGATGGTCGAGGCGGCCATGGGCGAGAGCTGGGATGTCTGCCGCCACCACATCGCCCGGATCACCGCCGGGTTCGAGCGCATCATCCGCAACGGGGTGGGGCGCGGCGAGTTCGAGGCCGCCGACCCGGCGGAGGCCGCCGCCTGCGTCCATGCGGGCATCGCCCGCTACACCCATCCCCTGCTGGTCGGGCAATCGGCGCTCCAGCCGGTGCCGTCCCTGGAGGCCATGACGGCGTTCCTGCTTCGGGCCCTGGCGCCGACGCGCTCCGCCGGCTCGGATGCGGGGCGGCCGTAGGGACCACGCGTCCGATCGCCGTGCGGCCGCCTGCAGCCCCGCTCTATTCCGAGGCCGGACCGGCCTCCGGCGCCGCCTCGGAGGCGCTCGGCTGCGGGCCGTCATAGCCCTCGATCACGAGGATCTCGGCCTCGACCCCGCCCCGCTGCTTGGCCTTGGCCGCCTGATAGAGGTCGGAGTTCCAGCAGGCGAGGGCGTCGGCGTAGCTCGGGAACTCGATCACCACATTGCGGGACCGGGCCTGCCCCATCACCGACTCGAAGGCCCCGCCGCGCACCAGGAAGCGGCCGCCATGCTTGGCGAAGGCGGCGCCGTTGGCTGCCACGTAGTCCTTGTAGGCCTCCGCGTCGCGGACATCGACCCGCGCGATCCAGTAGCCCTTCGCCATCCTGCGTCTCCTCGGTTGCCGAGCCAAGTGGGTCCGCACCGCCCGAAGGCAATCCCGGCGGGAGATCAGGTCAGCTCGGCCACGATCGCCCGCGCCACCGCGCGCGGGTCGGGGGCGCCGGTAATCGGGCGCCCGACCACGACGTGGTCGATCCCGGCGGCCCGCGCCGCTCCGGGCGTCATCACCCGCTTCTGATCGCCGGCCTCCGCGCCCGCCGGGCGGATCCCCGGGGTGACGATCAGCCGGTCCGGCCCGACGATGCGCCGGACAGAGGCGGCCTCGGCAGCGGAGCAGACGAGGCCGTCAACCCCGATCTCCGCGGCCTGGGCGGCACGCTTGGCCACGAGTTCCGCCACCGGCAGGGCGTAGCCGGCCTCCGCGGCGTCGGCATCGTCGTAGGAGGTCAGCACCGTCACGGCGAGGATCTTCAGGCCCGCGCCCCGGCCGCGCACGGCCGCCCGCATCGTCTGCGGATAGGCATGCACGGTGAGGAAGGCGGCGCCCAGCGCCGAGGCCGAGCGCACGCCCTCCTCGACGGTGTTGCCGATGTCATGCAGCTTCAGGTCCAGGAAGACCTTGAGGCCCCTGGCCGCCAGACGCTCGGCCAGCGCCAGGCCGCCCGCATAGGCCAGCCGGTAGCCGATCTTGTAGAAGGTCGCGGCATCGCCGATCCGGTCGATCAGCGCTTCCGCCTCCGGCACGCCGGGGAGGTCGAGGGCCACGATCAGGCGGTCGCGGGGATCGGCACTCTCGGTCATCGGGGCATCCTTCGGGCTGGCGGCACCGACCATGCGGAACACCGGCGAGTCAATGCCGAGGCGGCCGGATCAGTCCGCCAGCACCCGCGCCACCTCCGCCTTCAGCACCGGCAGCAGCTCGGTCTCGAACCAGGGCTCGCGCTTGAGCCAGCCGTTGTTGCGCCAGGACGGATGGGGCAGGGGCAGCACCCGGGGGCGGCGGGGCTCCGCGAGGATCGCGCGCCAGCGCCGCACCGTGCCGGTGAGCCCGCCCTCCAGCCGGCCCAGATGCCAGCCCTGCGCGTACTGGCCGATCACCAGGATCAGGTCGAGGTCCGGCAGGCCGGCGAACAGCTCGGCCCGCCAGCGCTCGGCGCATTCCCGGCGCGGCGGCCGGTCGCCGCCCTTGGCGTCGAGACCGGGGAAGCAGGAGCCCATCGGCACGATCGCGACCTTGGCGGGGTCGTAGAACTGCGTCTCGTCGAGGCCGAGCCAGGCGCGCAGCCGCACGCCCGAAGGGTCCATGAACGGCAGGCCGGTGCGGTGGGCCCGGGTGCCGGGGGCTTGGCTCGCCACGCACAGGCGCGCGCCGGTGCTCCCCTGCACGATCGGCCGCGGCTCCTGGGGCAGAGGCGGCCCGTAGAGCGGGCTGTCCCGGCAGATGCGGCAGGCCCGCAACCGGGCGGCGGTGTCCTCGAACGGGGAGGGGGCGGAGGTGGGCATCAGGCCAGAGATGGCGTCTCGCGGCCCGGAAAAAAGAAACGGCGCGGTATCGCGCCGCGCCGTCTTCAGTCGGGTCTCTTGCCTTGGGGGGAAGGCCCCCGTCCTACACCGGACCGTACCGGCGGGACGTGCGATTCCTCACGCTCCCTTCACGCCCGAGAGGTCGAGGGGCAGCGCGCGCAGGCGCCGGCCGGTGGTGGCGAACACCGCGTTGGCGATGGCGGGCGCCAGCACGGGAACCCCCGGCTCGCCGATCCCGGTCGGCGCGACCCGGCTCGGCACGATGTGGACGTCGACGTGGGGCATCTCGCTCATCCGGGTCGGCGCGTAGGTGTCGAAATTGTGCTCCTGCACATGCCCGTCCTTCAAGGTGATGCGGTTCCTCAGCACCGCCGACAGGGCGAAGCCCACCGCACCCTCGACCTGCGCCCGGATCACGTCCGGGTTGACCGGCACGCCGACATCCACCGCCGCGACGATGCGGTTCACCCGGATCCCGGCCTCCTGCGCGGTGACGTCGGCCACCATCGCCACGTAGGAGCCGAACGATTCGTGGACCGCGACCCCGAGGCCGCGGCCCTTCTCGGCGGGCTTGCTCGTCCAGCCGGCCTTGTCGGCGGCGAGCTTCAGCACGGCGGAGAGCCGCGGCGCCTGCGCGAGCAGCGACAGCCGGTAGGCGACCGGATCGACGTCGGCGGCGTGCGCCAGCTCGTCGACCATCACCTCCATCACGTGCGCCGTATGGGTGTGGCCGACCGAGCGCCACCACAGGACCGGCACGCCCTCGCGGCCGTTATGGACGCCGAACCGGTACGCCGGGAGCGCGTAGGGCGTGTCGGAGGCGCCCTCCACGGTGGTGGCGTCGATGCCGTCCTTGACGATCATCGCCTCGAAGGGCGAGCCGATCATGATCGACTTGCCGACCATGACGTGGTCCCAGCCGACCACCGCGCCCTTGGCGTCGATGCCGGCCCGGACCTTGTGCAGCACGGTCGGGCGGTAATAACCGCCGGCCATGTCGTCCTCGCGGGTCCAGACGAGGTGCACCGGGGCCTTCTCGCCCGACGCCTTCAGGACGGTCGCGGCCTCCGCGAGGTAGTCGGCGGTGGGTGTCGCCCGGCGCCCGAAGGAGCCGCCCGCCCAGTTGCTGTGGAGCCGCACCCGGTCGGGCGTCACCCCGAGGATCGCCGCCATGGTCGCCTGCTCGACGGTCTGGAACTGGAAGCCGGCATAGACGTCGTAGCCGCCATCCGGTGCCCGCTCGATCGTGGCGTTCAGGGGCTCCATCGCGGCGTGGGCGAGGTACGGGAAGGTGAACTCGGCCTCGATCACCTTGGCGGCGCCCTTGAGCGCGGCCTGCGGGTCGCCGCGCTCGGAGGCGGTGAGGCCGGGGCCCTTGGCGCGCTCGCGGTACTCGGACAGGATCGCCTCGGACGAGCGGGTCTCGGCGGTGCTGTCGTCCCAGGCGACGGTGAGCGCCTCGCGGCCCTTCATGGCCGACCACGTGTCGCGGGCGATCACCGCCACGCCGGTGGGGACCTGCACCACGTCGAGCACGCCTGCGACCTTGCGGGCGGCGGCGGCGTCGAAGGACGCCACGGTGGCGCCGAAGCGCGGCGCGCGCGCCACCACGGCGGTCAGCTGGTTCGGACGGCGGATGTCCAGGGAATAGACCGCCGTGCCGTCGGTCTTGGCCACGGAATCGAGGCGCGGCACCTTGGTGCCGATCAGCCGCCACTCGCTCGGGTCCTTGAGCCGCGGCTCGGAGGGAATCGGAAGCGCCGCGGCCGAGGCCGCCAGCTCCCCGAACCGGGCCTGCCGGCCGGACGGCGCGTGGTGCACCACGCCCTCGGCCACCGTGATCTGCGCCACCGGCACCTTCCAGCGGAAGGCGGCCTCGGCCATCAGCATCTCGCGGGCGGCCGCCCCGGCCTTGCGCAGCTGGAACCAGGAATTGGCCACCGCGGTGGAGCCGCCGGTGCCCTGGATCGGGCCCATCAGGCTGTTGTTGTAGAGTGCCGCATCCGCGGGCGCGAATTCGGTGCGGACATTCTTCCAGTCGGCGCCGAGCTCGTCGGCCAGGATCGTGGCGAGCCCGGTCGTGTTCCCCTGGCCCATGTCGAGATGCTTAATCACCACCGTGACGGTGTCGTCCGGGGCGATCCGCACGAAGGCGTTGGGCTGGGCCTTGACGGCGGCGAGGTCCGGGCCGGCGGCGGCGCGGGCGGGCTTCGCGTCGAGCCGGAAGGCGATCACGATGGCGCCGGCTCCCGCGAGGATCCCGCGTCGGCTGGGTCTGGCGGAGGGGTGGTTCGGTCGACGGACGTTCAGCATGGCGGCGATGCTCCGGTCAGGACCGCGGGGACGGGCGGGGACAATCAGGCGAGGGTGCGGGCGGCTTCGTGGATCGCGGCGCGGATGCGCTGGTAGGTGCCGCAGCGGCAGATGTTGCCGTCCATGGCGCCGTCGATATCGGCGTCGCTGGGCTTGGCGTTGCCCGACAGGAGTCCGATCGCCGACATGATCTGGCCGGACTGGCAGTAGCCGCACTGCACGACGTCGAGCTTGCGCCACGCCGCCTGGACGGCCTCGGCCACCCGGCCCGACACGCCCTCGATGGTCGTGACCTGCGCGGTGCCGACATCGCCGAGCCGCGTCTGGCAGGCGCGCACCGGCTGTCCGTCGAGATGGATCGTGCAGGCGCCGCACTGCGCGATGCCGCAGCCGTACTTGGTCCCGGTCGCGTCCAGGCGGTCGCGCAGCACCCAGAGCAGCGGCATGGCCGGGTCGGCGTCGACCTCGTGGGTCTGACCGTTGACGGTGAGCTTCGGCATGGTCGGCGGCCCTCATCGACGCGCGCAGTCCGGACGCGCTCCGGATCGCGGCGCTCGGCCTCGCTCAGGCACCGCAAGCGCAAACCATATCCTAGCGGCTGGAATCGCGCACACGCTGTGCGGCGACGCACGCCGGGCCGGATGGACGCCGGCCCCGAGGTGACGACGATGCTTAAGATCCGACCCATGTCGGCAGCCGCTTCTTAAGACATCCCCCCCATCCTGGCGCCGTTGTTTCCCGCCAGCGCCACCCCGCCGCATTCGAGCCGAGTTTCAAGAGACGCATGTCCGATCTGACCGTCGAGATGGTCCAGCGCGGTCGCGGTCCCTCGACGGAGGAGGCGGCACGCCGCCTCGGTGTGGCCCGCGAGATCCGCTCGGCGCGCGAGAAGCTGACCTCGCAGACCGGCCTCGAGCGGGCCTTCGACCACGAGCTGCTGCGTCACTACGCACAGTACCGGGCGGGAGCGGGCATCCCGCTGGTGCTGTTCGCAGTGGCGCTCGCGACGGCGGCGACGTTCTGGATCGCGCCGCCCGTAGCCGGGCTCTGGGCCCTGTGCGTGTTCCTGATGATCACGCTCAACACCACGCTGAGCCGGGGCTTCCTGCGCGCCGATCCGGCGACGATCCCCCTGGCCCGCTGGCGTCGCCGGTTCCTGATGGGGGAGGTGCTGCAGAGCCTGTCGTGGTCGGCGATGATCGGGCTCGGCACCACCGGCGGCTGGACCTTCGCGCTGTTCGGCCTCGTCATCGCGGCCGCCGTGACCACGATGCTGGCCGCGACGGTACCGGTGGCGGCGGTCGCCGCCCTGGTGCCGCTGGCGGTCGCCACCGCGTCGCTGGCCGCCTTCTCGAAGGGCATGGACGCGCTCCTGCTCGTGGTGATGGCCGGCGGCGCGCAGCTCTTCTTCCTGGGCCTGTCCCGCCGCCTCTATACCTCGACGGTGGGCGCCCTGCGCTCGCGCGCTGAGAAGAATGCCGTGTTCGGCGAATTGGAGCAGGCCAAGGCGAATTCCGACGAGGCCCGCCGCCGGGCCGAGGAGGCCAACCTCGCAAAGTCGCGATTCCTCGCCACCATGAGCCACGAGCTGCGCACGCCGCTCAATGCCATCCTGGGCTTCTCGGAGGTGATGAAGAACGAGGTGTTCGGCATCCACACTGCGCCGTCCTACCGCGAATACTCGAACGACATCCACGACAGCGGGATGCACCTGCTGAACCTGATCAACGAGATCCTCGACCTCTCGCGCATCGAGGCGGGGCGCTACGAACTCAACGAGGAGGCGGTGCAGCTCGCCCATGTGGTGGAAGAATGCCGCCACATGATGGGCCTGCGCGCCAAGGCGAAGGACCAGACCTTCCACGACCTCGTCGACGACTCGCTGCCCCGCCTCTGGGCGGACGAGCGGGCGCTCCGCCAGATCGTGCTCAACCTCCTATCCAATGCCGTGAAGTTCACGCCACCGGGCGGCGAGATCTGGCTGAAGGTCGGCTGGACGGGCTCGGGCGGGCAGTACGTCTCGGTGAAGGACAGCGGGCCCGGCATCCCCGAGGACGAACTCGGCACCGTGATGTCCTCGTTCGGCCGCGGCTCCCTGGCGATCAAGACCGCCGAGCAGGGCTCGGGGCTGGGCCTGCCGATCGTGAAGGGTCTGGTGGAGCTGCACGGGGGACAATTCCAGCTGTCCTCGCGGCCGCGCGAGGGCACCGAGGTGATCGTGATCCTGCCGGCCTCCCGGGTCATGGACACGCTGCCGCCGGTCGATGTCGACCAGGAAGCCTTCGCGCCGGTCCGGGGGCCCCTCAACCGCGCCGCCTGACCGGGCCCTCCTGGGCGTCTCAGCCGAGTCCGCCCATGGCGCGCACGCGGACCCATTCGGCCTCGCTCACCGGCTGCACCGACAGGCGCGAATTGTTCACCAGGACCATGCCGGCGAGGTCCGGCTCGGCCTTGATCGCGTCCAGCGTCACCGGGCGGGGCAGCGCCGCCACGGCCTTCACGTCGACCATGCCGAAACGGCCGGATTCGTCGGTGTAGTCGGGATAGTAGGGCCGGATCACCGCGACGATGCCGACCACCGCCTTGCCCTCGTTCGAGTGGTAGAAGAAGCCCTGCTCGCCGACCTGCATGGCCATCAGATGCTTCTTGGCGAGGTGGTTGCGCACGCCGTTCCAGTACGTGCCCGCCTCACCGGCCGCGACCTGCTGGTCCCACGACCAGGTCGCGGGCTCGGATTTGAACAGCCAGTACGCCATCGTGCGCTCCCCAAGCGGCCGCCCGGTCGCGGCGGCACGCCCCCATAGCCCAGCTTCGCCTGAAACGGACAGGCCAGCCGTGCCCCGCGCGTTCAGGCCCTGCAGAGCCCCAGCCGAGACGCACCCGGCTGTCATGCCGACGGTTCGATCCGAAGGGGCGGGTGAATGTTTGGGTCTTCCCCTCCTCGCTGTCCGGGGCGGATGGCGCCTCCAAAGAGCTGCCCGGTGGTGGCGGAGGGCGTGGAGACGAACGAGGAGCTGCCGTTCCTCGCCCAGGCGCCGTGCAACATCGCCCAAGGCTACCTGCTGGGTCGGCCCGGGCCGATCGAACGCTTCGCCGTCCACACCCACGGCCCCGAGCGGGAGCCGGAGGCCGTCGCGGCCTGAGCGGCGCCGATGGACGGCGCCCTAATCCGTCTCGCCGCGGAGCGGCCGTGCGAGCAGGCCGGCGATCACGTCCTCGACGCCGGCCGAGCCGGCCACGATCGCCGCGACGGAAGCCGCCACCGGCATCTCGACGCCCCGCGCCGCGGCGAGGCCGGTCAGGGCAGCGGCCGTGAAGGCGCCCTCGGCGAGTTTGCCGCCCGAAGCCTCGTCCGGGCTCGCCCCGGTGCCGAGCCGCTGCCCGAAGGCGAAGTTGCGCGATTGCGGCGAGGAGGCCGTCAGCACGAGGTCGCCGAGGCCCGAGAGCCCCATCAGCGTCTCGGGCCGGCCACCGAACGCCCGGGCGAAGCGCATCAGCTCGGCGAAGGCGCGGGCGATCAGCGCCGCCCGGGCGCTCTCGCCGAGACCCCGGCCCGCCACGATGCCGCACGCGATGGCGAGCACGTTCTTGCCCGCGCCGCCGATCTCGACGCCGCGCACGTCGTCGGTGTGGTAGAGGCGGAAGGTGGGTCCCGACAGCAGCGCGCAGAGAGAGGCGGCGAGCCCGGGATCGGTTGCCGCGAGGGTCACGGCGGTTGGCAGGCCGCGGGCGACATCGGCCGCGAAGCTGGGGCCGGACAGCACCGCCACCGGCGTGCCCGGCGGCAGGACCTGCTCGGCCACCGCGCTCATGAAGCTGTCGCTGCCGCGCTCGATCCCCTTGGCACAGAGGATCACGGGCCCGGCCGAGGCCAGGGGCCTGCGCAGCTTCTCCAGCACGCCGCGGACGGTCTGGGCCGGCACGACCAGCAGGGTCGCACGGGCGCCCGCGAGGTCGCCGGCCGACGCGGTCGCGTGGATCGCCGGATGGAGCGGCACGCCGGGCAGGTAGCGCGGATTCACCCGCTCGATCTGGAGCGCGGCGGCGGCCTGCGGGTCGCGCAGCCAGAGCGACACGGGATGTCCGGCACTGGCGGCGGCGTTGGCCAGTGCCGTCCCCCAGGCGCCGCCGCCGATCACGTTGATCGGCGCGCTCACGCTGCCGCTCCCGCGAGATCGAGCCGGTAGAGCACGTGGGTGCGCGTCGGTTCCTCCGGCACGGCCGGATGCGCGAACGTCCCGGACGGGACCATGCCGAGGCGCTCCATGACGGCGCGGGACCGGTGATTCCCGGTGGCCGTATAGGCCACCACGGTGCGGATGCCGCAACGCCCGGCGATGTCGGCGAGCGCGAGCCGCGCGGCCCGGGTCGCCAAGCCCCGGCCCCAGGCGTCGCGGGCAAGGCGCCAGGCCAGCTCGACCGCCTCGCCGGGCCGCCCGCCGCCCGGAAAGGGCAGGGCGCGCATCACCCGCAGAGCGCCGACGAAGCCACGGAAGCGCCCGCCCTGCTCGACCGCCCAGGGACCAAAGCCGTCCGCCGCGAACCGCCCGTCGAGGGCGCGGGCCTCGGCGGCGCTCTCCGGGCCCGTCCGCGGCCCGAGGAGATGGGCCATCACCTCCGGGTCGGCATTGAGCGCCGCGAAGGGCGCCACGTCGGCCGGAAGCCAGCGCCGCAGGTGCAGCTCGCCGTCCCGGAGATCGGCGGGCACCGGCGGGACGGCACCCGAATGCACGGCCTTGCCGCGCCAGGCCAGGGAGCGCCGGTTCAGAAGGGCAAGATCCGCCGCGCCGGCGAGCACCGCCTCGCCGAGCGCGATCGCCGCCTCCAGGCCTTCCTCCGGCATGTTGACGTGGGCGGGGGGTCGCACGCTCTCGCGCCAGGGGCCGCCGCAGGCGTTGTCGAGGAGGATGCGGGCGAAGCAATGGTCGAGGCGGACCGGCCAGCCCGGCCGGGCGGCGTCGGGCAGGCGACGCTCGACGAGATCCCGCCAGAGCGCGCGCCGGTCTGCGGCGGCGCTCATCCGGCCGGGACCGCCGCGCGGGCCGGGTCGGCCGCGAGCGGCCAGCGGGGCCGGGCCGGGGCCGTGAGATCGTCCACGAGCCCGAGCCGCAGGCGCTCCAGTCCGGCCCAGGCGATCATCGCACCGTTGTCGCCGCAGAGCGGCAGGGGCGGGGCGACGAAGCCCAGACCCGCCTCGCCGGCGAGCGCCGCGAGCGCCCGCCGGATGGCGCCATTGGCCGAGACGCCCCCCGCCGCCACCAGGGCGGTCGGCCGGCCGGCGGCGCCCGAGAAGGCCCGCAAAGCCACCCGGGCGCGATCCACCACCACGTCGACCACGGCGGCCTGGAAGCTCGCGCACAGGTCCGCGACGTCGCGCTCGGCCAGCGGCGCGATCCGCTCGGCCTCGATCCGCAGGGCGGTCTTGAGGCCCGACAGGGAGAAATCCGCCTCGCGCCGGCCGAGCATCGGCCGCGGCAGCGCGAAGCGCTCGGGATCGCCGGTCTCGGCCATGCGCTCGACCTCGGGGCCGCCGGGATAGCCGAGGCCGAGGAGCTTGGCCGCCTTGTCGAAGGCCTCGCCGATCGCGTCGTCCACGGTGGAGCCGAGCCGCACGTAATCGCCGACGCCGCGCACCGCCACGAGCTGGGTGTGGCCGCCCGAGGCGAGCAGCAGGAGGTACGGGAAAGCGAGGCCGTCGGTCAGCCGGGCGGTGAGCGCGTGGGCCTCGAGGTGGTTCACGGCGAGCAGGGGCTTGCGGGTCACCAGAGCCAGCGTCTTGGCGGTGACGAGGCCGACCAGCACGCCGCCGATCAGCCCGGGCCCGGCCGCCACCGCGATCCCGTCGAGGTCGGCAAACCCGATCCCGGCCCGGTCGAGAGCACGGGCGATCAGGCGGTCGAGCACCTCGACATGGGCACGGGCGGCGATCTCGGGCACGACGCCGCCATAGGCCGCGTGCTCGGCGATCTGGCTCAGCACCTCGTTGGCGCGGATCTGCCCGAGCCCGTCCTCGTCGACGGACACCACGGCGGCGGCGGTCTCGTCGCAGGTGGTCTCGATGCCGAGCACGGTCTTCACGGGTCGTCCCCTCTATCCACGGACTGCATCCCCTCCGCCCCGGAGCCTGCAGTCTCGGCGTAATCCGGGCGCCGGGCCTGTGCAATGGCGGCCCGGCCGCGGGAGCCGCCTGGAGGGCTGACCGCCGAAGTGGATACCGGTTCGGCGGCGAGCGCGTCACCTCATGGACGGAGGGTCGTGCTCGATCGCAACGCGAACGGGCGCGGCCCTAGTCGACCGCGATCATCACGTCGGAGGCTTTGACCACCGCGTAGGCGGGACCGCCTGCGACGAGCCTGAGCGCATCGACCGACTCGTTGGTGATCGAGGCGGTGATCACCTGGCCGGGGGAGATCTCGATCTTCACGTGGGCCGTGGTCGCGCCCTTCTCGACCGACACGACCGTGCCCTTGATGACGTTGCGTGCGCTGATCTTCATGGTGTGCCGCGAAGCTCCCTTGCCGCACCGGGCGGCGTCCGGCGCGTCTCCTACAGCATGGCGGCGACCGGCGCGACCATCCTGTAGGCGAACGCTCTATCGGGGATCGTCCTCCGGTCCGTCGCCGGCCTCCTCCTCGGGGATCGGCGCGGCGCCCCAGGCCGTCAGCGCCGCATTGAGGTCGTCGAGGACGAAATGCCGGGCGCTGTCGCGGTCATAGCCCTCGGCCAAGAGGTCGTCGTACTCGGTGAAGACGTGCCTCGCATAGGCGATGAGGGCGAGGCGCGCGGCGGTCTCGGGCGCGGCCCGGCGCAGGCCCGGGCTCACCAGCGCCCGGTCGAGGGCGGCCGCTGCCTCGAAGGCGGGCAGGCGCGGGGCGAGGCGGGCGAGCGCTGCGGCCAGCGTCTCGCGACGGTTCCCGGGCAAGGGCGCGCGCCCGCTCAACGGGCGTGCCCGGGCTTGCGCGGCATGATTTTACCGTGGCGATCGGCTAGGATCATCGACGGATAAGGCGGGGCAGGCAGGCAATCCTCCGCCGGGGAGATCAAGTCCATGGCAACGATCCGTCACGCGGTGATCCTGGGCGTCCTGCTCTGGACGGCGCCGGCGCTGGCCCAGAGCCCGCCTCCGGACGGCACCCGGATCGGCCGCAGAGTCACGGCGACGGGGCAGACCAAGCCGCCCGGCGCCGCCGGCCCGGCGGCCACCGGCTCGCCCAAGCCCATCAACGAGGCCGAGATGATCAAGGCGCAGAAGGCCGCGGAGGCCCGCTCGAAGGCGTGGGACAGCAAGATGCGCAGCACGATGGGCTCGATCTGCCACGGTTGCTAGAGCATCGCCCCGAACGGTGGCCGCCGGCTTTCGGAAAATAGGGGGCACGGCAAGGAGAGCGCGCATCGTCCTGGATCCGAGATCCAGGACGATGCGCCGGGCCCGGAAACGCGAAGGGGCCGCCCAGGCGGGCAGCCCCTTCCTCGACGGCAACGCCGAAGGGACCTTAGCGGGAGTAGAACTCGATCACGAGGTTCGGCTCCATCTGCACCGGGTAGGGCACCTCGGACAGGGTGGGGATGCGGGTGACGCGGGCGGTCATCTTGGCGTGATCGGCCTCGATGTAGTCCGGCACGTCGCGCTCGGGCAGCTGGGTCGCCACGATGACGATCTCGAGCTGGCGGGAGGATTCCTTGACCTCGATGAGGTCGCCGGCCTTCACTTGGTAGCTCGGGATGTTGACCCGGACGCCGTTGACCTTCACGTGCCCGTGGTTGACGAACTGGCGCGCCGCGAACGGGGTCGCCACGAACTTCGCCCGGTACACCACCGCGTCGAGGCGCCGCTCGAGCAGGCCCACGAGGTTCTCGCCGGAATCGCCGCGCAGGCGGATCGCCTCGGCGTAGTAGCGGCGGAACTGCTTCTCGGTGATGTTGCCGTAATAGCCCTTGAGCTTCTGCTTGGCGCGCAGCTGCGTGCCGAAGTCGCTCATCTTGCCCTTGCGGCGCTGGCCGTGCTGGCCGGGGCCGTACTCGCGGCGGTTGACGGGGCTCTTCGGGCGGCCCCAGATGTTCTGGCCCATGCGGCGGTCGAGCTTGTGCTTGGCCTGAATCCGCTTCGACATTGTTTCGCGTCCTCTCGTGACGAGAATGAGGAACGCGCCCTCCTTTTCCCGGACGCTCACGGTCCGGGACGACAGGGCGGGAGGATCCCGCCCACGGGTGCGCGTGAAAACGCGACGGGGCCCCGTGCGGAGCCCCATCGACCGGCGGGTCTTTAGGGGACGGGTCCGCCCAGGTCAACCAGCGAGGGGGGCGGATGGACGATGCGATCGGGATCCGGCGCGCGGAGCCGGGGGACACGGCGGCGATCCAGGCGCTGGTGGAGGCGGCCTACACCAAATGGATCCCGGTGATCGGGCGCCTGCCGACGCCGATGCGGGCCGATTACGGGGAGGCCGTGCTGGCCCACCGCTTCGACCTGCTGCATGTCGGCGCGGACCTCGCCGCGCTGATCGAGACGAGGCGCGAGAACGACCATCTGCTGATCGTCAACGTCGCGGTGCACCCAGCCTTCCAGGGACGGGGGCTGGGCGTCCGGCTCATGGCCCACGCCGAGACGGTCGCGGCCTCCGCCGGCCTCGCGGCCTTAAGGCTCTACACCAACAAGAAATACGCGGCGAACCTGCGCCTCTACGCGTCCCTCGGCTACCGGGTGGAGCGCGAAGCGCCGTATGACGGCCCGGGCCGGACGCGCGACGACGACATCACCGTGCACATGGTGAAGGGTCCGGCGCGGGAGCGCCGGGAGGCCTGATCCGCCCGGCTCGCGTCAGGTGACCACGCTCGGCTCGGCCCGGCCGGTACGGGGCTCGATCTCCGCGATGGCGCGAGCCGCCGCCGCCACCGGGGCCAGCACCTCGCCCACGGCCAGGTCGAGCCGGGCCGGATCGTTCACGTAGCGCTCCAGATAGACCCGGAGCGTCGCCCCGGCGGTGCCGGTGCCCGAGAGGCGGAAGACCAGCCGCGCGTCCTCGGCGAAGCCGATCCGGATGCCCTGGTGCTCGGTCAGCGAGCCGTCGACGGGATCGCGATAGGCGAATTCGTCGGCCGTCGCGACCGTGAGACCGCCGATCCGGGTGCCCGGCAGCCCGGCGAGCTTGTCGCGCAGGGCGTCCATGAGGCCGTTGGCGGCGTCGGACTCGACCTCCTCGTAATCGTGGCGGGCGTAATAGTCGCGGCCGTAGGTCCGCCAATGCGCCCGCACCAGCGCGTCGGCGCGCTCGCCCGTCGCGGCCAGGATGTTGAGCCAGAGCAGCACAGCCCAGAGCCCGTCCTTCTCGCGCACGTGGTTCGAGCCGGTGCCGGCGCTCTCCTCGCCGCACAGGGTGATGAGGCCGGCATCCAGCAGGTTGCCGAAGAACTTCCAGCCGGTGGGCGTCTCATAGGCCGGGATGCCGAGGGACGCCGCGACCCGGTCGGCGGCGCGGCTCGTGGGCATCGACCGGGCGACCCCGGCGAGCCCGTCCGCGTAGCCCGGCGCCCGGTGGGCATGGGCCGCGAGCAGAGCGAGGCTGTCGCTCGGCGTCACGAACAGGCCGGGAGCCACGATCATGTTGCGGTCGCCGTCGCCGTCCGAGGCGGCGCCGAAATCGGGGGCGTCCGGCCCCTGCATCAGGTCGAACAGGTCGTGGCAATGGACCGGGTTCGGATCGGGGTGATGGCCGCCGAAATCTTCCTTTGGAATTGCGTTGACGACCGTCCCCTGAGGCGCGCCGAGCATGCCCTCCAGGATCGCGACCGCGTAGGGGCCGGTCACCGCGCTCATGGCGTCGAAGCGCATGCGGAAGCCGGAGGCGAACAGGCGGGACACGGACTCGAAGTCGATCAGCGTGCGCATCAGCGCCGCGTAGTCGGCCACCGGGTCGATGACCGTGACCGCCATGGCGCCGAGCAGGGTCTCGCCCAGCGTGTCGAGGTCGAGGTCCGGGGCCTCGACGAGGCGGTACTGCGCGAGCGCCTTCGCGCGCGCGAAGATCGCGTTGGTGACCGTCTCGGGCGCCGGGCCGCCATTGGCCGCGTTGAACTTGATGCCGAAATCGCCCTCCGGCCCGCCCGGGTTGTGGCTCGCCGACAGGATGATTCCGCCGATCGCCCCGTTCTTGCGGATCACGCACGACGCGGCCGGCGTCGAGAGCAGGCCGCCGCGCCCGACCAGAACCCGGCCGAACCCGTTCCCGGCGGCGAGCCGGAGGGTCTTCTGCACCACCTCGCGGTTGAGGAAGCGCCCGTCGCCACCGAGCACCAGGGTCGCGCCGTCCTTGTCGGGCAGGGTGTCGAAGATCGCCTGGACGAAGTTCTCGACGTAGTTCGGCTGCCGGAACACCGGCACCTTCTTGCGCAGGCCGGAGGTCCCCGGCTTCTGGTCGGGGAAGGGCGTGGTGGCGATGGACTTCGGCGTCGTCATGGGCCGGCGTCTCCCTGAATCTCCCGTCTCAATGCCCGCATGGCGGCTCGGCGTCACCAGCCCCGGCCGGGCGGGCGCCGGCTTTTTCACGGGGTTTCGCCGCATCGGGCGACGGAACCCGTCCGCTGTCCGCCGGCCTCCGCCGGTCTCTGTTGCGCCGGCCGGCAGCTGCCGGTTGAATCGCCTGAGCCGCCAGCAAGGCGGACGGGAAGGAAACCATGTCCGACAGACCACCGCAGACACAGCCGCATCCGGGCCGGGACCGACAGGGGAGGGGCCTGCCGCGGCGTCAGCTGATCGGGGCCCTCGCCGCCGGCGTCGCGGCCGCGGCATCGCCGTCGCCGGCAGGCGCCGCACCGTCGAGCCGGCTGCAGACGGAAGAATTCCGCCTGCCCTGGAGCGAGCCGGGCGTCGACATCTACGTGCGCAACAAGCATCCCGCCGGAACGGACCGGTTCCCGGGCGACCGGATCCTGCTCTATGTGCACGGCTCCACCTATCCGGCATCGACGGCCTTCGACCTGCCGCTCGGCGGGATATCGGCCATGGACTACCTCGCCGGCCTGGGCTTCGACGTCTACCTCGTGGACCTGCCGGGCTACGGCCTGTCCGGACGCCCGGCCGCGATGAGCGCCCCGGCGGCCGACAACCCGCCCTTCATGCGCACCCCGGATGCCGCCAAGGTGGTGGGGCAGGTGGTGGACTTCATCACCAAGCGGCGCGGCGTGGACAAGATCGACCTGATGGGCTGGTCCTGGGGGACCTCGACCATGGGGCTCTACACCAGCACGCACAACGACAAGGTCAACCGGCTCGTCCTCTACGCACCGCAATGGCTGTCGCGCACGCCGACCCTGATGGGCGGTGGGTCCGGGCCGCTCGGCGCCTATCGCAGCGTCAGCCGGGACAGCGCCAAGGCGCGCTGGCTGACCGGGGTGCCCGAGGACAAGAAGGCCGATCTGATCCCGCCGGGCTGGTTCGACCAATGGGCCGACGCGACCTTCGCCACCGATCCGGTGGGCGCCCGGCAAGCGCCGCCCGTCCTGCGCGCGCCGAACGGCACGGTCGCCGACAAGGACGCCTTCTGGGCGGCCGGCAAGCCGCTCTACGACCCGGGCGACATCCGCGTGCCCGTGCTGATCATCCACGCCGAGTGGGACGCGGACCTGCCGAGCTATCAGGCGCAGGAATACTTCGCGAAGCTCACGCACGCCCCCTACAAGCGCTTCGTCGAGCTGGGCGAAGGGACGCACACCGTGATCATGGAGAAGAACCGCATGCAGTTCCTCCGCGAGGTCGCGGCCTTCCTCACGGAGGCGGACCCGCAGGCGCTGAACTGAGGCGTATCGCGACTCGACCCCGCCGCCCCGCGCGGGGCGGCGGGTGCACATCTCGCCTGACGAGACGCGCGCTCTCCTCCCCCTTGCGGGAAGGAGAGCGTGGCGCGGCTGCCGCCCCTACTCCGCCGCCTGCCGGGCGGCGTATCCCAGCCGGTCGTTCAGCGCGCGGATCAGCTTGGCGGCGGCCTCGGCGATCACCGTGCCGGGGGGGAAGATCGCCGCCGCGCCGGCCGCCGTGAGCGCGTCGTAGTCGCCGGGCGGGATCACGCCGCCGATGGCGATCATCACGTCGTCCCGGCCCTGCTCCACGAGCGCCGCCTTCAGCTCCGGCACCAGGGTGAGGTGCCCGGCCGCCAGCGACGAGACGCCGACGATGTGCACGTCGTTCTCCACCGCCTGCCGGGCCGCCTCGGCCGGGGTGGCAAAGAGCGGCCCGATATCCACGTCGAAGCCGAGATCGGCAAACGCCGAGGCGATGACCTTCTGGCCGCGGTCGTGCCCGTCCTGGCCCATCTTGGCGACCAGGATGCGCGGCCGGCGGCCGTCATTCTCCTCGAACGCCTCGACCAGCGCCCGCACTTCCTCGACCACAGGCGACATGCCCCCCACCTCGCGCTTGTAGACGCCGGAGATCGAGCGGATCTCGGCGCGATGCCGGCCCCAGGCCTTCTCCAGGGCCTCGGAAATCTCGCCCACCGTGGCCTTGGCCCGGGCCGCCTCGACGGCGAGTTCGAGCAGGTTGCCCGCGCCGTCGGCGGCCTTCGTGAGCGCCTCGAGCCGAGCCGTGACGGTGGCCTCGTCGCGCTCGGCGCGCAGGCGCTTGAGCTTGTCGATCTGGAGGCGGCGGACATTGCCGTTGTCGACGCGCAGGAGGTCGATCGCCATGTCGTCGTCGGCCTTGAACTTGTTGACGCCCACGATGGTCTGCCGGCCGGAATCGATCCGGGCCTGGGCGCGGGCGGCCGCCTCCTCGATCCGCAGCTTCGGGATGCCGGCCTCGATCGCCTTGGCCATGCCGCCGAGCTGATCCACCTCGCGGATATGCTCCCAGGCGCGGGCCGCGATGTCGGCGGTAAGCTTCTCCACGTAGTAGGACCCGCCCCACGGGTCGACGATCCGGGTGGTGCCGCTCTCCTGCTGCAGGAACAGCTGGGTGTTGCGGGCGATCCGCGCCGAGAAGTCGGTTGGCAGGGCCAGCGCCTCGTCCAGCGCGTTGGTGTGGAGCGACTGCGTGCCGCCCTGCGTCGCCGCCATCGCCTCGATGTTGGTGCGGGTGACGTTGTTGAACACGTCCTGTGCGGTGAGCGACCAGCCGGAGGTCTGCGAGTGGGTGCGCAGGGCCAGCGACTTCTCGGACTTCGGGTCGAACCCCTTCACCAGCTTGGCCCAGATCAGGCGCGCAGCCCGCATCTTGGCGATCTCCATGAAGAAGTTGGTCGAGATCGCCCAGAAGAACGACAGGCGCGGGGCGAACTGGTCGATGGTCAGGCCCGCGGCCAGCCCCGCCTTGATGTACTCGACGCCGTCGGCGAGCGTATAGGCGAGCTCCAGGTCGTTCGTCGCACCGGCTTCCTGCATGTGGTAGCCGGAGATCGAGATCGAATTGAACTTCGGCATGTTCTTCGACGTGTAGGCGAAGATATCGGAGATGATCCGCATCGATCCCTTGGGGGGATAGATGTAGGTGTTGCGGACCATGAACTCTTTCAGAATGTCGTTCTGGATCGTGCCGGCGAGCTTCTGGGGCGGCACGCCCTGCTCTTCCGCAGCGACGATGTAGAGGGCGAGGATCGGCAGCACGGCGCCGTTCATCGTCATCGACACGGTCATCTCGTCCAGCGGGATGCCCGAGAAGAGCGTGCGCATGTCGTAGATCGAGTCGATCGCCACGCCCGCCATGCCGACATCACCCGATACGCGGGGGTGGTCGGAATCGTAGCCGCGATGCGTGGCGAGGTCGAAGGCCACCGACAGGCCCTTCTGGCCGGCCGCGAGGTTGCGCCGGTAGAAGGCGTTCGAATCCTCAGCCGTGGAGAAGCCGGCATATTGCCGGATCGTCCAGGGCTGGGTGACGTACATGGTCGGGTAGGGGCCGCGCAGGAACGGCGCGATCCCGGGCCAGGTATCGAGGAACTCGATGCCCGCCCGGTCCTCCGGGCCGTACCAGCCCTTCACCGGGATGCCCTCCGGCGTCATCCAAGGCTCGGCCAATGCCGGGCCCGCCACCGCAAGCGGCTCGCCGACCAGGGGAATTTCGGCGAAGTTCGGGATGCGGGTGGTCATGGCGGTGACTCGTTGTGGCGTTTGTCACGCCATTATAGACGCCCCCCCGAACCGGGCTACTCCCCCCCAGGTCTCGGATTGCGGCCGCCCCGCAGGATGTAGATCACCGCGCCCGCGAGCATCAGCCCCATCCCGTACCAGGTGATCGCGTAGACCAGGTGGTTGTTCGGGAAGGCGACCACCGTGAGCCCGCCGACCGGCAAGCCGCCGGGGTTCGGAGCCGCGTCGGCGTCGACGAAGTAGGGGGCGACGTCGGTCAGGCCCCGGGCCGAGGCGATGGCGGCCACGTCGCGCGAGTACCAGCGCCCGTCCTTCGGGTCGTTCGCGCGCAGGAATGCGCCGCCCGGCTCGGTCAGCCGCAGGAGGCCGGTCACCGTCGTCTCACCCGCGACTTGCCCGGCCTGCCGCGCCGCAGGATCTCGCCGGTTCCCCGGCACGAAGCCGCGATTGACCAGCACGAGGCTGCCGTCGGCCCGGCGCAGCGGGGTCAGCACCCAGAAGCCGCCGCCCCGCTCGGTCACGGCCTGGACCAGCGTCTCGCGTTCGTGGAGGAAGCTGCCGGACAGCCGCACATGCCGGTAGGCGTCGTCGGGGCCGACCTGCGCCCAATCGGTACGGCCGGGGGCCGGCACGGGCGACGCATGGACCCGAGCATCGACCCGGGCGATGAGGTCGAGCTTCCACGCCCGGCGCTCGACCTGCCAAGTGCCGAGTCCGAGGAGCACGACGAAGACGACCGCCGCCAAGATGCCGAAGGCGACGCGCCGCAGCAGCGGGGGGCGGGCGGAGGAGAGGCCGGAACCGGCGCCCCCCGCCGGCCCCGGCGGCTCGCGGTCCGGGGGCCTGATCAGCGGGCGTTGTTCATGACGTCGTGGGCATCCATCGGCATCATGTTGTGGTTGAGGTGGTACATCACCCACACCGAGCCCGACAGCATGATCGCCACCAGGGTGATGGTGAAGATCAGGGCCATGAAGGTCCAGCCGCCCTCCGACTTCGTGCTCATGTGCAGGAAGTAGACGACATGCACGACCATCTGCACGCCGCCGAGCGCCAGGATCACCAGCGTGGTGACGAGGCTGTTGTCGAGCACGTTGCCCATCACCAGCCAGAACGGGATCACCGTCAGGATCACCGACAGGACGAAGCCCGTCACGTAGCCCTTGACGGTACCATGCCCGCCCTCGCTGTGGGCGTGCGGATCGTGCGTATCCTGGCCGTGCCCGGAGAGGTGGTGAGCGTCGGCGCTCATTCGAGCACTCCCATCAGGTAGACGACGGTGAACACCCCGATCCAGATCAGGTCGAGGAAGTGCCAGAACATCGACAGGCACATCAGCCGGCGCTTGTTCTCGACGATGAGCCCGTGCTTGCGCAGCTGCACCAGCAGGATGACCAGCCAGAGGATGCCGACCGAGACGTGCAGCCCGTGCGTCGCCACCAGGGTGTAGAACGACGACAGGAAGGCGCTGCGCCACGGCGGCGCCCCCTCATGGAACAGGTGGACGAATTCCCGGATCTCCAGGAACACGAAGGCCACGCCGAACAGTCCGGTCACGGCGAGCCAGATCTGCGTCTGCTTGATCCGGTCCCGGTCCATCTCCAGCATGGCGAAGCCGTAGGTGATGGACGAGAACAACAGCATCGCGGTGTTCACCGCGATGCCCGACAGGTCGAACAGATCCTTGGGGGTCGGCCCGGCCGCGTAGCTGCGGCCGAGCACCCCGTAGGTCGCGAACAGGGTCGCGAAGATGAGGCAGTCGCTCATCAGGTAGAGCCAGAACCCGAGCATCGTCGAGCCCTCGGAATGATGGCCCTCCTCGTCGGTCTGGTAGAAAACCGGCGCCGCGGCGCCGGGGGGTGCTGTCTCCGCGTGCATCATCGGATCACGCCATCTCCAGTTCGCGCGTCCGCTGACCTTCCGTCCGACTGACCGTATCGGCGGGAATGTAGTAGTCGCGATTGTAGTTAAAGGTGTGAGCGATCGCGACAACGAAGATCGCCACGAAGCTGAGCGCCGCAAGCCACCAGACGTACCAGACCATGGCCAGGCCGAAGGTGAAGTTCAGGGCCGCCAGGATGGCGCCGGTCGCCGTGTTCTTGGGCATGTGGATCGGCCTGTAGCCCTTCAGCGGGCGGTCGAAGCCGCGGTTCTTCATGTCCCACCACGCGTCGGAATCGTGGACCACGGGGGTGAAGGCGAAGTTGTAGTCCGGCGGCGGCGAGGAGGTGGACCATTCGAGCGTCCGGCCGCCCCACGGGTCGCCGGTCAGGTCGCGTAGCTTCTCCCGGTTCCGGATCGAGACCACGAACATGATGATCTGGGAGGCGATGCCGCAGGCGATCAGCGCCGCGCCGCAGGCGGCGATGACGAACCAGATCTGGAGTGACGGATCGTCGAAATGCTGCATGCGCCGGGTCACGCCCATCAGGCCGAGCACGTAGAGCGGCATGAAGGCGACGTAGAACCCGCTCACCCAGAACACGAGGGCCATCTTGCCCCAGAACTCGTCGAGCTTGAAGCCGAAGGCCTTGGGGAACCAGAAGGTCACGCCGGCGAACATCCCGAACAGCACGCCGCCGATGATCACGTTGTGGAAGTGCGCGATCAGGAACAGCGAGTTGTGCAGCACGAAGTCGGCCGGGGGCACCGCCAGCAGGACGCCGGTCATGCCGCCGATCACGAAGGTGACGATGAACGCCACCACCCACAGCATCGGCACCTCGAACCGGATCCGGCCGCGGTACATCGTGAACATCCAGTTGAAGATCTTCGCGCCCGTCGGGATCGAGATGATCATCGTCGTGATCCCGAAGAACGAATTCACGTCCGCGCCCGAGCCCATCGTGAAGAAGTGGTGCAGCCACACGAGGTAGGCCAGGATGGTGATCACCACCAGCGCGTAGACCATCGAGGTGTAGCCGAACAGGCGCTTGCCGCAGAAGGTCGAGGTGATCTCCGAGAACACCCCGAAGGCCGGCAGGATCAGGATGTAGACCTCCGGATGACCCCAGATCCAGATGAGGTTGAAGTACAGCATGGCGTTGCCGCCGAGGTCGTTCGTGAAGAAATGCGTGCCGACGTAGCGGTCGAGCGACAGCATCGCGAGAACGGCGGTGAGGATCGGGAAGGCGGCGACGATCAAGATGTTGGTGCAGAGCGAAGACCAGACGAAGATCGGCAGCTTCATCATGGTCATTCCGGGCGCGCGCATCTTCACGATAGTGGCGATCAGGTTGATGCCCGACAGCAGGGTGCCGATGCCGGCGATCTGCAGCGCCCAGATGTAGTAGTCGACGCCGACGCCGGGGCTCATGGAGGCCTCCGAGAGCGGCGGATAGGCGAGCCAGGTGGCGCGGGAGAACTCGCCGACGAACAGCGAGACCATCACCAGGATGCCGCCGGCGACCGTCATCCAGAAGCTGAAGTTGTTGAGGAACGGGAAAGCCACGTCGCGGGCGCCGATCTGCAGCGGCACGGCGAAGTTCATGAGCCCCGTGACGAACGGCATCGCCACGAAGAAGATCATGATCATGCCGTGAGCGGTGAAGATCTGGTCGTAGTGGTGCGGCGGCAGGAAGCCCTGCTCGGAGCCGAAGGCGATGGCCTGCTGCGAGCGCATCAGGATCGCGTCCGCGAAGCCGCGCAGCAGCATGACCAGCGCGAAGATGCAGTACATGATGCCGATCTTCTTGTGGTCGATCGACGTGATCCAGTCACGCCACATCGGCCCCCAGAAGCGGAAATACGTGATGACGCCCAGCACGGCGAGGCCGACGACGGCCACGCCGGCGAACGTCGCCTGCAGGATCGGCTCGTGATAGGGGATCTGCTCGATCGTAAATCGTCCGAGGATCAGCTGCTGAAGGTCCAGGTTTGCGAACATGGGATCGGCCCGTTCAGTGGGTTCGACGGCGACCGCCGGTTTAAGATTTGGGGCTCGCCCTTAGGCGAGCGGTCTCATTGGTTGAGCTGCTTGGGCGCGATCTGGCCGCCCTCGCTCTGGCCCTGGCTGTCCGGAGCCTTCATGTCTTGGCCCGTCTCCGGCCCGCGCGACTCCGGGTTCCCCATGTCGGGCCGCGGCCGCATGCCCTGGGGCTGCGTCTGCCCGTGCGGACCCGTCCCGGAGGCGGGCGAGGTCGCGCCGGGTGCCTCGTTGCCGCGATCGGCCATGCGGTTGTCGTACTGCAATCGGCCGTAATTCGCCGCCGCCTCCTCGCCCGACGCGCCGCCCTGCGCGTCGATCCTCATCATCTCGCCGACGCACATCTGCTCCGGCCGGGGGCACATGCCGATGATCCGGTCGAACAGGCCCGTCATGTAGGACTTGTAGTAGCGTGCCGGCTCGGCCTCGCTCGGCTTCTCGAGTTCGAGATAGGCCTCCTGGCTCAGGTCGCCGCCCTGCGCCTTGGTCTTGGCGACCCACTGGTCGAAGCCGTCGTTGGTCAGACCATGGAATTTGAAGAACATGTTCGAGAAGCCGGCGCCGCTGTAATGCGCCGAGCGGCCCTCGTAGGCGCCCTCCCGGTTGATCACGGCGTGGAGCTGGGTCTGCATGCCCGGCATCGCGTAGACCATGCCGGCGAGCGTCGGCACATAGAACGTATTCATCACGTCGGTGGCGGTGATCTTGAACTGGATCGGGCGATCCACCGGCGCGGCGAGTTCGTTGACCGTGGCGATCCCGTATTGCGGGTAGAGGAACAGCCACTTCCAATCCATGGCCACCGCCTCGACCTGGAGCGGCTGGACTCCGGCCGGGACGTCGCGCTTCGGGTCGATCTTGCTGAGCGGCCGGAACGGATCGAGGGTGTGCGTCCCGATCCACGTGAGGGCGCCCAACGCGATGATGATCATCAGCGGTGCCGTCCAGATCAGCACCTCGAGCTGGGTCGAGTGGTGCCAATCGGGATCGTAGATGGCGTCCGCGTTGGAGGCGCGGTAGCGCCAGGCGAAGAACAGTGTGAAGAAGATCACAGGGATGATGATCAGGAGCATCAGCCCGGTGGCAGCCAGCACGAGGTTGCGCTGCTGCTCGGCCACATAGCCGGCCGGGTGCATCACCACGAGGTTGCAGCCGCCCAGCAGCGCCAGCATCGGCGGCAGGGCGAGCAGCGGCAGGACGCGCCGCGCGCGGCCGCCCCAGCGCTTCGCGGCGGCGGTCCTGTCCGGTCGAGGGGTCGAAGTGGTCACAGCACGCGTCTCGTCATCCCAAGCCGCATCCGCGGCGTCCCTGCCGTGCCGCTGACTGCGGCGTCCCTGGCAGCCTCTGAGAAGGCTTGCGCGGCCCGGGCCGCGCGCCTCGCCGGCTACATCTGGCGCATTTCCGAGCGGTCGAAGAACAGCGCCACGAGGGTGCAGACCGCGCCGGACAGGAGATAGACTCCGACCATGGCCAGGCCGTAGCGCTGCGAGAGGAACAGCGCCACCAGCGGCGCGAAGCCGGCACCGAGCAGCCAGGCGAAGTCGGAGGTCAGCGCGGCGCCGGTGTAGCGGTAGTGGTTACCGAGCCGGGCCGTCACCGCGCCGGCGGTCTGGCCGTAGGCGAGCCCGAGCAGCATGAAGCCGATCGTGACGTAGATGGTCTGGCCGATCGCGCTCTCGCCGAACAGGAGCGGCGCGATGATGCTGCCGATGGCGAAGAAGCCGATCAGCGAGGCGCTCATGATCAGGCAGTTGCGGCGGCCGATCTGGTCGGCGATCAGCCCGGAGGCCGCGACCGCGCCGGCGCAGACGATGGCCCCCGAGAACTGCACGATCAGGAACTCCCCGGGCGAGCGGCTGGTGTTGTTGAGCGCCAGCCAGGCGATCGGGAAGATCGTCACGAGGTGGAACAGCGCGAAGGCGGCGAGCGGCACGAAGGCGCCGCGGATCACGTCGCCCGCGTGGTGTCGGAAAAGCTCCAGCGCTGGGACCGGCCGCAGCCGGTCCAGGTCCATCATCCGGGCGAATTCGTCGGTGGCCACGAGGCGCAGCCGGGCGAACAGGGCGACGACGTTGATGGTGAAGGCGCAGTAGAAAGGGAAGCGCCAGCCCCAGTCGATGAAGTCGGCCTCGTCGAGATTGACCAGGAAGAACGAGAACAGGGCGCTCGCGACCATGAAGCCCAGGGGCGCGCCGAGCTGCGGGATCATCGCATACCAGCCGCGCCGCTCCCGCGGCGCGTTCATGGCGAGCAGAGACGCGAGCCCGTCCCAGGCACCGCCCAGCGCCAGTCCCTGAAGGACCCGCAGGATCGCCAGGATGTAGACGGCCGAGATGCCGATGCTGTCGTAGCGCGGCAGGAAGCTGACCGCAGCCGTGGCGGCGCCGAGCAGGAACAACGCGATGGTGAGCTTGACGCTGCGGCCGTGGCGCCGGTCGATCGCCATGAAGATCACCGAGCCGATCGGCCGGGCGATGAAGGCGAGCGCGAAGATCGAGAAGGCGTAGAGGGTTCCGGTCAGCGGGTCGACGAAGGGGAAGAACACCTTCGGGAAGACCAGCACGCAGGCGATGCCGAAGACGAAGAAGTCGAAATACTCCGACGCACGGCCGATCACCACGCCGATGGCGATCTCGTTCGGGTGGACCGTGTGGTCACCCGTCGCCTGCCGGGCGTCGCGCTCCAGGATCGTGGCCGAAGCCATAGGGGTGTTCGAGCTCATCGTTGGCTGCCGCCCTCGCCGCGCGCCGCATCGGGCGCCATGGCCGGAACCGCCTCATGCGGCATGTCCAGAGGTATCGCAACCGGCACCGGACGCAAGTTCACCCACTGACGCATGCATGGCACCGTGTGCCTGGCGGCGCGGCACCGCGGGCGGGACCCGTCCCGCGGCGATCCGCCGTGTGCGCCCTCTCAGACCCGGTAATGCGCCGAGTTCCGTGACAGGTTGATGTTGTAATAGGGGTCGGCACGGAGTTCCGGGCCCCAGCGCGCGAGCATGGTCAGCACCTCGCCCTCGAAGCGCTGGCGCTTCTCCGGCGTGTCCTCGGCCCCGCGGCTCTTCGACTCGTGGTGGATCAGCTTGGCGAATGGCGTCCAGACGATCCGGTAGCCGGCCCGGCGGATCTTCAGGCAGAGATCGACGTCGTTGAACGCGACCTTCAGGGCGACCGCGTCGAAACCGCCGACCTCCTCGAACACCCGCGCCCGCATGGCGAGGCAGGCGCCGGTGACCGCCGAGACCTCGTGGGCGAGCACCATCCGGCAGAAGTAGCCCGGATCGTCGTCCGGCACGCCGAGGTGGCTGTGTCCGGCGACCCCGCCGATCCCCAGCACGATCCCGCCGTGCTGGATCGTCCGGTCCGGGTAGAGCAGCTTGGCCCCGACGGCGCCGATCTCTGGCCGGACCGCCTGGCGGACCAGCTCGCCGAGCCAGCCGGGCTCCAGCACCTCGACGTCGTTGTTGAGGAACAGCAGCACCGGGCCCGTGGCTGCTGCCGCCCCGCGGTTCGACAGGTCCGAGAAGTTGAAGGCCCCCGGCACCGCAAGGATGCGCACGCGCGGGTCGCCCCGGTAGCGGGCGAACAGGGCCGCCGTCTCCGGCTCGCGGCTGTCGTTGTCGACGATCACCACCTCGATGTCGGGATAGTCGGTGCCCCCGAGGAGCCCGTCGAGGGTCACCGACAGGATCTCGGCGCGGTCCCGGGTCGGGATGATCGCCGAGACCCGGGGCGGCGGCTCCGGCAGCGGCCGGATCAGGCGGTTGAAGCCCGCGGGCCCGCGCTCGGCCCGGCCGCCCCAGGGCGCGACGACCTCGTCGAGTGCGCGCAGGCGCGCCGCCTCGGCCCGGCCCAGCGCCCGGTCCGAGAAGGTGCCCGAGCCCTGCGCGGCGCGCCAGTGATAGAGCACCCGCGGGATGTGGCGGATCCGGGCGGGGTCGAGGCCGTCGGTGAGCCGCAGCAGCAGGTCATGGTCCTGGCTGCCCTCGAAGCCCGGGCGCAGGCCGCCGACAGCGCGCACGGCCTCGGTGCGCACCACCGTCAGGTGGTTGATGTAGTTCTGCGCGTAGAGCAGCTCCCGGTCGAAGCCCGGCTTGAAATGCGGCTCGAACCGGCGGCCGCGTCCGTCGATCTTGTCCTCGTCGCTGTAGATAAGGTCCAGATCCGGATCGAGGCGCAGGGCTCGGGCGACTTCGTAGAGGGCGTCCTCGGTGAGCGCGTCGTCGTGGTCCATGAAGGCGCAGGCGACGCCGCGGGCGAGACCGAGCGCGTCGTTGGTCGCCCGCGCGATGTGGCCGTTCTCGGACCGGACGAGGACGCGGATCCGCGGGTCGGCGGCGGCCGCGCGGCCGAGGATCCGCCCAATCGCGGGCCGGGTGGAGGCGTCGTCGACGACGCACAGCTCCCAATGCGGATAGAGCTGCGCGCGCAGTGAGGCGAGGGCGGCCCGCAGCACCTTCGGGTCGGGGTCGTGCACCGGCATCAGGACCGAGATCAGCGGCGGGTCGGCCCAGGCGGCGATCTCGGCGGCGATCCCGTCCCGCTCCGACCGGCGCAGCGCGTGAGTCCGGATCCAGGCCTCGTAGCCGGTCACGCGCCGGTGGCGCAGCGCCCGGCCGAGGAAGCCGCGCGCGCGCACCTTCTTGCCGAGGCCGCGCCAGGACAGCGCCTGCAGGGTGAGGCCCGGCTCGCGCAGGAAGGCGCGCAGGACGAGGGTCGGCCGGTCGAGGCGGCGCACCGTGACCCGCCGCAACCGGACCGGGACCCGTCCGGCCGGATCGGCTACGCGCAGCGCGGCGACGCCCTCGGGCAGGCGGCCGACCCATGCGAAGGCGCCCCCGCCCACGGCCTCCTGGGGCAGCATGAGCCCCGGACGCCCGTCGGCCTCTGCGAGGCTCATGATCGGGCCGGTCTCCCGGTCCTCCGCCGGGTCGTTGGACAGCGTGATCTCGACCCAGCGGCCTGCCAAGCCCGGGAGTTCGACATGCATCCCGTCCGCCGCCGCCCTCGCCGGCAGCGTGCGCCGCCGGAGCCCGGTACGGGTCAGGTGTGCCGGCGGGAGACGCCGCTCGGGCATCTCCGTGTCGGTCGGACGCACGGTCAGCTCCAGCTCTTGTCGATCGAGGCCTTCACGGCATCCGACATGGCGACGTCGAAGACGATCATCTCCTCCACCGCCTTCACCGCCCGCAGGCGTTCGGCCAGCGCCTGCGTCTCGGCGGGCACCGGCGGCAGGACCGGCACGGGAGCGTGGATGCCGAGGCGGTCGAACAGCGTCGACGCGAAGGCGTGGAACCGGGTCTTGTGGCCGACGATGCCGACACGGGCGAGGATCTCGATCGCGGCGATCGAATTGCCCGGGTGCAGGCGGTCTTCCGGCATGCGGGTCCCGAGCTGGCGGGTGAGCGGATTGTACAGCAGCCGGTAGGCTGCCTCCGGCAGCATGCGGAAGAAGCGCTTGAGGCTCTTCACGTCGGTGAAGTCGTAATCGTTCGCGAAGGCCGCGGCCTCGGCGAGGCCCCCGAGGCGCCAGCTCCGCCCGGGATCGGTGGCATCGCCGGCCCGGGCCTTCAGCCAAAGCATGCGCGTCGCCATCTCGATATGGGGATCCTGCACCAAGATCCCCGTGATCATCAGGTCCGGCGTCAGGAAGTTCTCGTAGCGCGGCACGGTCACCGCCCCCGACAGGAAGGCCGAGGGGGCGGCCGGGCCCGTCAGGACGCAGGTCAGGATCTCGTCCGGCAGCTTGTGGATGCCGAAGTAGCAGTGCTGGAAATGGGGGAAGAGCGCCGCCTGGAGGGCGGTCTCGGGCTCGATGCCGGTGTTGATCAGCATGACGCGCAGCCGCACCAGCCCATCGGGCGGCGTGCGGCGGTAGACCATCACGTTGGTGTCGGCGTCGTAGAGTTCGAGCCGCGGGATCTCGGGGAGCCCCGGCACCTCGGCGGGGGTCAGCACGAAGGTGCATTGCCCGGTCGCGTGCCAGCCGTTGCGCTTGAAGGCCTCGTCCGTGACGCTGGCCGGGACCTCGGCCACGCGCCGGCCCTCGACGGAGACCACCACCCGGCTGATGGCGAGCGGGTTGTCCGGCACGATCCAGCCGCGGATCGAGACGCCGTTATCGTGATCGATGAAGTAACGCATGTCCCGAAGCTTGAGGGGGCGGAATACCGGCACCGCCTCGGCGGCCCGGCCGGATGCCGGCCGGCAGGCCCATAGCGCATTTTTCAGCGCGCGTGCACCATCGCGACGGCGCGGTCGGCCGACGTCGACCGGCCGACGCCGTGAACCTTCCGCTTGCGCCCCCGCCGGGCAACAGCTATAGGCCCCGCCCACCGGAGCCCGTGCGGCTCCGGCCCGGGCGCGTAGCTCAGCGGGAGAGCACTACCTTGACATGGTAGGGGTCACAGGTTCGATCCCTGTCGCGCCCACCACTCGGCCCCAGTGATGTCACCGACCACACGGTCGGCATTGCGGGCCCTGAGACGATCCCCGGGTTCGCCGAACCCGATGAGCAGTCCGAATCTCCGATTTTCAGAACTCAGTGGCGCGTCGTCCGGCACAGGTCGAGCGGTTGCGCCGGCGGCGATCGTGCATCGCAGCGCAGGCCCCCGAGGAGGGCCCGCCGGGATCGTTGCGGATCGCCTTCCCGTCGGCGTCGTGGTCGCTGCCTCGGTCACCCCGGCACCGGGGAGCCTGATCGATTCGGATCACCCCGCGCGCCCTGTCCGGTCCCGATCAGTCCGTCCATCCGCGCCGATTCCAACGGCCTGATCTCGCGCATCGCAGGCCGCCCGCGCTGGATAGCCTGCACCATCCGGGTGCGATTTTAACCCTGCGTTAATCATTGCAGTCAGTTTAGTCAGGTTCAGGTTTTATAGACAGGGAGTAGACGTCCCGTGAGCGAGCTGCAGCGGCTACTGAACGACCCTCGCTTCCGGACTGCCGACCTGTTGAAGCGCGCGCCGAATACCGCGCCTGAGGCCAATCTCGGCCATGTCCTCCGCGTCGTTTCGTCGATGAACGGCGAGACTCAACCGCCGGCGCCGCCATCGTCACCCCAGGATTGGGACGCGCTGATCCATCGCGTGCAGGCGGCGGCACGCCAAGCGCGCGAGGTCGAAGCGCAGGCCCGCGAGCGCGAGGAGCGCATCGAGCACGTGCTGGAGCGGGTCCGTGAGGACATCCACAATTCGAACGAGCGCGCGCGCATCGCGGAGGTGCAGATGCGTGAGGCGCAAGTCCGCGCGGAGGCGCAGATCATAGCCGCCGAAGAACGCGCGAAGGCTGCTGAGGCGCGCGCCCAGGCTGCGGAGGAACGCGCCCGGCATGCCGAGGAGTGGCTCGGGCGGGTCCAGGACGCGATCATGTCCGAGTTCTCGGACCTGACGGGCCAGGCTGCGGCGTGAGCGGCGCGGCCAGAGCGACGGCGATGCCGCCGGAGAGCCGCAACCGGATCGGCGCCATGGGACCGCGTGGCCGGACGACCGCTCCGATGGACCGGGTGGTGGCGCTGTTCTCCGGGGCCGGGACGGTACCCCCTGCGGAGGACGATGATTGGTCGGCCTCGCTGCTCGCGGTGCGGGACGCCGCCGCCCGGGTTCGCGAGATGCAGACGAGCGCGCGCGACGCGGTCTGCGCGTCGGAGCGCGCGGTGCGCGCCGCCGAGGACCGGACCCGGCAGGCGGAGGCGGCGATGCGGGAGGCGGTGGCGCGCGCGGAGCGGGCCGAGGAACAGGCCCGGCTGGCGGCCGAACGGGCCGACCGGGCGGAAGCCCGCACCGCGGAGGCGCGCACGTGGCTGCGGCGCATGCATGAGTGCATGGTGAACGAGTTCGGTGCCCTGACCCTGGAGGCGCCACAGCCCTGATGGCGCGCGGCTTGCGCCGCCTGCCCAGTCGGACCGGATCCGCGGCCTCACCTGCGCGCCCTCGGGCCACTATGGCCGCGGGCGCGAAGTCGTCACGCCGCCGCCGGAGCGAACAGCACGTCGACCGCGTGCTGCGCCCAGGCGTAGGGCTCGATGCGGCCGTGATACACGGCGATCTCGAGCTGCAAGATCCGGACGCACGTCTCGGAGAGGTCGGCCAGGATGTCGCAACCGTCCGCGTCGATCACGGATTTGATCGACGCGAGCGGTCGATGGTCGCCGTATGTGACGAGCACTTCCTGATCAGCGCACGAGCCGAGCGGGTTCATGCAATACTGGGCCGGCATCCAATCCCTCCTCTCGTGCGAGGTGACAGAGGACACCGTTAGATCGTCCTTGTAACGGCGCGATGAAGGGTTCCGAGCCGTGTGGCCCCGCTGTGGCCGAGCCCCGGCGGCCCCGATGGACCCGTCCGCATCGCCGGATTCCGCCGAGGCCCGCGCGCAGCCGAAGCGTCTGCAACGCGTGCCGGAGGACCCGCCGCCCGGGATCGCCGGGCGGGCCGCAATCCCCGGTGAATGGGCCCAGCAGCGGACGGGCGGCCGGATCCGCAAGACGCGTCCCCAACCAGATCTTTCAACAACGCATGGAGACATCGGCGACTGGCGAATCCTGCCATCCCGCTCCGTACAAACCGCTGATTGGCCGGCCAACAGCGCAGATGCTAGGCGGGGATTACTGGATTGCGTACCCCCCGCGCAGGCCAGTACTGGCGAGGCGGGAGGGGGAGCTTTGCTCGCCCGCCTCGCCGGTGCCCGGGATCGACGGGCCCGTTCCACGGGAGGACGGTCGCGGACGCGAACGAGGCCGCGCCTTGGAGGCGCGGCCGGGAATCCCGCACGGAGACGCCAGGGTCCAGCGCGTTCGGGCTCTTCGCCCGCACCGGACCGACGGATTGCCAGGGCGCGACCCCTTCGAGAGCCCCGAGGCGGCCATCGCGGCCGGGTCACACGGCGGCCGATGCGGCGCGCCCGGCTACGAGGCTGAGATCTGGGCCGCCGTCGAGAGGCCCGCGACCGCGCCGCACCGCGGGCCGCCCGACAGGCGATGACGAACCCGTGTCGGTCTGGCGGGCCGCGGCTTCGGTCTTGCGCAGCCTAAAAACGAGCGATCATCTTAATTCCGCAAAAACAATCTCCCGCTATGACTGCTCGCCTGGGCGATCCGAAACAGTCTATTGAGTCAGGCCGCCGTGACCCTCAGCCTCGTTCTCAGTATCGCCGCCCCGCTCCTCACCGGCGTGGCCGCCTTGTTGTGGGCCGGGTTCGTGGCCCCGGGCATGGATGAGCGGCCGGAAGCATCAGCCGTGCGCGACCTGCGCACGTGGTAGCAACCAGCCCGCGCGCCCGCGATCGGTCCGGACTTCGGCCTCCGATCCAGAAATCCGGCCGTTCGCCGGATCGGGCCTCCGCGCGGCGCGACGTTAAGATCCTCTTCACCGCGCGAGGGGACGGCGAGAACCCTCCGGAGCCGTCGCACTTTCTACGATCATGAACCCCTTCACGCTCGTGCCGAAGCTCCAGGCGCTGCCGGACAGGGCCACGCGGAAGCGGCTCGCCACCCGCCACGGCACCGCCCTCCGGCGGCTCGCTCGCGAACTCAACGTGCCGACGGAGACCTTCTCGGGCGAACCGCCCGCGGGGGAGGCGGGCGAGCTTCTCGCCCTCATGCGGCATTGGCTGGCGATCGAGGACGGCCAGAGTCGCCGGCGTATCCTGAGCTTGGCGCGCCAGGAGGCCGAGCGGTCCGGCTACAGCGAGTGCGCCTGATCCCGGTTGGGTTCTCGGAGGCATGACCCTGGATCTCGGGTCGAGCGGGCGCTCGCCCGCGCAGGCCTCGCGGGGACGATCACGGCCCGCGCCGCAGAGAGGCTGGAGAGGACCGCCGCCGGCGGCGCCGTCCGGGCGCCGAGCCACTTTGGCGCCGGGCCTTTCCCTTGCATAAGGGCGCCGGACGGCGATGCGGTGGAGACCATGAGCGTACGTGAGCGTGTCGAGGAGCGTCTGGCGCGGATCGGGGCGGGCGACCCGGCCGTCTTCACCCGCCTCTACCCGGCCGAGGCGCGGGCCGCGGCCGACGCCGCGGATGCGCGCCGCCGGGACGGGATCTCCCTGGGCCCGCTCGACGGCGCGATGGTCTCGATCAAGGACCTGTTCGACGTGGCCGGCGAGACCACGTGCGCCGGCTCGGTCGTGCTGAAGGACGCGCCGCCGGCCCGCACCGATGCCCCGGTGGTCGCCCGCCTGCGCCGGGCCGGCGCGGTGATCCTCGGCAGGACCAACATGTCGGAATTCGCCTTCTCGGGGCTCGGGCTCAATCCGCATTACGGCACCCCCGGCAACGCCGCCGATCCCCGGCGCATCCCGGGGGGCTCGTCGGCCGGCGCCGGCGTCTCGGTGGGGCAGGGGACCAGCGACATCGCCATCGGGTCGGACACCGGGGGATCGGTCCGGATCCCGGCCTCGCTGAACGGCGTCGTGGGCTTCAAGCCGACCGCCAGACGGGTGCCCCTGGAGGGCGCCTTCCCGCTGTCCTACGCCCTCGACTCGATCGGCCCGCTGGCCCGGACCGTGGCGGACTGCGCGGCGGCCGACGCCGTGATGGCGGGCGAGGAGCCGGCGCCGCTGGACGCGTTCGGGGTCGCCGGCCTGCGCGTCGGCGTGCCGCGGGGCGTCCTGTTCACCGAGACCGAGCCGCTGGTGGCCGAGGCCTTCGAGCGCACGCTCGCGCTCCTGTCCCGGGCCGGCGCCCGGGTGAGCGACCACCCGGTCGACGACCTGCTCGCCGCCATGGACGCGGCGCTGCCGGACGGCTCCATCGCGGCCATCGAGGCCGCCGCGATCCACGCCGACCGAATCGACACGCAGGCCGACCTTTACGATCCGCGGGTCCATCGCCGGATCGTCGCCGGCCGCGCCGCGACGGCGGCGGCCTACATCCGGACCCTGCGCCGGCGGACCGAGCTGATCGCGGCCTTGGACCGGCGGCTGGCCCCAATCGACGTGCTGGCGCTCCCGGCGACGGCGACCACGGCGCCGCTGACAGCCCCGCTCCTGGCGGACGACGGAGCCTTCCTGTCGGCCAACCGCCTGATGCTGCGCAACACCGCGTTCGGCAATTTCTTCGACCTCACCGGCCTGTCCCTGCCGATGCCCGGGCTTCCCCGGCCCGCCGGGCTGATGCTGCTCGCCCGGCACGGGGCGGACCGCCGGCTCCTGGCGATCGGGGCCGGTCTCGAGGCCGCGCTGGCGGGCTGAGGCGGCCGGCGCCTGACACGCCTCGGCGGCCCCGCGCGGCGCGGCGCCGGGGGCATGGCCCAGACCTGTCGCAACCGGGGGGACGCGGAACGCCGCCATCTCCCGCGCATCGACACCGCCCCCGAGGCTAGAACGGTCTCAGCCCGGCTCGCCGCGGCGGGTTTTGTCGTGCGCCGCGCCTTCTTCCCGGCCGCCACTTCAAGGACGTGGCGCCGAGCCGGGTACGGACGATGGCGCGGGCGGATGGAGGGCGAGGCGAAGGTTTGACATCACCTCTTCCGCCGAGGCCTCGCAGCCCGTCGGAACGATGATCTTCACGGCCAGGTCGTCGGTCGCAGGGGTCTCCTGCATCCTCAGCCGGGCATATGCTCGACGCGAGAAGTAGATCGCGTTGAGGCTGATCGTGGCAAGACGGCTTCCGAGGCTCCAGCCCCGATAGACGTAGAAGACGCGATCGTCAGACCCGGGTGCGCCCACGAGCGACGGGTCGGACCCGTAAGGGCTGGCCGCGACGAAGTGGATGGACGCCGGCGCCACGCAGGAGCCGACCGGAACAGTCCGATGCTGAGCGGCCGAGCGCGGAAGCAGGATGCCGCCTCCGAGATCGATAGGGCCGCCGGCAGCGTCCCCTGCCGCCGCCTCGCCGGCTTCCGGCTGTTGTCGATAGATGTAGATACGTCCCGAGACCGAGGCGGCCAGGAGAAGGCACAACACGATGACCCCTGTGCGTGCCCGGGAGGTCAGGGCTGCGTGCCGGCTTCGCATGCTCTCCCTTCGACACAGAGCAGAATCGGGACGATTGCCGCCAGCACGGAGGTGAGCGCCACCAGGGACGATCCCGCACCGTCGTGCCAAAACACGAAGGCCTCGCGCGAGGGCAACATCGCCAGGATGCGCGCGACGTTGATCGCGACCACGAGGCAGGCGCCCAGTCCCAGCGCACGCAACGCCGCCAGGCTCACCGGTGTCTCCGCAATCTTCAAGATGGAAATCCAGATCAGCACAGTGAGAGACAGGTTGTGAAATGACGAGCAGCCTTCGAGGATCACGATCGACCAGTCGGCGTGGATGCTGAGGCTGGCGCCGCTCACGCCCAGACCGCCGTAGAACAGCTGCCCGACCCTGTAGAGCAGGCCGACCTCGATGATCTCGATCATCTGGTAGGCAAGCTTGAAGAGGATCTTGCCCCAGAGTTCGTAAATAGACAGGGCGAGCCAGATCTGGCCGATGCCGGCCAGCCGCCGGTCGGAGCGCCTCCTGAAAAGAACCCAGCCCCCGGCCAGCGAGGTGGCGAGGTAGACGCCATGCTGTTCTGGCACGAACCAAGCGAGCGCGGAGAGAAGCAGGACGGCGATGTCGGATCCGGCCAGCGCCGCGCATCTCCGCGAGTCGGCGAGCACCAGCGACAGGATCGCGGCCAACCCGAACGCCTCGCCGACGTTGAATTCAACGAGATGTTGAGCGGACTGTGTCTCTTCGAGCAGGTGCCTCTGTAGGGCTGCCGACAGAACGGTGCCACCAGAGAATACCAGTAAAACCCAGCTTGCGGCCTGAGTGGGCAGACGGAAAACCGGCGCGCGACCAGCTTTCGAAACGCCGCCCACCCCCAAGCGTGCAAGAACCTCCACCACGAGGTCGGTCCATCAGCTCGCAAACGTGTCTTTGCGGTTTCTCCTCCGGCGCAGGAACGCCAGGGTCCCGCCGGCGAGCGTCAGGCCAAGCATCGCGTTGATCTCGGGCGACGGCGCGCCGCCGGAGTGGCCGTGGCCGCCACCGCCGAAGATATTTCCAAGACCGCCGTCTCCGCCGCCATTGCCATTGGAATGACCCGGGACAGTGCCGTTCCCATTGTTTCCGCCCGCACCACTATTGCCGGGAGGACTGCTTTGGGCAGATGCCAATGAATTAGCGCTCAACATCAGCGTTGCTGCAACAAGTGCCGATTTCAAAAATCGACCATTCATTTCTCATTCTCCTTAATATTTTGAATTCAACACTGTGTTCGAAGCATGGTTTAGAAACTAAGTCAACATTGAAATTCGATCATCTCGCAAAATCAGTAATAAGCCGCGTCGCTACGCGCTGAGCTTCCCCCTGCGAATCCGATGCAGGAGGCGGCTCGGTTCAATGTCCCGGCGGTGTTTCGGCGCGGGGCTTCAGGCGCAGATCGCAGACATCGGCAACCCGTCGCGAGGCGGATCGGCATCGAAGCCGTGCGCTGATTCACGTCCTGCATGGCTCGAATGGGCGCGACGTTGCCGAAATGACGGTGCGGGAAACGACCGCTTTCGAGCCCGGCGTGAACCGCCTTCCCGGGCGCGGGCGGGTCGGAGGCGGACGCTGCCGAGCCTGACTTCGACCACGTGCAGCCGATCTCCCAATCTCGCCCGGGTTCGCGAGGCCCGGCGCATTGCCGAGCGGCTGCCCTTGGGGCACCTTGCGGAGGATCGCCGGCACAGGCCACGCCCTGTGATGGCCCGCCACGCGCCTCCGGAGGCCGGGATCACGGGACCGCCCGCCGCCGGACGGCGGTCCCGCGCCCCAGGGTGGATCTCCCTCACCGGCAAGGAGCCGTCGCATGCCTGCAGCAGCCCATTCGAGCGCCCCGGACCGGGACGCGGGCCCCGCCGACCCGGCCGAAATCCAGGCGATGCGCGTCGATCTCGCGGCCGCCTACCGGCTGATCCACCGGCTCGGCCTCGACGACAGCATCTACACCCACATCTCGGCGCGCCTGCCGGGGGGCGGGCACCGCTTCCTGATCAACCCCTACGGGATGCGCTTCGAGGAAGTGACGCCGGAGAACCTCGTCACCGTCGATATCGACGGGCGCGTGCTCGAGGATCCGATGGGGCTCGGCATCAACCCGGCCGGCTTCACGATCCACAGCGCCATCCACGCCGCGCGCCACGACGCGATCTGCGTGCTGCACACCCACACGGTCGCGGGCGTCGCGGTCGCCTGCCAGGAGGAGGGGCTTTTGCCCCTGAACCAGTGGTCGATGCAGTTCGCCGGGCGCCTCGCCTACCACGCCTACGAGGGCATCGCCCTCGACCTCGACGAGCGGGCGCGGCTGGTGGCCGATCTCGGCGACAAGCCCGTCATGGTGCTGCGCAACCACGGCCTGCTGACCTGCGGACGCTCGGTCGGCGAGGCGTTCAAGCTGATGCACAACCTGGAGCGCTCGTGCCGCGCGCAGCTCGCCCTCCAGGCCGCGGGCGCCCCGATCATCCGGCCCTCGGCGGCGGTGGCAGCCAAGACCGCCGGGCAATACGCCGCCGGCTACGACCGCGTCGCGCTCCAGGGGGCGCCCGACAGCGAGTGGGCGGCGTTCAAGCGGATGCTGGCGCGCACCGACCCGGACTTCGCCCAGCCCTGATCGTCGCCCGTCGAGCCGGGCCAGACGCGACGCGCACCCGCTCCCGGGCGGATGACGGGTTTCACGAGGGTGGGACCGGCGGGTGAACACGCGCGTCTCACGCACCTGCGCGAGAGGGGACCCGCGCGCCACCGTAAAGCCCTCTCGCGCCCCGGCGGCGTCGATCCGATGGAACGCCCCCGGGTGAGGCCGTGCCGGGTGGATTCCTCACGGCTCCGGCCAGGCGCCGCTCGACCGGTAGGTGCGCTTCAGGAAATCGATGAAGGCCCGGGTCTTGGCCGGGACGAAGGCCCGGCTCGGATAGACCGCGTAGATGCCCGCCGGGGCCGCGGCCGTGTAGGCGGGCAGCACCACCTCCAGGAGGCCGGCGCGGAGCTCCGCATGCACGTCCCAGGTGGAGCGGAGCGCGATGCCGAGGCCGCCGATCACCGCCTCGCGCACGACCTCGTTGGAATGGGTGCGCAGGGGGCCGGAGGCGTTGACCGTGCAGGGCCCGTCCGGCCCGATCAGGCGCCAGGGGTTCTGGTTCTCCGTGGCGAGGCAGACATGGCCGCGCAGGTCGTCGAGACCGGCGGGCCGCCCGGCCGCGTCGAGATAGGCCGGCCGCGCGCACAGGACCCGCCGCACCGGGGCGAGGCGCACGGCGGTGAGGCCGGAACTCTCCAGCGCGCCGACGCGGATCGCGAGATCGAAGCCGCGCTCGACGATCGACTCGAAATCGTCGCTGAGCTCAAGGTTCAGGACGAGGTCTGGATGGAGCGCGAAGAAGGCCCGCAGGTGCGGGACGATGTGCAGCCGCCCGAAGGAGCTGGGCGCCGTCACCCGCAGCGTCCCCCGCGCCCGGGAAGCCCGCTGCGACACCAGGGTCTCGGCCTCCGCGATGGCGTCGACGATCGGGGCGATCCGCTGGAAGAATTCCTCACCGACATCGGTCGGGACGACGCGCCGGGTGGTCCGGTGCAGCAGGCGCACCGCCAGCCGCTGCTCCAGCCGCTTCAGCCGCTTCGAGACCACCGCGACGGACAGGCCGAGTTCGGACCCGGCCCGGGTCAGGCTGCCGGCGCGGACCACGCGGGCGAAGATCTCCAGGTCGCTATGGTCTTGCATTCTCAACGCCGCGGAAAGAATCAAATCCCTTTTGGCGCCTTTTTCGCGGGAGCCAAGCGATCTATCGCTGGGTCGTCAAAATTTCTTCGCGCACCGTTCAAGTTTTTCTGAACGCGCGCCATCCAGCTCAGGGGATCGCCATGCCGGGTCTCGTCGTCGCCGAAGAACTCCGCGCGTTCCTGTCCGAGGAGGCGCTGCCCGGGACCGGGATCACCGCGGACCACTTCTGGTCGGGCTTCGAGGCGATCGTCCGGGATCTCGGGCCGCGCAACCGGGCCCTGCTCGACCGGCGCGACGACCTCCAGGCCGATATCGATTCCTGGCATCGCGACCACCGCGGCCTGCCGCACGATCCGGCGGCCTACGCGGCCTTCCTCGCGCAGATCGGATACCTGCAGTCGGAGCCGGACGCGGTGCGCGTCACCACGGAGAACGTGGACGCGGAGATCGCCGCCATCGCGGGCCCGCAGCTCGTCGTGCCGATCTCGAACGCGCGCTACGCCCTCAACGCGGCCAACGCCCGCTGGGGCAGCCTCTACGACGCGCTCTACGGCACCGACGCGATCCCGCAGGATGGCGACCTCGCCCCGGGCAGCGCCTTCAACCCGGCCAGGGGCGCGGCAGTGGTCGCCCGGACCAAGGCGTTCCTCGACGCGGCCGCGCCGCTGACGCAGGGCAGCTGGGCCGAGGCCGCGGGCTTTGCGGTGGCGGACGGGCGGCTCGCCATCGACCTGGGCGCGGGTCGGACCGCAGCCCTGGGGGCGGGGACCGCGCTGGCGGGCTTCACCGGCGACGCGCAGGCGCCCGAGGCGATCCTGCTGCGCCACCACGGGCTGCACATCGAGATCCGGCTCGACCGGACCAGCCCGATCGGCCGCACCGACCCCGCCGGCATCGCCGACGTGGTGCTGGAATCCGCCCTCTCGACCATCATGGACATGGAGGATTCCGTCGCCGCCGTAGACACGTCCGACAAGGTCGCGGTGTACCGGAGCTGGCTCGGCCTGATGCGGGGCGATCTCGTCGCCCGCCTACCCAAGGGCGGCCGCACCGTCGAGCGCCGCCTGGCGGAGGACCGGACCTACACGGCCCCCGATGGCGGCCGGCTGACCCTGCCGGGCCGGTCGCTGATGCTGGTGCGGCATGTCGGGCACCACATGTACACGGACGCGGTGACGCTGGACGGAGGCGAGATCCCCGAGACGATCGTGGACGCGGCCATCACCGCGCTGATCGCCCTGCACGACCTGAACGGGGCGGGCGCCTTCCGCAACAGCCGGACCGGCTCGATCTACATGGTCAAGCCGAAGCTGCACGGCCCCGACGAGGTCGCCTTCGCGGTGGAGCTGTTCGGCCGCGTCGAGGCGCTGCTCGGCCTGAAGCCGCGGACGCTGAAGATCGGCGTGATGGACGAGGAGCGGCGCACGACCCTGAACCTCAGGGCGGCGATCGCTGCCGCTTCGGACCGGCTGTTCTTCATCAACACCGGCTTCCTCGACCGGACCGGCGACGAGATCCACACCGCCATGGAAGCGGGCCCGGTGGTCCGCAAGGACGCCATGAAGGCGACCGCCTGGATCCGGGCCTACGAGGACGGCAACGTCGATGCCGGGCTGGCCTGCGGCCTCCCGGGCCACGCGCAGATCGGCAAGGGCATGTGGGCCGCCCCCGACCGGATGGCGGCGATGCTCGAGACGAAGGGCGCCCATCCGGACGCCGGCGCCAACACGGCCTGGGTCCCGTCCCCGACCGCCGCGACGCTCCACGCGCTCCATTACCACCGGACCGACGTGCGCGCCCGCCAGGGGGAACTCCGCGGCCGGGCGCCCGCGACGCGCGCCGCCATGCTGACGCTGCCGCTGGCCGACGGGCCCGTCGCACCGGAAGCCGTGCGGGAGGAGCTCGACAACAACTGCCAGGGGATCCTCGGCTACGTGGTGCGCTGGATCGACCAGGGCGTCGGCTGCTCCAAGGTGCCCGACATTCACGATGTCGGGCTGATGGAGGACCGCGCCACCCTGCGCATCTCCAGCCAGCACATCGCCAACTGGCTCCGCCACGGAATCGTGGACCGCGATCAGGTCGCCGAGGCCCTGCGGCGGATGGCCGGGGTCGTGGATCGTCAGAACGCCGGCGATCCGGCCTACCGGCCGATGGCCCCGGATTTCGACGGGCCGGCCTTCCGGGCCGCGGAGGCACTCGTCTTCGAGGGCGCGCACCAGCCGAACGGCTACACCGAGTTCGTCCTGCACCGGCATCGCCGGGAGGCCAAGCGCCGCGCGGCGTGAGGCGCCGAGCCTCCCGCGACGCTCAGCGCCGCCGCCGCGTCATCACGTAAACCAGGAGATTCGCGATCGCGCGGTAGAATTCCGCCGGGATGGCCTGGTTGATCTCGACGCTGTCGTACATCGCCCGGGCCAGGGCCTTGTCGACCACCACCTCGATCCGGTGCTTCTCGGCGATCTCCCGGATGCGCAGGGCGATCAGGTCCTTCCCCTTGGCCAGGACCATCGGGGCGTCGTTCTCGCTCTGATCGTAGCGCAGCGCGATGGCGTAGTGTGTCGGGTTGGCCAGGATCATCGTGGCGCGCGGCACGGCCGACATCATCTGCTTGCGCAGGCGATCCTGCGCCAGGGAGCGCAGCTTCGCCTTGACCAGCGGATTGCCCTCGATCTGCTTGAACTCGTCCTTCATCTCCTGGCGCGACATCCGCAGATCGCGCTGCCACCGCAGGCGCGACCAGACGAGATCGCCCGCCACAAGTGTAATCGTCGCCACACTGATGGCGGATACCAGACGAACCGACAGCGCCAACAGAAATTCCGGCAACTCGATCGGATCCACGAACATGATATTCACGATCTCGTGTCGGTTGGCGCGCAGTATCATGAAGGATACACCGCCGATCGCCAGGAATTTGAACAGACTCTTTCCAAATTCGATATATCCTTGAAAACCGAAAAGTCTATTCCATCCGCTCGCGGGCGAAATGCGCGACCATTGCGGCCGGATCCGTTCGCCTACGATGCGCGGCGCATTCTGGAACATCGAGGCCGCGATCCCGGTCACGAGGAGGATCACGAGCATCGGCAGCAGAAGCTGGCTCATCTCGACGGCCACCGCCGAGAGGAGCCGCATCGCATCCTCGCCGTTGGCCAGGGCGAAGCCACGCGGTTGCTCGAGGAGGAGGGCGAGCCGCAGCACGAACGGAGCGCCGTGATCCCGCACCACGAAGACGAGGATGACGAGGATGGCGACGATCGAGGCGAAGACCGGCGCCTCTCTCGAGAAGGGGACGTTGCCCTGCTCGATCGCGTCGTGGATCTTCTTGTCGCTCGCAGCCTCGGTTCTGCTCTCCTTGTCGTCCGACATCGCGCCCGACCCGTTCAGGTGATGTACGTGTCTTCCGAATCGGCCGGGTTGAGTTCGATCTCGCCACGGGCGGCCATCTCCAGGGCCTGATCGGTGATCGAGCGGCGGGCCTCGAGCACGTCCCGCTGGGAGGCTGGCTCGCCGCCTTCCAGTTCGTGCTCCACGATCCGCCGGGCGCGGGATGTCAGGGCACTGAGCACGACGGTGCGGAGCGTGCCGCTCGTGCCTTTCAGGGCCAGAATGATGCGCTCGTGCGAGACCTGATCGAACAGGGTCGTGCGCGCCCGCGGGGTCATGCTGATGATGTCGTCGAAGGTGAAGAGCAGGCTCTTCAGGATCTCAGCCGATTTCGGACGGGATTGCGAGAGGTTGTCCAGAACCTCCTCCATGCCCTGGCGCTCCATTTTGTTGATGATGTCCGCCATGCGCGCATGGGTGTCGGCCCCGGCGTTGCGCGCCAGATTGATCATGAAGTCTTCGTGGATCGTCTGCTCGATCATCTTCATCGTACCCTCGACGATCGGCTTGAACACCAGCATCCGGCGCATGATCCCGTTCCGCAGAGGCGCCGGGAGCTGTGCCATGACCTTGGCGGCGCAGGCCGGCTTCACCTTCGACAGGATCAGGGCCGACGTCTGGGGATGCTCCTTCAACAGGTAGGCCGCCAGGGCCGTCTCCGAGCCGTTGGAGATGCGGTCCCAGATCGAGCGTTCGCCCTGGCCGAGGACATCGGCCATGAGATCGGCGATCTGCTCGGGCGGCAGGACCCCCTCCAGCAGCTTCTCCATCTCGCGGGCCGTCCCGATCAGGTTCGCGCCATCCGCGAAGAAGGCGGCCACTTGGTCGACGATGGACTCGAGCTGTACTCTCGGGACAGGTCCGAGCTGCGCGACCGCGCGCGTGATCTGCTTCAGCTCGGCATTGTCGAAGTACTTGACCAGCCGGCTCGCCGTCGTCTTGTTCATCGCGATGAGAACGGCGGCGACCTCCTCGGCGGGGTTCAGGACTCTTCGACCAACCTTGGTGAGGGGGCCTGCGGCCATGACGACGCTTCCTGTCAGCCGTTGGAATCGGCCACGGCGGGACCGACGATCTCGGTGAGCGAGACGCCGAAGCGCGAGTTGTCGTCCTCGACGACGACGACCTCGCCCCGCGCGATGACGCGACCGTTCACGACGACGTCCACGGGCTCGCCGACGCGGTGGTCGAGCGGGACGATCGCCCCGCGGCCCAGCTTCATCAGGTTCGCCACCGGCATGGTGGCCGATCCGAGGACCACCTGCATCAAGACCGGGATGCGAAGGATCGAATCCAGGTTCCGGCCGCTGCCGGTCCGCTCATCGCGCGATCGCTGCTCCTGGGCCTGTGCCTCGATCTTCGCGAACAGACTCTCGCTGTGGCCGCCCCCCGACCCGTGCCCGGGTTCGGTATTCGGAAGGTCTGAAAGGGATGACATCATGCGCTACATGCTGACGCGGGGCGGCGTTGACGAGGCGCGGATCTCGCGGATCGAGGGCGCAGCCGACCGGATGCCGCGCAACGCCGCGGATCCGAAGGCGCCCGAGAACCGCCGGATCGAGATCCTGCTGCAGGGCGCTCCGGGATGAGGCGGATCACGCGGGGCGCCATCGGCGCATTTCTCACCCTCTGCCCGTCCCCGGTCGCCGCAGACCCCGCGCCGCCGGCAACCCAGACGACTCCGCGCGCGACGCGCCCTCCTGCAGCCGACACCGCTCGGCCTGCGACACCGGGCGCCGACGATCCGCAGGGCCGTAAGGGCGGCCCTGTCGAATGGGTCCGTACGCTGCAATTGCTGCAGGATCGGATCGCCGCAGGATCCCTGGTCGCGCATGAGAGCCAGTCGCTGCTGATCGCGCGAATCGAGAGCGATCTCCTCAACGCCGCGCCGGATGTCTGGGCCGACCGGCGCAACCTCCAGGCGGCCATCGTCTTCGCCCTGAGCGGCGGCGGTCCGACGATCCTGCGGCGCCTGACGACGCAGGGCGGCCTCGACACGCCCGAGGCGACGCTCGCCCGCGGGGCGCTCGCCTATATCGACGGGCGGGAGGCAGAGGCGAACCGGCACCTCAGGGATTTCGAGACGGCCACCCTGCCGCCGACCCTTGCCGGAGCGATCACCCTCACGCAGGCGGCCCTCACGGTCAACGAGAACCCGATCCGCGCGATCTCCCTCCTCGATCGCGCCCGCCTGCTGCTGCCGGGGACCCTCGTCGAGGAGGCCGCCCTGCGCCGCGAGATCTTCACCCTCGGGCAGGTCGGCGACCTGAAGAAGTTCGAGGCCCTGGCGGTTCAGTACCTGCGCCGCTTTCCCCACTCGGTCTATGCCGGCAACTTCCGGCAGCGCTTCGCGTACCAGGTGACGCAGCTCGACTTCGGCCGGGACGAGGCGCGGTTCGCCACCTTCACCCGGATCATGAACGAGTTCACCCCCGAGAGCCGGCGGGATCTCTACCTCCTGATCGCCCGGACGGCGGTTCAGGAAGGCAAAACCGACTCGGCCCTCCTGGCTGCCGACAAGGCGCTCGTGCTCTGCGCGCCCGACAGCCTGGAGGCGACCCAGGCTCGGCTCTACCGGGCGGCCGCCGAGATCGTGAGCCTGGCGACCTTCCAGACCGCACAGCGGAAGCTGAAGGCCGTCGACAGGCCCAGGCTGCCGGCGCGCGACGTCCAGCTCTTCGACGCGGCACTGTCGATGGCCGAGCAGATCGGACGCGGGCTGGCCGGCACGCCCGCACCGCCGGAGGCCGACGCGTCGAAGCGCGCGCAGGCCCTAGCAGAACCGGCCGAGGTGGCAGTTGGCCTCGTTCCCAAGGCCGAAGCCGCGATCGGCCAGGTCGACCAGCTCCTCCGGAAGTCAAGCCCGTGAACCCGATCTCCACCACGGCTCAGAAGGCCCCCCCGAAGCCCGATCGCGAGGTCGCGCCGTCCAAACCGGACGCCGACCCCCGGCAGCAGCCGGGGAAGAGGCCGGAAAGCCCCTTCGAGACGGTCATGCGTAAGCTCTCGGGTGCGGGCGAGACGTCCGCGACCGCAGCCGTGACGAGCGAGCGCGACGCGGAGAGCGATGATCCCGCGGCGGCCGCGCCGGATCCCGCAGCGCCGGCAAGCTCCGCCGCCGCGATGCTGGCGAACCTCCTGAGCTGTGCCCTGCCGCTGACCCGGGCGCCGGCCGTCGAGACGGACCCCGGTTCCAGGGCGAGTGGGTCGTCCACCCTCCCGGCAGGGCCCGACCCTGCACCGGCCGTCGGATCTCCGTCAGGATCCATGCCGGCGACCGCCGAGCCCCTGTCCCGGGACGCGGCGGCCGAGGCAGCGCGCGCGGACGTCTCGAAGGCGCCCAAGGTCGTGACCGGCCTCGGTGCCGCAGCCAAGATCGAGGTGCTCGGCCGCGCAGTTCACTTCAAGCCGGTCGTGACCGGCACGGCGGCGCTCGACGGCGCGAATCCGAGCCCGACGGGAACAGCTGCCCCCGGAGCCACCACCGTCGCTCCGCAGGTCTCCCGGTCCGAACTGCCGGCCATCGCCGCAGCGGCGGTGCTGAAGCGCGCGGCCCAGATCCGGCCCGAGCCGGATCCGCGCGGCGGCAGCGCCGCAAGCTCCGTCGCGGCGACGGATCCGGAGGGTCCGGAGATCATCGTACCGGCGGAGGGGCGCGTGGCCTCCCTGGCGGAGAACACCATCCTCGCACCGGTCGCCTCCCGCGCGCGGGACACCGCCTTGCCGACAGGCTCCCGAGACGAGTCCGGGACTGCGGGAGGCCTGCCCGCCGCATCCCTGCCGCTGATCGCATCCGCCATCACGGAGGAGCTCGAACGCGCGGCCGCGGCCGGATCGGAGACCCGGATCCACGCCGAACCGGCTGCCAATCCCGATCCGGGCGGACCGCTGCGCGTGCTCAAGATCCAGCTTCGGCCGGAGGAACTCGGGACCGTCATCGTGGAGATGCGGCTGGCGAACGGCCAGCTCGAAACGCATCTGCGCGCCTCGCGGCCGGAGACCGCGGCGCTCCTGCACAAGGAGGCGGCGATCCTCACCGATCTCCTGAATCAGACCAACGCCTATCGAGCCGAGGTCATCGTCGGGCAGGCCCGGCCGACCGAGGCCGTGACCGCACCCGGAGGCTCGCCATCGCCGGCTCCGACCTCGTTTGCCGACGGCGGCGCGCGACCGGGCCATGGGGGAGGCAGGCAGCGGCAGGCCGAGCAGCGCCACGCGGCCGACAGACGCGAAGGAGATCGGACGGATGAGGCGGTACGTCCTCGCGGCAGCGGCATTTATCTCTAGCGCGATCCCGGCCGCGCCGAATGTCTGCGAGGACGAGATGGGTCGCGCCTCCGCCCGCTACGGCGTGCCCCTGGGCGTGCTCTACGCCGTCGGCCTCACGGAGACCGGCAAGCGCGGCTCGCTTCAGCCCTACGCCATGAACATCGCCGGGACCGCCTATTTCGGGACGGGGCCGCGGGACGTGATGGCCCGCTTCACGGACGCGCGCCGCAAGGGGGTGCGCCTGATCGATCTCGGCTGCATGCAGATCAACCACCATTACCACGGCGGCAAGTTCGGCTCGGTCGAAGCCATGATCGATCCGCACGCGAACGTCGATTACGCCACGCAGTTCCTCCGGGAACTCAAGCAACGCGAGGGCAGCTGGACGATGGCCGTGGCACGCTATCATGCCGGCCCGCACAACAACGCGGCGCAGAAAGTGTACATCTGCCGGGTCGTCGCCAACATGGTCGCGACGGGGTTCGGCCGATGGACACCGGGCGCTGAACGCTTCTGCCGGTAAGGCCGTCGCCCTCGAAGCCCCTGGAGAGGCGGTTGCCGACCTCAGGATCGGCGAGGGCGCGAGTCGTTCACGCCAGGCGGATCCGTCCCCGGTCCGCCGGAGGCCTGATCGGCCCTGTCTGCGGTGCGCGTAGCGCTCGGGATCGCCCTCGTGCCGATCCCGGCACGGAACGGATTCTCCCGGGACGCGTCCGCCGCCGGGCGACGTTCGGAGATCGGAACCTTCAGCACCGGCAGCGCAGAGTACTGATCTCTCAATCCGGATGCCGCTTATCGGCCGCTCATACGTTGAGCAACAGGGTAGACACCGCCATCCTTCCGGGTCTGGGGGAGCATCATGAACGACGCACCAGGCCCGCCAGACGGTCACGTCACGAAGACCTTCCTGCTGTTCGCGGTTACCGTGGCGGTCATCGCCGTATCGGCCTACATTCTCATCCGGATGGACTAGGATCCCTAGAGGTTTCTGCAGTTCCCGTAGCTCATCTTGACTGCGCCGCGATCTTCCGGGTTCAGCTGCGCTTCGACGAAGCTCAGCTTGTTCAAGTCGATCAGAAGAAAATACACGCCGTTCTGACATTTGATCGCATTGCGCGGTGTGCGCTCGTTCGAACGCGGGGATGCCACCTGACACTCGTAATAGTCGGAGCGGCCGGCAGAAATCATGGTCAGCAAGCCGCCACTGGAGACCAGCGAGAACGTCCGGGCCCGATGCGGCTGCGGCTTTCCCTCCTCCGGCACGGTGCCCGTATCCAGCCCCACCGACACCTCTTCCGTACACGTCATCGGGCGGCGCAATTGAGAGGCCGACGGCGTGATGCTCAGCATGAGAAGCGCGCCAGCGAGCGCTACCCGGTTCGCGATCATCGGCAGGAATTCCGTGCGTCGTGGGTAGTTTCTACCGATAAGCTAAGGCGTCGTCCGTCGGTGTAAATGTCGCATCGCCCAGCCTGCGAGCCGATCAACAGATTTGCGGCAGCGCATGATTTCACTGTGACACCTGATTGACGGTCAATCTGGCCTTTTCGGCAGCATCCCTCGGATCCTGACGGATCGAAGCGCGCCTTCGAGCCCTGGGGCCAGCGCGGCTTTGACGCCGGCAGCCTCCCCTGCGTCGGCCCGCGCGGAAGCGCTCGCAATCCGGGTGGCAGCCTGTTCGGCGCGAGGAAGCGTGTCGAGTCAAGGATTTGGCACCTTGCAAAACCGTTTGGCAGAACCGTTCGATCGGATTGAGGAGGCTTGGGGCAAGGCCTGGAACAATCTTGTCCAATCGTTCTGGATCCTGCCAGCGCCGGCCCTGTCCAGGCTCAAGCCGGAGGACATCATGGGCTACACCGTGGCCGTGCCGGTCTGGCCTGATGTCTGATCGACGACCTTCACCAGAGCGCTCTCAAATCAGATGCGCTCGGACATCCGGTCGGCACAGGAGAGACATCATGCTCTACATGGTCCACATGCAGGTCAACATTCCGGCCATCCTGCCGAAGGACGAGGCCGATCGCCTGAAGGCGGAAGAGAAGGCCTACGCGCAGAAGCTGCAGCAGGAGGGCAAGTGGCGACACCTCTGGCGCGTCGCCGGGCAATACGCCAACTACAGCGTGTTCGACGTCGCCAGCAACGACGAGCTTCACGACACCCTGATGTCGCTGCCTCTCTACCCGTACATGTCGATCAGCGTCACACCTCTGGCGCAACATCCGTCCGCCATCGCAGCCAACTGACAAGTAGAGTGCCATGCCCTACATGATCGAGACGTTCGACAAGGCCGGCAGCCTGGACGTCCGCAAGACTCATCGCGCCGAGCATCTCGTCTACCTCGACCGGATCAAGGGCCAGCTCCTGGCGTGTGGCGCGAAGCTGAACGACGACGGGAGCGACGCGGGCGGTGGCTTGTACGTCGTCGATGTCGACACCCGCGCCGAAGCCGAGGCGCTCATCCAGGCGGACCCGTTCTACAAGGTGGGCCTCTTCGAGCGCGTCGAGATCAGGCGCTGGCGCAAGGCCTATCTCGACGGCCAAAGCTACCTCTGACGGGGGAGAGAGAAGATGGCTTGTGCCGGAATCGATGGGGCACAGCCGTATTACCGGACCGATGGCGGCCCGCTTTGCGCTGCGCATCTCACGAGCCTCGAAGATATGCAGCGTTACAACGAAGCCTTTCTCAAATTCTTCAACGCGGGCGGCAAACAGATCCGAGGCAAACAGTGACGCACTATTCGCTCCGTGATCCGAGGCCTTGAGAGCATCGGCAGACCGCAACGGGCCATACGGCCATAGGGCGCTCCGAGAAAAAGAAGACGCGCCGTGCAAGCACCAACAAAAAATGGGAGGATACTTGTGGATTGTCGTACCCTAGCGGTTATCGCTGCCTTCAGCGTAGCCCCTCTCACAGCCACGCCGGCCTCCGCTCAATATGCCGATGGCGGCATCAAGATCGGCGTCCTGACCGACATGTCCGGTGGTTATTCGGATCTTGCAGGCCGAGGATCCGTGACGGCAGCGCAACTCGCGGTGGAGGACTTCGGTCGCCCGATCAACGGCCGCAAGGTCGAGCTGATCTTTGCCGATCACCAGAACAAGGCGGATATCGCATCCTCGATCGCACGCCGCTGGTTCGACACAGAGGGTGTGGACGCGATCTTCGATACGAACTCCTCGGTTGCGGGTCTCGCGGTGCGCGAGGTTGCCCGCAGCAAAGGTAAGATCGACATCAATTCCGGTGCCGGCTCCATGGCGCTGACCAACGCCTCCTGTTCGCCGACGGGCGCTCACTGGACATGGGACACCTACGCCCTCGCCGCCGGCACAGCCTCGGCTCTGGCGGATGATCCGAAAAACACATGGTTCTTCATTACTGCCGACTACACCTTCGGGCATGATCTGGAGGCGCAGGTTACCCGTGTCGTGAAAGCAAAGGGCGGCAAGGTTCTCGGCTCTGTCAAGCACCCGTTCCCCAACCCCGATTTCTCGTCCTACCTGCTGCAGGCCCAGAGTTCGGGCGCGAAGATCATCGGCATGGCCAATGCCGGGGCCGACACGATCAACACCATCAAGCAGGCGAGCGAGTTCGGAATTTCGCAGGGTGGCCAGACGCTGGGAGGCCTCAACATCTTCCTGACCGACATCCATTCTGTAGGGCTCACGGCCGCTCAGGGCATGATCCTGACGACAGGCTTCTACTGGGACATGGATGAGCAGACGCGCGCGTTCGCGCGGCGTTTCGGCGAGCGGATGGGCGGCAGGATGCCGACCATGGTGCAAGCCGGAGATTATTCGGCGGTGCTCCACTTTCTCAAGGCGGCCGAAGCCGCCGGCACGGACGACGGCTTGCAGGTTATGGCGAAGATGCGCGCGTTGCCGATCCAAGATTTCTTCGCTCGAAACGCCAAGCTCCGCGAAGACGGCCGCATGGTTCACGACATGTACCTCGCACAGGTGAAAACTCCTGCGGAATCGAAAGGACCGTGGGATTTCTACAAGATCTTGAAGACGATTCCCGGCGATCAAGCGTTTCAGCCTCTTTCCGAAAGCACTTGCAGCACAGTGAAAAAATGACCCTCCCGTTGAAGGGGCGCCGTGAGGTGCGGCACCCCTCCTGTCGCGCTTGATGCAGGAACACGCCGGGCTTCAGGATGCAGGAAGCTCGGCGACCCCAGCCTCATGACGTGGGCGCCCTCCGTCCGGCGTCCGCTCAGTCCCAGGCATGCGATCTTCAAGCTTGCGATGGCGGGGAAGCCCATGTGGGCCAGCACGTCCGGCTCGGCCTCATCCATCAGGGCGGCGAGCTTGGGGACCTTGGGCCGGGGCTGATCGGCGAGCTTGCGCCACTGCACCTTGGCGGTCTCCGCGTCGTCCTGGGTGCTGCCGAAACGACGTCAGGGCGGACGAACACTTCCAGGCACGGCGTGGACCTGCTTAAGGCGAGGTTGGGTCGGGATCGGCGTCCCCGCATTACCGTCGCAGCCGCTCTGACGCGGACCGGCGGCTGTCGGCCGCTTGCGCCACCACGCGCAGACTGCCTACCCTTTCACCTCAGTCGGGTCGGAGCCTTCGCTCCTAAGCGCCCAAAACCGTCACAAAGCATCTGACGGCGGACAATTGGGCCAAAGTTGGGGTTATTAGGCCCCCGCGCCAGTAAAATCGAGCTAAGCTACTGATTTTGCTGGCGCGCCCTACGGGAATCAAACCCGTGTTTTCGCCGTGAAAGGGCGACATCTGGCACATGCCGGTACTTCTTGGAACGTCCTGATATTGCTTTGTATGCAATGGCTTGTACCATTTCATCCCTTTGCGTTCCAGCTCGTTTCGTGGCATTGTTAGCAACGAATTCGACAACGAAAAGGGTCGACGATGCCGCGCCGCCGCAGCGTCCTCGCAAGCCGCACGAGCCGATCCGATCTTCCGCCCTCGGACGCGCCGGAGTGGGAGCTGATCAGCCCGGGCGTTCGGCTGGGCTACCGCCGCGGGCGCGGCACAAGAGGGCAGGGCGGGTCATGGCTCGCCGCCTCCCGCTCAGCCGACGGCAAGCGCGTACAGACCAAACTCGGGAAGGCGGACGATCTGTCCGCCGCGGACGGGACCGGCATCCTCACGCACGAGCAGGCCAAGGATGCGGCCCGCGCGTGGGCGAAGTCGCTCCGCGCGGCGCCGGACGCGCAGCCGGCCCTGACGGTCGCCGACGCGCTTGAGCGCTACCTCGAAGCGCGCACCGCTGAGGGGATGAAGGCGGTCTATGACGCCCGTTCACGGGCGCGCGTCCACATACTCCCTAAGCTCGGGCCGCTCCGCGTGGCGGATCTTACGCTCGACAGGCTGCGGCGCTGGCGCGACGCGATGGTGACGGCGCCGAAGCGGCTGCGGACCAGCCGGCACGCCGCGAAGGTCAACACCCGGGATGTGGACGTTTCGGACCCGGAAGCGCTGCGCCGACGCCGCGACACAGCCAACCGCACGCTCACCCTGCTCAAGGCCGCGCTGAACTGGGCCTTCCAGCACCAGTTCGTCGAGAGCGACCGTGCGTGGCGTCTGCTTAAGCCGTTCCGAGACACGGGAGCCGCCCGCGTCCGCTTCCTCGACGTTGCTGAGCAGCGGCGGCTGCTGAACACCGCGCAGGGCGCCCTGCGGGACCTGGTTGCGGCGGCGCTGATGACCGGAGCGCGCTTCGGTGAGCTGGCCGCCCTCACGGTTCGGGACTTCGACGGCGCGAACGGAACCGTGTTCGTAGAGAGAAGCAAGAACGGCCGGGCTCGCCACATTCCCCTGACCGCCGGGGGCAGGGCGCTCTTCGAGCGGCTGTCGGCCGGCCGGGATCCACGCGCGCCGCTGCTGCGCGGCGAGACCGGGGAGGCCTGGAAGCCGGCGCAGTATCAGCGGGCGTTCAAGGCGGCACTGGACCGGGCGAAGCTCGAGAGCATCACTCTGCACGAGCTGCGGCACTCCTACGCGAGCGCGATGGTGCGGAACGGCGCTCCGCTGATCGTCGTCGCGGAGGCACTCGGCCACTCGGGCACGCGCATGGCCGAGAAGCACTACGCCCACTTGGCGCCGTCCTTCGTCGCCGACACGATCCGTCAGACCGCGCCTGATCTGGAGACCGGGACGGGATCTGGAAGCGGCACCGTTCACTCACTCGCGTAGAGCGCCATCTTCCGTGTCTCACTCGGCAGATCCACAAGCTCGCATGAGGGCGATCAAGATGCCCGCCACGACCGGCAGCGCCGACGGCGGCCGCTTCGAAGGCGTGACCGCCGTGACCCGGAAGGTCATGCAGGCGAACAAGGGTAAAAACACCAAACCGGAGATGATCGTCAGGCGCCTCCTGCACGGGCTGGGCTACCGCTACCGCATCCATGCGGCCCCGCTGCCGGGCCGCCCCGACATCGTCTTTCCCGGCCGACGCCGCATTCTGTTCGTCCACGGCTGCTTCTGGCATCGCCACCCTGGCTGCCGGCGGGCCTTCATGCCAAAGACCCGTGCAGACTTCTGGGCTGAGAAATTTCAATCGAACGTCAACCGTGATGCCCGCAACATGAGGGCGCTTGAAGAGGCTGGCTGGCAGGTGCGTGTGATCTGGGAATGTGAGACGCGCGAGCCGGAAGCGCTGTCCCGGAACCTCGTGGAGTTTCTGGGACCCGCACGATCGAGCGCGGTGGCCTCCAATGTATGACGCCCGCGGCACCGACGCGCCCTGGTATCAGGCCCGGGATCTCACCGAGACCGAGCGGGCTGCGTTCCGCGCGACCACGCTCGCTGCGCAGCAGGCCAAGCGGCAGGCGCTGAGCGGTGACGGCCCACTCTCCAAGCACCCAATCAACAAGCCGCGGCTTAGCGCCAAGAAGCTCATGCCGATGCTTCGCCGCAACGGGATGACGGCCCTGTCGCTCTTCAGCGGCGGCGGCGGGATGGACATCGGCTTCGACAGGGCCGGCTTCGATCACGCCGCGAGCTACGACATCTTGGAGCCCGCAGCCGTAGTGCTGAGGGCGGCACACCCCCAGCGCACCGTGTTCGGCGGCGCCGCAGGCGATGTGACGAGGGTCGACTGGCGCCGGCACCGCGGGACCGTGGACGTGCTGCACGGCGGTCCGCCCTGTCAGCCGTTCAGCCATGCCGGTCGACGCCAAGGCTCGGAGGACGCGCGGGACATGATTCCCGAGTTCGTCAGGGCGGTCCAATCCGTCCGTCCGAGAGCGTTCGTATGCGAGAACGTGAGCGGCCTGCTCACGAAGCGCTTCGCCGATTACGTGCAGGCGACCATCCTGACGCCGCTGCGCGGCGAGTACACGATCAAATGCTTCCATTTGGACGCTGCGGACTTCGGCGTTCCTCAGCGACGCAGGCGCGTCTTCTTCGTGGGTTTCCGTGAAAGGGAGGCGGCTGAGAAGTTCGTGACGCCGCAGCCTACTCACTGCGCCGGCCATCTCACGGGCAGCCTGAGCCATCTCGGCCTGCCTCGGACGATGGGAGCGCGCGAAGCGCTCGGGCTGACGGACATCGGGGTCGACGATCTGGCCCCAACGATCAGGAGCGGACTGACCGGGCCACGCCACACCACGAGCATCCTCAACTCGGTTACGGCGCAGCGCGTGTGGCACTCGTTGGGCATCTGGCCAAACGGCGTCGCCTTGACGCGCGAGATGGCGAGCTCGTACGTCGCCAAACACGATCACTTCCGCCTGTCGGTGCCGGACTGCATGGTCCTTCAGGGCTTCCCGGAGGACTGGCCGATCACGAAGCCGGTCTACATGGCGCTCGGACTGATTGGAAACTCCGTCGCGCCGCCTATGGCCTATCGGCTGGCGCGATCGGTCGCGCAGGCGTTGCGTGGATCCACTCCGTGACCAAGCGGCGAAGCGTGACCGCATAATCGCGGCTGATTTCTGGCCAAGCCAGATAATCGGAAGGATTTATGTGCGGATTGTTGAGAGTTGACCCACGCTCAATGACGTACTTCAATCTCGCTCGAAAAATCTCAAGCATTCGTTCAGGGGAATAGCCCCCATCCATGTCCATCAATTCCTTGTACTTAGCAGCACTGTACTGCATCTTATGCAACTTCCTGGCATCAAGCGCAGTATAATGATCCTTTCTCCCAAGTATGGAAAACATCGTCTCTATACTCAGCTCGCCAGGAGCTAGCTCTGCCAACTCGAAGTCGCGCTTAATGTAATCCCAAATTCGGTCAATCCACGGCGCGACGGCGGTCGGCGAGCCATAACGGCATCGCAGCGGGTCAGTTCCGTCGAAGAACGCCACGATCCAGTGTTTGTTGGCCCATTTTTCAATGTGATCCCGCCCCAAATCACGAACTGTACTGATGCTACCTCTAGCTGTCGTTACAGATTTGAGCTCGAACTCGATCTCCTGACCGTCGACGACGAGTACAGCATCAACTCCGTGCCGAACCCTTCTTGCAGGGCGGACGAGATTGAAGATATCCACCAACCGGTTTTCCCGCGCATCGTCCTGCGCGATGAGATTTCTGGCCATGAATGACGCTCCGTGCGGACCGCGTCTTGGCTGCGTTTGCCACCACAATCAACCTGTGGTCGGTGCGCGGACCTTTGGCCTTGCGGCGGCGCTGACGGTAAGTCGTTGGGCGGCAACGCTCTGTTGCGGCACGTCCACAGCACCGACACTTGAAAAGCGAGCGCTGCTGACCGCTGGTTCGAAGTAAGCCAGGAAATTTCTCTCCTCCCGCGGATCAGAGGCTCATCAGCCGAACAGGCAATCCTGAGGCGCCCGGACATCTTGTCCGAAGATTTCAGCGAGCGACATTTTCGTCAGCAGGGTACGCGACAGCCGGCGTACGCGCTTTGAGCCGTATCCGGGGGCCACCCTCCCGGGGCAGGGGGCTCTACCGTCCACCCTCCCGGCACCGTTCCGCTCCCTCATCGGCAGAGACATCAGTAGCCGGGGGCTCGTAGGAGAACTGGCGAAGATAGGAGGCCGGTCAGACGGACATCAGACAGAATGTCTCGCAGGCACTTAGTTTCTATAGCAAAACAGGCGGCTACTGTCTGATGACAATCAGACACATCTCACCATGCGGACCTATTTGCTTCGACCTAATTCCGGAACATACTTACCGTCCCACGAGGAGATACTTCAATGTTCCGCTCCGACCCAGACGCATCCGGCTTGGCTTCGTCAATCGCCGACACTCTGTCGGCTCTGCACCGGCTCCTGTCCAGCGCCGGGACGCTGGACGGACCTCTTGGCGATGAGGCGCACGGTCTGGTGACCCTGGCCGGAACAGCCGCGCATCAGCTCGCCGAACGTCTGGATCCGGCCTTCGTGACCATCACGCCCCGCCAGGATCGCGTGAAGCCCGGCGTCGACGCCTGAGCATAATTGACGCCTAATCGAAACCGTATCATTGTGAGCAACGAGCGATGCACACGGCGATACGGAACTTCGATGGCCAACGGTCGGTTCATCGTAAGCGCTGTCTGGGCGGCACCTTCCGGCAGGCGGTGTGAAGGCGACATACGGAGCGGAATGGGAGCTCCGTCACATGTCGATGTCAGGGCGTATGGCTATGTCGGAGCCGATCCGGCGCCTGGAGCTGTTCACCGGGGCCGGCCGGCGGCGGACGTGGTCGGATGAGGAAAAGGCCGCCATCGTCGTCGAGAGTGATGGGCCGGGCACCTCGATCAGCGCGGTGGCACGCCGACACGGACTGAGCGCCTCGCAACTGTTCACGTGGCGGCGCCTGGCGCGTCAGGCTGGGAGGCACGACGAC
>NZ_JAUYZJ010000020.1 GCF_030700285.1 Methylobacterium sp. NEAU K | reverse complement strand
TTAAGCCTGCCGCCAGCGTTCGCTCTGAGCCAGGATCAAACTCTCACGTTGAAGAGATTGATCTGGCCGATCACGTATATTCTCAGACGGAGCCTCACAATCGACCGGCCAGCGCTTCACAGCGTAAACCGATCGGTGAGCTCAAAAGAGAAATACAGATCGGCACAAGTCTCTCACGCCAGGACCATAAGCCCTGGCCGCAAGGACAACGCCGTCCGCGTCTCCCTTCCTCAAATCCAACAATGTCAAAGACCCCGCGCCGCCGGACAGATCCGGACCGCGGCGGACGACACGGAAACCCGGGATACAGCCCCGGCTACCCGCTTGTCCGACTGGGAGAACCGTGATACCGGACCGACCATTCGGTGGTCCGCCTCAGCGGTGGAGGGCGTCTAAGCCCCGCCGATCCCCCTGTCAACCCCGCCGCAAACCGCCGAAACGACCGCCACAGAGCCGGAACCCACAGACAAAAACAGAAGACCGCCCGGCTAACCCGCCGGACTATCCCGCCGATCCTGTCAGAAGATGCCTCAGCGCCCGGTCCACTCCCGCGGCCGGCGCCGATGACCGGGGTATACCCACCACCACCCAGGCCGTCAACACCCGCGCTGCGTTTTCCCGTGTCGCTCCGATTCCGGTCCCCCCTCCCCGGCGGATCCTCATTCCGGCGGTGCAGGGACCGGGCGCAGGCCCGTGACGCCTCAATCTCGACACGCTGGGCCGTGAGATGGACCTGCCCTGCGCGAGCACCGCGCGGGGCCTGGCGAGAGTCCGGCCGCGGATCACTGGGCTTCAAGAGCGCTCTCGTGCGCCATCGTCTTCTCAGGGCCTTCGAGTGAAGCGCGAGCGACTCAAGATCGGTGACGTGGCCGCCCTCGCTCCAGGCGTCGGACGTGGGGTCCAGCCCCCCCTTGATCTCCTCGGTGCCGACGCGGCCCAGATCGACCGCCGCGCCGTCAACCTGCGCTGGCTCTGCGCCAGCTCCCTCACGGGCTTGACCGGTGCCGGCCTGATCGCTGCAGCGCTGCATGTGTCGCTCCAGGGCGACGTCTCCTTCGCGGCCATCCCAGAGAAGGCTACCATCGTGGCCCGGCCGCAGCCCAGCGAGAGCGGCGCCAATATCGCCCGCAAGGGCGACCGGCTGGTGCGCAACCTGATGATCGCCTCGGCCAAGCAGAGTTTCCGCGCGCCGGTCACCGTCCGGCTGGGGGACCGCGAGATCATCAAGGCGAAGGCCTTCGTGCGCATCACCACGCCCCTGTCGATGACCACGGGGGTCTACGCGGGCGACCTGCCGCGCTTCGATCCGATGAAGTTCGTCTCCGACGAGCCCCTCGAGCGTGCCCCCGACGCCGGGGCCGACGCGCCCGGCGCCGAGGTGACCGTGGTCAAGCGCGATCTCGTCGACGTGGCCGTCGACCCGAACGCGCCCGCGCTCACCGACGACGACGTGACCGCCCAGGTCGAGGAGGAACGCCGCATCGCGGCCGAGGCCGGGCGACGTGCCGCCATCCCGATCGCGCCGCAGATTATGCTGTCGCGGACCCTGCAGCAGGGCGCAGCCGGAGACTCGGACGGAGCGGCGTCCAAGGAAGCGAATCCCTTCAAGGCGATCGAGGTACTGGTCGTCCCCGAGAACGTCACCAAGGTCGCGAAGGTCGAACTGAAGCCGAACGAATCCCCGCTCGTGGAAGAGCGCGACCTCGTGCTGAAGCGGGGCGAGACCCTGGAGAGCTCCCTGAAGGCCACCGGCTCCGCCGGGGACGATCAGATCCGCGGCATCGTCGCGGCGCTCGGCGGCAAAGCCCGTACCGGGTCGCTCAACGAGGGCCAGCAGATGCGGGTGCAGATCGCGCCCGGGCCCCATCCCGGAGATCCGCGCCAGGTCACCCGGGTTGTCCTCTACGGCGAGAACGGCGTCGAGGGCATCGCCGCAATCAACGACCGGGGCGCCTTCATGTCGGTGGCGCCTCCGGCCGAGGAGGCTCCCGCCCCCAAGCCCCAGGCCCAGGCCGAGACCGGGGAGGACGAGGACGAGGATTCAGGCTCCGGCCCCCGCCTCTACCAGAGCCTCTACGAGACCGCCGCGCGGCACGACCTGCCGCGCGCGACCGTCGAGGACATCGTGCGGGTGTTCAGCTACGACCTCGACTTCCAGCGCCGCATCGCCAGCGGCGACGGCCTCGACGTGTTCTACAGCTTCGACGACGAGGCCGGCGGCGATCGCCCCGACCTGCTGTATGCCGCGCTGACGCTCGGCGGAGAGACCCGCAAGGTCTACCGTTTCCAGTCTCCGGACGACGGCACGATCGACTATCTCGACGACCAGGGGCGCTCCCTCAAGAAGTTCCTGCTGCGCAAGCCCATCGCGGACGGGATCATGCGCTCCGGCTTCGGCTATCGGCGCCACCCGATCCTCGGCTACGCTAAGCTGCACACCGGCGTCGATTGGTCGAACCCGATCGGCACCCCGATCATGGCGGCAGGCAACGGCGTGGTGATCCGGGCCGAGATGACCTCGGGCTACGGCAATCGCGTCGAGATCCAGCACGTCAACGGCTACGTGACGACCTACAACCACATGTCGCGGTTCGGCCGCGGCGTGAAGGAGGGCGTTCGGGTCCGGCAGGGTCAGGTGGTCGGCTATGTCGGCTCCACCGGCCTGTCGACCGGCGCCCACCTCCACTACGAAGTGATCATCAACGGTCACTTCGTCGACCCGATGAAGATCCGCGTCCCTCGCGGACGCGAACTCGACGGCCGTCTGCTCGCCGAGTTCAAGCGCCAGCGCGAGCAGATCGACGCGACCATGCTGAAATCGAAGAGCGCCACGGCGCTCGCCCAGCGTGACGCCGCCGTGCGCTGAGCCCCCGGGTCAGACGAAGCCGAGGCGCCTGCGGATCTGCTCGGGGGTCGTGCCGGCCTGCCGCAGGTCGGCGAGGCTCTGCGAGCCGCGCGACTTGGCGAGCTTCTCGCCCAGGGTATCCAGGATCAGCCGGTGGTGGCGGTAGCGCGGCGTCGGCAGGCCGAGCAGCCGCTGCAGCAGCACATGCAGGTCGGTGGCGGCCTCGAGGTCGCGGCCGCGTACCACGTGGGTGATCCCCTCCTCCGCGTCGTCGTGGACGACGGCGAGGTGGTAGCTCGTCGGCACGTCCCGGCGGGCGATCACCGCGTCGCCCCAGCGGGCAGGATCGGCCGCGACGGGCCACGCGCCGGCCTCGTCGAAGGCTGTGTAGCCGAGCGGACCGACGGCACCGCGCAGGGCCGCCGCCATGTCGAGGCGCCACGCATGCGGCTCGCCCCGGGCGAGACGCTCCGCCGTGATGACAGGATCGAGCCCTCGGCAGAGGCCGGGATAGTGCGGTACGCCGTCCGGATCGTGGGGGCCGCCGGCGTTGGCCGCGGTCGGCGCCCGGATCTGGCCGCGCGAACAGAAGCAGGGATAGGCGAGCCCCCGGGCGATCAGGCCGTCGAGGGCGGCTCGATACGCATCCATGTGCCGGGACTGGTGACGCACCGGTTCCGGGTAGGTCAGCCCCAGCCAAGCGAGGTCGGCGCCGATCGCCGTGACCAGGTCCGGCTTGGAACGGAGCGGGTCGATGTCCTCGATCCGAAGGCGGCAGAGGCCCTCCGATTTCCGCGCCAGGTCGGCGTTGAGCAGCGCCGAATAGGCGTGGCCGAGATGGAGCCGTCCGTTCGGGCTCGGCGCGAAGCGGAAGACCGGCGCGCCCGGACTCACCCGTCGCTGCGACGCAGGCAGCGCAACGCGCCGGGCTGGCAGGCGATGCCGGGCAGCGAACAGGCCGGCCCGTCGGCCAGGCGCTGGCAGACGCTGCAGCCGTCACTCCACTCGAGACAGGCCGGATCCTTCGCGACGGAGCGCACCGGGGGGCCGTGCCGTGGCGGCAGCAGCACACCCAGGAGCACGGTCGCCACGACGAGGATCGCGATGCCCCAGGCGGCGAGCGCATCGCTCGACGAGCGCTGTGCGGACGGCGTGGTGCGGGCTGTGGACATGGGAATCCTGTTGGCGTGCCAAGCGCCCTCCTGTCAACGCGCGCGCGACGCGTTCAGGCCGCCCGCGCGGTTCGGCGTTCCAGGAGGGTCGGAAGCAGCTTCAGGTTGAGGGGCTTGGCGAGGAAGCCGTCGAACCCGGCGTCGCGGGCGGCGATCTCGTCCTCCCGCCCGGCATTGGCGGTGAGCGCCACGAGATGCAGCCGCGTCGTCCCTGATAGTTCGGCGGCGCGGATGCGGCGGGCTGTCTCGTGGCCGTCGAGGCGGGGCATGCGCACGTCGATCAGGGCGAGGTCGAACGGACCGGCCGTCTCCAGGCGTTCCAGCGCTTCGACGCCGTCGACCGCGTGCACGACCGTGGCGCCGAGCCGCTCCAGCGCGCGGGTCGCCAGCAGGGCGTTAATCGGGTTGTCCTCGGCGAGCAGGACCCGCAGGCCGGCACCGGTCTGCGCCGGGGCCGGAGGCGGGGACGCGGCGGAGTCCGCCGTCGGGGGCGGGGCGAGCAGCCGCTCGAACAGGGACCGCGCCCGCACCGGCTTGATCAGGTAGCCGTCGAAGCCCGCTGCGCCCGGCGCTCCGAAGCCGCGCCGGTCGAAGGGCGAGAGCAGCACGAGGCTGCAGCGCACGCCGCAGGCCCGCCCGGCATCGGCGATCTGGCGGACGGCGGCGTCACCCAGCGCCCGGTCGGCCAGCACCGCGTCGAAGGCTGCCCCCGAGAGGGCGTCGAGGCCGTCCTCCAGGGTGCCGACGATCACCGTGGCCGCCCCGGCCCGGGACAGGCTCTGGGCGAGATAGGGGGCCTGGAAAGGCGAATCGGCCACGATCAGGCAGCGCCGCCCGTCGAGCCGCGGCAGCGGGCCGGGCTCGCCCTGGTCGGTCCCTGTGGCCTCCGGCAGCGGCAGCGCGACCCGGAAGGTGGAGCCGCGTGCGAGCCGCGACTCCGCCTCGATCCGGCCGCCCATGCGGGTCACGAGCCGGCGCGTGATGGCGAGCCCGAGGCCGGTGCCCTCGTGGCTCCGGCTCGCGCTGCCGTCGCCCTGTTCGAATTCCTCGAACAGGATCGGCAGGCGGTCCTCCGGGATGCCAGGGCCGGTATCGGACACTGTGAGGATGACCTCCGCGCCTCCGGCGTCCGTGGAGGCGAGCGCGAGGCTCACGCCGACGCCCCCGCGCTCCGTGAACTTGATGGCGTTGCCTGCGAGGTTGATCAGGATCTGCCGAACCCGGTCGGCATCGCCGACGAGGCTGCGCGGGAAGTCCTCGGCGGCATCGAGGGCGATCTCGATACCCTTGTCCTGAGCCCGGGGCGCCAGCAATTCCACGACGCTCTCGGCGAGCGCCGGCAGGTCGAACGGCTGGGCCGCCAGGTCGAGGCGCCCGGCCTCGATCCGCGAGAAGTCCAGGACCCCATCGATCAGGCCGAGCAGCGCCTGGCCGCTGGTGCGCACCGCCTCGACATAGGTCCGCTGCTCCGGGTCCAGGGCGGTACCCAGCACGAGGTCGGCCATGCCCAGGATGCCGTTGAGCGGGGTGCGCATCTCGTGGCTGACGGTGGCGAGGAAGCGTGACTTCGCCACGCTGGCGGCCTCGGCGCGCTCCAGGGCGGCGTCCCGGCTGCGCAGCGCCTCGACCCGGGCGGTCACGTCGCGGCCGGCGCGCAGCCAGTGCATCGCGTCGCCGTGTGCCACCGGCATCTCCACGAAGGCGAACCAGCGCACGCGCCCGTCCACCGAGCGGACCTGCGCCTCCATGCGCCGCACCCCGTCCGCCCCGACCTCGACCGCGCTCCGGTCGAGGATCTCGAGGTCGATCTGCGCGCCGAACAGGTCGATGGGTTCGCGGCCCAGCAGTCGCGCATAATCCTCGTTGGCGTAGGTGATCCGCCCGCGCGCGTCGCGCTGCACGATCACCTCGGTGGTTGCGGCCACCAGGGCGCGGTAGCGGTCCTCGCTTTCGCTGATCCGCCAGATCCGGTCGTGCAGCCGCTCGGCCTCCGCCTCGTCGGGGCCCGCGCGCCGCGCCCGCCAGCGGCCGAACGCGAGGGCCGCCGCGATGAGCAGCGCCAGCACGAGCGCGAGATCCTTGACGACCATCGGTGCCTCCCCGGCGGGAGGCCGGACCCGAACAGGATCGCAGCCGAAGCTGAAGGCGGCGTTGGGAAAGGCGCTTAACCGGCCGTTGCGGCACTGCCGAAACGCGCTGGTAAACGTCGCCGCACCGCGATCCCAAACCCGGCTCGCGAGTTGCCTGCCAGGATACGGCCCGGACGGAGACAGAGCACATGCCTGGCGAGCATTACGACGTCATCATCGTCGGATCCGGCCCGGGCGGCGGGACGATGGCGTGGCGTCTGGCCCAGACCGGGAAGCGCATCCTCCTGATCGAGCGCGGGGACTATCTCCTGCGCGAGCCGCGGAACTGGGACAGCCAGGCGGTGATCGTCGACGGCTACTATCAGGCGAAGGAGACCTGGTACGCCTCAGACGGCAGCAGCTTCCATCCCGGACTGCACTATTACGTCGGTGGCAATTCCAAATTCTACGGTTCGGTCCTGTTCCGCCTGCGTGAGAAGGACTTCGGCGAGATCCGGCACGAGGACGGGATCTCGCCCGCCTGGCCCGTGGGCTACGACGAATTCGAGCCGCATTACCAGGCGGCCGAGGAGCTGTTCCACGTCCACGGCCTGCGCGGCGAGGACCCGACCGAGCCCTGGTCACGCAAGCCCTACGCCCACCCCCCGGTCTCCCACGAGCCGCGGATCCAGGAACTGTTCGACAACCTGAAGAGTGCCGGCCATCATCCGTTTCATCTGCCGGTGGGCGTGCGGCTGGTGGAGAAGGATGGGCGGGCCGTCCCGACATCGCCCTGCATCAAGTGTGAATCCTTCGACGGCTTCCCCTGCCCGACCAACGGCAAGGCCGACGCGCAGACCATGGTGGTCGACCCGGCCCTGCGGGACTGCCCGAACCTCACGCTGCTCACACGCACCTATATCGAGCGCTTGGTCACCGACCCGGCCGGCCGCAGCGTGCGGGGCGTGGTCGGCAACCGCGACGGCGCGCCGTTCGAGGCCTCGGCCGACATCGTGGTGGTGGCCTGCGGCGCCCTCTCCTCGGCGCTCTTGCTGCTACGCTCCGCCAGCGAGCGGCACCCGGACGGGCTCGCCAACGGCTCGGGGCAGGTCGGGCGCAACTACATGCGCCACAACAACTCGACCGTGCTGGCGATCTCGAAGACGCCGAACCCGACCCGGTTCCAGAAGACGCTCGGGCTCAACGACTTCTACTTCGGCGACCCGGATCCGAAGGACGACTGGGACTTCCCGCTGGGCCACATCCAGATGGTCGGCAAGTCCGATGGTGCCCAGATCCACGGCGAGGGGCTGCCGGGCTTCTTGCAATGGTTCCCCAACAGACCCTTCGACTGGATCGCGAAGCACTCGGTCGATTTCTGGCTGACCTCGGAGGATATTCCGCTCGCGCAGAACCGGGTCTACTACAAGGATGGGACTGTGCACCTCGATCTCACCGAGACCAATGCCGAGGCGCACAAGCGGCTGCGGCGGAAGCTGCAGGACATCTGCAGCGTCACCGACATCCACCCGCACCTGTTCGACCGCTCGCTCTACCTCGGGAAGGACGTGCCGATCGGCGGGACCGCCCACCAGGCCGGTACCCTGCGGTTCGGGGACGACCAGGCGACCGCCGTGCTCGACAGGCACTGTAAGGCGCACCAGCTCGACAACCTCTATGTGACCGATGCGAGCTTCTTCCCGTCGATCGGCGCCGTGAATCCGACCCTGACGATCATCGCCAACGCCTTGCGGGTGGCGGACCACCTCGTCGACCGGATGGGGGCCAGGGACGAGATCGCGCCGCCCCGGCTGTTCGACCACACCGAGCCGCGCGAGCCGGTACCGGCGTGATCCGCGCGGCGGGGGCCGGAGCCCCCGCCGCTCACGATCAGTTCACGGCGTCGGCCTCCTGAACTACGCCGGTCGCCGGAGGGGCCGAGACGAAGACGTGGTCGCCCGCGCGCTCGATCTCGATCGCTTCGGCGGGCTCGCCGGCCGCCCGCGGCGTCGACAGCGTGACGCTCTGGTCGGCGGCGAGCACGGCCTCCAGGCGGAGCGCCGGAGCCGCACCGCGCGGTGCGAGGGTGACCACCACGTGGTAACCCTTCGGCTCGACGGTGTAGTAGGCCACTCCCGAGAGCGGACCGAGGCCGAGCGTGCTGCCGGTCACGGGACGGATCTCAGCGGCCTGAGCGCCGCCCAGAGAGGCGGCGAGCAAGGCTGCGGCGGTGAGGAAACGAAAAGTCATGTCGGCTATCCCTGAGAGGTGGCGGGTGGCGGATCTCCCTCGCCCGTGGCGCCAACTTGATGTGCGGCGCAGCATGAAGCAAATCGATTGCATCGCTAGTGACTATTGATCATATCGATCTGAGTCGAATCGACCTGAACCTGCTGGTCGCCCTCGACGCGCTGCTCGACGAGCGCAGCGTCACCCGGGCGGCCGCGCGGATCGGCGTCGGCCAATCGGCGATGAGTTCGAGCTTGGCGCGGCTGCGCCGCCTGTTCGACGACGAGCTTCTCACCCGGGCGCCGGACGGGATGCGGCCGACACCGCGGGCCACGAAGCTCGTCGAGCCGTTGCGGGCGGCCCTCAGGCAAGTGCAGGCCCTGGTCCATCGCGAGGAGCTGTTCGATCCGGCCACCGTTGAGCGCAGCTTCACCGTGAGCCTGCCCGACAGCGTCGAGGTCCTGCTCGGGCCGCGGTTGATCGCGCAGCTGCGCCGGGAGGCGCCCGGGATCCGGCTGCTCCTGCGCTCGGTCGATCGCTCCCGCATCCTCGACGAGCTCGACGCCGACCGGGTCGACCTCGCCATCGGGCTGTTCTCGGAGGGGCAGGTCCACCACAAGCAGCGGCTGCTCTACCGGGACAGCTACGTCGTCCTGTTCAATGCCGAGCTGGTCGGCCTCCGGCCGCCGATCGGGCTCGACGACTACCTGCGGTTTCCGCACGTGCTGACATCCCTGCGCGAGACCGCCCACGGGGTGGTCGACGACGCGCTTGCGCTCATCGGGCGAACGCGCACCCTCGCGGTGACGACCCCGCGCTTCCTGGTCGTGCCGTTCATGGTCCGGGCCGCGCCGGTGATCGCGACGATGCACGCCCGGCTCGCCACCTCGTTTGCGAGCGCGCTCTCCCTGGCGGTCAGCCCCGTGCCCGTGCCGCTCGATGACGTGGCGGTGTCGATGCTCTGGCACGCCTCCTACGACAGGGATCCAGCCCATCGCTGGCTGCGCGACCTGCTGGTGCGGCTCGCCAGCGAGGCGCCCGCCTTCGGGATGATCTGAGCCCGGATCCTAAAGACAGGGATCCGCCGCAGCCTCCAGCCGGCCGCTCGCGATCGCCTCGCGAAACCGGCCGAAATCCTCGGCGTTGCGCTCCGCGTAGGCCGCCGCCCAATCGGCCAGCGCCTCGCGAAGGTCCGGCCTCTTGCCGCTGCCGCAATAGCCGGCGATCGCCGCGGCGTCGCCGGTCCGGGCGTGGGCCCGGGCCAGGAGTGCCCCGTAAGCATACGAGAAGGTCAGGAGCGGCGGCCCGGACATCTCCGCCAGCGGGATCGCACCCTTCAGGTTCTTCATCTGGCGCACGTAGAACGGTCGGCCGTCGATCGTGGTCCAGCCGAGCAGCGGGTCGCCCACAGCCTGCAGCAGGCGCTGGCCGTAGATCACGCGCTCGCCCTCGTGGCCCGCATAGGGCGCGGGCATCCCCGGAAGGTAGGGCGCGTTGGCCGGACTGACCGCCTCCTTGACCTGGAGGAAGAGCGCATCCCGGTCGGAGTTGCCGCACAGCAGCGCGACATAGGCCCGGGTCCCGACGCTGCCGACGCCGACGACGCGATGGGCGACGTCGACCACGTGGTAGCGGTTGAGCATGAATCGCCGCTCGCGCGGTAGGGTCTCGGCATAGCGCTCCAGCCCCGAGACGATGCTCTGCCGCGTGGCGTCGTCGACGGGGGTGAGGATCGGCGGGTCCGCGCGGAGGCGCCAGCCGCCGTCGGTGCGCCGCTCTGCGACCTGGGCCAGGAGGCTGCGGTTGTTCTTGCGGCGCGCCTTGTCCACGGCCCGGCGCACCACCGCGCGGGCCTCCGCGTCCATCCGGATTCCGCCGAGATCCGGCGCGTCGGCCAGGGTGGTCTGGTACCAGACGTCGAGGGAACCCTCCGGCGCGAGGCGCCGCATCGTGCGCTGGTAGCCGGACACCGCCTCCATCACCGCCTCCCGCCGCGCGTCCGGCGTCGCCCCCGCGTCGGCGGTGGCGACCGCGAGGCCGGCCGCGAGCCGCTTGAGGTCCCATTCCCAGGGGCCGACCGTGACCTCGTCGAAATCGTTGAGGTCGAGAACGACGTCGCGCTGTGGTGTGCCGAACAGGCCGAAATTGTCGGTGTGCGCGTCGCCGTTCATCACCACGTCAATGCCGCTGCGCGGGCTGCGCGACAGGTCCCAGGCCATCACGTGCGCGGCCCCGCGGAGGAACGAGAAGGGCGAGGTCGCCATCCGGGCGACCCGCAGAGGGATGAGATGCGGCTGCCGGCCCGCATGCGCCGACTCGATGAGGGTGACTGGGTCGGGGCGATCGGCCTCCGCCGGTAGGTCCGCATGGGCCGCGTGAGGGACGTCCGCCCGGAGGGCCTTCCCGGCTTGGCGACGCTTGTCCCAGGGCTCCACTCCGGCCCTCAGGTCGATGCGCGGGAAATCCGCCAGCGGCGCCAGGACCACGTCCCCGGCCTGCACGCCGGACTGCGCGGGCGCCTCCACCGCCATGAAGTTCTCGCTCTGCGAATGGTCCATGATGTCCCGCCGAACCGAACGCAGCACAACCCTGACCGGACCGGGCGGCCTCGAAACCTGATCCTGCTCGTACACGATAGGGTCGGCCGGGGTCTGTGACCATTCCGCCCCATGCGGCCCTTGACCCCTCTACGGTGCGGTCCTCTAACCGGACGACTGTCCGGGAAGGTATCCTTTCCGGTCCATTCCGGGCGAATCGGGTTGCCGGGGCCACGCGCGGCTCGGACGGCGCCGACAGGCATCGCATCAGCGGGATAGCTCATGCCCAAAGGCTCGGACCTACTCGTCGCAGCCCTCGAGAACGAGGGCGTCGACCGCATCTTCGGCATCCCGGGCGAGGAGAATCTCGACGTCGTCGAGTCCCTGCGCACCTCCAAGATCGAGCTCGTGCTGACGCGGCATGAGCAGCCGGCGAGCTTCATGGCGGCGACGCACGGCCGGCTCACCGGCCGGCCCGGCGTCTGCCTATCGACCCTGGGCCCCGGCGCGCTGAACTTCTCCACCGGGGCGGCCTATGCGCATCTCGGAGCGATGCCGATGATCATCATCACCGGCCAAAAGGGGATCCTGTCCTCGCGCCAGGCCAAGTTCCAGATCGTCGACGTGATCAGCGCGATGAAGCCGATCACCAAGATGGCCCGGCAGATCGTCTCCGCCTCGTCGATCCCCACGATCGTGCGCGACGCCTTCCGGGTCGCCACCGAGGAGCGACCGGGGCCGGTGCTTCTGGAGCTGCCGGAGGACATCGCCGCCGAGGAGGCCGAGGCCAGTCTCGTTCCGTCGCACCCGATCGACATCCCGGTCGCCCATCCGGCCGCGATCGAGCGGGCCGCCGCGATGATCCTCCAGGCCAAGCGGCCGCTGATCATGCTGGGGGCCGCCGCGAGCCGGCCCCGGGCGACCGGCGAGCTCGGCGGCTTCGTGCAGCGCACTCAGATCCCGTTCTTCACCACGCAGATGGGCAAGGGCACCGTCGCCGGCGGCACCAACCTCTACATGGGCACCGCCGCGCTCTCCGAGCGCGACTACATCCACGAGGCGATCGACCGGGCGGACCTCATCATCGCGATCGGTCACGACACGATCGAGAAACCGCCGTTCTTTATGGGCCAGCCCGACCAGAAGGTCCTCCATATCGGCTACATGCCGGCCAACGTCGAGCAGGTGTACTATCCGGACGCCGAGGTGGTCGGCGATCTCGGGCCGACCCTGAAGCTCCTGGCCGACAGGCTGGAGGGCAAGCTCAAGAACGCGGGCGCCCTGCTGCCCCTGCGCGAGCACATCCTTAGCCACATCGCCCACAGGGCCGGCGAGGACCGCTTCCCGGTGACGCCGCAGCGGCTCGTGCGGGACGTGCGCCGGGTGATCCCGGAGGATGGAATCGTCTGCCTCGACAACGGGATGTACAAGATCTGGTTCGCCCGGAACTACCGCACCTACGTGGCCAACACGCTGCTCCTCGACAACGCGCTCGCCACCATGGGCGCGGGCCTGCCGTCCGCCATGATGGCGGCGATGCTCTACCCCAACCGGCGCGTGATGGCGGTGTGCGGCGACGGCGGCTTCATGATGAACAGCCAGGAGCTCGAGACCGCCGTGCGGCTCAAGCTCAACCTCGTGGTGCTGGTGCTCGACGACTCGGCCTACGGCATGATCCGCTGGAAGCAGGCAGTCGACAAGTTCGCCGATTACGGGATGACCTTCAATAACCCGGACTTCGTCCTTTACGCCCGGTCCTACGGCGCCACCGGGCACCGGGTCGAGGCTGTCAACGACCTCGTGCCGACCCTCGACCGGGCCTTCGCGGAAGGCGGCGTCCATCTGGTCGCGGTGCCGATCGATTATTCGGAGAACACGCGCGTCCTCGTCGAAGAACTGCGCGAGAAGGTGAAAGACTTCGAGCCGGCCGAATGACGACGGCGGCGGGCTAGAGGCTCGGCAGGCAAACAGGGCAGCGCGATGAATCCGTTCACCTTCCAGACCACGCCGAACGTGCTGTTCGAGGTCGGCGCCGCGCAGAAGCTCCCGGAGATCGTCGGCACCTTCGGGGCCAGACGCGTCCTTCTCGTCACCGACAAGGGCGTCCGCGGCGCCGGGCTCACGAAGGCCGCCGAGACCGCGCTCGCGGCGTCCGGGATCGCCATCGACGTCTACGACGATGTGGTTGCCGACCCGCCCTCCACGATGATCGAGGCGGCGGCCAAGCGCGCTCGAGAACTCGGGACCGACCTCGTCCTGTCGATCGGAGGCGGCTCGGCGCTCGATACCGCTAAGCTCGTCGCGTATCTCGCGAAGTCCGACGAGCCGCTCGACGCCATCTACGGCGTCGGCCTCGCCAAGGGCGAGCGGCTGCCGCTGATCCTGGTGCCGACCACCGCCGGCACCGGCTCCGAGGTGACCCCGATCTCGATCGTCACGACGCCGACCACCGAGAAGAAGGGGGTGGTCGCGCCCAAGCTCTTGCCCGACTGGGCGGTGCTGGATCCCGAGCTGACGCTGGGCCTTCCGGCCCATGTCACGGCGGCCACGGGCATCGACGCCATGGTCCACGCCATCGAGGCGTTCACCAGCAAGCTTAAGAAGAACCCGATCTCCGACCAGCTCGCCAAGCAGGCGCTCGCCCTACTCTCGGCCAACATCCGCACCGCCTGCAGGGAAGGCCGCGATCTCGAGGCGCGCTCGGGGATGCTGCTCGGATCGATGCTCGCCGGCATGGCCTTCGCCAACGCGCCGGTGGCGGCGGTGCACGCGCTGGCCTACCCGGTCGGCGCCATCTTCCACGTGCCGCACGGGCTCTCGAACGCCCTGGTGCTGATGGGGGTGATGCGCTTCAACCTGTCCCATGCGGAGGCGCTCTACGCCGAGCTGGCCCCGATCCTCGATCCCGCGGCCGCGGATCTGCCGCCGGCGCAGGCCGCCGCCCGTTTCGTGGACTGCCTCGACGCGATCTGCCGTGACTGCAAGGTCCCCGCCTCGCTGGCCGAGGTTGGCGTGGCGCAGAAGGACTTGGAGCGGATGGCCGCCGACGCGATGAAGCAGACGCGGCTCCTCGTGAACAACCCGCGGGCGGTCACCTACAACGACGCCTACGCGATCTACGCCGAGGCGCTGGGCGCGGCGCGACCCGCAGCCTGAGCGCTCGATCGATGTGTGAAGTCCCGCCCACGACCACAACCTGAGCTGCTTGCGCCCCACTCCGGCACCTCAGGCTGAGAAACGGGGTGCGGAGGCCCGTGGATTCCGACTGGCGTACGATTGGAATTGCAGGCTCAATCAGGCTTCGCGACATCGCGGGGTCGAACACGGCCGGGAGGGCGCCGTCATGGATCAGTTCGACGCGTTCAAGGCGATGGGCGAGTTCTGGGCTCGCGCCGGCGCGGGCATTCTCGCTCCGGGCGCCAGCTGGCCATCCTTCCCGCAGGCCGATCTCGCCGGGCTGGCCGCCGCGCAGAGCAGCCTGGCCCAGGCCTGGGCCTCGGCCACCGCCCTGTCGCAGACCCTGACGGCGTCGCTGAAGAGCGGCGCAGGGGCGCCCGATCCGACCGCCGGGGCCGTGCTCGCCCGGATCTTCGATCCGCAGGCCTGGCTCGGCGGCTCGGCCGAGTTCGACGCGGTGCTGACCCGCATGGCCGAGGGCCCGCAACTCGCCGACCTGTGGCAGACCGAGCGGCGCTACGGCGCTCTGCTCAACGCCTGGGCGACGTTGCGGCGGGCGCAGAGCGAGCACCAGACGGTGATGCTCGACGCCTGGACCCGGGCCGCCGGCACCTTCGCCCAGGAGGCCAACACCCGCGCCGAGCGCGGCGAGGGCTTCGCCTCTGCCCGCGCGATGATGACCCACTGGATCGAGACCGCCAATGCGGTGCTGCTGGAGGTCCAGCGCTCCGACGCGTTCCTGGCCTCGCAGCGGGCGGTCCTGAAGGCCTCCACCGACCTGCGGCTCGCCCAGCAGGACCTCTCGGCCTTCCTGGCGGACTTCTACGGGCAGCCGACCCGGGCCGAACTCGACGACGTGCACAAGAGCCTCACCGAGCTGCGCCGCGAGGTCCGGGCCCTGCGCCGCGAGCGCCGGGCGGCCGCACGGGCCTCGATGAGGCACGATGCCGGCGCGCGCACCGCGGAGGAAGCCCATGGCTGACAGGGACGCTCCGAAGGCCCCGGCCGCGCCGCTCGCCCTCAGCCCCGCCGAAATGCTCGCCGAGGTCGCCGATCTCGGCCGCCGGATCAGCGAGGGCGCCAAGCTGTTCTCGGACGTGCGCGACGCCGACGTGCAGATCGCCACCACGCCGAAGGACTTGGTCTGGAGCCAGGACAAGGTCTCGCTCTACCGCTACCGGCCGCTCGCCCCGAGCAAGGGCCTGCCGCCGGTGCTGATCGTCTACGGGTTGATCGGTCGCTACACGATGGCAGACCTGCAGGAGGACCGCTCGCTCGTCCGCAACCTGCTGAACCTCGGCCTCGACCTCTACGTGGTCGATTGGGGCAATCCGGGCCGGGCCGACCGTTACGTCACCATCGACGATTACGTCGACGACTACCTCGCCGAGTGCGTCGCGTTCATCGGCGCAGCCGCGGGCCGCGACAGGATCAACCTGCTCGGGATCTGCGAGGGCGGAGTCTTCACGACCTGCTATGCGGCGCTCTACCCCGAGCGCGTCAACGCGATGGTGCTGACCATCACGCCGATCGACTTCCATGCCGACACGCGCGAGAGCCGGGCCGGCCACGGCTTCATCAACGTCTGGACGCGGTCCCTCTCGCCCGAGGACGTCGACCGGCTGATCGACGCGCAGGGGTCGCTCCCCGGCGCTTTCATGGGCTCGGTGTTCTCGATGATGACGCCGATGCGCACCATGACGAAGTACAACCTCGACCTGCTCGACGCGTTGGACGACAAGAAGAAGTTCCTGAACTTCCTGCGCATGGAGAAATGGATCGCCGACCGGCCGGACCATCCAGGCGAGGCGGCCAAGCAGTGGCTCAAGGACCTCTACCAGGACAACAAGCTCGTCCGGAGCGAATTCGTTCTGGGGGGCCGCACGGTGGACCTGAAGCACATCGCCTGCCCGGTGCTCAACGTCTTCGCCCAGGACGACCACATCATCCCACCGGCGACCTCCCAGGCTCTCAAGGGCAAGATCGGCACCGAAGACTACACTGAACTGGGGCTGCCCGGCGGCCATGTCGGGGTCTTCGTCGGCGGCAAGGCGCAGAGGTTGCTGGGCTCCGGCATCGCAGACTGGCTCGGCGCGCGTGGGTAGGCCGATGGGCCGCGACGGGGAAGCCGCTGGGTGCGCGTTTGCCGGGCGGAGGCGGCCTTGTTCACGTTTTGATCGCGGGCTTGCCGGAGATCTCCCTCCGCCCTCCCCCGCAGAAGGGGGAGGGAAGACACGCGTATCCCCCGCCGGACTTCGTGCCTGTCGCGAGCCCGATGTTCAGAGGACAGCGGCAGGCCCGCCACGGCGTGGCACCAAGATAAATCCCAGCTTTCAGGCTCCGAGGACCACGCCATGGCGAGCCTGAAGAACAAGATCGTCAGCGCCGACGAGGCCCTCGCCATCCTGCAGGACGGCGACATGGTCGCGGTCTCGGGCTTCGTCGGCATCGGCACGCCGGACGAACTGATCCTGGCGCTGGCCCGCCGCTTCGAGGCCGGCCAGGGTCCGCATGGGCTCGGGCTGATGTTCGCGGCGGCGCCGGGCGACGGCAAGGAGCGCGGCCTCAACCGGCTGGCGATTCCCGGGCTGGTGCGCCGGGTCGTCGGCGGCCACTGGGCCCTTGTGCCGAAGCTGGCCAGGATGGCGATCGAGGGACAGATCGAGGCCTACAACCTGCCCCTCGGGGTGGTCTCGCACCTCTATCGGGAGATCGCCGCCCACACGCCCGGGCACATCACCAAGGTCGGCCTGCGCACCTTCGTGGATCCCCGCCTCGAAGGCGGCAAGCTCAACGCCGTGACCCACGAGGACCTCGTCAGCGTGGTCGAACTCGGCGGCGAATCCTGGCTCCACTACAAGGCGTTCCCGGTGAACGTCGCACTGATCCGCGGGACCACGGCGGATCCGGCCGGCAACATCACCATGGAGCGCGAGGCGCTGACGCTGGACAACCTCGCCGCCGCCATGGCGGCGAAGAACTCGGGCGGCTTCGTGATCGCCCAGGTCGAGCGGCTGGCCGAGGCCGGCTCGCTCGCCCCCCGGGAGGTGCAGGTGCCCGGGATCCTGGTGGACTGCGTGGTGCTGAGCCAGCCGGAGAACCACCGCCAGACCTACGGCACGCCCTACAACCACGCCTTCACGGGCCGCCAGCGCGTGCCCCTGGATAGGATCGCGCCGATCCCCCTCGATGCCCGCAAGGTGATCGCCCGGCGCTGCGCCTTCGAGTTGCCTCCGGGCGGGGTGGTCAATCTCGGCATCGGCATGCCCGAGGGGGTGGCGGCGGTCGCCGCCGAGGAGCGGGTGCTGAAGTATCTGACGCTCACTGCCGAGCCCGGCGTGATCGGCGGCCTGCCGCAGGGCGGACTGGATTTCGGCGCCGCCCTGAATCCGGCGGCTGTGCTGCATCAGAATCAGCAATTCGACTTCTACGACGGCGGCGGCCTCGATCTCGCCTGCCTCGGGCTGGCGCAGTGCGACGCCGAGGGGAACGTCAACGTCAGCCGCTTCGGCAAGCGGCTGGCCGGCGCCGGCGGCTTCATCAACATCTCGCAGAACGCCAAGAGCCTCGTCTTCGCCGGCACCTTCACGGCCGACGGGTTGCAGGTGGCGGTCGATGAGAGCGGAATCCGGATCCTGGTCGAAGGCCGCTCGCCGAAATTCATTGCGGCCGTCGAGCAAGTGACCTTCTCGGGCGCCTACGCGGCGGAGCGCGGCCAGCCGGTGCTCTATGTGACCGAGCGCTGCGTGTTCCGCCGGACCCGGGCCGGCATGGAACTCGCCGAGGTCGCGCCCGGGATCGACATCGCGCGGGACATCCTCGGCCAAATGGGCTTTGCGCCGATCGTGCAGGATCCGAAGCCGATGGACCCGCGCCTGTTCCGGGAGGCCGTGATGGGGCTGGAGCCGTGGCTCCTCGGTCTCTCGCTGTCCGAGCGGATCAGCTACGATCCGGAGCGCAATATCCTGTTCTCGAACCTCGAAGGTTTCCAGGTCCGCACCATCGACGACGTCGAGCTGGTGCGGCGTGAGTACGAGCGGGCCTGCCAGGAGATCGGCCGCAAGGTCCACCTGATTGCGAATTACGACGGCTTCGAGATCGATCCGACCGTGAGCGACGCCTATTTCTCGGCGATCGCCTACCTGGAGAACCGGTACTACGAGACCGCATCGCGCTACACCACGAGCGCATTCCTGCGCTTGAAACTCGGGGCCTCGTTGGCGAGCCGCGATCTGGCCCCCCATGTGTTCGAGACAAAGGCCGAGGCGCAGGCGAGGAATACGGCCCAGAGCGTGCCTCTCAAGCCCCGGCCCGCCCAGTCCCTGCCCGACAGGCCTGAACCGCCCAAGGAACCGTTGAATGCCTGAACCCGACCGCCTCTCCCTGACGGATCGCACCCTCCTGGTCGAATCCTGCCTGATCGGTGGCGAATGGTCGAAGGCCGGGTCCGGCACCATCGACGTCGCCAATCCCGCCACCGGCGCGGTGATCGCCCGGGTGCCGAATGCCGGCGCCGAGGAAACCCGCCGGGCGATCCAGGCGGCGCACGCGGCCTACCCGGCCTGGCGCGCCAGGACCGCCTCTGACCGGGCCGTGCTGCTGCGCAAGCTCGCCGCGCTGGTCACCGAGAACCAGGAGGATCTCGCGCAGATCCTCACCGCCGAGCAGGGCAAGTCGCTCACCGAATCCCGCGGCGAGGTCGCGATGTCGGCAGCCTACGTGCTTTGGTTCGCCGAGGAGGCCCGGCGCGTCTACGGCGACGTGATCCCCTCCCCCTGGGGCGACCGCAAGATCCTGGTGACCAAGGAGCCCGTTGGCGTGGTCGCGGCGATCACGCCGTGGAACTTCCCCTCCTCCATGATCGCCCGCAAGATCGCCCCCGCGCTCGCGGCGGGCTGCCCGATCGTGATCAAGCCGGCCTCGCAGACCCCCCTCTCCGGCCTCGTCTGGGGCGTGCTCTGCGAGCGAGCCGGGTTCCCGGCCGGCGTGGTCAGCATCCTCACCGGATCGGCCCGGGCCATCGGCGGGGAGATGACCGGCAACCCGCTGGTCAAGAAGATCACCTTCACGGGCTCCACCGAAGTCGGCAAGGTGCTCCTGGAGCAGGCCGCTCGCACGGTGAAGAAGGTCTCGATGGAGCTGGGCGGCAACGCGCCGTTCATCGTGTTCGACGATGCCGACCTCGACCGGGCTGTGGCGGGCGCGATGCTCGCCAAGTTCCGGAATTCCGGCCAGACCTGCATCTGCACCAACCGCTTTCTGGTTCAGGACGGGATCTACGACGCTTTCGCCGACAAGATGGCCGCGGCGGCCAACCGGCTGAAGGTCGGCAACGGCATCGAAGAGGGTGTCGCACAGGGCCCGCTGATCGACATGGCCGCTGTGGAGAAGACGGAGGCCCATATCCGCGACGCGCTCGAGAAGGGCGGCCGGGTCGTCGCGGGCGGGCACCGCCACGCGCTGGGCGGCCAGTTCTTCGAGCCCACCGTGATCGCGAACGCGACCCCCGACATGGCGGTGGCCCGCGAGGAGACCTTCGGGCCGCTGGCGCCCCTGTTCCGCTTCCGCGACGAGGCGGAGGCGATCCGCATGGCCAACGCCACCGAATACGGGCTCGCCTGCTACTTCTACACCCGCGACCTGGGCCGGACCTTCCGGGTCGCCGAGGCGCTGGAATACGGCATGGTGGGGATCAACGAAGGGATCATCACCACGGAGGTGGCGCCCTTCGGCGGCGTCAAGGAATCGGGCCTCGGCCGCGAGGGCTCCTACCAGGGCATCGAGGATTACCTGAACACCAAGTACCTCTGCGTCGGCGGCCTCGGCGGCTGAAACGCGTTCCCCCTCCCCTGCCGGGAGAGGGCGGCATCGCGAAGCGCAGGGTCGGGCGCCGTCCGCCGTGGAGAGACGAGCGCGCAGCCGCGCCGGCCTGCGCCCGGGCGTGCCTGTGCGGCTGTCAGGCCGGATGGGTGTTGTGGATCTGGTCGAAGTCGAGGGACGCCGTATCGATCACGATCTGGGTCCGGCTGATGACCTCGAGCTTGCGCAGGATCTCCGAGACATGGGCCTTCACGGTCGAATCGCCGACCTGAAGCTCGTGCGCGATCTGCTTGTTCAGCTTGCCCTGGCGGATCATCATAAGGACCCGCAGCTGCTGCGGCGTGAGCCGGGCCAGGCGCTCGGCAAGCGGCGGCTTCTTCGCGTGCGACGCCGGCGCGCTCGCCTCAGCAAGTCCGGGCGGCAGGAACAGCGCGCCGCTCAGCACCTCGGTGATCGCCCGGGTCAGGGTGGCCTTGTCCATCGCCTTGGGCACGAAGCCGGCGGCGCCGTGCTGCAGGGCCTCGCGGACGATGCGCGGGTCCTCGTGGCCCGACACGATCAGGATCGGGACGCGCGGGAAGCGGGCCCGGATCGTGATCAGGCCGTCGAAGCCGGTCACCCCGCGCATGGACAGGTCCAGGAGCGTCAGGTCGATGCTCCGGTTCTCAGCCAGCACCGCGCAGGCCGGCTCGATCCCGTCGGCCTCGTGCAGCACGGCGTCCGGATGCGCGAGGCGGATCGTGGCCGCGAGGGCATCGCGGAACAGCGGGTGGTCGTCGACGATCAGGAGATGCACGGGACGCGCGATACCTCGCTCGAGATCCTCGCACGGGACCCGCCGGATGTCGCGGGCCGACGCCGCGCGCCGGGAATGCGAGGTTGATCGATGCGGCCTCGGGGCGCAAGCGGGTGTTGAGAGGACCGCGCGCGTCCCGAGGCCTGAGCGCGCCGGCCCGGAGATCCGGTTCCGGCGCGCTGTCGCTTTGGATGCCCGGGAGCATCCGGAGGCTGGGCGGGCTGCGGCGCTGTCCGGTCCGCAGCCCGCGCGACGGCGCGTCAGCGCGACGCGACGGTCTTCGGCAGCTTGAATGCCCAGAAGCTGCCGCCCTGGTTGATGCCGGCGGTGGACTTGGCGACCTCGCCGCCCCACAGCGGCACCGCGCCGCCCCAGCCGGCCGCAACGCCGACCCACTGCTCGCCGTCCTGCTCCCAGGTAATCGGCGAGGACACGACGCCGGTGCCGACCTGGAACTTCCAGACTTCCTCGCCGGTCTTGGCGTCGAAGGCCTTCAGGAAGCCCTCGGGCGTCCCGGTGAAGACCAGATTGCCCGCCGTCGTCAGCACGCCGGCCCAGAGCGGTGCCTTGTTCTTGTACTCCCAGACGACCTTGCCGCTGGCCGGGTCGATCGCCTTGAGCGAGCCGATATGGTCGTCGAAGACCGGCTTGATGGTGAAGCCCGCGCCGAGATAGGCCGCGCCCTTCTTGTAGTTCACCGGCTCGTTCCAGATGTCCATGCCCCACTCGTTGGAGGGCACGTAGAACAGCTTGGTGTCGGGGCTGTAGCCGATCGGCATCCAGTTCTTGCCGCCGAGGAAGCTTGGCACCGCGAACACGGACTTGCCCTTCTTGTCGTCGGCATTCGCCTGGCTCGGGTCGCCGGGACGGTTCTCTGGGTTGTAGATCGGGCGGCCGTCCTTATCGATGCCCTTGGCCCAGTTGATCTTCTCGACGAACGGCGTGGCCGAGATGAACTTCCCGTTGGTGCGGTCGAGGACGTAGAAGAAGCCGTTGCGGTCGGCGGTGCCGCCGGCTTTGACGGTCTTGCCGTCCTTCTGCATGTCGAACGGCACGAACTCGTTGACGCCGTCGAAATCCCATCCGTCGTGCGGCGTCGTCTGGAAGCCCCAGACGATCTCGCCGTTATCGGGGTTCAGTGCGAGGCGTGAGGCCGACCACTTGTTGTCGCCGGGCCGCAGCCACGAGTTCCAGGGACCGGGATTGCCGGTGCCGAAATAGATCAGGTTGGTCTCCGGATCGTAGGTGCCGCCGAGCCAGGTCGCCCCCCCGCCGAACTTCCACATGTCGCCCGGCCAGGATTCGTTGACCTTGCCGGTCATGGTCGAGGGCTTGCCGTTCAACTCGCCCATGTGGCCCTCGATGACGGGCCGCTTCCAGACGATCTCGCCGGTCTCGGCGTCGCGCGCCTCGATCCGCCCGACCACGCCGAACTCGCCGCCGGACACGCCGGTGATGATCTTGCCCTTCACGATGATCGGGGCGGCGGTGTAGCTGTAGCCGGCCTTGAAGTCGTCGATGTCCTTGCGCCAGACCACCTTGCCGGTCTTGGTGTTCAGGGCGACGAGCTTGGCATCGAGCGTGCCGAAATAGACGTTGTCCTTGTAGAGCGCGGCGCCGCGGTTCACCACGTCGCAGCAGGGCAGGATGCCCTCCGGCAGGCGGGCATCGTATTCCCACTTCTTCTCGCCGGTGTGGGAATCGATCGCGTACATGCGCGAATACGAGCCGGTGACGTAAATCACGCCGTCCTTGACCAGCGCCTGGCTCTCCTGGCCGCGCTGCTTCTCGCCGCCGAACGAGAACGACCATGCGGGCACGAGACCCTTGATGTTGTCGCGGTTGAGCGTCTTGAGCGGGCTGAAGCGCTGGGCCTGGGGGCCGAGGCCGTATGTCACGACGTCGCCCGGCGTCTTGGCGTCGTTGATGATGTCCTGCTCGCTGACGCCCTCGGCAAGCGCCGGGATCGCGCCGCCCGCCACGAGGGCGGCGATGCCCACAGCGCCGAGGAACCGGGTCCGCATTCTCATGACGTGTCCTCCGTGATCGTCTCCGGTCCGTCCGGCCGGAGCTTCCGGGGCTTAGCGCGGACCGCACGAGTCGCAGGGCGCGCCCCCTTGGACGTCAACGTAAGAGGCTTCTCAGGAAAGTCTTATTGGCAATTGGTCCAATGTGTATGCGAAATTTGCCGAATGATTACGTGTATTCGATAGATAAAACGTAGCAAGCGGCCCAATCTGTCGAGATCGGTCCGCCGGTTTTGCCGTATCCGGCCGGTGCGTGATCGGTCGGATACGCCGGGGTCAGTATCCCTTCGGCGGCGTGTAGGTGACGCCGTAGGTCTCGCAGATCGCCTTCATGCGCCCTTCCGCGTTTAGAGCCGTGATCGCGTCCGCCACCGCGTAGGCGAGATCGCGCGAGTCGGTTTTCACCGCGCCACCGATCTCCCAGCGGGCCTTGACCAGCCCCTGAGACGGGACCGTCCCGATCGGATTGTCGTCCCGGGGTGCCTTGGCGGCGAACAGGGCGGCCTCGATCGCCGCGCGGGTGCCGGCCAGGATCGGCGCCTCCCCGGCGAGATAGGCCTGCGCCGCTGCATCGAAGCTCTTGTAGTGCTTCAGGCCCGCGCGGAAGCGGCCGCCCTGGGCGGTGAGCAGCATCAGGTCGGCCGCACTGGCGCCCTCGACCGCGACGGTCCTGTCGCCGATGTCGTCGAGCCGGTCGAGACCCTCCATCACGTCCTTCCGGTACGCGAAGGCGATCTCCTGATCGAAATACGGCGCGGTGAAGAACACCTGGTCGTTGCGCAGGGCGAGTTGCCGGTCGGTGGGCACATGCAGCATCAGGTCGGCCAGCGGCGTGCCCGCGAGATCGCCCCGCCAGAGGTTCAGCCGTAAGTCGCCGTCGACATTCTCGCCCGCGTCGACGACGCGCAGGTCGAGCTTCACCTTGAGCTTCTCGGCGATGGCGCGGGCGAGATCCGCGTCGATGCCGTTTGGCCGGCCCTTCTCGTCCTCGGAGAACGGCGCGTTGTCGCCGTAGACCGCCACCCGCAGCGTCCCGTCGGCCATGACCTGGTCGAGGGGCCGCGCGGCGGCTTCCGGCTGGAACCGGGCCGCCAGGATCAGGCCGCAGGCGGCCAAGGCGACCCGCCGCCGCTGCACGGCTCGCGCCCTATTCCTCATGTTTCGACTCGATGTAGCTACGGATTGCCCAGAGGCCCTCCTGGGAGATCAGACCCTCGAAGACCGGCATCTTGGTCACGCCGTTGATCACGGCACCGTGGCGCATGCGCTCCACGAAATACTCATCACCCTCCTTGCCCTGGGGCAGGTAGCGCAGGTCCGGGGCGAGGCCGCCGGAGATCATCTCCAGGCCGTGGCAGCGGGCGCAGTTCTGGTTGAACCCGGAGGCGCCGATCTGGATGGCGTGTGCGTCGCCCTTGTAGGGGTTCTCGGCGACCCACTCGGCGCCAAGCGGCTTCAACCCGTCCGTCTTGACCGGCTGCGGCTGGACATCGCCGTGGCCCAGTGCGCTGCCGGCCGCCAGCGCGAACCCCAGGGCCACGAGCGCCCCGCTCGCCGCCGTCTTGATCCTGCGCATCCGCCGCCTCCCATCTTCTTTCAGGACGGTTAGCAAGTGTCGGCGCTTCGACCCATTGTGCTTTGGTACGAAAAGCCGGTCGAAGATTGCCAAATGACTTGCGCCGCACTGCAGCACGTTAGCCATGTGCACCTTGGTCCAATATCGGCAGTCTCTGTTCCGGCCGTAATGTTCCCCAAAGGACGGCATGATGCTGGGCGGGGGAGACGAGCGAGAATGGCGGCGTTCGGCGCGCGAGGAGACGCACTGAGCCGCCGGCCCGTCTCCGCCGGACTCTGCGCGGCCGCCCTGCTCGCCCTTCCCGGCCTGATGCCTGGCCTCGCCGAGGCCGCGACGCCGGCTCTCGGGCCGCCGCTGGCGATCCACTACCTGGAACGGCGGGTCGAGCGGCCGGTGCCGCTCAACAACGAGGATCCGATCCCCGACGACGAGGGTGCCAGGGGCGCCGAACTCGGGCTGAAGGATTCGAGCGCCACCGGCCGCTTCATCGGGCTGGGCTTCAGCCTCGACGCGAAGGTGGTCGCGCCCGGCGACGACATCCGCGCGGCGTTCCGGGACCTGGCCGATCGGCACTTCGTGGTGATCAACGCGCCGGCCGCGGACGTGCTGGCGCTCGCCGACCTGCCGGAGGCCCGGGAAAGTGTTCTCCTCAACATCGGGGCGCCGGACACGCGGCTGCGCGATGCCGAGTGCCGGAAGAACCTCCTGCACATCCTGCCGTCGCGGGCGATGCTGGCCGACGCGCTGGTCCAGTTCCTCGCGTTCAAGCGCTGGTCCCGCATCCTTCTGGTCACGGGACCGGCGCCCGGGGACGGGCTCTACGCCGAGGCCCTGAAGCGGAGCGCGAAGAAGTTCGGGGCAAGGATCGTGGCCGAGGCCGCCTACGACCCCAGGGGCGGCGACGTGCGCGACACCGCCTTGCGCGAATTCGCCATCCCGACCCGCGGCGCCGAGCACGACGTGGTGGCGGTGGCCGACGAGGCCGGCGCGTTCGGGGCGAGCCTGAACTACAACTCCGCCGCGCCGCGCCCGGTCGTCGGCACGCAGGGCCTTTCCCCCGCAGCCTGGGGGCGGCCCGTGGAGGCCTGGGCCGCGGTGCAGCTCCAGGGGCGGTTCCGGAAGCTCGCCGGCCGGGCGATGCGGCCGGTCGATTGGGCCGGCTGGATGGCCGTGCACGCCATCGGCGAGGCGGCCGTGCAGGCGCGCAGCGCCGTTCCCGAGGCGGTGCGCGCCAGCCTGACCGCCGCGACCTTCGAGGTCGGCGGCTTCAAGGGCCGGCCGCTGAGCTTCCGCGCCTGGGATGGGCAGCTGCGCCAGCCGGTCTTCCTGCTGTGGCCCGGGGCCGTGACCGCCACCGCCCCGATCGAGGGCTTCCTCCATCACCGGACGGAACTCGACACGCTGGGCCTCGACGAGCCCGAGAGCGCCTGCCGGGCCTTTTCCGGACGCTCGCCATGAACCGGCTCGCGGCCCTCGCGCTCGCGCTCGCCACGGTCCTGCCCGCGCGGGCGGAGGAAGTCTTTGTCTCGAACGAGCGCGACAACACCGTCTCTGTGATCGACGGCGACAGCCTTGAGGTGCTGCGCATCTTCCCGGTGGGGCGGCGCCCGCGGGGGGTGACCTTCTCGAAGGACGGCCGCGCGCTCTACGTCTGCGCCAGCGATTCCGACGCCGTTCAGGTGATCGACCCGGAGACCGGCCAAGTGCGCCATGACCTGCCCTCCGGGGAGGATCCGGAGCAGTTCGCGCTCGCCCCCGATGGCCGCACCCTGTTCATCGCCAACGAGGAGAACGCCACCACCACGGTGGTCGACGCCCAGACCCGCAAGGTGCTGGCGCAGATCGATGTCGGCATCGAGCCGGAGGGCGTGGCGGTGAGCCCGGATGGCCGCACCGCCGTGACCACCTCCGAGACCACCAACATGGTCCATTGGATCGACACGAAGGGCCTCGAGGCGGTCGATGCCACCCCGGTCGGTCAGCGTCCGCGCTACGCCACCTTCTCGGCGGATGGCACTCGGCTCTGGGTCTCGTCGGAGATCGGCGGCACGGTCGCGGTGATCGACGTCGCCACCCGCAAGGTGATCGAGACGATCGGGTTCGCCTTGAAGGGCATTGCGGCCGACCGGATCCAGCCGGTGGGCATCCAGCTCGCGAAGGATGGACGCCACGCCTTCGTAGCGCTCGGGCCGTCTGACCGGGTCGCGGTGGTCGATACCCAGACCTTCAAGGTCGAGAGCTACATCCTGGTCGGGCGCCGGGTCTGGCAGCTCGCGCTCAACGCCGCCGGCACGCGGCTGTTCACCACCAACGGCGTCTCGGGCGATGTGACGGTGATCGACACCGGGACCGGCAGGCCGATCCGGACCGTCAAGGTCGGCCGATTCCCCTGGGGCGTCGCCGCCCGGCCGATTCCCGACGCAAAGGTTCCGGACGGGCGCGCCGCCGGGGCGGCGCCGTGATCTTTTGGGACCGTGGCCTGGCGCCCTCCCAGTCTCGAACTGCCGCTTTGCGGTTCCACACAGCGCGTGCCGGATCGTTCACGCTTCGACAGGGTGACCAGCCCAGAGCCGACGCGCACCTGCCCTCCCCCCTCCCCCGCGGGGGTTGGTGGGCGACACGCGCCTGCCCGCTCTGCCTCGCCCTGCTCGCGTTCCTCCTCGCGATCCTCCCCGCCAGCGCCGGCCAGCTCGATCGCGCGGCGCTGGAAAGTCACTTCCCGCCGCCCCTCGTGGTCGGCGAGAAGGACGGCGCGCTTCCGGTCTGGCCGATCCTGAAACAGCAGGCCGGCGCCTACGAGGTGTTCGCCTACGCGTTCGAATCGGTGGACCTCGCGCCGATCCCCGGATTCGGCGGCACGCCGCCCGACCTGCTGATCGCGCTGGCGCCCGACGGCACCTTCCGGGACGTCAAAGTGATCGCGCACCGGGAGCCGGTGTTCCTGGAGGGGCTCGGCTCCGAGCCGCTCTTCGCCTTCGTCGAGCAATATGCCGGCCTCTCGGCCAAGCAGGCGATCCGGGTCGGCCGGCCGAATGCCCGGGCGGCCGGCGCCCCGCCGCAGACCACCGTCGACGGGATCTCGATGGCCACGGCCTCGACCCGGGTGATCAACCAGTCGATCCTGGCCTCAGCGCTGGTGGTGGCCCGCGGGAAGCTCGGCTTCGGGGCGGCCAATGTCGGCCTGTCGGTCCAGGCCAAGCCCGGCCTCTACGAGCCGCTCGGCCTGCCCGACCTCCTCGCCCGCGGTTGGGTGAAGCGGCTGACCGTCACGAACGCCCAGGCCGCTGTCGCCTTCAAGGGGAGCGGTGTCGCGGAGTCCGGTGAAGGCGCCGCGGATGCGGTGCTGACCGACCTGTACGTGGCCTATCTCAACGTGCCGACGATCGGCCGCAACCTGCTCGGGCAGGCGCGGTTCGACGCGCTGATGCGGGAACTCGGTCCCGACAACCACGCCGTGATGGTGCTGAGCACCGGACCGGCCGACGCGCCGGAGAATCCGGTCGGCGAGCGCTTCGTGCTCGGCGCGGTCCCGGACCGGCTGGCCGTCAGCCAGAGCGGCCTGATCGTCGGCGCCCGCGACATGGCGGTGGAGCGCCGCGACGCCGGTCTGGCCGAGGGGCTGCCGCCGGGGAACTGGTCGATCCTGCGGATCGACCAAGCCGCCGGCTTCGACCCGTCAGCGCCCTGGGTGCTGGCCGAGACGATCGTGCGCGAGCGCGGGCAGATCCTGTCGGAAAAGATCGCCCGGACGTTCCCAGTGGAGACCGCCCTCCCCGCGGACCTGTTCACCCGGGCCAAGCCGGATGACGGCCCGAGCTGGACCGATCCGTGGCGGGCTCGAGCCCCGGAACTTGCGGCGATCGGTCTGATGCTGGCGATCCTGGTGCCGGTGTTGGCGCGCCAGCGCGGGCTCGTGGCCCATCGGCGCGCCTTCGCGGCGTTCCGCCTTGCCTTCTTGGCGCTGACGCTCGGCTTCGTCGGCTGGTCCGCGCAGGCACAGCTCTCGATCGTGACCCTCGTCGGCCTCGTGCGCGCGGCGACCACGACCCACGATCTCGCCTTCCTGCTCTACGACCCGCCGTCCCTGGTGCTCTGGGCCTTCGCGCTCGCCACCCTGCTGGTCTGGGGGCGCGGTACCTTCTGCGGCTGGCTCTGCCCCTTCGGCGCCCTGCAGGAGTTCGTGGCGCTGCTCGCCCGGCCCCTGCGCATCCGGCAGGTTACGGTTCCGGCCGGCCTCGACCGGGCGCTGCGGCAGCTGAAGTATGGCGTGCTCGCCGGCATCCTCGGTGCAGCCGCGGCGGGATCGCCGCTCGCCGACAGCCTCTCCGAGGTCGAGCCGTTCAAGACGGCCATCACCCTCTCTTTCGTGCGCAGCGGGCCGTTCGTCGCCTACGCGGCCGGGCTGCTCGTCCTCAACCTGTTCGTCTACAAGGGGTTCTGCCGCTATCTGTGCCCGCTCGGCGCGAGCCTCGCCCTCGTCGGGCGCCTGCGGGTCCTCGACTGGATCCCGCGCCGGGCCGAGTGCGGCTCGCCCTGCCAGCTCTGCAAGGTCCGCTGCCGCTACGGTGCCATCGCGCCCTCGGGCCGGATCGACTATCCCGAGTGCTTCCAGTGCATGGACTGCGTCACGATCATCCACGATCCGGCGCAATGCGTGCCGCAGGTCGTGGACCGCAAGCGGAAGCGCCGGAGCGCGCCGCACCCGATGGCGGTCACATGACCCTTCGGAACCTGAAGCGACCCGCCCGCCGCCGCGTCGTCCTCGGCGTGGCGGGCTTGGCTGCTGCTGCCGGGCTCGGCGGGATCGCGGCCTTCCGAGCGGCAGCCGCCTCGCGGGGGCTGGCGATCCGGACGCGGGCGGGCGTCGCCTTCGGGACCACGGTGGCGCTGACAGCCGCCGGCCGCGACCCGGCGACGATCGAGGCTGCCCTCACGGACGGGTTCGCGGCGATGCACGCGGTCGAGGCCGCCGCGAGCCTGTTCCGCACCGACAGCGCCCTGGCGCAGCTCAACCGCGAGGGCAGCCTCGCGGCGCCCGATCCGCACCTCGTCGCGCTGTTGCGCTTCGCCCTCACCCTGGCGGCCGAGACCGACGGCGCCTTCGACCCGACGGTGCAGCCGCTCTGGCCGGTCTGGTCGAGCGCAGCGGCTCGGAGCGCGCGCCCCGCGGCCGACGCACTCCGCGCTGCCATCGATCGGGTCGGCTGGCGCCGGGTGCGGCTCGAACCCGACCGGATCCTCCTGGTGCCGGGAACCGCGCTGACGCTGAACGCCCTGATCCAGGGCTACGCCGCCGACCGGGTAATGGCCGCGCTCCGTGGCCGCGGCATCGCCGACGCCTTCGTGGATACCGGCGAGTTCGGTGCGGTGGGGGCGCATCCCGACGGCGCTCCCTGGCGCCTCGGCCTCGCCGATCCGCGCGATCCGGGCCGGCTCGCCGACGTGATTGCCCCATTCACCGGCTTCGCAGCCACCTCGGGCGACTACAACATGAGTTTCTCGGACGACAGGGTCGACCACCACATCTTCGACCCGTCTACCGGCCATTCGCCTGGCGGCCTGTCCGCGGTGACCGTCACGGCCCCGACCGGGCTCCTCGCGGACGGCCTGTCCACCGCCTGCATGGTGCTCGGTCGGGACCGGGGTGCGCAACTGGTCGCCGCTCATGCGGGCTGCGCCGTGCGCTTCACCGACAAGGTCTGACAACCGGCTGGTGGCGGCCCGGCCTGGGGTGATCCCGGCACGCCCGCGAAAGCGCTCGGGGACAGCCACCATCGATCTGACGGGACCGACGGAACTGCGCCGACGAGCGCGGCCGAGAAGGCGCCCGCAGCATCGGGTTCAGGCTCCGGGTGGTTCGGGAGGCAGCGTCCCTGTCACGCTTGAAAACCGCACCACGTCCGGCGCGAACGCGACCGCGTAGGATGAGCCGGGGTAGCGGGACGCTCGCGCCAGCGGGGCGCAGGGAGGACACGCTGCCGAGGCAGAGCGGCATCGAAGGGCGAGCCAGAGGGTGATGCGATCAGAATCCCGTTTCTATCACCCGCGTGAAAGTGCCGAAGACTTCGCGGGCCTGCACCGGGATCCGGTTTTGTTTCCTGCCGGCCGCGAAGTCCTGTGTACCGAAAAAAGCTGAGTGATATTGCCCAGCTTCCGGGCCCGAATCTCGCGGTCCGACAGACGTAAGGTCGGGTGAAAACCGCTCGATCCAGCCGTGTCCCCCGCGTCCGACCTATTTCAACGCGTCGGCTCCCGTCTGGCAGATCAGCGCGTCCTGATCTCCGGTGCCGCCCGAGCAGCCGATCGCGCCGATGACCTTACCATCGACGACCAGAGGGATCCCGCCGGGCGAAGCCGCCAGATCGGGATCCAGGGTGCCGTAGTAGGTCGAACCGGCGGCGTAGAAGTTGAAGAACACACGGCTCTCCCGACGCCAACGCGCGGCCGTGCGCGCCTTGTTCTGAGAGATGCGGATCGACGCAAGCTGCGCGCCGTCCAGGCGAGCGAAATGGACGAGTTCGCCGTGGGTGTCGACGACAGCGATGTTCATGGGCCAACCCCGCTTTCTCGCTTCCCCTTCCGCGGCGGCCAGGATTGTTTTCGCTTGGTCGTAGGTGATCGGCGCGCCGTAGGGCAGGCCGAACGGGATCTTCTCCGGCGTTCCGCCTGCCGGCGCCTGTGGCGGCCCCGACGGCTTCGGCGGCTCCGGAGTCTGGGCCAGGGCCGGCATGCCGATCAGCGCGAGGCATAGGACCGCGGTGCGGGCGATGTACGGCGTCATGCGTTTCCTCCAACGCCGCAGCTTCTTAGGAGCACTTGGCGTCCATTCAGCCTAGGCCAAGGCAGGCCTGATCTCCATCCCGACAATCGTGAGTTATGAGAGAATTGGCGGCCTTCCGTCATTACGAAAATCCGGTTGGGACGCGACGACGGAACCGGATGTGCGGGACGACGCGGCGCCGGTGTGCACGTGCGTAGGGCCGAGGCGATCCGACTGTTCCGGGAGCCGGGCCAGGGCCGGCGGGTCAGCGGGTTCTTCCGGATCGCCAGCATGCGTTCTCCGGCCTCGGTCGTCGACGGCCAGAGCGGGCCGAGATCGATTCTCTCCACCGGGAGGTCGGGCGGTCGCGATCGGAGCGTGACATCCAAGGACCGCCCGCCGGGCACATCCGCAAGGTGCGCGGTGAGGTTCGCATTTTTGGGGCGAAACCTGGGCCCGAGCTATTCGCATCGCCGACTGAGTGGCTCAATCGCGCCGAGGCGCCATGCGCAATTCTACGTGATGATGTCGGGCGCGCACGCGGATCGGCGGGCAGCCGGTGACCACCGACAGGGCGTATCGTGAAAGCGGGTGGCCGAGCGGGAACTCGTCATTTCCAGGCCGGTCCGTATCGGACCCGAACGGCGCTTCGGCCGTCCACGCCTCGCCGGCTGCACAGCCGATGACGCTGCATCCTGCAACGTCAACGATGTGAAATCCACCTGGAGCTGGGGAAAGTCGCTCCAACACGTAGAATTCAAGCTACACATTGAGACCGCTCCATTCGCTATGCGTCGTGGCTCACGATTAACGATGGATGTTTTCAGGTGCGACTTTGTAACGTTTTCGTTCAACTCCTGCGTGTGGTCAGATTCTAGCCGGAGACGTGATGGTGACGAAGCCTATTTCTTCGCGCGTCTCGATGGGTTCTGCGTCTTAACACTCGATCAAGGCAGCCGCCTTAGACCCCGTTTAACCGGGCTGCCGATTCAGCAGCGCGATCAGGCCAATCGCCGCGCACAACTGCCCGAACTTCCGGAGAAAACGATGTTGAATCGCCTGAAGGGCGGACGAGACCAGAGGGGCAAACTTGCGGCCCTTAGCCGCTCTCTGGCCACGATCGAGTTCGCGCTGGACGGCGTCATTCTGGACGCGAACCCGAATTTCCTGTCGACGATGGGCTACACGTTCGAGGAGATCCGCGGCCGCCATCACAGCCTGTTCGTCGATCCGGCCGAGCACGCGAGCGAGGAGTACCGGCTGTTCTGGGAAAGGCTGCGGCGCGGCGCGTTCGAAACGGCCGAGTACAGGCGAATCGGCAAGGACGGTCGCGAGGTCTGGATCCAGGCCTCATACAACCCGGTGCTCGACCGGGCCGGAAGACCGGTCAAGATCGTCAAGTTCGCCACCGATATCACGGCGCAGAAGCTGCACGCCCTCGACCTCGACGGGCAGATCGCGGCCCTGCACCACTCGCAGGCGGTGATCGCCTTCACCCTCGATGGCACGATCCTGAGCGCCAACCAGAACTTCCTCGACGCGGTGGGTTACCGGCTCGACGAGATCGTTGGCAGCCACCATGGCCTGTTCGTGAGCCACGAGGAGCGCTCCAGCGAGGCCTATCGCGCCTTCTGGGCGGCGCTCGCCCGCGGCGAGTATCAGTCCGCGGAATACAGGCGCATCGGCAAGGGCGGCCGCGAGATCTGGATCCAGGCGACCTACAACCCGATCAAGGACGGCCGCGGACGGCCGGTCAAGGTCGTGAAGTTCGCCACCGACATCACCGCCCAGGTTTACGAGCGCCAGCGCCGGGCCGAGCTCCAGCGGGCGATCGGCGCGGATCTCGACGCGATCGGACGGGCGGTCGAGGACGTGACGCGGCAGACCGGTGCGGCGGCCGACACGGTCAGCCGGGTCTCCTCCGATATCCAGGCCGTGGCGTCTGGTGCGGAGCAGCTCTCGGGCTCGGTGGCCGAGATCAGCCAGCAGGTGAGCCACGCGGCGGATGTCGCCGGCCGGGCCGTCGAGCAGGCCCAGCGCACCGGCAGCATCGTGGCGGGCCTGAGCGATCAAGCCACCCAGATCGGCGCCGTTGTCGGGCTCATCTCCGGCATCGCGGCGCAGACGAACCTGTTGGCCTTGAATGCGACCATCGAGGCGGCCCGGGCCGGTACGGCGGGCCGCGGCTTCGCGGTGGTCGCTGCAGAAGTGAAGACCCTTGCCGAGCAGACCGGGCGGGCCACGCATCAGATCCGCGGACAGATCATCGCGACCCAGTCGGCGACGCGGGAAGCCGCCGACGCGATCGATGGCATCCGGGGCACGATCCTGACGCTGAACGAGGTGTCGTCCACCATCGCCGCGGCGGTGGAGGAGCAGTCCGCGGTCACACGGGAGATGTCCGCCAGCATGCAGACAGCCTCTCAAGGCGTGTCGACCATCGCTGTCGGCATGGACACGATCGCCCAGGCGAGCGAGCAGGTCGACCGGGCCACCCGTCAGGTTCGGGAGGCCTCCCGCGCGGTGGGCTGACCCCCGTCGCGGCATTCCCGGCGGAGAGCGCCGGCCGCAGCGGGCACCGCGTGGCGGCCGACAGTCCCGAATGCCGGTTTGCCTACGGTACCGAATCGATCGTGGGGAATCGCTCCATCATCCCGGGATCTTCCGCAGCCGAGAGGCGGATGCGAGGGTGCGCCTCGAAACCGATCGAACCTGTCCGACGGCGCGGATTTCTCTGCCGCGCAGAACTGTCCGGCCGTCAGCCCAGCCTCACTCCCATTCAATCGTGCCGGGCGGCTTGGAGGTGATGTCGTAGGTCACCCGGTTGATGCCCTTCACCTCGTTGATGATGCGGGTCGCGACCCGCCCGAGGAAGGCCATGTCGAACGGGTAGAAGTCGGCCGTCATGCCGTCCACCGAGGTGACGGCGCGCAGCGCACAGACGTGGTCGTAAGTCCGGCCGTCGCCCATCACGCCAACGGTCTTCACCGGCAGGATCACCGCGAAGGCCTGCCAGATCGTGTCGTAGAGTCCGGCCTTCCGGATCTCGTCGAGGTAGATCGCGTCCGCCTTGCGCAGGGCGTCGAGCTTCTCAGCGGTGATCGTGCCGGGACAGCGGATCGCTAGGCCCGGCCCCGGGAACGGATGGCGGCCGACGAAGCCGTCGGGCAGGCCGAGTTCCTTGCCGAGCACCCTGACCTCGTCCTTGAACAGCTCGCGGAGCGGCTCCACGAGCTTCATGTTCATGCGTTCGGGCAGGCCGCCGACATTGTGGTGGCTCTTGATCGTCACGGAGGGCCCGCCGGTGAACGAGACGCTCTCGATCACGTCCGGGTAGAGCGTGCCCTGCGCCAGGAAAGCGGCGCCGCCGATCTTCTTGGACTCGGCCTCGAAGACATCGATGAACAGGCGGCCGATGGTCTTCCTTTTGATTTCCGGGTCGCTCACGCCCTCCAGGGCGGACAGGAACATCCCGCTGGCTTCCACGTGGACCAGCGGGATGTTGTAGTGGTCGCGGAACAGGGCCACGACCTGCTCGGCTTCGCCCAGCCGCAGCAGCCCGTGGTCCACGAATACGCAGGTGAGCTGGTCGCCGATCGCCTCGTGGATCAGCACCGCCGCCACCGCCGAATCGACGCCGCCGGACAGGCCGCAGATCACCCGCTCCGCGCCGACCTGCTCGCGGATCTTCGCGATTGCCTCCTCGCGGTAGGCGCCCATTGTCCAGTCGCCCGAGCAGCCCGCGATGTCGCGCACGAAGTTGCGGATCAGCAGGGCGCCGTGCGGCGTGTGCGCCACCTCCGGGTGGAACTGCACCGCGTAGTAGCGCCGCGCCTCGTCGGCCACGGCCGCGAAGGGAGCATTCTTCGAGATCGCGACGGTGGAGAAACCGTCGGGCAGCTTGGTGACCCGGTCGCCGTGGCTCATCCAGACCGGGTAGGTCTCGCCCTTGTGCCAGACGCCCTGGAACAGGGGGCAATCGGCCAGGATCTCGACCTCGGCCCGGCCGAACTCCGCGTGGTGGCCGCCCTCGACCGCGCCGCCGAGTTGGGCCGCCATGGTCTGTTGGCCATAGCAGATGCCGAACACCGGAACGCCCGAATCGAACACGAGCTGCGGGGCTCGGGGGCTCGCCTCGACGGTGACCGATTCGGGGCCGCCGGAGAGGATCACACCCTTCGGCCGCTGCTCGCGGAAAGCGGCCTCGGCCTTCGTGAAGGGCACGATCTCGCAGTAGACCCCCTCTTCGCGCACCCGGCGGGCGATGAGCTGGGTCACCTGAGAGCCGAAATCGACGATCAGGATCTTGTCGTGGTCGGTGTTCATCGCGGGCGATTATCCGAAGGCCGGGGCGCACGCAACGCGCGTGCCCGGCTCCGGCTGGGGATCATCGCGCAAGGCGCGCGCCAAAGCGGCGCAGTCAGTCGAAATTGCGGACCTTGGCCGACCCGCCCAGGCTGATCGCGGGCTTGGCCGGGGCGCCGGCGAGGCTGACCTTCTTCTGGCCCGGCAGGGTTTTTGCGCGCAGCTCTGGCGCGGCCGTCGGCACCGGCTTGGCGGGCTTCAGGTGCGCCTGACCGTGGATCACCGAGCCGATCTCGCCGGCGACCCGGATCAGGTCCTCCCGGTCGCAGGAGCGGGCGACCTTGAGACCGAGCTTGTGCATGTGGCTCTTGCCGTAAAGGTAGGCGGCGAGCTGGGCGCGCTTCAGCGGCGGGATCGTCTCGAGGATCATCGGCAGGTCGAACTCGTCGGCCCGGTAGACCTCGCCCAGAACCTCGAGGCTCACGGGGCAATCGACTTCGGGCTCGGCGCCGCTGGTCGGGTGCGCTTGCGTCATGGTTGCCTCTCGGGAGTCGATGAGTCGGGTGCCGGCCCGGATGCCCCGGAGCCGGTATCAGTTTCAAGCCCTGCCGGCGCAGTAAGGTCCGCAATCCTGGCCGGCATGGGGCGCGGGGGCGGAGTGGGGGACACCTCGGCCGCGGGCTCCCACGGCCCGAGACAGCCGGTGCAGACGGTTTCGATGATCGCGCGGGCATGGGCCTGCCGGCGCGCCCAGAGGGCCTCCCGGGCGGCGCGCGCGCCCTCGTCCGATCCGGCCTCCGGCAGCGGCCGGATGCGGATGAACAACGCCTCCTCCGCGCAAGCCGGGAGCGGCGCGCTGGCCAGGAGGGCGAGCAGCACGAGCGTCTGGGCGCAGAGCCGTCGGTCCGGAGCAGCCTCGCACGTCATGACGTCTCGTCCTTCCTGCGGAGCAGACCCCGAGACCTCGCGCCTCATGGTAAACCGGAGCTTAACATGGCCGAATGTCCGCCCGCGGGTTAACGGCTCGTTAGCCCGCGGGCGGACATTCTTTCCTCACCTGTTCGGAGGGTCTCCCATGACGAGCCAGGTCGTTGTCGAAGTCGCGGCCGCCCTCTCGGGCGCCCTGGCGCTGGGTGCCCTGACGCGGATGGCGGCGATACGTCCCGCCCTGCGGCCCGTCACCGTTCGGGCGCGGCGGCGCGGCTGAGCGGCCCGTCGCCGGGGATCGCGGTGGCGCTCTGATCCTGCGCGGCCCGGCGCCGGTCCTGGGTCCGGCCGAGCCAGAGGCTGTTGATCAGCCATGCCAGGGACAGTGGCACCGCCGCCCCGGCGATGCCGGTGCTGCCGAACCCGAGCCCCTGGATGCCGGTGAAGGACCATGCCCCCACCTGATCGCCCAGGCGATACACCACCGTGTCGATGAAGCTCTTGGCCTTGTAGCGGTCCTCCCGCGGGACCACGGTGAACAGCACCTCCCGGACCGGCCGGGCGATGGCGAAGTTGCCGGCCCGCCGCAGGACCTGGAACGCCACGATCACCCCGATGGTCGGCGAGACCGCGAGCGCGGCGAAGCCCAGCACGCTGAAGGCCGGCAGCAGGGCGAGGGTCAGCCCGACGCCGAGGCGGTTCACGATCCGCCCGGTCAGAAAAATCTGCACGCCCAGCGTCAGCACGTTCACCGCGAGGTCGACGCTCGCGAAGAAGGCGGTCTGCGCGCCCCGGTCCGGAAAGCTGCGCTTGGCGATGCCCGCCTGCTCGAAATACAGGAAGGTCGAGGTGACCGAGAACAGCAGCAGGAACAGCGAGATGTTCAGCAAGTAAGGCGAAGCCAGGGTGCGGGTGACGCCGGCGAGCACCCCGCCGCCGATGGTGCGGTCCTGGCCGTCATTGGCCGAATCGCCGCTGCCCGGCACCGCGTGGAGCCGCGCCGACAGGGCCGCGAGCCCGCGCATGCAGAACACGGCCGCTTCGAGGAGCACCACCGCGCAGAGCATCAGGCCCCAGGTGGGTACGTTCTTGGCGAGGATTGCGGTCGTGGCCGAGCCCGCGATGGCGCCCAGCGTCGCCCCGGCCGCGATGAAGCCGAACAGGCGCTTGCCCTGCTGGTTCGAGAAAACGTCGACGATGGTGGCCCAGAAGATCGAGACCACGAACAGGTTGAAGATCGACAGCCAGACGAAGAACACCCGCCCGATCCAGATGCCCCATTCCGGCGGCGCCAGACAGAGCGTCAGCGCGAAGGCCAGGATGTTGGCCGCGAAGAACCGGTAGGTGATCGGCACGAACCGCGCCCGCGGCATGCGCTTCACCAGGTAGGCGAAGGGCAGGTTCAGGGCGAGCATGCCGACCAGCGTCGCGGTGAACAGCCAGGGCAGGTTCTCGATGCCCCCGGCCACGCCCATCTGGTCGCGGATCGGGCGCAGCACGTAATAGGCCGCCAGGATCGAGAAGATGTACGCCCAGGACCAAGCGAGCGCCTGGCCCTCGCCGGAGCGGATATCGATCAGGCGCGCGAGCGGGCCGCGGGGAATCGAGTCCTCAGCCACGCGTCTCTCACTTCCCCAACCCGAGCTTCTCGCGCAGTTCCGGCGCGGTGGCCTCGTGGCCGAAGCCCGGGGAGGTTATGGCGAACTTGTCGGCGTCCTTGAGCGGGCCGACCACAACCGGATCGAACCCGGCGTCGCGGACCAGGCCCTCGGCCACATTCAGCGCCGCGGGATCGTCCCCGGCGATCGGGATCGCCATTCGGCCGCCGGGTCGGTCCTTGCCGCCATTGGCGCCCGCCTTGGCGAAGATCTTGTAGTTGGCGGCGTTGAACGCCCGGACCAGCTTCGCGCCCGGAAAGTACTTGGCCGAGGTCGTGCCGATCCCGTTCGCCTGAACCTCGTCGAAGAGGGCGCCGTCGCGCTTCTGCGTGGCGTTGCCGGCGTCGAGCACGACCTTGCCGGCGAGCGAGGACGCGAGATCCTTCGAGAGGTCCGGATAGGCCTTGTAGGGCACCGCCACGAACACCGCGTCGCCGAACGTGATCGCCTCCTCGGGCGTCCCGGCCCTGGCCTTCGGCCCCAGTTCCGCGATCATCGGCGCCAGGGTCTCCGGATGGCGCGAGGCGAACATCACCTCGTGGCCGTCCTTGACCCACAGGCTCCCGATCGTCCCGCCTATATTGCCGGCCCCGATCACCCCGATCCGGATTTTCTTGGGATGTTCCTGCGCCAGGGCCGGCATCGCGGATGCCGTGAGGAGGCTGGCGAGGGCGATGGCGAGCGCGGCGCGCCGCGGGGTGCGATCAGACCGCATCGATGAACGTCTCCATCTGCTTGCGCTGGGCTGGGTCCGGGAGCCGGCCCCGTGCGGCGCCGAGGTTGTCCTCGACGTAAGCGGCCTTCGCCATGCCGGGAATCGGGCAGGTCACGGCCGGGTTGGCGAGCACGTATTTGAGAAAGAACTGCGGCCAGCTCGCGCAGCCGAGGTCCGTCGCCACGGGCGGCAGCTCCTTGCCCTGGACCGCCTTGAACAGGCGGTCGCGGCCGAAGGGGACGTTGGTCATCACGGCCACGCCCCGGTCGGCGGCGAGCGGGATCACGCGCTCGGCCGCGGCCCGATTGTCGATGGCGTAATTCACCTGGATGAAGTCGAGGGTCTCCCGCTTCATCACGGCCTCGAGGGCATCGAGCTGGCCGTCGCGCCAGACCGTGACTCCGATGTAGCGGATCCGCTTGCCGCGCTTCAGGTCGCGCAACACCGCGAGGTTCTCGCCCGCGTCGATCAGGTTATGGACGGCCACGAGGTCGATCGTATCGACCTTCATCCGCTTCAGCGACCGCTCGAACTCGGCGAGCGTGGCGTCGCGGCCCTGGGTGTCGACCTTGGTGGCCAGGAAAATCTTCTGGCGCAGCCCGGGTTCCGCCAGGATCATGCCCAGCACGTCCTCGGCGGTGCCGTAGCTCGGCGCGGTGTCGATCATCGAGCCGCCGAGCGATACGAAGGTCTGCACCGCTTCACGCAGGGGCGCGACCGTGTCGGGCGTCGGCTCGACCTCATAGCGACGCGACGTGCCGATCCCGATCGCCGGCAGCATCTCCCCGGTGGACGGGATCGGTCGCCGGATCAGGAGCTCCGCGGCCCGGGCGGGACGGGTGGCGAGCGGCGCGAGGGCCGCCGCCGCGATGACGGCGCGACGCGATACGGGCATGGCCGGCCTCCGGCGTGTTCAGGACAGCATCGGGAGATAGGGCGCCGTCCGAGCCATGTGCATTCTTTATTCTCACGCTTGCGCGAGCGCCGGATAGGCCGTCATCCGCGACAGGACCCGCCCTTTCAGGGACGCTTAGACCGTCAGGGGCAGACGATCCGGGATCCGGCCGACGCCGCGCTGCCCAGCCGCACGATCGAGAAGCGACGTCGTCGCGAGTGGACGCTTCCCGTCATCCGTGCGAGGTCCGAGGTCGCATTCCGGTGGGGCTGCACGCGTCCGCCACAGGGGCGGCGCGAGAACAGCCCGCTCCGCGACGGTCGTCGCTTCTGTGCCTAATCCTCCTCGGGCGGGTCCTCGAACTCGGCACCCTCGGTGTCCGGAGCGATGCGGAACCGATACTCGTCGATGGCCAGGAAGGCGCGGTGCGCGGCCTGCGGGTCGATGCCGTCGCGCACCACGAGCGTCTGGAAGTCGATGAACAGGCGGGCGATCCGAGCCTCCTCCGAAAGGCCGGCGAGCGCTGAGGAACTCGCGCCCGCCCGCATCATGTAGCGCTTCGCCGCCCCTGCCACGTCGGGCGCAGGCACCACGACAACCTGCCCGGCGGTGTCTGGCCTCAGCTCCGCCCAGCGGGCGGGCGTCCAGGCGATGATGGCCTCGATCTGCTTCATCGGCACCTCCGGCGGCGGGTCGGGAAGACCCGCCTACCGAGCGCGCGCGCGTGCGTCGAGGCCCGGCGACGTGTCAGTGCGCCATCTCGACCTGTCCGCGGATCTCACCCTTCGGGTTCGCCGCGGTGTGGACGTTGAAGTAGATCTTGCCAGCCTCGAGATCGGCGGCCTTGGAATCGTCCAGGGTCGCCTCGCCGGAGAACGGGCTGCTGGTGGCGGTCACCGGCACGAGCACGCCCGCATTCTCGCCGGCCTTGGCCGGGCCGTGGAAATGCGCGGCGGTGACCGGGCCGGTCAGACCGCTGTAGGTCCCGTTCCAGCTCAGGCGCTTGGTGGCCGGATCGTAGGTCGCGGTGACTTGGCCGGTAGCCTTCGACTGCGTGGCCGGAACCTCGCTGCCGCCGTCGAGGGTGGCCTTGTAGGTCATGCTCGACCCCGCAGCCCAGGCGGCTGAACAGGCGAATGGCGCGGGTGCCGCCAGGGCGAGGAGGGCGGCGAGGCTGGTGCGGGCAAGGCGTGTCATCGAACGCTCCTGGGCGTCACGGCCCCGAGGCGAGGCCACGTGTCGCAAGATAGGGGACGTGCCGACGCCGGCCATCGCGTTGTCCTCGGCCGCAGGACGTGGTGTCGTCCCACGACGGTTCAGCGGCGGGGACGCGATGGCGGTGATGGAGGCGGGTGCCCCGGCGACCGAGCACGGACGCGAGATCACGGTGCGCGGCCTCGTGCTGGGCGCGCTCATCACGGTCGTCTTTATGGCCGCCAACATCTACATGGGTCTCAAGACCGGGATGACCTTCTCCTCGTCGATCCCGGCCGCGCTGATCTCGATGGGCGCGCTCCGGTTCGTGGGAGGCGCCGGCATCCTCGAGAACAACATCGTGCAGACGCAGGCGTCGGCCGCCGGCACCCTGTGCAATGTCATCTTGGTCCTGCCGGGGCTGGTGCTGATCGGGCACTGGCATGGCTTCCCGTTCTGGGAGACGAGCCTCGTCTGCCTGATCGGCGGCTGGCTCGGCGTCGCATTCTCGATCCCGCTGCGCCGGGCCCTCGTAGTGGGCAGCGATCTCCCATATCCCGAGGGTGTCGCCGCGGCCGAGGTCCTGCGCGCCGGGCATACGGACTCGGACGATCGCGGCCTCGCCACTCTGCTGGGCGCCGCTGCGGGCTCGGGCCTCGTCGCATTCGCGACGAACGGGCTGCGCCTACTGGCGGACGGCGTGCTCACGGCCTTCAGCCTGGGCGGCGCCGCGTTCAGCATCGGGAGCGGCTTCTCGCTGGCGCTGGTCGGGGTCGGCTACCTCGTGGGGATCGGCGCCTGCCTCGCCCTGCTGACCGGCGTGGTCGTGGCCTGGGGCATCATGGTCCCGGTTCTCACCGCCCTAGCCCCCCAGCCAGGGCTATCGCCCGGCGAGGCCGCCCAGGCCGTCTGGGCGGGGCAGGTGCGGCTCGTCGGCGCCGGCATCATCGCGGTCGGCGGGTTCTGGACCGTCGCCACCCTGGTCCGGCCGATCGCCCGCAGCATCCGCGCGGCCGCAGCCGCCGGACGCCCCGCGCGCGCCGCCTCCCGGCAGGAGCGCGACCTGCCGCTGGCGCTCGTGCTCGGGGCCGGCCTCGCCCTGTGCGTCCCCCTGGGGGCCTTGTTCACCCGGTTCGCGGCGGATCTCGGCATCGCGGGCCCGACGCTGGTCAGCGTGGCGGCAGCGTCGCTGCTGTTCTGCGTGGCCTTCGGCGCCGCGATGGCGGCGGTCTGCGGCTATCTCGCGGGCCTGCTCGGCTCCTCGACCAGCCCGATCTCCGGGATCGGGATCCTGACCGCCATGGTCGGCGCCCTGCTCCTTCCGCTGATCCTCGGGCAGGCCGTCGGCCCCGATGCGCGGCGCGTCACGGTGGCCCTGGTGCTGCTCGCAGCCTCGGTGATCGTCACGGCAGCCTCCATCGCCAACGACAACCTGCAGGATCTCAAGACCGGTCAGATCGTCGACGCGACGCCCTGGCGTCAGCAGCTCGTCCTGATCGTCGGCGTCGCCGTGGGTTCGGTGGTGATCGTGCCGCTTCTGTCGCTGCTCTACGGCGCCTACGGCTTCGTCGGGTCCATGCCGCGGTCCGGCATGGACCCGGCCCTGGCGCTCACCGTGCCCCAGGCCTCCTTGGTGACCCAGATCGCCGACGGCATCGTGGCGCGCACGCTGCCGTGGCCGATGCTGCTGCTCGGCTGCATCCTCGGCGCCGCGATGGTCGGCCTCGAGGTCGTGCTCAAGCGGCGGGCATTCAGCTTCCCGGCGCTCACCGTCGGGATCGGCATGTACCTGCCGCTCTCCGTCGAGATGACCATCGGCGTCGGTGGCGTGCTCGGCTTCCTGTGCGAGCGCTCCATGCGCCGGCGCGGCGCCGGTCCGGAGCTCGTGGAGGCTTCCCGCCGCCGGGGTGTTCTGATCGCATCCGGGTTCCTGGTCGGCGAGAGCTTCGTCGGCATCGCGCTGACCGCCATCGACGCGGCCTCCGGCCGGTCGTCCACGCTGAGCCTGGCCGGCCCGGGCATTGCCGAGGCCGCGCCGTATCTCGGGCTCGGCGCTTTCGCCGTGGGACTTGCGGTGACGGCCCGGCTCATCCGCGGACCCTTCGAAGCCCCGTTGAAGTCCGCAGCCGCCGGCACCGGCGAATTGCGCGCGCAAGACCGTTGACAGCCCGCGCCTGCCCTCCCTATACCCCGCCCGCTGGACGCGCGATCCCTTTCGGGACAGGCGCGGCTTGGGGCGGGGTAGCTCAGCTGGTTAGAGCAGAGGAATCATAATCCTTGTGTCGGGGGTTCAAATCCCTCCCTCGCTACCATTTAAGTCTTTGTTTTTACTGACATCGGCCGGATAGTCTCTTTTCCGGTTTGACACTTGTTCGGCTTCGGTTTGACGCCTCTCCTCGCTCCGGCGGGCGAATTCGGCGTCGAGCGTAGCCACTAACGCCCGCATCTTCGGCGCTAGATCGGCCCCCTTCGCATAATGCCGAGCCATCTCGATCGTGCGCTGTCCAAGCGCGTCCGCGATCGCTCGCTCGTCGTGCCCGATCTCCCGCAGGACCACCGCGAGGGTGTGACGAAGGCCGTAGAGTGTCAGCCCAGGCTGCACCCTCCCCGCCTCCTCCAGCCGCATCCGGATCGGCCGCCAGGAGGCTCGGAATCCGCTGAGCGTCCAGGGCTTGCCTTCCGAGTTGGCGCACAGCGTCGGCGCGGTGTGCTCCGGGGCTGCAGCCAGGATCATCGCAAGCGGCAGCGGTGCCGGCCAGAACACCGGCTCGCCCGTCTTCGAGCGGCTCGTCGACAGTTCACCGTCCCGGTACGCCGCGCGAGGCAGGGTGAGCGCATCCTTCGGCCCGAGACCGGTGAACATCATCAGGGCCACAGGGGTGAGGATATGCGGCGGGGCGCCGGCCAGCACGGCCTCGCGCTCGGCGTCCGACCATGGCCGATTCGCGTCGGGTTCGCCCTTCTTCTTGCGCAGATCCTTGATGCCGGCGGCCGTGTTGGCCGGCAGGTGGCCGCGCTCCGAGCCCCATGCGAACAGCAGAGACAGGACCGCCTTCACATAGTTTCCGAACCGCCGGCCCTTCCGCTCGGCCGCACGATCCCGGACCTTCACGACGAAGGGACGCGTAAAGCGCTGCAGGTCCGTGCCGTCGATGTCCTTCAGATAGTCGAGGACCTTTTGGTAGTCGGCGCGTGTCTGCGGTGCGAGGTCGGTGAAGGCTGTGTGCGCCCGGTAGGCTGCGATGAGACTGCCGAGCGTACCGGCCTTCGGTGCAGCCGCCGCCTCTGCGCTACGGCCGATCCGCGCGACCTCGTTGAAGAAGGCCGCGGAGCCGAGCGGCGCCTTCTTCAGGTCGATCTTCTCGCCGGTCGCCCGGTGGTAACACCGCATGGCTCCGTGCCGGTCCGCAAAGATCTTGAACCCCTTTACCCGGACGCGCGTCACCCGAGCCTCTCCAGGATCTCCTCGTCGCTCTCCTGCGACGCCTCGCGTTCCGGAAGTGCCTCGAAGAACAGGTCGATCTGCGCGCGATCCCACAGCACGCGAGTGCCGACCAGCTTTGGCCGCGGCATCAGGCGCTCGCGCACCATCTCGTCGAAGGTGGTCGTCGACACGCCGACGTAGCGGGCAGCTTCCAATCGGGAGAGCCCCTTCGGAGCGAACGGTAGCGCGAGCCGCTCGGGCCGCTCCTGTGCACGAGCGCTACGCGGCACTATCCCCTCCCTGCCCCTTAAGTCCGGCGTCGCGCGCCTGGACAAATGCACCGCGCTTCCAGTCAATCGCCGCGCTCATGCCGCCCCCGCGATGTCGAGCGCATCGATTGCGTCGAAAACAGCTCCGGAAACAAAGCCGGACTTAATACCTCGGCCGATAGTCTGATTTCTGATGATTCGGAGTCGAACAGTGGCCGAAGAACGCAGAAACGAGCCACGCAGCCACGCCCTAAAGACAGGGCAGCTCGCTTTCGGCCACCCGCAAGAGCACTGCGATTGCCTCGTTTGGGATATCGCTAGATCCGGAGCGATGATCGAACTGGAACCCGACATGACGGCTCCGGAAACATTCCGTCTGATCTCGACAGGATTATCGCTCAACCAACTCTGCGAGGTGGTTTGGCGTGACGGCCAGAAGCTGGGCTTGAAGTTCGTCATCTGAACGCTGCGCTCACCCATGGCGCACCTCCACGGTAGCGACTTCGAGCGCGTCGGGCGGGGCGAGCGGCTGCCAGCAGCAAAATGGTGGGCGCCAGATGATTGCTCTCAAGGAACGAGCGACCTTGTCGATCAATTCAACATAGATCGATTGGACGGCGTTCTTACCGTCCACGGACGACAGGTCACGCCATGGCTCTGAGCGTCCTGCGTATCCACGAAAGACCGGGAGAGCGCGATGACTGGCGGCGAGAAAGACGGCGTTGCGCCGTCCGTAGAGGATGTTGCTGCCCGAGAGGATGCCAGCAGGAAGCGATTCATCGAGGAAGGTGGTCCGCACCAGCCTCGGGACGAGAATACCTCGGGTAAGGAACGTCCGACCGGAACGGTCTCCGAAGACGAGGAGACAGGCCTCATCGCCTCGATGAAGAGGATGTAGGCACTCAGAAGCCACGGCGAACCTCCTCAATGCCGAACAGATCCCCCTTCGCGCCCTCGGCATCGGCCTCTGCGCGGAGCTTGCGGGCGATCGCCCGCATGAGCGCGGTCTGGCGGTCGGCGTGCTGTTGTGTCATGCGGCCGGCCTCGACCCAGCGCGGATAGGCGCGCTGACGCTGGCGGACCTCGCGTTCGGCACAGTCGGCGAGGTCGGCGGCGGTGAAGCCCTCACGCGTGATGGTGCGGGACTCGGCCATGCTGCTACTCCGCGGCGATGGGAAAGGAGGCTCCGAGCTCCATCTGCTCGGGCCTGGGTGACCAGGCGCCCGGCGTCTGCAGAGCGTCCCAGCCGTCGGCCATGCCGCGCGGGGTGTTCTGCGGGCGCCAGTGGTTCTGCGCGATGTCGGTGCTGTCGGCGGAGGCGAACGGCCAGGGCTCGCCGCTGCACTGCATGCCGCGGAGCATGTGCACCCACGGCAGATGCCGGTGCTCGCGGGCGAGCGCGTTCCAGCACTCGTCCATCCGGCGACGCCAGAGGTCGGACATGACCTTGCGGTACTCCGCGGTCGAGCCGATGCAGACGCGCGGCCACTTCGAGCACAAGCGCAGGAGCCGGGGCAGCGGCTCGTCCATGTGCCAGACCGGCGCGCCGCGGTGGCCGAAGGGCCATTCCCGCAGGAGCGCGTCCTGGAGCTGCGACCCGCCGTCGATCACGTCAGGGATCACCGCCCAAGTGGTCGGGAATCCGAGCCAGCGGTCACACCAGGCGTAGAAGGCCGGCCAGTCGGTCTCGGCGCCGCGCTTCCACTTTGAGAACGCGCCGTTGTCGAGCATGACGCTCTGGCCGATCTCGTGAACTCGGCCGACCTGCTCCGGCCGGGCGTGGCTGACGCAGAAGTGCCGGCCGGCGAGCTGGTAGAGCGCCGCCACGGGCGTGATCGGCGTGCCGTGGTAGTGGATCATGCCGCGGCCCCGGTTTTGCCGATGCATGCGGCTAGGCCCGCTGCTACGCTCTCGACCTGCGATCGAGAGGACTGGACGTGTTCAAGGGCTTCGTGCGTGAGGGCGAGTTGCGGCGCTGGGCGCCATGGATCGGCGTAGCGCTGCTGATCCTGTTGGCGGTCGCTCTCGAAACAAGCATGGAGAGCGTCTGCTGGGACCAGGAAGCAGCCAAAGCCGTGAAAGTAGGCGATGCGGCAGGATGCTTTGAATTTTGGTTCAACCGATACCAGGCAATCATTGGAGCCGCCGCAACGATTATAGCTGGATGGCTTGCCTTTGCCGGAGCGATGAAACAAGCCACCGGCACCGATGCGCAAGTAAAAATTCTGAGAAAGCAGATATTTTCTGAGACAGTCTCTCGGCTTAGCGATCTTATATCTTACATTTCCGCTATTTTCGTGCTCATGGAGAAAGCAGCATCGGCACAATGTGAAGCAATCAATAATTTTAATTTTATCAAATCTAAGTCTGAACTCTATGCGGCAGCGGAGGCGTTTGACGGCAAGGCGACTACTGAGGACATGAGCGGCGTAAGCGGGGAAATAAACAGAAACCTCAACGCTATTAATGACAGCGCAGACAAAGCATTCAAGCTTCTTGAGGAGGCTAGGATGCCTCAGCAAATTCATGAAGCTGCCTCGCAATTTTTTGAGAAATCTAAACAAGAATATCAGAAACTGATAAGCGTCAAAAAAAGTATTGACCGTCCATTGGCGCAAAATCAGCTCTTCGATCTTCGCTTGCATGACGATATGAGGGCGATCGTCGACGCAATAAACAGGAGAGAGCGCGAGATAGAACTGAAGCAATTGGCCGATTACGCCCTCGTTAACAGCGAGCTCAGAAGGCTTAAATTGCTTAGAGATAGCGCAATCGAGTCTGCAGAAAGTAGAGACGGCTAGATTTGACAATATATTGTGCGGGCTGCCTGCACAAAATGCCTCGCTCCGCTTCGGGGAGATAGGGGAGCGCTTCATGCCGCCACGCCCTCCCCGCTCGCCGGGGCGTGCCGCTTCCGACCATCGCCGAACTTCGCCCAGTGCCGAACCTCCCGGTACGAGACCCCGGCCAGCGCAGTCCAAGCCTCGCAGCACTGCTCCAGCGTGAACATCGCCGTGTGGCAGGTCTCACGGGTCAGCCCCATCCGCGCGGCCAGGAAGCCGTAGACGCGGCCTCGGGCGGCCTTTTGGACGGTCTTGATGCCGGCCATGTCGAGGTTGCCGTAGCCGCCGGTGCGCGGCGCGTGCTTCCACAGCGGGTCGATCCGGCGATGGTGCAGGATCATCCGCGCCTCGCGCAGGGCGGCGTCGGCCGGGAATCCCAGCGGATCCTCGATGCCGGGATGGCAGCCGACGTACGTGTCCTCGCAGATCATGCAGGCCCAGATCGGCTTGTCCGCGAGGTCGGGCCGGTGCGGGTAGATCTCGCGGCCATCGGTGAGACGGGCGGTGGTCTCACACGCCGGGCAGATGGGGGCGGCCATCACGCAGCCTGCTCATCAGCCGGCGCGAAGCCGGGGAAATCGTCGTCGAGGGGCGGCCTGTCGTCGGCCGCGTCCGCGTAGGAGGCGGTCCGGTCCAGCTCGTCCAGGATCGGAGTCAGGGCGCGATCCTGCTGCTCGGTGAGGCTGGCCCGGAACGCGCGCAGGGACTCGCTACCCTCTGCGGCTCGCTCCCGCGCGGCCGTCATCAGCCGCTCACGGCCGGTCTGCTGCCGGGGCTGCTCGATGGTCTGCTGCGCCGCCTCCCGCTCCTCCGCGAGCGGCTTCACCGTGAAGGGCTTGCGGCTCGCGCGTTTCTCGGTGAGCGCCATCGTCACCGCCGAGGTGATCCCCGACATGTGGCTGATCCGGATGCCGCCGACCGCGACGCCGCCGAACTGCACGGCGTCATCGCGGTAGAGCGTCATCCGCCGTCCGGCGTAGGCGTTGCCGTCGTTGCCCCAGACCCGCACGAGGACGCGCCGCATCGACTTGCCCGGCTTGTAGGGCTTGCCGTTGTCGCCCTCGAAGTAGATCGCGATAGGCTGGTCCGGCTCCTTCATGGCGGAGACGCGGGTCACCTTGATGGTGCGTGGGCCGCTGATCAGGTCATCAGCGTTGAGCTGGTCGCTCTTGGGCGCGATCGTCTGCGAAAGGTCCGTCATAGCTGGATCTCCCGGTTGATCCGCTTCGTCGGGATCGCGCCGGCGATGGCGTCGCGGTAGCGGCCCATCGCGTCCCGGATGCGCTGCTCGAAGTCGCCGGCGGCTGAGAGGATTGCGGCCTGGATGGTCTCGTCCGGGTAGGCGCGGATCACGGCCAGCGGCAGCCCGCCGGAATACGAGACCAGGTCGCACCAGGACCGCTCGGAGACGAGGAGCCCGGTCTGGATCTGGAGCAGGTAATCGCTCGGAATCGTACCCTCGGCGACGTCCACCAGGAACGTCTCGACCTGGTACTTTTGCCGGCGCGACTTGCACTCGACGAGACCGTCGGTGCCGACCAGCGCGTCCGGCGAGTAGCCGAGCGTGAAGCCCCACCGGTCGTTGGTGATGAAGCCGACGGTCTCGGTCTCGGCGTAGTGCTTCGCGTAGAGCGTGAGCGCCTCGACCTCGTCATCGCGGCCGCGCAGCATGTCGTCGCTGACGTACCTCGGCTCGACGAAGCCAGTGATCCGCTGGGCGAGCAGTTCGTAGAGGTGCGAGCGCTCCTTCTCGTTCTTGGCCGCCTTGAAGGTCGGCGTGAGGATCAGCGATATCTCGCTGGCGGTGAGCATGCCGCACCGGGCCGCGATCCACTCCTCGGTGCCCTGGTAGAGGTCGGCGTGGATGCGCACGGTGGACTGGCGCTCGATGGTATCGGGGGCGAGCAGGGCCATGGCGCTCAAGCCTCCGCTTGCACGGTGACGCCGAGCCCGGCGTTGATCGCCGCAGCGAGCATCTCGGCCCGCTCCAGATCCAGGCTCGCGGACCCAGCCGGCAGCAGGAGCGCGAACACGGCGCCGTCGGCGTCGCGGAGCCCACGCAGGACGCCCTCGCAGAGACGCACGGACGCCCGGATCCCGAGGAAGGTCGCGCGCTGGGCGAGGGTGACGGCGCGGGGCTCGCGCATCTCGGCGGGCAGGACTGCGTGGGTCATCACGGCCTCGGCTGGAGAGAAGGATTCGAGGGTCACGCGCGGGACTCCCCGGCGGTGCGCTGCGCCTTGCGCAGGCGGGACAGGGTCGGGCCGACGCTGATCGGCGCGAGGCGAAAGCGGGCACCGATCTCCTCGCGGGAGAGGCCGGCGCGGGCGGCTGCGAGGAGCCGGGCGTTCTCGGCGTCGGTGCGTTTGCAGCCGCGGCCGGCCCGGCCTGGACGGGGCGCCTCGACGCCCATGTCCTTCACGTGCTCCCAGACACAGCGACCGGATCGGCCGACCTGGGCGCCGATCTCCTCGACGGAGACGAGCTGCGCCCGCAGGCAGCGCATCTCCTCGCGCTCGCGGTTGGTGACGGGGCCGGTCCTCACCGGCGCCTCCCCGCAGCCCGGAGCCGCGTGCGCGCGTCGGCGAGCACTGTGACGTCGTCGCGCCCGTCGAGGTCGACGCGGGTCTCGGCGGTGAACAGAGCGATATTGGCCGCCATGCTGGCCGCGGTCGCGTGCTTCAGCGCCTCGGCGAGGCTCCGGAGCATGTCGTCGCGCGGCTGCTCGAGGGCGGCCTGGGCGATGAGGATCTGCGCCGCGCGGACGTTCTCGGCGGCGGCGCGCAGGCCGCCGTAGAACTCGGACGCGCGCTGATCCTGCGCGTGGATGGCGCTGACCAGTTCGCTGTAGCTCGGGACGCCGAACGCGGCGGCGTAGCGGTCGACCAGGGCGATGAACGCCTGATGGTCCGGGGCGGAGCGGACGGCGCAGCTCATCGAGCACCCGCCAGCTTGGTCAGAGCCCGGTTCTCGGCGTCCATGCGCTCGCGGAGCGCGGCGTTCGCCTCGTATTCCCGGGCGAGCATCGCCAAGGCGTCCTCGGTCAGCATCTCCAAGCCGAAGCGGCGGAAGACGCGGGCCATCAGAAGCTCGTCGGTGAAGGCGTTGATGCCGTGATGGTCGGTCACCACTGCGAGGTCGGCCTCACGCTCGGCGTGGGAGGCGATGACGTCGGGCACCTGCGCGGAGGCGATGGTTTTTGCACCCGGCAGGACATGCCGGTGCGCTTCACGGAAGGCGTTCATCACGCGGCCTCGCGAAACTGGTCGGCTTCGAAATCCGCGATGGCGGCCAGCTCGTCGGCGGCCTCCAGCGCGAGGGATTCGGCGTGGTCCTGGGCGGCGAAACAGGCTTCGGCCCAGCAATCGAAGTCGTCGCCGAGGGGGCCGTAGGGGCTGCGCAGGGCATAGCCGGCGCGGGTGCCGCTGATCGTGTAGCCGGCGGGGAGAGCGAGGGTCGCCATGATCAGGCTGCCTCCTCGTCGCGCCAGTAATATGCGACTCGCTCGCGCTCCTCACGCTTCGCTTCAAGGAAGCTGAAGCGGTCCAGGATCGCGACCTCGACAGCCTCGTGCTGCTCATCGGTCAGCTCGACGAGCTCGTGGCGCTCGGTGACGACGGAGGTGATCTCGAACTCCGGGCCGGAGCCCGGGTCGAAGTGCTCGGCGTAGCCATGCGGGTGCGTACCGAAGCGCGAGACCGTGAATCGAGCGCATAGGCACTCGTCAGCGTCGGGATCGCGCGGGTCCGGGACCCAGCAGAGGTGCTGCGAGGCCATGGTCAGGCGGCCTTCGCTTCGTGCGCGCCGTCGAAGAAGTATTCGATTGGCGTTCCGGTCTGCTGGGCGACGATGCTCAGCGCGATGGCGATGATGCGGTTCGTGCCCTTCTCGTACTTCTGGAGCTGGGCGGTCGAGATGCCGATCGCTGCCGCGACCGTGCGCTGGGTGAGGCGAGCGCGGATCCGGGCGGCGCTGATGCGCTCGCCGATACGGACGTCCACGGCAGTCGCGGGCTTGCCGGCCATGTCAGCGGCCTCCCTGCTGAGAGGCGCAGACGGCGGCCACGTGCTGGACGATGAACGCCAGCACGAACGGGGCGACGCCGATGGTGAGAGAGGCAAGCAGGCAGTGTGCGACCACCACCGTGGCCGAAGCGTCCTGGAGATTGTCGAGGTAGGCGGTGAGCATCTGGGGCTCCATCGGCTCGTCGGGAGGCGATGGAGGGACGGTATAACCGTGGTTGTTGGTTGTCAACTACCACGCTACCAAGCGCGGTGTTTGGTTGTTGTCCACAGGGCCAGGCCGAAAACCGACGTTGACTCCGACTAGAACATAAACAGAACATCTGATCCCGGGACAACCGGAGGAAGCGATGAAGCCTGAGCCAGCCGGCCAGAAAACGTACTATGTGGTGCAGGGTTTTACGCGCGATCGTCGGGGCATCCGAATGGATCTGCCCCTGGAGGCGGGAACGAAGGGCCTAGCGCTTCGAATGGCCGAGCGTATGTCGGAGCGGAAATCAGCCGTGGTTGTCTTGGCGCGCACCGGGAATCCGGAGACCGGCGAATTTGAAGAGCCTGAGGTCGTGTGCAGCTACGGCGAGATGCCAGACGACGATTTGCCGTTCTAGCCCTTGCGGAAATTTTTGGACACGATCCGGTGGCGCACCGACCACTCCTGGCGGTCTAGCAAGAATTCCTCCGCAGGATTAAACTGCCGCACTCGCCAGGTCGTATCAGTAGCCCCGAGGAACCGCTTGACCAGAGCAAGCGGTTCCTCTGCTTTGGAGCTGAAGAACGCGCACGATGTGTCGGATAAAACTGGCAATCGCGGGTTCACGAACAGGGTATCTCCCGGCTCGAACTCAGGCACCATCGACTCGCCAGTCAGATAAAGCGCGTAACCGTCGCGAACACCTTGCAGCGAAGGTGGGCGAGGTACGCTGCCGATCGGCTCGCGCTCAATGATTAGAGAGCCCTCCCCGCCTTCGGCCGACGCATAGAGCGGCACGTCTCCGACAAGACCAGCGGCAGCAGCCCAGTAAGCCGGATCGCGCGCGTATTCCGGCAGCGCGATTGCTGGCTGTGGCGCTCGCCTTTGCGGCGGCCTCGCGTTCCCGAAAGCCTCTTCCGGCATCGTAGCCGGATCAATGCCGAGGGCCTCGCACAGCTTGCCCAGGATCTCGGTTGTCTGAACCTTGTGGTTCTCGATTTTGCCGATGGCGGCCTGAGACACGCCGACAAGGTTGCCGAGGGCCTTCTGCCCTAGGCCCTTGGCCTCGCGCGCCTCTCGGATCCGATCGTGCCACGTCATCATTGCAAGCTACAACTTTGGTTGTGGAACCGCTCGGTTTTTCTGGTTGTTGACAACCAACAACCAAACCGATCATATTCCGCGCCATGTCGGACGTTCGCCCCCTCATCGAAGCCGCGATCCGAGACCGCGGATCGGAAGCCAAGCTGGCGAAGGCCTGCGGGGTCTCTCAAGCGGCCATCAACAAGGCGAAGCAGGTCGGGCGATGTTCACCCAACCTCGCCGTGCGGATCGAGAAGGCGTGCGGCATCAGCCGACGCCTTCTCTGCCCCGAGTTCTTCCGGATCCCCGGCGAGAACGGTGTTCCCGTCGAGGGAGCGGCCGCGTGATGGGCGCCGATCACAGCTTAGCGCTTGGCCTTGGCGGCGGCGGCGGCGGCGGCAGCTTTCCGGTCCTCGACGCGTTTCGGCATCGTAAAGAGGTATTCGAGAACGGACTGCGTGAACCCGGCAAGATCTGCCACGTCCTCGGCTGCTGGCTCGTCCAGCTCGTGCGTTCCCTCATTTCCCAGAAGCCGTACTTGGTGGCACCAATCCTTGAGAGCCGGCGGAAGCTTACCATCTTCGGCAAGCTTGTTGATACGCGGGCCGAAATCGCCCCTCACGTCCGGCGCGAAAGCCTTCAGCCCGATGTCGATGGTTTTGCGATAACCCATTGCAGCCGTGTCGAGGTGATTTCGTTTCTCGGCCTCCTCGGCCTGGACGTAGACCCGCGCAACTTTCTCCGGAACGTGATCGGGGGCCGAGCTGACCGCGCTCGGTGGATAGGTCATTCCGAGGTTCTGGCACTTGTTGTTGATCGCCTGCGAGCCGCCGTGCAGCGCGAAAGTAGACAAGTTGTCCGTCATCGACATTACGAGCGCTACGCTTGGCATCCCGCATGCCGTGCAGAACACGAACAAGGCTTCCGGTCCGTGTCGTGTTCGGCTGATCCCAAGAATTTCCATTGCGATCTTCGTCTCGCAGTGGGGGCAAACACTTGCGAAGGTAGCCATGTCTGAGCAGCCTCAATCTGCGGCCGACATGGCCGCTGCTGAACTTCGAGTGCGGGAAGCGCTGGCGAGCGGGTCGCCGACAGAGCGTCTGAACGCGCTGATGAGCGTGTATTGGAGCACGCCGGACGACAAGCGCGACGCGCTTTTCGCTGTGCTCGCTTCCCGGCTCACGCTCATCCGGCCGGCCGAACAGGGCATGGCCTGATGCGCTGCGCCCTCACCCTTCTCGTCACACTCGCTCTGGCCTCCTGCGAGGCCGACGAGGTCGCCGCCCGCTCGACGCTGAAGGACCTTGGCTTTCACGGCATCGCCGTCGAGCGAGCGCCGGTATTCGGCCGGCCCTGTGGCTGGGGCGAGCCCTTCGCGGTGCAGTTCCGGGCCACGCGCGAGGATGGGACGCCGGTCGCCGGCACGATGTGCAGCGTCGACGAGGCGACCGAGGACGCGCGGCTGCTCCCCGATGTGGAGGGCCGGCACTGATGGGTCTCGCATCCCTCCTCCTCGGCGCATGGATCGTCGTGAGCTGCACCTTCGGGCGCGCCCTGATCTCTGGTGGTGCTGGTGAAGCCCTGATCCGCCGCGCAAGCCACGTCGGCCTCGCTGTCGGCGCCGGGCTGATCGTCTGCGGAGCGCTCCAGTGAGCGCCGCCCCTCGCCTTTCGCCGCGTGCCCATGCCGCTGCCAGCGTCGAGGCAATGGCCTCGGTGGCGGTCTCCTGCCTGGAGCCCACCGTGACCGACGCCAAGAACTTGCTCGCCCTCGGTTGTTCCTGCCGCCGCGCGGCGGCTGCGTTCGCGATCCTAGCGGCGCGTCTCGCCGTCGAGGTTGAGCGCGGCGAACACCCGGACACCGGCGCGGCTGCCGAGACGGCGCAGCAGGCACTCGACCTGGAATACGCCGCGCAGCACCTCCAGGCCGAAGCCCAGGACGCCGAATTGATGGCGATCCTGCGCCACCGCTCGCGGTTCGCCGACCTCATCCGCATGGCGGAGGCCATGGATCGTGGTCTCAGCTTCGTGCCGGTCGAGGCGGTGGCGGCCGACCGTCTGCCCAATCCTGCGGTGGTTGTCGTTGTCGGCCAGGACAACGCCGCCTCGCTTCGCGAGCGCGTTGGCCGTGGCTTGGCGCGTCTGAAGAGGCGTGCCTGAAATGTCGATGTGCGTGCACATGGCTCGCCCCGCAGTTCTCGTCCCGGAGGACAGTATCGCGCTCGGCAAGGCTTCGTCGTTACCAACGATTGCTGACTTGCGCACAGCTTTCTCCCATCGTGTCGGGCTTCACCGGCCGATCGCCTGCCCGCACCTTTTCCTCCGTTTCGACAACGGCGGGCAGGCGTCCCTCATTCCCCATCGCAGCGGTCGCAGGCTCACGCCTCCCGCCAGCGAGCGATCCGGCCGAGACCATCGCAATCTCGGACCCTCGGCCGGGTCGTCCCTCTCCCTGCGCGCCCGTCCCTGCCTGCAAGCTGGCGGTCGCGCTGTGTGCCGTGCGTACCCTCAAGCACTCCCTCTGCATGTCGGCTCCCTCCGTCCGTGGTCGAAAGTAACCACGGACGGATTTGCCCATGTGCAAAAGGTCTTTGCGGAAATCGCAAATGTCGAACGCTGACGTGATGAGGGCGCGCACCGCCTTCGACGATCTGCTGCGCTTCGAGACGCGCGGTCCCGGCGACACGGCCAACGCCATGCGCCGGATCGCGACGCGCGCGGCAGTCCCATTCGGGAAGCTGTGGGCGCTCCGGTACCGGCCGCCCAAGGAAATCGCCTCGCACATCCTGGCTCGGATCGAGGCCGCCCACGCCGCCGAACGAGAGCGGCAACTCAGGAGGCTCGCTCATGAAGTCCAGCTCACCTCCGCCGTCGCCGGGACTGCTCACCCTGCGGTGGTTGCGGGTGAGGCTGTTCTTCGCGCGGCAGGCCGCACGCCTGAAGGAACGGCTGCGCGCCGTGCAGGACGGTCGCCCGCACCCGCACTGGTCGGGCCGGATGCTGCACCGTGTGTGCCGAGCCTGCGGGCTTCGGCGGACCTGACGGACCTGCCGCTGTGGCGGGCCGCGAGCGAGGGGGAGTGAACATGTCGAGCGACGAGACCAAGCTGGAAGACGAGCTGCAGGCAAAGGGGCTCAACGCGCCCCGCCTGACGCCCGATCACATCGACAGCCGCATCGTGAGCGCGGCCTACCACGTGTTCCCGGGCACGACCCTGACCGTCTGCGCGCTCACGCTGCGCAACGGCTTCATCGTCACCGGCACCAGCGCGGCTGCCTCGCCCGAGAACTTCGATCCGAGCATCGGCGAGCAGATCGCGCACCGAAATGCCCGCGAGCGAATTTGGGAGCTGGAAGGCTACCTGCTCCGCGAGCGGCTGGCGGCGGCGTGACCATGTCCGACGGCGCCTTCGTCATCTCCCTACCCCAGCATCTCAGCGTCCTGCGCCAGGGCGTCGAGAAGCACGTTCCGACGACCACGGCGAACGTGCTGGTTCGGAACGGGCTGATCACGCTGCTCGTGTGGGCCGAGCGGATGGCAGAGATGCTCGCCGAGAAGACGGCCACCTCGGCGCCCGCGCAGCAGCAGTTCCACGCTCCGCTCGGCGAACGTTCGCCCGTCGTCGAGGCGCCGCTCGTGCCCCGCCGCGACGGCCGCGACCCGCGCCTGCCGGGCAACCGCCCTCACCTCTGACCTCCAGACCCAGGAGAGACCATGCGTCTGCTCACGCCCGTCCTGCACTTCTTGTCCTCGATCCGCGGCTCGTCGCTCGCCGGCGCGAGCAGCGCTGTCAACGCCATCGAGGCGCACGTCGACGTCGAGATCGAAACTGCCGTGCAGCCGATCCGCGAGGAGCTGCTCACCGCGCGGTCCGAGCGCGACGCGATCAGCGCCGAGATAGCCACCCTTCGCGCTGCGCTCGGGATCCCCGAGCCAGCGTCCACCAGCACGGGGGCCGCTGCCCCTTTGCAACCCGGCTCTTAGGCGCCGTCCGTCGCCTGAGAGCCGCCCTCGATACCCTGCTGAAGGATCCGAGCATGACCGAGAACGACGCCACCCTCATCAAGCGCATGGCCGGCGACATGGCCCAGATCGCATACGGGCTGAAGGCGATCACCGACACGGTCCCGGCGCTCGCCGCGCGGGTCGCCGCCCTTGAGGCCGTGCACGGCACGAACGTCCAGGCCGACACGACGTCCATCGCGGACATCCTCTCGACGATCGAGGGCGCGGCTCCGGCCGTCGCTGCTGCTGCAGTGAGCACCGCCGCCACCGCCGAGGCCGCAGCGCAGGCCAGCGGCATCCAGCAGGCGCCAGCCGAGCAGCAGTCGGCGGTGTGACCCCGAAACGAAAACCGCCCGGCCTGCTGTGGGAGCGGGTGCCGGGCGGTCTGAAGAGAATGGGCGTGGTGCCCATCCATGGAGATAGCAATGGAAGCCACAACAGACGCAGTTGCGCAAGCCGAAGCGGCCGTTGAACTCGGCATAGAGACTTTGCGCGGCGATATCCGCGACCGGATCCTCGACAACATCTGCCGCCAAATGCCGTGCTGGACCAAGATGTCCGAGCACGAACAGCGGACCATGATCGGCCGCGCCGACGACGTGGCTGGCCGAACCGTGCGCGAAGCCATCAGGGTCGTGGCCCATCAAGGCTTCGACCAATTGGTGGTCTCGACCGGCAAATGGACGGTCAAGGACGGCCTCAAGCTTGAGGTCGGTGCCTCCGGGTCGGTCGACGATATCACGAAGCCTGCGGTGCTCGTGCTCGCCGAGCCGGGCGTCTTCTTCGGCCAGCGTGCCGACGCGCTCGCCGACAAGGATCAGCCCGAGCTGCCGATCGCCGACGAAGACGGCGTGATCGCGCAGGACGGAGATGATGAGGACGGCGAGGTTCCGGAAGCCGAGGAGGGCGAGGACGAGGCCGACCGGTCACCGCTGCCGGAGCCGCCCGCCCGCGTCACCCGGACTCGCCGCTCGCGCGAACCCGCAGACGCTTGAGCCTGGAGGCGCGCGGTGTCCGATACCGTCATCATCCGCCTGCCCGGAGCCCCTCGCGGGAAGGGCCGGCACCGTGCGCAGCTCGTCCATCGGGGAGGACTGGCGCGCATCCACTCTCATCCCGATCAGAAGACCGAGGCCTACGAGAGCGCCCTGCGCCTCGCAGCCGGCGCCGTCATGCGCGGGCGCCCCCTCCTCGCCGGACCGCTGGAGGTCCGGATCTTCGCCACCATGCCGATCCCGGCAAGCTGGTCGAAGCGCAAGCGGCAGGACGCCATAGAGCGCCGCCTGCGGCCCACGACGAAGCCCGACTGGGACAACATCGCCAAGGTCATCGACGCGCTGAACCACGTCGTCTGGGCGGATGACGCCTCCGTGGTCGATGGCGTCGTCCGCAAATTCTACGGCGAGACGCCGGAGCTGGTGATCCAGGTCACGGCCCTAGAGCTGCAAGCCGTGAGGGCGGCGGCATGACATGGCTACTCCTCCAGTCTGGCCGCGCCCTGTTCCGCGGCACCTATGGCGACGCGCTCGACGCGGCCGAATCCATGCGCGTCTGCGAGCGGGCCTTCCACCCGGACGGCTCGGAGCTGACGCCGCGCCTGGATCGCGGCGTGATGCTGGTGCCGGCGCAGATGCTCCCCTCGGTTCGGCGGAGGGCTGCCGCGTGAGCCACCGCGAGAACAAGGCGCACGCGCTCTCGGAGCGTGGGAACGACCTCTACGAGACGCCGGCCGTGGCCGTGCGCGCGCTGATGGCGATCGAGTGGCTGCCGCAGCGGATCTGGGAGCCGGCCTGCGGGCCCGGCGCCATCGTGCGCGAGCTCTGCGCGGCCGGCCATGAGGTCCTGGCCACCGACCTCGTCGACTATGGCTGGAAGGGGCAGGTCTCGGGCCTCGACTTCCTGAAGTTCGAGGAGGTGCCTGAGGGCATCGACTGCATCCTCACGAACCCGCCCTACAAGGACGCGCGCGCCTTCGTGGAGCAGGCGGTGCGGCTTTGCCCGCGGGTCATGATGCTGCTGCGGTTCTCGTTCTACGAGAGCATCTCACGCGGCTCTATCCTCGACACCGGCACGCTGGCCCGGGTGTATTGCTTCCGCAAGCGCCTGCCGATGATGCACCGGGACGGCTGGGAGGGACCGAAGGCCTCCTCGAACATGGCCTTCGCGTGGTTCGTCTGGGACGTCTCCCACCGCGGCCCGACGCAGCTCAGCCGCATGTCCTGGGAGGACTTCACCGAGGCCGATCACGCGCCCGGTCCCATGCCTATGGCGGCGGAGTAGGCCGATGAGCGATCCAACCCTCATCGCCGATCTGGCCCGCGCCGGCCTTGATCCCGAGCTGCTCCAGCGCGTCGCTATGGAGCTTGCCCGCGCGCAGGTCGCCGTCGAGGCGATCGAGAAGCGCCGGATCTCCGACCGGGTCCGCCAGGGACGCACGCGTCACGTGAAGTCACGTGACACCGCGGACGGCACGTTACCCCCCGTCCCCTCCCCGGATGGTCCGCCCCCTCCTCCTGCACCTCCACCCCCACCCCTTAACCCCTCCCCAACCCCCGGTTCCGACCCTGACGGGTCGGCCGACGACGTCGGGCAGGCTGGCGGCGCTGGCGCGGTCGAGGGTGTCGAGGGCCTGAGCGTCCGCCGGGTGCTGATGACCCGGGGCATCGCGCTGATCTGCGCCAACACCGGCCGGTCCCAGCACTCAGCGCGCGCCCTGATCGGCCACTGGCTGGCGATCGCCCACGACGAGGCGATGGTGGTGCTCGGCCTCATCGAGGAGGCGGACGGACGCGAGCTGGCAGATTTCTCGAGCTGGGTCGACCGGCGCCTCCAGGCCCGTCGCGAGGCGTTGGGCCGTCGCCCTGACCGCGGCCGCCCCTTCCAGCCCACACCGACCGGCCTCGCCGCTCGCCTCATCCGCCAACGTGCCGAATCCCTGACGGGAGCCTACGATGTCGAACCGCCTTCCATCGACGCGAACGACCCTGACGCCGGCCCAAGTCGAGGCGAGGATCTCGGCACTGCATGGCAGGCTGGAGGTCCATCCCGTCCTTCCGACCCGCTACTGCGTGCGGCGGGACAGGGCGGTCTCGACCACCGAGCGGCAGCAGCTCTCCGCAGTCGCCGAGCGGCTTAACGCTGAGCTGTCCGCCTCCTCGAATCCCGCCCATGTCGACACGGTCGTGACCCGGGTGCTCCTGGGATTCGAGCAGGGGCGCGGGCGCGGCGACGACGAGAACGAGGTGCTAGTCGGGGAATATGTGTCGGCGCTGAAGGCCCTGCCGCTGGCGGCGATTCACGCCGCGGCCGAGCGGTTCCGGTCCGGCCAGACGCTGCGGCCCTGGTCGAAGCGATTCCGCCCGTCGCCGGCCGAGTTCGCGGCCGAGGTCCGCGAGGGTCTCATCCCGCTCAGGACGCGACTGCTGCACCTCCGCCGCGTGCTCGATGCCGAGGTCTACGACGTGCCGACGGCGGCCCAGCGCGATGAGGTCGCCCGGGCCGCGGAGGCGCATCTCCAGCGCATGCGGCAGGCCGAGCCCAGGCGGCACCGGCCCGAGACGCCAGCCGAGATCGCCAGGGCGCACGAGGCGAAGCTGCACGAGGACCTTGCGCGCCTCCGGGAGGCTGGCCGCGGGCCGGAGATCGGCCGCCTGATCGCGCGCATCGACTCTCGGCATGGACACACGGGAGGCGCGCCGTGAGGCCGGACCTCTGGAAGGCCGAGCTGCGCCAGCGCGAGGCGGCGCGGAAGGCGGCTGAGGAGAAGGCCAACCGCCCGGCTGAGCGCAGCTGCGCCGCCTGCGGGGTGTTCGGCGCCTCGTTCGGCTTCGGCGTGCTCCGCGGGCGCTCGGACGGCCTGTGGTCGTGCGGCGATCTGGAGTGCCGGGCGGCTGTCGAGGCGATGGTCGCGGCGCCGAATTCGGCGGTCGGGCAGGCCGCGTGAATCCACCAGCCGAGAGGAGCCCATGGCGACGATCCTGATCATCTACCTCGCGACGGCCTCGACCTCGACCGGCATGACGATGGCAACCGCGGAGTACGGCACGTCCGCGGCGTGCGAGGAAGCCGGCAGGCAGGCCGAGAAGCGCCTGGGCGGCTGGTACACGACCGTGCGCTGGTCCTGCTCGCCGAAGTTCGGGGACGGTCTGGGAGCGCCTCAGGCGCGTTAGAGCGAGGCAGGAGAACCGCCGGGATCACCGGCACGCGTGATGGTGCAGCGTATCCCTGGACGAGACCTGCCTGCGCCGGCGATGACCTGCCACGACGTCGAGCGGTGGCTGGTGGCTGCGTTCATGGCCTTCACCAGCTCGGGCATCTTCAGCGTCCGGCCGAACAGGCTGCAGCCGAACGATCCGGAGGAGATGCGGGCGACGTTTGATTGGGTCGTGTTCTCGGGCGAGGTCCTTGGGCGCGGCAGCGAGGAGCGGATCGCGCTGCTCACCTGGGCCCGGGCCACGGCGCGGCGGCGGATAAAGCGCCACCGGCGGCTCCGGCTGCTGCGGGACGTTCCCGGGGGCACCGTAACGGATTACTGCAACGAGGTCGGGATCTGGCGGCGCACCTTCGACCGGCGCCGGAAGCGCGCCTGCGAGCGGCTCGCGAACGCCTGGAACGAACGAAATTCCCGATAGCAGCGACCATGCTTTTATGATCACTGCTCGGGAGACTGGGCCTCGTCTCGCTGTTTATCGTCTTCAATTTTCTTGATCGTTCGATCGAGGATATTAAGAAATTTCGCGCTGTACCCGTCTCTGTAACCTTCGGCGGCCATTTCCTTGTGAAGCCACTTTCGAACATATTCGTAATGAGTCGTCGCTTCGCCCTCGAGAACGTACTCGCAGAATTTATCGTTTTCTGTTTGTAAATATTCATCCAGACTCCAGAAAACGATCGAAAGATAAGTATCGTATCTTGCTACTTCAACCTCATCTTTATCGTCATATCTTCCGACTGAAAATTTTGGGTTATTAAACGAAAGCAGCATATAATCCATGTATAAGCGCTTGGATGAAGATTCTTGTTCTAATTTTCTTGCATTTAGTTCTTGCTGACGAAGTTTTATAAATTCATTTCTGTCCTTTTCCTTCTCGTGAGACCACGTTCTCCATGCTACATAAACAGCAACAGACGTCACGGCGATCATTAATACATTGCCGATATCCAAAGCCAAACCGATAGGCCACGTAAATTCGGCTGGCCACAAGTGCAACTTATCGGTCGCTTGGCCATCCATTCGTATTCTCCGTTTTAAATCAATACAAAGAATCAACAGGATCCGAATGATAATATACGAACAGCTGCAATGCGCGATATATTGCCTGGATGACACATTTGGCTGGTATGGAGCAACGAAAGCAGTACAAGAACTCGCTTCGTTCGGAGACGGTGTGCCTATCGGAACTTCATCACGGAGCCGCAGAGAACGGGCTTGCGTGTGTCCAAAAACGGGACGCAGATAAGGTGTCGCGGATCGGCGCCGCACGCCGGCCAGCTTAAGGGGCAGTCTGTGACAGCGAACCGGACCAAGGCCGTTACCCTCGCCGGTTCGCCGGCCATCCACACCCACCAGCGCATCGCGAAGCCGGAACGGCGCCGGGATCCCCGAGGCGACCGATACGACCACAGCCTCGCCTTCGATCCGAGAAGCACCCTGTCGAAGCCTGCGCGCGGTAAGCGCGGCCCGGTCGAGACAGCTGCCGTGGCGGTCGACGATCCCTGGTCGGCCGGCAAGCGCACGATGGCCTCGGTCAACCGCCGGGTCGACGTGCTCGAGATGGAGCGCTCGCACGGGCGGCTCACGGTCTCGCAGTACGAGGTCGGACGCCAGGTCCAGGCGATCTTCGAGCGGGCGTCTGGTGCCCGGCTCGGCTCGATGGACTTCGGGGTCCGAGGCTCGAAGGACATGACCATCGCGCACGAGTTGTCGGTCATCTACGCGATCGACGACGCCCGGCTGGTGGCGAAGCTGAAGGACAAGGTGATCCGCGCCGTCGGCGCCCCCGGCGCCCGATTCCTCCACGAGGTGCTCACTGGCCGGCAGACCTTCGCGCAGTTCGCCGAGGCCCGCGGCAAGGGCGGCGACCGCGGCACGGCCTACATCGCGGAGCACTTCCGGATCCTGATGGAGAACCTCGACGAGGACTTCGCGGCCGAGGGCGTCGAGAACGTCCAGGAGCGGTTCTTCCAGGGCGAGAAGACCGGCGAGGAGACAGACGAGCGCGGGCGGGTCGTCCCGGGCGGCCAGGGGCAATACTGGGGCGCCGAGGAGGCCCGCTACGCTCCGCAGGCCAGGGCGGACGTGCAGCGGGCGGTTGCCGGGCGCGGTCGGGTGAGGGACATCGTGGCAGCGCGATACCGGGTGGGTGGGGAGAGCTGACAGCGTGTGTTCCGGCCATCTCGCGATCTGACCCCGATTGGGTATCGGCGCGTTAAGCGTCCTCGCATCCGGTACGAGCGGCTGAACCGCTTCGCTGCGGACCGGATGCTGTCTGCACGCACGGCCTCGGCGCACCGGTTCTGGAAGCAGGTGCTCGACTCGACGGTGACGGTCCAGGAGACGTGGGTGCGGGACGAGGCGTTCTACGCGGCCTGGCGACGACCGTACCGGCCGGACCCGTGACAGGGGCGGAGGGATGGACGAGCATGGACGCAGGGAGACGCCCATGCGCGAACTTTACGATCGGCTGATTCACGAGGGCGAAGCTGGCATTCTTCGCCTCATTGATGCGCGGATGCAGGAGGGCGTCCAGCTCGACTTCAAGCAGAAAGGCGATCCACGCCGGGGTTCGTTCGACGGCAACGATAAGAAGATCCTTGCCAAGGCGGTATCTGGGTTCGCGAACTCAGCCGGAGGCTTGCTGGTCTGGGGCGTGAACGCGGAGAAGGGCCACGACGGAGTTGATTGCGCTCAAGCGCCCGCCGCTCCAATAGCTCAAATCGAGCTGTTCTTGTCGGAGGCCACCACTCTGGTCGGCCAGCTGCTCCAACCGCGTCACGATGGCATCCATTTGCATGCGGTGCCTTCGGCGACAGCGGCTGGATCAGGCTACCTGCTGATGTACATCGAACGCTCAGAACGACGGCCTCATCGCTCCGAAGCGAGCGGGCAAAAACAATACTTTAAACGTGCCGGCGACAGCTTTTTCGAGATGGAGCATTACGATATTGAGGATGCTTTCAAGCGGGTTTCCGCCCCGAAGCTAAGTCTTGAGATTGAGTATCAAGGCTCCATGATGGACGGCAATGGCAGGCCTCTTGTAGGTATTATTGTTCTGTTTTTGCGGAACATTGCTAGTATAACTGCAAAGAGCCCGTATCTGATGATCGGGCGCCAATCCGGCGTGATGGGAGTACATCAAGCATTTTCCGGAAAACCGATCTATGAAGGTACATGGACTGTCTATTCTGGTTCGGTGTTGTCGGATATCCACCCCGGTCAGAGGCGAGCCGTCATGCGCGTCGAACTTAAGTTTGAATGGCCAAATACAGCCAATCCGAAGATTTGTACCGTCGAAAGTCAAGCTTGGTACATGGGTTTTGATTATAGATATGGCTGCGAGAACGTTGAGGCTTCGGAAGACCACCTCCAAATTGATTCCCGGGAGTTGGGGCGGCTCATGTCGACGCTGCCTGCAGATTGATTGCCTTGACCCGACGGGCAAAACCCGGCATTTCGTTCAAGTCGCGAGACGCACGCCCGGGGCTGAGAGGCCGCCGGGCGTTTGCATGTCTGGTGAGGCGCTGGGCAGGTGCGGTAATGGCTGGTTCGAGTCCGGTCGCGTCCGCAGTCTGGTTCGATCCCGGGACAGCGCCGCCATCCACTTCAACGAACCCGCTCAACAGCTTAGGCGTTGCCCTTCGAAACGGGGGTGGTGTTCCATGTCATGATCGGTCCCCAATGAGCGCCCACGCTATCGTCACCGCGATCGAAGAGGAGAGCCTCGCGCTCTGCCGCCTCCGCGCGACCGGGCGCCAGGACGTCGACCTTGCCGCGCGCGATCATCACTGCCGGCGCATCCGGTCGCTGATCCGCCAGCTGCGGCCGCTGATCGGCATCGTCGAGAAGCGCTCGTTCGGCATCCGCGGCGAGAGCACGAAGGGTGTGTCGTTCACCGTCGCCCGGCGCGCGCGGGCCAAACAAGCCCGCGCGGCTTAAGGGATCAGAAGGTACGGCAACCGGGCATCGGAGCGAGCGGTCCGCTCATCCGCTGGAAGGTGAACTGTCGGTCGGCGACGCCACTAATCTGGAAGTAGCCGGCAGCGCAAAGGTCAGTGAACAATCGGTCGTTCCGGCCCGTGTGGGTGATGACGGTGCCGATGGGCGCCGCAAGAGCCTGCTTCAGGGTCATGTTGATCTCCGTTCGAGTCCAAAAGCGCCCGCCTCTTCAGTCTGTGATCGAGCGACCAACGGCGCAAGACCGCTTCCGCTAACTTTTCTTGTCGGAAGTGATCCGCGGCCTCTCTGTCGGGCCGCTTATTCAACGCTGACCGCCATTTAGTTGGATCTGCGGTCTTCCGTTCAACTTAGGTTGGATCATGGATTCTCTGCCGGTGCCGGTCGCGCCGGCAGACCTGTCGCTCTCGCTCGACCGGGCGAAGGCCTACGCCAGCGCGTCCCGGTCGGACCGGACCCAGGCGGCCTACATCTCGGCGTTCCGCGTGTTCGTGAGCTGGGCCGCAGGGCAAGTCGACACGCTGCCGGCGAGCCCTACCACGGTGGCGATCTACGTCGCCCACCTCGCGGACAATGGCCGGAAGCCTGCTACCATCGACCTGCACGTGGCGGCGATCGCCGCGGCGCATCGGGCCGGCGGCTTTGACAACCCGGCCGCATCGGAGGCGGTGAAGGCCACGATCCGCGGCGCCCGCCGGGCGCTCGGAACCCGTCAGACCCGGAAGGCGCCGGTCACGGCCGAGACCCTCCGGAAGATGCTGCGCAAAATTCCGGACGGGCCGGCAGGCCTGCGGGACCGCGCGCTGATCCTGCTCGGCTTCGCCGCCGCGCTGCGCCGCTCCGAGCTGGTGGCACTCGACGTCGCCGACCTGGAGCGCGTGCCGGACGGCATCATCGTCCACGTCCGCCGCTCGAAGACGGACCAGGAGGGCGCGGGCCAGGAGATCGCCGTCCCGCGCGGCGCCAGGCTCAAGCCGTGCGAGGCGCTGGACGCTTGGCTGAAGGCGGCGGCCATCACGTCGGGCCCGGTGTTCCGGTCCGTCTGCAAAGGCGGCGCGGTCTCGGCCGAGCGCCTCACCGATCGATCCGTGGCGGACATCGTGAAGCGGCACGCCGCGGCGGCGGGCCTCGATGCCTCGCTGTTCTCGGGCCACTCGCTGCGGGCTGGCTTCGTCACCTCGGCGCTCGCCGCCGGGGCCGACGTCCTGAAGGTCATGCACGTCACCCGGCACACCGCGGTGACGACGCTCCAGAAATACGACCGGCGCGCCCGGGCGTTCGACGACCACGCTGGAAAGCGGTTCCTTTGACAGCACGCCCCGACTTCACCGCGGCCGACGCTGAGCGGGCGCTTCGCCATGCGCAGCGCGACCCGGCGGCCCAGGCCTACGGCGATCACCTGCGCCGCAAGGGCCAGCTGGGTGGCCCGGCCCGCCTGCCCGTCGAAACTCCGTACGACGAGGCCCGGGCCGGCGAGTTCGAGGTCCGCCGCTCCATGGCGATGTGGAACGCGCGGCCATGATGAAGCGCCTCCTGCTCCGGTGGCTGCTCGGCGCCAAGCCGGCCGAGCTGGAGCCGCTCGTCGTCCATCGCGGTGAGCGCGAGCTCTGTGCCGGCACTGCCTTCCTCGGCGCGCCGTCCACGCCAGTCGCGAAGCTCTCCTACGACGAGGCGCTGCGGTGCTTCGGCGTCCACCAAGGGAAGTGACTATGGGTGTTCTCGCCGTCGTCGGGGTCGTCCTCGGCACGCTCTTCGTGCTCGCCGCGCTAGCCGGTGGCGCCTTCTTCCTCGCGTACATCTACGCCGAGGGGTTCAAGCACTGATGGCCCGCGTCTGCGCCGCCATCCTGCTCGCCGGCATCGCCGCGGCAGCCCTGCGCCCGCGCCGTCGGCCGGTCGCCTACGTCTTCCCACTGTCGCGCACGGTGCACTGATGGGCGGCCTCGTCGGCATCCGGCACGTCGCCGGCATCCTTCTGGTGCTGGTCGCCGGCTGGGCCTGGGTCTGGGTGTTCGACCGTCCGGCGCATGCCGAGACCGTCGGCTACCGCATCGAGGTGCGCGCCTGCCGTGGCGCCGACTGCCGCCTGCTGCCGGTCTCGAAGCGCCGTTGGGTCGGGCAGTTCGCCTGTCAGGGTCACGCCGGCCTGATCGAACGCTTCGGTGATGCCCCGCGCGGCCGCACGCTGTCGGCGCGGTGCGTCGCTGTCGTGGGCCTGGCGGGCGCCTGATCGCACGCTGCTAACAGCATCCAAACAGCATGATCGGCACCCCTTTTCAGCCCGGCCAGTCCGGCAATCCGAGCGGCCGGCCAAAGGCCTCCGCGAAGGTGCGCGATCTCGCCCGCGCACACACCGAGGCTGCCCTGGAGGTTCTCGTTCAAATCGCGACAGCCGGCGAGAGCGAGGCGGCCCGCGTCGCAGCGGCGAACGCCATCCTCGACCGCGGTTACGGCAAGCCGACCCAGCCCATCGACGGCGACGGCGAGGGCGGGCCGATCCCGACCGGCATGACAGTGACCTTCATCCGGCCCGGGCAGACGCCCGATGCAGGTTGAGTTTCCGGAGAAGCTCGCCTTCCTGTTCGAGCCGGCGCGCTACAAGATCGCCTATGGCGGCCGCGGCGGCGCCAAGTCCTGGGGCTTCGGCCGTGCGCTCCTGATCCAGGGGGCACAGCGTCCGCTCCGGGTGCTCGCCGCGCGCGAGTTCCAGAACAGCATCGCGGAGTCGGCGCACGCGCTGTTCGCGCAGCAGATCGATCTCCTCGGCCTGCACGGCTTCTACGACGTCCAGGAGAAGCGGATCCTCGGCGCGAACGGCACCGAGTTCATCTTCAAGGGTCTCCGGCACAACGTCGCCTCGGTGAAGTCGACCGAAGGCGTCGACATCTGCTGGGTGGAAGAAGCCCGCACCGTCTCGAAGACCAGCTGGGACGTGCTGGTGCCGACCATCCGCAAGGAATGCTCGGAGATCTGGATCAGCTTCAACACGGAGCTGGAGGAGGACGAGACCTACCAGCGGTTCGTGAAGCACCCGCCGACCGGCGCGCGGGTCGTGAAAATCGGCTGGGAGGACAACCCCTGGTTCCCGGAGGTGCTCCGGCAGGAGGCGCTCGACCTGAAGGCGCGCGACCCCGTGGCCTACGAGACGGTCTGGGGCGGCCACTGCAAGCAGGTCCTCGACGGCGCGATCTACACTCACGAGATCCTGGCCGCGACGCGGGCCGGTCGCTTCGGCAAGGTGCCTCACGACCCGGTTAAGTCGGTGCACACGTTTTGGGATCTGGGCCGGGCCGACAAAACCAGCATCTGGTTCGCCCAGCTCGTCGGCTTCGAGTTCCGGCTGATCGACTTCTACGAGAACCGCGGTTTCGCGCTTCAGCACTACCTCGACGTGCTGACGGCCCGGAAGGCCGAGCGCGGCTTCGCGTACGGCGAGCACTGGTTGCCGCACGACGCGCGGAACGAGCTGCTCGCCTCCGAGCGGACGATCGAGCAGCAGATGTGGGCGGCCGGGCATCACGTCCGGATTACGCCGAAGCTGACCGTGGCGGCGGGCATCGACGCGGCGCGCCAGCTGTTCGCGCGGTGCTGGTTCGACGCGGATGCCTGCGCGGACGGCCTGCAGGCGCTGCGGAACTACCGCTATGACGTCGACCCGAACACGCAGGCCTTCTCGAAGAACCCACTGCACGACTGGGCGAGCCACGCGGCCGACGCCTTCCGCTACTTCGCCGTCGCAATCGCCGAGCCCCGGGCTGACGATCGGCCGGTCGACGCACCGAACGACCGCTACGCGCGCCGTCGCCGCCGCGAGCGCGACGAGAATTCTGAAGGCACCGGATGGGCGCAATGACCGACACCGATGCGTCGGACGAGGGTGCGCTCTCGCCAGACGAGGAGGCGCAGCTCGACCGCGAGGCGCTGCTGCGTAAGCTGAAGACCTGGTACCGCGCGGACCGGGACGCCTCGGCGACGTGGCGGCGCGAGGCGCGTGAGGACTTCGACTTCGTGGCAGGCCACCAGTGGTCGCCCGCCGACGAGGCCGTGCTGAAGGAGCAGGGCCGGCCGCCGATCACCTTCAACCGCATCCTGCCGGTCATCAAGGCGGTCGCCGGCTCCGAGGTGAACACCCGCCAGGACATCCAGTACCTGCCGCGTCAGATCGGTGACGCCGCACTGAACGAGGTACTCACGGAGGCCTCCCGCTACCTCGCCGACGAGGCTGACGCGGAGGACGAGGAGTCGGACGCGTTCGTGGATGCCGTGATCTGCGGCGTCGGCGTGATCGAGCAGCGGCTGGACTACGAGACCAACCCGGACGGCGACTATGTCGAGGACCGGGTGAACCCGCTGGAGTTCTTCTGGGACCACACCGCGACCAAGCGCGGGCTGTCGGACGCGCGGCGTGTGTTCCGGGCGAAGTCGATGGACCGGGCCGAGGCCGAGGGTCTGTTCCCGGATGCCGACCCGGCCGACCTCGATGCCGCCTGGGCGGAGGATCGCGACGGCGAGGAGCCGCACCGCGAGATCCTGCCCGGCGAGCACCGGATGGACCGCCCGGAGGCCTCGGACGGCGGCACGCAGCGCGTGACCATCGTCGAGTGCCAGTGGTGGGAGCGCGCCCGGGTCGCGATGGTGATCGACCCGCAGAAGGGTGAGCCGGTCGAGATGGATCCGGCCAAGGCGAAGGTCGCGGTCGAGCGCGCTGCGGCACTTGGCATGCCGCCGGTGCGGGTGTTCCACCAGATCAAGCGTGTCTACCGGCGCGCGTTCCTGGGCGCGGCCGTGCTGGAGGAGGGCCCGGCCCCGGCTGGCGATCGGATCTCGTACGCGGTGCTCACGGGCGACCGCGACCAGAACAAGGGCGCGTGGTTCGGGATCGTGCGCCCGATGCGCGATCCGCAGCGCTTCGCCAACAAGTGGCTCTCCCAGACGCTCGACATGCTCAACCGCCAAGCCAAGGGCGGTGTGTTCATGGAGACGAGCGCGGTCAAGGACACGCGCCAGTTCGAGGCGACCTACGCCAAGCCCGGCGCCGTGACGTGGCTGAACCCGGGCGCGCTGACCCAGGGCGGCATGAAGGAGAAGCCGCTGCCGCAGCTGCCGACCGGGCACTGGCAGCTGATGGAGTTCGCGATCACCTCCATCCGTGACTCCTCGGGCGTCAACATGGAGCTGCTCGGCCAGCAGCAGAACGACCAAGCCGGCGTGCTGGAGCACCAGCGCAAGCAGGCGGCCATGAACATCCTCGCCACGGTGTTCAACGCGCTGCGCCGGGCCCGCAAGCACATCGGGCGGGTGCGGCTCTACTTCATCCAGACCTACCTCTCGGACGGCCGCTTGGTGCGTGTGACGGGGCAGGCAGGCCAGCAGATGATCCCGCTCATCCGCGACCAAACCGCGGGCGACTTCGACGTGGTGATCGACGAGGCGCCTTCCTCGCCGAACCAGCAGCAGGTCGTCTGGGCGACCTTCGTGTCGGTGCTGCCGATCATCAAGGACATGATCACCCCGCAGGTCCTGCTCGAGGTGCTACCCTACTCGCCGTTCCCGGATTCCTTCGTCGCCAAGATGCGCGAGCTGCTCGCCCAGCAGAGCCAGGATCCGCAGGTGCAGCAGCAGAAGCAGATCGCCGTGCAGACGGCGATCACCAAGATAGAGGAGATGAGCGCGGGTGCGGCCCTGAAGCGGGCGCAGGCTGGCCACCAGCAGGCGCTTGGCACCTACGACCAGGTCGACACGATCGGCCGCGGTCTGGAGATTGCGCACGGTCACCATCGCGAGCTGCAGGCGCAGGGCCTCGCGCCGGCGCCGCAGCCGCAACAGCCTCAACCGCAGCCGACGCCGCTCGGGATGACACCGCCCCCGGGCGCGATGCCTGCGCTCCCGGCCCCTGCGGCCGGCCCCGAGCAGTACCCGGCCCGGCCCGGCTTCTGACCCCTTCCGCCCGCCGATGGCGCACGTCGGCTTCCGTCTCCATCACGTCACGAGGACAGCATGACCGACAACGATCTCGCCACCAGCGAGGGCGGTGAATCCTTCACTCCCGAAGAGCAGGCCGCCTTCGAGGCGTATGAGCGGGGCGAGGATGGTCCGTCCACGGCTGCGGCCGCCGTAGAGGCGCCCGACGGTGCTCCGGCCGGTGGTGAGGCTGCTGCGCCCGCTGGCGAGGCCGGTGAGGCTGCTGGTGAAGGTGCAGGCGCCGAGATCGACCCGAGCCTCCAGGCCCGCGACGAGAAGGGCAAGTTCGTCCCGCACGGTGCCTTCCACGAGGAGCGCGAGCGCCGGAAGGCCGTCGAGAAGGAGCTGACCGACCTCCGCGAGAAGTACGCTCGTGGCGACGAGCGCCTGCGCCTCCTGACTGAGGCCGCGCGCGCGCAGGCTCCCGCGGCCGCACAGCCGGCAGCAGAGCCGCCGAAGGTGCCGAACCCCGAGGAGGACATCTTCGGCTACGCGAAGCACCTGGAGGAGAAGCTCGCCAAGCTGGAGGGCACGGTCACGCAGGAGACCACCCGCCAGCGCCAGGAGCGTGAGGTGGCCGAGGTCGTCCGTGACTACCACGCCGACGTGAACCGCTTCGCCCAGGCCGAGCCGACCTTCGCGGACGCGTTCAAGTACGTGATCGAGACCCGCCGGGCCGAGTATGCCGCGATGGGCGTGCCCGAGGCTCAGATCCGGCAGGCGCTCGGCAACGACGAGCTTCAGATCGCGATCCAGGCCCGCCAGCAGGGCGTCTCCCCGGCCGAGCGCATCTTCGCGATCGCCAAGGCCCGCGGGTTCGCCCCGAAGGCTCCGGAGCCGCCCGCTGCGCCGGCTGCACCCGTCGAGAGCGCGGCGCAGAAGGCCGAGCGCGTCGCCGCTGGCCAGGCGGGCCCGGGCAAGTCGCTCTCAGCCGCTGGTGGTGCGCCGGCCGGCGAGGTGACCTTCGAGACGCTGATGAACATGAGCGAGGCGGAGTTCGAGGCCTTCGCGCTGAAGAATCCGCGCAAGCTCGACAAGCTGATGGGCGCCGAGGGCTGATCCGACGCGGCGCGCGGGTCCGCTCGCGCGCCGCGCCTTTCCAGTTGACCCGACGGCCGAAAGGCCGGATATCGCCAATGTCGCGTGACGTGCGGGCCCGATAGCCCCGTCTCGCACATCCCCCAGTTTCCGACCGGCCTCGCGCCGCACCCTACCTCCGGGCGGGGCGCTTTCGCGTGTCCGGTCGTACGCCTGATCGGACGTCACCCGATCCGCCCGGCCGCGTCACAGCCTTCGCTCGCGCCACGTCACGGCGCCCGTCCGACCACCGTCCCCAACGGTCACCTGGGGCCCGGCTTCCGTCCGCGCGGCGACGACACGGCCCGCACGCACCCCTCCCCACGGAATCCAGCCCTTAGAGGCACACCATGTCCTTCACCGGTTTCGGGATCGGCGATCCCATGGCCGTCAAGACCTGGAGCAAGAAGCTCGCGGTCGAGGCCAACAAGTCCATCGACATCGACCCGCTCGTCGGCAAGACCGATGGTTCCATCATCCAGGAGAAGACCGAGCTCAAGAAGGGCAACGGCGACACCGTCACCTTCGGCCTGCGCATGCAGCTGCACGGCGATGGCTTCACCTCCGACGACGTCGCCGAGGGCAACGGCGAGCAGCTCGGCACCAACTCCGACAAGGTGACGATCGACGAGCTCGGCCACGTGGTCGGCGTGAAGTCGGACAACTCGATCGACGCGCAGCGCGTGCCGTTCGACCTGCGCGAGCAGGCCCGCTCCGGCATCGCCGACTGGTTCCAGACCCGGCGCGCGAAGATCTTCTTCAACCACATGTGCGGCTACACCCCGGTGATGCAGCTGTCGGGCAAGGCCGCCCGGAAGTACAGCGGCAACAACACCGTCACCGCCCCGTCCGTCGGACGCATCTACCGCCCGAATGGCAAGACCAGCGACGCCTCGCTCGGCACCGGCGATATCTTCACCCTCAGCGTCATCGACGCCGCGGTGGAACTCGCCAAGACCGGCGGCGCTGCGGGCAAGGTGATGATCCGCCCCGTCGTCGTGAACGGCGAGAAGGTCTACGTGATGTACCTGCATTCCACGCAGGTCACGTCGCTGCGGACCAACACCAACGCCGGCCAGTGGCTTGACATCCAGAAGGCCGCGATGATGGGCGGCGAGGTCACCAAGAACCCGATCTATTCGGGCGCGCTCGGCAAGTACAACGGCGTCGTGCTGCGCGAGGCCCAGGACGTCACGCAGGGCGTCTCGGCCGACGGCACCACGGCGGTCCCGAACACCCGCCGCGCGGTGCTGCTCGGCGCCCAGGCCGCGACCCTGGCCTACGGCAAGGCGGGCGGCGAGAACCGCTACCGCTGGAACGAGGAACTCCTGGACCACAAGCGGAACCTCGAGGTCTCCGCCTGGGCGATCTGGGGTCTGAAGAAGACGACCTTCAACGGCGACGACTTCGGGGTGATCACCGTCCCGACCTACGCCGCGCCGGTCGGCTGATCCCTCATCGCTGATCCAGCCTGATGGCTGACCCGGGCCGGAGCCCCGTGCTCCGGCCCGTCCTCGCCCTTTCCCTGATCTGCCTGAACAGGAGGTCCTCGTGACCACCAACGTCCCCCCCGTGTTCCCGCCGGTTCGCGAGTATCGCGAGCAGGACTCGCACTACGTCCGCATGACGGTCACCTTCGCCAACGGCGCCTTCATCCTGCCGGCCTCGCTGCCGGCCGGTGCGCTGATCTCCTCGCTCCTGGTCCTCGTCGAAGCCGCCTTCACGGCTGGCGCCTCGCTGGTGCTCGGCACGACTCTCGGCGGTAGCGATCTCGCCGCCGCCGGTGACACCGCCGTCACCGCGGCGGGCGTGAAGCGCATCGACACCGCGACGCTGAAGGGCCGGCTCCCCGCCGACACGCCGATCTACGGCACGATCGCGGGCGGTCCGGTCGCAGGCGTGGCCACGATCGTGTTCCACTACTGCCCCAACAACGACGGCTGATGCTGGCCGCGTACTGGGTGCTGCATGCGGGCGCTGCGGCGCTCGTCGAAGCACCTGCACCGGCTCCGGCCCCCGCGCCGGAGCCGGCTTCTCCTCCACCCGACCGCAAGCCCGAGCTCGCGCCTGCTGCGCCTCGGAAGCCCACGCGCCGCTCGAAAGGCCGTCGATGATCCAGCACCGGTTCCGGCGCCTGGTTAGCGCCGCCATTCTCGCGCTCGCGCCGTCGCTGGTGCTCGCGCAATCCGCGCTCCAGCAGCCGAATGTCGGCGGCGGCGGGACCCCTGCTGAACCGATCTCGGCGGCCGTCACCAAGCTCTACCAGAACGACCTCTTCCTCCAGAACCTGGTCACCGGTCGCTTCAGCGCGCTCGGTGCCGCCGCTCTGCTGAACGTCGGCACGATCACGGGTACGGTCGCCGACGGCGGCGCGCTCGCGGCTGAGATCCTGCGGGCCCAGACGGCCGAGCAGGCCGAGGCTAGCCGGGCCCAAGCGGCAGAGCAGGCGAACACCGCCAGCATCGCGACGAATGCCACCGCGATCTCGGCTGAGACGAGCCGCGCGCAGGGCGTGGAGGTTCTGAAGGCTCCCATCGCCTCGCCGACTTTCACCGGCATCCCGACGGCGCCCACTGCTTCGGCGGGCACCGGCACCAACCAGATCGCCACCACGCAGTTCGTCGCCACGGCAGTTGCCGCGGGCGGTGGTAGCGGAGGTGGGACCGGCGGTGTCCCGACCTCGCGCCAGATCCTCACGGGCGGTCTCGCGACCGGCGGCGGTGACCTCACGGCAGATCGTACCGTCACGGTCCCGAAAGCCGCGCAAAGTGACGTCGCGACGGGTACGGACGACGCCAAGGCGCTGACCTCCTACAGCGTGGCGGCGGCGCTCGGCGCCAAGGCGGCGCTGGCCTCGCCCGCGCTCGTCGGCACGCCCACGGCTCCGACCGCAACGGCCGGCACGAACACGACCCAGATCGCGACCACGGGCTTTGTGACCGGCGCACTGGGCTCGTACCCCACGACGTCCTCGGTCTCGTCGACCTACGCGCCCCTCGCCTCGCCGCCCCTGACCGGCACTCCGACGGCGCCGACCCAGGCCGCAAACGACAACAGCACGAAGCTCGCGACCACGGCCTACGCCGATCGCGTGGCGTCTGGTTCGGCGATGGGGCAGGTCCGACTGTCCTTCAGCAGCGCGTCGGCGCTACTGGTGAAGCCGCTCAACGGCAACCTGATCAACATCAACGGCACCTATCAGACGGTGCCCTCGGCTGGGGTCACCTGCTCGAACAGCGGCCTGACCGCCGGGACCCTCTATTACGCATACCTCTACGTCAGTGGTGGCTCGCTGACCTGCGAGATGGTCACGACCGGCCATGCCACGAGTGCGACCACGGGCATCGAGATCAAGTCGGGCGATGGCACCCGCACACTGGTCGGCATGGCCTACACGGCGCCGGGGACTCCGGGCACGTTCGCCGATAGCCCAACCCAGCGCTACACCGCCTCGTGGTTCAATCAGCGCGAGTTTGTCGCCGCAACTCTGACGAACAAGGCTTCCACGACGTCATCCACCTACGTCGCGCTGAGCCAGACGCTCGGGGCTTTGACCTGGGGGCTGGAGCCGGTCACGGCGCGCATTACCGGAAACTTGAACAATAGCAGCAACGGCACCGTGTATACCATGAACTACGTGGACGGCACCGCGAGCGGGTCCGAGTCGCAGATCGGTGTCACCAGTTCGTTTGTGGGCTCTCCATCGTCTGAATACGTCGGAACCCTGTCAGAGGGACTGCATACGTTCGTGGTCGAGGGCTCGACGAACAATGGGACGGTGTATTTCAACGTTCAGCAGTCCGTGAAGACGCGGCTCTGAGCTGTTTCCGCCCCTCTCTCCCCCCATCCTCTGATCCGAGCGCGGAGAGCAGCATGGCTCGATGCTACGTCTTCCCGACGCAGGCCGACGCGCAGGCGTGTGTGGATGGCATCAATGCGCGGGCTCGGACCGTCTATGCCGCGCAGGGCTATGCGGTCGACAGCACCGGCGCAATCACCGGAAAGCGCGCCAGCGATGGCGTGTTGCTGCCGAACGCGGCCAAGACGCTGACATGGGACATGCCGCGTCAGCGCCTGGACGGGAATTGGGTGGTTCGCCACTGCGAAGCGGTGCCCGGCAACAGCTTCGTGGTCGACGCCACCAAAACGCCGCCCGTGACCGTCGCAGACTTCGTCGCACAGGACATCGCCGCGACCGTGGCCGTCGAGGTCGAAGACGCCTCGTGGTGGCCGGCGCCGCCGACACTTAAGGCGATCGTCTAATGGCAACGCGCCCTTGGGTCCCGACAGACCTGACCAGCGTCACGCTCGAAGGCTGGTACTATCTGAAGGACGTCAACGGCGTCCAGGCGAACGGATCCCAGGTCACCCAGGCGGCCGGGATTGTCAGCCAGTGGTCGGATGCCTCCGGCAAGGCCCGGCACCTCCTGCAGGCGACTGCTGGCAATCAGCCGTCCTATCTCGCAACTGGCCTCGACGGCACGCGCCCGTCGATCACCAACACGGCGAATTACCAAGGCTTCCGCACCAACGCGGGCATGGCTTACCCGTCCGGTAAGCCGATCAACGCGCACGCGATCTTCAAGTGCTCGGGCACCCATAACCGCCTCGTTTCGTTCAATACGGTCGGCAACCCTGATTACAATCAGGGCGGCATCATACCGATCTTCGGTAACGGCGATGCTGCTCCGGCCAGTTATTATTGGCAAAATTTTAATATATCGAACACGGCGGCGCGCGCCGACAACGTCGTCCAGTTGTATGAGGGATACGCGCTCAGCAGCACGTCGAGCGTAGCGGCGACTAACGGCACCCTAGCAACGTCCAATGGCGGCTCGATCACGACGAGCTTCGCTGGTCTGTCCATGGACCGAATGGGCGTGCTGTCGAACTCGTACTCCGGTAACAACGAGGGCTCGATCGGAGCCCTGTTTGAGGTCGTCGTCACCGCCGGTATCCTCACCACGTCGGAGCTCCAGAAGCTCGAAGGCTATCTGGCTTGGAATGGCGGCACGCAGGCGTCGCTGCCGACCGGACACCCATATTACGCCTCGGCCCCGACCGTCTCGACGGGGGGCAGCCAGACGGCAACCCTGGCGGCGAACGAAACCGCCGACACAGCCGCGGTCGCCGCGACCGACAAGACTACCGGAACCCTGGCCGGAAACGAGGCGAGCGACACCGCGGCCGTCGCAGGCTCGACCGTAACCTCCGGAGCCGTCGCCGGCTCCGAGCAGGCCGACACGGCTGTTGTCTCGGCCTCCACCCAGACCACTGGCACCCTTTCCGGGTCCGAGCAGTCGGACACCGCCTCGATCGCAGCCTCTCAGGGCGGTGGCGCGACCCTCGCGGCGACAGAACAGCCGGACACGGCAGCTGTCACGACCTCGACCCAGGGGGCGGCCGCCCTGGCCGGGAATGAAGCCGCCGACACGGCTGCAATCGCGGCGTCTGATGCAACCTCCAGCGCTCTGGCTGGCGCTGAGGTGGCCGACGCGGCCGCAGCATCGGCGGCGTCCCAGACGACTGCCGCGCTCGCGAGCAACGAGCAGACAGATACGGCCTCAGGCGCGGGCTCGACCGCGACGTCCAGTGCTCTGTCCGGGACGGAGCCGGCCGACACCGCCTCCGGCTCGGCCACGAGCGCCACCAAGGGAGCCCTGGCCGGCAACGAGGTGCCGGATACCGCGTCCGTTACGGCCGCGACGACCACGCTCGCCTCGCTGGCCAGTGCAGAGCAGGCCGATACGGCCGCCGTGGCCGCGTCGAGCGTGACGTCTGCGAACCTCGCGGCCGCCGAACAGCCGGACATGACGGTTGGGGCGGCCTCGACGAGGACGTTCGGAGCGTTGACGGCGAGCGAGCCGCTCGACACAGCCGCAATCGCGGGACAGCAGGGCTCAAACTACCTCGCAGCGATCGAAAGCCCGGATACGGCCTCCGGGACGGCGTCGACCCAGACCAGCGGCGCCCTGTCGGGTAGCGAGGCAGCCGATGCGCCGGCGGTCTCGGCGACCTCTGCCGTCACAGCGGTGCTCGCAGCGCCGGAGGGGCAGGATACCGCTTCTGGTGCCGCTGCCACGCGTACGACGGCATCGCTCGGCGCCACGGAGCCGGCAGATACGGTTTCGGCGGTCGGCGGGATCATCCCGCAGGCGAGCCTCTCGGCATCAGAAAGCCTCGACACGGCGGCCCTCGCCGCAGTCAACGGTCTGCCGCCGACGGCCGTCCTCTCGGCTTCCGAGGCCGGTGACGGCGCCACCATCGTCGCCCTTCAGATCCCGCGTCCGGACGTCGTCCTGCGGGCACAGCGCAACACCCCGATCCAGCTCTCCGCGAGCCAGATCATGCCCGCGCGGCTGGCTGCCCGCCGAAGCGCCCCCACCCGGCTCACTGCCTCCCGAGCCGCCTAACCGGAGACCCCCGATGTTGACCTTCCTCCACCGGCGCCTCACCGCCGGGCTGCTGGCGCTCGCCCTGATCGCCGGACTGGCTCCCCTGGCCAGTGCTGCACCGAACTACATCACCGCCGCGAAGACCCAGCGTCTTCAGGTCATCGCCGACACGATTAAGGGCCTGACCTACGCGGCCTCCACCGGCACCGCCTCGGCGCCGTCCCTCGTGATCGGGTCCTCGTCCTTCGTGACGACGCAGGGGACGACCGGCGTCACCTCGTCCACCACCGGTGTTTGCGCGATCATCCCACTCCCGGTGGCGGGCATCTCGGTCTCGGGCACGCAGCTCTCGCTGGAATCCTCGGCCCAGAGCGCGAACCCGGTGGCGAGCTGCACGGCGGCCAATGCCGCTGTGATCACCAACGCGGGTGTGATCGCCATCGGCAGCCTGACCGTCGGAACGAGCAGCGCCGACATCGTCGTGAACACCACCACCGTGGCGACGGGCGTGCCGTTCACGGTGAACTCGGCTGTGATCAACCACCCGTAGGGCGATCGCCATGGCCTCGTCTTCGGCGCCTGCGAGCGGCCTCGCTTTCCCTGTCGGGGATCCGCAGGTTGTCGAGATCCCCTACACGGGCTTCGACGGCCAGGGGAACGTCGTCGACGTCGACCTCAGCGGCGGCTACACCGCGATCGTCCAGTTCGGCACCTTCAATCCTGACGGCACGCGCGGGCCTGTTTTCGCCACGTGGTCGACGGCGCTCGGCACGCTGCAAATCGTGGTCGTGAGCGGCGCATCGAGCCTGCTGTTCACGATCCAGGCGGCCGACACGGCAGGTCAGCGGCCGGGCGTGTATTGGGTCCAGGTCCAGATCCTGAAGCCCGGCGGCGCGATCGACGGCAGCGCGGACTATCTCCTGACGCTCCTGCCGGTGGCGGGAGCTGGCGCATCAGGCGCCGGCTTCCTCTTTCCCGACTCCACCGCACAGGTGAAGTCGGCTTTCGCCGCGGCCGTCGACAACCCTCGCATCCTGGCGGACGGGACCTCCGAGGACGACGGCTCGCCGACCCTCGGGCGCATGGTCGCTAACATCATGGACGAACTGGATCGTCCTGACCTGGAGGGTGCGATCCGCAACGCCTGCCGCAGCGCGATTGGCTTCTGGCAGCGAGAGCGGTTCGCGTTCAACGACGGCGTGCTGTCCTTCGTGACCGTGCCGGGACAGGCCGGCTACGGCGGCGCTTACCTCGCCGGGCAGAACGTCATGCTGGCCATCGACACCGCGGTGGCGATCGACGCCAGCGACACGACCTGGATGCTCCGGAACGTGCCGCTCGCGAGCCTCGAGGCGCTGGGCGATCAGAACCAGTCCGGACAGCCGGCCTACTTCGCCAAGTTCTCGGAGGGCTACCGTCTCTTCCCGATCCCGGATGTCGTCTACACGATCCGCTTCACCGGCCATGTGCGGCTCGGTGCGCCTGCAACCGATGCGGACACCAACGCCTGGGTCGACGAGGCCTATGACCTGATCGCGTCCTACGCGAAGCGCTACCTCGCGCTTCACCGCCTCAAGGACCCGGCGCTGAAGGCGGCCATGGACACGGCGGTCTCCGAGGCGTCGACCTCGCTCAAGGGTCTGGCCACCACGATGGCCGGTACCGGCGTCGTCCAGGCCTACGACCTGTGAAGATCCCTTTCGGCGCCTGGGCGCCCGACGTCGCCTCGAACGACGCCACGGTCTCGGCCGTCGCGCGCAACGTGTTCCCGCGGCCTGACGGCTATGGCCCGGTGCCCTCGCCGAACCCAGTCACGCAACCGCTGCCGGAGGCCTGCCGCGGCTCGATCTCGGTTCAGGCGCCGAACGGCTCCTGGGTGGCGTTCGCGGGCACCGCGACGAAGCTCTACCGGCTGAACGCGGCCACGAACGCCTGGGACGACGTCTCCGGCCCGTCCTCGTACCTGCTACCGGAGGGCGATTACTGGTCCTTCGCGCTCTACGGCACGCGCCTGTTCGCGGTGCATCTCGGCGCGGCGCCACAGGTGATCGACATCGCGGTCGGCACCGCTTTCGCCGACCTAGTGGCGGCCGATCCGACCAACCCGCCGCCCCGGGCCCGCTTCGCCGCGGTCATGAACGAGTTCCTCGTGCTCGGCTCTCTGGCCTCCGATCCTACGGCGATCGACTGGTCTGCCCTCGGCGATCCGACCTACTGGACGTCCGGAGTGCAGGACTCGGACATTCAGATCTTCCCTGACGGCGGCCACGTCACCGGCCTAGTCGGAATGGATAACAGCCTGATCGTCTTTCAGGATCGCGCGATCCAGCAGATGGTCTTCAGCCCGGGTTCGAGCCAGATCTTCCAGCGCTCGAAGCTAGAGGACGACCGCGGTGCGGTGGCGCCTTGGGCGGTCCAGAAGATCGGACCGACCATCTTCTTCCTCGACCGGGACGGCGCCTACGCCTTCGCGGCCGGAACCACGGTTCCGATCGGCAAGAACCGCGTGAACGGCTGGATCCAGTCGCTCCGGGATCCGACCTATGCGCACACCGCCGTCGCCGTCGGTGATCCGACCGGCAGCCGCGTGCTGTTCGCGATGAAGAGCACGCGGGTTTCGGACCCGACGCTGCTCGACCTCGTGCTGGTCTACGACTCCGTGCAGGATCGCTGGACACAGCTTGATATCGCGCTGCGCTACTTCCTGCGCGCCGAGACGGCGCCGGTGAGCATCGACTCGATCAGCGAGGACATCGACAACGGCAATGCGCCCTACGACTTCGCGGACGGGCTCTCGCTCGACTCCGCGCTGTTCTCGGGCGGCAACCCGCTGATCGGCATCTGGGGCACGGACAATCGGCTCGCGCTCCTCGAAGGGCCGAGCATGGCGGCCACAATCTGCACGCCCGACGCGCAGCTATCGCGCCCGAACCGGACCTACGCGCGTGGCGTGCGGGTCGACACGGATGCGGACACCTGGACGGCTCAGGTCGGCACCCGCGAGAGCCTTGGGGCATCGACGCTGGTCCGGTGGCGGTCACCGAGCGGCCCGAACCGCGAGCGTTTCGCCCCCTGCCACGCCTCGGGCCGGTATCACCGCGTGCAGGTAGCCATCCCGGCCGGCGATCCCTGGACCTACGCGACCGCTGTCGAGCCCGACGCCGTGCCGGAGGGCCGGGCATGAACATCCCACCGCGCGGCAACGCCCTCAGCCAAGCGAACCTCGACAAGCACGGGGACGCGATCCGCGATCTCGCAACTGGCGGTACGAACGCAAGCGGCGATGTCACCCTCGTGGCGAACGCCACCAGCACGCCCGTCACCGACAAGCTGTGCACGACCGACACCATGGTGGTGCTTTCGCCTCGCAGCGCCAGCGCGGCCGCGGCGCCGGTCTTCGTGCGCTCGACGGGCAACGGCACCTTCACGCTCGGCCACGACGCCTCCGCCGCGACCGACCGCGCCTTCCACTACGAGCTCCGGCGCCGATGATCCTCACGCCCGTACCTGCCGACCAGGTCGAGGTGGTCTGGGCGGTCGCAGCCCCGTGGCTGGCGCGCGTCTGCGCCCGGCGGGAATCCGACCTCACGCTCGATGGCCTGCGCGCGATGTGCTGCGCGGGCCAGGGACAGCTCGTCCTGATCGGCCCGGCCGATGGCGCGCCCGTCGCGGCCGGCGTCACGCAGGTGCGGGAGCACGCGGACCGGACGCGCTCCTGCTGGGTGCTCGCGGTCGGTGGCGCCGGGGCTCGGGCGTGGCGGGACACCCTCGCCCTGATCGAGGCCGGCGCGCGCCGCCTCGGCTGCGCCTCCGTTGAGTTCGCGGGCCGCTCCGGCTGGGTCGGGCTGTTGCCCGATTACGCCGCTCACACCCATTTCTCGAAGAGGCTCTGATGGGCGCGTCCACGCAGACCACCAACTCGCAACAGAACACGACGCAGCAGCCGTGGACGCCGGCGATCCCGGGTCTGCAGCAGGTGCTCGGCGACGCGACGAGCCTCTACGATAGCGGGACCGGCGACGGCGTCTATTCGGGCCAGCGCGTCGCACAGCTGAACGGCCAGAGCCTGACCGGGCTCCAGATGGCCCAGGACCAGGCCTCGTCCGACAATGCGGGTGCGCTCGGCACCAGCTACCTGCAGAACATCCTCGGGTCGGGCGGGATCTCGCCCACGACCGCGCAGGGTCTTTCGATGCTCTCGGCCGTGCCGAACGTCGACACGTCGGCGCTCTCAGGGCTTGCCAGCAGCATCGGCAGCGCCTCGAACCCGATCAACCAGACCGCCAAAAGCTTCATGTCCGGGGCGCAGAACCTCGACACGATCCCGCAGCTCGACCAGCTCTACGCGAAATCGCAGGCGCCCTCGGAGGCCGAGACCAACCTCTCGGGCATGGCGGCCGGCCAGGATCTGGATCCGACCAAGAACGCGATCTTCCAGAACCTGGTCAACACCTCATCCGCCAACGCGCTCCAGGCACAGAAAGAGGCGTTCGCGGCCTCGGGGCGGTACGGGTCGGGCGCGTTCGCGGGCGCGGCCAACAAGGCGGTCAACGATACCGACACCGCCTTGTATGCGGGGCAGTACAACCAGAACGTGGCCAACCAGCTCTCGGCCAACTCGCAGATCGATGCGGCGCGGCAGGCGGCTTCGCAGCTCGGGCTCGGCATCACGAACGCGAAGAGCGGGGTGGAGAGCACGAACAACAACCAGCTGCTCGCGGGTGCGCAGCTCGGCCAGGGTCAGCAGGCGGCGGAAGCCGGGGTGCTCGGCCAAGTGCTCGGCGGCGACGAGTTCAACTCGAACCTCGGAGTGACGAAGGCGCAGGGCTTCATCGGCGCCGGCCAGACCGGGCAGGCGCAGGCGCTGTCCGCGGCCTCCGCGCTGCCGGCACTCGACGCGCTCCGGTACACACCAAGCCAGATCGAGAGCAACGTCGGCTCTGTCCTGCAAAACCAAGATCAGAACAACATCAACGCCGCGATGGATTACTACAACCAGACGCAACAGGAGCCCTGGAGCTATCTCGGTCAATACGCCGGGCTCTTGGGCGGCATTGGCGGGATGGGCTCCGAGGGCACCTCCATCGGCCATTCCACGACCCAGACGCAGCAGAGCATGGGCTCGACGCTGCTCGGCGGCCTCACCAGCATCGGTGGCCTCGCGGCCAACCTCGGGAAGGCAACGCCCTTCCTGTCGATGCTCGGCCTCTGATCGCGGGAGGATCCGATGGCGTTCGGCTTCGGTGGCCTGCCCGTCTCCGGGCAGGACGATGGCGGCTTCAGCCTCAGCCCCGACATGCTCGCGGCGATGCGCTCGGCGGTGCTGGCGCAGCAGAGTGGAGACGCTGCTGCTGTGGCCCCTCAGGCTGCGGGCGCACCCTTCGGCCTCGCGCCGACGCCTGCGCAGCAGCAGCCGGCAGGCACTGACGGGCAGGCGTCGGCCGCCGTCACGCTCCCGATGATCTCGGCCGATGCCCCCAGGCAGCAGGCCGGGTCCGGGCAGTCGAGCGCGCCACCGCCGGCCTCCTCGGGTGCGATGACGGACCAGCAGGCGCTCATCGCCTCGGCGCAGCGTCTCGGCTTGTCACCCGTCGAGTGGGGCGGCATTATTCACTACGAGAGCGGAGCCGACCCTTCGCGCTGGGGCGGCACTGGCGGTCGCCACGTTGGCCTGATCCAGTTCGGCCCGAACGAGCAGAAGCAGTTCGGCGTCACCGGGAACGAGAGCTTCCAGGATCAGCTTCTGAAGGCCGAGGCCTTCATGTCGTCCCGCGGCTACAAGCCCGGGATGGGCGTGATGAACGCCTACAGCACCATCAATGCCGGTTCTCCCGGGCACTTCAACGCCTCGGACGCGGGCAACCGTGGCATGCCCGGCACGGTCGCCGACAAGGTCAACAACCAATTCGCCCCGCACTACGCCTGGGCGAACAAGTTCCTCGGCGGTGGCATGCAGCTTCCGGCTTCGGCCGGTGGCTCCAGTGCGCCGGCTGCCTTCGGGCTCGGCGGTGTGACGCAGACGCCCGGCGCGGGCACCGTGCTGCCGGCGGGCGGTGGCGCGATGGCGACGCCTAACGCGACCGCGTCAGACGGCGACACGACGCCCAGCTTCACCGACGCGCTGAAGAGCCTCGGCGGCATGGGCGGCGCCGATGGCAAGGGCGGCCAGAGCGGCCAGAAGCAGCAATCGAAGGGCGGCGGCATGAACCTGATGCAGCCGGCTCGCCCGCGACCCTTCAGCTTCCTTCAGCCGATGCAGTTCGCCGGGCAGCGGACGCAGCAGCCGGCCCGATAGATCCTCCGACCCGAAAGGCGCGATCGTGTCCGCAGGCCTCCAGATGCCGTCGTTCGGCGACCTGTCGCCCGAGATGCAGGCGCAGCTTCTGCAGCTGCTCCAGACCCCGGCCGTTGGCTCGCCCGAGGTGCCGGACGGGACAGCCAACCCGTACCAACCGCCGACGGCACCGACCGGCGCGCCGACGCCGGTCGCCCTCGCGGGCTACGGCGTCCCGCCCCAGCAGGCGCCGATCGACTCACCGCTGGTCCAGGCGTTGGGCGGTGCACCTTCCATGCTCGGCGGCCAGATGCCTGCACCGCAGATGCCAGCGGCCCCGCAGCAGGATGCCTCGGCTCCCGCGCTTGCGCCGGCCCCGTCCATGGTCGGTGCGCAACCGCCGTCGATGGCGCCGCCGGCCCCGCAGACCACGGGCTTGCTGCCGAACCCGCCCCAGCCCCCCGGTGACGGCGAGGAGGAAGCTCAAGCCGCGGCGGCGCCCGCCTCGCGCGCCGTCCCGCTGCCGCCCGCACGCCCATCGGACCTATCCGCGCTTGGCGGCGGCCTCACCCCGGTTAACAGCTTCGACCCGCTCACCGGCCAGCCCGTGTCGGGCGGGCCGAAGCCTATGCGCCCGGCCGCTCCGACATCGGATCATTCCGTCCTGAACGGATGGAAGGCGCTCGCGGACAGTGGCTTCGGCGACCAGCTGCTCGCGCTCGGGTCCGGCATCCTCCAGGGGCAGAACTTCGGCGACGGCCTCGGCAAGGGCGTCGAACGGATGCTCGCGGTCAGCAAAGCCGGCGGCAAGGTCGATGCCGAGCGGGCGAAAATCGCCCGGGAGCAGGCCGCAGCGGCTGGCAACGCGGCGATCTACAAGAAGTATTTTCCGAACGCGACGCCCGAGGAGGCGCTCGCGGGCGGCTTGAACTCGTCGATCATGACCGAGCTGATGAAGCGCGGCCTGCCGGCGACGGAGACCTGGAAGGAGAGCGCCGACGAGGACGGAACGAAGTATCTGACCAACACCCTCACGGGCGACAAGAAGGTCCTCAAGGCCGCAACCCAGGATGGTTGGGCGCAGGCGTCGATGCCCGGCGGAGGAACGATCCTCTACAACAAGGCCGACCCGACTAAGACCCAGGTCCTCGTGCCCGGCGAGCCCACGCGCCCGGCGACTGAGGAGGAGTTGAAGGCCTATGGCATCACGCCCGGCGTCTCCGTGAAGATAACGAAGGACGGACCGGTCGCGATTGGCGGCGGCAACACCAACGTCAACGTCGACCTCGGGAAGAAGGCGGCCGGCGAGGCGGACGCACAGATCCTGAAGAAGATCGATACATCCTACGACAAGGCGCAGGGCGCGATCGACACGCTCGGCGCGATCAGCCGCCAGAAGCAGTCTCTCGATCAGGGCATCATCGCGGGCTGGGGCTCGAACTTCCGGACCAATGCCCAGGCCATGGCAGAGCAGCTGCTCGGCATTACGCCGGACGAGAAGCTCGATCCGACCTACACCTTCGAGGCCGCGTCCAAGCAGAAGGGTGCCGCATTGGCCAAGGCCATCTCGCAGTCTGGCCACACGACCAACATGGATCTCAACCTCGGCAACTCGATCGCGGGCGGCGACCGCGACAAGACCGAAAAGGCGCTGCGCCAGATCATCGACGCTCAGGAGCTTCTCGCGAAGGACACGATCGCCCGGCACAACGCGGGCGTCGACAAGTATGCGGCGAACGCACCCGACATGAAGGAACGCATGGGCTGGTACCATGTCGATACGCCCGAGGTGTACCAGTACGGCCAGGGCAAGCCGAACCTCGTCGCGGATCCCGGTTCTGCGCCCGCGCCGGTGTCCAAGACCGTCAACGGCAAGACCTACATGCGCGGCCCTGACGGGCATTGGTACGTGGGAGCGCAGTGATGGAGCGCGTGACCGATCCGGACCTGCTCAAGGTCCTGAACGCTCCCGATCCGTCGCCCGCGCCTGCGGGCGGTCTCCAGCGCGTTACTGATCCGGACCTAATCGCGCAGCTCAACGCTGGCCCGACCGATGCCCCCGCCGCGGCTGAGCCCGGCGATTCCTCCGCCGCGGTCGGTCGCGGGTTGATCGAGGGCGTGCCGGTGGTGGGCCCATACCTGCTCGGCGGCGTGAACCGGGTGGCGGCGGGAATCCGCTCGCTCAAGAACGACACGCGATATTCCGACGAGCTAAAGGCTGTTGAGGATTTCGGGAAGCGCACGGCCGAGGAACACCCCATCGCGTCCGGTGCGGGCGAGGTCGCGGGTGGCGTCGTCGGCGCTCTCCCTCTGATGGCAGCGGCACCTGCCGCGTTCGGCGCATCGAGCGCGGCGCTTCCGGTGCGCATGGCGGCTTCTGCCGCCTCAGGCGCGGGTCTGGGCGGCGCGGATGCAGCGGTACGCTCCGGCGGTGACCTCGGGGCCATCGAGGCAGGGGCGGCGCTCGGGGGAGGGCTAGGCGCGGCCGGCCCGGCCCTTGGTGCCGGCGTCGGCCGAGCGGTGCGCGCGATCACGGGCGGCGAGCCCGGCATGCACCTCCTACGCGAGGCGACGCACGGGCTCACGGAATCCGAACTGGCCTCGGCCCAGGCGATCCGCGATGCGGCGGCGAATGCGCCGGGTAGCCCGGTCGGGATCTCGGTGGATGAGGCCCTGAACGCCGCGACCGGGGGCAAGGCCACGCGCGCCTCGCAACTCGCGCGCGTGGCGGCGAATTCCGGCGGCGAGGGTGGTCGGATCGCGAGCGAGTTCTACGCGGCGCGCCCGTCGCAGGTGGACAACGCGGGTCGCGCCTTGTTCGACCGGATCGGGCCGGAGCCGACGACCCCCACCGATCTCGGGTTCGACGTGCAGCAGGCTGCGCGAGCCGGCGTCGCGCAGACGCCGCAGGGCATGGCGCTCGCACAGGCCCGGGCCGCGACCGGGCCCAGGATCACGCCGGAGCAGGCCGGCCAGACGATCCAGGGCGAACTCGGCGGGATCCGTGACGGACTGGAGGCGCGCCGAGCAGCTGAAAGCGCCCCTCTCTACGATGCAGCACGCCAAGCACCCGAGCGGTTCGGCATCGAGCGTAACATCACGGTTGAACGGCCCGGAGATCCGATCGTGACGGAAGCGGCCTACAGCCGCCCGCAATTCACCGGCGACGCCCCACGACCGCTCGAATCCTTCACCCGGCCCGATGCACAGGCTGCACAGCCCGGTCCGGAGAGCCTCGCGCGGTTCGTGGCCCGGAACGGTGGCCTGCGCCTCGATGGCGAGGCGGCGGCGACCGATCTTCACCGCTTCAACATTCCCGGGCTCGGCAACGTGGCGCGTCCGACCGGCAAGGGCATTGACGACTTTTGGCGCGAGCACCTGATCGAGCACGGCTACCTGCGCCCCGATCCGGATGGCGGGGCGGCGCGGGACATCACGTCGGAACTGCTGCGCAAGCTCCAGAACGAACAGCGCGGGTTTCCCTCGTACCCGATCGGCGAGGCGCGTGGCACGGGTGGCGCCCCGACGGCGGGTCAGCTCGCCGACGATTACAGCCAGGCCACCTCGCTTGCGAATAGCCGGCTCCAGGAGGATCTCGGCAAGGCTGGCATCGACCCAGCCTCCCTGCATCCGGACGTTCGGGCGCGCGTGATCGGTTCGCTGGCCCGTGGTCAGCACCAGGATCCGCTCGACGCCTACGAAGCGGTGGTTGGGGCGATGCGCGATCCGCCGGCGCCGTTCGTGAAGACGCCGACCGTCCAGGAGCAGATCCCGGACGTGCGGTTCGGGCAGGTGAACCCGCAGCCCGGCCTTGACGCGATCGACGAGCTGCTGCGCACGGCCAAGGGCGATGTGCGCTCGGCCCTGCAGGCTACGCGGCGCAACCTGCTGGAAGGCGCAGCCCCGGACGCGCCGGCCGATATGAGCGTGGCGGGCAATCTGCGCGCCCGGGAGCGGCTCGACAACGACATTCAGGGCGCACAGGCGCTGGGCGATGGCACGAAGGTCCGCGACCTCACGATCGTGCGCCAGGGTATCGACCGCGGCCTGAAGGCGGTGCCGGAGGTGGAGGCGGCAGACCAGAACTTCGCCGCCAATTCGTTGCCGTTGGAGCCGTTCCAGGCGAGCCGTCCGCTCGGTGCCGCGGTTCAGCGCGACGCGCGCGGCGAGCGCATGATCATGCCGCCCGAGAACGTGCCCGGCAATTTGGCGCGGCCGTCAGCCGCCCGTGAGCTGCTGGGCCAGCCGGCGCCCGCTTCCCGAGGTGCCCTCGGCCGGCATATCGAGACACAGATCCTGGATCGGGTGACGGGCTCGGATGGGGTCCGGACGGCCGATGGCCTGCGCAACGCGATGCGTGAGCACGCCGACGTGCTCGACCAGCTGCCGGAGGTGCGTGACCGCCTCTCGAACCTGGTGCTCGCCCATGATGGCATGGAGCGCGTCGCTGCCTCCCCGCTCGGCCAGATCGCCCAGCGACCGGACGTGAAGGCCGCGACCAACGTCCTGTTCTCGGCCGAGCCCAGCAGCCATGGCGAGGTGGCGAGTGCGATGCAGGCGCTCGTGCGCAACGATCCGCGCTCGGCGCAGATGCTGGCCCGGCACTATCTGGAGAGCACGTTCAACGCCGCGACTGCCGAGCGGCGCGGGCTTCCCTCGCAGTATGGCGGATCGATCTTCGCCTCGGCTGTCAGCGAAAATCCGCAGCGGTACCGAAACCTCCAGGCCGTGATCGAGGCGCTGCCCGATGGCGCGACCAGGTGGAAGGGCCTCGACGGCCTGCTGACGACCCTGAAGGCGACTGGCTACCGGCCGCAGAAGGGCTCGGACACTGCGTTCAATCACGCGATCCAGAAGGAGTTCGCATCTGGCAAGACGCATGTCGGCCAGGTCGTGTCGGACGCTCTGACCGGCATGGCGGCCGGTGCCGCGGCGGGTGGCCCGAAGGCCGCCCTCGCCGGTTTCGCCGTCGGCGCCAAGCACGGTATCGGCGATGCGATGACCCGGGCGCGCATGTTGAGCAGCGGAGAAGCGGTGGCCCGGCTCATGTTCGATCCGAAGGCGCTTCCGGACCTCCGGGCGCTCGCGCACTCGGCGCCTGGCAGCCGGAATGCTGAGCTGTTCACTGCTCGGCTACTGGCCCTGGCGAATGCGGGAATGGCGCCGGCGCGCGAGCCAGCGGTGCAGTAGCGGCCGGTAGCCGTAGGCTGCGAGACAGAGCCAGGCGACGAGCATTAAGGCGCCGAGGAAACCGACGCCGATCATGCTCTGCAGGGCGCCAATCGCAGGCGGGATGATGGCATGCGCGAGCGCCGACATCAGCCCCATAGCGATCGCGAAGAGGGCCCAGCAGAGGATGACCTGTGTGCGGGTCGGCATCAGTTCAGACTCTGGCAGGAGGCACGTGCGGGTTGTTGCTCCGACTGACGCGGCACCACGGTGCACGCCTGAAGATGCCCGGTCCAGCGGTCCAGCAGGTAGAAGCTATCCCAGTTAAGGCTTTCGCTTTTCTCGAAATGGAGCGCCTCCCATCGGTTGGCCGAGGCCACGATGAGAGCGCTGATCGGAATAGTCGCGATAAGCGCGATCTGAACCCAGCGGGGCATTACGCAGCGATCTCGCCCGCATGAGCATAAAGGCAGAAATCGAAGATTTTGCCCGGTAGCCAAGGTGCATCGGCGAGCTGCGGCCCGGCATGTTTTGCGAGCCGAGCGATAGTTTCAGTGTGCTTGGGCATCTCGCTGCGCACCGCCTGGACGTAAGCACCGTAGCCCCCCGACCGCTGCAGCAGTCCGGCGAACATGAGGCAGTTCCGGGCGCGCGCGTCAAAGATGATCCCGATTGATGGCCTCGCTGTCCATACGAGCTTCGAAGCGGCGCTGATCGGGCGGACAGGGCGCTCCCCCCGTTGCCGTACAAGGCCAGGTGTCGCCGAGATGGCGTCGGCGAGTGCATCCACCCGCTCGACCAAATTCGTGTCCGTCAGGCCGTCCACTGTATCGCTGAGGAGGGCTACTACGGGCAGGAAATCTGAAGCCCGACTATCTAGGCTGCGGCGAGGAAAGCTGCGCGCTACTATGAAAGCCGCGGCTGTGAGCTCGATCGTGCGAGCATCAATACGCCTGGACATCGCTTCGACCAATGGCGCCAGGCGAGGCAGCCACGCCACCATCGCCGCACTCACAACCTCGTCATCAAAAACGAGCGCCGAAGCCTTCTGCACTTTGCTTCCTCCCAGATCGATTCAGCCTATGCGAGCGGCCAAGCTTCCGTCGATTGCGCCAGAGCCACACTCTTGACCCGACGGGCGAACCGTCGGAAACAGCCACCGTCGCGAGCGCTATGCGCCCGACCCTGAGAGGCCCGCCATCGCGCGGGCCTTTCGCGTTTCTGGACGCCTTCCATGCCCCTCTGCCGAGAACAGCGCCGCGCTGGCGATGCCTGCGCGCCCCGAAGCCGTGCGCCTGTCGCGAGGATCGCCCGATGAGTGGACCCCACCATTGGTCGGAGTTTGCGGCCAACAACGGCTCATCGGACCCGAACGCGGATCTCCGCCCGGGTCGCCCGGCCAACACGGTGCTCGGCGCGATCCGCGGTCTCATGGAGACCGAGGCGCTCGCACGCGACGATGACCTCGGCGAGCTCGTCGCGACACTCGGGGCGAGCAACGTCTACTCGGTCTCGACGAACGAGGGGCTGATCGACATCACCACCGGCATCAACGGCGTGCCGGCGGCGATCACCAAGCCGTTTCTGCTGCGGCTCTTATTCGGGACGGCGCTCTCGGGCTCAGCCACCAATGTCCCGCACCTCAAGGTCGACGGCTTCGACTGTGGGCCGATCTTGCGCCGAAGCGGGGCTGCTCTGGCTGATGGCGATCTGGTCGCTGGAACGCCGGTCCTCGTGCTCGCGGACATGGCTGCGAGCACGGACACGAAGGTCACGCGCGTTCGCGTGCTCGACTTGGTCTCGTCCGATCTGCCGCAGGTGGATCTCAGCGCCATCTACGCCCGGATCGAAAGCCGCGCCGCAGCCTATGCCAACAATTGCGTTCAGGGGATGCGGTGGGTCTATGCCGGCTCGATAAGTTGTATTCAGGCGCCTGGCCAAGGTGGCTTTACAAGTCCGTTCGGCGGCCAAGCGATGTCGTGCGATTACTGGAGTTGGGCGTTCTATACTGCAGACGGACAATACGGCGCCGCTCCGTTCGCATATCGCTACCGGAACCTGCAGGTGTACATCCCAAATCAGGGATGGGTCACCGTGGGCGCGGCATCGTGAGGGATAGACGATGACCTACACGTTGAAAGAACACGGCACATGGTCGCCCTACACGCCGAACCCCATGCCGCAATGGGCCGCTGCGCTCGGGAACAGTATCAAGTTCCTGCGCAGCGATGCGTCCGGCGTGGATTGGTACACCTACCGCGGCGGCGCTCGATCGTTCGCGGCCGGGTCCGTGCTCGCCACGACGCTGAAGAACCCGGCCACCGGCGTTGAGTCGGTCAAGGCGGTGGGTCGTGATCCCTCGATGCTGTTTCCGTCCGGGCAGCGGCTGATCGAGATCAGCGGCGTCGATCCGACCGAAGCCAATCCGCTCGGCCTGTTCGAGGAGATGACCTTCGACCCGGTGAGCCTCACCTTCTCAGCACCGGTGGCCCCGACCCCGCCGCCGCCGACCTCATGCACGAAGCTCGGGCTGAAGCGCGCATTTGATCAGCGCAACCTTTGGCCGACCGTGCGGGAGATGATCGCTTCCAACGCCGACATGCAGGAGGAATGGGATCTGGCCGTCTCGGTTCAGAAGTCCGATCCGCTGATCCAAGTCGCCATCGCCGGTCTCGCTCAGCAGGGTATCGCCATGTCCGACGCGGACGTGGCCAAGCTGATCGCGGATGCCGTCGCGGCCGTCGCGCCGCCCGCCCAGGTCGCGGCCGCTGCCTGATCCTCGGGGAGCCAAGCTCCCCTCCTAAGCTCCCCTCTCAAGAGGTTCTGATGACCCTGCGCCTCTCGGCGCGGGCCGCCCTCGCGTGCGTTGCGCTCGCGGGATCGGCCCCGTGCGCCCCGGCCCTGGCCGACTGGACCGGCAAAGCGAGCTTCTACGGCTACGAGTCGGGCCGGGTGCGCGCCGACGGATACGCCTTCGATCCGCTCGAGTTCGGGGCCGCGCATTGGACGCTGCCGCTGTGTCGGCGCCGCAACCGCGAGTCCGGCCACTGCCAGCCGGTGCGCGTGCGGGTCACCGACCTCACCACCGGCCGCAGCGTCGTCGTCCCGATCAACGACCGCGGACCGCATCCCCGGCTGCACCGCCTCATCGACCTCTCGCTCGGCGCTGCCCGTGAGCTCGGCATCGAGCACCGCGGTGTCGTGAGCGCGCGCGTCGCCATCGTCCGCTGACCCTCCGGAGACCACCATGGATCTGTTCACCTCGAAGGTCGCGGTCTACGGACCGCGGCTGATGCACGACCTCGGCCTGAAGGATTTCCAGGCCGCGGGCATCTACGGCAACCTCGGGCACGAGTCCGGCGGCTGGCACTTCTTCCAGGAGATCCACCCCGTCGGCGGTGGTCGCGGTGGCGAAGGCCTCCCGATGTGGACCGGCGCCCGCCGCGTCGCATTCGAGGCCTGGTGCCGTGCCAAGCACCTCCAGCCGTATTCGGACGAGGCCTCCTACGGCTTCATGGTCCACGAGCTGACGACGACCTACGCCAGCACGCTGCGTCGCCTGAAGCAGGTCCTGACCCTCAACGCGGCCGTGGTCGCCTTCGAGAAGATGTACGAGGGCGCCGGCATCGTCAGCATGGGTGACCGGCTGACCTACGGGCAGCGCGCGCTCGCCGCGATCCGCGCCGCCCATCACTGACCCCGTGAACGCGCACACCCGCGCAGCGCTGGCGCTCGCCTGCCTCGCTGCCCTGAACGGGTGCGCCGACGTCTTCCATGCCGCATCCGCTGAGATCGGGGCGGCCCTCAATCCCGTGCCGGCGGGCGATCCGGCTCCCATCGACAGGAATCCTGATGTCCGCTCTCGCGATCACCTTCGCCGCCCTCACGAAGGCCCTCCCGGCCGCTGAGGCTGCGCTCACCGAGTTCAACGCCCTCACAAAGGGCGCACAGACCCTGCTCGCCGTCCTCGCCGTCGAGGCTCCCGCTGCCGAGCGTGAGATCTCCGCCGCTCTGACCGCCCTCGAGGGCGCGGCTTCGGCCGGCTTCACCGCCATTGCGGCGCACGCCACCGTGACGGCCGCTCCGGCCGCTGCGCCGAAGGCCTGACGCCTTCCCTGCCGCGCCGGCAGGTCCTCCGGCGCACCTCTTCCTTTTCCGGAGACGATCGTGAACCGCTTCCTGCTCGCGGCGCTGGCCGCTCTCATCGCCACGCCAGCGCTCGCGGCGGACGGCTCGTTCTCGATCCCTTACGGCGACCTGGTCATCCAGTGCGTCGGGGTCGCCCTCAACATCGTCGAGGCCATCGCGGTCGTGGCGATCCCGCTCTACGTCAAGAAGCGCTGGGGCGATCTCGCCGGCCTCGTCGTCACCAACTCGCTCGTGAAGGGCGAACTCGACGAGGCGCGCAACGCCGGCATGAACGCCGTCGCGGGTGCCATGAAAGGCAAGGTCGTTCACGTCGATGGCGTGCCCCAGGTCGTGGCGGCCGGCGTCGATCATCTGATGCGGAAGGCCGACGTGAATGCGCTCGCAGCCTACGCGCTGAAGGCTGCCGGTGGCCCCGAGGGCGTCGCGAGGTGGATCTGGGCCGAACTGCACCTGCCCGAGGACGCCACGCGCGAGAACAGCCTCGTGCCGGCGCTGGAGAAGGTCGCGAACGCCGCGGCGGCTCCGAAGAAGGCCCCTGCGCCCGAGAAGCTCGCCGCGTAGCAGCGGCACCTCGCCCTCCCCCTGCTGGGGAGGGTCTCCCTGCGAGGCCTGATGTCCGACGAGAAGTCACGCCGCGTCCGTCGGCCCGCGGTGTCGCGCAAGGGTCTCGATCTGATCGCGGAGGGTGTCGCCGCGCGCGTGCCGCCGCCCGTCACGCCCGGCCTGGGTGAAGGCCTGCTCTCCCGCGCCCGAAACCCAAGGACCGCTTTTGCCATGCCTCCCGGTCACGACGGCGCCGACACCAACCCCGAGATGCGGATCCTGATCGCGCTGGCGCGCATCGAGGAGCGCCAGACCTCGCTCGTCGAGGCCAACAAGTCGGCGCAGACGGCGGCAGAGGCGCGGCACACGAACGTCATGCAGGCGATCGCGACCTTCGTCCCGCGCTCCGAGATCGACAAGGACAACCGGGCGATCCACGAGCGGATCGACGCTGTGGCGGAGCGGATCGGGGCGATGGACAAGCGGATCTGGACAGCGCTCATCGGCGCCGTCGGCGCCTTCGGTGTCGTGGTCCTCACCAAGGTCGGCCTGATGCACTGACCAGCCACGGTTGACTTAAAGATCAACGTCCCGGGCGCCCTGGCTTCGGCCGGGGCGCCTTTCGTCGTTTCTGGCAGACCGGACCCGCCCGAACGCATCGTCCGACCTGAACTTTCATTCCAGCGCGCGCGTTGGAGGCGGTCATCGAGATCCGAGGTTCTGATGCTCTATCGCACTCTCGCGGCTGCCGTGCCGCTCGTCGCTCTTCTTGGCGGCACAGCCTACGCACAGGCGCCGACTACTGCACCTGCCGCACCGCCGCCGAGTTCGACGGGTGTGGTCACGCCCCAAACGGGATCAACCGGTGCTCCAGCCGCCGTGACTGGGTCGCCAACCGGGCAGCCGGCGGACACTCGCTCCAACAGTTCCTCGGCTGCGGGCAACGCTAGCCAGCCAGAACGCACGGCGCCCCAAGGCGGTGGCGGTGGCGGTGGCAAGTAGCTACCGATCGACGTCATCCGCGGACACATACCCAGCCCCGACGGCCCGCGCCGCGCGGGGCTTCTCGTGTCCCGCTGGCGGAATCTGCCTCATGTTGTAGCGACGAACGATCGGCGGAGTATCCTGGCTCCTTCTCCCGAGACCCAACCTTGAGCCCGTCCGGTTAGCCGGCGCGAACTTTTCTGTACGCTTTGGCTTCGGCCGAGGCGCCTTTCGTCGTTTCAGGATCCAAACGGTTCACGACTGCAGACGCCGCATCGAGTAATGGTTATTGGGCTGCCTCCTCGATTTAGGGCCAATTAATCTTTATATTCACAGCATTGAACAACAGGCCGTGGGGGAAATTTGTATGGACACATAATTCTAGCGGCGATGGAGCTGAAATGACATCCTATTCCATCTTCGTGCGAGAAATTGACGATAGCGAGGGGCGGCCTCCGCAGTTGTTGGCCTACGACATCGGTGACTGCCGCGAAGCTCAGTCTATCGTCTCCGGCATTGCCGCGGCCTACCCTGAGCACGGCGAAAGACCTGGCACAGGTGTGTATTGGTTCCGTTTTGGGGGCAACATGCATGAGATCTATGCATGGCCGCATCACTGATGGCTAGGCACTGAGGACTTTGTTTCCTCAAAGCGTCGCTCATGCCTCACGAGCCCAAGCCTTCCCGGCCGTGCCCCGCAGCGGGCCAATTTCTGCCGCGGTCGCTGCCTATCGGGGGCTCAAGGCGGCTTCGATCCAATCCAACCGCTGAACCTTTAGCCCCGCCGGCAGCCGCCGCGCGGGGCTTTTTCGTTTCAGGCTGTGGAATCCGCACATCGGCCGGTGGCCGGAAACACCGGTAGCGTATTGGCCGGAGCGAATGCGGTCCGGAGCATGGATATGAAGATCGGGCTGGTCGAGCTCGCACTGTTTGGCGCGGTGCTGTTGGGTCCGCTAGGTGATGCTGCGGCTCGCGGCGCATGTCCCGTGTTCACCGATGATGAAGCCCGCGGCCGGCCTCATTATCGCAACAGCGACGGGTGCATCATCCCCGTTCCGGAGCGCGAGGCTCCCAAGCCAGGGGGCGGCTGCACCAAGCCGCCGGACGCGACCGCCCGGTGTCGTGATGGCGACTGGAGCTTCAGCCAGCATCGCCAGGGCACATGCTCACACCATGGCGGTGTCGGCTGCTGGAGCTCCGCCAGCCAGTCCTGTTGCCCGTAGCCTTCGCCCGCCCGGTTCGCCGCGGCGGGCTTTTCTCTGGCCGAGCTGGAACATCGAGAGAGGAGCAGGCTTGTCGCCCCACCTGTCTACACCTCTAGGTTCAGCCTGAAGGCCGGAGCAATCCATGGACGTTGAAACTGTCTTTGCTGTCGCGGTTCTGGCCGGTCTGGTCGAATTCTCGTGTCTCTGCCACGAGGCGCCAGTTTCCGCCGACGAGTGATCCTCTCGGCGACGCAAGATTGGACATCAGCCCGCCCGGCCCAGCCGCGGCGGGCTTTTCTGTGATCGATCGCCCGCGACAAGCCCCCCTGATCCTCCCCCGGTTTCACGGACGCCTCTGATACGCTCGTTACGGGCGGGGAAGGTGTTTGATGGCCAAGACGAGACGCGAGTTCACGCCCGAGTTCAAACGCGAGGCGGTGGCCCTGCTGGAAAGCAGCGGCCGGCCGCAGATGCAGATCGCGGCCGAACTTGGGATCCAACCCTCGATGCTGAGGTAGTGGCGCTCGGCACTGATGGGAGGCTCCCCACCACCGCGGACAGCAGGGTCCCCGGGAGCCGTGCCTGCGAGCCCGGTGGCTTCCCCCTCCGACCAAGCAGCCGAGATCGCTCGTCTGCGGCGTGAACTCAACCGGACGCGCATGGAGCGCGACGTCCTAAAAAAAGCGATCGGCATCTTCGCGGAGATGCCCAAGTGACGTTCGCCTTCATCGAGCAGCATGCGAGCACCTGGCCGGTGCGTCTCATGTGCCGCGTGCTCGAAGTCTCCCCCAGCGGCTATTACGACTGGCGGTCACGCCCCGAGAGCGCCCGGTCGGTGTCGAACCGTCAGCTCCTCGACGACGTCCGGCGTATCCATACCGGGCATCATAGGCGCTATGGCTCACCCCGGGTGCATGCGGCTTTGCGCGCGGAGGGCAGAACGGCCAGTCGCGGGCGGGTGGAGCGCCTGATGCGCCGTCAAGGCATCCGGGCTCTGGCTGGGCGTCGGTTCCGGCCCTGCACGACCGACAGCCGTCACGACCTGCCGATCGCGCCCAACCTCCTCAAACAGCAGTTCTCGGCTGCGATTCCCAACACGGTCTGGCTCGCCGATATCACCTACCTGCCCACCGGTGAGGGCTGTCTCTACCTGGCTGCCGTGCTCGATCTCGCCACCCGCAAGATCGTCGGCTGGTCCATGCGCGATCACATGCGGACCGAACTGACGTCGGCCGCCCTGATGATGGCTGCCCAACGACAAAGACCGGGTGCCGGCCTCATCTGTCACTCGGATCGCGGCAGCCAATACGCCGCCGAGGCCTATCGCAAACAGCTCGCCGACATGAAGGCGACACCTTCCATGAGCCGGACGGGCTGCTGTTACGACAACGCTCCCATGGAAAGCTTCTTCCATACCCTCAAGGTCGAACTCGTTCACCAGCGACGATGGACGACCCGGGACGAGGCTCGCCGCGACCTGTTCGCCTACATCGAGGGCTCCTACAATCGGCAGCGCATCCATTCGGCTCTCGGCTACATCACCCCCGAGCAGGCCGAGCGGAACGCGAGCTAACCCCCGTGTCCGCAAAATCGGGGGAGGATCAC
>NZ_JAUYZJ010000002.1 GCF_030700285.1 Methylobacterium sp. NEAU K | reverse complement strand
TGGCCGTATCTCTGGATCGACGCGCCCTACGTGAAGGTGCGCCAAAACGGCCGCCTCGTCGGCGCGCTCCTGTTGGAGCAGAATGACGAATGGGCCGTCCAGCGGTCCGGCTACATCACCCTGGAAAGCATCGCCCCGATCGGCGATGAGCTCCGCGTCAGCCTGCCCACCCTGGCAGCCTGATCGATCCGGCCCAGGCCGGTGATCGGGGTGGCCCCGCCGAAGCTAAACCACGCTACGGGACACGACCAGGTCGGCTCGGAGACGCCCATCTTCCGGCAGACTTCGTCCACCGTCGCACCATTCTCCACCTGCCCCAGGGCGAAGGCGCTCTGTTCGTTCGTGAAGCCTTTGCGAGGCATGGCATCCACCCTCCTTCAGGGATCAGGATGCCCGAAAAATTTGCGCTCAGCGCGGGCCAGATTGATGGGTCAGGGTCAGAGGCCGAAGATGCGGGCGCAGAACTCGACGACGCGCGCGCCGCGGCAGCTCACACGCAGATTTCGACAACGGCGCGCTACGCGCGCAGAGCTGTCGGAAAATCACGGCAAGTGGCGACCCTTCGGATCGCCCATCGCGCCGTGAAGTTAATGGCCTGAACGGCTCATAGGGTACACGGGGAACGCGAGGTCAGCGGCAGAGCGTTAAAAAGGCTGACGCTTCAGCGAGTTAGTTGGAGCGGGCGATCGGGATCGAACCGACGACATTCAGCTTGGGAAGCTGACGTTCTACCACTGAACTACGCCCGCGGACATGGCGGTGACGGTCTCGTTGGCGAGGGCGGAGAAGAGACCCCGCACGCACCCCGTGCGCCCTGTACGGCGGAGATTTAGCAGTCCGGGGGTGACGGCGTCAAACGGGGCTTTCCGGTTTCGATGGGACAAACGGATCCACCGGAGGTTTGATCTGCGGCTGTGATCGGTACGCATCGGAACCGCCTCCGAGGGCCAAGCCAACATGTGCCGGCCCGGCATCTACGCAGGCGCGAGGCGCCCGCGGAGCGGCGAAGCTCCTGTGTGGCGCTCCTCAGGATCTCAGGCGAACCGGGACACGCCGCCGCTCTGGCCGCCCTGCGTGCCGCGCACAGCATCGTAGGCCCGGTTGCGCAACGCCGTTTCGCTCGGGAGTTGCTCGATCACGCTGCCGGACGAGGGATCGACGACCTGGAACACGATCGCGCTGGTGTCGGGGTCCTGGATGTAGCGGGCCTTGCCCTCGCTCGAACTTCCACCGGAGCCGATGTCGAGCTTCACCGCCGGTTCCAGCGGCGTCGTGGCGGTCTGCGAGACCGGAGCGTCTTGCGTGGCCGCGGAAGCGGCGGACGCGGCGAGTGCATCGAGACCCTGGGGTCCCGGCGTCGCCGCATTCAGCGGGCGGATATCCATGGCTGATCTCCTGCGATCCTGTGATCGAGGGATTCAGCAGAGGGTCTTCCTAAGCGTTCATTAACACCGGCTCCCGTCGCACGGGATGGCTGCCGCGGATCCGGACTCGCCATGAAGATCCCGTTACCGGACGGAGACAATTTTTCGATGTCAGTGACCCCGATGGACAGCCTCGACGGATCGCTCCGCTGAACCTGTGCCCTGTGAGGCCTGCTCCCAGGGTGCACGACCGGCCCGGCGACGATCCTGGATGCGGCACGCCCCGCCCTGAACGGGCGGGGCGTGCCGGTCGCTCACTCGGCGGCGTCGACGTAGAGCTTCCCGCCCTCGGCCAAGAACTCCTGCGATTTCGCCCGCATGCCGGCCTCCGCCTCGGCTTGGGACATGGCGGGCGAGGCCCCGACGACTTCGCCGGCCTCCTCCATGGCCAGCACTTCCGCGCGCAGGTCCTGCGTGATCTTCATCGAGCAGAATTTCGGGCCGCACATCGAGCAGAAGTGCGCGACCTTGTGGGCGTCCTTGGGCAGGGTCTCGTCGTGGTAGCGGCGGGCGGTATCCGGATCGAGGCCCAGGTTGAACTGATCCTCCCAGCGGAAATCGAACCGGGCGCGGCTGAGCGCGTCGTCGCGCAGCTGGGCGGCCGGGTGGCCCTTGGCGAGGTCGGCGGCGTGGGCGGCGATCTTGTAGGTGATCACCCCGGTCTTCACATCGTCCCGGTCAGGGAGCCCGAGATGCTCCTTCGGGGTGACGTAGCAGAGCATGGCGGTGCCGAACCAGCCGATCATCGCCGCGCCGATCCCCGAGGTGATGTGGTCGTAGCCCGGCGCGATGTCGGTGGTCAGTGGGCCGAGCGTGTAGAACGGTGCCTCGCCGCATTCCCGCAGCTGCTTCTCCATGTTGACCTTGATCTTGTGCATCGGCACGTGGCCGGGGCCCTCGATCATCACCTGGCAGCCCTTGTCCCACGCGACCTTGGTGAGTTCGCCGAGCGTCTCCAGCTCGCCGAACTGCGCGGCGTCGTTGGCGTCGGCGATCGAGCCCGGGCGCAGGCCGTCGCCCAGCGAGAACGACACGTCGTAGGCCCGCATGATGTCGCAGATCTCGTCGAAATGCTCGTACAGGAACGATTCCCGGTGCCCGGCGAGACACCAGCGCGCCATGATCGAGCCGCCGCGCGAGACGATGCCGGTGACCCGCCGGGCGGTGAGCGGCACATGCGCCAGCCGGACACCGGCATGGATCGTGAAATAGTCGATGCCCTGCTCGGCCTGCTCGATCAGGGTGTCCTTGAACACCTCCCAGTCGAGCTTCAGCGGGTCGCCGCCGACCTTCTCCAGTGCCTGGTAGATCGGCACGGTCCCGATCGGCACCGGGCTGTTGCGGATGATCCACGAGCGGATGTTGTGGATGTTCCGGCCGGTGGACAGATCCATGACCGTGTCGGCGCCCCAGCGGATCGACCAGACCAGCTTCTCGACCTCCTCGGCGGCCGAGGAGGTCACGGCCGAGTTGCCGATATTGGCGTTGATCTTGACCAGGAAGTTCCGGCCGATCGCCATCGGCTCCAGCTCGGTGTGGTTGATGTTGGCCGGGATGATCGCCCGGCCGCGGGCGATCTCGTCGCGGACGAATTCGGGAGTGATGAAGGGCGGCACCGAGGCGCCGAAGCTCTGGCCGTCGGCGAGCGTAGCCTCGGCGCCCGCCAGCATCGCGTCGCGGCAGGCGTTCTCGCGGTGGGCGACGTAGATCATCTCCTCGGTGACGATCCCGGCCCGGGCGAACTCGTACTGCGTCACCATCTGCCCGGGCGCCGCCTTGCGGATCGTGCGGGCTGCGGGGCAGGGCGCCACGAGCTTGTCGCCGGCGAAGCCGTTATCCTCGGGCTTGACCGCCCGGGGCTCCACGGCGGCGTAGCCGCGCGCCGCGATCCAGGGCTCGCGCACGCCGGACAGGCCGGCGGTGAGGTCGATGCGCGCATCGGTCTCGGTGTAGGGGCCCGACGGATCGTAGACCCGCACCGGCTCCTCCTTCGGATCGGACAGGGCGATCTCGCGGTAGGGGACGCGGATGTCCGGCCGGCCGGCCGGGCTCGCATAGACCTTGCGCGATCCGGTGACCGGACCCGTGGTCACGGTCTCGGGGCTGCCTTTCACGTCCTTGGGGAGAACGGGTGCGTTCATCGTGGGCCTCTCCTCTTGATGGAGCGGTCCGGTCCAATCGATGGATGAGATGAGATCCGGTCACACGAATGCGACCGCAGGTTCCCGTCCCTCCGCCGGTATGAGCCGGATCAGGTTCAAGGGTCAGGGCAGCGTGCCCAATCTCAGCCCCCTGCGGGGCTCCCCTCGGAACGGTTCGAAACTCGGCTCCGCGACCGGCTTTGTCAATGCTGGGCGCAGACCTTAGAAATCCAACGCAGGCTATCCCTCGTCCTGACGCGGCCTTCCCGGTCGCCCCCGGCTTCCGCCCATGCGCGTCCTCGTCGGCCTCGTGCTCGCGGCCATGCTGTTCTACGGCCTGGTGCTGGCTGCTCTGGCGCTCGGCCAGCGCCGGCTGATCTACCCGGGTGCCTATCAGCCGCCGCCGCCCTGGGACATGCCGCCCGGCGTCGAGGCCGTCACCCTCGTGACCGAGGACGGGGAGCGTCTTCACGCCCTGTGGCGCCCTCCGCTTCCGGGCTGCGGGGTCGTGGTCACCTTCCACGGCAACGGTTCTCGGCCCGAGCCGCACGCGGCCCGCTTCGCCGCGGCTCCGTGGCTGGCCGCGGGCTGGGGTATGTTGGCACCAGCCTATCGCGGTTATCCGGGCTCGACCGGACAGCCCAGCGAGGACGGGTTGCTCCGCGACGGACTGGCGGCGATCGCTGCCGTCGCGGAGCGCGCGCCCGGTGCGCCGACCTTGCTGCACGGCCACTCCCTCGGTGCCGCCGTGGCGGTCGCCGTCGCCGGCCGGGTCCCCCACATCGGGCTCTTCCTGGAAGCGCCCTTCGACTCGCTCGCCCACGTCGTGCGGCTGCATGTCCCGCTGGCCCCTTCCTGGCTACTGCGCGACACCTACCGATCGGACCGGCGCATCCGCGTCGGCACCGAACCGGTCCTGATCGTGCAGGGTATCGACGATCCGGTGGTGCCCGTCGCGCTCGCCCGGAACCTCGCCGCGGCCGCGGGGCCCCGGGCACGGATCGACGTGATCCCGGGCGATCACGTCTCGATCCTCGGCATCCGGGACCGGCAGGCCGAGGCGTTGTTCGGCGCGCGCGTCGGGTCGGCCTGTGCGCGGGCGGCACCGTGAGGGAATAGAGGGAGGAGACCTCGCGTGGTCGGACGCCGCTCCCGGCGCTGGAGCGCCGACGATCCCGACGGGCCGGAATCCGCCGCCCGGACAGATCCGGTCTGCCCGCTCTGCCAGCGGCCGATACCGCCCGGCGCTCGCTCCAGCCTCCACCATCTCACCCCCAGGCTGAAGGGCGGGACCCATCGGGGCACGGTGCGACTGCACCAGATCTGCCACTCGGCGATCCATGCCCGATACAGCGAGTCCGAGATCGCCAAGCGTCTCGCCGCCGTGGAGGCGCTGCAGGCCGACCCGGAGATCGCCCGGTTTCTCGCCTGGATCCGCGGAAAGCCCGACGATTTCCACGCGGCCACCCGCACGACGCGAGACCGACGCGCGCCGAAGCGTCGGGACTGAGGCATCTGCGTTTACCCGGCGTTCGGCACATCCGCAGGTCGCGCCGCCGGTCGGTCCTTCGCGTCAACCTTGTCGATCCAGGATGGTCCCGGCTCTGGGAGTGGGACGATGGGCGGGGCAGGGAACGCGGACGATCGGCTCGCCTGGGTGGATATCGCCAAGGGTATCTGCATCCTGCTGGTGGTGATGATGCACGCCGTTACCGGCACCGGCGAGGCCATGGGCGGCACGGGGTTCCTCCATCCGGTCGTCGCCTTCGCGAAGCCGTTCCGGATCCCGGACTTCTTTCTCCTGTCCGGCCTTTTCCTGGGCCGCGTGATCGATCGCGACTGGCGCCTGTTCGCCGACCGCCGTGTCGTGCATTTCGCCTATTTCTACCTGCTCTGGCTGGTCATCCAGTCTTTCGCCCGGTACAGGAAGATCGTCGGCGACGCAGGGCCCGCTGCGTTCGTCGCCCACTTGGCGCATGCCCTGATCGAGCCCTATTCCAGCCTCTGGTTCATCTATCTGCTGGCGGTTTTCTCTGTGGTGACGAAGGCCTTGCGCCGGATGCCCGGGATGCTTCTGCTAGCCGGGGCAGCCCTGCTGCAGATCGCCGATATCCGCAGCGGCTCGACCCTCATCGAGGAGTTCTGCGCTCGTTACGTCTACTTCGTCGCCGGCTACCTGTTTGCCGAGCGAATCTTCGCCTTGGCCGACGTTGCGCGTCGGAGGGCCGGCGTTGGCTTGTGCGGCCTCGCCGCCTGGGCGGCCGTGGAGGGATGGCTCGCGCTGACGCCGATCGGCAGCCCGGCCTACCCGACCCTCGCCAGCCTGCCGCTCGTGAGCTTGGCGCTCGGCGCGGCGGGCGCGCTTGCGATCGTGGTCGCGGCCGCGCTCATCGGCCGGGCGGGCGGCCCGCTCGCCGAGGCACTCCGGGCCTGCGGACGGCGCTCGATTGTGATCTACCTCGCCTTCTCACTGCCGATGGCCGCGACCCGCGAACTTCTGGTCCGCACCGGGCTCACCGCCGATATCGGTCTCGCGAGCCTCGTGGTGATGTCGGCGGCGCTGCTCCTGCCGCTGGCGTTCGAGAGGCTGGTACGCGATACGCCGCTCAACCTGCTGTTCGTGCGCCCCCGGCTGTTCCGGATCACCGCTGAGACGCCGCGTCCGCGAGCGGCACTGCGGACCACCTGAGGCGGTGCGAAGTTCAGTTCTCGAACGCGACACCGATCCGGCGGCTGCGCCGCCACGCCACGGCGGCCGGCCGCGGATCCGCGCCGTCCGTGAGCCGGATCGGGAAGCGGTCCGGTACCGCTTGGTCGTCCTCGACCTCGATCTGGGCCCCCGTCTCGGTGGCATCCCAGACGAGGCAGCCGACTTCGCCGCAGGCGAGCAGCAGGGTGCCGAACGTGAAGGCATTCTTCCGGAATGCCCCACGGCGATCCTCCGTCATCGCACCCTCCCTCCGGCATCGTCAGACCGCAGAGCCAAGCTCCGCGACGGGGAACGATGCCGGACAGCGGTTAACAGGCCGGATACGGTGGCGAGACTGCTCTCGCCGTCAGATGATCAATAGTCGTCCGGCTCGTCTCGGTAGCGGCGCCGTTCGCGGCCGTAATCCTCGTCGGAGGGACGGCGCACCGGCGGACGGTCGTAGTCGCGGCCGTAGCGATATTCGTCCCGCCCGCGGTCATCGTAGTCTTCGTCACGCGAGCGGGGGGCGCCCCCGCGGCGGTCGCTGATGCGCGGCGCATACCAACAGCTCTTCGCCTGGCCGGGGGCGGGGTCGCCGAAGGTCTGGCTGTTGCAGGGGATCATGCCGCCCTGCGGGAACGGCCGGCCGTTGGTCTTACCGGGGACGCCGTAATAGACATTGGTGGGATAGGGCATCCGGCAGACCCCGCCTTCCTGGGCACAGCCGATCAGGTTCACCGTGTCGAGCTGGGCGGCCCGGGCCGGGGCGAGTTCGAAAAGGCCCGGGGCCAGCATCAGGCCTCCCAGGGCCAGCGCAATCCGACAACGCACGGTCTCGATCCTTTCTCGCTCACGGTGGCGGCATCGATATCTCCGACCGGTGACTTCCGGCCGGAGGCTGCGGTGGGTATGGCGACATCACGTGACGGTTCGCCAGCCCTGGATGCGGACAGGCGTCGAAATTTGACAGAGATCGGGCGCGCTCCTGGCTTTCCAGCGGGAGACGGTGCCCCGGGAGGCCTCGATGAGAGATGCGTCGGCGCAGGAGCTGCTGCTGCTCAGCGCCCTGCAGGAATGCCGGATCCATCTGGACGCCGCGCGCAAGGACGAAGCGACCCGCGCCGCCGTTCGGCTGGAACTCGTTGCGGCGCTCGAACGGGAGGAGGCCCTGAAGGTCGAACTCCTGGAGGAGCGGGAGCGCACGGAGGCGGTCCGGATCGTCCTTCAGGCACTCATGGCCAGCATCGGCCGGTTCGGCCTGCGCCGCGGCCTGTTCAAGGCGCGCATCGCACGGCTCGGCCGCGAGACCCCGGATGCCGGACCGCAAGCGGTCCGGCATCCGGTGCTGCTGACCGAGGCGCGGCGCGTGCTCGGCCAACGACCGGCTGGAGCTTCCGCATCCGACAGTTGAGGGTAGCGTCCGACTGCTGCCCGCCCCGCGTGCTGAACGGATCGATAACGGCCCCTTAAACCGCCGCATTTAGCGTGCGGAAACCGGAGTGCGCCGCAACAGACACGCGCGTCGGTTCGGATCGTTCGAAGACGGGATGCATGGCCAAGGGTCGCGGCAGGATTGAGCCGAACTTCGATGTGCCCGAGGGGCGCATTAGGGATCGGGGCGAACTCGACCTGCGGCTGTCCCGCGAGGACCGGGCCGGGGCGGGAGAGCGCGTGGCGAAGCGATCGGACGTGACGGCGCGGGCGCCGGCCAAGACGGCACCTCGACCGAAGGGATCGGGCCGCACCCGGCGCAGGCGTTCCTGGCTCGGCCGGATCGTCTACGGGACCGTCGTGCTCGGCCTGTGGGCGGTGATCGGGCTGGCCGGGTTGATCGCCTACCACGCCTCGCAGCTGCCGCCGATCGACCAGCTCGCGGTGCCCAAGCGGCCGCCCAACATCGCCATCCTGGCGAGCGATGGCTCGTTGCTCGCCAACCGCGGCGAGACCGGCGGCCGGGTCGTCTCGATCAAGGAACTGCCGCCCTACCTGCCCCGCGCCTTCGTGGCGATCGAGGACCGGCGCTTCTACCAGCATTTCGGCGTCGATCCGGTGGGCATCCTCCGGGCGATCGGCCAGAACCTGACCCGGCGCGGCGTCGCGCAGGGTGGATCGACGCTCACCCAGCAGCTCGCCAAGAACCTGTTCCTGACTCCGGAACGCTCGGCCTCGCGCAAGATCCAGGAGGCGATCCTGGCCCTCTGGCTGGAGCACAAGTACAGCAAGGACGAGATCCTCGAACTGTATCTGAACCGCGTCTATTTCGGCGCCGGCGCGTACGGCGTCGAGGCCGCGGCACAGCGCTACTTCGGCAAGCCCGCCAAGGAGGTGAGCCTCGCGCAGGCCGCGATGCTCGGCGGCCTTGTGCAGGCGCCCTCGCGGCTTGCCCCGAATCGCAACCTGCCGGCCGCGCAGGCCCGCGCCGCGCAGGTGCTGGCTGCCATGCAGGAACTCGGCTTCGTCCCCGCACAAGACGTGAAGGTGGCTCTCGCCCAGCCGGCTCGGCCCGCCAATGCCCGCGGCGGCGGCTCGGCCAACTACGTCGCCGATCTGGTGATGGACGTGCTCGACGATTACGTCGGCAAGTTCGACACCGACATCACGGTGCAGACTACCGTGGATACGGGCCTGCAGGCCGCGGCCGAGAAATCGCTGACGGACGAGCTGAACGCCAAGGGCACACGCTACAATGTCGGCCAGGGCGCGCTCGTGTCGATGCGACCCGACGGGGCTATCCGAGCGCTGATCGGTGGTCGCGACTACGCGCAGAGCCAGTTCAACCGCGCGACCACGGCCAAGCGCCAGCCCGGCTCCTCGTTCAAGCCCTTCGTCTACCTGGCCGCCGTGGAGCACGGGGCCACGCCCGACACGGTGCGGGAGGATGCGCCGATCCGCATCGGCAACTGGGCGCCGGAGAACTATTCCCACAAATACGAGGGGGCAGTCACCCTGCGCACAGCGCTGGCGCTCTCCCTCAACACGGTCGCGGTCCGCCTCGGCCAGGAGGTCGGCCCGAAGACCGTGGTGCAGACCGCGCAGCGCCTAGGGATCACCTCGCCGCTCCAGGCCAACGGCTCGATCGCGCTCGGCACCTCCGAGGTGACGCTGCTGGAGATGGTCGGCGCCTACGGGGCCTTCGCAAACGGCGGCAACGGGGTGATCCCCTACGTGGTGACCTCCGTGAAGGGCGCGGACGGAAAGATTCTCTACAAGCGCTCCGACAGTGGGCTCGGCCGGGTCATCGACGCGAATGCCGACGGCATGATGAACGCGATGATGCACGAGACCTTCGTGATGGGTACCGCCAAGAAGGCCGACATCCCGGGCTGGGACCTCGCCGGCAAGACCGGCACCAGCCAGGATTTCCGCGACGCTTGGTTCATCGGTTTCTCGGGCAGCCTCGTGACCGGGGTCTGGCTCGGCAACGACGACGGCGAGCCGACCAAGAAGGCGTCGGGCGGGAACCTGCCAGTGGAGATCTGGAAGACCTACATGACTCAAGCCCTGAAGGGGCAGAATCCGGTCCCGCTGCCCGGCCTGAACCGCTGGCGCAAGCCGCCGGAGACCACGGCCTCGGTGGCGAGCGCCGCGCCGGGTTCCCCGGCCGACCTCCTCGGCCAGATCTTCGGCGACCCCGCGGCGCCCCCGCCGCGTCCGCAGGCACCCGTCCGTCGGGCGCCGGCCAAGGATGACCGCAACTTCGTCGAGAAGCTGTTCGGGATCGGCGAGTAGCGGGAGCCGGTGGCGACGGTGCACGCTTGCATCACCGCCGGATCAGGATGACGCCGCCGATCAGGAGGGCGACGCCGAGGGCGCGCGAGACATCGATCGGGCGCTGGGCGAGGCCGATCCAGCCGAAATGATCGAAGATGACCGAGGCCAGCATCTGGCCGGTGACGAGGAGCGCCAGAAACGTTCCGGCCCCGATCTGCGGAACGAGAAGGATGGCGAGTCCGATATAGATCGCCCCGAACAGGCCGCCGCTCCAGGCCCACCACGGAATGCGCGCGGCCACGCTCGCTGCAGGGAGTGGATCGCGCAGCGCCAGGGCGAGCAGCGTCATGCAGACGACCCCGACCGCGTAGCTGACGAAGCCTGACCACGCCGCCGAACCGAGTGCCGCGCGCAGGTTCGCGTTCATCGCCTGCTGGACCACGATGCTGATGCCGGCCGCAAGGGTGAGGGCCGAGGAGAGCACGAGGGTAAGCATGATCGTCGGATGATCTCGGAGCGCTGCCGGGTCACACGCCGCGGGCGCGACGTCGGGAGCTTGACAAGCATCCTCGCCTCATGCCGTCAAATGCCGACTATCGTCATTCCCATGCAGATTGGGCATGTTGAACCCGGCCCATCTCGACCTCTTCCGCGCGGTGCTGCGCCATGGCGGAATGACCAAGGCCGCCGCCGCCTTGGGTGTCGGCCAACCGCACGTGAGCCGCGCCATCGCGCAGCTCGAAGCGGATCTCGGTTTCGCGCTCTTCGTCCGTGGTCACGGGAGCGCGTCGCCGACCCAGGAGGGCGAAGCCTTTGCGCGCGAGGTCGAGCGGACCTATGCCGGGCTCGAACACCTTCACCACGCTGCCCGGCAGATCCGGGAATTGGGGATCGGCCCGCTGCGGATCGCCTGCCAGCCGTCGCTGGCCACGCACCTGCTCCCGCGGGCGATCCGGCGCCTGAAAGCCGACCATCCGGAGGTTCGCGTCGCGGTGCACGTGCCGGGTCCCGACACGATCTGGTCCTGGGCGGCGTCGGGGCAGTGCGATATCGGTCTCGTACGGCCGCGATCAGGCTACACTGGCGTGGCGTGCGAGCCCTTCCTCTTCGTCCAGGCTGTGTGCGCGTTACCGCGGGATCACGCCCTGACCGACAAGCCGGTGATCACCGTGCACGACCTCGCCGGTGAAACCCTGGTGGCGGGCGCGCCCGGGGCGTTCCAGCACGCGCTCGAAGAGATGGTGGCCCAAGCGGGAATCGAGCCGCGCTTCGCGTTCATGGCCCAGTATACGGCGGCCCGCTGCGGCCTTGTGGCCGAAGGTCTGGGGATTGCCGTCGTCGATCCGGTTCCGGCGCGCGCCCTCACGGGCCTGCCGATCGTGCTGCGGCCTTTCCAGCCCAGCCTGCCGATCGAGACACTGCTGATCCGGCCCGCGGGACGACCTCCGGGCAACCTCGTCGCGCGCCTGGTCGACTGCCTCATCGCCGAGCGAAACGCGCTCACGTCCGACCAGCCTCGTCGGAATCGACTCTGATGCCGGACGATGTCGCGGGTGGTTCCCTGTGGAGGCTGCCCAGGGAGGCGCGATCACCAGCGGCCGCGGGGTGACGGAGCGCGGGCGCCCGCGCTCAATAATCTCAGGCTAAGTTTATACTGTATTTGCGCCTTGTAGACATAAGAATAACGACTTTTTCAATCTTCACCGTTCATCCTGGGCGCCGATGAATGGATTGGTGGTCGCAATGGCGCGGCTCACCCCAACCGTTCCGCCTCGGTTCACATGATCCTGCGATCGACCGATGCCGCAATCCGCGCGCTTCTCGCCGACCGGGCCTCGCGCCTGATCACGGCCGGCGGCGCGAGCCTCTTGGTCTGCCTGATCCTGCTCGGGACCTATCTCTGCATCGATCTGCGCGACATCGCCTGGCACAATGCGCAACGGAACACCGAGAATCTCCTGTCTGTGATCGAGGAGGGAGTCGGCAACAGCATCCGATCCTACCATGAGTCCCTCCGCGGCGCGGCCCGGTTGGCGGCACGTTCGGATATCCCAGCCCTCGACGCCGACCTCAGACGGCTCGCGCTCTTCGATTCGAGCGCGAAGGCGTCCGGATTGGGCCCGCTGGAGATCACGGACGCGGCCGGGCACGTGCAGATCACCAACGATCCGAACCAGACCGTCGCGCCCGACCTCAGCGATCTGCCGGAATTCCAAGCGCTGCGGAGCGATCCGTCGGCCGGACTGATCCTGACCGGGCCGTCCCGCTCCCGCGTGACCGGGCGGGAGATCATTCGACTGTCCCGGCGCATCGAGACGCCGGACGGTTCCTTCGTGGGGATCGTGACCGGCGTGATCTTCCTCGACCACTTCCAGACGTTGTTCCGCCGACTGAGCTTCGATGACGGCCTTACCTTCAGCCTCTTCCACCGCGACGGGACGCTCATGGTCCGCGCGCCGACTGGTTCGGCCTTCCCTGGCCGAAGCATCGCCACCAGTCCCGGATATCGCGTCTACGCCGAGCACCAGCGCGGGGAATTCCTCGGCCGCCCGTTTCTCGACGGCCAAGAGCGTCTCTATGCCTTCGCCAACCTCGACGAACTGCCCCTGGTCGTGATGGTCGCCATGAGCGCCGAGAGCATTCGGGCCGCGTGGATCTGCAAGGCGACGATCATCGCCGTGCTGTTCGTGTGTCTCAACGTCTTGACGTTCGGGCTGACGATCCTGCTCCAGAGGGAGGTCGGCCGCCATGCGGCGGCCGAAGCGTCTTCCCGCGAGGCCAATGCCGCACTCGTCCTGCTGGCGCGGACCGACGGCCTGACGGGTATGCCGAACCGGCGCAGCTACGACGAGGTCTTCTCCGCGGAGTGGAGTCGGGCGGCCCAGCGCGGCGCGCCCCTGGCGCTGATGATCGTCGACGCCGACCATTTCAAGCAGTTCAACGACCGGTTCGGACACCATTGCGGCGACGCTGTTCTGCGGTCCGTGGCCGATTGCCTGCGCCAGGCGCTTGATGGCGGCGGCATCGGGTTCCGCATCGGCGGCGAGGAGTTTGCCGCGATCCTCCCGGGCCTCGATGCGGCGGCGGCGAGCAGCGTGGCCGAGCGCGTCCGCAGGGCGGTTGTGAACCTGCGGATCGCGCATGCGCCGGAGGTGGGCGGCGTCGCCACCGTCAGCGTCGGCGTCGCCAGCGCCGAGCCGTGTTCCGGTGCCGCGCCGGATGCCCTGTTCGTCGCGGCCGACGCGGCGCTGTATGCGGCCAAGAAGGCCGGCCGCAACCGGGTCCGCGCCGCGTCTTCGGATGCCCCGGTGCCCTACGCACGCCGGGCCTGAGGCATGGGCCGTCAGAGCATCGGCAGCATCCTGGGACGCGGGCCGCGGCGGAAATGCGCGTCGATCATGGCGATCTCGGTCGGCCCGAGATGCAGGTCGGCCGCGCCCGCGTTCTCGATCGCGCGGGCGGGGCGGCCCGTCTTGGGGATCGTGAAGGTTCCGGGTAGTCGCGTCAGGTAGGCCAGCGCCACGGCGTAGGGGGTCGTGCCGTGGCTCTCGGCGATGCCCGCGAGCACGCGGCCGCCGACGCTCGCGGGGTCGGGAAACTCGCCGCTGCCGAACGGGGAATATCCCACCATCGCGACGCCGTGCTTAACGCACCACGGAAGGACCGCGTGCTCGATCGCCCGCTCGTTCAGGTGGTACAGCACTTGATTGCAGGCGATCCGGTCAGGCCCGGCGATGGCGAGCGCCCGGTCGAGGTCGTCGACATCGAAATTGCTCACGCCCCAAGACAGGATCTTCCCGGCCCGGCGCAGGTCCTCGAAGCCGGCGATCGTCTCCTCCAGGGGATGCTGCCCGGGCCAGTGCAGCAGGTAGCTGTCGAGCCGGTCGGTACTCAGGCGCCGGAGCGACGCCTCGCAGGCCCGCGCGACCCCGCGGCGCGTGGCATTGCCCGGTACGACTTTGGATACGAGGAACACCTCCTCGCGGCAATCGGCGATGGCCTCGGCCACGATCGCCTCGGCGTCACCGTACATCTCGGCCGTATCGATATGCGTCATGCCGGCATCGATGCCGGCCCGCAGCGCGCGCACGGCGTCGGCCCGGTCTGACCCGTCGATATGCCACGTGCCCTGGCCGATGACAGACACCGAGACACGCGTCGCGCCGAAGCTCCTGGCGTACATGGCAGCGCTCCCTTCCTCGCCGCGATGGCTGCAAGCGGCAACGCGTAGGGCGATTCCGCGCAGCTCTTTGGATGGCATCATTGTCGCCGCCGAAGTGGGACCACGTCGGCGGCGCAGGCTTTGGGGCCGCGGACCGAAACCGGTCGCGCGAACGTCCGCCACGGCTCCGCCCCTGAACCGCGGCACGCCTTACTCGCGCCATCTTGGGGGGATGAGCAATGGGCGGTCGCCGCTCCGTCGCTAAACTTTAGGCCAGTGTCTCACGCCGTGCTCAACGAGCCCGTCAAGCCTGCGCCGCGGCGGACCGCGCGTCCCGCGCCCGGAACGGCCTCGAGCCCTGTCCGAGACGCGGCCGATCGGTTGGTCCTGCAGGAGTCGCGCTGATGCTGCCGGCCCACCGGATGTTCTGGAGTCTGATCCTGCTCGCCTCCGGGGGCGCTGGGCTGCTCTACAATTTCATCTTCGCGGACGGCGCTTCGCCGCTCGCCGGCTTCACCTACGGTCTCTGCATGGGGACCACGGTGCTGGCCTTCGACCGCGGGCTGATCCTGGCCGGCCTCCAGGCCCGGATCCGACGGCTGCCGGCCTGGCTCTACGTCGTGGCGGCGGAACTCGCCTATGTGCTGATGATCGTGGCGGGCAACGCGCTGGGCGGCCTGGTGGTCTGGGGCTTCGCGCTCACCGGTGACGACCTCGCCACGGCGACGCGAATGACGGCGCGGGTCCTCGCCTACGCGCTGGCCGTGGCCGGCCTCCTCGTGTTCGTGATCCGGATGCGCGACCTTGTGGGCGGCGAGGTGTTCGTGAACTTCATGATCGGCCGCTATCACAAGCCGGTGGCCGAAGAGCGGATCTTCCTCTTCCTCGATGTCGTCGGATCGACGGCCTTCGCCGAGGCGCACGGGGACCTGCGCGCGCAGGAATATCTCGGCGCCGTCTTCGCCACCCTGGCCGAGCCGGTGCGCCGCAACGGCGGCTCCGTCGACGACTATATCGGCGACCTCGCCATGGTGACCTGGCCGATGACGCGCGGCCTGAAGGATGCGCGCTGCGTGACCTGCGTGTTCGACGTGATCGACCGGATCGAGGCAGATGCGGCCGCCTGGACGGCGCGGTTCGGCACGGTTCCGCGGCTGCGCGCGGCGCTGCACGGCGGTTCCGTGGTCACCGCGGAAGTCGGCGTCGACCGGCACAAGATCGCGTATTTCGGCGATGCCGTGAACGTGACCTCGCGGATCGAGGCCCTGTGCCGCCCCCTGGGCGTCGGCATCCTGATCTCGCAGGACCTCCTCGGTCGGCTCCCGCGCCTGCCCGCGGGCGTGCGTGCGCGCTCGCTCGGGGCGCATGCGCTGCGCGGCCGCGGGGCGCCGCTCGCGGTGGCAACGCTGGAGCGGGGCGCCGTCGATGCGGTGGCCGTCGAGGATCTGGCGCCGCGCCGCGTCGTGGCGGCCCGCTGATGGCACGGACCGAGACCGGGCGCTCGACGATCCTGACCGTGGTGGCGTTGGTGCTGCGCTTCGGGCCGCCCGGCATCGGATTGTTCGTGATCGGCCGGGCCATCGTGCTCTCGGTCGGCGGCGACATCGAGCGCTGGGACTTCGTCCTCGGCGCGCTCCTGATCCTGGCGGGCTTCGCCTCGAAGCTGGTGCCGAGGCGATGAGCGCGGAACCGGCCCGGCCGCCGATCTACCTCGACGCCGATGCCTGCCCCGTCAAGGATGAGACCTACAGGGTGGCTGCGCGCTACGGCCTGACCGTCCACGTGGTCGCCAACAGCGTGCTGAACCTGCCGCGCGAGCCGTGGATCGTGCGTGTCGTCGTCGGCTCGGCGCTCGATGCTGCCGACGATTGGATCGCCGAGCGTGCCGGGCCGGGCAGCATCGTTCTCACCGCCGACGTGCCCCTCGCGGCCCGCTGCGTGAAGGCCGGCGCGACGGTGCTGGCGTTTACCGGCAAGCCGTTCAGCGAGGCGTCGATCGGCATGGCGCTCGCGACCCGCGATCTGATGCAGTCTCTGCGAGAGGCCGGGACGATCACGGGCGGGCCGCCACCGTTCTCGCGCGCCGATCGGTCGGCATTCCTGTCGGCTCTCGACCGTGCGGTGAACCGGATCCTGCGCACGCGCCCGAACGCCGGATGATTTGCGACCGACGCGGTGTCGTCCCCGGCGACTGAATCGCTGCCTTTTTTCCGGAGGCCTCAAAAGTCGGAGGACGGCGATGGGAGAGTCGGCCGCGAAGTGATGCGATCGTCGCGCGACTTGGTCGCCAGCGAACGCTTCGCGTCTGCCTAAGCTGGCTTCGGGTCGCATTCCTCCAACGCACCGCGCGCCTGGAAAACGACTGCCCGAATCTTGGGCCGCGCTGCGACGTCGGGCTTAATCCAGGGAGACAGCGCTTAGGACCGGCAGCCAGCCCGGCCTCAGTCTTCAGCCGGAGGGACGAGCGCTTTGAGCGCCTCGTTGATGCGATCCTGCCATCCTGGCCCGTCTTTCTGGAAATGGGCCAGAACGGCGCCGTCGAGGCGCAGGGTGACCATCTCCCGAGCACCGGGTACCACCACGGGGCGCGGGGCGGCCGGTGGCGGCGGTGCGGCTGGTTTAGCGGTCGTGGCGGCCTTGAAGGCCGCCTCGGCTGCCGCGCGAGGATCGGTGAAACGGCGGCGGTTACGATCGTCGGCCATTGGCCCTCAGTCCTTCGCGGCAGCTTTCTTGGGCGCGACCTTCTTGGCAGCACCCTTGCCCGCATTCTTGGCGGCAACCTTCGCGGCCGCCTTGGCTTCTTTCTCGGCCGCTTTGGTCTGCGCATCGGCGGCCTTGGTCTGCGCTTCGGCAGCTTCCTTGGCGAGGCGCAGGGAACGCAGGCGGAGGGTCCGCTCGTCGATCGCCTTGATCGCCGCGTGATGCTCGGCCATCGCCTGCGCGCCCTCGCGGGCCATGCGCTCGGCGCGCTCGGCGCGCTCGGCCCGATTGTCGGCGCGGGTCTTCGCTTCCGCCTCCGCGTCGCGAATGTCCTCGGCCTCTTCGAGGTCAGTCTCGGTCTCGTCGCTCATCCTATCCCTTTCACCCCCGCCCAGCGCTACCGATCCTCGCAAAACGCGCGGGACGGTATCTGGGTCGGGCCCGGCCTGTTCGAGGGGGTTTTGGAGGGCAAGGCCGGATAATCCGCCCCGCTACGCCGTCATTCGACGACCGCTCGAGGCCGCGATCAGGCAGGCATTAGCACGCCCGCGCGCCCGATGGCGAATCCGGACCGCCGGTCGGGCAGGACAGTGCACGGTATTCGTCTCAGACCGAGGCGTCGCTGTTCAATCGAGACAGGCATCTCTGCATAGCCGAGCGTTGCCTGCTTGAACTCAACGCACGCGATAGTTGAGTGGGATCGTGACCGAGAGGCTCGATTGCGTCACGCCGGCCGGCGCAGCCGGCAGACTGCCGCGCACGGCCGACAGAGCGGCGCTGTCGATCTGGCTGACGCCGCTGGAGCGGGCGAGGCCCGCCCCCGTCACCTGACCAGAACGCATGACCGTGAAGCGCACCATCGCGGTGCCCCCGCTGGTGCCGGCGGCGGCGCCAGGATTCATCCGTCCGTGGATCGCCGCGCTGATCGCGCCCGTCCACTGTCGCAGCGCGCTCGGATCGCTGCCTGCTGCGGCGCGGCCGGCTGCGTTCTGTCGAGAGGCCGAGGCGGAGTTGCGCGCCTCGGAGCCCTCCTGCGCCTTGGCCTGCTTGGCCTTGGCTTCGCGGGCCGCCTTGGCCTTCGCCTCGCGGATCTCCTCCAGGCGCTCCTGGCGCGCCTCCTCGCGCTTCTGCTCGCGCAGCTTCTCCTCACGGATCTTCCGGAGCTTGGCCTCCCGCTCGGCCTTGAGCTTGGCCGGATCCGGCTCGGGCTTCGGCGGCTCCTCGGTCTTGGCGACCTCCGCCGGCGGCGGCGCCAGCGGTTCGGCGGCCTCCGATGTTGAGGTGATGACTTCACCCTGGGCCTCGACCGGATTGGCCTCCGATGGCGGTTCGGTGACGGCCTGTGTCTGGTCCGGCGGCGGCTGAACGGCCTCGTCGGGCGGCAGCTCGACCGGCTTCGCCTCGGGCGGCGCCGCTTGGCTCATCTGCTGCTCTGCCGGCGCCTCGGTCGGCGCGTCGGTCATCACCGGGGCCAGGTCGACGGTGATCTGCTGCTCACCGGGGGGCGCGGGCGGCGTGAGCCGGTAGAACGTCACCGCCACCAGTGCGACGGCGTGCAGCGCGAGCGCGACCAGGAAGGCGGCGACCAGCCCGGACGGCCGGCGTCCGCCGAGATCGTCCGGCCGATCCGTCGAAGTCAACGTACTCATCGGCTCAGCGGACGGTCCCTGCAGGGGCGCCGGGCGCCGGGCCGCCCGGCGCTTGGGCGATCAGCGACACCTTCGTGAAACCCGCCTGGCCCACGAGACCCATCACCTCCATGATCTTGCCGTAGGGCACGTCCCGGTCGCCACGCACCAGGATCACCTGATCCTTGTCGGCAGTTGCCATCTCGCGCAGGCGCGGAACGATGCTCTCCATCGTGAACACCTCCTTGGCGATGGATGGGTTGCCGTCCTTGTCGATCGTGACCTCCTGGGGCTTCTTCGACTGCGCCACCTTGGCCGCCGCCGTCTTGGGCAACTGCACCGGCACGCCGGTGGTCATCAGCGGGGCCGCGACCATGAAGATGATCAGCAGGACGAGCATCACGTCGACCATCGGGGTGACGTTGATCTCGGACATCGGCGCGTCGTCGAGGCCGTCCTCGTCGCTCGCGCGGATCGATCCCATCGCCATCGAGGCGTCTCCGGTTGATTGCGGTCGGCCCTGTGCGGCCGGTTACGATGCGGACGGCTACTCGGCCGCCGCGCGGTGATGGCCGGCTCGGTCGCGCGCGAGGCGGTTGCCCAGTACCGAGATGTAGGACGTGAACGCGCTCTGGACGCTGCCGACGTCGCCCGACAGCTTGTTGTAGGCCATGACCGCCGGGATCGCGACGACGAGGCCGATGGCCGTGGCGAACAGCGCCTCCGCGATACCCGGCGCCACCACGGCGAGCGAGGTGTCCTGACTCCGCGCGATCGACGAGAACGAGTTCATGATGCCCCAGACGGTCCCAAACAGGCCGACAAACGGGGCGGTGGAGCCGGCCGTCGCCAGCAGTGACAGGCCCGTCCGCAGGCGCTTCACCTCGAGGCCGAGGGCGCCGCGCATCGCTCGCTCGATCCGCTCCCGCCGTTCCGCCCGGGTCTCGGTGGAATCCTGGTCGCGCCACGCGTCCACCGCGGCCTTCACGACGTGCCCGGCGATGCCCCTGTGGTCGCCGTCGAGGCTCCCGCCCGAGCGCACGAGGGTCTCGAACGCCTTGGCTTGGCGCCGCGCCGCGGACAGCCGGATGACCTTCTCGAAGACGACTGTCCAACACGCGATGGAGGCGATCACGAGCAGGATCATCACACCCTTCACGATCGGGTCGGCCTGCAGGAACAGGCCGAGGAACGAGAAGTCGTGGGCGGCCTCCATCGGGGCTTGAGTCGGGTCCATCGCGGGCTCCTGGCGTCGTGGTCTCGGGCGGCCCTGGGACCGCCGTCTCGTCGGGGTGCGGCGAAAGCCGCTGGCCGCCCGGCGGCGATCGCTGCCGGGCGGCGTGGTCTCGAAGGCCCTCAGGCCGTCCGCATCAGCGATCGAAGGCGATGCCGGCCTTCGTCTCGGTCTCGGTCCGCTCCAAGCAAGCTTCCTTGGCCGCGTCGCCCCCGTCGCAGGCCAGGACGTCGTTCAGGAGCACCCGGCCGACCTTGTTGCAGGCGATGCCCGGGAAATCGAAGATCTTCACAGTGGTCTTGCGGGGCGGCAGGGGGCCCAGCTCCACGGCCACGCGCTTCTGGGCGACTCCGTCCGGGTCGAAAGCGAACAGATCGACCTTGTAGGATTTGAGGCCGGGCCCTCGCGCGTTGTCCACCACCATGGTGATCCGGCAGGCCTCGCCCGCGGTCTCGACCTTGTTGAGCTGCAGCTTCAGCGGTGCCGCCTTCTCGGCGGAGGCGTCTTGCGCCAGTGCCGAGACGACCAGGAGCGCCGACAGCGCGAGACAGGCCGCGGTATCGTAGGCGAGTCGCCCGATCCGCCGGCGGTACAGGGGGACGCTCAAGGCAAGCACCAAACCGGTTTCCTCTTCCTCTCGAATCCGGCGGCGGGGCCGGGGCGTCCCGCCGGGGCGGTCAACTCAGTGCAACACGACCTTGTTTGGACAGGCCGTCGGCGCCAAGCGCTCGGCCGCCGCGTCCAGAGTGGCGACCGCGGCGCGGACCGCTTCCACGAGGCGAGGCGCCGCTTCGCGCCCCGTGATCTCGGCCGCGGCCGCTTCCAAATCGGTCCAGAGCCTGCGCCGGCCCCGACCGATCAGCGCCACCAGCGCGCATTCATGGCCTGTGACCCGGCAGCAGCTCGCCGGCATGAAGGACCAATCGCCCTCGCGTTCCGCCCGGAGCGCCCGGACGATCGCCACCACGCAGGCGACGAAACGGCAGCCTTCGACGGCGCCGAGAAGCTGCTCGGCGCCGTCGAAGGCTGCGTTCCAGCACGCGACATCGCTCGTCATATAGCCGGCCGCCACGAATCGGGCGACCGACAGCGCCAGGATGTCGGCCTCGTCTCCGCAGACGTCGGCGACGCGCTGCATCGTCGCATGACTCGGCGGGATCGAAGGCGCGCTCATCGAGGCTCCGCTGCATCCCTGAGAACGGGAGATCGAGGGCGAACGCCCGTCCTGTCCGGACGATCGCCAGCCGCGGCAGTATCCAGGAGCGCGCCGCGGATCAAGGCCCGACGAGAAAATCAGAGCAGTTCCAAACTGTTAGACCAAAGCTAAGCCGTCGCGGACTTTGCTTTTACATCCCGGCTTCAATTGCCGAATTATCCCGTTTCACGCCATCGCTCCCTGAGAAGTGACGAATCCGGTCCGCTCCCTTGATGGGGTGTCGGCCCTCGGCCATATCTCTCCTCTGCCGGCGGCGTTCCGCCCGGCGGAGCGCTGTCTCGCACGGGCTCCATGGCGTCGAGGTGCTCGGAGATCCACGGGGTGCGGCAAGTCCCAGGGTCGGAGGCCTCGCTCTGAGGATGACGGCCGCATGACTCGACCCTCGCCCTTCGGGCATCCGTTCCTGCTCGGCTTCGACGAGATCGAGCAGGCCCTCGATCGGGTCTCCAAGGCAGCCAACGACGGTTATCCCCCCTACAACATCGAGCGCCTGCCGCGCACCGACCGGGAGCCGGAGCGCCTGCGCATCACGCTGGCCGTTGCCGGCTTCACGCGCGATCAACTCGACGTGATGCTGGAGGAGAACCAGCTGGTGGTCCGCGGCCGACAGGTCGACGAGCGCGAGCGGCATTTCCTTCACCGCGGCATTGCGGCCCGCCAGTTCCAGCGCGCCTTCCTCCTGGCCGATGGCATGGAGGTTCTGGGCGCGGATCTGGCCAACGGCCTGCTCTCGATCGACCTCGTCCGGCCGGAGCCCGATCGGGTCGTGCGCAAGATCGATATCGGCGCCCGCGACTAGCACATGCTCTGGGTTGAAAACCGGCGGCGACTTTTCAGGACTTGGGTCCAAGGCCGATTGATCGGGCGTCGGGAATCCCCACATCAATGCGGAGCCGCCGGTGCCTCCGGGACCGGAGGCGGACGCTCTGCCACCCAGGAGGGCAATCTATGACCGACCTGAACGTATCGCCACTGACCCCCGCCGATCTCGACCCGGCCGAGTTCAAGCCGGCTGATCTCGCCGCACTCGGGGAGGGCCACATCGCCTATGTCCGTCCGATCCGGTCCGACGAGGTGCGGCGCTTCTTCCCGCAGGCCCCGGAGCTGATGCCCGGCCTCGACCTCTTCGCACTGCTCTCGGCGAGCGGCGAGCCGATCATGCTCGCCGATTCCCGCGCCGTGGTGCTGGCCAATGCGGCCGCCCACGATCTCCTGCCGGTCAGCCTGCACTGATCCGCCGATCAGGCGATCCCGGCCACCGCCGCCACGAGTCGCGCGATATCCTGCGGCCGTGACAGGCGGTGGTCGCCGTCGGCGATCAGTGTGAGCACAGTCCCCGCGGCCGGCAGCCGGCCGAGAGTCTTGAGCGCGTGCGTGTAAGGCACGTCCGGATCGCGCATACCCTGGAGGATGTGGACCGGGCAGGCGGGATCGAAGGGTCCGCGGAGAAGCGTGTTGCGGCGGCCGTCCTCGATCAGTCCCAGGGTGATCGGAGCGGGCTCGGGCGCGTATTCGCTCGGCCTTTTGAGGACGCCGTCGCGCAGCAGCGCGGCGCGCGCCGTCTCGTCCATCTGCTCCCAGATCAAGTCTTCGGTGAAGTCGAGGGCCGGTGCGACGAGCACGAGCCCCGCGGTCTTCTCACCACGCACCGCACGCCCGCGGGCCGCCAAGCAGGCGATCCACCCGCCCATCGACGAGCCGACCAGGATCGGCGCCTCGTGGGTATGGGCGGCCACGACCGCCTGCGCGTCTTCGAGCCACGAGGAAATGGTGCAGCGGGCGAAGCTTCCGCCCGAGGCGCCGTGGCCGGCATAATCGAACCGGACCAGAGCCCGCTTCTCGCGGGTCGCCCAGGCGTCCAGCGCCGCCGCCTTGGTGGCGGTCATGTCGGAGCGGAAACCTCCGAGCCAGACGACCGGCGGCCCGTTTCCCTCGCGCACCCGCACGGCGATCTGCCGCGCCGCGTCGCCCTCGCCGACGGTGAGAAAATCCGGGCCCGCATCGGTCATCGATCTCTCCGGTAGCTCTATGTTGACCCTGAGGAAGTCCTTCCCTGACCGGGTCGGCTTCAGGCTCCGTTTACCGGACCGTAAAGCGCGACAGCGATGCTGGAGCAATGGGTACGAGCTTGTTGCAGATGCCGGCAGGGGGCTTGCGCCTCCTCGCCGAAGAGCCGCGAATGGGCGACGTGATGCGCGGTCTGTCGGGCTTCCCGGCCGAAATCGGCGCGCTGGCGGGTGCCCGCGTGCTCCAGATCATCCCGGAACTCGAGGCCGGTGGCGCCGAGCGGACAACCGTTGATGTCGCGGGCGCCCTCGCGGCGGTCGGCGCCCGGGCCATGGTCGCAACCGAGGGCGGTCGCCTCGTCGGGGAGTTGCAGGCCAAGGGCGGTCATTGGCTCCGCTTTCCGGCGGCGGCGAAGAATCCGGCCCGCATGGCGATGAACGTCGTGCGGCTGATGGCCCTGTGCCGGCGCGAGGGGGTGCAGATCGTCCATGCCCGCTCGCGCGCCCCGGCCTGGGTGGCGCTTGGGGCCGCCCGCCAGCTCGGCCTGCCGTTCGTAACGACCTATCACGGCAGCTATTCCGGCCGCACCGGCGTGAAGGTGCTGTACAATTCCGTGATGGCCCGGGGCGACGTGGTGATCGCCAACTCGCGCTACACCGCGGATCTGATCCACCGGCTGCATGACGAGCAGGCCGGCGACAGGGTGCGGGTCATCCACCGCGGCACCGATCTCGCCATCTTCAATCCGGTCGCGGTCGGCGCCGGCCGGGTCGAGGCCCTGCGCCGGGCCTGGAATGTGGCGCCGCACGAGCGCGTGATCCTGCTCGCGGCCCGGCTCACGGCCTGGAAAGGGCACCGCGTGCTCATCGACGCCGCCGCGCAGATGCGCGACGAAGGCGTCCCGGACCTTGCCGTGGTGCTGGCCGGCGACCCGCAGGGGCGTACCGCCTACGAGCGAGAACTCGACGCGCTGATCGCCGCCCGCGGTCTCGGCCACATCGTGCGCCGGGTCGGCCACTGCACCGACATGCCGGCGGCCTTCCGGGCTGCCTCCGTGGTTGCGGTGCCCTCGGTGGAGCCCGAGGCGTTCGGGCGCTCGGCTGTGGAGGCGCAGGCGCTCGGCACGCCCGTCGTCGTCTCCGATCTCGGCGCCGTGCCCGAGACGGTGCTGGCACCGCCGGACGTCGCGCCCGGCCAGCGGACCGGCTGGCGCGTGCCGCCCGGCGACGCAGCCGCGCTCGCCGCGGCGCTGACGGAAGCCCTGTCGCTTGGCGCCAGCGCCCGCGATGCGCTGGTGCGCCGGGGTCGCGCCCATGTCGAGGCGAACTTTTCGCTGGAGCGCATGGTCGGCGACACGCTGGCGGTCTACGCCGATCTGCTCGGCCGCCGGAGGTGAGCGGAAGATCCCGGCGACCACCGGCTCGGCGGACATGCCTCAGCGCCGTGACATGGGACTCCGTCTTTCCCAACCGAGTTTCGGTCGAGGCCTGCGCCCCGCCGGAATCCCGCGGGGACGCAGCCGATTATTTCGCGCGCCTCGCCGCCGGGCCGTTGACTCTGGCCGTGCTTCCGCCAACGTAGTATGTCCGGAAGGGACCGGAGCGGCTGGCGGTCAGGAGATCCTCGAGTTGGGTCGTCCGGTCCGCCGTTTCGTCGTTGCAGCAGGAGACCGAAGCCATTCGTAGACCGATGAGAGCCATGCCGGCCCCGCAGAAGGACGGGCCGCGCGCCAACCGCGATATCCGCGGGGTGCGGGAAGTGCAGCTGATCGACGATACCGGGCAAAACCGCGGCGTCGTCCCCTTCTTCGATGCCCTGACGCTTGCCGAGGAAGCCGGCCTCGATCTCGTGGAGATCGCGCCGAACTCGGTACCGCCGGTCTGCAAATTGCTCGATTACGGGCGCTTCCGCTTCAACGAGCAGAAGAAGCAGAACGAGGCGCGCAAGCGGCAGAAGACGGTCGAGGTGAAGGAGATCAAGCTTCGCCCCGGCATCGACAAACACGACTACGACACCAAGATGAAGTCGGTGCACCGCTTCTTCGAGGAGGGGGACAAGGTCAAGGTGACCCTGCGCTTCCGCGGTCGTGAGATGGCTCACCAGGATATCGGCCTGCGCCTCCTGGAGCGCGTGAAGAACGAGACGGCCGAGATCGCCAAGGTCGAGAGCGAGCCCATGCTCGAAGGCCGCCAGATGATCATGATCCTCGCCCCGCGCTGATCCGTTCGACATCAGCTTTCTACGCCGCCTCCTGACCGGGGCGGCGTTTTCGTTTGCGGCGCTTCCGCAGAGCGCCGCGGCCGACTATCTGCTGCCAATGGCCCTCGCTCCCGAAGAGATCGAACGCTACGCCCGCCACCTCGTCCTGGCCGAGGTCGGGGGACCCGGGCAGGCCCGCCTCAAGGCGGCCCGGGTGCTCGTCATCGGGGCGGGGGGGCTCGGCGCGCCGCTGATCCAGTATCTGGCTGCCGCCGGCATCGGCACGATCGGGATCGTCGACGACGATACGGTCTCGCTCTCGAACCTCCAGCGCCAAGTGATCCATGGCACGCCGGATCTCGGCCGGCCTAAGGTCGTGAGCGCCGTCGATGCCGTGGCGCGCCTCAATCCGCACGTCGAGGTCGTGCCGCACCCGTACCGGATCGAACCGGACAATGCGGTCGCGCTGATCTCCGGCTACGACCTCGTCGCCGACGGATCCGACAACTTCGCGACCCGCTATGCGGTCTCTGATGCCTGTTACCACGCGCGGCGTCCGCTGGTGACGGCGGCGCTGGGCCGCTTCGACGGGACGCTCACGACGATCCGGGCGCACGAGAGCGGTCCGGACGGCACCCCGAACCCGACCTATCGCTGCCTGTTCCCGAACCCGCCGCCGCCCGGCAGCGTGCCGGCCTGCGCCGAGGCCGGAATCCTCGGGGCGCTGGCCGGGGTCATGGGCTCGCTGATGGCCATGGAAGTCATCCGCGCGGTGGCGGGTTTCGGCGAGCCGCTGGTCGGGCGCCTGCTGATGGTCGATGCCCGCTCGATGCGGTTCGAGGCGCTCAGCTACGCCTGGGACCCCGACAACCCGCTCAATGGGGCTGGTGCGTCAGGCGGAAGGTGATCCCGGCGGCATCCAGGGGCCTTCCGCCGGCTCCTGGCCGAGACAGCACTTCTTGAATTTCTTGCCCGAGCCGCAGGGACAAGGATCGTTGCGCCCGACATCCTTGAATGGGTTGCGCACCGGCTCGCCCGCGCCCTCCTCGGTCCAGTCGAGCGCCTCGACGGGATCGTCGAGGTAGCCGTACTGGTATGGGCCGAGCCGGTCCCGGTCGTCGGGCTTGGTCTCGGCCTTGCGCAGGGCCTCCTTGAACCAGGCTGCGTCGCTGATCTCGTCGGTGATCCGCCCGTCTGCCCGCGCCGCCGTGACCCGTGGTGCGAGGTCCCGGAAGCCGAGATGCGCGATCGTCTCCTCCCAGCCGATCCAGACCGGTGCTTCCTCCACGGCGGCCTGCGCATCGTCGAAGCGGACGAGCAGATCGTGCATCGCGCCGCGCTCGATCCGGCCTTCCAGGGTCAGGAACGTGCAGGCGGACAGCAACGCCATGCGGGCATAGTCGTCGACCGTGCTGTCCAGGATCAGCCGGAAGAGTGGCGGGGGATCGCCGTCGAACAGGCTCGCCAGGACCTTGGCCAGGGTCGCCGTCAGGGCATCGCCGAGTACCGCGTCGAGCGTCTCCTCGTCCTGCCGGAGCAGCCTGAGGAGCGGGGGCAGGGCCCGGGTGTCCCGGGCATGGGCCATGACGTGCAGGCCCCAGAACAAGAGGTTTTCCTCCTCCGGGGCGAGTTCGCGGCCGTCGGCGGCCGCCCCCAGCAACGGCAGCGTCGCCTCGGCGATCGGGGCCGGATGCGAAAGCGCTTCGCGCAGCGCCTTGGTCGGCCGGTGCTCGGCTGCCGCAAGGTCTTCGATCAGTGCAGCGATCCGGCTCATGTTGCCACCTCAGGTTCGCAGGGTCGCACCGGTTCGGCGCGAGACCTCGGCGACGATCCTCGCGCTCACCGCATCGATCTCCGCATCGGTCAGCGTCCGCTCCACCGGCTGCAGCCGCACCGCGATCGCCACCGATTTCAAGCCCTCCGGCACGCCCGCGCCCTCGTAGAGATCGAACACTTCGACGCCCGTGACGAGCTTGCGTTCTGCGCCCTGGGCGGCCTTCACGATGTCGCCGGCCGGCACGTCGCGGCCGACCACGAAGGCGAAGTCCCGGGAGAGGGGTTGGAATTCGGACAGGGCGAGGGCGGGCTTGGCCTTGGTGGGCCTGTGCTTGGGCAGCGGCAGCGCGTCGAGCACGATCTCGAAGGCGACGAGGATGCCCTTGAGGTCGAGCGCCTGCAGGGTCCGCGGATGCACCTCGCCGAACCAGCCGATCTCGGTCTTCGGCCCGAAGCGCAGCGTGCCCGAGCGGCCCGGATGGAGCCAGGATGGCCCGCCCGACGTCACCTGCAGGCCGCCCGTCGGCACACCGAGGCTGCCCAGCAGCGCGAGGGCATCGGCCTTGGCGTCGAAGACCTCGACGGTCCTGGCCGATCCGTCCCAGTGCCGCCCGGCACCCGCGAGCCCGGCGCTCCCGCGGCGCACGGCAGCCGCGCGGATGCTCTGGCCCTCGGGCTCATCGGAGGCGAAACACTGGCCGACTTCGAACAAGGCCGCGTCCGCATAGCCGCGGTCGGCATTGCGCTGGGCGGCGCGCAGGAGTCCCGGCACCAAGCTCGGGCGCATGTCCGACAGTTCTGAGGCGATCGGGTTGGCCAGCACGAGATCGGCACCGCCGCCGCCGAACAGCTCGGCATCCGCGTGCGGGACGAAGGACCAGGTCACGGCCTCCATCAGGCCGCGGCTGGCCAGGGCGCGTTTGGCGGCGCGGGTGCGCTTCTGCATCACGGTGAGGAGCGGGCGGCCGATCCCGGCGAGCCGGGGCAGTTGCTTGGCCTCGATCCGATCCAGGCCGGCGATCCGCACGATCTCCTCGACGAGGTCGGCCTTGCCCTCAACGTCGGGCCGCCAGGACGGCGTCAGCACCTTCACCCGGTCGCCGCTGCCGGACACGTGGAAGCCCAGCGTCTCGAGGATCAGTTTCATCTCGATCCGCGGCACCTCGATGCCGGCCAGCCGCCGCACCTCGGTCCAGGGGAAGTCGACGATCCGCTCGGACTCCGGCGGCTCGCCGGAGATCCGCGCCTGGGTCGGCGTGCCGCCGCAGAGTTCCACGACCAGACGGGTCGCCAGGTCGAGGCCCGGCAGCGTGAAGGCCGGGTCGACCCCGCGCTCGAACCGGTAGCGGGCATCGGTGATGATGCCGAGGCGGCGGCCCGATTGGGCGATGTTGGCCGGATCCCACAGGGCCGATTCGATCAGCACGTCGGTGGTTGTCTCGTCGCAGCCGGAGGCCTGTCCGCCCATGATGCCGGCGATCGACTCGACGCGGCCCTGGTCGGCGATAACCACGGTGTCGTCGGTGAGCGCATGGGTGCGCCCGTCCAGCGCCAGCAGGCTCTCGCCGTCCCGCGCGCGCCGCACGGTGAGATTGCCTGAGACCTTTGCGGCGTCGAACACGTGCAGCGGCCGGCCGCGGTCGAAGGTGACGTAGTTGGTGATGTCGACGAGCGCGTTGATCGGGCGCAGGCCGATCGCCCGCAGCCGTGCCTGCATCCAGGCCGGCGACGGCCCGTTCCTCACGCCGCGCACGAGGCGCAGAGCGAAGAGCGGGCACAGGTGCCGGTCCGCCGGATCGAAGGCCAGCGCGACATCGACGGGGCAGGGGCCTTCGCCGCGCACCCCCGGCAAGGTCTCGCGCTTCAGCGTGCCGATCCCGGCGGCGGCGAGGTCGCGCGCGATGCCGTGGACCGAGGTGCAGTCCGGACGGTTCGGCGTCAGGTTGATCTCGATCACCGGATCGTCGAGCCCGGCATGGAGTGCGTAAGGCTGACCGACCGGTGCGTCGGGGACGAGCTCGAGGATGCCGTCGTGATCCTCGCCGAGGCCCAGTTCGGCGCCCGAACAGAGCATGCCGTGGCTCTCGACGCCCCGGATCGTGCCGACCGCCAGGGTGATGTTCTTGCCCGGCACATAGGTGCCCGGCGGCGCGAAGACCGAGACCAGACCGGCGCGGGCATTCGGCGCGCCGCAGACCACCTGGACCGGCGCTCCGGTGCCAGCGTCGACGCTGCAGACCCGCAGCCGGTCGGCGTTCGGGTGCTGCTCCGCGGAGAGGATCTTCGCGACCACGTAGGGTTTGAGCGCGGCGGCCTTGTCCTCGATACCCTCTACCTCCAGGCCGATGCGCGTCAGCGTCTCGGCGATGGTGTCGAGGGGGGCCTCGGTCTCGAGGTGATCCTTGAGCCAGGAGAGGGTGAATTTCATGATGGACCTTCGAGAGCCTCGCGTCGGCTCGACCGTAGGATGAACAGGATCACACGCCTGCCGCAGATACCGGCTGGCAGGCTGCCGGAGAGGCGGTTCGGCGCTTCACCCCGTCAAACCGCCCACCAGGCTCGGCACGTCCAGCGGCCGGAAGCCGTAATGGTCGAGCCAGCGCACATCCGCCTCGAAGAACGGCCGCAGATCCGGCATGCCGTATTTGAGCATGGCGATCCGGTCGATGCCGACCCCGAAGGCGAAGCCCTGCACCGCGTCCGGATCCAGGCCGCAATTCCGCAGCACGTTCGGATGGACCATCCCGCAGCCGAGGATCTCCAGCCAGTCGTCGCCCTCGCCGAAGCGGATCTCGCCGCCCTTGCGGGAGCACTGGATGTCGACCTCGGCCGACGGCTCGGTGAACGGGAAGAACGACGGCCGGAAGCGCATCTTCACGCCGTCCACCTCGAAAAACGCCTTGCAGAACTCCTCCAGGACCCATTTCAGGTTGGCGATGTTGGCCGCCGTGTCGATCACCAGCCCCTCGACCTGATGGAACATCGGCGTGTGGGTCTGGTCGGAATCGTGCCGGTAGGTCCGGCCCGGGATGATCACCCGGATCGGCGGGGTCTGCGCCCGCATCGTACGGATCTGCACGGGCGATGTGTGGGTGCGCAGCACCTTGCGCTTCCCGTCGCGGTCCGGCGCCAGGAAGAAGGTGTCGTGCATCTCGCGAGCCGGGTGGCCCGGCGGGAAGTTGAGGGCCGTGAAGTTCAGCTCGTCCGTCTCGATGTCCGGGCCTTCGGCCACGGCGAAGCCCATGTCGGCGAAGATCGCGGTGATCTCGTCGATCACCTGGCTGATCGGGTGGATCCGGCCGCGCACCTCCGGCGCCTCGCGCAGCGGCAGCGTCACGTCGACCCGCTCGGAGGCGAGACGGGCCTCCAGGGCCGCCTCGACCAGCGCCGTCTTGCGCGCGGTGACGGCGCCCTGAACCCGGTCGCGAAGGCCGTTGATCAGCGGTCCGCGCTCCTTGCGCTCCTCGGGCGTCATCGCGCCCAAGGTCTTCAGCAACTCGTAGACGCTGCCCTTCTTGCCGAGGGCGGCCACCCGCACCGCGTCGAGGGCGGCCTCGTCGGACGCCGCCGTCACCTGGGCCAGGAGGTCGCGTTCGAGCGTGTCGAGATCGGTCATCGCTATCTTCGAGCAGGGTTGTTTGAGCCGCCGTCGCGGTGTGCTCTCGCGCGTTGTTCGCTGTCGCGCAAGCGCGTCATGGCGACGGAGCGGGGGCTGAGAACGACGAAGGCGCAGCTCTCGGGGGAGAGCCGCGCCTTCCGTACGTCTCGCCGTCGGCCTGAGGTTCAGGCAGCCTTGGCGGTGGTCTGGGGGAGCGCGGCCTTGGCCTTCTCGACCACGGCGGCAAAGCTCGCCGGCTCGTGGATCGCAAGCTCCGAGAGCGCCTTGCGGTCGACGACGATGCCGGACTTGGCCAGGCCGTCGATGAAGCGCGAATAGGTCAGGCCGTGCTCACGGACCGCCGCGTTGAGGCGCTGGATCCAGAGGGCGCGGAACGTGCGCTTCTTGTTCTTGCGGTCGCGATAGGCATACTGCATGCCCTTCTCGACCGCCTGCTTGGCGATGCGGATCGTATTCTTGCGCCGGCCGTAATAGCCCTTGGCGGCCTTCAGAACTTTCTTGTGCTTCGCGTGACTGGTCACGCCGCGCTTGACGCGGGCCATCGGTTATCTCCTGGTTTCGACGAAAGACAGTGGCAACGGGTGTCGAAGGCTTACCGCGCGTTGGGCAGGAAGTACTTCTTCACATTGGCAGCATCGCCCTCGAACAGGGTCGTCGTGCCGCGCAGGTTGCGGATCTGCTTGGTCGTCCGCTTGATCATCCCGTGGCGCTTGCCGGCCTGGGCGTACATCACCTTGCCGGTTCCGGTGATCTTGAAGCGCTTCTTGGCGCCCGACTTGGTCTTCAGCTTGGGCATTTGGCTCTCCGTTGCGCGAAAGTCCCTCGGGCCGGCCCGCGAGGGCCGGATGAGGTTTGCGCGATGATGCTTCTGGTGGAGCAGCACGAGCCGCCACGGCAGCCCTGATCGGCCGGGCGGTTCGACGCGGGCCGGCTTATGACAGAAACCGGCAGCCACGGCAACGGCGTCCGCAGCGGGCCGGAGCTGCCGCGTCGGCGCTCGCGGCCGGTCGTTCCGAGGACGCGATCCGGGGAATCCGGGGATAGACCCCGCGCTGCACAAAACAGGTGGCGACAAGGCTCGGCCGCAGGAACCATAACCTTGGCCGTCTGTTTCATTCATGTCCCGCTCAGGCCGGCAGGGTTAGACCCCCCGTCAAATTCGGCCAACCAGGAGACACTACGTGCGCATTGCCCAGATCGCTCCGTTGTCGGAGGCCGTTCCTCCGAAGTTCTACGGCGGCACCGAGCGCGTCGTCAGCTGGATCACGGAAGAACTGGTCCGCCAGGGCCACGATGTCACATTGTTCGCCAGCGGCGATTCGGAGACATCCGCAAAGCTTGCGGCCTGCACGCCCGAGGGGCTGCGCCTGCTCGGATACCGCGACCACACCGCGAGCCACCTGGCGATGCTGCATCAGGTGCATCGTCGGGCGAACGAGTTCGACATCCTGCACTTCCACATCGACCTGCTGCAGTACCCGATGTTCGAGGACTTGAACCACAAGTGCCTCACCACGATGCATGGTCGCCTCGACGTGCCGGACTTCATGCCGGTCTACCGCACCTTCACCGGGATGCCGCTCGTGTCGATCTCCGACAACCAGCGCGAGCCGATGCCCCCGAACGTGAACTGGCTCTCCACGATCCATCACGGCCTGCCCTCGCAGAACTGCCCGTACTTCCCCGAGGCGAAGGGCGGCTACCTCGCGTTCCTGGGTCGGATCTCGCCGGAGAAGCGTCCCGATCGCGCCATCGAGATGGCGATCCGCTCCGGCACGCTGATCAAGATCGCCGCCAAGGTCGACAAGGCCGATCAGGACTACTGGGACGAAGTCATCGAGCCGATGACCCACCACCCGTTGGTCGAGTATATCGGTGAGATCAACGAGGAGCAGAAGAAGGACTTCCTCGGCAACGCCCTGGCGCTCGCCTTCCCGATCGATTGGCCGGAGCCCTTCGGCCTGGTGATGATCGAGGCGATGTCGGCTGGTACTCCGGTGATCGCCTTCCGCAACGGTTCCGTGCCGGAGGTGATCAAGGACGGCGTGAGCGGTGTGCTCTGCGAGAACATGGACGAGGCGGTGGGAGCAGTCGCCAAGGTCAAGGCCATGAGCCGTGCCGGCGTGCGCCGCCACTTCGAGGGCCAGTTCACTGCCGAGTGCATGGTCAAGAAGTACGTCGCTGCCTACGAGCAGCTGCTCGCCCGGGGCGCCGATGTGATCAAGCTGCCGACCTCCGGCTTCAAGGCGCATTACGGTGAGGTCAACGGGTCGGCACGGCCCGCGATCCAGGTCGCCGCCATGCCGGCGTGAGAATCCCGGCATCGGGCTTGCGAGACAGGCCCTACCCGGCCTAGCGTCGTAAAGGCGCCTCATCGGAATGGTCACAAGGGCCGCCGCATCACAGGTGATGCGGCGGCCCTCTCGATTCGCACCTCTCACACGCACCCGGAGATGCCCTGCATGGCGGTGGACAACACGGCGGCGGCCCACGATGCGACCGCCAGAACTCAGGCGAGCGCCGCGACGGTGGCGCACGGCTTCCAGGACGCGGACGAAGTGCTGCCGACCTATCACATCGAGGCGCAGACCTCGCTGGTCGAGCGCCCCCTGCGCGCGCTGAAGTTCGGCGAGGCCTTCGGGGTCCTGGATTCCTACGGCGATATCGGCGTCCAGCCCGGCCCGGAGGGCCTGTACTTCCAGGACACCCGCTATCTCTCGCGCCTGGAGCTGACGGTGGAGGGCCAGCGCCCGCTGATGCTCTCGTCCGTGATGCAGGACGACAACGGGGCGCTGAGCGTCGACATGACGACGCCCGACATCCGCCTTGACGCCCACGACGAGACCTCGATCCCGCGCGAGACCATCGCGATCGAGCGCACCAAGTTCCTGTTCCGCGGCGGCTGCTACGACCGGATCGGCCTGCGCTCCTTCGATTCCAAGCACCGCCGCGTTCGCATCGCCGTCACCTTCGACGCGGATTACCGCGACCTGTTCGAGGTGCGCGGGACCGACCGCAAGGAGCGCGGCAGGCGCGGCGTCCTGGTGGCGAGCGATCGGGAGGTCCAGTTCCGCTACGTCGGTCTCGACGAGATCGTCCGTACGACGGCGCTGCACTTCGGGCCGAAGCCCGACCTGATCGAGCCCGGGCGCGTGGCCTTCGACGTGTCGCTGCCGCCCGGGGGGCGCGCCTCTCTGTTCATCCGCGTGACCTTCGAGGCGCACCGCGCCTTCACCAAGCCGCCCTCCGACGAGATGGTCGGCGAGGACGCCGCGGCCAAGCTGACGCTGGCGGCCAATGCCGGCGGCGCGCGGCGGGAGCCGAAGGATCTCGCCGAGGGGACGATCTTCGCCCGTGCCTACCGCGATTCGCGGCGTGACCTGCGCACGCTGACGGCGGGCATCACCACGATCATCTCGTCGAATGACCAGTTCAACGAGGGCCTGTGCCGGGCCACGGCCGACCTCTACATGCTGGCGACCCGCACTCCGGACGGGATCTACCCGTTCGCCGGCATCCCCTGGTACTCCACGGTGTTCGGCCGCGACGGCATCATCACCGCGATGATGGCGCTGTGGATCGACCCGAAATTCGCCCGCGGCGTGCTGCGCTACCTCGCCTCGACCCAGGCCCAGGCCGTCGATCCGGCCGCCGATGCCCAGCCCGGCAAGGTTCTGCACGAGACCCGCCGCGGCGAGATGGCGATGCTCGGCGAGGTGCCGTTCCGCAACTATTACGGGACCATCGACGGCACGCCGCTCTTCGTGATGCTGGCCTCGGAATATTACGCCGTCACCGGCGACCTGGAGACCGTTCGGGCGATCTGGCCGTCCCTTGAACTCGCCCTCGCGTGGATGGACCGGTACGGCGATCGCGACGGCGACGGTTTCGTGGAATACGCCCGCGACACCGACAAGGGCCTGGAGAACCAGGGCTGGAAGGACAGCCACGATTCGATCTTCCACGTCGACGGTCAGCTGGCGAAGGGCCCGATCGCTCTGTGCGAGGTGCAGGGCTACGTCTTCGCCGCCAAGAACGGCATGGCCAAGCTCGCTGCCCTACTCGGACACGATCCGATGGCCGAGCGGCTCTCGCAGGAAGCGGCCAGCCTGCGCGAGAAATTCGACGCGGCCTTCTGGAACGAGGAGATCGGCACTTACGCTCTGGCCCTCGACGGGGCGAAGAAGCAGTGCGCCGTGCGCTCCTCGAATGCCGGCCACGCCTTGTTCACCGGCATCGCCAAGCCCGAGCGGGCCAACCGGGTGGCCGAAACGCTGCTGTGCAAGGACGGTTTCAACGGCTGGGGCGTCCGCACCATCGCCAAGGGCGAGGCGCGCTACAACCCGATGTCGTACCACAACGGCTCGATCTGGCCCCACGACAATGCGATGATCGCGATGGGGCTGGCCCGCTATGACCGCAAGCACGAGGCCGCGCGGATCTTCCAGGGGATGTTCGACACCTCGCTCTACCAGGACCAGAAGCGCCTGCCGGAGCTGTTCTGCGGCTTCATGCGCCGGCGCCAGCGTGGGCCGGTGGCCTATCCGGTCGCCTGCAGCCCGCAGGCCTGGGCGGCGGCCGCCCCCTTCGCGTTCCTGGCCGCCTGCCTGGGGCTGGAACTCGACCACGACCGGAATCGTGTCCGGCTCAAGAACCCGGTCCTGCCGGGCTTCCTCGACGGCGTGACGCTGTACAACGTCAAGCTCGGTGCCTCGCGCCTGGACATCCGGTTCCAGCGCTACGACGACGACGTCACCGTCTCGGTGCAGCGTCGCCACGGCGACGTACAGGTGGTGGTGACCAAGTAAGGGCTCCCGCAAGCGGCCCGCTTTGGTTTAAGCGGGCCGCGCGGCGCCTCCCGCCGCCCAGGGAGCGCACGATGTCGGCCGACACTTACAACCAGCAGGCCCCGCTGCATCTGGCGCAGGCCCTGATCCGCTGCCCGTCGGTCACCCCGGAGGATCGCGGCGCGCTCGACGTCGTGGCCGACGCTCTCCGGCCCGCGGGCTTCGCGGTCGAACGGCCGGTCTTCTCGGAGCCCGGCTATCCCGACACGCCGAACCTCTACGCCCGGATCGGCCGGCGCGGCCCCTGCCTCGTCTTCGCCGGCCACACCGACGTGGTGCCGGAGGGCGAAGCTTCCTGGCGGCACGGCCCGTTTGACGGGGCGGTGGCGGACGGGATGCTCTACGGGCGCGGCGCCGCCGACATGAAGGGCGGCATCGCCTGCATGCTGGCCGCGACCCTTGCGTTCCTCGCGCGCCGGGGCACCGACTTTCCCGGCTCCATCGCCTTCCTGATCACCGGCGACGAGGAGGGGCCGGCGGTCAGCGGCACGGTCAAGCTGCTCGCATGGGCCCGGGCCCGGGGCGAGCGCTTCGACCATTGCCTGCTCGGCGAGCCGACCAACCCCGGACGGCTCGGCGAGATGATCAAGATCGGCCGGCGCGGCTCGCTCACCGGCAAGCTCACGGTGCTCGGCCGCCAGGGTCATGTCGCCTATCCGCATAAGGCCGAGAACCCGATCCCAGGTTTGCTGCGGCTCGCCTCGGCGCTGGTCGCGGAGCCGCTCGACCGCGGCACGGCGCATTTCGACGCCTCGAACCTTGAATTTACGACGATCGACGTGGGCAATCCCGCCACGAACGTGATCCCGGCGACCGCGCGGGCGACGTTCAATGTCCGGTTCAACGATGACTGGACGGCCGCCAGCCTCGGCGCCGAACTCCGGACGCGGCTGGAACAGGCGGCCGGCAGCGCCGTCCGCTTTACCCTCGACTTGCAGCCGTCGAACGCCCCGGCCTTCCTCACGCAGCCAGATGCCTTCGTTGACCTCGTCTCCGCGGCGATCCGGGCCGAGACCGGCCTGACGCCAGCCCTGTCGACCACGGGCGGGACCTCGGATGCCCGCTTCATCAAGGATGCCTGCCCGGTGATTGAGTTCGGCCTCGTCGGCGAGACGATGCATCAGGTCGACGAGTGCGTGGCGGCGGATGATCTCGATCGGCTGACGGCGATCTACGGCCGGGTATTGGAGGCGTATTTTTCGGGCTGACCGCGAAGCCGTCGCGCCGGCCCGTGGCTCAACCGTAATCCACACCCACGAACGTCAGCCCACCCGCCGGCGCCAGCGGGCCACAGCGGCGCTTCTCGCCCGAGGCCAGGATGTCGCCGACATCGTCCGCCGACAGCCGCCTGCAGCCCGCGAGCATCAGCGTCCCGACCATCGCGCGCACCTGATGGTGCAGGAACGAGCGTGCGCACGTCGTCACGACGATCTCCTCGTGCAGTCCCATCGGCATCCGGATGACGTCGAGGCGCTCCAGCGTCCGCACGGGGCTGTTCGCTTGGCACTCGGCGGCCCGGAAGGCCGAGAAGTCGTGCAGCCCGACGAGCCGCTGGGCGGCGACGTGCATCAAATCCGGGTCGAGCGGCCAGGGCACGTGCCAGACATGGGCGCGGGTGAGCGCTGCGGGGCTGCGGCGGTTGAGGATGCGGTAGCGGTAGTGCCGGCGGATCGCCGAATGGCGCGCGTCGAATTCGGGCCCGACGAGGGTGGCGTCCAGGATCGCCACCGGCTGCGGCCGCAGATGGGCGTTGAGCGCGTCGCGCACCGTGTCGGTCCGCCACGCCTTGGCGAGGTCGAGATGGGCGACCTGATGGGTCGCGTGCACGCCCGCATCGGTCCGCCCGGCGCAGGTGAGCCGAGCCGCCTCCCCGGAGAAGCGTGTCACCGCTGCCTCGATCGCCCCCTGGACCGTGGGATCGTCGGCTTGGCGCTGCCAGCCGCAGAACGGTCCTCCGTCGTATTCGATGACGAGCTTGTAGCGGGGCATCAGCCGAGACGGGCGCCGGGCGCGATGCGGGCGCCGCGGACGAATTCGGCACCGCTGGCGCTCCCGCCCTTGCCAGCCCGGCGCAGCTCCGTCAGCCGCACGGCGCCGTCCTCGCAGGCGACCGTGCCGTCCGCGTCCAGGAGGGTCCCCGGCGCGCCAGTCCCGTCGCCGATCGCGGCCCGGAGGACCTTCACCCGCTCCGCGCCCTTTCCGAGATCGATCTCGAAGAACGCCCCCGGAAAGGGCGACAGTCCGTTGATCTGATCGGCGACCCGCGCGGCTGGACGCGCCCAGTCGATCCGCGCCTCGTCGTTGCCGATCTTGTGCGCATAGACGACGCCCTCGGCTGCTTGCGGCGTTAAGGCAAGCGCCCCGCGTTCGAGGCGCTCGAGCGCCTCGGACATCAGGTTGGCGCCGATCGGCATGAGCGCGTCGTGCAGCTCGCCCGCATTCATGCCCGGGCCGATCGGGACCCGCGCCTCAAGAGCCACCGGGCCGGTATCGAGCCCGGCTTCCATGCGCATGACGCCGACGCCACTCTCGGCATCGCCCGCCATCACGGCCCGCTGGATCGGCGCCGCACCGCGCCAGCGCGGCAGCAATGAGCCGTGCAGGTTGAGGCAGCCGTATTTGGGCGCGTCGAGGATGACCTGTGGGAGCAGCATCCCGTAGGCAACCACGACGGCGACGTCGGCACGATGCCCGGCGAAGGTCTCGACGGCCTCGGGCGTGCGCAAGGTCCCGGGCGTCAGCACCGGCACCCCGAGGGTCTCGGCGAGGGTGTGGACCGGGGAGGGTCGCAGACTCATGCCGCGGCCGGCCCGGGCGGGCGCGCGAGTGTAGACGGCGACGATGTCGTGCCCGTCCTGTGCGAGCCGCGCCAGCGTCGGCACCGCGAAATCCGGGGTGCCCATGAAGACGACGCGCATCGGGATTCAGGCCGCGTCGCGCTTGGCTGCCTTGGTGAACTTCTTGATCACCCGGTCCCGCTTCAGCTTCGACAGGTGATCGATGAACAGCACGCCGTTGAGGTGATCGATCTCGTGCTGGATGCAGGTCGCCAGCAGGCCGTCCGCCTCGATCTCCAGCTCCTTGCCGTCGAGATCGCGGAACTTCACCCGGACCCGGTCCGGCCGCTCGACCTCGGCGTAATATTCGGGGATCGACAGGCAGCCCTCGTCGTAGACCCGCCTCTCCTCCGAGGACCAGACGACCTCGGGATCGATGAAGACGCGCGGCTCGCGCACGTTCTCCTCCTTCGACGTGTCGATGGTGACGATGCGCTTGGCGACGCCGACCTGGATCGCCGCGAGGCCGACGCCGGGCGCATCGTACATCGTCTCGAACATGTCGGCGACGAGCGTGCGGATCTCGGACGTGATCGGACCGACCGGATCGGAGATCCGGCGCAGCACGGGGTCGGGGAGGATGACGAGCGGGCGGATGGTCATGGCGGAAACCGGCAAGGAGAGCGCCGGTGCACGTCCGGGCTCGGCGTCGAATAGGATGCGGGTGAAGACCGGTCAAATACCGGTCCCGACGGTTCAGAACGCAGTGCGGCTTCGGATCGCCGCGGAGAGCGTGCCTTCGTCGAGATAGTCGAGCTCGCCGCCGACCGGGACGCCGTGGGCGAGGCGCGTCACCTTGCGGTCGAGGTGGCGGATCGACTCGGTGACGTAGTGAGCCGTGGTCTGGCCGTCCACGGTGGCGTTGAGAGCCAGGATGATCTCCTTCACCTCGGGCAGTGCCGCACGCTCGACCAGGCTCGCAAGGTTGAGGTGCTCCGGCCGCACGCCGTCCAGTGCCGAGAGGACGCCGCCCAGCACGTGGTAGCGGGCCTTGACAGCCCCCGAGCGCTCGAGGGCCCACAGGTCCGACACGTCCTCCACAACCACCAGGGTCGAGGGGTCGCGCTCCGGGTCGCGGCAGATCGTGCACGGCTCCGACGTATCGACGTTGCCGCAGCTCGAGCACACCACGATGCGCTCGGCCGCGATTCGCATCGCGTCGGCCAGCGGCCCGAGAAGCGTGTCCCGCTTCTTGATCAGCTGGAGCGCCGCCCGTCGCGCCGAGCGCGGGCCGAGCCCGGGCATCCGGGCCAGGAGCTGTATCAGGCGCTCGATCTCGGGGCCGGCGACGGCTTGGGGCATCATGCCTCTTGGTCGAAGGGTGATCGGGACGTTCTGCAGGGCATAGCGGCCGGCAGACGAGGCGCAAAGCCGCATGGCCGCTCACCCTACATATGGGAATTCTGGACACGGTTTCCCCTGCCGTTATTCAGAATGCCACTCTGTAACTGGTTACAGGGCGGCGTTCCTGCGGCCACGACTTGGGTGAAACAGGATCGTCCACGTTGCGGGCCTCCGGCAAAGCCCCTTATGACGGCAACGTTTCGCCGCCTACTCAGCATGTCGGCGGCGAGCGACCGGGGAGCGGAGATCCTGCGTGCGGCGGACCTGTACGACCGCACGGACGTCCCCGGGCAATCCCGGACGCAGCTGCCGTCCGGTCATGTCGCGTTTTCGGCACGAACAGGGGCCCCGGGAGATACGCTCTTGACCAACATCGGTGATCACAACGTGGCCCACGGCGCGGAGGCCACCGGCTTCCGCGATCTCAAGGCCGTGCATTGGAATTTCGAGGCTCCGCGCCTCTACGAGGAGGCGCTCAGCCGTAAGGAAGGCCAGCTTGCCCGCGGCGGCGCCTTCGTGGCGACAACCGGCAGCCACACCGGCCGTTCGCCGAAGGACAAGTTCGTGGTGCGCGATGCCGCCACCGAGAACGAGGTCTGGTGGGAGAACAACGGCGCGATCACGCCTGAGCAATTCGAGACGCTGCGCCAGGACTTCCTGAAGCATGCCGAGGGCAAGGAACTGTTCGCCCAGGACCTCTACGGCGGCGCCGATCCGGCCCACCGGGTGAAGGCCCGGGTGTTCACCGAGTTCGCCTGGCACTCGCTGTTCATCCGCAACCTGCTGATCCGGCCGGACCGCTCCGAGATCGCGTCCTACGTGCCGGACATGACCATCATCGACCTGCCGAGCTTCCAGGCCGATCCCGCCCGGCACGGCTGCCGGTCCAAGACCGTGATCGCCATCGACTTCGCCAAGAAGCTCGTGCTGATCGGCGGCTCCGCCTACGCGGGCGAGATGAAGAAGTCGGTCTTCACCTATCTCAACTACATGCTGCCCGGTAAGGGCGTGATGCCGATGCATTGCTCGGCCAACGCGGCGCTCGACGCCGAGGGCGGCTCGGCGATCTTCTTCGGCCTGTCGGGCACCGGCAAGACCACCCTGTCGAACGATTCCTCGCGTCAGCTGCTGGGCGACGACGAGCACGGCTGGTCCAACGAGGGCATCTTCAACTTCGAGGGCGGTTGCTACGCCAAGACCATCCGGCTCTCGCGCAACGCCGAGCCCGAGATCTACGCCACCACCGAGCGCTTCGGCACCGTGATGGAGAACGTGGTGATCGATCCGGCGACCCGCGTGCCGGATTTCGACGACGGCTCGCTCACCGAGAACACCCGTTGCGCCTACCCGCTCGACTTCATCGCCAATGCGAGCGCCACCGGCCGGGCCGGGCATCCCAAGAACATCGTGATGCTCACCTGCGACGCCTTCGGGGTGATGCCGCCGATCGCCAAGTTGACCGGCGCCGAGGCGATGTACCACTTCCTGTCCGGCTACACCGCCAAGGTGGCCGGCACCGAGCGCGGCCTGACTGGCCCGGAGGCGACCTTCTCGACCTGCTTCGGCGCGCCGTTCATGCCCCGGCACCCGAGCGCCTACGGCAACCTGCTGCGCGACCTGATCGCCAAGCACAGCGTCGATTGCTGGCTGGTCAACACCGGCTGGACCGGCGGCGGCGTCGGCACCGGCCGGCGCATGCCGATCCGCGTCACCCGGCGGCTGCTGACCGCCGCGCTCGACGGCTCGCTCGCCCAGGCCGAGTTCCGCCGCGACCCATATTTCGGCTTCGCGGTGCCGGTCTCGGTGCCGGGCGTCGAGCCGCACATCCTCACCCCGGTCAAGACCTGGGGCAACAAGGGCGCCTTCGTCGAGACGGCCGCGCGGCTGGTGAAGATGTTCGACGACAACTTCAAGCGCTTCGAGACCCACGTCGATGCCGACGTGCGCGCCGCCGGGCCGAGCTCACAGGCGATCGCGGCCTGATCGGGACATCGGGCGGTCTCATCGGCCGCCCGATCCATCCAGCGGCCTCCTATCGTGCCCGCTTCGAGCATCCGATCTGTCCGACCCATATGTCGTCGCGAGCGCGGCGAGGCGATCCAGGGACGCGGCAAGTCCCGAGAGCGGCGCCGCTGGATCGCTCCGCTCGCAAAGGCGACCACCGCGCGTCCGAGATTTTCGACCCGACGCCGAATCGGACGGCCGACTAAAACGGCAGCTTCATGCCCGGAGGCAGCGGCAAGCCCTTGGTCAGCTCGGCCATACGCTCCTGCATGGTCGCCTCGGCCTTGCCGCGGGCATCGTTGCAGGCGGCCACGATCAGATCCTCGAGAATCTCGCGCTCTTCGGCGACCATCAGGGACGGGTCGATGCTGACCCCCTTCATCTGCCCCTTGGCGGTCATAGTGACCCGCACCGATCCGCCCCCGGAGGCACCCGTCACCTCGATATGGTCCAGCTCGGCCTGCAGGGAACCCATCTTCTCCTGCATGGCCTGAGCCTGCTTCATGATGCCCATCAGGTCGCGCATGCGGCTCTCTTTCCGTCTCGTGTCGGTGATGTCATCTGGGTACGGCGCGGCCGGCGCGCCATGCGGCGGCGAAGCGGGCGCGCCTCAGAAGTCGTCGTTCTCGGCCTCGTCCGCGGGAACGGCATCGCCTTCCCCATGGATCTCCTGCTCGGCCGTGGGGGCGGTCTCGCGCACGTCGACGATCTCGGCCCCCGGGAAGCGCGCCAGCACCTCGCGCACGAACGGGTCGGCGGCCGCGTTTTCGCGGCGGGTTTCGGTGGCGGCCCGGGCGGCGGCGTCGAGGGTCGGCGCGCCCGCCTCCTTCGACAGGGCCACGACCCAACGCCGGCCGGTCCAGCGCTCGATCGCGGCGGCGATGTCGGTGGCGAGGCTCGATCGCCCGCCCGGTGCGAGCCGCAGCTCGATCCGGCCTTCCTCGAAGTGCACGAGATGCACGTCGCGTTCGAGCGCGGTCTTCAGCAGGATGTCGCGATTGGCATCCGCCAGCGCCACGAGGTCCTCGTAGCGGACGAGCCGCGGCGCGGGTGGCGCGGCCGGCCGCTCGACAGGGGCGGCCATCGCTGTCGGCAGCGGCGTGGGGGCCGTCACCGCCACCGGGGCCATGACAGGTATCGGCCGCGGTGCGGTGGCGAGGGCCGCCTGTCCACCGCCACGCAGGTCGGGGATCGGCGGCAGCGGCGGGCGGCCGGAGGTGGACGGCTCGTCGGCAGGCACCGCCCTAGCCTCGGCCTTGAGCTGGCGCAGCGCCTCGTCGGGGGTCGGCAGGTCGGCCGCGTAGGCGAGGCGTACGATCGCCATCTCGGCCGCCGCGAGCGGGCGCGGTGCGGCCTGCACCTCGGGAATTGCCTTGAGGAGGATCTGCCAGGCGCGCGACAGGGCGCGGACCGAGAGCTTTTCCGCGAACTGGCCGCCGCGGACGCGCTCGGTCTCGCTCAGCGTCGGGTCGGAGGCGGTCTCCGGCACCATCTTGAGCCGCGTGACGAGGTGCGTGAAGGCGGCGAGGTCCGAGAGCACCACCGACGGGTCGGCTCCGGAATCGTATTGCGCCCGCAATTCCGCGAAGGCCGCCGGCACCGCGCCGCGCATCACGGCCTCGAACAGGTCGAGGATCCGGGCGCGGTCGGCCAGCCCCAGCATGTCGCGCACGCTCTGAGTGGTGACGGCACCGGCGCCGTGGGCGATCGCCTGATCGAGGAGCGAGAGCGCGTCGCGCACGGAGCCCTCGGCGGCGCGCACGATTGCGCCGAGCGCCTCCTCCTCGGCCTCGACTCGCTCGGCCGCGCAGACCTTGGCGAGATGGGCGTGGAGAACGGGCGCCTCGACCCGGCGCAGGTCGAACCGTTGGCAGCGCGACAGGATCGTGACCGGGACCTTGCGGATCTCCGTGGTGGCGAACACGAACTTGGCGTGGGGCGGCGGCTCCTCCAGGGTCTTCAGGAAGGCGTTGAACGCCTTCTCGGAGAGCATGTGGACCTCGTCGACGATGTAGACCTTGTAGCGCGCCGAGACCGGTCCGTAGCGGATGCCGTCGATGATCGCCCGCACGTCGTCGATGCCGGTATGCGAGGCAGCATCCATCTCCAGCACGTCCATGTGCCGGGATTCCATGATCGCCGCGCAATGCAGGCCGAGTTCCGGCATGGTCACGGTCGGCCCGGTATCGGGGACGCCGGCGCGGGCGTAGTTGAGGCCGCGGGCGAGGATACGGGCGGTGGTGGTCTTACCGACCCCGCGCACGCCCGTGAGCATCCAGGCCTGGGGGATGCGGTTGGCCGCGAATCCGTTAGCCAGGGTCCGCACCATGGCGTCCTGGCCGATCAGGTCGCCGAAATTGGTCGGGCGGTATTTTCGCGCGAGCACCCGGTAGGGCGTCGCCGCGCTGGCGGGGCTCGTGAACCCGGGCAGGCCCGGCTCGTCGTCAGGCGTGCCGGTCGAAGCGTCCATGCCGTGTCGGGATCGGGCTGCCGCGCGCCAGGGAATGAGGTGGGAGGCTGGACGAAGACCCGCTCGGTCTCGTTAGGGCTGCTTCCTTCCGGACCTGACCCGGTTGGCGAGTGAAACGTCCCTCGCCAACCCCCCGCCGGCTATATGGCCGGGGTGCTTGCCGAACGCAAGCGGCAGCCTACTCCGCCTTGCGCTTCACCACGGCCAGGGTCTTCGGATCGAGCTTCAGGTCGAACTGCTTGCCACTGGCGTCCACTGCATCGTCGACCTCGATCATCCCGTCGTCCAGCTCGATCTCCTTCCACTTGGTGAAGCCCTCCTGGCGGAGCATGGCCTCGACCTTGGCCTGTTGATCGGGCGGCAGCTTCTCGTCGGCACGGGCGACGACGCCGAATCCGGCGACGACAGCGAGGGCGAGGAGGGTTCTGGCGAGGCGCATGGCGGTCTCCATTTCTCAAGGTCGCTTCGCCTGTGAACAGGAACGCGGCGAGCATGTTCCATCGCGGCGGGGATCCCCTTGAGACCGCTTCGATTCTCCAGCACAGCTAAGGTTCCCCGCCGCACCGTGCCGGCCGAGGGGCCGAGGAACCTTGCCCTATGGTCACCCGCGTCGCCACCGTGGCCTTCGAGGGGATCGAGGCGCGCGCCGTCGACGTGCAGGTCCAGATCATCCCGGGTTCGGTGACATTCACCGTGGTCGGGCTGCCCGACAAGGCGGTGGCCGAATCGCGCGAGCGCGTGCGCGGCGCGCTGATCGCCTCGGGTCTGGCGCTGCCGGCCAAGCGCATCACCGTCAACCTCGCCCCGGCCGACCTGCCGAAGGAGGGCTCGCACTACGATCTCCCGATCGCGCTCGGCGTGATGGCGGCGATCGGTGCGATCCCGGCCGACGCGCTCGCCGGCTATTGCGTGCTTGGCGAACTCGCCCTCGACGGCAGCATCACGGCGGTCAACGGCGTGCTGCCCGCCGCCATCGCGGCGGGATCGCGCGGCCTCGGGTTGATCTGCCCGGCGGCCACGGGCCCGGAGGCGGCCTGGGCAGGCGGCGACCTCGACGTGCTCGCCCCGCGCTCGCTGATCCAGCTCGCCAACCACTTCAAGGGCAGCCAAGTCATGGCCCGGCCGGAGCCCTCGGTGGCCGGCCTCGCGGGCCCACTGCCAGATCTCGCCGACATCAAGGGCCAGGAGGGTGCCAAGCGCGCCCTGGAGATCGCTGCGGCCGGCGGTCACAACCTGCTGATGAACGGGCCCCCCGGATCGGGCAAATCGATGCTCGCCGCCCGGCTGCCCTCGATCCTGCCGCCGCTGAGCCCTCGGGAACTGCTCGACATCTCCATGATCCAGTCGGTGGCGGGCGCGCTGAAGGACGGCGCGCTCTCGAACCGCCGGCCGTTCCGGCAGCCGCACCATTCCGCCTCGATGGCGGCCCTTGTCGGCGGCGGCCACGGCGCCCGGCCGGGTGAGGTGTCGCTGGCCCATGGCGGTGTGCTGTTCCTCGATGAACTGCCTGAGTTCACCCCGCAGGTCCTCGACAGCCTGCGCCAGCCGATGGAGACCGGCGAGGTGATGATCGCCCGGGCGAACCACCGGGTGACCTATCCGGCCCGATTCCAGCTGGTGGCGGCCATGAATCCGTGCCGCTGCGGCCAGGGGCTGGAACCGGGCTATGCCTGCCGGCGCGGCCCGAACGAGCGGTGCATGGCGCAGTACCAAGCGCGGATTTCCGGCCCGCTGCTCGACCGGATCGACCTGCGCATCGAGGTCCCGGCGGTCACGGCTGCCGACCTGATCCTGCCGCCGCCCGCCGAGGGCACGCGCGAGGCCGCCGCCCGCGTCGCCGCCGCCCGCACCCTCCAGGGTACGCGCTACGCCGCGCGGGGGCTGCCGGTCTCCACCACCAACGCCACCTGTCCGGCGAACCTGATCGAGGACGTCGCGAGCCCCGATGCCGAGGGGACCGCGCTGATCCGGCAGGCGGCCGAAAGCATGCGGCTCTCGGCCCGCGGCTTCCACCGGACGCTCCGCGTCGCCCGCACCCTCGCCGACCTCGACGGCGAGGCGCAGGTGCGCCGGCTGCACCTGGCGGAGGCGCTCTCCTATCGCGGCCGAGGCGACGCGCCGGCAGTGGCGGCGTGAGCGGCTCTGCCGCGAAGGCCCGCGACCTGACGGTCTCGATCGGGCAGTACAGCGCCGCCGGCAGGAAGGACGCCAACCAGGATTTCCACGGCGTCCTCGTGCCGCCGCAGCCGGCGCTCGGCCTGAAGGGCATCGCGGTGGCGCTCGCGGACGGCATCAGCAGCAGCGCCGTCGGCGCGGCGGCGAGCGAAACCGCGGTCAAGAGTTTCCTCAGCGACTACTACGCCACCCCCGACACGTGGTCGGTAAAGACCTCCGGCCAGCGCGTGATCGCGGCGACGAATTCCTGGCTCTACGCCCAGACCCGGCGCGGCCTCGATCCGCACGACGCCGACAAGGGCTACGTCACCACCTTCAGCGTGCTGGTCCTGAAGTCGCGCACCGCGCACATCTTCCACGTCGGCGATGCGCGGGTGTGGCGCGTCGCCGGCCGGTCGCTGGAACAGCTCACCGAGGACCACCGCGTCGTCGTCTCGGCCGCGGAATCCTATCTCGGCCGCGCCCTCGGTGCGAACGCCCGGGTTGAGATCGACTACCATACGCTCGGCATCGAGGCCGGCGACGTCTTGGTGCTCACTACGGACGGGATTCACGAGCACCTCCGCCCGCGCGATATGGTGTCGATGATCGTGGCGGCAGGGGACGATCTCGGCGCCGCCGCGCGGACGATCGTCGAGGCCGCCCATGCGGCCGGAAGCCCGGACAACCTGACCATCCAGATCGTGCAGATCGACTCCGTGCCGGAGGGTGAGCCAGCGGACCTCCTCGGCGGCATCGATGGGCTCGACCCGGCGCCCCTGCTCGACCCGCCGGCCGATTTCGACGGCTACCATCTCCTGCGCACGCTCCATTCCGGCCCCCGCAGCCGGGTCTATCTGGCCGCCGATAGCGAGACGGGTGCGCGCGTCGCCCTCAAAGTCCTGTCCCTCGACCTGCGCGACGATCCCGCCCAGCGGAAGCGCTTCGTCATGGAGGAGTGGATCGCGCGGCGCATCGACAGCCCGCACGTGCTCAAGGCCCATCCGCAGACCCGCCGACGCAGCCACCTCTATACGGTCATGCGCTACGTCGAGGGACAGACGCTGACCCAGTGGATGCGCGACCATGCGGTACCCGAGCTGGAGGCGGTGCGCGGTATCATCGAGCAAATGGCGAAGGGCGTGCAGGCCTTCCACCGTCGCGAGATGGTTCACCAGGACCTGCGGCCGGAGAACGTCCTGATCGACGCCTCCGGAACCGTCCAGGTTATCGATTTCGGCGCCACCAAGGTGGCCGGTGTGGTCGAGGGCGATCCGCGTATCGACGCGGCCGAGATCCTCGGGACGGTGCAGTACACCGCGCCGGAGTGTTTTCTCGGCGAGCCGTCGACGCCCGGCTCCGACGTGTTCGCGGTGGGCGTGATGGCCTACCAGATGCTGACCGGCCGGCTGCCCTATGGCGGGCAGGTGCCGCGGGCGCGCACGCGCGCGGCCCAGCGGAAGCTCCGCTACGTCTCGGCCCGCAGCGCGCGACCGCTGCTCCCGGTCTGGGTCGACGGGGCGCTCCGGAAGGCCGTGCATCCCGATCCCGCCCGGCGGTACCGGGCGCTCTCCGAATTCGTCCACGATCTCCGGCATCCCAACCCGGCCTTCACGGACGCGCGCCGGGCGTCGCTGCTGGAGCGGGACCCGCTGCTGTTCTGGCGGCTGCTGTCGCTGGTGCTGGGGCTCGTCGCGCTGTGCTTGGCGGCCCTCCTGATCGGCCGGCCGATCCGGTGAGAGGCCGCGTCAGGCGTCGAGTTCGGGATAGTGCCGGAAGATCCCATCCTCGTTGAACGGGATGCGCCGCTCGCTCGCCAGATAAGCGGCGATCCGCGGACGCCGCGCCACGGCAGCGTGCAGCCGTGCGACGTGGGGGGCGTCGCGCAGGGCCGCCGCAGAGGCCTTCGGAAACGCGTAGCGCAGGCCGTCGACGAGCTGAAATAGGGACAGATCCGCGTAGGACAGACTCGGACCGACCAGTCGTTCGCCACCGTTGGCCGCCAGCACGCGCTCGAAATAGCCGAGGAATTTCGGCATGCGGGACTCGCGAAAACCCTTCGCCCGGCGCTGCGCCTCAGGCCTCTGGTCCGCGTACCAGAGATCGACGCCCACCGGATGGTGCGTGTCGTGCGCCTCGTCTACCGCGTCCGCGATGGTGAGCTGGAGCTGATGCGTCCAGATCCTGTCCCGCTCGGCTTCCCCGACGAGGCCGAGGCGGGGCCCGAGATAGATCAGGATAGCGGCGGTCTGGCCGATAACGACGTCGCCGTCCCGCAGGAACGGCGGCGCGAAGGGCGGCCGCGGGTTCCCGGGATCTGACAGGCGCACGAGCATCGGCTCGATGCCGCCGGCCTCGTCGTCCCGTCGCGCCACGTCGATGAAATCGGCGCCGGACTCCTCCAGGGCGAGGCGGATGAACTCGCCGCGCCCCTGGATCATCGGCCAGTAGTGAAGCTCGTAGGGCATCGCCGTCTCCTCGGTCGAGAAGCTGAAGCGCGCGCGCGGTTCCCGCGGATGGCCGTTCCCGATGGCGCTGCCATCAGGAGTGGATCTGCGGCCCTGATCTGACGCGCTCGCCGGCGCCGAACGGGTCGGCGCCTCGGCGGTGAGCGATCAGTTGGCCGGGGCGTCGTCCTCGGCCGTGGCCTTCTCAGGCGGCGGCTCTGCGCTGGCTACCGCCTTGCGGATAAGCATCGGCTGGAGCCGCTCGGCGAGCTGCTGGCCGAGGTGCTCGGCGTAGGCGCCCTTGAAGTAGCGCTCCCCGGTCCTGGCACCGTAGAGCCGATCATGCCCCTGGATCATCGCGGCGACTTCCGGGCGGCAGAGGAAGCCGGTGATGCCGACGGCTTCGTACCAATGGCCGGCGCGGGCTTCGGCCGTCGCCTTCGGATTCGCCAGCACAGTCTCGGCGAAGCATTCGGTGGCCGCATGCCGGAGCGGGGCCAGGACCTTCTCGGCCTCTGCCGGGTTCACGGCCGGAGCAGCTTGATGCCGGTGAGAACGCGCCTGTGCCGTCGAGACGAGGGCCAGGACGGTGAGGGTGGCGAGGATCGGTGTCTTCATGCGGGCGGCCTCGTCGGGTGTCCGAACCGCGTTCAGCATTCCCTCATGATTGCGTCGGGAACGGGGCTGAGCATGCGGTGTCAGCGCCTCATTCGGGGCAAGATCCGGACCGTTTCTGGCGCGCGTTCAGCCACGGCGCTCGGCATTCCAGCGTCCGCGACATTCGAGGGCGCCGGACGCGCTCCAGGTGCCTTTGCCAAAGCCTTCCGGGCCGAGGCGGCCGGTCACGTCGGCGGTGGCGGATCCGTTCGAGATCGAGCCCCGGATCGCGCCGTTCCCGGCGACGCTGCCTTGCACGACGAAGGCGGTCCCGATGAAGCGGGCGCGCCCGTGCTCGATCTTCACGGGGTAGCGGTAGGCCCGGTCGCAGGTGCCCGATTCGGTGAGGACCTCGACGCTCCACGTACCATCGAACCGATCCGGTTGCTGAGCCCTGCGCTGGACCGCCCCGGCAGAAGTCGCGCAGGCGACGATCAAAGCGGTGGCGGCCAGGCGCGTCAAACGTCTCCGTGTCATGGGTCGATCCGAATCTTGTGAAGACCGGCGGCGGGTCAGCGCGCCGGCTGGGGTGCCGGGGTGTGCATCGCTGAGCGGAGGGCGCCATTCAGAAGCGCCACCAAGTCGCAGCCGACATGCAGGAAGGCATGAACGCCTGCAGCTTTCAGCGGCTCGACGAGGTCCGCCGGCCTGCCCGCGAGGTAGATCGTGCCGGCCCCGGCCCGGACCAGAGCCTCCGCAGCGGCGACCGCGTGCTCCGCGTAGATGGCGTCCGTCGAGCAGATGCAGGCCAGCGCGGCACCGGAAGCCGCGAACGCCGCCGCGAGCGCTTCCGCGTCGGTGAAGCCCTCGTTCGACAGCGTCTCGATGCCGCCCGCCGCGAAGGCGTTGGCCGCGAAAGTCGACCGCGCGTTGAACGCCGCCACGGGTCCGAGATTGGCCAGGAACACCGCTGGCCGACGGCCGGTCTTGGCGAGGTAGGCGTCGGACGCGTCGCGCAACGCCTCGTAGGGCTCCGCGAGGCGGTGTGACGGCAGCGCGTCGCAGGCGACGGCCGAGCCGCCCGAGCCGAAATTCGAGGTGGGCCCGGCGGGGGCCGGCGCCACGTCGAGAACGGTCACTGGCTTTTCGGCGAGGTTCGGAAACTCGCTCGCGCCGGTGAGCGGCTCGCGGCGGGTCGCGACGGCCTTCGCCCGGGCCTCGCGGGTGAGTTCGATGCGCCGCTGCAGCTTGCCCAGGCTGAGCGAGGCGACGATGCCGCCCTCGGCCTCGATGGTCTGGAACGCCTCCCAGGCGGCCTCGGCGAGCTGGGCGGTCAGCGTCTCGAACCCGCCCGCACCGGCTGCCGGGTCGCTGACCCGGGCGAGGTGCGACTCCTCGATCAGCACGATCTGGCTGTTGCGCCCCACCCGCCGGGCGAAGGCGTCGGGCAGACCCAGCGCCTGGGTGTAGGGCAGGACCGCCACCGCGTCGGCGCCGCCCATCCCGGCGGCGGCCGCAGCCATGCCGGTGCGCAGGATGTTCACGAAGGGATCGCGCCGGGCCATCATCCGCCACGCGGTTTCGGCGTGGAGGCGCAGGGGCTTCGGATCGAGACCGCAGGCCTGCTCGATCCGGGCCCAGAGCCGCCGCATGGCGCGGAACTTCGACACCGTGACGAACTCGTCGGCATCGGCCGCCAGCAGCACCCCGATCCGTTCGCGGGCGGTGGCGAGGTCGTGGCCGGCCGCCTCCAGCGCGCGCAAGTAGGTCACCGCGGTGGCGAGCACGGCGGCGAGCTCGGCCGCCTCGCCGGCACCGGCCTCGTGATAGGGCCGCCCGTCGGCCATGAAAGCCCGGCCGCGGAAGCCCGCTGCCTCAAGGTCCGACACGGTGGCGGCCAGGCGCGGGGCGACATCGCTCCAGACCGCGCCGAGACTGCCGGTCGCGGCGAGCGAGCCGACCGGGTCGATGGCGAGGTCGAGATCGTAGGCCGAGAGGTCTTCACCCCGGCGCGCCGCAAGGGCCTTCACCAAGGCGGCGGCCTCCAGGCCCTTCGCGCCGGCATCGAGGCGCAGAGCGATCAGCGGCAGCATGACGCCCTTCAGCACGGCGTCGAGGTCCTCGACGCGCGTCGCGGTCAGGCCGTAGCCGCGGGCACCGGGTGCGCCGGCAAAGGCCAGGACGAGCGCGTCCGCGCCGCCTTCGAGGTCGGTGAGCGCCTGGGCATTGGCGGCCGCGCCGTCCGGATGGTCGACCCGCTGGGCGATCCGCCAGGGGCCCGGCTGGCGCACCGGCTGCGCGGCGGGCTCGGCCGCACCATAGAGCGGCTCGATCCGCAGGCCGTCGCTCGTCCGGGAGACCAGCCGCTTCTCGAAATCGGCGCCCTTCAGCACGCCCTCGACGAGGCCGAGCCAGCGCGCCCGGTCGGCGGGCTCGAAGAGGTCTGCGAGCGGTGTGTCGTCCATCAGAAGATCCCTGGCCGCGGCATCTTATGCACCGCTTTCACGCGATTGCCTCGCACGCCGCTCGGTCGGAGGCAATCGCCCGATGGTCGAGCAACTTCAACCCAGGATGATCAGCCCCGCGAAGCCCAGGGCACCGACGATGATCCGCCACCATGCGAACAGCCGGAACCCGTGCCGGGAGACGTAGTCGAGCAGCACTCGCACCACGAACAGCGCCGCGATGAAGGACACGATGAAGCCGATCACGATCAAGCCGACATCGTCGCTCGACAGGTTCTTGTAGTTGTCGAGCAGGTCCTTGGCGAAGGCACCCGCCATGGTCGGCATCGCCAGGTAGAACGAGAACTCGGTGGCCGAGCGCTTGTCGGCGCCCATCAGCATCGCACCCACGATGGTTGCGCCCGAGCGGGACACTCCGGGGATCATGGCGAGGCACTGGAAGATGCCGATCTTCAGGTCCATCGGCAGGGTGTAATCGTAGACGTCGGTCTTCTTCACCTCGAGGTCGGTGTCGTCGATGACGAGCAGCACCAAGCCGCCGGCGACCAGGGTCGCGCAGACGATCCAGGGATTGAACAGATAGGCCTTGATCATTTTCGAGAAGAGGCCCCCGATGATCGCCGCCGGCAGGAAGGCCACTAGGATGCCGATCACGAAACGGCGCGCCTGCGGGTTGGTCGGCAAGGCCCGGGCGATGCCGACCAAGCGGTGGAAATAGACCGTCAGGATCGCCAGGATCGCCCCGAGCTGGATCAGCACCTCGAATGTGTTGTTGGGCGAGTGGAAGCCGATGAAGTGGCCGACCAGGAGTTGGTGGCCGGTGGACGAGACCGGGATGAATTCGGTCGCCCCCTCCACCAGGGCGAGCAGGATCGCCTTGCCGATGCTTGCCGGATCCATTGTCGAGCCTCGCGCCGCGGGCGCGCGTCGGCCCGGGACGGGCACACCGCGAACCAGTTGAAAAACTTGCCCGACGGCTTCGCGCATCAGGGTTGACGGGCGGTTACCGGGGCGGGCCGCGCGTGTTAAGGGCTCAGCAACGATCGGGCAATAACGCTTGGTCCGAAGTCCTGGCAGCCGAAATCTTGGCGCCAGGGCCGAAGATGCGCGCGGGACCTGCCGCGCGGTCAGACCGAACCGCCCTCACGGCCTCAATGGCGACCCTCTACCACTTTCCATTCTGCGCGAATTCCCGGTTCATCCGTCTCGTGCTCGCCGAGATGGGCCTGGAACCGACGCTGTTCGAGGAGCGCCCTTGGGAGCGCCGCGACGACTTCCTGCTGATCAACCCGGCCGGGTCGACGCCCGTTCTGCTGGAGCAGACCGGCCTCGTGGTGCCCGGCGCCAGCGTCATCGCCGAGTATCTCGACGAGACGAGAGGGCTGGGCCTCTCCGGTCGGCGCATGATGCCGGACGACACGGTGGAGCGCGTCGAGGTCCGGCGCCTGCTCGACTGGTTCCTGATGAAGTTCGATTCCGAGGTCACCGGATACCTCGTCAACGAGAAGATCTCGAAGCGCTTCATGTCGGCGCAGGAGGGTGGGGGGCCGCCCGACATGAACGCCATCCGCGCCGCGCGCACCAACGTGCGCTACCACCTCAAGTACATCGGCTACCTGATCGCGCGCCGTCGCTGGCTCGCGGGCGACAACCTGACCTATGCCGATCTCGCGGCTGCCGCCCATCTCTCCTGCGCCGATTATCTCGGCGACGTGCCGTGGGACGAGGACGAGATGGCCCGCAACTGGTATGCTCGGGTGAAGTCTCGCCCCTCGTTCCGGGGCCTTCTCGCTGACCGGGTGCCCGGCATGCCGCCGGCCGGCCATTACGCGGATCTGGATTTCTGAGCCGTCGACGGACCCACATAGGCGCGGATCTGCGCCGCCTCGTGGAGGCAAGAGCGCGGGATCTCGGCTTCTGCGGGCTGCGGGTCACCCGGCCGGACCGCCTGCCCGATCTACCGCACCGGCTGTCCACGTGGCTCGCCGACGGTGCCCAAGGCACCATGGACTGGATGGCGGAGCGCGCCGACCAGCGGGCGAGCCCGGTCGGCTTGTGGCCGGGACTGCGCAGCATCCTGGTCCTGGCGATGAGCTACCGACCGGACGACGACCCGCTCGCATTGGTTGCCCAAACCGACCGGGGGACGATCGCCGCGTATGCCCGGCGGCGGGACTATCACGAAGTTTTGAAGGGCCGCCTGAAGGAACTCGGCGGCTACCTGTCGGCCAAGGGCGACGTACGGGTGAAGGTGTTTTGCGATACCGCGCCCGTGATGGAGAAAACCCTGGCCGAGGCGGCCGGGCTCGGTTGGCAGGGCAAGCACACGGTGCTGATCTCCCGCGAGCACGGCAACTGGCTTCTGCTGGGAGCGATCTACACCAGCGCCGAACTAGAGCCCGACGCCCCCGGCCGCGACCATTGCGGATCCTGCCGCGCCTGCCTGGACATCTGCCCGACCGACGCCTTTCCCAGCCCCTACCGGCTCGATGCGAGGCGCTGCATCTCGTATCTCACGATCGAGCATGCCGGCCCGATCGACGAGTCGTTCAGGCCCGCGATCGGCAACCGCGTCTTCGGCTGCGACGACTGCCTCGCGGTCTGCCCCTGGAACAAGTTCGCTCGCACGGCGGCGGATGCGCGTCTGGCGGCCAGGGCCGATCTGGCGGCACCCGCGCTGGCCGACCTCGCCGGCCTCGACGACGCGGCTTTCCGCAAGCTGTTCGCCGGCACGCCGGTGAAGCGCACCGGCCGGGACCGGTTCCTGCGAAACGTGATGATCGCGATCGGCAATTCCGGCGATCCCGGGCTCGCCAGCACGGTCGTCGCGCGCCTCGACGACGGCTCGCCTCTGGTGCGCGGGATGGCGGTCTGGGCCTGCGGCCGGCTGCTGGAGCGGGATGCCGTCCGGGCCTTGCACCGGGAGTACGCACCCGACGAAACCGATCCGCACGTACGCGACGAGTGGAAGGCCGCGACCGGCTTGACGGAACTTCGCGCCGACGCGAGATCCCCGGCATGAACCTCTTTATCTTCGGGCTCGGCTTCACCGGCCGCCGCTTCGCCGAACGTGCGCGCGACCGGTTCGGTACGGTCCGGGCCACCGTCACCGAGCCGCGCAACGCCGCGCGCCTCGCCGGCGAAACCGGCTTCGCGATGCGCGCCTTCGGCCCGGAGGCGGACGATCCCCGCATCCCCTCCGACCTCGCCGACACGGACGCGCTCCTCGTCTCGGCGCCACCCTCCGAAGACGGCGACCCGGTGCTCGGCCGCTATGCTGATGCCATCGCATCGAGCCGGATAGGCTGGATCGGCTATCTCTCGACCATCGGCGTCTACGGCGACCAGGGCGGCGCCTGGATCGACGAGACCACTCCGCCCGCGGCGCGCAGTCCCCGATCCAAGATCCGTGTCGACGCCGAGACCGCGTGGTTGGCCCTCGGCGCCCGCACCGGCAAGGCCGTGCAGGTGTTCCGCCTCTCGGGCATCTACGGCCCCGGGCGCAACCCGATCGTGAAGCTGCGCGAGGGCAGGTCGCAGCGCATCGTCAAGGCGGGTCAGGTCTTCAACCGCATCCACGTCGACGACATCGCCACGACGCTGCTCGCCTCCCTCGACCGGCCGCGGGCCGGGGCGGTCTATAACGTCACCGACGACGAGCCGACGGCGCCCCAGACCGTCACCGAGCACGCCGCTGCACTCACCGGCCTGCCGCTGCCGCCGGAGATCGACTTCGAGACCGCCGACCTGTCGCCGATGGCACGCAGCTTCTACGGTGAGAACAAGCGCGTGCGGAACCGGCTGATCCGGGACGAACTCGGCGTCGCGCTCGCCTATCCGACCTACCGCGAGGGGCTCGCTGCCCTGAAGGACCAGCCCTGATCAGGCTTCGAGATGGCGCGCCCGCACCAGGCGGCGGAGCAGCCCTCCGCGCGGGCCGGCGAGCATCGAAGCGAGGTAGAGCGCACCGGCCGCCAGCACGATTGCCGGGCCGCTCGGCAGGTCCAGATGGTAGGACAGGCTGAGACCGGAGACGCTCGCGATCACCGCGATCAGCATCGAGACCGGGATCAGGCCGCCGAGGTCGCGCGCCCAGAACCGGGCCGCCACCGCCGGCAGCAGCATCAGGCCCACCGCCAGTAGGGTTCCGAGAGCCTGGAAGCCGCCCACGAGATTGACGACCACCAGCGCCAGGAAGGCGAGATGCACCGGGCCGCCGCTGCGGCTCACCGTGCGCAGGAACAGCGGATCGACGCATTCCATCACCAGCGGCCGGTAGATCGCGGCGAGCGCCACCAGCGTCAGCGTGCTGATGCCGCCGAGCAGGACAAGGGCGGAATCGTCCAGCGCGAGCACCGAGCCGAACAGGAAATGCATCAGGTCGATCTGCGAGCCGCGCAGGGAGACCAACAGCACGCCGGCGGCGAGCGAGATCAGGTAGAAGGCCGCAAGATTGGCATCCTCGCGCACCACCGTGGCCCGGGTGGCCGCGCCCGCGAGCAGCGCCACCGCGAGCCCCGCGACGAGGCCACCGAGGGTCATGGCCGGCAGCGACAGCCCTGCCACGAGGAAGCCGGCCGCGGCCCCGGGCAGGATCGCGTGGCTCATCGCGTCGCTCATCAGGCTCATCCGGCGCAGGGTCAGGAAGACGCCGACCGGCGGCGCCGAGACCGATAGCGCGAGGCAGCCCGCCAGCGCCCGGCGCATGAAGCCGAACTCGACGAACGGCGCGAGGATCGGCCCGAACGGATCGATCACGCGGCGTCCTCGTGGTGGGTGTGGTCGTGGGCCCCGTGTTCATGCGCGTGCGCGCCGGCCTGCCGCGGTCCGACGCAGACGGCCGCGCCCTCGTCCCAAGCCTCGGAGAGGTTGCGGGCGCGGGCTAGATTCTCCGCGGTGAGCACCCGCGCGGTCGGTCCCCAAGCCACGGGCTCGCGGGCGAGCAGGAGCGTCGACGGGAAGTGCGCGCGTACCTGGGTGAGGTCGTGCAGGGCGGCGACGATGGTACGTCCCTCGCCGTGCCAGAGGCGGATCAGCTCCAGCAGGTCATCGACCGTGCGGGCATCGATACCGGTGAAGGGCTCGTCGAGGAGCACCACCGGGCAATCCTGCAGGATCAGCCGCGCGAACAGCGCGCGCCGGAACTGGCCGCCCGAGAGGGTGCTGATCGGCCGCGCCTCGAACCCGCCGAGGCCCACTGCGTCGAGGGCAGCCTCGACCGCCGGCCGGTGCCGGTCCAGGCTGCGCCAGGACCCCGCTTGCCGCCAGAGGCCCATGCCGGCGAGGTCCATCACGCTGAGCGGGAAGCTGCGGTCGATCTCGTCGGCCTGCGGCATGTAGGCGAAGGTGCCCGCGCGCTCGATGCGACCGTCGAGGCAGCGTATCTCGCCGACCATGCCCTTCAGGAGGGTCGACTTGCCGGCCCCGTTCGGTCCGACCAGCGCGAGAAGGTCACCCGCGCGCACCGTGCCGTCGAGATGGTGGACCGCCGGGTGCCGGTCATAGCCCAGGGTCAGGCCGACGAGACGGATCGGATCCTGATTTGGCGGCCGCGCGCTCATGCCGTGAGCGCCCAGGCGATGGTCAGCCAGACCAGGGTGGAGAGCGCCGCGGCGAGCGCGAGGCGCGGACCGATCCCGCTGCGGAACAGGGAGCGCCGGGCCGAGTGTCGTGGGCTGGAGGTGGGGGGCAAGGCGTCCTCGTCGCGCGCGCCGGATTTGCTCCCGATAGCGATGCCAACGGGTGAACTCCGAGTCGTTTGTTTCATGCGCTCGCTTGCGCCGAAACGGTCTCCACTTCGGCGGCGAACGCTATAGCCGACGCGGGCGGCCGTGCGGGCTACTGGTGCGGTTCGGGGCCGCGGTGATACACTGTAACAAACCCGCTGGACAACCGGCGGTGATTTCGTTGGAGCGATCATGCACCGTCATGAGGGTCACGACGCGTGCCAGACAGGCGCTATCGACATGCTTGCGCGGGCGGAGGCCGTCTGCCGCGAGCGTGGCCTGCAATTCACCCCTCTGCGCCGGGACGTGCTCGGGGCGGTCGCCGAGGCCGGCAAGGCGCAGGGTGCCTACGACATCGCCGAGCGGCTCAGCGCGCCGGGCAGGCGCGTGGCGCCGGTCTCCGTGTACCGCGCCCTTGATTTCCTGATGGAGCAGGGGCTCGTCCACCGGATCGCGAGCCGCAACGCCTTCATCCCCTGCGCGCACGGCCACGCACCCGGAGAGGGGGTGGTCTTCCTGATCTGCCGCACCTGCGGCGGTGTCGATGAGGCCTCGTCCGAGGAACTCGAGGACGGGCTCGGGCGCACGCTGGAGCGTGCGGGCTTCACCCCGGCCCACAGCATCCTGGAGGTCGAGGGCGATTGCGGCGCCTGCCAGGAGCGGAAGCGGGCGCGCTGACGCCTCAGAATGCGTTCTTGTAGGCCCGGCGCGAGATGATCGTCCGGATCATGATCTGGATGTCGAACCAGATCGACCAGTTGTCGATGTAGTGTAGGTCGCAGGCGACGCGGCGCTCCATGTCCAGGTCGGTCAGCGTCTCGCCGCGATAGCCGTTAACCTGCGCCCAGCCGGTGATGCCGGGGCGCACATTATGCCGCCGGGCGTAGAGGGCGATCCGCCGCTCGAAGCTGCGATCGTGCGCGAGGGCGTGGGGACGCGGGCCGACCAGCGACATCTCGCCCTTGAGGACGTTGAGGAGCTGAGGCAACTCGTCGAGGTTCGTCCGCCGCAGGATCGCACCCACGCGGGTGATCCGGCTATCGTTGCGGGTCGCCTGACGGAACGCGGCGTTGGCTTCCGTCCGCATCGAGCGGAATTTGAAGACGCCGAAGGGCTGCTGGTTGAAGCCGTAGCGCTTCTGGCGGAAGAAGACCGGCCCCGGGCTGTCGAGCTTGATCGCCACCGCGATCGCCGCCAGCAGCGGCGAGAGCGATATAATGGCGATCGTCGCCACCGTCAGGTCGAGGGCGCGCTTCAGCACGATTTCGGCGACATTGAGCGGCCGGCGGCCGATATTGATGCCCGAGACCCCGCCGACCCGGGCCACCCGCATGTCGGGGAAGCGGTCCAGCACGGTGCCGGGCCGGAGGTGCAGGGCGGAGGGCACCCGCAAGAACGCGTCGATGCAGCGCTCCACCTCGGCGGTGTCGCTCCACGGCACCAGGACGAAGACGTCGTCCGGCCGCAGGAAGCGCACCACCGAGACCGCAAGGTCGAGATCTTCTTGGAGCTGGTCGTGCCGCGTCGCCGTGTCGGCGGCCGCATCGACGCGTCGCAGGTAGCTCGTGCCGACGATCCGGGAACCGAGGTGGCCGGCCTCGTGGCTGGCGTGGAACTGGGCGATGTCCTCCTCGTAGCCGACAAGATGGACGCGGCTTGCCGAGGCCGAACCGGAGTTCAGGCCGCGTCGCACCAGATGGATCGCGGCCATTCGGGTGGCCACGAGGGCCGGCAGGCCGACGACGAAGCTCGCGATCGAGACGAGGCGCGAGTAATCGTTGGTTGTCTTGGTGAGGAAGCCGACCACCAGCACCGCAGCCCAGGCAACCAGCCAGAGCGAAGCCATGCGCTGAACATTGACTTTCTGCGCCATGATGTCGTCGAGGCTGTAATCCTCGCGCAGGGCGTTGGTGGCGACGATGATGACGCTCAGCAGCGCCGAGAGCCGCAGCCCCCGGAACGCGCTCAGCCACGCGCTCTCATCCCCGAAAGCGATCTGGTAGCCGAGCTCGACACACAGGATGACGGCGACGATCGCCCCGATTTCGGCCAGCGCCATCGACGACGACATGGCGATGCGGGCGAGCGCGCGACCGCGACGCGGAAGGAGCGCGGACCACACGTCGCGGCTGCGGTCGACCGCGGTCGGCAGAGCCTGGAAAGTCTCCGGAAGCCGCTCGTGAAACATTTGGCCCGCCACGTCCCGTCTTGATCGGACTTTGTACCGGTCTGAAACACGATAGATTTCAGCGCCGGCTCATGCCGACGACGGAGCAAGCGGCGAGCCCCGAGGTTTGGCGGTCTTGTCGCTCCAGAATGGCGAGTCACTTAAGGGAACGCCGGGGGGGCGGCAATACATGGTAAATGCTGAGTCACCGGAATGCGGAGACATGGGTCCGCTCGGCCTCAACAGCCCGTTACCGGCGGTTGAAGGTGGCTTCAGGAATGTTGCTGGACGGTTGAATCGACCGGGGCAAAGGCCCTGGACCCTGCGACGTGGGGGCCCATGGTGGGCCCCCGGTTCGCCGGTTTGGCGAACCTCGCGATCGCGGCGTCAGACGGCGCCGGCGCTTTCGTGGGCCTGCCCAGCGCCGCCCACCGTCTGCACCATCTCGAAGCCTTCGAACTGCGGATGCCCGACATAGAGCGGCTTGGTCGAGGGCACCCGGCTGTGCGCCTTGCGAAATTGCTCGGAGCGCGTCCACGCCTCGAAGTCCGCGCGCGAGCGCCAGATGGTGTGCGAAGCGTACAGCACGTGATCTTCGTGCTCCGGCCCGCGCAGGAGGTGGAATTCGACGAATCCCTCCATCTCGCCGAGGTGGCTGTCTCGGCCGAGCCAGACAGCCTCGAAGTCGGCGGTCGCGTCCTTGACAACCTTGAAGCGATTCATCGCGATAAACATGGGCTTCTCCATTGACGGACCGAATCTAGGCCCTTGCGTCCGTCTGAGCGAGCCCTGCTGCGGCGACGCGGCACGCGCGAAGGACTGCGCAGAGTTAGCGCATCGACATTTCAGCAACAATGTTTCAAAGATACGTGAAGTTAAACTAGAAGATGTATACCTAGACTTGCGAAGCTTGACAACTTGGTGTCCTACTGCGGCGCGGTTCCTCTTGTGTCGCAGTCGGGATGAGAGCCGTTTGCTCGCGTGCGGCACCGCACCAGTTGGATCGGCACAAGATGAGACCGAGGGTCGGACGGTGAAGCGGCGCGACGGCGAAGTGAGAACACCGGATCCGCAAGGACAGGATGTTCAGAACTTGGAGAAAGTGCCGGCCAGTCAGATGATGCCCAAGCAGACCACCGACGTGGACCGTCTCGTCGGTATTCGCATCACTGCGCTCCGGAAGGCGCGAGGATTGAGCCAGACCGCCCTCGGCAATGCCGTCGGCGTCACGTTCCAGCAGGTGCAGAAATATGAGAAGGGGCAGAATCGGGTCGGCGCCGGCCGGCTGCGCGAGATCGCGCGGCTGCTCGAGGTTCCGGTTTCGGCCTTCTTCGAGGAGAGCGAGCCGCGCGAGAGCGCGCAGGAGGACGTGTTCGGCTTCCTCAGCGCCCACGGGGCGATCGAGCTGCTGAGGGCCTATGCGCAGATCGAGGACGAGCAGATGCGCCGGGACGTGCTCGCGCTGGTCAGGAGCGCCGCGCGCCTCGCACAGGCACGGTGCGCGCCGCCCGCGGTCGATCCAGCCTGAATCGTCTCGCGTACCGAAGGCCCGCGCACGCGTCGCGAGGTTGCGGGCGAGCGCAATGCACAGGGCCGTTCCGGCCCGAGCGGACGCCTCCGCAGTTCATTCACAGAGGCCCGGCGCGATTGCGAACCGGCTCACGGTTCGTCCGCCGCGATGAGGTGGAAGAAGCTGCCCCCAACCCTTCCGACCCTGTGTCCGGCCAAGCCCTGGTCCACGCCCTCCGCGTCCATGACCTGGGCCAGGGCGTCCGCCTCCACGGCAGCCGGCGACAGCTCGCTCGCATAGTGAAACTCGTGGCCGACCACCCGCGAGCCGCGCCGGCCCAGCGGGCCGTCGCCGCAGAGCCGGGCGACACGGTAGCCAAGATGCAACTTGCGTTTGCGGTACGAGGTCGCCACCGGCAGCAAGCCCGCCATGGCGTGCGTCATCCCGTCAGCGTCCTCCAGCGTGCGCCCGAGCACCATGTAGCCGCCGCACTCGCCGTGGACCGGGCGCGTGTCCGCGAAGGCGCGCAGGCCGCCGAGGAACCGTTTCGCCGCCGCGAGTCGGCCTGCATGCAGTTCCGGATACCCGCCCGGCAGCCAGCAGATGTCGCAATCCCGCGGCGGCGCCTCGTCGGCCAGCGGTGAGAACGGCACGATCTCGGCCCCGGCTAGGCGCCAACCGGCTTCGAGGTGCGGGTAGAGGAAGCTGAACGCCGCGTCCCGGGCGACCGCGATGCGCTGGCCGGGCGGGCGCGGCAGCAGGCCGGCCGAGTCTGGGACGGCACCGCCCGCACAGGCGATCACGGCGTCCAGGTCAATGCCTGCCTCGGCGAGGTCGGCGAGGCGGTCGAGGCGAGCTTCGAGATCAGCGGTCTCGCCCGCCTGCACGAGGCCGAGATGGCGTTCCGGCAGGACCAGCGCCGCGTCACGCATGAGTGCGCCGAGGACCGGGAGCCCTGCGCGTTCCATGCCGGCCTCAACCAGGCGGCGATGGCGGGCGCTGGCGACCTTGTTGAGGATCACCCCTGCGAGCCGCACCCGCGGATCGTAGAGCTTGCAGCCGAGCGCCACCGCGGCGGCCGATTGCGCCGCACCGGAGACATCGACCACCAGCACCACCGGCCAGCCGTAGCGGGCGGCGATGTCGGCATTGGCCCCGGTCCGGTTCTCCGCCGCCCGGATACCGTCGAACAGGCCCATCGAGCCCTCCGCCACCACGATGTCGGCGCCGGAAGCGGTCTCGCCCGCGAGGGCGTCGAGGAGTCGCGGCTCCATGGCGAAACTGTCGAGGTTGAAGCTCGGCTGGCCCGTCGCTGCCTGGTGGAAGGCCGGGTCGATGTAGTCCGGCCCGCATTTCGCGCCGCGAACCCGCAGGCCCCGCCGGGTCAGCGCCCGCATCAGGGCGAGCGTCACCGTGGTCTTGCCGGAGCTGGAGCGCGGGGCTGCGATCAGGAGGCCGGGGGGGCTCAAACCACGCTCCCCACAATGCCGCCGGGCCTGTAGCGCCGGTCGTAGTCTGGGGCGTAGAGCGCGCTCTCGCGGAAATCCGCCGCCGCGAGGGCGGGCCCGACGAGGATCAGCGCGGTGCGCTCGATTCCGGCCTCCGCCACGAGCTTGGGCAGCGTGGCGAGGTCGCCGACGAGCGCCCGTTCGTCCGGCCAGGAAGCCCGGAACACCACGGCGGCCGGGCAAGCCGCGCCGTAGAAGGGGATCAGCTCGGCCGCGACGGTCTCGGCCACGTGGATCGAGAGATGGATCGCCAGGGTCGCCCCGGTTGCCGCGAAGGCCGCGAGCGTCTCCCGTTCGGGCATCGCGCTGGCCCGGCCGGAGGTTCGGGTCAGGACGACGGATTGCGCGACGCCCGGGACGGTCAGCTCCCGGCGCAGCAACGCCGCCGCCGCCGCGAAGGCCGGCACGCCCGGCGTCACGGTGTAGGGGATGCCCAGGCGGTCGAGCCGGCGCATCTGCTCGGCGAGCGCGCTCCAGATCGACAGGTCGCCCGAATGCAGGCGCGCGACGTCCTGCCCGCACGCATGGGCCGCCTCGATCTCCGCCAAAATCGCGTCGAGGTCGAGGGGCGCCGTATCGACGATGCGGGCGCCCGGCGGACACCAGCCGAGAATCTCGGGCGCCACCAGGGAGCCGGCATAGAGGCAGACCGGGCAGGCGGCGATCCGGTCCCGGCCGCGCAGCGTGATCAGGTCGGCCGCGCCGGGGCCGGCGCCGATGAAGTGGACGGTCATGCTTCCGGTGCTCGAAGCGTCTGGACGGCCAGCGCGCAGGTCGCGCCGGCGCTCACGATGCGGAGGAGGGCGAGGCGGCTCTTCGGCCCGGCCGCCGCCAGGGCTGCCGCCTCGGCCAGGGAGCCGATCCCACGCAGCCGCTCTATCCGATGGGAACGGGTGACGACCCGGGCGTCGCACGCCGCCAGGGCGGCGGCCTCGACGGGACGCGGCGCCAGGCCGAATTCCGCGGCCGCCTGCCGGATCGCCGGCTCTCCGGCCCGGTCGGCGGCCGTCGCGACGGCGGCGAGGTGGGAGCGACCGGCCCCGACTTCCTCGAGGGCGCGGGCGATCAGCGCCGCGATCTCGTCCGCGCCGGTGCCGCGGCGGAAGCCGATCCCGGCCACGAGCGCGTCCATCATGGCTTGGTCCACGCCCATTGGGTCACCGGCATCGCGGGCCGCCAGCCATGCAGGCCGCCAACGGGGCTCGCCCGGTCGAGCGAGACGCGCCGCAGGCCGCCGCCATGCTCGGCGAAGGCGGCGAGCAGCGTCGCCTCGCCCTGAAGCGTCACGACGTTGGCGACGCAGCGTCCGCCCGGCCGGAGCGCCGCCAGCGCCGCCGCCAGCACCCCCGGCTCCGAGACGCCGCCGCCGATGAAGATCGCATCCGGCGCAGGCAGACCTGCGAGCGCCGCCGGTGCCGCACCTGTGACCACCGCCAGATCCGGGACGCCCAGCGCCTGCGCGTTGCGGCGGATGCGCTCGGCCCGGCCGGGCTGGGCCTCGATGGCGGTGGCGCGCAAGCTCGGGTGGCGCAGCATCCACTCGATCGCGATCGAGCCCGCGCCGGCGCCAATGTCCCAGAGGTGCAGTCCGGGATGAGGGCGCAGGGCCGAAAGCGTCAGCGCCCGGATCTCCGCCTTGGTGAGCTGGCCGTCATTCTCGAACAGCGTGTCGTCGAGACCCGGCGCGAGCGGGAGGGCGCGGCCCTGGCCCACGACTGTGATCGCCATGGTGTTGAGCGGGTCGATCGCGTCGATCTGGAAACTGTCCGCCCGCGCGGTGCGGACCCGCTCGCGCGGGCCGCCCATCGCTTCCAGAACCGTCACTGTCGAGGCGCCGAAGCCCCGCTCCGTGAGCAGGGCGGCCAGCGCCGCGGGGGTCGACCCGTCCCAGGACAGGACGAGGAGTTGGGCGCCGGGCTGGATGTACGGCACGATCCTGGCGAGCGCCCGGCCGTGCAGGGTTACGAGGCCGCACTCGGCGAGCGGCCAGCCGAGCCGCGCGCAGGCGAGGCTGAAGGCCGACGGCAGCGGAAAGGCGCGGATCTCCGCTGGCGGCACGAGCCGCGCGATCTCGGCGCCGATGCCGTAGTGGAACGGGTCGCCGGTGGCGAGGATGCAGGTCGGCCGTCCGCGACGGGCGAGGATCTCCGGATAGGCGTCCTGGATCGGGCTCGGCCAGGGCCGCGTCTCCGCGTCGAGAGGATCCGCGAGCGCGAGGTGCCGCGTGCCGCCGTAGACCACCCGCGCGGCGTTAAGCGCCGCGGTGGCGGCGGGCGAGAGTCCGGCCCGGCCGTCCTCGCCGATGCCGACGATCGACAGCCAGGGGCCGCTCGACAGCGGCTCGGTGCTCATGGACAAGACGCCCGAGAAAGGCCCCCCTGATGCGCAGCGCGTCGCGACTCCTGATCCTCGGCGGTACCGGCGAGGCAAGCGCCCTGGCCCGGGCGCTGGCCGGCCGGCAAGACCTCTCTGTGGTGCTCTCGCTGGCCGGCCGGACGGCCAAGCCGAAAGTCGAGCCGGTGCCGACGCGGGTCGGCGGTTTCGGGGGCGCCGAAGGTCTCGCCCGCTATCTGCGACGCGAACGCATCGATCGATTGATCGATGCGACACATCCTTTCGCAGCGCGCATCGCCGGCAACGCCGCCCGCGCCGCCGAGGCGCTGGGCATGCCGCTGCTCGCGATCCGCCGGCCGGCCTGGAGCCGGGAGGCCGGCGACCACTGGACCGAGGTCGACAGCATGGACGAGGCCGCCTCCGCCCTCGGGCTCGAACCCCGGCGCGTGTTCCTCACGATCGGCCGGCAGGAGGCCTGCGCCTTCGCGGCGGCGCCGCAGCACCGCTATCTGGCGCGTACCATCGAGCCGCTGGATGGCGCGCTGCCGGTGCCGCATCTCACCCTCCTGGAGGCGCGCGGCCCGTTCGACGCGGCGGCCGAAGCCGCGCTGATGCGCGACACCGGGACCGAGATCCTGGTCAGCAAGAATTCCGGCGGCGCCGCGACCTACGGCAAGATCGCGGCGGCGCGCAGCCTCGCTATCCCCGTGGTGATGGTGCGCCGGCCCGAGAAACCCGACGTACCGAGCGTTCCCGATGCCGGCGGCGCGCTGCGCTGGCTCGACGCGGGCGATCACGCCGCCCCCGCGACTTTGCGCGCCGTGTAGACGATGGGCGGGCGACCCGTCCGCGGGATCAGCCGCGTGGTCGAGGCACCCAGGATCACCAGTGTCGCCATGTCGGCCGGCGCGTCCCGGGCCTCGTCCAGGGTCGTCACCCGGATCGCCTCGTCCGGCCGGCTGATCGCGCGGGCGAACATCACCGGCGTCTCGGGCGCGCGGATCCCGGCTGCGATCTCGATCGCCGCGCCGAGCTGCCAGGGCCGGGCGGCGGAGATCGGGTTGTAGAGCGCGACCACGAGGTCGGCGCGCAGCACGGCCTCCAGCCGGGCGGTCACCACCGGCCAGGGCTTCAGATTGTCGGAGAGGGACAGGGCGCAGAAATCGCCGCCGAGCGGCGCCCCGAGCCGCGCCGCGGCGGCGAGCATCGCGGTGATCCCGGGTTCGACCGTGATGGTCAGATCGCGCCAGCCGGGCTCGCCGTGCTCCACCGCCTCGAACACGGCCGCCGCCATGGCGAACACTCCGGGATCGCCGCCGGACACGACCGCGACCCGCCGGCCGGAGGCGGCGAGCTGCAGGGCGTGGCGGGCGCGGTCTACCTCCACCCGGTTGTCGCTGGCGTGCCGGGTCAGGCCCGGGCGTTCGGGCACGCGGGCGACGTAGGGATGGTAGCCGACGAGATCCTCCGCCGCGTCGAGCGCACGGCGCGCGGACTCGGTCAGGAGGCCCGCGTCGCCCGGGCCGAGGCCGACCACCGTGAGACTTCCGCTCACGGCCGCCGCCCCTCGCCGGGCAGCAGGACCATGGAGAAGTAGGGGGCGTCGTCGTCCGCCTTGTCGGCGAGCATCACCACGCGTTCGCCCGCCATCGTGCCGCGCTCGACATAGACCGCCCGATCGATCAGCCCGGCCGCTGCGAGTGCGGAGCGCACCTTCGGCAGGTGGCGCCCGAGCTTCATCACCACGGCGGCGTCAGTGCCGCGCAGGCGCTCGGTCAGGGCCTCCAGCGGCAGGGTCGCGGGCAGAACGGTGAGAACGTCGTCTCCCCAGGTGATCGGCGTGCCGGCCCGGGTCCAGCAGCCGGACATGCCGGTCACGCCCGGCACCACCTCTACCGGGAAGCGGTCCTTGAGGCGTCGCCACAGGTGCATGAACGAGCCGTAGAAGAACGGATCGCCCTCCGACAGGATCGCCACGTCGCGCCCGGCGCCGAGATGGTCGGCGAGCTGCCCGGCCGCGTCGTCGTAGAAACCCGCCAGCGCCGACACGTAGTCCGGGTGCTCGGGGTGGATCTCGGTGGTGTAGGGATAGGCGAGCGCCATCTCGCGGGCGGGATCGAGCAGGATCGCGTCCGCGATGGTCCGGGCGTTGCCGCGCCGGCCGCGCTTGCAGAAATGCACCAGCACCGGCGCCCGCATCAGGACGCGCTGCGCCTTCACGGTCAGCAGTTCCGGGTCGCCCGGTCCCATGCCGACGCCGTAGAGGGTGCCGGTCGCCGCCCCCGCCGGGAGATCCTCGGCGGGCCGCTCGACGCGTTCGAACCCGTCCATCACTCGACCTCGCTGGCCAGCGCGTTGACCGCCGCGGCCGTCATCGCGCTGCCGCCCCGCCGGCCGTGGACGACCACGAAGGGCACGCGGCCGTCGCGGGCGAGGGCCTCCTTCGATTCCGCGGCGCCGACGAAGCCCACGGGTATGCCGATCACCGCGGCGGGGGGCGCCACGCCCGCGTCGAGCAGTTCCAGCAGGCGGAAGAGGGCGGTCGGCGCATTGCCCACCGCCACGACGCTGCCGGGCAGATGCTCGCGCCACAGCTCCATGGCGGCGGCGGATCGGGTTGTGCCGAGATCCTTCGCAAGATCGGGCACACGCGGGTCGCCGAGCGTGCAGATAACCGCATTGTTCGCGGGCAATCGCGCGCGCGTCACGCCGTCGGCGACCATGCGCACGTCGCACAGGATCGGCGCCCCGGCCTGGAGCGCCGCGACTCCGGCCTCCGCGAACGTCGCGGCCATCTCAACGTCGGCGGGAAGGTCGGTCATGCCGCAGGCGTGGATCATGCGCACGACGACGCGCTCGGCCGCCCCCGACCAGCGCGCGAGATCGGCCTCGGCCCGGATCATCGCGAAGGAGCGCGCATAGATCGCGCCGCCGTCGCGGATGTACGCGTAGCGCGAGGCCGTCTCGGAGACCGCATCTGGCCCCGAACCTGTCTGGCGCAGGGCGTTCTGGCTCGCGCTCATGTCGGTCTCCTGTTCCTCCCGCCTTCCGTGATGGTGCAATCCGGCGCGAAGGCGGCGGCGAGCCCGACGGTATCGGCCCTTCCTATCCGCTCCAGCACAGCCTCGATAGGGAGGTGAATGGCCGGCTCATCGCCGGGCGCACCGCCGATCACTGCGCCGTAGAGCCCGTCCCGCCCGACCAGCGTCACGTCGGCCGGGCCCGGCCGGGCGCAGCCCTTGGCGCAGCCCGAGACATGCGCGGAGCGCCCGCGCGCCGCCAGCGGCCGGAAGACCTCCGCGAGCCGCGCCGCATCGGCCAGTGTCGGCGTCGACCCGGAGGCGCAGGCCGGAGCGCCGGTGCAAGCCGCGACGCCGCGCCGGGGATCGTCGGGGGCGACGATGAAGTTTTCGGACAGGTCCGCCAGACGCGCCACGGGGGCATCCGGCGGCAACAGCAGAACGAAGCCGCGGGCCGGCGAGAGGCGGATTTCCCTGGCACTGAGCCGTGACGCGTAGTCCGCGAGGCGGTCGAGGGCATCCGCCGTGCAGCGGCCGAAGGGGGCTTCGAGCGCGAGCATCCAGAAGCTCGGGGCGATCCGCCCCAGACCTGCCGGCGGAGAGAACGGCAATGCGCCTTGAGAGATGCCGGAGCGTCGCCTCTCTCGAGCGTCAGAGTGAACCCGCGCCAGGACGTCCGGCGGCAGAACTTCGGCCAACGCACGCAGCTCCGCCGCCGACACGTCGCGCATCCGCCGCCGCCCGGTCCGGACGAAGGCCGTGAGCAGCGCCGCCATCACGGCCGGCGCATCTTGCTCAGCGCAGGCGACGAGCTCGCATGACCCCCGCTCCGTGGCGACCGCGAGCCCGACGCCACCCTCGGCGCGGGAAAACACGAGACAATCGGCCTCCGGCAGCGCCGCGCCGGGACGGCCCTCGACCGCCACCAGGGTCTTGGGCGGCAGGCCCGGAACCCCGAGCCCCGCCGCCTCGATGGCGCGGGCGAGCCCTGGGACGTCGATCGTCTCGGCCGGATCGCGACCGGCCAGCGGGCTCGTGAGGGTCAGGCGCTGCGGACCGCCATCGGCGCGCACGTCGCCGAGGCCGGCTCCCGTCAGCAGATGGGCGAGCGCGGTCCGCGTCGCCTCCGAGACGCCCCGGATCTGGATGTTGGCGCGGGCGGTCAGGTCGAGATGGCCGTTCCCGAAACGCCTCGCGCCCTCCGCGACGGCCCTGGCCTGCTGCAAGGTCAGGATTCCGAGCGGCGGATGCACCCGGGCGAGCAGACCGTCCCCGGTGGGCATCGGCCGGGCGAGCCCGGGGCACCAGCCGCGGCGTGCCGGCGCCGCGGGGAGGGGGCGCCGATGGGCCGAACCGCTCATTCGGCCGCCTCCCGCATCAGGGCGTCCGCCGGCATGGCATTGCGCCGGCTGTGCCAGAGGCCGCGATCGCGGGCCTCGTCGAACCGCTCCAGGATCGCCCGGGCCGCCGCGGGGTTGGCGGCGCGCAGCCGGTCGAACACCTCCGCGTCGGCGATCCAGGCAGCGTAGAGCCGATCGAAGCCGGCATCGGTCACGGCATCGCTCGCGGCGGCGAGCACGAACACCGCATCGAGCCCCTGTGCCAGTTCCTGCGCGCCCCGATAGCCGTGGCGAAGCTGGGCCGCGATCCAGCGGGGATCGGCGAGCCGCCCGCGGATCAGCCGGGCGGCGTCCTCCCGGGCGGTGCGGGCCTTCGGCCGCTCCGGTACCGAGACGTCGAGGCTGTAGAGTGCGGGGCTGGCACCCTGAAGCGTGGCGGCGGCCGCGAACCCGCCCATCGCGTCCACCGCGGCATCGCCGTCGAACAGGTCGCGCTCGGCCACGTCGAAGGCGTGCAGGTAGGCGTCCGCCGCCGCGACGCGCGCGCCGAACGCCGTGTCCGGCCCCTCCCGGTCGCCGTAGGCGTGCCCGCTCGCCGCCAGATAGGCGCGCCCGAGATCGGCGCGTCCCTCCCATGCCCCGTCGAGGGCGGCGGCGGCCGTGCCGGCGCCGTAGCGGCCGGGTGCCGCGCCGTAGACCCGGGTCGCCGCCTCGCCGCGGCGCCGGGCCGCCGCCAGCGGGTTCTCGGAATCCTCCTCGTCCCGGGCCGCCACGGCCCGGGCGGCCCGGTCGATCAGCGCCAGCGTGTCGGGAAAGGTGTCGCGGAACGCGCCGGAGACGCGCACGGTCACGTCGATGCGCGGCCGGTCGAGCATGGCCAGCGGCAGCACCTCGAAGCCGGTGACCCGGGTGCTGGCATGGTCCCAGACCGGCCGCACGCCCATGAGCGCGAGGGCGTGCGCGACGTCCTCGCCGCCGGTGCGCAGGGTCGGGGACGCCCAGAGGTCCATGACGATCCGGGCCGGATACGCGCCTTCGTCCTGGAGGTATCGCGTCACCACGGCGACGGCGGCCTTCTCGCCGAGAAGCGCCGCGGCCCGGCTCGGGATCGCCCGCGGATCGAGGGTGGCGAGGTTGCGCCCGGTCGGCAGCACGTCGGCGCGGCCGCGCGATGGGGAGCCTGCTGGCCCCGGTGGCACGAACCGGCCGTCCAGGGCGGCCAGCAGGCCCGCCCGCTCCCCGGCCGCGCTCGCGACGACCGGCTCGGGGGCGCCGTCGGGCGCGCGTCCGAAGACGTGCAGGCCGTCGCGGAACGCGGTCTCGCCGAGATCGCAGAGATGGGCGTCGAGCCGCGTCAGCGCCTCGTCCATGGGCGTGTCCGGACCGATGCCGGCGCCGTCGAGCAGCCCTGCCGCCTCGGCATCCTCCAGGATCGCGCGGGCGATCAGCCCGGCTCGGCGCGGGTCGAGCACGCTGGCGGCAGAATATTCCTCTACCAGTTCGCGCAGGCGCGCGGCCTCCGGGGACAACGCATGCACGGCGATGTCGGGGGTCAGGTGACCGAGCGCGATCCCACCCAGCCGGCGCTTGAGCGGGGCGGCCTCGCCCGGGTCGTCGACGATGAACGGGTAGATGACCGGCAGGGCGCCGACGCACAGCGCCGGGTAGCAACCGGGCGAAAGCGCCACCGCCTTGCCGGGCAACCACTCGGTGGTGCCGTGCGTGCCGAGCTGCACCAGAGCGTCGAAGTTCTGCCGAAGCCCGAGATGGAAGGCCAGGTAGGCGTGGGTCGGGACCCGCTCGGGGTCGTGATAGCCCGCCTTGCGGTCGGGATCCCGGCCGCGGTCGGGTTGGAGGAAGAGGGCGACTCGCCCTCCCGTCTCTGCGGGGGAGGGCGCCTTGCCGAGCATAGGGGCAGAGGGGAGCGCCGTGTCCGGTAAGGTCGTGTCTGGAGGCTCAATCCGCAGCGTCGCGCTGCCCCTCTCGCGACCTGGCATCAAGGCCGGGACACCCTTGCCCGCAGAAGGGGGAGGAAAAGCGTGCTTGCCGACGACCATCCGGAACCGGAACAGGCCGTCGCGGCAGGCCGGGTCGGCGACCGGCTCGCCCCAGCGTTCCGCGAGGGCATCGCGCGAGGGAGCGGGCAAGGTGTCGAGCCAGGCGGCGTAGTCGGCCAGCGGCACGCAGAATTCGGCCGCGCCCTCGGTGAGCGCGTGCATCAGCTCGGCCGCCTCGGGGAGGCCGTCCGCCGCGTAGCCCGCCTCGGCGAGGTCGGCGAGGACGGCGCGGGCGCTCTCGGGCGTGTCGAGGCCGACGGCGAAGCCTGCCCGTCCGCCGCGCGCCGGGTAGTCCGACAGCACCACGGCGACGCGCCGCTCGGAGCGGGGCAGGGCGGCGAGCCGGAGCCAGCCGGCGGCCCGCTCGGCGAGCGCCGTGATCCCGGGCGCATACGGCACGGCCCGGCGCTCCGCGAAGCCCGCCACCTCCGGGGATTCCTCCTTGAAGGAGATCGGGAAGCCCGAGAGCCGGCCATCGAATTCCGGCAGGGCCACTTGCATGGCGAGGTCGGACGCGCCCAGCCCCCGCGCCGAAGCTTCCCAGGCCGCGTGCGGCGATCCGACCGTGAAGGCCTGCAGAACCGGGCAATCGGCCCCGTCGAGGACGAAGTCGATCCCGTCTTCGCGGGCCGAGAAGGCGGTGGCGGCGATCACGAGGTCCGGCTTGCGCGCCCGGACGGCTGCCGCGACGGCCAAGGCGGCTTCCGGCTCCTTCAGGCTCGACACCGCCATCGGCAGCACGCCGATCCCGCGGGCGCGCAGGGCCTCGATGAGGACGACGAACGGCGCGGTATCGCCGCCGAGCACCGCAGAGCGGTAGACCAGAACCAGCGCCAGCGGTTTGCTCTCCGCCATCGGCACGGCGGTCACGGCCGCCTCGGTCGCCGTGGCGAGCGGCAGCACGCCGCAGCCCGGGCACCAGGGGAAGCCGCGCGGCAGCGGCTGGGGCGGCTCCACCGGGTCGCCCGCGCCGATTCGGGCCGCCAGAAGCCGCAGCATCCGCCGCAGGTTATCCGGGCCGCCGGCCCGGAAATACGCGTCGACCTGTCGGGCGAAAACGGGATCGGTGCAGAAATCGACGAGCCGCGGGTCGGGCCGGTCGTCACCCGGCAGCACGACTAGGACGACCCCATGCGCCCGGGCCGCGGCGGCGCAACGCTCGATCCCGTAGCGCCAGTAATCGAGGCCGCCAAGGCAGCGGATCACCACGAGCTTTGCGCGCGCGACCACCCGCTCGACGTAAAGGTCCACCGACATTGGGTGCCGAAGCTTGGCGAGCTTGGCGAGTCTCAGGCTCGGCAATCCCGGCTCGGCGGCCAGGGCCTGCCCGATCCCAGCGAGGTCGCTGTCGGTGAACGACAGCACGACGAGGTCGCCGGGCTCCTGCCCGAGATCCACCGCCGCCTCGCCCTCGTCGAGGGAAACGGCATCAATGCGCACGAGATGCATCGCGCCGCCCCTAGATCGCGCCGAGACGGGTGCGCGCGCCGCTTCTGGCAGAGAGGGCGCGCGCGATCGACGTCATCCCGCGAGCGCCGTCGCCACGGCGTCCTGGTCGAACCCCTTGAGGCCGATCACCACGAGGCGTCCATCGCGGCTCTCGCCCGGCCGCCAGGGCCGATCAAAATGATGGGTGACGCGCCGGCCGACACCCTGAACCACGAGGCGCATGGCCTTGCCCTCGACCTCTACAAACCCCTTGATGCGCAGGACGCCCGCGGCCTCGGCGGCCTTCTCGACCCGGGCGGCGAGGTCCCCTGCCGTAACGGCCGGGCGGACCGGCAGCGCTACGGTCTCGAAGTCGTCGTGGTCGTGATCCTCGCCGTCGCCGTGATGCGAGGGCCGGGCGTCGAGGTCGTCCTCGGCCGCGGCGCCGAGGCCGAGCAGCACCAGCGGGTCGATCGCCCCGTTCTCCGTCTCGACCACCTTCACGGCGCGCGGCAGGTGCGCCTCGACCTCGGCCCGTACCCGAGCGCGCGCCTCGGAGCCGAGCATGTCGGACTTGTTGAGCACCACGAGGTCGGCGCAGAGCAGCTGATCCTCGAACACCTCCTCCAGCGGATTGTCGTGGTCGACCGCGCTGTCGGCCGCCCGCTGCGCGGCGAGCGCCGCCGGATCCTCCGCGAAGGCCCCCGCGGCCACCGCCGGCCCGTCGACCACCGCCACGACTCCGTCCACGGTCACCCGCGAGCGGATCGCCGGCCATTGGAAGGCCTGGACCAGGGGCTTCGGCAGGGCGAGGCCGGAGGTCTCGATCAGGATGTGCTCCGGCGGCTCGGCGCGGCCAAGCAGCGATTCGAGAGCCGGCACGAAATCGTCCGCCACGGTGCAGCAGATGCAGCCGTTCGGCAGCTCGACGATCGCGTCCTCGGTGCAGCCCTCCACCCCGCAGGCGGCCAGGAACGACTTGTCGAAGCCGACATCGCCGAACTCGTTGACCAGGATGGCAAGGCGCCGCCCCTTGGCGTGCTCGATGACGTGGCGGACGAGTGTCGTCTTGCCGGCCCCGAGGAAGCCGGTGACGATGGTGCAGGGGATCTTGGCGACGATGGTCATTCCGCGGGCTCCAGGGTGCCGGCCGGAAGCGGGCGGGGATCGGGAAACGGGGGGATGCGGGCGATAACCCCGGTCTTGAAGGCGGCCGGACGCTCCCGCCACGGCACGATCCCGTCGGGCGTGGCGGCATAGGCCGCGAGCCCTTCGAGGATGACCGCGGCGGACTCGGCCGGGTCCATGTCTCCGTACACGTAGGTCCAACGGTGCGATGACGCGACCGCTACCGTGCAAGGACGCTTGCATACCGACAGGCACTCGACGGCCTCGATCCGCAGGTGCGGTGCCGTGTTGCGCGCGCGCAAGGCGTCGAGGAGGCGGGCGCCGGCGCGGGGACCGTCCGGGTTGTCGCCTTCGCGACGGCAGGTCGTGCAGACGTAGAGGAGAGTCTCAGACATCGGCCGTCCCTTGGGCGGGCTTCCGGCCGAATACCTGCCACGCCCAGCCGAAGCCGAGGCCAATCAAGGCCCAGAACACGAAGCCGATAGCCAGCGAGCGCGCCGCGAACTGCGCGGCGAGCGCAGCGGGAAGTGCGGACTCGCCCTCCGGTGGCAGCGGCGCGCCGGTCACATGGGGCGCCACGATCAGCACGAGGCCGCCCAGGATGGCGATGAGCGAGCGGCGGATCGCGATCAGGTAGAGGCCCATGCCGGTGGAAGCCACGGTCATTACCCACCACGCCTGCCGAGCGGCGAGCGGCGCCGCCTCGCTCCCCGGCAGTTCCGGCGGCAAACCGAGCCCCGGAGCCAGGGCGACGCTGGCGAAACCCGCCACCGCGAAGGCGAGGGCGCGCTGCGGCGTCGGCTCGCGTCCGCAGGCCAGCATCACGGCGCCGAGCAGCAATGCATAGCCCACGGCGCCGACCAGGGTCGCCAGCGCCGTGAATGCCATCCGCGGCAGGCCTTCGCCGGGCTGCCATTCGGGCGCTGCGTCCGGCGCGGCGTGATCGTGCCCGGCATGCGCCAGGACGATCGGCAGGCCGCGATCGGCCTGGTGCGTCTCCTGGGTCTCGTACCGCTCGGCGGCCGCGATCAGGGGCGAGGTGAGCGTCAGCTCGAGGCCCGTCACGACGACGGCCGCGAGGAAGCCGGCGGCCAGCGCCGCCGACAGAAGCCGGATGATCATCCCTGCGGCAGGGGCTTCAGTGACAGGGGAAGTTCTGGGTATGCCGGAAGTCGTGCGCCGCGTTGTGAAGCGCGATCGCCGGCGAGAAGCCCGCCATGAACAGGAGGCCGAGGCCCAGGAAGGCCGCGAGCGCGACGGCGAGCGTGCGCTCGCTTGCGCGGGTGCCGGCAGCGACGGGGGCGAGAGTCGAGGTGGTCATCAATGCGTCTCCAGCCGCCCCACCGGCGGCATTTCGGGATCCTGTTGTGACGGCAGGTCTCCTGGCTCGCGGCTCGGCGCGCCTGCCGCCTTCCCGGATCGCTCCGGTGGCCGTCTGGCAGACGCTCGCCGCTCACAGTTGCGGGGGCAGCCGCGGATTCGGAGGCGCGCCTCCTCACCGCATTCCCTTTTCACCCCGTCTCCGGGGCACCGTCACGGATTCTCTGTAGACGCAAGACGGCTTGCGCACAACGCAGACGCCGCAGATCGCGCCCGATTCCTACAGGTCATCGCCCGCGCGGCCGGGCTTGACGGGTGCGCCTCGATGCGGGCACCGCCGGACGTGCCGTGCGGTGGTGCTTGCGGCACAGTCGGCCGCGATCCATTCGGAGACACGATGTCCCTGGCAGACGACCCGAGTCCGGTCCTCGTGGACCTCGCAGCCGGCCGCGCGCCGCGGACGATCGCGGCCGAGGGGCGGACGTGGCTGGAGATCGATCTCGGCGGCCGATTCCCGATCCATTCCATCGTCCTGGTCCCGGCAGAGGAGGGCGCGCTCCCCGCTGACGTCGCCGTGATGGTCTCGCAGGACGGTGCGGTCTGGTCCGAGCCTGGGATCACGTCCCCGCACGTCGCGCCGGGCTCGATCACGGCCTTCATCGGTGCCGACGAGCGCGCCTGGGCGCGCCATCTGCGGGTCGCAGTGCCGGATTCCCCGCGGGTCCGCGCGGTCCGGGTCCGGTCCGAGGAGGCCGCCCTGGACCTGCTGTCCCTGCGGGCGATGCTGGACCTCGACGTGACTCTGCTCAATGAGAATCCGGGCGCCAACGTCTACACCTCGTACAGCCTCCAGCAGGGTCCCGGTCGGACGAGCCGCACGCTCGTCGGCCTGTCGCTGTTCGAGAACGGCGCGTTCGGCAATTGCCTCGTCCAGTACGTCATCGCGGTCTCGGTCGCGAAAGCGCTGAACCTGAAATACATCAAGGTCCCGAAGGTCGACCGCAGCAAGGTGATCTTCCTCACTGAGCGGCTCACCTGCGACGGCATCACCTTCATCCCGCCGGACGAGCCAATGCCGGCGGGCGGCTACTTCCTGTCGGGCCTGTACTTCGATCCGACCCAGTTCCAGCGGCTGGTAGGCCTCCACAGCCCGCCGGACTCGCGCACGATCGTGCAGTCGGTGATCCGTCCGCTGTTCAACGGGCTGCCGGCGCGGTTTCCCGATAAGCCCGACGACCAGTTGCTCATCCACATCCGGTCGGGGGACATCTTCAGCACCTGGGTCGATCCGCACTACCCGCAGCCGCCCTTCGCGTTCTACCGCATGGTGATCGACCGCTTGAGCGGGGAGGGCCGCATCCGCTCGGTGAAGCTCGTGTTCGAGAACCGGTTGAATCCGGTGATCGCCGAGGTGGAGGCCTACGCCCGCGCGCTCGGCCTCCCAGTGGAGACACAGAGCGAGTCTCTCGTCGCCGACGTCTCAGCCCTCGTGAACGGTCGCTACCTCGTCTTCGGATTGGGCACCTTCGGTCCGGCGATCTGCCACCTGTCGGAGGAGGTCGAGCAGGTGTTCTATTTCGCGTCCAACTGGCCGCAAGGCTTCCAGTCGATCCCGACCATCGGAAAGGTGGTCGAGGTCCGCGACCTGCACGGCCGCTACATCAAGGTCGGCGAGTGGCAGAACACCGACGCGCAGCGGCAGATGATGATCGCGTATCCTGCAGAGGCGCTGGCGTTCGACGACGCCTGAGCCTCAAGGCGTGTCCTTGAGGCTCTCGGCCGGCGCCCCGGCCGCCGGCGCGGAGCCGGCCGCGCGCGCCTCCACGGTTTCTCGGAACAGCCGCTCGACGTCCCGCCTGAACGCGGCTCGGGAATCCGGCCGCGTGTAGAACATGTGGCCGCCCGGATAGACCGCGAGGTCCACGCGGCCGCCGCCATAGGGTGGTACCTGTGCGAGCAGAAGCTTAGAGGCGAAGTAGGGCGTCACCAGGTCGGTGAAGCCGTGGGCCACAAGGACGCGCAGGCGCCCGTCCAAAGCCAACGCGCTCTTGAGGTTCGAGAGAACCTCCGGGGCCTGCCGGCTCGATCCCCAGGTCCATCCGCGGTTCACCGCGTTGTTCAGCAGCTCGTATCGCATGTTCGGCACCGGCCACTTGAGGGTCCGTGCGTAGAGGTCGAGCATCGCGCTGGTCAGGGGCGCCTGAAGGGCGGTCAGCTGGGGATCGTCGAAGTTCGATTGCGCCGCGTCCGGGTTGGGATCCCAGCCGGTGATCCCGGTGTCGTAAGCGCTGGTCACGCGGCCGTCCGGGCGGTCGATCTCGCGCTGGACGCTGCGGGTGGAGAGACGCGCGCCCTGCGACCGAACGAGGGCGGCATCGAGGCCGACGAGGGGCGCAACCTTCTCGGTCATCCGCGCCACGGCGGCCGCGTCGCCCGGACCCTTGAGCAGGTCGGCCAGGTAGGGCCCCGAGGCGTAGGACTCGGCCTCGCCGAGCAGGGCCTGCGTCGGTACGGTGCCGGCCCGCTCCAGCGCGCCAGCCGCGAGCGAGGGCAGCTTTAGCACGTAGCCCCAGGGGTTGGTGCGCGGGGTCTCGAGCCAGCCGAAATCGAGCACCGGCGAGAGCAGCACCATGCCGGACAGGCCGATACCCACATCCTCCTGCAACTTTTCGGTGATCAGCGGACCGCGAAACCCGCCGTAGCTCTCCCCGACATAGAATTTCGGGCTCGCCATCCTGTCGTTCACACGCAGATAGCGGGCGATGGCGGCCGCCAGGGTGGAGGCGTCGGAATCGACGGTCCAGTACGTCTTGCCGTTACCGTCCGCCGCGCGGCTGTAGCCGGTACCGACCGGATCGATGAAGACGAGGTCCGTGAAGGCGAGCCAGGTGCCGTCGTTGGGCGTGAGCGCCACCGGCTGCGACGGGCTGATCCTGTCGCCGCCGACCGGCAGCCGCCAGGGGCCGATCGCCCCGATGTTCAGGTAGGCGGACGAGGCGCCCGGGCCGCCATTGACTGCGAACGTCACCGGTCGCTCGCGGCCGGCCTCCGGCGCCATCGTGTAGGCGACGTAGGCGATCTCGGCCTGGAGCTTCCCGCCCTCGTCGACGAGCGGCAGGCTGCCGGCCGTGGCGGTGAAGTCCAACGTCTTTCCGTTCGGGAGCGTGACGCTCTGACGGGTGACCGAGTCGGGCGGCAGGCGCCGGCCCTCCGGAGCGCGCTGCGCCGGCTTGGTTTCCGGTTTCGCCTCCGCATGAGGGGCGGCATGCGGCTCGGCCTCGGCGCGGAGCGGAAGGGGCACCGCCAACGCGAGGGTGAGTGCGAGCGCGGCGCGCGCGAGAGGGTTGCTGAGGGCCACGGTCAAGCCTTCTTGTTCCAGCGGCCCGAATCGTCCTGCTGCCAGTACGCGACCGTATGGCCTGCTTCCTTGGCCTGACGCCACTGCTCGCGCGCGCGCAGCAGGGCATCCTGGTCGGTGCCGTCGAACAGGATGCAGATGCGCTCGTACTGCTCCGCGTCCGGCGGCAGGTCGGCGCCCTCGACCAGGAACCGGATCGACGCTGCGTTGGGATTCACGTCGCGCAGCGTCAGCACCACCGGCTGGCCGGCCGCGTCGGGGTCGCGGTCGGTGCCGTGCGGCAGGAAACTCTCGTCCGAATAGGTCCAGAGGTGGTCGTCGAGCGCCTGCAAGCGCTCCTCGCTCGCTGCCTGGATCGCGGCCTGCCAGCCCCGGCCGAGCGAGCGCTCGACGAGATTCGGCAGCACCTTCTCCAGGGGCTGGCGTTGCATATGGTAGAAAAGGATCTCGGTCACGGTCCGACCGATATAGGGTGCCGGGCCGACGCGCGAGGAGCGGCGCGCCGCCGCGGCTCAGACCAGCCGGCTCTGCTCGATCGCGGCGCCGACGAATCCCTTGAACAGCGGATGCGGCTCGAACGGACGCGACTTCAACTCGGGGTGGAACTGCACGCCGATGAACCAGGGGTGCCCGACATGCTCCACCGTCTCGGGCAGCAGCCCGTCGGGGGAGAGCCCGGAGAAGCGCAGGCCCTTGGCCTCCAGCCGCTCGCGATAGGCCATGTTGACCTCGTACCGGTGGCGATGGCGCTCGGAGATCCGCTCGGTTCCGTAGATCGCGGCGATCTTGGAATCGGGTGCGAGCTGCGCCTCGTAGGCACCGAGCCGCATCGTGCCGCCGAGGTCGCCGGCCGCCGCACGGCGCTCCAACTCGTTGCCGCGCAGCCATTCCGTCAGCAGGCCGACGACCGGCTCGGAGGTCGCACCGAATTCCGTCGAGTTGGCATCCGGCACCCCGGCCAGCGAGCGGGCCGCCTCGATCACCGCCATCTGCATGCCGAAGCAGATGCCCAGATAGGGGATGCGCTTCTCGCGGGCGTAGCGGGCCGCACGGATCTTGCCCTCGGCGCCGCGCTGGCCAAAGCCGCCGGGCACCAGGATTCCGTTGATGCCTTCCAGGAACGGCGCGGGATCCTCACGCTCGAACACCTCCGCCTCGATCCACTCGAGGTTGACCTTCACCCGGTGGCTGATGCCCCCGTGGGTCAGGGCCTCGGTCAGCGACTTGTAGGCGTCCTTGAGCCCCGTGTACTTGCCCACGATGGCGATGGAGACCTCGCCCTCGGGGTTGCGCACGCGCTCGGAAATGGTGCGCCAGCGGCCGAGATCCGGCTCCTCGCCGTGCTCCAGGCCGAAATGACCGAGCACCTCCCGGTCGAGGCCGGCTGTCCGGTAGGAAAGCGGCACCTCGTAGATCGACGCGACGTCCAGGGCCTCGATCACCGCGCTCTCGCGAACATTGCAGAACAGCGCCAGCTTCCGGCGCTCCTCGACCGGGATCGGCCGGTCGCAGCGGCAGAGCAGGATGTCGGGCTGGATGCCGATCGAGCGCAGCTCCTTCACGGAGTGCTGCGTCGGCTTCGTCTTCAGCTCGCCCGCCGACGGGATGTAGGGCAGCAGCGTCAGGTGGACGTAGCAACAGGTGCCGCGCGGAAGCTCCTGGCCGAGCTGGCGGATCGCCTCGAAGAACGGCAGCCCCTCGATGTCGCCCACCGTGCCGCCGATCTCGACGAGGACGAAATCGAACGTGTCGTTGCCGTCGAGGACGAAGTCCTTGATCGCGTTGGTGACGTGAGGGATCACCTGGATCGTGGCGCCGAGATAGTCGCCGCGCCGCTCCTTGGCGATGATGTCCTGGTAGATCCGGCCCGTGGTGATGTTGTCGGCCCGGCTCGCCGGCACGCCGGTGAAGCGCTCGTAATGGCCGAGGTCCAGGTCGGTCTCGGCCCCGTCATCCGTGACGAAGACCTCGCCGTGCTGGGTCGGGCTCATCGTGCCCGGGTCGACGTTCAGATAGGGGTCGAGCTTGCGCATCCGGACCCGGTAGCCCCGGGCCTGAAGCACTGCGGCCAGAGCCGCGGAGGCGAGCCCCTTACCGAGAGAGGAAACCACGCCGCCGGTGATGAAAACGTACCGCGTCATGGGCCTCGGTCCATAAAGAAGGTGCCGGCATTTGCCAAACGACGAGTCGGCCGGCCCACGCATGGCTGGGGATCGCCCGGCAGCGGGGGACGGGCCGCAGGAGACAGCCCCGCCGAGCCGTCAGCGATGTGATGAGGCGCTGGGCCGTTCCCGGCGCGCCCTGTCGGTCTCCGGACCGTTAGCGCGACTGCGGCGCTTCGGGAACCGCCGGTTGGGCCGGAGCGGTCGCCGGCGCCCGGTCCTGCTGCTGGCGCAGCGTGTCGAGCAGATTGTCGGCGCCGGTGGGCTGCTTGGCCGGCTGACCCGCGGGCTGCGACGCGCCGGTGTCCAGAATCGACTTCGGCGCGGCCGTCCGGTGCGACAGCACGGCGAGCGTCAGGCTGGTTGCGAAGAACAGGGCGGCCAGGATCGCCGTCGCGCGCGTCAGGGCGTTGGCTTGGCCGCGGCCTGTCATGAAGCCGGCGACGCCGCCACCGCCACCGCCGCCGAGCCCCAGTCCGCCCTCGGAGCGCTGCAGCAGCACGACGCCGATTAGCGCGAGCACGATGATGAGGTGTACGACGATCAGGACGGTCTGCATCGGTGTTCCGGAATCTCGTTCAGCTGCGCGCGTCGGTCCCGAGAGGCCGGCGTCAGGACCGGCCGGGGGGCGCGCGGCGGCCGAGGCTCAAGCGCGCCGGCCGCAATTCTGTGCTCGGCCATACACCACTCGCCGGCTGCCGCCAACTTGACGAACCGCCCCCCGCTGTTCCCGCCAGCCCTCGCGCCCGGAGACCGGCCGTGCTCTGACGAGCGGGAAGGGCGGTGCACCGAACGCGCCGCCGCGCCTGGGAGGCCAGCCATGTCCATGTCACGCCGTTCGGCGCTCGCCGCCGCTGTCGCCACGCCGGTCTTTTTGCGCGCGCGCACCAGCGAGGCCGCCGGGCCGGACGCCTCCGGTCAGGGCGCTCCGGTCGAGGCGGCAGTCGATGCCCTCACCAAGGCCTTGCTCGCCGCGGACGGACGCGCCCTCGACGGCCTCGTCCTCGACGGGCTCAGCTACGGCCATTCCAGCGGTTTGGTGCAGGATAAGGCGGCCTTCATCGAGGCGCTGACCAGCGGCCGCTCGCGCTTTCCGGGCATCACCCTGTCGGACCGCTCGGTCTCGGTGCTCGGTGACGACGCCATCGCCCGGCACGTGTTCACCGGGGAGGTGGTCTCGGACGGCAAGACCTCCCCGGTCCATATCGGGGTGATGCAGGTCTGGCACCGGGACGGCGCCGGCTGGCGACTGATGGCGCGTCAGGCGTACAAGCTCTGACGCTCACACGTAGGCGGCGCAGATCCCGAGGAAATCCTCGGCGACGAGGCTCGCGCCGCCGACCAGCGCGCCGTCGACGTTCTCCACCGTCATCAACTCGCGTGCGTTGCTGGGCTTGACCGAGCCGCCGTAGAGAATGCGGATCCTGTGTGCCTCGTCGCCGACGAGCTTGTCGAGCATCTCCCGCAGAGACGCGTGGACTTCGGCGATGTCGCGCGGCGTCGGCGTACGGCCCGAGCCGATCGCCCAGACCGGCTCGTAGGCGATCACCGTGTCGGCGGCGGTGGCGCCCTTGGGCAGGCCGATCGCAAGTTGGGCGCGGACGATGTCGAGGGCGCGGCCCTGCTCGCGTTCCTCGATGGTTTCGCCGACGCAGATGATCCCGCACAGACCGGCGCGCCGTGCGCCGAGCGCCTTGGCGTGGACGCCGTCATCGGTCTCGTGGTGGTAGGCCCGGCGCTCGGAATGGCCGACAATGACGTATTTGGCGCCGAGGTCGGCGAGCATCTCGGCCGAGATCGAACCGGTGAAGGCCCCACTCGGGCGGGCGTGCAGGTTCTGGCCCCCAATGGCGATCGGCGACCCGGCGGCGGCGGCCACGCAGGAGCCGATCAGCGTCGCGGGCGGGCAGATCAGCACGTCGATGCGAGCGGCCAGGTCCGGCGAGAGACCGTCGCGGATTGCTTCGACCACCTGGATCGAGGCCCGCGTCCCGTTCATCTTCCAATTGCCGGCGACCAGCGGCCTCCGCCCCGTGTCCGTCATCCCTTGCCCTCGCCCCGCCCTCGCTCTGCCCCGGCTTTTCTGGGGTCGACGGGGCCTACCAGAGCGAGTTTGAGCGCGCAAACCGTCCGAACGGGTGAGCCTTTGCCTGTGGGCGCGAATGGTCTATCGCGGTCGGCTCTCAGGGATGGCGCCGGCCCGGCGACGGGTCGGGCGCCGAAGGTATCCGATCACAGACCATGCTTCAGGGCATCCGCAACGCCAGCCAGCACTGGCTCGGCAAGATCGTTTTGACGATCATCTTCACGCTGCTGATCGCGGGCGTCGGCATCTTCGGCGTCGAGGAGTTCTTCCGCGGCGGCTCGAGCAACAATGTCGCCACGGTCGGCAGCACGCCGATCACCGCCGAGCAGGTGCGCCAAGCCTATCAGAACCAGATGCAGCGCTATCAGGCGCAGCTGAAGCGCGCGATCACCCCCGACCAGGCGCGCATGCTTGGGCTCGACCGGCAGGTGATGTCTCAGCTGATCACCGAGGCCGCTCTCGACCAGAAGACGCACGATCTCGGCCTCGGCGTGCCGGACGCCTCGGTGATCCGGGCGATCCACGAGGAGAAGAGCTTCCAGAACCAGCAGGGCCAGTTCGAGCCCGCCTTGTTCTACCAGACTCTCCAGCGGGCCGGGCTGAACGAGGGGATGTTCGTGCGCGAGCAGCGCGCCGTGATCGCCCGGCTGCAGCTTGCCGAGGCCGTCTCGTCCGACCTGCACGTGCCCGTGGCGATGCGCGAGGCCGTGCACCGCTACACGACGGAGCGCCGCGCCGCGTCCTACCTGATGCTGACCCCCTCGGTGGCCGGGCAGATCCCGGACCCGACGGACGAGGAGCTGAAGACTTGGTACGACGCCAACAAGTCCGGCTTCCGGGCGCCCGAATTCCGGGCGGCCAACCTGCTGGTGGTCGATCCCGAGGCGATGGCCAAGCCCGACGCAATCAGCGATTCGGATTTGCACGCCGCCTACGACCTGAATAAGGCCCGCTACGGCAGCCCTGAGAAGCGCACGATCCAGCAGATCGTGTTCCCGGACGCGACCGCCGCCGAGGCCGCACGCAAGTCGATCGAGGACGGCTCGAAGACGTTCGAGGCCGTGGCCGACGAGCGCGGCAACGGCGGCCAGGATCTGACCCTCGGCACGCTGACCAAGGCCGAACTGTTCGACAAGGTCGTGGCCGATGCCGCCTTCGCGCTGCCCGAGGGCGGCGTGAGCCGGCCGGTCCAGGGCCGCTTCGGCACGGTGCTCCTGCGCGTGACCAAGATCGAGCCCGGCACCGTCAAGCCGTTCGCGGAGGTCGAGGGTGAGATCCGCAAGGGGCTGGCCCTGGCCCGCGCCCGCGACGCCATGGAGACGACCCGCGACGCCATCGAGGACCAGCGCGCCGGCGCCAAGCCCCTTTCCGATATCGCCGCCGAGCGCGCGCTCAAGCTCGTGACGGTGAAGGCCGTGGATCTCCAGGGCAAGGGGCCCGACGGGCGGCGCGTCGCCGACATTCCCGATCCGGAGACCACCCTGCCGGCCCTGTTCCGCGCGGAGATCGGCGGCGACAACGAGCCGCTGCGCACCAAGGCCGGCGGCTACGTCTGGTACGACGTGACCGGCATCGACGCCGCGCACGACAAGCCCCTCGACGAGGTCAAGGACGGCGTGAAGGCCGGCTGGACCGCCGCCGAGATCTCCAAGCGGCTCCAGTCCAAGGGGCGCGAGCTGGTTGAGAAGCTCAACGCGGGCGCGACGATCGAGGCGGTCGGCCAAGAGGTCGGCGTCAACACGCAGGAGGCGCAGGACCTGTCGCGCAACCAGGCCAAGGACATGCTGACCACGGACGACGTGAACCTGATCTTCGCGACCCCGGTCGGCAAGGCCGGCACCGCGGCGGCGGGCGATTCGCGGGCGGTGTTCAAGGTCACTTCGGCGACGATGCCGGCCTTCGTGGCCGACAGTCCGAGCGACAAGACCATCGCGCAGAGCTTTCAGGCCGCGCTCGCCGACGACGTGCTGTCCCAGTACATCTCGGAGGTCCAGAAGAACTCCGGCGTGAAGATCGACCAGGCGGCCCTGCGCCGCGCCCTCGGCGGCGAGTATTGAGGGTCATGGCCGAGGCGCCCAACTACGCGGCCTTCGCCGGACGCTACGAGGCGGGGCAGCCGAGCCTCGTCGAACTGAGCTTGGTGGCCGACCTGGAGACGCCGGTCGCCGCATTCCTCAAGCTGCGCGCCCGGCACGCGGGCCCGGCCTTCCTGCTCGAATCGGTCGAGGGCGGAGCGGTGCGCGGCCGCTACTCCATGATCGGGCTCGATCCGGACCTGATCTGGCGCTGCCAGGGCGGCGCTTCCGCGATCGCGCGCGGCGCCGACCTCACCCAGTTCGAGCCGGACGACCGGTTGCCGCTGGCGAGCCTCCGGGCGCTGATCGCCGAGAGCGCGGTCGGCGCGGTTGACGGACGGGACCTGCCCCCGATGGCCGCCGGCCTGTTCGGCTATCTCGGCTACGACATGGTCCGCGCCATGGAGCGGTTGCCCGAGCCGAACCCGGATCCGCTGGGCGTCCCGGACGCGATCCTGATCCGCCCGCGTGTCATGGTGGTGTTCGACGCCGTACGCGATCTGATCACCGTCGTCTCGCCGGTGCGTCCCGAAGCGGGCGTCTCCGCGCTCGCAGCCTATGAGGGCGCGCTCGAGCGCCTCGACCGCGTGGCGGCCGCCCTGGAAGGGCCGCTGCCGATCGATGCGCGTGTGGATCTCGCGGCGGTCGCCCATCCGGAGCCCGTCTCGAACACGACGCCGGGCGATTTCGCCGCCATGGTGGCGCGAGCGAAGGAGTACATCGTCGCGGGCGACGTGTTCCAGGTGGTGCTGTCCCAGCGCTTCTCGGCGCCGTTCACGCTGCCCGCCTTCAGCCTCTACCGCTCGCTCCGGCGCACCAACCCGGCACCGTTCCTGTGCTACCTCGACTTCGAGGGCTTCCAGATCGTCTGTTCGTCGCCGGAGATCCTCGTGCGGGTCCGCGAGGGCACCGTCACCGTGCGCCCCATCGCCGGTACCCGCCGTCGCGGTGCGACACCGGCCGAGGACGCGGCGCTCGCGGAGGAACTGCTGGCCGATCCGAAGGAGCGGGCCGAGCACCTGATGCTGCTCGATCTCGGCCGCAACGATGCCGGCCGGGTCTCCCGGATCGGCAGCGTGCGGGTGACCGATTCGTTCTTCATCGAGCGCTACAGCCACGTGATGCACATCGTGTCGAACGTCGAGGGCGACCTCGACCCGCGCCACGATCCCCTCGACGCGCTGGCGGCGGGCTTCCCGGCCGGCACGGTCTCGGGCGCCCCGAAGGTGCGGGCCATGGAGATCATCGACGAGCTGGAGCGCGAGAAGCGCGGGCCCTACGCCGGCTGCATCGGCTATTTCGGCGCGCGGGGTGAGATGGACACCTGCATCGTTCTGCGCACCGCCGTGGTGAAGGACGGGCGGATGCACGTCCAGGCCGGTGCCGGGATCGTCTACGATTCCGACCCGGCCTCCGAGCAGCAGGAATGCGTCAACAAGGCCAAGGCGCTGTTCCGCGCCGCCGAGGAGGCGGTGCGGTTCGCCGCCCAGGCCAAGCGCGGGCAGTAGGGCCGGTTGACCGGACGGATGCGAGCGGTCACATCGCGGTCATGCCCGAACGTGCCGCCGCGATGCCCAACGTCCTCGTCATCGACAACTACGATTCCTTCACGTGGAATCTGGTGCACCTGATCGGGCCGCTCTGCGGCTCCATCGAGGTCGCCCGCAACGACGCGCTCACCGTGGCCGACATCCGCGCGAAGGCGCCGGACGCGATCGTGCTCTCGCCCGGCCCCTGCACGCCGAACGAGGCGGGCATCTGCCTCGACGTTGTGCGCGCGCTGTCGGGCGAGATCCCGATTTTCGGCGTCTGCCTCGGCCTCCAGGCGATCGGGCAGGCTTTCGGGGGCGACGTGGTACGCGCTCCGCTGCCGCTGCACGGCAAGGTTTCGACCATCCGGCACGGCGCCCGCGGGCTGTTCCGCGGGCTCAACGACAGCTTCGAGGCCACGCGCTACCATTCGCTGGTGGTCGACCGCGCGACCTGCCCGGAGACGCTGCGCGTCACCGCCGAAGCGGACGGACTGATCATGGGGCTGGAGCACGCCGAGCGTCCCCTGCATGGGGTCCAGTTCCACCCGGAGAGCATCCGGTCGCAGCACGGCACGGAGATCGTGCAGAACTTCCTTGATCTCGCCGCCGCCTGGAACGCGGCGCGTGACAGGAACCGCGCCGACGTGCATTGACGCCAGGAGGCCGGGGCGGCCCTCCGACAGAGCGCATGGACAGCTTCAGACCCCATCTCGCCAAGGTCGCCGGGGGCCTTGCCCTCGACCGCGCGGAAGCGCGCGCGGCCTTCGACGACCTGCTGTCGGGCGACGTGACACCGGTCCAGGCAGGAGCCTTCCTTGCAGCCCTGAAAGTGCGCGGCGAGAGCGTCGAGGAGATCGTCGGCGCGGCCGAGGCCATGCGCGCCCGCATGACCCGCATCACCGCCCCGGTGGGTGCGATCGACGTGGTCGGCACCGGCGGCGACCATTCCGGCAGCGTGAATGTCTCGACGCTCGCCGCCATCCTGGTGGCCGCCTGCGGCGTTCCCGTGGCCAAGCACGGCAACCGCGCTGCGACCTCGCGCTCCGGCGCCGCCGACGTGCTGGCGGCCCTCGGCGTCCGGCTCGGGCTCGATGCCGAGCAGCAGGCCCGCTGCCTCGCCGAGGCCAACCTGTGTTTTCTGTTCGCCCAGGCCCATCATGGCGCCATGCGCCACGTGGCGGCGGTGCGCTCGGAGCTGCCGGTGCGCACGATCTTCAACCTGCTGGGGCCGCTCTGCAATCCCGCGGGCGTGGCCTACCAGCTGTTCGGCGTGGCCCAGGAGGCGCTCGCCGAGCCGCTGACCCGGGTCCTCGCCGAACTCGGCAGCCGCAGGGTCTGGACCGTGCACGGCTCCGACGGGCTCGATGAGATCACCGTCACCGGGCCGACCCGCGTCGTCGCGCTCGAGGACGGCCGGCTCTCCCGCTTCACCATCGACCCGCGCGAGCTCGGCCTGCCGCTGCGCGCGTCCGAGGAATTGCGCGGCGGCGATCCCGCCGACAACGCCCGCGCCCTCGAAGCCGTCCTGTCGGGTGCGCGCAACGCCTACCGGGACATTGCCGTTCTCAATGCGGGCGCTGCTCTCGTCGTCGCGGGGGCGGCCTCGACCCTGGCGGAAGGGCTCGCGCGGACGCAGGATGCGGTCGATTCCGGGGCAGCCCGGGTGACCCTCGCCCGCCTCGTCAAGGCTTCGAACGATCGCTCGAACGGGCAGGAGTGCCGATGAGTTCGCTCACGCAGGATTCGGCCGCCCAGGAAGGCGTCGCCGACGCGCCCCCCGAGCGGCCCAACGTGCTGGCACGGATCGAGGCGTACAAGCGCCGCGAGATCGCCGAGGCGAAGCTGCGGGTGCCGCTCGCCAAGCTGGAGCGTCGCGCAGCGCAGGCCGGGCCGGTGCGCGGCTTCGCGGCGGCGATCCGGGCGCATCTCGCCGAGGGGCGCCCGGCGCTCATCGCCGAGGTGAAGAAGGCCTCGCCCTCGAAGGGCCTTATCCGGGCCGACTTCGACCCGGCGACCCTGGCGTGCGCCTACGAGGCGGGGGGCGCCACCTGCCTGTCGGTGCTCACCGACGAACCCTCGTTCCAGGGTCGGCCGGAATACCTGACCCAGGCGCGGGCGGCCTGCGGGCTGCCCGCCCTGCGCAAGGATTTTCTGTTCGAGCCCTATCAGGTCTACGAGGCGCGGGCCTGGGGCGCCGACTGCATCCTCGTCATCATGGCCTGCCTGGATGACGACGAGGCCGAGGCCCTGGTGGCCACCGCGCGCGAACTCGACATGGATGTGCTGGTCGAGGTCCATGACGAGGTCGAGCTGACTCGGGCGCTCCCTCTCGGCACGGCCCTGATCGGGATCAACAACCGCAACCTCAGGACCTTCGAGGTCTCGTTCGAGACCGCGATCCGGCTTGGCCCCGGCATCCCGGACGATCGGATCGCCGTGGCCGAGAGCGGCATCGGCGACCATGCCGACGTGGAGCGGCTCCGCCAGCACGGTCTCGGCGTCGTGCTGGTCGGCGAGAGCCTGATGCGGCAGGCGGACGTGACGCAGGCGACCCGGACGCTGCTGTTCGGCGATGCGGAGAGCGGGGCAGACCCGGATTCCAGGACGGGCAAGACCCGCAAGAAGGGCTGAGCGATGCAGCCGGGTTCGACGCTCACGCATCTCGATACCAGCGGCGCGGCCAACATGGTCGACGTGACCGACAAACCCGCCACCGACCGGACCGCCCGGGCCGAGGGAAGCGTGGTGATGCGGCCCGAGACCCTGGCGCTGATCCGCGAGGGCGATGCCAAGAAGGGCGACGTGATCGGTACCGCGCGGCTCGCCGGGATCATGGCGGCCAAGCGCACGCACGAGCTGATCCCGCTCTGCCACCCGCTGCTCCTGTCGAAGGTGCGGGTCGAGTGCGAGCCGGACGATGCGCTGCCCGGGCTGCGCATCGCCGCCGAGGTGCGGGTCCAGGGGCCGACCGGCGTCGAGATGGAGGCGCTGACGGCGGTCTCGGTCGCCTGCCTCACGGTCTACGACATGGTCAAGGCGGTCGACCGCGGCATGCGGATCGAGGGCATCCGGCTGGTGGCCAAGGATGGCGGCCGCTCCGGTGCCTACCGGGCGCCTGCCGCGCGTGAAGCCCCGTGACCGGCGGCCTGATCCCTGTCGCCGAGGCGCTGGCGCGGGTCCTGGCGAGCGTCGCCGGCCCGGTGGCGGCCGAGACCGTCCCGCTGGCCCAGGCCGCCGGCCGCACGCTCGCCGCCGATGTCACTGCCGTGCGCACACAGCCACCGTTCCCGGCCTCCGCCATGGACGGTTACGCGTTGCGCGGCGCCGATGCCGATGTCGCGGGGGCGAGCCTGCGGCTGATCGGCACCAGCGCGGCCGGCCACGGCTTTTCCGGGCGCATCGGCCCCGGTGAGGCGGTGCGGATCTTCACAGGCGCGCCGGTGCCGGACGGTGCGGACGCGATCCTGATCCAGGAGGACGCCCAGGCCGAAGGGGCGACGGTCCGGGTGCTCGAGCCGGCCGAACCGAATCGGTTCATCCGCCGCGCCGGCCTCGATTTCAGCGCGGGGGAGACCTTGCTGGCGGCCGGAATGAGCCTGGATGCCCGCCGCCTCGCACTGGCGGCGGCGGCTGGCCATCCGCGCCTCTCGGTCCGACGCCGGCCCAAGGTGGCGATCCTCGCCACCGGCGACGAACTGGTGGAGCCCGGCGCCGCGCCGGCCTGGGACCAGATCGTCGCCTCGAACAGCCTCGCCCTGGCCGCGCTCGCCTCAGAGGCGGGGGCCGAGATCATCGATCTGGGAATCGCCGCCGACGATCACGGCGCCCTGGAGGATGCCTTCCGCCGGGCCCGGGAGGCCCGGGCCGACCTGCTGGTGACGCTGGGCGGCGCCTCCGTGGGCGACCACGATCTCGTCCAGGCGGCGCTGGCCCGGGAGGGCCTGGAACTCGGGTTCTGGCGAGTGGCGCTCCGTCCGGGCAAGCCGCTGATGCACGGGCGCCTCGGCGACATGCTGGTCATCGGCCTGCCGGGGAACCCGGTCTCGTCCATTGTCTGCGGGCTGCTGTTCGTGGTGCCGGCGATTCGGGCCCTGCAGGGCGATCCGCAGGCCGGCGCCGACCGCAGCGAGCCGGCGACGCTGGGTCGCGACCTTCCGGCCAATGATGGCCGCGCCGACTACATGCGCGCGAGCCTCGCGGTCGAGCCCGGCCGGCTGCCTGTGGCGACGCCGGAGCAGCGCCAGGATTCCTCGATGCTGGCGGTGCTCGGCCGCGCGGAGGCCTTGCTGGTCCGCGCGCCGCACGAGCCGCCCGCCGCGGCCGGCGATCCCTGCCGGATCATCCGGCTCGATCGCCGTCTGCTCTGACCGGTCAGCGTACCACGCGCCAGACTTTCAGGGGCCCGGGCAGGTCCACGGGCTGGAGCCGGTCGGACCGGACCTCGCCGCGGGCGAGGCGGGTCGCGTAGGCTGGCTCGGCCTGGAGATCGTCGGCCGGTCGGGCCGGGCAGGCCACGAGGTAGCGGATCCCGAAGTCTGCGAGCACGCGGTCGAGGTCCGCCTCGGTCCCGCCCAGGCCCTCGATGGCCGCGGTGAGGCCCGGAATCGCCCGGTGGTACGGGGCGGCCACGATCGTGTGCGGTGTGCGCAGAAGGATCGACGGGCCCAGGAAGATCGGCGCCAGCACGGTCCCGGCGGGCAGCGCCGCCAGGGGCCGCACGGCCGCGTCGCCCTGGCAGGCGATCGCGCCCGCCGGATCGAGTGCCGTCCGCGCCGCCGGGGCGAGCCATTCGGCCAAGGCCGCGGGCGCCAGCCAGAGCGTGCTCACGAGGCAGCCGCCGAGGGTCACGATGCCCCAGCGCCGGGCCCCGGCCCCGCGCTCGACGGCCAGCGCCAGGGCGCGGTCGAGCACCGCGCCCGCCACCAGCGGCACGAACGCGGAAGCGACGTAGAGCCCCCGGAACTGGAAGGCGCCGAGGATCAGCCCCGGCCACAGGAACAGCGCCGCCACCGACCAGGCGCGTCGCCGCGTCCCGCGCCACGCCATCCAGGCTGCCGTGAGGCTGGCGAGCAGCACGACCGGGTGAAAGACCAGCATCTCCCACCGACCCTGGGCGACGATTTTCGGCACCGAGGCCATCTCGTTGACGGTGAGCAGCCAATGGGTCCGGACCAGCCGCGTCATGCCCGGGAACGGCCCCTCCAGGCAGACCGGGAAAGCGAGGGCGAAGCCGCCGATGAGGGCGCCGCCGCACGATACCGCGAGGCCGAGGCGCGCCCACGGCGTCGCGAGATGCCGGTCGAGGCGAAAAGCCGCCACCGTGAAGCCGAGACCGCCGGCGGTCAGCCACAGCCAGGGCGGCGCGAGCGCGTCGCAACGTGTGGCAGACCAGAGCACCGGTGCCGTCTGTGCGGCGAACAGGATCGGCGCCGCGAAGCCGAGGCCCAGGCCGAAGCCGTTCAGCACGGGGAGCGCCGGGCGGCCGCGCCAGCACCAGTCGCCCGCGAGGTAGAGGGCGCCGAGCGCGACGTAGGGTAGGCCCTCCAGGCCGACCGCCAGCGACAGGGCCGCGAGCGAGCCTCCTGCGAGGCCGCGTCGAAATCCGCCCCGGATCATGCAGAAGGCGAGACCCAGGATGGCAAGGATCTGCACGCTGTGGTGGTCGACGCGGCCCGGCTGGAACTGGATCGTGATCCCGAAGGTCTGGGTCGCCACCAGGATCGCCAGGATCGCCGCGCGGCTGCCGAAGCTGTCCCGCACGCCGCGGTAGAGCACGCCGCAGAACAGCGCGAACAGCAGCAGGGGCCAGAACGCGGCCGTCAGACCCTCGGCGAGCGGCCGGCCCGCAAGCGGCGTCAGGACCAGGATCAGCCCCGCGATGGGTGTGTCGACGAGGCGCGACCAGTGGCTCGGCACGCCCACGGGCGGGAGGAAGCGGTACTGCACGTTGTCGAACCAGCCCTGGCCGCCCAGGAGGTCGCGCACCTCGACGAGCCGCATGGCGTCGTCGGTATCGGGCACGCGCAGGTGTCTGATCGTGTCCCAGATCTCGGGCGGCGCGCTCATCGTCGCCAGCGACAGGGCGACGAGCGCCCACAGGAAGGTCCGGAGATCGATCCGTGCCGGCAGGGCGACGACTGCGGGCGGCATCGGCTTCAGAGTCCCGTGCGCGCTGCGGACCAGCGCCTGGCGAAACGTGCCGCCATACGCTTAAGGACCAGTCAATGCGCCGTGATGGGGATCCTTAACCATCCTCGTTCAATCTCCGGCCGAGCCGGTGCGCGATCCGGCCGAAATGCCAGCCGGAGCACGGGATGAGCCACCACACCGAGACGCTGGTGATCGGCGCGGGGCCCGCGGGCCTCACGGCCGCCTACCTGCTGTCGAAGCAGGGGCGGTCGGTCACCGTCCTCGAGCGCGATCCGGCGCAGGTCGGGGGTATCTCGCGCACCGTCTCGCACAACGGCTACCTGTTCGACATCGGAGGCCATCGCTTCTTCTCGAAGTCCAAGGCGGTGGTCGATCTCTGGGATGAAATCCTGCCGAACGACTTCATCGAGCGCCCGCGGCTGTCGCGGATCTATTACCGCGGCCGATATTACGCCTATCCGCTCAAGGCCTTCGAGGCTCTGAAGAATCTCGGCCTCTTCACCAGCGCGGCCTGCGTTGCCTCCTACCTCTTCGCCCGCATGCGACCCGTGCGCGAGCCGAAGAACTTCCACCAGTGGGTCCGCAACCAGTTCGGCGAGCGCCTGTTCTCGATCTTCTTCAAGACCTACACCGAGAAGGTCTGGGGCATGTCGTGCGATGCGATCTCGGCGGATTGGGCGGCGCAGCGCATCAAGGGGCTCGATCTCGGTGCGGCGATCCGCGACGGGGTCAAGCGCTCGCTCGGCCTGCGCAAGGCCCCCCGGACGGACGGCCCGGTCATCAAGACGCTGATCGAGTCGTTCCGCTACCCCCGCCGCGGCCCCGGCATGATGTGGGAGGCCGCCGCCGCCAAGATCCAGGCCCAGGGCGGCCGGGTGCTCCTAGATCGCGGCGTCGATTCCCTCGCCTTCGACGCCGGCACCGGCATCTGGACGGTGGCGGCCCGCCGCGCCGACGGCAGCCGCGAGACCTTCACGGCCCGCCACGTGATCTCGTCGGCGCCCGTGCGCGAACTCGTGGACGCGATCCGGCCGCGCCCGCTCAGCACCTTCAACGCGCGGGCGCTCAAGTACCGCGACTTCCTGACCGTGGCGCTGATCGCCAAGTCACAGAAGGACTTCCCCGACAACTGGATCTACATCCACGATCCGTCGGTTCAGGTCGGGCGCGTGCAGAATTTCCGCTCGTGGTCGCCCGAGATGGTCCCGGATGCGGACCATACCTGCCTGGGTCTCGAGTATTTCTGCTTCGAGGGCGACGGGCTCTGGACCGCTTCGGACGACGCGCTCGTGGCGCTGGCCAAGCGCGAGATCGGCCAGATCGGGCTGATCGACCCGGCCGACGTGGTCGATGCCTGCGTGGTCCGGCAGCCCAAGGCCTACCCGGTCTACGACGAGGATTATGCCGGCCACGTCGTCACCGTGCGGCGCGAGCTGGAACGGGACTTCCCGAGCCTGCACCTCGTCGGCCGCAACGGCATGCACAAGTACAACAACCAGGACCACGCCATGATGACCGCGATGCTGACCGTGGAGAACATCCTCTGCGGCCGGCGCCGGCACGATGTCTGGCGGGTCAACGAGGACGCCGAGTACACCGAGTCCGGCCTCTCCGGCGCCGATGCCGCGCTCGGAAGCGAGCGTCTCGTGCCGCGCAAGGTCGCCTGACGGGCGACAGGCGAGCGGCCTCGTCACGAGTGCAACTTGCCCGTCCGCAGGCGTGGCTTATGTCCGAGCCGGCAAGCGCCCGACACCAAGGGCGGCCGGGAGGACGAAGACCTATGCGATCCGTTATCATCGCCGCTCTGTGGGCGGGCGTCGCCATGCCCGCGCTTGCCTTGCCGGCCCTGGCGCAGGGCGCTGCCCCGGCCGAGACGAAGACCAAGACCGACGACCTGGAGAAGCTCCAGGGCTTCCACAGCACGGACACCCAGGCCGCCCCCGAGATCCCGCAGACCGGCCGGCGCGCCGACGCGATCCGCAAGACGCTCACCAAGATCAAGCTGCCCGAGGGCTTCAAGATCGACCTCTACGCCGTGGTGCCGGACGCCCGCGCCATCGCGGTCGGCCCCAATGCCGGCGTGCTGTTCGTGGGCACCCGCAAGAACAAGGTCTACACGGTCACCGACCGCGACAAGGACCGGGTCGCCGACGAGGTCCGCGCCTTCGCGCCGGGCATCACGTTCAAGATCCCCAACGGCGTCTGCTTCTCGAAGGACGGTGTGCTCACCGTCGTCGAGCAGAACCGGGTTCTCGCCTTCCCGGCCGCCGAATTCTTCTACGAGAATCCGGATGTCGCCGCCGGCATCCTGGTCAAGGAAGGCGCGCTCATCCCCGCTGCCGAGGAGAGCTTCAACCACACCGCCCGGGTCTGCCGGGTCGGGCCGGACGGCAAGACCTACATCGCGCTGGGCCAGCCCTACAACGTGCCGCCGCCCGAGAAGCTCGACCTGTACCGGAAGGCCGGCATCGGCGGCATCATCCGCATCGACGCCGACGGCAAGAATCGCGAAGTCTTCGCCACCGGCATCCGCAACTCGGTGGGCATGGATTTCGCCACCGACAAGTCGCTCTGGTTCACCGACAATCAGGTCGACGGCATGGGCGACGACACCCCGCCGGGCGAGCTGAACCACGCCACCAAGGCCGGCGAGAATTTCGGGTTCCCCTGGTACGGCGGCGGCGCGGTGCGCACCGTCGAGTACAAGGACCAGACCCCGCCCGCGGACGTGGTCGCGCCGGTTGCCGAATTGGCGCCGCACGCGGCCGATCTCGGCATGACCTTCTACAACGGCAAGCAGTTCCCGGCGCCCTACAAGGGCGGCATCTTCATCGCCGAGCACGGCTCCTGGAACCGCACCGAGCCCGTGGGCGCCCGGGTGATGTTCGCGCCTATGGGGGCTGACGGGAAGCTCGGGCCGGTCAAGCCGTTCGCGGAAGGGTGGCTGACCGGCGACGGCGAGTATCTCGGGCGGCCGGTGGACGTGGCGGTGATGCTCGACGGCTCGCTGCTGGTCTCGGACGATTCCGCCGGGGCGATCTACCGGATCTCGTACGAGAAGTAGTTTTCTGCGACGCTTCCCTCCCCCTCGCGGGGAGGGATCCAGGATGGGGGTGATCCCAGGAGGAGGCCCCGCGGTGCCTCCCGCATGACCCCACCTCAAGCTCCCCCCGGCAACGGGGAGGATAGCACCGACGCGCAACCCGAGTCCCGCCGATGATCCGCCCGCTTCTCCTCCTCGCTGCCACGCTCGTCCCGTTCTCCGCCCAGGCGGGCGACGCGGCGCTGGGCAAGAAGCGCGCGACGGCCTGCCAGACCTGCCACGGGATGGACGGCCTCTCGAAGCTGCCGGAGGCGCCGAACCTCGCCGGGCAGGTGGAGCCCTATCTGGTCAAGGCGCTCACCGAGTACCGGGACGGCAAGCGTTCGAACGAGATCATGAACGTGGTCGCCAAGGAACTGTCGGACGCGGATATCGCGAACCTGGCGGCGTATTACAGCGGCATCCAGATCGACGTGCTGCCGCCGGGCTAGACGTTTAGTCAATTCCCGACGTCATTCCGGGCTCCGCTTTGCGGCCCTGGAATGACACGGCTGAGGCAAGAAACGCCTCAATCATCCATCTTCAGCGCAGCAATGAACGCTTCCTGCGGGATCTCCACGCGCCCGAACTGGCGCATCTTCTTCTTGCCTTCCTTCTGCTTGTCCAACAGCTTGCGCTTGCGCGAGATGTCGCCGCCGTAGCACTTGGCGGTCACATCCTTGGACAGGGCCTTGATCGTCTCGCGGGCGATGATCTTGCCGCCGATCGCCGCCTGGACCGGGATCTGGAACAGGTGGCGGGGGATCAGGTCCTTGAGCTTCTCGCACATGGCCCGGCCACGGGATTCCGCCCGCGTGCGGTGGACCAGCATCGAGAGGGCGTCCACCGGCTCGGCGTTCACCAGGATCGACATCTTTACGAGGTCGCCCTCACGATAGTCGGAGACGTGGTAGTCGAAGGAGGCGTAGCCCTTCGAGATCGACTTCAGCCGGTCGTAGAAATCGAACACCACCTCGTTTAGCGGCAGGTCGTAGACCACCATGGCGCGCTTGCCGACATAGTTGAGGTCGATCTGGACGCCGCGGCGGTCCTGGCAGAGCTTGAGAACGCCGCCGAGATACTCGTCCGGCGTCAGGATCGTGGCGCGGATCCAGGGCTCCTCGATTGCCTCGATCTTCATCACGTCCGGCATATCGGCCGGGTTGTGCAGTTCCTTGACCTCGCCGTCGCGCATCTGCAGGCGGTAGACCACCGAGGGCGCCGTGGAGATCAGGTCGAGGTTGAACTCGCGCTCCAGCCGCTCCTGGATGATCTCCAGGTGAAGGAGGCCGAGGAAACCGCAGCGGAAGCCGAAGCCGAGGGCGGCCGAGCTCTCCATCTCGTAGGAGAACGACGCGTCGTTGAGCCGGAGCCGGCCCATGGCCGAGCGGAGGTTCTCGAACTCGGCGGCGTCCACCGGGAACAGGCCGCAGAACACGACCGCCTGGACCTCCTTGAAGCCCGGCAGCATCGAGGACGTCTGGCGCTTGTCCTCGGTGATCGTGTCGCCGACGCGGGTATCGGCGACCTCCTTGATCGAGCCGGTGAAGAAGCCGACCTCGCCGGGCCCGAGTTCGCCGATATCGGCCATCTTCGGGCGGAACACGCCGATCCGGTCGACGCCGTGTACCGCGTCGGCACCCATCATCCGGATGTTCATGCCCTTCTTGAGCACGCCGTCGATGATGCGCACCAGCACGACGACGCCGAGATAGGCGTCGTACCAGCTGTCCACCAGCAGCGCCTTGAGCGGCGCGTCCCGTTCGCCCTTGGGCGGTGGCAGGCGGGTCACGATCGCTTCGAGCACGGCCTCGATGTTCAGCCCGGTCTTGGCCGAGATCGGCACGGCGTTGGAGGCATCGAGGCCGATCACCTCCTCGATCTGCTCCTTAACCCGCTCGGGCTCGGCGGCCGGCAGGTCGACCTTGTTGAGGACCGGGACGATCTCGTGGTTGGCGTCGAGCGCCTGGTAGACGTTGGCCAGGGTCTGCGCCTCGACGCCCTGGCTCGCATCCACCACCAGTAGCGAGCCCTCGCAGGCGGCCAGCGAACGCGACACCTCGTAGGCGAAATCGACGTGGCCGGGAGTGTCCATCAGGTTGAGGATGTAATCACGCCCATCCTGAGCCCGGTATTCCAGGCGCACGGTTTGCGCCTTGATGGTGATGCCCCGTTCCTTCTCGATATCCATCGAGTCGAGCATCTGCTCGCTCATGTCGCGGAGCGCGACGGTGCCGGTAGCCTGAATCAGCCGGTCCGCCAGGGTCGACTTGCCGTGGTCGATATGCGCGACGATCGAGAAATTGCGGATGGTGTCGATCGGGGTTGTCATCGGCATTCCGTTCGGGCGCGCGACGGCGCGCACCGTCTGACGTCTGGGCGTGTTCGGATGGATCGGCTCACGCGCGAGATAGCAGCGCCGCGGGAACGCGCCAAGCGCGACGGATGGTTCCGCCCTACCGGGACACCGGGCAGCGGCGGGCCGCAATCGTCCGAATCAGGCTGCGGGAGCCGGCATTCATCCAGCCCCCGCCCATCTGAAGCATCGAGCCGTCAGGCTTGACCCGGACGGCCGATCAGCGGCCGCGGTCGCGGATCAGGCGCTCGATCTCGGCCTCGCCGTGGGAGCGGGCCTTCGCTTCGGTCGGGTGCTTCCGATCCGAGCGCTGATGCAACTTGCCGTGCTTGCGGATGCTCCACTGGTACATGGAGCCGCCCTCGCCGACCGGCTGCACGTCGAGGCTGAAGGGGTAGGTGTCTGTCTGGATCTCGCTCATAGCGCGGATATGGTGCACCGCGCGGCACTTCGCCATGCTTTTCTGCGATCACCAGCGTTGCAGGTGCGTCGGTCAGGTTCCGGCGGCAGCGCCACGCGCCTGCGTCGCCATCGCCACGAGGCTTTTCCGGAGGGCGCCCATGTCCGAGACCTGCTCCGGGTAGGTCACGCGCGCAGTCCGTTCGCCGGCCATCAGGTCCAGGCCCTCCGGGTCGAGACCGGTGAGCCGCCAGGGCAGGCCCGCTTCGGCGCCGGAGCCGGCGGCGTAGAGAGCCAGAGCGTCCGCATGATCGGCGTTCATGTGCTCGACCGCCCCGCGCTCCGCCGCGACCACCGCTTCCGCCCCGGTGAGGTCGAGGAGCAGTTCGTCGCGGGTCAGGGTCGCGGCCTTGGCGAAGCCGCCGTTGAGATGCCCGGCCTCCGGGGCCAGCGCGAAGAAGCCGAAATCCGGGAAGTCGGCGTAGAGCTTGGCCTTCGGATGGCGGGCGAGGAAGCGCTCGCGTGCCTGCGGCGCGGTGGTCTGGGCGGCGCGGCCGACCACGGTGAGCCGCGGATGGGCGAGGGGATCGCCCTTGCCGCCCTGTGCGAACAGCAGCGAGCAGCGCGGGTCGGCCAGCAGGTTGCGCGTATGCGCCGAGAGCCGCGACAGCAGCATCAGCGGGGTGCCGTCCGAATCCGTGGCGATGGTCACCAGGGAGGCGAAGGGCGTCCCGTCCGGATCGACGGTCGCCAGGGCGCCCGAACGGATGCTCCGCAGCAGGGTCCGCGACAGGCCTATGGCGTCGAATGGCGCCTCGGCCGCCGGGAGCGGACGGGCGGGCTCCCGTTTCCCGGCCTCGTCCGTGATCGATTCGCCCATCAGGTCTCTCCCGTTTCCGAATGCTGCGACACGCCCCCGCCACGTTAGCGGTCTAGTGTCCGGCGCACGAGGAGTCTGGCCCGCGTCAGATCGGCCGTTACGGCCAAGCTATGACCGCCGCTCGCTTTTTCCGATCGCCCGTACTAAAGCACCTGTCCCTCCGCGCGAACCGGCCAGCGCCGAAACCGGCCACGTTCGCGCTTCCGCCTGCCCCTCGGGGCCGGGACGTAGCGCGGCCCGCGCCAACAGCCGGGACCGCGCTTGAGCCCGTTCAGTCAGGGACCGCGCATGCCGACCATCGCCCTCGTCGACGACGACCGGAACATTCTCACCTCCGTGTCGATCGCGCTTGAGACCGAAGGCTACCGCATCCAGACCTACACGGACGGCGCCTCCGCGCTCGACGGTCTGCGGCATTCCCCGCCCGATCTCGCCATCTTCGACATCAAGATGCCGCGCATGGACGGCATGGAACTTCTCAGGCGCCTGCGGCAGAAATCCGACCTTCCGGTGATCTTCCTGACCTCGAAGGACGAGGAGATCGACGAATTGTTCGGGCTCAAGATGGGCGCGGACGACTTCATCCATAAGCCGTTCTCACAGCGCCTGCTGGTGGAGCGCGTGAAGGCGGTGCTGCGTCGCTTCGCCAAGGAGGCGCCCGGTGCCACCCCGCGGGGCGAGGCCGAGGTGGCGGCCCGCTCGCTGGAGCGCGGCTCTCTGATGATGGATCCAGAACGCCACACTTGCACCTGGAAGGGCGAGCCCGTGACGCTCACCGTCACGGAATTCCTGATCCTCCAGGCGCTGGCCCACCGCCCCGGCGTGGTGAAGAGCCGCAACGCCCTCATGGATGCGGCCTACGACGACCAAGTCTACGTTGACGACCGCACCATCGACAGCCACATCAAGCGCCTGCGCAAGAAGTTCAAGGTGACCGATCAGAGCTTCGACATGATCGAGACGCTCTACGGCGTCGGCTATCGATTCAAGGAGGCGTGATCCCAGGATCCGCCACGTGACCACCCGTACCCCCGCCCAGGCCGAGGACGCCCCGCCCCGCGCCTCGTTCACCCAGACCCTCTCCCGGCCGCTCGCTTGGCCGCGCGCCCTGTGGGATTCCATCGGCCAGCGCGCCTCGTCGAGCCTGACGCGCCGCATCGTCGTGCTCAACCTCGTCGGGCTGATCGCGCTGCTCGTCGGCTTCCTCTACCTCAACCAGTTCCGGCAGGGACTGATTCAGGCACGGATCCAGAGCCTCGCGATCCAGGGCGAGATCATCGCCGGTGCCATCGCGGCCTCGGCATCGGTGGACACCGACACGATCCGCATCGACCCCGACAAGCTCCTCCAGCAGCAGGCGGGCGAGGCCACCGAGGAGGAATCGCAGCCGCTCGCCTTCTCGCTCAACCCCGAGAAGGTGGCGCCGCTGCTGTCGCGGCTGGTCACCCCCACCGGCAACCGCGCCCGGGTCTACGACCAGGAGGGCGGCCTCCTGTTCGATACGCGGACCCTGTTCAAGCGCGGCGATGCGGGCCGCGCCGACCCGATCGCGGCCGCGCCGCACAAGGCGGGGATGCTCGAATCCGCCTTCCAGGCGGTCCAGACCAAGCTGAGCGGCCTGTTCGGCAGCCGGACCGCGCAGCCCGAGGACACCGGGCCGGTCAACGGCCATTCGCTCCGGGAAGTCCAGGCGGCGCTCGGGGGCAATCGCGGCAGCCTGGTCCGCCGCAACAAGCTCGGCGAGACCACCGTGTCGGTGGCGGTGCCGATCCATCGCGCCGGTTCCGTGCGCGGCGCGCTGCTGCTCTCGACACAGGGCGACTCGATCGACCGCGTGATCGCCTCGGAGCGATTCGGCCTGCTTCAGGTGTTTCTCGTCGCCTCCGCGGTGATGGTCGTGCTCTCGGCGTTGCTCGCCGGGGCCATCGCGGGCCCGGTCCGCCGCCTCGCGGAGGCCGCCGAGAAGGTCCGCATGGGCATCAAGACCCGCGAGGAGATCCCCGACTTCACCGAGCGCACCGACGAGATCGGCCATCTCTCCGGCGCGCTGCGCGACATGACGCAGGCGCTCTACCGGCGCATCGACGCGATCGAGAGCTTCGCCGCGGATGTCAGCCACGAGCTGAAGAACCCGCTCACGTCGCTGCGGAGCGCGGTCGAGACCCTGCCGCTCGCCAAGTCGGACGATTCGCGCGGCAGGCTGATGGCGATCATCCAGCACGACGTGAAGCGGCTCGACCGGCTGATCAGCGATATCGCCGACGCCTCACGCCTCGATGCCGAGCTGGCCCGCGCCGAGGCGCGGCGCGTCGATCTCAGAAAGCTGCTGACCACCGTGGTATCGGTGGCCAACGAGCGCCGGCGCCCCAAGGATTGCCTGATCCAGCTCGACGTGGAGTCGCTTTCAGAGCAGGATTCGCCCTTCACGATCATCGGCCATGACAGCCGGCTGGGACAGGTGGTCAACAATCTCCTCGACAATGCCCGCTCGTTCTCCCCCTCCGATGCCAAGGTGCGCGTGGCCCTGCGCCGGGTGCGCGGCGAGATCGAGCTGGTCTGCGAGGATGAGGGGCCGGGCATCCCCGAGCATGCCCTGGAGCGGATCTTTGAGCGCTTCTACACCGACCGGCCTGAGCAGGGCTTCGGGCAGAATTCCGGGCTCGGCCTCTCGATCTCCCGCCAGATCGTGCAGGCCCATCGCGGCACGATTCGCGCCGAGAATCGCCCCGGCGCGCCGGACGAGGACGGCGAGCCGACGATCCGCGGCGCCCGCTTCATCGTGCGCCTGCCCGCCGCACCGCGCCAGCTCCACGCCTGATGCCGGCGCTGCACGCGGCCTGCGTGGCGCTGGACGGTGCGGGCGTCCTGATTCGCGGGCCGTCCGGTGCGGGCAAGTCGTGCCTGGCGCTCCTCCTGGCGGCCGCGGAGGACGGCGCGCTGGTGGGGGACGACCGGGTCATCTGCGAAGGGCGAGCCGGCCGTCTCAGCGCCCGGGCACATCCCGCGCTCGCGGGCCAAGTGGAGATCCGCGGGCAGGGCATCCTCTCCGCTGCGGATCTCGGCATCGCCACACGCCCGGACGCGATCGTGCACCTCGTCGTCGATCTCGTTGCGTCGTCTCCCCGGCTGCCCGAGCCCCCGGCGGACGCCGAGATCCTCGGAATCCGCCTGCCGCGCCTCGTCCTCGACCCAGGCGTCCGGGCCGCAGGGCTGGCGCCGCTCCTGGTGCGTGCGGCGCTGCGAAAGCAGCGGCCGTGACTTCGCAGCCGCACAGGTCCGGCGATTCGCGCAACGGTGGTGATCCCCCATGGCGCCTGGAGTGCGCGCGTGGCATGATTGCCGGAATGTCCGAGCAAAATAGTCGCGATCGCCTTGTGGGTGTCTGTGCGATGCACAACATGGCGGCAGACACAGGACGTTGGAACACGTGTCGATGATTGGCATGGTGCTCGTCACCCACGGGCTGTTGGCGACCGAATTCAAGGCCGCTCTGGAGCACGTGGTCGGCCCGCAGGATCAGATCGAGACGATCACGATCGGGCCGGAAGACGATATGGAGCTGCGGCGACGGGACATCATGTCCGCGGTCTGTCGCGTGAACAGTGGAGAAGGCGTGGTGGTGCTGACCGACATGTTCGGCGGCACGCCCTCCAATCTTGCGCTCTCCTGCATGAATGGCGGCTCGGTCGAGGTGGTGGCGGGCATCAACCTGCCGATGCTGATCAAGCTGGCCAGCGTGCGCGACGAGGAGAATCTCGGCGACGCCGTCCTCCACGCCCAGGAAGCCGGCCGCAAGTACATCAACGTCGCCTCGCGGGTCCTCGCGGGCAAGTAAAGCGTCCTCAGCGGTCCACCGTGACCGCCTCCGTCAGCGGCGGCCGGGCCTTGGCGGTGATTCCCGCGGATGCCGCGATCACCAGCCCGATGGCGAGCCACTGCATGCCGCTGAGCCGTTCGCCCAGGACCGCGAAGCCCGCGCAGGCGGCAAGCGCCGGCTCCAGGCTCATCAGCACGCCGAAACTCTTCCGGTCGAGCCGGCGCAGGGCGACCATCTCCAGCGAATAGGGCAGGGCGCTCGACATCAGCGCCACCGCGAGTCCTGCAGCCAGTATGTCGGGGGCAAAAAGGCCTATGCCCGCCTCGGCGACGCCGAAGGGCGCCGCCACGAGGGCAGCGGCCAGCATCCCGAGCGACACCGCCTGCCCCCCGTCGACCCGACCGGCGCGCTGGCCGCACAGGATGTAGAGCGCCCAGGCCACGGCCGCGCCGAGGGCCAGCAGGACGCCGAGCGGGTCCAGTGCGCTGGTCGAGGAAATCGGCAGTAGCAGCCCGAGCCCGAGCACGGCCACGCCGATCCACAGGAAATCGGCCCTGCGGCGAGAGGCGGCCAGCGCGACCGCTAGCGGCCCCGCGAACTCGATCGCCACGGCCGGCCCGAGCGGCAGCCGCGCCAGCGCCAAGTAAAACAGCAGGTTCATCAGGCCGAGCGCCGCGCCGTAGAGCGCGATCCAGCCCGCGTCCCACCGGGAGATGCTGTGCCGCCACGGGCGCCACACCGCCATCAGGATCAGCGCCGAGAAGCCGACCCGCAGGGCCGCCGTACCGGCCGCCCCCACGGCCGGGAACAGGCTCTTGGCGAAAGTCGCGCCGCATTGCAGCGAGACCATGCCGGCGACCAGTGCCGCGACCGGGAGAAGCGTCGAAGGCAGCGCCGGCCGCCCGGCGGCGCTCACAGGATGAACCGGCTCAGATCCGCGTTGGCCGCCAGATCCTCGACCCGCGCACGTACGTATGCGGCATCGATCGGCACGGTCTCGCCCGAACGGTCGGTGGCGGTGAACGAGATCTCGTCGATCACACGCTCCAGGACGGTCTGGAGGCGGCGGGCGCCGATATTCTCGACCGACGAATTCACCTCGACAGCGACGCGGGCCAGCGCATCCACCGCGTCGTCGGTGAACGTGAGGGTCACGCCCTCGGTCTCCATCAGGGCGACCGTCTGCTTGATCAGGCTGGCCTCGGTCGAGGTGAGGATCTTGCGGAAATCGTCCACGGTCAGCGGCTGCAGCTCGACCCGGATCGGAAGCCGACCTTGCAGCTCGGGCAGGAGATCGGCCGGCTTCGAGACGTGGAAGGCGCCGGAGGCGATGAACAGCACGTGGTCGGTCTTCACCGGGCCGTGCTTCGTCGCCACGGTCGTCCCCTCGATCAGGGGCAGCAGATCGCGCTGGACGCCCTCGCGCGATACGTCGCCGGACGACCGGCCTTCGCGCGCGCAGATCTTGTCGATCTCGTCGAGGAAGACGATGCCGTTGTTCTCGACCTCGCTGATCGCCTCGCGCACCAGCGCCTCGTCGTCGACGAGCTTGTCGGATTCCTCGGCCAGCAGCGGCGCGTAGGCGTCCCGCACCAGAATCCGGCGCGGCTTGCCGCGTTGGCCGCCGAGCGCCTTACCGAGCATGTCGCCGATGTTGATCGCACCCATTGAGGCACCCGGCACGCCGGGAATCTCGAACATCGGCAGCCCCGCGGGCGCGCCCGATGTCAGTTCCAGCTCGACCTCCTTGTCGTCGAGCTCGCTGTTCCGGAGCTTGCGCCGGAAGCTGTCGCGGGTGGCCTGGCTTGCGGTCGGACCGACGAGGGCATCGAGGATGCGATTTTCCGCGGCGGCCTCGGCCTTCGCCTTCACGGCCTCTCGTTTCACCTGCCGGGTCAGGCCGATCGCCACCTCCACGAGGTCCCGCACGATCTGCTCGACATCGCGACCGACATAGCCGACCTCGGTGAACTTGGTCGCCTCGATCTTCAGGAACGGCGCGTTGGCGAGCCGGGCGAGCCGCCGGGCGATCTCGGTCTTGCCGCAGCCGGTCGGGCCGATCATCAGGATGTTCTTGGGGGCCACCTCCTCGCGCAGCGGACCGGTGAGCTGCTGGCGCCGCCAGCGGTTGCGGAGCGCAATTGCGACGGCGCGCTTGGCGTCGTGCTGCCCGACGATGAAGCGATCGAGTTCGGACACGATCTCGCGCGGAGAGAACGTCGTCACCGCTTTGCCATCCCTGTTCCCGGGCCCGAAGTCCCGACCCACCGGCCCGGAATGGGGTCGCGCGCCGCGCCGCGCAAGAGGCCGCCCGCACCTGCGCGCAGCTGTAGCAGACTGCAAGAACGATGGCCTGACCGCAACGACAGGGCGGTCGACGGCCGTGCAGAGCGCGTGCCGGACGAGGGACCGATGACCGCACACGCGCGCGATGAAGGCACACGCTGAGAGCATCGGGTGGCTCTTATCCGTCTCGGATCACGCATCCGCGGCGTGCGAGGGACGGCAGCCTCAGTGAGCCGCGGGCGAGGGTGCGGATCCCGGTTTATCGTGCATGCCGAACCGCTCGACCAACGTCGCGCTCGCGACGTTCAATCCGACGACCTCGACGACACGTCCGCGAGCCCGGGCCTTGAGGACCACGCGATCGAGGGCGGCGACCGCCGAGATGTCCCAGAAATGCGCGGCGTGCACGTCGATGACGAGGCGCTCCACCGGCTCGAGCACGTCGATCGCCTCCGAGAAGGTGCCGGCCGAGGCGAAGAACACCTGTCCGGTGACGCGGTAGGTCCGGGTCCGGCCGTCGCCCGAGAGCGTGGACGTCACCTGGCTCAGCCGCGACACCTTGCCGGCGAAGAACACGCCGGACAGGAGCACCCCGGCTAGGACGCCGATCGCGAGGTCCTTGGTGGCCACCACGACCAGCACGGTCGCCAGCATCACAGCCGAGGACGGCAGCGGGTTGGTCCGCAGCTGCGCCAGCGAGCGCCAGGAGAACGTGTTCAGCGAGACCATGATCATCACGGCTGTCAGGGCCGCCACCGGCACCACGGCGAGCAGGTCCTGGAGCGCCACGAGCAGCAGGAGCAGGAAGGCGCCCGCCACCAGGGTCGACAACCGGCCCCGCGCCCCCGAGGAGACATTGATCACCGACTGCCCGATCATCGCGCAGCCGCCCATGCCGCCGAACACCGCCGACGCCATGTTGGCGAGCCCCTGACCCATGCATTCCCGGTTCTTGTTGCTGCCGGTATCGGTCATGTCGTCGACGATCTGCGCGGTGAGCAGGCTCTCCAGCAGGCCGACCGCCGCCAGAGTCGCCGCATAGGGCAGCAGGATCCGCAGGGTCTCGAGGGTCAGGGGCACGTTCGGCAGCGCGAAGCTCGGGAGCGCCGAGGGCAAGGCGCCCAGATGCGAGACCGTGCGCACGTCGAGGTGGAAGACCGCAGTGATCGCGGTGAGCACCGCGATCGCCACGAGCGGCGACGGGACCGCCCGCGTGATCCGCGGGAAGCCGTAGATGATCGCGAGCCCGAGGGCGATCAGCCCATAGGTCGCCGGCGTGACGCCGGTGAGCTCGGGCAGCTGCGCCAGGAAGATCAGGATCGCCAGCGCGTTGACGAAGCCGGTCATCACCGACTGCGAGACGAACCGCATCAGCCGGCCGAGCCTGAGCAGGCCGGCGAGGATCTGGATCACCCCCATCAAAATGGTCGCGGCGAACAGGTACTGCACGCCGTGCTCGCGGACGAGATCGACCATCACCACCGCGGTTGCCGCGGTGGCGGCCGAGATCATCGCCGGGCGGCCGCCCGCGAAGGCGATGGTGCAGGCGATGACCACCGAGGCGTAGAGGCCGACCTTGGGGTCGACCCCGGCGATCACCGAGAAGCCGATCGCCTCCGGGATAAGCGCGAGGGCGACGACGATCCCCGACAGGGTGTCGCCGCGGATGTTTGAGAACCACGGGCCGAGAGCGCCGACGGTTCCGGATGTGCTGCGTTGCATGGAGAAATCCGCACGAGACGCGCGGCCGCATTCGGAGCGGTCGGAGGTGCGTCTCGGATGCGTGGTCCGGCGGATCGGCGGCCGGAAGAGCCACCCGGGCTTTCACCGGGTCCTTGCGAATGCCGCGACCCTACGGGGCCTCGCGCTGCGACGCAACATCCGCTCGGCTCAAGCCGCCCGTACCTGCGCCACGAAGCCCGCGACCTCGCTGCCGAGGCCGTCCGAGCGGCGGGCGATATCGGCCGCCGCGTCGAGGACCTGGGCCGCGCTGGCGCCGGTCTCGTGGGCGGCGCCGAGGACGAGCGCCATCGTCTCGGTCACGGCGCGTGTGCCGCTCGCGGCCTCGGAGACGCTGCGGGCGATCTCCTGCGTGGCGAGCTGCTGCTCCTCGACCGCCGCGGCGACGCCGATCGCGATACCGTGGACCTGCTCGATGGTGCCGCCGATCTCCTCGATGGCCACGATCGCCTCGTGGGTGGCGGCGCGCATCGCCGCGATCTGCCCGGCGATCTCGTCCGTGGCCTTGGCGGTCTGGGTCGCCAGCTCCTTCACCTCGGTGGCGACGACCGCGAAGCCGCGCCCGGCCTCGCCCGCCCGGGCCGCCTCGATCGTGGCGTTGAGCGCCAGCAGGTTGGTCTGGCCGGCGATGGTGGAGATCAGCGACACGACCTGCCCGATGCCGTCGGCGCTGCGGGCCAGCGCCTGGACGCTCGTCCGGGTGCGGCGGGCCGCCTCGACGGCGCCGGCCGCGGCATCGGAGGTCTGCGTGACCTGGACGCCGATCTCGCTCGCGGTGGCGGCGAGTTCCTCCGTGGCGGCGGCCACGGCCTCGACGTTGTAGGCGGTCGTTTCGGCGGCGCGGGTCACCGCGCGGGACTGGGTATCGGTGTGCTTCGCATTGCCGGCCATGGCGGCGGCGGCGCGCTCCATGCCGGCGGCGGCGTCGGCCAAGTGACCGACGAGCCCCCCGATGCTGCCCTGGAAGCGATCGGCGAGACCGATCATTTCCGCCCGCTTGAGCGTCGCCACCTCGACGCCCGAGCGCTCGCGTTCCTGCCGCAGGCCTTCCGCCTCCCGCATCGTCCCGGCGAAGACCTGCATGCTCGCCCAGATCGCCCCGATCTCGTCGCGGCTCGGCTTGACGACCGGAAGGGCGAGGTCTCCGCGGGAGAGACGCTGGATCGCGTCGGAGACCGCCCGCAGCGGCCGGACGATCTGCCGCTGCCCGACGAGGAGGCCGAGCGCGAAGCACACCAGCGTCCCGACGAGCGCCAGCCCGAGCAGGAGCAGCATGCGCACCCGGAAAAGATCCTGCGTCTCGGCCTTGATCGCGGCCATCTCGGCGCGGCCGCCGGTGACGAGGGCGTCGATGCTCGTCTGGAAGGCCTTGCGGTTGCCGCGGTTCGCGTCGTTGAAGCCGAGATCGGCGGCGGCGCGGGGGCTGATCTGCTCTCCCGCATCGGCGACCGCATTCCGCAGGGTCCGGAAGGCATCGGCGTTGCGCGCCATCACGTCGAACAGAGGACGCTCGGATTCGATCACCCGGGGGGCCCAGGCGGTGCGCAGCGCATCCATCTCGGCGAGGCCCTTGCGGATGCCATCGGCGTACTTGGCAGCCTCGGCCCGGTCGGCCGAGGCGTAGACGCCGCGTGAGTCCATCGTGACTTCGGCGGCGAGGCGATTGAAGTTCGCAGCGTTGAGCGCGCGGATCGAAGCGTCCTCGGCCCGCGCCAGCGATTCTTCGAAGCGCTGGAGCGTCATGACGCTCACGCCGGCCACGACCAGCGTCGTCAGGCTGCAAGCGCCCACAAAGCCGAGGAGTTTCCCACCGATCTTCATCGTGCTTCCGCCCGTGACGTATTCGTAGGCGGATTTTGATGAAAACTGCTCAATAGCCCGTTAACCGGGGCCAATAATCGGCGAGTATCAGAAATCAGGCCGCAGCCGGTGAACGTCCCCCCACGGCGACATCGCGGAATGCGAATCTGCCGCATCCCTCGGATCCGGCATCAGAGTCGCCGCCGGCGCGGCGACCGATGCTCAGGGCGCATCGAGCGCCTCGATCACGAGGTTTCCGTTGGTGTAGACGCAGATCTCGGCCGCGATTGCCATGGCGCGACGGACGATTGCTTCCGCGTCGAGATCGCCGTCCTCCAGCGCGCGGGCGGCCGCCAGCGCGTAATTGCCGCCGGAGCCGATCGCCATGACGCCGCTTTCCGGCTCGAGCACGTCGCCCGAGCCCGACAGCAGCAGGCTCACCTCCCGGTCGGCCACCACCATCATCGCTTCCAGGCGGCGCAGGTAGCGGTCCGTCCGCCAATCCTTGGTGAGCTCGACGCAGGCCCGGGTCAGCTGGCCGGGATACTGCTCTAGCTTGCCTTCGAGGCGTTCGAACAGCGTGAAGGCGTCCGCTGTGGCCCCCGCGAAGCCGCCGATCACCGCGCCCTTGGCGAGACGCCGGACCTTGCGGGCATTGCCCTTCACGATGGTCTGGCCGAGGCTCACCTGCCCGTCGCCGCCGACCACGACCCGTCCGCCCTTTCGGACCATCAGGATCGTGGTTGCGTGCATCTGGGGCGGGCCGCCCCTGTCATCGTACCTGAATGCGTCCTGGCTCACGGTTCCGCTCCGGTCTCGGTCGGTGCCGAGATGGGGAGCTTTGCCGGCCGCGTCCAGCCGCCTATTCCGCGACGGCCTCGGCAGTCTGCACCGAACCCGCATCGTTCAGGATCGACTCGGCCGCAGCCTGGGCCAGCAGGGCATAGCCGCCATCGGCCATGTGCAGCCCGTCGGAGGCGAAGAGCTGCTTCGTGGTCAGCTTCCCCTCGCGGACCCAGCCGTGCATCAGATCGGCGCGGCGTATCACCGGGACATCGAGCTCGTCCCCGATCGCCCGCACGGCTTGGAGGAACCGGGATGATCCGGGCGTCGAATCGAGCTTCGGGCACCATTGCGGCTCCATCAGCACGACGTCGATGCCTGCCTCCCGGATCCGCCGGATCGCCGCGACCGTGGCCTCGCGGAAATGCTCGATCGAGACACCGCGCAGGGGATCGTTGCTGCCCGTCTGCCAGATGACAAGCTGCGGCTCCGCCGCGATCACGTCACGGTCGAGGCGGGCCAGCATGTCGTCCACGTGTTCGCCGCCGATGCCGCGGTTGATTACGGCGACATCCATGCCGCGCAGCTTCTTGCGCAGGTCGACCTGCAGGCGCGCCGGATAGGAATTGGCCGGTGTGGACGCCCCGATCCCTTCGGTGGACGACGAGCCGAAGGCCACGATCTTGAGCGGGGCACCGATGGCGATCTGCCGGGCGACGTGCGGCAGATCCGGGCTTTCGCGCAGGTCGATGCCGAGAACATCCAGCGAATCGGGCAGCAGGTCCGCGTAGGCCAGGACCGCAGTCGGGACCGAGAGGAGCGCACACAGCACCAGGCGCTGCAGACGCCTGCGACGCGGCTTGGCGGAACTGGTGTGAATCGACGATTGGGCCACGGGACCGACTGCTCCGGCGCTCGTCACCGACGGATACAATCTGTCACATAGGCTTGAAAAGAGCGGTTCCGCGGGATGCTTGAAGAGAAAGTGCATTCGTAACGCAAAATTAGGAGTGCGGACCGGCGGTCCGCTACCGTCGACCGATTCATCATGCGGCACCCGATGCGGCACCCGCGGCACGGGTGGGCTGGCGCATAGCCCGGACTCTCGGATCTGGCGCCTGAGCAGGCGGAACCGGACGTTTTTGCGCCATCGTGACCACTGCGTCCCGGACCGGCACGATCAATGCGAACCGGGTGGAGCGGATCTCCGAGAGGGCGGCGGAGAGCGTGGTCCGGGACTTCGCGCGTGAGTTCTCGACCGGCTGCGGGCCTCGGTATGCTGTCCGATGGTCGACCGCTTGCGCATCGCGATCCTCACGCACTCGACCAATCCCCGCGGCAGCGTGGTCCATGCCCTGGCGCTCGGCGAGGCCCTGTGCGGCCTCGGGCACGAGGCGGTGGTCCACGCCCCCGACCCGACCGGCCGGGGCTTCTTCCGCGGCGCGCGCTGTCCGGTGGTGTCGGTGGCCGGGCAGCCCGTCACCGAGCCGACCGTCGCCCTCGTCCGTGCCCGGATCGCCGATTTCCTCGCGCATTTCTCGACGCCGGCCGCCTGCGAATTCGATGTCTTCCACGCCCATTGCGGCATCAGCGGCAACGCGCTGGCGACCCTGACGCGCCGACGCCTGATCCCGGGCTTCGTGCGCACGGTCCACCACATCGATACATTCTCGGACCCGCAGCTCGCCCAGTTGCAGGAACGGGCGATCGTCGATGCCACGCGGCTGCTCTGCGTCAGCCGGACCTGGGCGGCGACCCTCGCGGCGGAATACGGCGCGCAGGCGGACGTGGTCGGCAACGGCGTGGACGGGACGGTCTTCACCCCCGATGCGGCCGCAGAGGATGCCGAACTCCGCCGGGGGTTCGGGCTCGGGCCGGGCCCGGTCTTCCTCAGCGTCGGCGGCTTCGAGGCGCGCAAGAACACGCTGGCGATCATCGAGGCCTTCGCGATGCTGCGCCGGCGCGTTCCCGGTGCGCAGCTCTTGGTGACCGGGGGCGCCTCCCTCCTCGACCACGCGGGCTACGAGGCCCGTTGCTGCGCCGCGCTGGAGCGCGAGGGCCTGGAGGTCGGACCGGGAAGGCCGGTAATCCGAACCGGGCCGATCGCACAGGCCGACATGCCGGGCCTCTACCGGGCCGCCGACACGCTGGTCTTCCCCTCCCTGAAGGAAGGCTACGGCCTCTGCGTGCTCGAGGCGATGGCCTGCGGCACGCCCGTCATCGTCTCGGCGCGCCCGCCATTCACCGAATATCTCGCCCCCGGCGAGGCGCTGTCGGTCGATCCCGACGATACCGGTGCGATCGCGGCGACGATGCTGGCAAGCCTGGAGCCGGGGCGGCGCGGTCGCCTGCGCAACGCCGGGCGAGAGGTGGCCCGGGCTCATGCTTGGGAGGCCTGCGCAGCGCGACACCTGCCCTCCTACGCGGCGCTCGCCCCGGGCCCCGCCCCGGTGGTCGCCGTTGCCACGGGCTCGGCGGCCTGGAACATCACGCGCAGACCCGGCGATGCCTGATACAGTCACCGTGATCGCGGACACTCGCGCCCTCGGCGAGGACGCCCCCCCTTCCGACCCGTGTGCGGAGGCTGCCTTTCCCCATGACGCACATCCGTGGCGAACGGACGCAGGTGGCGCTGCCGATGCGCCTGTGTTGTCCGTGTGTCCGCACTCTACGGAGGCGCCTTCGATGATCGTCCGGATCGCCGCTGCCCTCGCGGTGGTCGCATGTCCCGCCGCGGCGCAGACGCGGCCGTCCAGCACCACGATGACCTGCCGGGAAGCGATTCGGCTGATCCAGGCTCGCGGCGCCGTCGTCCTCGGGACCGGCGGCCAGACCTACGACCGCTTCGTGCGGGATCGCTCGTTCTGCGAGGTTACTGAGATCGCCAGGCGCGCCTTCCGACAGACTCGTGACAATCCAGCCTGCCTGATCGGCTATACCTGCTACGAGCCTGGACCCGGCGACCGGCTCGGCGAGGATTTCTAGGGCGTCGCCCAGGAGATCGGGCGCTCGGCGATGTGCTCGCCGAGTAGGCACGGCGACGTGCGCGACCAACAGGCACGGCGACGGGGGCTCAGGCCACCACCCGGGGCGCCTCCAGCGCCACGATGACCCGGCGGTCGCCGGCCCGGCGGGTGAAACCGACGGCGTCGAGATGCTCGAGGAGCGGGATCGAGAACTTTCGCGAGATTCCCAGGGTCGCGCCGGCCTCCCGGGCCAGGAAGCCGGTCTCCGGCGTCGCGGCGTTCGGGAACGCTTCCGAGAGCCGGGTCCGGGCGCTCGCCACCGCCTCCCGATGGAACAGAACCGCCCGGCGCTGCACCCGGTCGACGGCGCGGATCACCGTGCCGGCGCCGACCAGATAGGTCAGCGCCTCCCGCCGGCGCAGGTCGCGGCCGACCGCCTCCGTCTCGTCGGGCGGGTTCAAGCCGGCGCGGCGGAACATCTGCTCCAGCCGTCGGGCGGCCTCGCTCTCGTTGCGGGCCGGGTCGAAATCGGCGTGGCGCCAGAGGGTTCCGACCTGGACCGCGGCACCGGTCGCCGCAAGATCGCGCAGCACCGCGACGGTCACGGTTTCCGGGAGCGCCAGCATGCGGGCGACGCGCTCGATGGCGACGCCGTGCTCCATCGGATTGTCGCGGTGATGCTGGGATAGCGCCGCCAGTGTCCCGGTGCGGAGCGCCGCGAAGGCCGGCGCCCCGATGAAGCGGTCGCCGATCTCATGGGCGCCCGAGGCACTCAGCATCTGCCGGACCCGCGCCGTCCCGGTCCCGGAGAGCCGGGCCAGTTCCGGCAGGGCGGCTCCGGCCGCGCCTGCCTGTGCGAGGCGGATCGCGACGGCTTCGACGGCCTGCCCCGTCGCGAGCGCGGCCAGGTCGGCGAGGACGCGGTCGTCATGGCGCCGCCGCCGCCGGCTCCCCGGATCGATCACATGGCCGCCCGCCACCGTCGAGGCGGGCGAGTCGAGACGCAGGACGAACGGTTCGCGTGCCGGCACCGTCACCGGCTCCGCGAGGTGAAGCTGTGCCTGCGCGCTCGCACCCGGCTCCAGCGCGTCGCGATCAAGCAGCCGCAGCCGGGCCCCGACCTCGGTGGTGCCGAACAGGAGGCGACAGGCGGTGCCGCCGGCCAGCGCGGCGTCCGCGCTCGCCGCGGCCGTGATCGCGACGTCGAGCCAGTCGGACGGGGCAAGCAGGCCGGGGACCGACAGGGCCTGCCCGCGGGCGACCTCGTCGAGGCCGATGCCGCGCAATGCCACGGCGGTCCGCCGTCCGGGCTCGGCCCGCTCGACCGGGCGGCCGTGGATCTGGAGACCGCGTACCACGGCGCTGCGTCCCCCGGGGACGATCTCAAGGGTGTCGCCGACCGCGAGCGGCCCCCGTCGCAGGGTGCCGGTCACCACCGTGCCGAAGCCAGCCCGGGAGAAGACACGGTCCACCGGCAGGTACGGGAAGCCGTCGTCGGTCACCGGCTCCGCGTCCGTCAGCAGCGCGGCGAGAGCGTCTCCAAGATCGTGGATCCCTGCCCCCGTCAGCGTGGACGTGGCGATCACCGGTCCCGCGGCGATCCCGGCCCTGGACGCGGCAGCGGCGATCTCGGACGAACGCGCCGCGATCCCGTCGGGCGAGGCCAGATCGGATTTGGTCAGGGCCAGGACACCCCGGCGCACGCCGATGAGACGGGCGATCTCCAGATGCTCGACGGTCTGCGGCTTGATGCCCTCGTTGGCATCGACCGCCAGCAGCACGGCGCGCATGCCGGTGGCGCCGGAGACCATGGCGCGGACGAAGCGCTCGTGGCCGGGCAGGTCGACGAGATCGATCTCGCCGCGTTCCGAGGAGAGGAGGGCGAAGCCCGGGACGATGGAGACGCCGCGGGCCTGCTCCTCCTTGAGCCTGTCCGTCTCGACCCCCGTGAGCGCACGCACCAGCGCTGTCTTGCCGTGATCGACGTGCCCGATCACGCCGACGAGTATTGTCTTCAACCCAGTCACCGACCCGAATACCTCTATTGTGACGCCGTCCACGCTGGGCGCACCGCTCTGGAAGCAAGGGACACCATCTCGCTGGCTCCGCGTCGAGCCGTGAGCCGCCGGACGGTCGGGGCCGGGGCGCAGGAGGCAGGTGAATTGTGGACAATCGATTTTGCCACGGCATCCCGATTTGGGAAAGCGCATTTTTAACGCGGTGCAACATGCGCGCCGCCCGCCCGTTCGTCATCCCGCGATAGGCGCTCTCGGCGGGCGGTTCGCCGACGAATCGGCAGATGGCGTGTGTCGGCCGTGCTAGACCCTCGCAGCGGGGCTCCGGTGCGATCCGGCGGCCCACTCGCTGAGTCGGCGCCTGGACGTTTCGAAGAGGAGATCATGAGCGAGACCGAAAGCCGCGCCCCGGCAGCCCCCCGCGAAGTCGAGCTGAAGCTCGACTGCGCAGCATCCGACCTCTCGGCCCTGGCAGCGCATCCGCGGCTCCAGGGCGCCGGGGACTCCGCGCCGACGCCCCTCGTCACGACCTATTACGACACGCCGGATCGCGACCTGCGCGCGGCCGGGCTGACCCTGCGGGTCCGGGCGAAGGGCGGTCGCCACATCCAGACCGTGAAGGCGGGGAATGGCGGCGTCGGCCTGTTTGACCGGGCCGAGTGGGAGGCCGAGATCGCCGGCGAGACGCCCGACCCCGGTGCCTGGGCCGGCACGGCGGCCGAGGAGGTCTTGCGCAAGGCGGACGCATCCCTGGAGCCGCTCTTCTCCACCGTGATCATGCGCCGGGTTGTCCCGGTCGAGCAGGGGGCCTCGCGGATCCTCGTCACCCTCGACGAGGGGCGTGTCGAGAGCCGGGCCGGCGCCGCGCCGCTGGGCGAGCTGGAGCTGGAGATCGAGAGCGGTGAGGCCGCTGACCTGTTCGCCCTCGCGCAGACGCTCGCCGAGAGCGTGCCGCTGCGCCTGAGCGTGAACGCCAAGAGCGACCGCGGATTCGCTCTCGTGGATGGAATCGGCCCGGCCGTGGTCAAGGCGGAGCCTGTGGAACTGCCCGAGGGGGCGAGCGTGCGCGAGGTCTTCCGCCGCGTGGCGCGCGCCTGCCTGCGCCACATGCGGCTCAATGAGACCGCCTTCCTGGACGGCGGCCGGTCTCCCGAGGCCCTGCACCAGATCCGCGTGTCCCTGCGGCGGCTGCGCTCGGCGCTGTCGCTGTTCTCCCCCATGCTGGCGGGTGACCCGCGGGCGGTGAGCTTCGGTGACGAGATCAAGCGCGTCACCGAGCCGTTCGGGCATGCCCGCAACCTCGACGTGTTCCTGGGCCACACCCTTCCGGGCCTTGCCAAGGAGCGCCCGGATGAGCCGGGCCTCGACGACCTCCGGATCCGGGCCGAGGCCGAGCGCGAGCGTGCCTACGATGGGGTGCTGGCGATCCTGGAGAGCCCGCAATGGCGCGGCCTGATCATCGACTTCGCCGGCTGGATCGAGGCGGGCGCCTGGGCCGCCCAGCCCGCGGCCACCGAGGACGGCCGCGACTTCGCCGCCCGGGTTCTGGAGCGGGCCCGGCTCCGTTTGAAGAAGCGCGGGCGCGGCTTGAAGCGGCTGGATCCGCAGACCCGCCATCGGGCGCGGATTGCCGCGAAGAAGTTGCGCTACGGTGCGGAATTCTTCGCACAATTGTTTCCGAAGACGAAGGCCCGCCGGCGCCAGGACAAGTTCGGCGCCGCGCTCTCGGACCTGCAGGATCATCTCGGCGCCCTGAACGACCGGGAGACGGCCCGTTCGATGACCGAGAGCCTGGACGGCCCGGGAATGCCCGGTTCTGACGACGCGGGTGCCCGGGATCAGCTCGATGCGGCCGCGGCGGCAAGAGCCGAGCTTCTCGACGTGAAGCCGTTCTGGCGCTGAATCTCTCGGAACGCTCACACCCGGGACGGCAGCCGGTTCTGCAAGAGCGATCGCGTCGGCCGCGCGCAGGGAACCCACCGTCGGAACGGTGGACGCGGCTGGGGCCACCCGCGCACCGTCCCGACGGCGTAACGATGGATCCGGAACCGCGCGAGGGGGGGAACGCGGCGCCGGGACCCGTCGACCGCGCTCGCGGCGCGGTTGGACCAACGGATCCCACGCGCATGTTGCCGAAGGATGTCTGGATCCGGATGTTGTATGCCAAGCTGTCATTCATACGGATCCCGCGGCGCGTTGAACGGCGGCACCCAGACGCCTTCCTTCCGCCCCGCGCTCTGCTATCCCTCTCCCTCCGCAACGGACATCTCGAACATCCGGCATGAGCCTTCTGCGCGACATCTTCGGCCGTGTCGGTCGCACCGTGACGGCCTATGCGGGTGACAAGGCCCTGATGCTGGCCGCCGTCTCGGCCTCGGCCAACGTCATCGTGGCCGACGGGGAGGTGGCGGGCGAGGAGTTCGACGCTGCGCTCCACGGACTGCGCGCCGATCCGGTCCTGGTGAAAGGCTACGACGCGCTGATGCTGGAGACCGAGTTGTACGAGGGCATTGCCCGGGCCCGCACCCGTCTCGGTCGCGCCGAGAACCTGCGCCACGTCTCCGCAATCGTCGAGCGGCCCCTGAGCCAGCGCGAGAACGTCTTCCTGATCGCCGCGGATGTGGCCGATCAGGACGGCATCAGCGGAATCGAGGCGAATGCGCTCGGCGAGATCGCGGCGGCGTTACGGGTCGACGGCGTGGGGCTGTTGCGCGCCAATCCGGTGCTGCGGCCGCCCGTCTGACGCGGCCGGATGGCATCGGCCTTGCGCTGCGCCGGCGCAGAGCCCGCAAGCGTCGCCACAACATAATGCACTTGCCGCGCGGTATCGCGCCGTGAAAGGAGCCGCCATGGCCGAGACGAATCTGAGCAAGACCCACAACCTGCGCGCAGATGGCTCGCGCCTCTGGGCGACGATCCTGGAGACGGCCGCGTTCGGCGGCACGCCGGCCGGCGGCATCAACCGCCTGACCCTATCGGCCGATGACGGCCGCGTCCGCGACTGGTTCCGGGACGCCTGCGAGGCGGCGGGGCTGACGGTCTCGGTCGATGCGCTGGGCACCCAGTACGCCGTGCGGCCGGGGCGCGACATGAGCCGGCCGCCCGTCGCATTCGGTTCCCATCTCGACACCCAGCCCACCGGCGGCAAGTTCGACGGAGTGCTCGGGGTCCTGGCCGGTCTCGAGGTGATGCGCAGCCTGAACGACGCCGGCATCGAGACCGAGGCGCCCCTGATGGTGGTCAACTGGACCAACGAGGAGGGCTCGCGCTTCGCCCCCGCCATGATGGCCTCGGCGGCCTATGCTGGCGAATTCACCACGGACGAGATCCTGGGCAAGCGCGACGCGGCCGGCACCACCGTGGCCGAAGCTCTGGAGGCGATCGGCTATCGCGGCGGCGAGGCCGTGGGTACGCGGGAGATCGGCGCCTTCGTCGAGCTGCACATCGAGCAGGGACCGATCCTGGAGGCCGAGGGCAAGACCATCGGCGTGGTCGAGGGCGGCCAGGGCATCATGTGGTTCGACGGGCTGATCACGGGCTTCGAGAGCCATGCCGGCACGACGCCGATGCCGCGCCGCCGGGATGCACTGCTGGCCCTGTCGGAGCTCGCGTTGGCCGGCGAGCGGATCGCCCTGTCGCATGCGCCCTCTGCGGTGGCCACGATCGGCGAGTCCACGATCCTGGCGCCCTCTCGCAACGTCGTGCCCGGCCGCGTCGCCTTCACTCTGGACGTGCGCGATCCCCGCTCGACGGCCCTCGACGCGATGGAGGCCAGCCTGCGCGAGGCTGCGGCCGAGATCGCCGAGCGGCGGCGGCTGGAGATCGCTCTGACCCGGATCTGGCGCAAGGAGCCGGTGCCGTTCGATCCCGCCATCGTGGCGGCTGTCGATGAGGCGGCGGAGAGCCTCGGTCATTCCCGGCGCCGCATCATCTCCGGGGCGGGCCACGACGCCTGCAACCTCGCCGCGAAGGTGCCCACCGCGATGATCTTCGTGCCGTGCAAGGACGGCGTCAGCCACAACGAATCTGAATCCGCCACGCAGGGCGACTGCGCGGCCGGGGCAGACGTCCTGCTTCAGACGGTCCTTCGCCTCGCCAACGCGCCCCGCGGCGACCGGCCTGTGGGATGATCTTCGCCCCGCGCATCCAGGAGCGCCTCGACGCGCTGGCGGCGATCACGGCCGAGCCCGCTGCCATCACCCGCCTGTACCTGACACCCGAGCAGGCGCGTGCCGAGGCGCTGGTGGCCGGCTGGATGCGCGAGGCCGGGATGGCGGTGCGCCAGGACGCCGTCGGCAACCTCATCGGCCGGATCGAGGGGCCGGTTGAGGGCGGACCGGCCCTCGTCATCGGCTCGCATCTCGACACCGTGCGCAACGCCGGCCGGTACGATGGGCCGCTCGGCGTGATCACGGGAATCGCCTGCGTGGAGGCGCTCGCCCGCAACGGGATACGGCTGCCGCACGCCCTGGAGGTGGTGGCCTTCGCCGACGAGGAGGGCGTGCGTTTCGCTGCCACGCTCACCGGCAGCCGCGCCTTCGCGGGCCATCTGGACCCGGTGGCACTCCGCACCACGGATGCCGACGGGATCACGCTGGCCGCGGCGATGCGGGACTACGGACTTGATCCCACGGCGATTGCGTCCGCGGCGCGTCGGCCCGACGACATCCTGGGCTACCTGGAACTGCACATCGAGCAGGGGCCGATGCTCGAGCGGGCAGGGCTGCCGGTCGGCGTGGTGACGGCGATCTCCGGGGCCAGTCGCCTCGAATTCACCGTGACGGGGGAAGCCGGCCATGCCGGCACGGTCGCCATGTCCGAGCGGCGCGATGCCCTCGGGGGCGCAGCCGAGTGCGTGCTCGCCGTGGAGGCGCGCTGCCGCGATGCGGAGCACCTCGTTGGCACCGTCGGCCGGATCCACGCGCATCCGGGGGCGGTGAACACGATCCCGGGCCTGGTGCGCTTCTCGATCGATCTGCGCGCGCCCGACGACGCGCAGCGTCTTTCAGCGCTCGCCGACATCGACACGGCCTGCAAGCGTATCGCCGTGCGCCGCCGTCTCGGCCTCGGCATCAGCCTCCTGCACGAGGCCGAGGCGGTCCCGTGCGATCCCGGGCTGACGGCGCTGATCAGCAACGCGATCGCCGCAGAAGGTTATCCCGTGCACAGCTTGCCGAGCGGCGCCGGCCATGACGGCATGGCGGTGGCGGCGATCGCCCCGATCGCCATGGTCTTCGTGCGTTGCCGGGGTGGCGTCAGCCACAACCCGGCGGAATTCGCGAGCCTGCATGACATCGAGGCCGGTGCCCAGGTTCTGTTCGGGGCGGTCAAGGCGTTTGGGATGCGGCGCCGGAGCTGAGCCGTGCTTCCGCAGACCGGGTGTGCGAAGCCGGAAAATACCGATATGGACGGTTCCATGAGCGCGCGATCCCACCGCGACGCCAGGGGCCGGCCGCTGATCGCGGTGACGGGCATCGGCGTCGTCTCCTCCCTCGGACGGGGCCAGACCGACACCTGGGAGGCCCTGGTCGAGGGCCGGTCCGGCATCCATGCGATCGCCCGGTTCCCGACCGACGGGCTGCGGACGCGCATCGCCGGCACGGTCGATTTCCTCGACACCGAGCCGCTGGTCGCGCCGCTCCTGTCCGAACGCTTCGCCGCGGTGGCCGCCGAGGAGGCCGTGGCGCAGGCCGGGATCGGCACGAAGGGCGACTTCCCGGGCGCGCTGTTCATTGCGGTTCCCCCGGTCGAGATGGAGTGGCCGCAACGGCAGGCGCTCGCCGAAGCCGCCGGCGGAGACGGGGCGGTCGACTATGCCGGATTGCTCAGGGCCGTGGCCACGCGGCGATTCGACGACTGGCACGACCTGTTCATCTTCGGCACCGTGGCGGAGCGCATCGCCGACCAGTTCGGCACGAAGGGGTCGCCGATCTCCCTCTCCACCGCCTGCTCCTCTGGCGCCACCGCGATCCAGCTCGGCGTCGAGGCGATCCGGCGCGGCGAGACCGCGGCCGCGCTCTGCATCGGCACCGACGGTTCGGTGAACCCGGAATCTCTGATCCGCTTCTCGCTGCTCTCGGCGCTCTCCACCCGAAACGACGCGCCGGAGGCGGCTTCGAAGCCGTTCTCGAAGGACCGGGACGGCTTCGTGATGGGCGAGGGCGCGGCCGCCCTGGTGCTCGAAGATGCCGGAGCGGCGGCGGCGCGGGGCGCCGAGATCCTCGGCTACGTGCTCGGCTGCGGCGAGAAGGGCGACGGCTTCCACCGCACCCGTTCCAGTCCCGACGGGGCGCCGATCATCGCGGCGATCCGGGCCAGCCTGGAGGATGCCGGGCTCGGGCCCGAGGGGATCGACACGGTCAACGCCCACGGCACTTCGACTCCGGAGAACGACAAGATGGAGGCGCTCGGCCTCGCCGCGGTGTTCGGCGACAGCGCGCCTTCTCTGCCGGTGACCTCCAACAAGTCGATGATCGGTCACACGTTGACCGCGGCCGGTGCCATCGAGGCCGCGGTGTCGCTGCTGACCATCCGCTACGGCCGCATCCCGCCGACCATCAACCACCGTGTGCCGGATCCGGCGATCGGCATCGACGTGGTCGAGACGGCCCGCGACCTGCCGGTGCGCACGGTGCTGTCGAATTCCTTCGGTTTCGGCGGCCAGAACACCTGCCTGGTCTTGGGGGCGGAGCCGGCGTGAGCGCAGAGATGAACGCGCGCCGTGTCCTCGTCACCGGGGGCGCCTCGGGGGTCGGAGCAGCGATCGTGCGCGCCCTGGCCGGCGCCGGCCACGCCGTCGACTTCACCTATCGCGCGTCGGGCGACGCCGCGGAGGCGCTGATCGCTGAATTGCGCGCGGCGTATCCGGATCGGGCATTTGCCGGGCATGCCCTCGACCTCGCCGACAAGGCCGCCCTCGAGGGGTTCTGCGAGGTCGCCGAGGGCACGGGCTACTACGGCCTCGTCCACAATGCCGGGCAGCCCTGCGACGCGCTGGCGGCGATGTTCGACCAGGACCGCGCCGAGGCGGCCATGCAGGTCAACTTCTTCGCGCTGACCCGCCTCGCCAAGGCGCTGGTCCGCGAGATGATCCGGGCGCGCACGGGCCGGATCGTCGCCATCGGCTCCGTGGCCGCCCTGCGGGGCAATGCCGGCAACGCCGCCTACGCGGCTACCAAGGGCGCGCTGGTCGCCTATTGCCGCACCCTTGCCGTCGAGTCGGCCAAGCGCGGGGTCACCGTCAACGTGATCGCGCCAGGCTTCGTCGACACCGCCATGATGGAGCGCTACGCCGCCCACCGTGCCGGGATGGAGCGGCAGATCCCCGCCGGCCGGTTCGCGCAGCCGGAGGACGTCGCTGCGCTCGCCGCCTTCCTGATGGGCGAGGGCGCCGCCTACATCACCGGCGCGGTGCTGCCCGTCGATGGCGGCCTGACCGCGATGATGGGCGTCCACCGCGCTTGACCGGCACGGATACCGTCGTTCTGGAGATACCCGTCTCTCCGCCGTCGGCGTGACGGTTTCGGAAAACCGAATTCCCCTTTTCCGCATCATGCTCTAGCGACCTTGACGATGCGTGCCCGCCTCGCCCTCACCGCCGCACTCTGCCTCGCGCGCCCGCTGGTCCCAGGTGACGCCCGGGCCGAGCCCGAGACCTACCGAATCTCGGGGCTGCCGGCCGGTGAGGCCCTGAGCATCCGCGCCGAGCCGGATCCGGGGGCTGAGCAGGTCGGCGAGATCCGGGACCGCACCCTGGTCTTCGGGTGTACCAACGACACGCCGAGCCGGACCACGTGGTGCCGGGTCAAGGCCGGCCGGGCCTTGGGCTGGGCACGGCGGCGCTACCTGGCGCCGGAACGATGAGAGACAGGATGAAAGCCCTCCAACTGTTCGGCGACCGCGATCTGCGCCTCACCGAGGTCGAGGCCCCCGAAGCCCCCGGGCCGGGCGAGGTGCGGATCCGCATCCGCGCGGTCGGCCTGAACTTCATCGACGTCTGGGGGTTTCGCGGCATGGCGTTCGCCAAGCGGACAATGCCGCTGATCGTCGGCGCCGAGGCCGCGGGCGTCGTCGAGTCGGCGGGAGAGGGCGTCGCTGGCCTTGCGCCGGGCGACCGGGTCGTCCCCTACGGCGCGATGACCTGCGGGCAATGCCGGGCCTGCCGCGAGGGCCGCGACAACCTCTGCGAGGAGGTGGCGGGCGTGATGGGCTTCCACATCGACGGGTTCGCCCGCGAGCTGGTGACCGTGCCGGCCCGCTTGGTCGTGAAGGTGCCGGACGGGGTCAGCGACACCGACGCGGCCTGTGCCGGCATCGCCTTCGGCACGGTCCAGCACATGCTGTTCGACAATGCGCGCCTCGAGTCCGGTGAGAGCATCCTCGTCCACGCAGGCGGCTCAGGGATCGGCACCGCGGCGATCCGCATGGCCAAGGCGATCGGCTGCACCGTCTACACCACGGTCGGCGACGACGAGAAGGGCCGGAAGGCGGCGGAGCTCGGCGCCGACCACGTCGTCAATTACCGAACCGAGCGGTTCGAGGGCGAGGTCCGGCGGTTGACCAGGCGCAAGGGCGTCGACGTGGTTTTCGAGCATGTCGGCGCCGACACTTGGAACGGCTCGCTCCTTTGCCTCAAGCGCGGCGGCCGCTTGGTGACCTGCGGCTCGACCTCGGGCGTCTCGGCCACCATGAACCTGATGCAGCTGTTCCAGCAGCAATACCGTATCACCGGCTCGTTTGGCTGTTCGCTGGCGAATATCGGCCAGGCCCTCGACAAGATGGCGCAGGGTATCCGGCCGGTGGTGGACACAGTCTACCCGCTCGCCGACTTCGCACAGGGCCTGGAGCGGCTGGAATCGCGCCGGGTGTTCGGCAAGCTCCTCGTCAGCCTCTGAAACATTTCGCGCCGTGCAGGAAATGGCTTAAGCGTCGCCTTATACGCGAGCTGCCGGGCCTGCCCGCACCGTGCCCGGGAATCGAACGTGCTGCGTCTCGCGCTTATCCTCAGACGGTCGTTCCCGCGGCTCGCGGGGTTCGCCATGATCCCGCTGATCCGCGCCCTGGTCTGGCTCGCCCGCGCGCTCGGGCCGGAACGCTCGACGGCGCTGGGCGCCGCAATCCTGCGCGGGGTCGGCCCCCTGCTACCGGCGCATCGCACGGCGCTTGCGAACCTTCGCGCAGCCTTCCCTGACATGCCCGATGCGGAGCGCAGGCGGATCGCCCTGGAGGCCTGGGACAATCTCGGGCGGACGGGGGTCGAGTACGCCCACCTCGATAGGCTGTTCGACTACGATCCCGCGGCCCCGGGTCCGATGCGCACCGAGGTCGCCGGCATCGAGCATTTCTTTGCCCTGCGCGACGATGACAAGCCGGGGCTGATCTTCTCCGCACATCTGGCGAACTGGGAACTGCCCGCGATCTGCGCGGCGCGGTTCGGCCTGGACGCGACCGCCGTGTTCCGGCCGCCCAACAACCCGGCGGCCGCCCGGCTGGTGCAGGAGGTCCGCCGCCGATCCATGGGCGGGCTGGCGGCCTCGATCCCCGGGGCCGTCTTCGCCATGCGCGACGTGGTCGAGCACGGCGGTCATCTCGGTCAGCTGATCGACCAGCACTTCACCCGCGGCGTCGTGGTGGACTTCCTTGGCCGGCCCTGCCTCGCCAATCCGCTCTTGGCGAAGCTCGCCCGGCACTACGATTGCCCTGTGCACGGCGTCCGCGTCGTGCGCCTGCCCGAGGGCCGTTTCCGGCTGGAGCTGACCCCGGCCCTCGACCTGCCCCGGAATGCCGATGGGGTGATCGACGTGGCCGGGGCCATGCAGGCGATGACCGCGGTGGTCGAGGGCTGGGTGCGGGAGAACCCGGGCCAATGGCTGTGGATGCACCGCCGCTGGCGCCCGGACATGTTGCCGAAGCCGAAAGTCGTGCGGACGGCTCCGCAACCTATGGTAGAAGACTCTCAAGCCAACGTGATTTCACACGCGGCGTCCCAGACGCTCTGATGGTCCGATGACGCTTCGGCCTCGTACCCGGACCGGCGACCGCCGCGCGCTGTACGCTGCCCTGATGCTCTACGCCGTTTCGGCCGCAGCCCGGGTGCAGGCCGAGCCTATTCGCGCTGTGGTCGAGTTGTTCACCAGTCAGGGTTGCGGTGCTTGCCGGTCCGCCGATCCGGTCATCCGCGACCTGGCCCGCCAGCCCGGCATGGTCGCGCTGACGCTGCCGGTGACCTACTGGGATTACCTGGGCTGGAAGGACACCCTGGCGTTGCGGCCGCTGAACGAGCGCCAGCGCGCCTACGCGCGGGGCCGTGGTGCCCGCCAGATCTTCACCCCCCAGGTGGTGGTCGATGGCGGTGGCGTCGCGGTCGGCTCCGATCGCGCGGCCCTCGAACGGCTGCTGCGCGAGGCGTCGCAGCGCGGCGGGTTGCCGATTCCGGTCCGCGGCGAGATGCATGGCGACCGGATCCTCGTCGAGGCCGGCGCCGCCCCGGAGGCCAAGCCCGAGTTTCGCGGTGACGTCTGGCTGGTCCCGGTGCTGCGCAGCCGCGCCATCGCGATCCAGAGCGGCGAGAACGGCGGCCGGACGGCGACCTACATCAACGTGGTGCGCGGGATGGTGCGCCTCGGCCCCTGGACCGGCCAGCCGACGCACTTCGACGTGCCCTGCACCCTCGCCGAGATCGCCGATGCCGACAGCTGGGTGGTCCTGCTCCAGGGCGCCTCGGAGGGCCGGCCCGGCCGCATCCTCGGGGCCGCCAAGGGACCGGGATTGTAGCGAAGCGCGCAATCTTCCGAACCCCTAGCGCAGGCCGATCGGGCCGATCCGGTGCCGGCGTGGCCGCTCGTGGCGCGCGTTCGACTCCTGCGCCAGTTCGGCGAACGTCGCGTCCAGGCGGTCGGACAGGCGGCCGACGCGAGCTATAGTCGCGTCGATGAGCCTGCTCACAAGGGCGACCGTGCCGATGACGGCGGCAATGATGACCTGACCGGTCCGGGGGAAGATCCGCATGTGTCGCTTCTCGCAGTCGAGGCGGCGCCGAAAACGCCCGTTGCGACGGGAGGTAGCGCGGCGCTGCCCCGGCCCAATGCGGCCGAAAGCGGCGTCTGCGGGAGCGCATGCGGCGGAACTTCTTGGCGGCTTGCTACCGACGCCGCGCCGCTTCGCGCGCGATGATACGCCGAGCTAGTCAACCGGAAATAGTATGCTTTGAGCAGCGCTATCACGGCGGCCTGCAAAGGCCACAAACAACAAAGGCTGCGCGGAGGCAGCCTGTTGTTCAGTATTTTGGTTGGGAAAACTGGAGCGGGCGAAGGGATTCGAACCCTCGACCCCAACCTTGGCAAGGTTGTGCTCTACCCCTGAGCTACACCCGCTCACTAGTGCCGCGCCGCCCGGACTTTCGTTCCGGCGGCCCCGGCGGCGCTCTCTAAACACCATTCCGCCGGGCGACGCAAGCGTCTCTTTTGCCCGCCATGTCGATTCACCAATTCGGGTCGGCGGGGAGGCCGAGCCGGATCTCGCGCAGGCGGGCGCGGGTCGCCCGCGTGGTGCCGTCCGGCGGCGCATCGGCCGGGAAGAACCCGCAGGCGGCGATCTCGCGGTCCGGCACCTTGGGCCGCAGCACCGCGAAGGTCGGCAGCACGAAGAGCGCCACGTGGTCGCGCGGCGCCGTCCCGGCGTTCCGATAGAGGCCGAGAAGGCGCGGCGTCTCTTCCGGGACGATCTCGGCCTCCTCGCGGAACTCACGCACCATCGCGTCGAGGGCGGTCTCGCCGCGTTCGACGCCCCCGCCCGGCAGGTGCCATCCACTGACATAGGTATGACGCACAAGCGCCACGCGACCCTGGCCGTCGATGGCGACGCCGCGCACGCCGAGCGTCATACCCCGGGACGCGAGCGCCCCGAGATGGAACAGGCGCCGCAGCAGCGGCCGGTCGAGGAGCGTCAAGAGCGCGGTTCGCGGGTCAGACGACGTCGAGGGCGATCTCGCCGAGCCCGGCGATCGCCGCGACCATGCGCTCGCCGCGCTTCACCGGCCCGACGCCCGAGGGCGTCCCGGTGAAGATCAGGTCGCCGGGATGGAGGACGAACAAGCCCGACAGGTAGGCGATCTGCTCGGCCACCGACCAGATCATGTCGGCGAGGTCGCCAGTCTGGCGGATCTCGCCGTTCACCGACAGGGTGATCGGCCCGCGCGCGGGATGACCCACCAGCGACACCGGGCGCAGGGCGCCGATCGGGCCGGAATTGTCGGCCGCCTTGGCGGTATCCCAGGGCCGCGACATCCGCTTGGCCTCGTCCTGGAGGTCACGTCGGGTCATGTCGAGGCCGATCGCGTAGCCGTAGACGTGATCGAGGGCGGCGTCGACCGGGATGTCGCGGCCGCCCTCGGAGAGGGCCGCCACCATCTCGACCTCAAAATGGTAGTTCTGGGTCCTGGGCGGATACGGATGCGCCACCGGCTCGGATCCCACGATCTGCAAAGCATCGGCGGGCTTCATGAAGAAGAACGGCGGCTCACGATCCGGATCGGCGCCCATCTCGCGGGCATGGGCGGCGTAGTTGCGCCCGACGCAATAGACGCGGCGCACGGGGAAGAAGTCGCTGCTGCCGACGATCGGGAGCGCGACGCGGGGCGGGTTCTGGATGACGGAGAGCATCGCTGCCTCTGCGGTGGAGCGTCTTGAGGTCCGGGCGTGGGGCGGCCCCGGGTGTACGGGGCCGTTGTAAGGCCTGCGCAGGCCCGTGCCATCCCGGCGCTTGCAACCACCGCGTCCGCGCCTACAGAATTTCACCGATGACGCCGCCAGTCCCCGCCCACGACGCCCTGCTCGCCGCCCTGCGCGAGAGTCTCGGCGCGCGCCACGTCGTGACGGATCCCGTGGACGTCGCCCCCTACCTGATCGAGAGCCGCCGGTTGTTCACCGGCTCAGCCCTGGCGGTGCTGCGGCCGGGCACCACCGACGAGGTCGCGTTCGCGGTCCGGGCCTGCGCACAGGCCGGCGTCTCGGTGGTCCCGCTCGGCGGCAATACGGGGCTCACCGGCGCCGGGGTGCCGCTCGGCGGTGTCGTCCTCTCCCTGGAGCGGATGAACCGCGTGCGCGCGGTCGATCCGGTCGCCGCCACCATCACGGTGGAGGCCGGGATGATCCTGTCGGCGGTGCAGGACGCCGCCGAGCAGGCCGACCTGTTCTTCCCGCTGTCCTACGCTTCCCGTGGCTCGGCGCGGATCGGGGGCGGCATCGCCACGAATGCGGGTGGCATCGCCGTGCTGGCTTACGGCAATGCCCGGGACCTCGTCCTCGGGCTGGAGGTGGTGCTCCCCGACGGGCGGGTGTGGAACGGGTTGAAGGCCCTGCGGAAGGACAATGCGGGCTACGACCTCAAGCAGCTCTTCATCGGCTCGGAGGGCACGCTCGGCATCGTCACCGCGGCGGTGCTGAAGCTGTTCCCGAGAGCCCGCTCCACGAGCGTCGCCTTCGTCGGGCTGGATTCCGCGCGCACCGCCCTCGACCTGTTCGTGTCGCTGCGGGCGCGGATGGACCGGGACCTCACCGCCTTCGAGTACCTGCCTCCCTTCGCGCTGGAGATCGTGTTGCGGCACGATCCGGGTGCGGTCCGCCCGCTGGCGGACGCACACGGCGCCTACGCGCTGATCGAGGCCGCCTCCGCCAGGCCGGACGCCGACATGCGCGCCGAACTGGGATCCGCCCTCGGCGAGGCGCTGGAGGCCGGGTTGATCGCCGACGCCACGATCGGCGCCAGCGGGTTGCAGAACGACGCGCTCTGGCGCCTGCGCGAGGGCGTGCCTGAGGCTCAGACCCGCGAGGGCGCCTCGATCAAGCACGACGTATCGGTGCCACTCTCGCGCCTGCCCGAGTTCCTGGAGCAGGCGAGCGCGGCCTGCATGGACGCGATGCCCGGCCTGCGCCCATGCGGCTTCGGGCATTTCGGCGACGGCAACATCCACTTCAACCTGACACAGCCGGTCGGCATGGCCCGCGAGGCTTTCCTGGCGGAATGGGGCCGGTTCAATCGCGTCGTTCACGACATCGTGCACGCGCACGGCGGCTCGATCGCGGCGGAGCACGGCGTCGGTCTGATCAAGCGCGACGAGCTGGAACGCTATGCCGATCCGGTTGGGCTCGACCTCATGCGGCGGATCAAGGCGGCGCTCGACCCCGAGAACCTGCTCAATCCCGGGAAGGTCGTCCTCCTCCGGGACCGGGAGCCAACGTGCCGGCCGTAATTTTTGTGCGGCGCGCCATAATTCGGCACGCCGGCGGGTGCACGACGGTGCCGCGACGGCGCGTTCCACTGCCGTGGCTCGAAGCATTAAGCACCTGCTAAGGCTTCGGACCCACCTTGAACGAAGACGGCGAGGACGCGTCGGTCAGCGTCAGGCATGGCATTTGCTGTGAGGCCTTACTATCTCGCAGTTGCGAGAGCGAGCGACGGCCAGCCCACCGACAGCCCGCACCAACCTCTCTGGAGACAGACGGAATGCCCACCTCTCAGGCCCGCGTGCAGACCACCGAGGCAAGCCGCTACCTGCAGCAGCTGTGCCGGCACTGGAGCCACAAGTTCCAGGTCGAGGCGACCCCCGAGCACGGCACCGTGCCGTTCGGCGAGGACCGCGTCTGCACCTTCGATGCCGAGCCCGACGCGCTGGTGATGCGCATCGACAGCGCCGACCCGGTCAATCTCACGCGGCTTGAGAACGTGGTGGCCGACCACCTCGCCCGCTTCGCCTTCCGCGAGAGCCTCGGCGACATCCGCTGGTCGCGCGCCGCCTGAACGTCTCGGCTCTCACCGGCATATCGGTGCGGGTCCTGAAGGAGGGCTCCGCATCGCGACAAGCCACGCCGCTCGACCCGCCCGGTCCCGGATCAGGCGGGTTTTTCGTATCCCGGACGGTGCCGTAATCGGCGATCCGGCCCGCCCGCTGGCCTACCCTTTGCACACCGGCCACGCCGCGGTTTCTGCAACCCACGACCACCACCGGGACGGATCGATGAAGCGACGCACCCTGCTGGGCGGCGCCGGCGCCCTGATCGCCGGGGCTGTCGCCCGCCCCGCGCTGGTCCGGGCGGCATCGGCGACCACCCTGCGCTTCGTGCCCTACGCCGACCTCGCCCTGCTCGATCCGATCATCACCACGAACTACGTCACGCGCACGCATGCGCTGATGGTGTTCGACACGCTCTACAGCCTGGACGCCTCCTACCGCGCCCAGCCGCAGATGGTGGCGGGCCACACGGTATCGGAGGACGGCCTCACCTGGCGCCTCACCTTGCGCGAAGGCCTGCGCTTCCACGACGGCACGCCGGTGCTCGCCCGCGACGTGGTAGCCAGCCTGAAACGCTGGTCAGTGCGCGATTCCTACGGCGGTGCCCTGTTCGCCGCCGTGGACGAGCTGTCCGCCCCCTCCGATGCCGTGGTGCAGTTCCGCCTGAAGCGGCCGTTCCCGCTCCTGCCGGACGCCCTCGCGAAGCCGACCTCCTATCTTCCCGCGATCATGCCGGAGCGCTTGAGCGCCACGCCGGCCACGCAGGCGGTGACAGAGGTGATCGGCAGCGGCCCCTATCGCTACGTCGCAGCCGAGCGCGTGCCCGGCTCGCTCAACGTCTACCGCCGGTTCGAGGATTACCGGCCGCGTTCGGACGGCAGCCCGAGCTTCACCGCCGGGCCGCGGATCGCCCATTTCGACCGGGTGGAGTGGCGGACGATACCCGACGGCGCCACCGCCGCGGGTGCCCTGCGCTCGGGCGAGGTCGATTGGTGGGAGCAGCCTCTCGTCGACCTCGTGCCCGACCTGATGCGCAAGCGGGACGTGCGCGTCGAACTGCTGGAGACCGCCGGCCTGATCGGCCAGATCCGCCTCAATCACACGCTGCCGCCCTTCGACAATCCGGCGATCAGCCACGCCCTGCTGTCGGCGGTCGACCAGACCGAAATGATGGACGCGGTGGCCGGCAGCGACCCCGCGATCCGGCGCGGCCCCGTTGGCGTCTTCACCCCCGGCGGCCCGATGGCGTCGCAGGCCGGCATGGAAGTCCTCACCGGCCCGCGCGATCTCGCGGCGGCCAGGCGGGCGCTGGAGTCGGCCGGATACAACGGCGAGCGGGTCGTGCTGCTCTCAGGGACCGACGTGCCGCGGATCAACGCGATCTGCGAGGTCATGGCCGACCTCTGCCGCAAGCTCGGGATGAATCTCGACGTCGTGGCCACCGATTGGGGCACGGTGAACCAGCGGATCCTGAACTCGAAGCCCCTGGACCAGGGCGGATGGTCGATGTTCGGCATCTTCTCCGGCGGTCTCGACCAGCTGTCGCCGGCCTACCACTTGGTGATCCGAGGCAACGGCCGCGCCGGCGTCCCGAGTTGGCTCACGGACGCGCCGCTGGAACAACTGCGCGACCAGTGGTTCGCAGCGCCGGACCTCGCCAGCCAGAAGGCGCTCGCGGAGAGGATCCAGGCCCGCGCCCTGGCGGTCGGCGCCTACGTCCCGTGCGGCCAGTATTTCCAGCCGACCGCCTATCGGCGCGACCTCGCGGGCATGCTCACCGGCCTGCCGCTGTTCTGGAACCTGCGCCGGTCGGCCTGACGCGGCGGCGGCCCATGTCCGGCTCCGACCCCTGCCGGCTCAGCCGATCGCCATCAGGCTGGCATTGCCGCCGGCCGCAGCGGTGTTGATCGAGGTCGAGCGCTCCTCGACCAGACCGGTGAGGGCATAGTCGTCACCGCCCGCGAGCGCTTCGGGGGTGCGGCCCTGGACCGGCAGGATCCGCCCGAGACGCGCGGCGACCGCTCGGTTCACCGTGCGTAAGCCGGCCAGGTCGCCCTCGAACAGGATCGCCCGTACGTCGCCCGCGTCCTCGAGGCGCGGAGCCGGCTCGATCCGCCCCGCCAGCCCGGCCGGGAGGTCGCGCAGCACGTCGACGATCCGGTCCGGGGCGATCGCGACGGCACGGTTGCCGGTAGCCAGGATCGAGCCGAGCTGGATCAGCAGCCCGTGCTCCGTCCGGGCGATGGCCGCGATGCGACCGCGCGGATGGAGGGCGTAAAGATTGCGCTCGCCCACCGGCCCGGCCAGCTCCATCTCGGCACCGGCGGGACAGCGCATGGCCGAGACGCGATCCGCGAGCCCCGGCTGCCCGCGGGACCGGAGCCAATCGGCATAGCGGCAGACCGGGCTGCTGTCGCCGCCGGGAAACCCGGCGAGGGCGGCGGCCGGCGGCCGCTTCACCAGCCGTCCGAGATAGAGCGGGCCGCCGGCCTTGGGTCCGGTGCCCGACAGGCCGGATCCGCCGAAGGGCTGCACGCCTACCACCGCGCCGATGACGTTGCGGTTGACGTAGCGGTTGCCGGCTCCGACACGTCCAAGCACCCGCTCCACGGTCTCGTCGATGCGGGTATGCAGGCCGAAGGTCAGGCCGTAGCCAGTGGCGTCGATCTCCGTCAGGAGACGGTCCAGATCCTCCCGGCCGTAGCGCAGCACATGCAGCACCGGCCCGAAGATCTCGCTCTCGACATCAGACACGCTGTCGATCTCGATCAGGGTCGGGGGCACGAAGGTCCCGAGGGCAGCCCCCCGCGGCAGCGGGACCTGCTCGACCGAAAAGCCCCGGCTCCGCATCGCCGCCACGTGATCCCCGATGCGGTCGGCGGCCTCGCGGGTGATCACCGGGCCGACATCGGCCGCCAGCCGGCGCGGATCGCCCACATCCAGCTCGCGCATGGCGCATTTCAGCATCCGCAGGGTGCGTTCTGCGATCTCCGCCTGCAGACACAGGATGCGCAAGGCCGAACAGCGCTGGCCGGCCGAATCGAAGGCCGAGGCGATCACGTCCGCGACCACCTGCTCGGCCAGCGCGGAGGAATCGACGACCATCGCGTTCTGGCCCCCAGTCTCGGCGATGAGCGGGACAGGCTCGCCGTCGCGGCTCAGGCGCTCGGCGAGGCGGCGCTGGATCGTCTTGGCGACGGCGGTCGAGCCGGTGAACATCACCCCCTGCACCCGCGGATCCTCGACCAGTGCCGCGCCGACTTCGCCAGCCCCGGGCAGGAATTGAAGCGCATCCTCCGGGACCCCGGCGCCGTGCAGCGCCCGGACGGCCTCGGCGGCGATGAGTGGCGTCTCTTCGGCGGGCTTTGCCAGGACCGCGTTGCCGGCAGCCAGGGCGGCCGCGACCTGCCCCATGAAGATCGCCAGCGGGAAGTTCCAGGGCGCGATGCACACGACGGGCCCGAGCGGCGAGGTTCCCTCCAGCGTGCGTTCGGCCTCGACCGCGTAGTAACGCAAGAAATCCACGGCCTCGCGCAGCTCGGCCACCGCATTGCCGAAGGACTTGCCCGCCTCGCGCACGACCAGCCCGATCAGCACGGGCATCCGCGCCTCCAGTGCGTCGGCGGCACGGCGCAGGCAGGCTGCGCGCGCGGCCGGCTCCTTCGCCCCCCAGGCGCCGGCCGCAGCCTCCGCCCGGGCGAGCGCACGTTCGATCTCGTCGGGCGATGCGGCCCGGCACCGGCCGACCACGTCGCGATGATCGGCCGGGTTGCAAACCGACGCGTCCGCCGAATCCGGGTCCGCGCCGGACGGCAGGGCAATCCATGGCGTCCGGCCACCCTCGGCGAGCGCATCGACCAGGCGTTCGAGTGCCGCCTCGTCGGCGAGGTCCAAACCGGCCGCGTTGGCGCGGGGCGGCCCGTAGAGATCGCGGGGCAGCGCGATCCCCGGGTGCGGCGCGCCCGGGACCGGCATCGCCTCGACGGCGGCGACGGGATCGGCGATCAGCACCTCGACCGGCACGGTCGCGTCGCCGACCCGGTTCACGAACGAGGTGTTGGCCCCGTTCTCCAACAACCGGCGGACGAGATAGGCCAGCAGGGTCTCGTGGGTGCCGACCGGCGCGTAGATGCGGCAGGGCCGGCCGAGCCTGCCGGCGCCCACCACCGCCTCGTAGAGCGGCTCGCCCATGCCGTGCAGGCACTGGAACTCGTACTGGCCGAGACGGAAGTCGGGCCCCGCCATCTCGATGATGCTCGCCAGCGTCTGCGCGTTGTGGGTGGCGAATTGCGGGAAGACCGCGTCGGGCGCGGAGAGGAGCTTCCGGGCGCAGGCGAGGTACGACACGTCGGTGTAGACCTTGCGGGTATAGACCGGGAAGCCGTCGAGCCCGTCCGCCTGCGCCCGCTTGATCTCGCTGTCCCAATAGGCCCCCTTCACGAGGCGGACCATCAGCCGGCGGCGGCTGCGCCGGGCGAGGTCGACGAGCACGTCGATCACGTACGGGCAGCGCTTTCCATAGGCCTGGACGACGAAGCCGAGGCCGTCCCAGCCGGTAAGCTCCGGGTCCACCGCCAGAGTTTCGAGTATGTCGAGCGACAGGTCGAGCCGGTCGGCCTCTTCGGCGTCGATGTTGAGGCCGATATCGCAATGCTTCGCCAGCCGGGCGAGGCCCAGGACCCGCGGCACCAGCTCCGCCATGACGCGCCCGCGCTTGGACCGGACGTAGCGCGGATGGAGCGCCGAGAGCTTGATCGAGATGCCCGGACCGGCCAGCACGCCCCGCCCGGCCGAGGCCGCGCCGATGGCCTGGATCGCCTCTTCGTAGGACCGGAGATACCGGTCCGCATCCTCGGCGGTGACGGCGGCCTCACCGAGCATGTCGTACGAGTAGGTGAACCCCTTCGCTTCCATGGGCGTGGCGTTTCGGATAGCCTCCGCGATCGTTCGCCCGGTGACGAATTGCTCGCCCATCATCCGCATGGCGAGGTCGACCGCCTTGCGGATCAACGGCTCGCCCCCGCGGCCGATCAGGCGGGTGAGCGCCGCGGCGAGGCCGGCCTCGCTCCGGGTCGCCACGAGCCTGCCGGTGACCACCAGGCCCCAGGTCGCGGCGTTGACGAAGGGCGACGGGCTGTGGCCGAGATGTGCGGCCCAGTCCCCGCCGGCGATCTTGTCCCGGATCAGCGCGTCCCGGGTCGCGGCATCCGGGATGCGCAGGAGCGCCTCCGCGAGGCACATCAGCGCCACGCCCTCCTGGCTCGACAGGGAATATTCGTGGATCAACCCCTCGACGCCGCCTCGGCGGCTCTGGCGACGCAAGGTCTCGACAAGGCTTCGGGCGGTGCCGGCGACGCGCCGGGCGGCCTCGGGTGCCAAGCGGCCGAGGTCGAGGAGGGGCACGATGCAGTCCGGCTCGGGCCGTCGACAGGCGGCGACCACGGCCGCTCGAAGCGGCGACAGGTCCGGCAGCTCGGACGCGAACGCGCCGAACGGAGGGCTCTGCGCGGCGGCCGCAGGATCGGGAATTCCGGATCCGGACATGGTTCGCCCCTCGCGACGGGGTGATGCGGCGGATCACACGCCTCCGCCGCCCCAAGCTACGCCGTCTGCCGACGCTGTTGAAGGGCCTATCATCGCGCTCAATCGGCTGAAGATGCGCGTCCGGTCAAAATAATATCGATCGATTTTCTATCGATCAAGACTTGCATGGGCCGTGCTCAACCTCGGATCGAGGGAACCTGATTACCTTCAGCATGTCTTTCCGGCTCGCTCATCTTTTGCGGGAGTCGATTTTCATACGGTTGCCGGATTGCCAAGCCGCCCCGGGAATCCATCGCCGCGCCCTGCCGCACGGCCCGGTCTCGCGGCTTGGAGGCGGCCCGGCGCGATGGCAGAACGGCGGCCATGACCACGATACTGATCTACGGCGCGACCGGCTATACCGGCACGCTCCTGACCGAACACGCCGTCGGACAGGGCCTTCGACCGATCCTGGCCGGCCGCGACCCGGATAAGCTCCAGTCCCTCGCCGGCCGGCTCGGGCTCGACTGGCGGGCGGCGCCCCTCGATGCTCCGGACCGCCTGCGGGAGGCACTCGCCGGAATCGCCGTGGTGATCCACGCCGCCGGCCCGTTCTCCAAGACGGCCCGGCCGATGGCCGAGGCCTGTCTGGCCGCTGGGGCGCACTACGTCGACATCACCGGAGAGATCGATGTCCTGGAAGCGTTCGCCGCGCGGGATTCAGAGGCGAAGGCGTCGGGCGTCGTGCTGCTGCCCGCCGCGGGGTTCGACGTGGTACCGAGCGACTGTCTCGCCGCACACGTGGCGGCCCGGCTGCCCGGTGCCACGCGTCTGAGGATTTCCATCGGCGGCTTCGGGGGCTTCAGCCGGGGTACGGCGCGCACCATGGTCGAGGGCATCGCCTGGGGCACACGGGTGCGCCGCGATGGCCGGATCGTCGAGCTGCCGAGCCCGCCCCGCGGCAGCGCCGATTTCGGCCGCGGCGCGCGGCGCACGGTAGGCCTCGGCTGGGGCGACGTGTCGAGCGCGTGGTACTCGACCCGGGTTCCCAACATTGACGTCTATTTCGAGGCGCTCCCCGCCATGGCGGCCGTCGCGGGCCTGCCGGCCGGGATCCGCCGGATCATCGCCGGCGGCACCGCGCAGCGGCTGATCAACCGCGGCATCGACCGGCTGCCGCCGGGCCCCTCCGCGGCGGCGCGGGCGACGGCGCGCAGCACGTTCCTGGCCGAGGCCTGGGATGCGCGAGGCAATCGCGCGGCGAGCCGCATGGAGACCCCCGAAGGCTACACCCTGACGGTTTGTACCGCCCTGGAGATTGCCCGGCGCGTGGCGTCGAACGCGATTCCGGCCGGCTTCCACACCCCGGTCACCGCCTTCGGACCGGATTTCATCCTGGGATTTCCGGGTGTGAGCCGGACGGACCTCTGACGGCGTTTCCGGTTGATTGGGTCGGTTTGGATTGCTGCGGTCACCATCGGGAGAGCGTGTCGGCGCGCAGGGTGTCGGGCTCGTCTGCGCGGTCCCGGCATGGCCGGCCTGGTCGCCGGAAGGCCGCCGCCGGTGCTGCGAGCACGGGCGTGAGCCGCTGTTTCGATGTGCGCACGTTTGCCGGACCGGTCGATACGCCCTGCAGCGAGCGCCCTGACTCTCAAGCCGCCACCAGCAGGGCGGCGCCGGCGACGCCGGAGAGCAGGAGCCGCAGTCGGCCGAGCCAGAGGGGCACGAGGCCCCGGCGCGACAGGTCCTGGTCTATCAGGCCCCAGGCCAGCACCAGTGCGCCGAGGATACGCAGATCCCAGGGGGCGGGAGCCGCCATCGCCGCCCAGGCCACCAGGGATGGCACGATCGCGACGACGTAATCCCCGTTGCCGGTGTTGCGCGCCGCAGCGGCACCCCAGCGGATGCCGCCGAGGAACGACGCGATCACCGCCCCGTAGGCGGACAGAATCGTGCGCGGCGAGAGCCCGATGCTGCTCAGGCCGCCGTCGCTGCCCGAGACCGCCAGTGCCGCAAAGCCCAGGAATGGGACCAGGCCGGCCACGCCGAGCACGAGCGCGCTGATCGGGACAGGGTTCCGGCGCGCCATCCATCCTCCGTGCCGCGGCGAGGGCGGCGACCGCGCAACCTCGCCGCGCTCTGCCGCCCTTTCGACGGAGCGTTCCCGCATCGCGGCAAGGCGGTCAAGCTGGGATCGGGGCGGCAAAATAGGCCCCGCCCGTATCGGACGCTAGGTTTTGCGGCCCGGTGCGATGAACGCCGTCGGGCTCGGACTGGGAGCGCCGAGGAGGGACATCGGCGCGGTGATACCCTCCTTCGGGGCCGGCGGTTCGTTGACCGCCGCGTCGGTCTTACGCGGCTTGAACGTCGCCGCGAGGCTCTTCGCGCTGGCGAGGTCGGCAGCGCTCATCTTGTTCGCCACGTCGTCGCGCTTCTTGGCCGCATCGTCGTCGCCCTGTGCGGCAGCCGCCGCGAACCACGCGTAGGATTGCACCAGATCCTGCGTCAGGCCGAGGCCCCGCGCGTAGAGCACGGCAAGATTGTACTGGCTGTCGCGGACGCCGAACTCGGCGCCCTGGCGGAACCAGGATGCCGCGGAGGCGAAGTCCGGCTTGCCGTTGGCCGAGGGGTTCTCGGCGTAGATCACCGCCAGGTTGTGCATCGAACGGGCGTGGCCCTGTTCGGCCGCGCGGCCGTACCAGAGCTTCGCCTTGTCGAGGTCGCGAACCACCCCCGAGCCCTTCTCGTAATGGCCCGCCAGTTTGTACTCGGCGGGCGCGTAACCGGCCGAGGCCAGCTTCTCGTACAGCTTGGCCGCCACCGCGAGGTCGCGCGGCATGCCGCGGCCATCGGCCTCACGCGTGGCGAGGTCCCAGATCGCCGTGCCGTCTCCGTCGAGGGCGGCCTGCTTGACCTTGGCGAGCGCCGGCGGAACGGTTCCGAGGTCCGCCTGCAACGTGTTCATGCCCGAGACTTGGGGCACCGCAGCCTTCGGCAACGGACGCGCAGCTGCGGGGATGGGATTCGGCAGGGATTGCGTGGTGACCGGATCGACGGCGGACGGCTTGGAAGCCGGAGTCTCCGCAGCTGCGTCCTTGGGCGCGTCCTTGCCCGCCTCCTTGCCCGCGTCCTCGCGGACCGGGGTGCCCTGGGACGTCGGCACCGCGTGCGGCGCCTCCTCGGGGGTGCGCATGCTGATCGCCTGGAGCGCTCCAAGCGCCAGGACGATGGCGGCGAGCCCGAGCAGCAGCGGCCGGCGCCGCCGGTCGATCTCGGCGCGCAGCCGGCCGATCCGGCTCTCCGTCCCCGCCGATTGCGCCGGGACGGCGATGCGGGCGCGCAGGTCGCGGCGCTCGGTCGGGGTTTCCGCGGCCAGCTCCGCCTGCGCGGCCTGGGCGGCGCGACGGGCCGCCGCGATGAAGCTGGTCTTGATGTCGGTGTCGCCACCGGCCTCCGCGCCGGATCGGCTGCGTTCCGGGTCGCGGCCCTGCACGATCGGACGCTCCTGCGCGGCGCGCGACTCGCGTCCCGGCCGCCCGCTTCCGGGTTCGAGCAGGTCGTCGGCGAGCCGGGAGGATTCGGCCGTCGCGTCGCGGTGCGTACCGCCTCGGCCTTCCGGCGGGACGAAGCCCGCCTCCGGGCTCGTCGAAGCGAGCAGGCGCTGGTCGAGCGAGAGCCCCCGCGCGTTCGTCGCCTCGGCCGGCCCGAGCCGGCTGACGAGGCGCTCGAGGGCGGACTGGACGCCCTCCAACGTGGCGCCCAGGCGCTGGTCCGAGGCGACCTGCCGTGCCTGCATGTCGGCGAGGCTGGCCCGAAGGAGGCCGATCTCGCCCAAATCGGCGGCGGCGATGCCGGATCCCTGGAGGGTCTGAGCCACAGCTTTGCGGGCGGCGCGCTCGACGACGGCCTCGCTCGGCGCCGACTCGCGCAGCGCCGTCACCTGCCGCAGCAGGTCGTCCATGGTCCGCTCGAGGCCAGCGAGGGCCGGATCGCCGCTGCGGGGTGCGTCGAGCCGCCCCGCGAGCGAGACCACCTGCTTCTCAAGGGCGTCGAGACCCTCGTGTTCCGAGCGGCTGCCGACCTGGTCGACTTTCTCGGCGAGGCTGCGCAGCATCGCGTGGATCGAGGCCATGTCGCCGGACCGCGCGGATTCCACCTCTTCCGCGCGCTCCGTCCGCTCGAACTGGTCGTCCCTGGCGCACAGGGTGTCGACCTTATCGGCAAGGGTCTGGATCTGCTCGGCGATCGCCATCGGCGCCGCAGTCCTGACGTCGCTGCGGATCTCCTCTAGGAGCGGACGGAGGCCCGCGTCTGTGCCGATCCGCTGCAGCTGTGCAATCTGGGCGCTGACAGCCTGAAGACTCTGCGCGAGGCCCTGGATGCGCTCCGGGCCGGCCAGGGCACCGATCAGGCGGCGGATCTCCTCAAGTTCGGAAAACAGCCCGGCAAGGGTGTGGCCGTCGGGACCGGCGGTGCCGGCCGCCGCGACGCTGTCGAGCCGCTCCGCGAGCCGGCGCACGTCGTCGGCCACCCGGCTGTGGACGTTCTCCGCGACTTCCTCTGCCAAGCGCTCGACCTGCGCGCGGATCTGCTCGATCGGTGCGGCGATGACGGTGAGGTCGGTGCCGACCTGCGCGCGCTCGATCCCGTCGGCGAGCGAGATCACGGCCTGTTCGAGGGCGCCGACATCCCGGCTGGTCGCGAGCTGATGGATGGCCTCGCGCAGGCACACGATCTCGCTCTGAAGCTCGGACACGGCGTCCGACGGTGCGGCGGTCTCCTCGACGCGCGCCTCCAGGCGACGGGCGAGATCCAGGCGCATGCTCGCCACGACGCCGCCATCCGACTGGGCCGACCCCGCACTCGCGCCCTGCGCGAGTTCGCGCTGACGCTGGCGGATATCCTGGACCGCGTTGCGAATCTCCACGGCCGCCGGGCGCCCACGGCGGCCGAGCGGCCGCGAGACAGCGAACTGCTCTCCGAGCTGGGACATCCGGCGCTCGATGTCACCGAGGCGCTCGGTCACCTGCTGAACGGGTGTGGCCTTCAGGGCGCGCTCGATCCGGGTCTCGATCTCGGCCAAGCGCCGCGCCTCCGCCTCCTGGGCGAGGCGCCGCTCCTCGTCCAGCGTGCGATCGAGGCCGTCGAGGCGGCTCATCAGGGCGGCGAAGCCGTCGCCGTAGGGCTCGGAGACAGGCTCCGGGCGGGGCCCGGCGCGCCGCTCCGGCCGTGGGCTTTCGGCGTCTGCACGAGCCTCGTGATGCTCGCGCTCCTGCCGGGTCTCAAGACCGGCGCCGGCCTCGGCGCGGTGACGGCGACGTTGGCGCCGGTTGCCTTGCGCACTCTGCTGCTGCGGAACGACGGAGGCGATCCAGGTCTCGAGCGGAACGCCCGCCCGGGCCGCCACGTCGCGCGCGGCGTCCAGCACCTCCGGATCGAAACTGTCGAGCTGTGGCATCGCGTTGCGAGTCATCGGTGGCCTGTCGTCGGCAGCGTTCGGCGTCCGATCCTGTTCGCGAGATGGGACCGAGGGACGGTATCCACGGAACGCGGGTGCCGGATCGTGTGAGGCGACCTTTAACTTTCTTGGTAAACACACGGTTAAGGCGAGGCGATCGCAGTAATCTTCTGCGCTGGCGTGCATGCCCCTGACACATCCGAAATCCGGCGAGGCTTGGCCGTTGCTCCGGAACGGTCCGCGCGCTTAGATGGCGGCAAAAGGCGGGCCGAATTGGGCTGTCAGCCTGTGCTTGGGGGAAGCAAGCCATGCCGCAGTACCGTGCACCCGTCGACGACACTCTTTTCCTGCTGACCGATGTTCTGGGGTTCCACGCCCGGGACAACCTCGCGGGATTCGCCGACGCCTCCCCGGACGTGGTCGAGGCGGTCCTGCGCGAAGGCGCCAAGCTCGCCGAGGAGGTGCTCGCCCCGGTCAACCGTGTGGGCGACCTCGAAGGCTGCCGCCGCGAGCCCGATGGCAGCGTGCGCACGCCTACGGGCTTCAAGTCCGCCTACGATGCCTACGCGAAAGGCGGCTGGATGGGCTTGGCGGTCCCGGAGGAATTCGGCGGGCAGGGCCTGCCGCACACCGTCAACACTGCGATGCAGGAATTCGCCTCGGGGGCGAATCTCGCCCTCGGGATGTATCCGGGCCTGACCCAGGGTGCGATGGCCGCCCTTCTGGTCCACGGCTCCGACGAACAGAAGGCGCTCTACCTGCCCAAGATGGTCGAGGGCGCCTGGACCGGCACCATGAACCTCACCGAGCCGCATTGCGGCACGGATCTCGGCCTCCTGAAGACCAAGGCGGTGCCGAACGGCGACGGCTCCTACAGCCTGACCGGCACCAAGATCTTCATTTCCGCGGGCGAGCACGACCTCGCCGAGAACATCGTCCACCTGGTGATCGCCCGGATCGAGGGCGCGCCGGCGGGCACGAAGGGCATCTCCCTGTTCGTCGTGCCGAAGTTCCTGGTTAATCCGGACGGCTCGCTCGGCGCCCGGAACGGGGTGTCCTGCGGCTCCCTGGAGCACAAGATGGGCATCCACGGCAACGCGACCTGCGTGATGAACTACGACGGCGCCACGGGCTGGCTCGTCGGCCAGGAGAATCGCGGCCTCAACGCGATGTTCGTGATGATGAACGAGGCGCGGCTCGCCGTGGGCGTCCAGGGGCTGGGCCAGTCCGAGGTCGCCTACCAGAACGCGGTCGCCTACGCGAAGGAGCGGCTCCAGGGCCGGGCCCTGACCGGCGCCAAGGCGCCCGACAAGGCCGCCGACCCGATCATCGTGCATCCGGACGTGCGCCGCACGCTGATGCAGATCGGCGCCTTCAACGAGGCGGCGCGGGCGCTGATGCTCTGGACCGCCCTCCAGGCCGACATCCTGCACCGCTCGGAGGACGCCAAGGAGCGCCAGACCGCCGACGACCATCTCGGGCTGCTGACCCCGGTGGTGAAGGGCGTGCTGACCGATCGCGGCTTCGCCAACGCGGTCGAGGCGCAGCAGCTGTTCGGCGGCCACGGCTATATCGAGGAATGGGGCATGTCGCAGTTCGTGCGCGATGCCCGCATCGCCATGATCTACGAGGGTGCCAACGGCATCCAGGCCATGGACCTGATCGGCCGCAAGCTGCCCAAGGACGGCGGCCGGGCGATGATGGCGTTCCTGGGCGAGGTCCAGACCTTCCTGAAGGACCACGGCGAGGATCCCGCGATGGCGCCGTTCACCCAGCCGCTCCAGGCCGGGCTGAACGACCTCCAAGGCGCCGTGATGTGGCTGATGCAGAACGCGTTCTCGAAGCCCGACAATGCCGGCGCCGGCGCCTCCGACTTCATGCACCTCTTCGGCCTCGTGGCCCTGGGCTACATGTGGGCGCGGATCGCCAAGGCGGCCCTGGCCCGGAATGCCGAGACGGCCTCGCCCCGCTGGGAAGCCAAGCTCACCACCGGCCGGTTCTTCATGGAGCGGATGCTGCCGGAGACCGCCTTGCGGCTCGTGCGGATCAAGGCCGGGGCTGATACGACCATGGCGCTGGCGGACGAAGCGTTTTAGCCAGCGGACCGGATGTCCCGCCCAACCCATTCATCCCGAGGAGGCCGCATCGGCGGCCCCCGAAGGAGGGCCGCCGACATCGCGCGGCCGCTGGACGGCTCCTTCGAGGGCAACGCTGCGCACCGCCGCTCCAGGATGAGATGATCCGGCAGGATCAGGGCGTCACGCACTGAGAGCCGCGTCCAGATCCTCGATCAGGTCCGCCGGATCCTCAAGCCCGATCGACAGCCGCACCACCTCAGGCCCGGCGCCCGCGGCCGTCTTCTGCGCATCGGTGAGCTGGCGGTGCGTGGTCGAGGCCGGATGGATGACCAGCGAGCGGGTGTCTCCGATATTCGCGAGATGTGAGAACAGCTGCAGGTTCGAGACGAGCTTCACGCCCGCCTCGTAGCCGCCCTTCAACCCGAAGGTGAATACCGCGCCGGCGCCGTTCGGCGTGTAGCGTTTGGCGAGCGCATGGTAGCGGTCGGCCTCCAGGCCCGGGTAGCTCACCCAGGACACCGCCTCGTGCTTGGACAGGTGCGTGGCCACGACCAGCGCATTGTCGGAGTGGCGCTGCATCCGCAGCGGCAGCGTCTCAATGCCGTTGAGGATCAGGAAGGCGTTGAACGGCGACAGGGCCGGCCCGAGGTCGCGCAGGCCGAGGACGCGGCACGCGATGGCGAAACCGAAATTGCCGAAGGTCTCGGCCAGGACCATCCCGGAATATTCCGGCCGGGGCTGGCTCATCATCGGGTAGCGGGCATCGCCGACCCACTGGAACGAGCCGCCGTCGACGATCAGGCCGCCGATCGAATTGCCGTGCCCACCCAGGAACTTGGTGGCCGAATGCACGACGATGTCGGCCCCGTGCTCGAACGGCCGGATCAGGTACGGCGTCGCCATGGTGTTGTCGACGACCAGCGGGATGTTGTGCTTCTTGGCGACCTGCGAGAGCGCCGCGATGTCCGTGATGACCCCGCCCGGATTGGCGATGGACTCACAGAAGATCGCCTTGGTGCGCGGCGTGATCGCCGCCTCGAACGAGGCCGGGTCGTCGTTGTCCGCCCAGGCCACCGACCAGCCGAAGTTCTTGTACGAGTGATTGAACTGGTTGATCGAGCCGCCATACAGCTTGTTCGAGGCGACGAACTCGTCGCCCGGCTGCATCAGGGCATGCATCGTCAGGAACTCGGCGGCGTGGCCCGAGGCCACGGCCAGCGCGGCGGTGCCGCCCTCGAGCGCCGCGATGCGCTCCTCCAGCACGGCGTTCGTCGGGTTGGTGATCCGCGTATAGATGTTGCCGAAGGCCTGAAGTCCGAACAGCGAAGCGGCGTGGTCGACGTCGTCGAAGACGAAGCTCGTGGTCTGGTAGATCGGCGTGGCCCGCGCGCCCGTGGCGGCGTCGGGTGCGGCGCCCGCGTGGATCGCCAGCGTGTTGAAGCCGGGCAGGCGGTCGGTCATCGTCAGGTCTCCTCGGACATGGTCCGCCTGTACGCCCGCGCGAGAGCGCGGCGCAAGGTTGCACCCGGCTTCGGGACGTGAAACCGGGCCGACTCGATCGCGCCTGAACGCACGCTGGCGACGTGGATCCGCTTCGGCGAAGGCGTGCGCGTCAGGACAAGGACGCGTAGCGGCATCCGTTGGGCACCGTTCTAGGCCTCGCGCGGGGCGCCGCTATCGATGTGCGGTTGCCCGGCATCGACCAGGGCGCGGTCGACCGCCTCGATCGCCAGCAGCGTCCGGGTCAGGTCCTCGGCCATCGAGATCGGGGCGACCTCAAGGCCGCCGAGCCGCTTGGCGATGGCGTTCCTCTGCCGCGCCAGGGCACCGCGAGCCCGCTTCAAGTCTTCGACTTCGTCGACGCTCATCCGCATTCCCTTTCCAGGCCCGAGGCGGTCAGTCTCCGGGAGTCCAGTCGATGTTAGGCCGCTGGGCCAGCATCCGGTCGAAGTAGTTGGCCACCGCCTGAGCCCCGTCGGTGTGCATCATCGCGACCGGATGCGCGAGGTAGGCCCGAGCGAGATCCATCGGAATCTGTCCGGACTGGAGCGCGCTCAGAACCTCGTCGATGAACGCGTCGTTGGCTTCGTTGAAGTCGCTCGACAGCTTCTTTCGTTCGTTGAGCGCCTTGATCGGCATACCGTATCCTCTGTGTGGAGATTGCGCCGCCGACCGGGCAGGCGGCCATGCGGCGGCCTTCCAAGTCGTTGCGGCGGATCGGGAAATCGGGGGGCGACGGGCCGGCACCGTCCGGCCGAACCTGGGCGAGAATAAGGATTCCCGGCGCAGGCGACCGGTCACCAGGGTGCGCGCAGGCCGGTCCGCGCACACTTAGGTAACCGCGCGCGACAAAGCGGTGGAGCGGTTGTCGATCCTGAGACGTTAACAGGCTATGTCGACCAATCCGCTCCATTCCCATACCGTCGAGGTCGTCCCGTGCGCGCTCGACCCGCGATGCTTCCGCTGGATCATCCGCGCCGACGGCGGCATGATCGTCGAGCGCTCGCCCTACGCGTTCGTGACTCACAATGGCGCCCGCATCTCCGGCGAGTGCTGGAAGCGCGAACATTTCGGCGAGGGACTCGGCTTCTGAACCAGCGGGCATCGATGACGGGATGCAGGGTTACGGCGCCTGCCCATCCTCGATCATCCGTTCTCCGATGGGAACCTGCGGGGTTGCACGCGTTCCGGTTTCATATCCCGGGAACCGATGGTGCCGACTTTCCGAGTCGGCGTGACGTCCTTTTCCGAAGCTGTCGCCGATGCGGTGGTGGCCGGTCGCTTTCCTGGAGCGGCGCTCGACGATCGAGTCGTGGATCTGCTGTCCGTCAGCGTCCGTCGGTCTCGCAATCGCTCCTGTTGGCGGGTTGAGGCGGCGTCCTCGACTTCGGATGCCGAGACGATGCGCCAGCGCCTTGCCTTGCATCGACTTTTTCCGAAATTCGGCGGCCATCCTTCGGGTCGCGGCTCTCTCCATGCCCAGGCCGTTGTGCGCCCGGGAAAGCCTCCGCTGTATCGCAGGTCGGTATCGACCATGATGCGTAAACAGCGACATCACTAGAGCCCGTGTAGCAAAATTTGATTCGTTGGGAGTGCGGCGGCCTCGGTGAAGCAAATGATTAAGCATTGCTCGACCGACATCTTCGCATTGCAGGATCTTTAAGCAGGACCGTCCAGAATGGACGTACATACGATGCACAATGCGCGTCGAGGGACCCGGTGATGCTGGACGTCAACGTTACGTTTCGGGACGAGCAAGCTGCGACGCAGATGGGTTCGGTGACCTCGATCGAGGGGTCGAAGGTCCACCTTGAGCTGCTGGGGCAGAACGGTCGCCCGAACATCCGCGTGACCGTGGGAAATTTCGTTCGGATCCGGGCCGGAAATGCCGTGCTGGTCGGCATCATCACCACCCTCTCGTCGGGCAGCGACCGTGCGCGGGTGTCTGGCGCCTATGCCAGCCTGGATCTTCTCGGCGAGATTCTGGTCGAAGGCGGCGCGAAGCGTTTCCGCCGCGGAGTCACATGCTATCCGGCCATCGGAGACGCGGTCGATCTGCTCCCGGCGGGCGACCTGCGCATCGTCTATCAGGTCGCGGACTTGAACACGGCCCCCGTGGGCGCGCTGTACCAGGATCCGGATACGCCGGCCTGCATTAAGATCGACGACCTGTTGACCAAGCATTTCGCGGTCCTCGGCACGACCGGCGTCGGCAAGTCCAGCGGCGTGGCCGTCATCCTCAATCAAGTCCTGGGTGCGCAGAAGAACGTGCGCGTCTTCCTCCTCGACGTCCACAACGAGTACGCCGCCTGTTTCGGCGAGCGCGCGAGCGTGATCAACCCACGAAATCTCAAGCTTCCCTTCTGGCTGTTCAATCTGGAGGAGATCGCGGACGTCATCTATGGCGGACGCTCGGCGATCGACGAGGAGATCGAGATCCTGGCGGAAGTGATTCCCCTGGCAAAGAGCAAGTACGCTCAATACAAGGAAGCGAGCGACCGGCAGATCGTCAAGCGGTCGATCGGCAAGAGTGCCGGCTACACGGTCGACACCCCCGTGCCGTACATGCTGCAGGACCTCATCTCCCTCATCGACGAACGGATGGGCCGCCTGGAGAACCGCGTCTCGCGGATGCACTACCACCGCCTGATCAGCCGGATCGAAGCGATCCGCAATGATCCGCGCTACGGCTTCATGTTCGAGAACGCCAATGTCGGCGGCGACATGATGGGCGAGATCCTCGCCCACCTGTTCCGGCTTGAGCCGGACGGGCGGCCGATGACGATCATGCAGCTGGCCGGGCTGCCGATGGAGGTGGTCGACGCGGTGGTCTGCGTCCTCTGTCGCCTCGCCTTCGAGTTCGGCATCTGGAGCGAGGGCGCGATCCCGCTCCTGTTCGTGTGCGAGGAGGCCCACCGCTACGCCTCGGCGGACCGCTCGGTCGGCTTCACGCCGACGCGTCGCGCGCTGTCTCGGATCGCCCGCGAGGGCCGAAAGCACGGCGTCTATCTGGGTCTGGTCACTCAGCGCCCCGCCGAGCTCGACCCTACGATCATGTCACAGTGCAGCACGCTCTTCGCCATGCGGATGACGAACGAGCGAGACCAGGCCTTCCTGGCTGCAGCCGTCTCGGATGCGGTGAATCTGCTCACCTTCGTGCCGTCCCTCGGGACTGGCGAGGTCATCGCGTTCGGCGAGGGCGTGCCCATGCCGGCGCGGATGACGTTCACGCCGCTGCCCCCGGGACGGCAGCCGCGCAACGACATGAGCGGGCGCGCTCCCGAGGATGGTGAGACGATCGCCGGCGCCGCCTTCGTGGGCGCCGTGGTCGAGCGCTGGCGCGGGGCGACCATGAGCAAGGCGAGCGGGCCCGAACAGGACGGGTCGGGGATGGCGCGCCTCAATCGAGAGCCGGGCACCGAGGGCGGCAACGGCGTCGCCCTCGATCAAGTGCACCGTCGGCTGCTCCGACGCCCCCTCGAAGCTGGAGAAACGCAGGGAGATCCGGGCCTGCGCACCGTGAAGCCTCTCTGGCAGCAGGGCTGAGCGTGAGCGACCCGGTCCAGCCCAGCCATCGGCGCAGCCTGCTCGAGGCAGCCATCCAGGCGCTCCCGATCGGGGTCGTGGTCCACGACGAGCAAGGGCTCTGCATACTCGCGAACGCCGCCGCGCGGGCGCTCGGGCCCGAGGCTGCCCGCGACGTACCGGAAGCCGCTTTCGACGCAAAGGCATCGCAGCTCGTCGAGCAGGTCGACGGGCGTGTCGTGGAGGCACAGGCGCGCACGATGGTGGCCGAGCGCGAGGCCTACACGCTGACCACCCTGACCGACGTCACGCACCACCACAAGATCCAGCGCGATCTCATCGCCCGCGCCTTCATCGATGCGCTCACGGGGCTGCCGAACCGGACGATGTTCGAGCAGAGCATCGAGGAACTCGTCGCGGAAGCGTCCTCGACAGACCGCTTCGCCCTGGCCTTCATCGACCTGGACAACTTCAAGCACATCAACGACTACTACAGCCATGCTGCGGGTGACGCGCTCCTGCGCAAGGTGGCCGACCGGATCCGCGGCGCCCTCGGTCCCAGCGACCTGCTGGCCCGCCTCGGCGGCGACGAGTTCGTGCTGCTTCTGAATCCGATAACCGATCAGGACACGACACTGGCGGCCGTCTCCGACATCTCGGAGCGCCTGAAGCAGCCATTCTTCATCGACGGCCACGAGATCTTCGCCTCGGCGTCGATCGGCCTGAGCCTTTTCCCGGAGCACGGGACCACCTACGAGGTGCTGCGCCGCCAAGCCGACAACGCGATGTACCGGGTCAAGGGCGGCGTGAAGGGCGGCGTCAGCGTCTTCGAGGAGACGATGAGCCACGCCGCCACGGCCCGCATGGCGGTGGAGCAGCGTCTCCGTCTGGCCATCCGCGACCGCTGCTTCTGCTGCGCCTTCCAGCCGAAGGTCGACATGCGCACGCACGCGGTGCTGGGCGTCGAGGTGCTGCTGCGCTGGCGGGACGAACTGGGAGTGATCCAGGCCCCCGGCGATTTCATCGGGCTCGCCATCGAACTGGGTCTGATCAACGAGATCACCCTGCAAGTCCTGGCCGACACCGTCCTGGCCATGCCCGACATCGACGAGGTCTTCGGTTCCGATGTCTCCGTGAGCATCAACATCGCAGCCAAGCAGGCCTGCGACGTACCGTTCATGACCATGTTTTGCGACGCCCTCGGTGCGACCGGCATGGCCGACCGCTTCGTCCTCGAGCTGACCGAGGAGGCGTTCTTCACGAAGGGCCGTTTCCAGCGCGAGGTCCTGCCGCGCATCCGCGCGATCGGGGCGCGGGTCTCGATCGACGATTTCGGCGTCGGCTACTCGTCGCTGGCCGCCCTGGCGGAGATCACCGCTGACGAGTTGAAGATCGACCGCTCGTTCATCATGGATATCGACAAGCGGCCGCGCAGCCAGATCGTCCTCAAGGCCATCGAGTCCCTGGGCTTGGCACTGGGGATGTCGGTGGTCGCCGAGGGCGTCGAGACCTACGAGGAAGTCGCCTACCTCCTGGGCGCGACCCAGATCCGGTGCGCGCAGGGCTACTATTACGCGAGGCCCCTGCTGATCGATCAGATACGGCTGTCGGACCCGCGGAATTCCGGGCCGCGCGCGGCCGTATCCCAGAGCCGCGCGTCGGATCTCCGGCCGGCGAGCTTCCTGCGACGGGCGTGATCGCAGCAGGATCGGACAGGCCAAGCCTTATAGGCGACTGGTGTTGCCCCGGTTTGGATAGCGCTGGCGCAGTGGGTCGTCCGGTCTGGTGCGGTGGGCATTCGCGGATCGAGGCGCAGAATGCGCCATGATCCGGGAGGCTGCGGATATCCCTCCATCCGACGCTCGACGCAGGCGTGCCGACCGTTACGCCCACCGTCGACCACGCCGCGTGTCCCCGCGGCCGATGCGATGCGCTGGCGCATCCACTGGACGGACCTGCTCGGCCTCAACCTGACCGACCCCGGGCTTCGACGCCGCGGTCCTGAGCGAATTCCGCTCCCTCCTCATCGACGCAGACGGCCTCGTGGCATCCCCATGCGGTCCCGGCGCCGAACTGATTGGGCCGGTGCCCAACGGGGATCAGTGGCGTGCGCGGTCGTCGGCGAAGGCAATCGATCAGGTCGGCGGATTTCCCACGAGGTCAAATCGGCAGGGTCGCCATTTGAAAACACACCATCAATGGCGGGACTGCCGCGCCATCTCACGGAGCAGTTCCAGCACCGCGCCCCTTCGCGTCGGCGATCTGATGGCGCGGAACAGAGTTGAGACCTCGTCGCATTGTATGACGGTCGGCCGATCCGGGTTGGCCGAGCCGATATCCGCGTTGAAGAAGTAGCTGGCAGGTAGGTTCAGCGTCGCAGCGATCCGTTCCAGCATGCGGCGTGTCGCCGGAGGTGTCTCGTCGTCCATCATTTGCCCGAGGCCCACATCCGACCCGCTTCACGCATCGACGCCGCAGTGATCTTGGAATCCGCGATCTCGGAAGCCGCAGGGCCTCGCGGTCAGCCTACCGCCAAAGCGTCATCGTTTCCATCCTCAGGTTGTGCTGAGGATCCGTCTTGGCACATGACGTGCAGAAACTCGGGAGCGAGCCCGCCGCAGGCGAGGCATCTGGACAGGACGTTCAGCATTCTTGGGCCACTCGATCAGGCCGCGACGCCCGACGAGATCGCTCGAATGCTGGTCGCCGCTTTCGCAGGCTGCGCGATTATCGACTTCATGGCCGGCATGCTGCCGGGACCGCACACGCCGACGTCGTTCTCTTCAGCACCATGCCGGAGGAGGGGGCAATCCGCGACGTGACGCGCGGCCACCCTGCGCACGGTCCCACATTACCAACGGCTCGGCACCAGCGCGCCGCCCTTCGACCGACCGGCGGGCGTCGTGCAACCCGACACGCCGGCGGCCGCACGGGTGCTGGGTATCACGGCGGAGGGCATCGACTTTCATCGCCGCTGGGCGCGCGCGAAGCGCGACACGGTCCAAAGCCCAGACGGGCGCGCAGGCCTGATGGTCCGGAGAGACCACTTGGTTCCGACCGGCCTTGATCCTCGGCCGCAAACGAGGGAGCGCCTCCGTTGCCGTAGGCTCGACTGAAGAGCGATGCCCACAACCCTAGGTTTTGCGTCACAGCCCGCAGGTTCTGAGCGAAGAACGCGCGCGGCATGCTAACTTTAGGTTTCTTCATGATCCATGTGGTCGCCCTCGCCAAAGCCGATCGTCGCCTCGGCGGCTGCTGTTCGGTGCGGGTGTCCGCGCCCGCCTACCTGGCCACGTGACGAGAGGCCGCGCCATGAACCAAGCCCGCTGGACGGGCTCGCCGCGCAATGCATCACCATCAGTCGTCTCGTCGGTGCGATCCGCGATCCGCGCATGCGCGCGGCCATCGAACTGGTGCCGATCGAGGTTGCCAGAGCGCTGGCGGCGATCTGCTTGCCGGTGCGGCCAGGCGACGCCTGCGCGCCTTCCCGGTTTTCCCCGGGCAGAAGTCGTCGGGATGGTGATGACGCGTGTCCCGGCCGCCCACACCGACAGCCGAATGAAGTACGGCGGGCCCCCGGGGGCCCGCCGTTCTGTTGGACGGAAAGCGCCTCAGGCGCCCATCGCGGTCTTCAGGTTCTGGTCGACCTTGTCGAGGAAGCCCGTGGTCGAGAGCCACTTCTGGTCGGGGCCGACCAGGAGCGCGAGATCCTTGGTCATGTGCCCGGCCTCGACCGTGTCGACGCAGACCTTCTCAAGGGTCGCCGAGAACTTCGCCAGATCGTCGTTGCCGTCGAGCTTGGCGCGGTGAGACAGGCCGCGGGTCCAGGCGAAGATCGACGCGATCGAGTTAGTCGAGGTCTCGCGGCCCTTCTGGTGCTCGCGGAAGTGGCGGGTGACGGTGCCGTGAGCGGCTTCGGCCTCGACGGTGTTGCCGTCCGGCGTCATCAGCACGGAGGTCATCAGGCCGAGCGAGCCGAAGCCCTGGGCCGCCGTGTCGGACTGCACGTCGCCGTCGTAGTTCTTGCAGGCCCAGACGTAGCCGCCCGACCATTTCAGGCACGAGGCGACCATGTCGTCGATCAGCCGGTGCTCGTAGGTGATCCCGAGCGCCTTGAACTTGGCCTCGAACTCCTCCTCGTAGACCTTCTGGAACAGGTCCTTGAATCGACCGTCATAAGCCTTGAGGATGGTGTTCTTGGTCGACAGGTACACCGGGTACTTTCGCGCCAGTCCGTAATTCATCGAGGCGCGGGCGAAGTCGATGATCGACTGGTCGAGGTTGTACATCGACATCGCGACGCCGGCACCGGGGAACTTGAAGACCTCCTTCTCGATCACCGTGCCGTCGTCGCCCTCGAACTTGATCGTCAGGCGCCCCTTGCCGGGCACCTTGAAGTCGGTCGCGCGATACTGGTCGCCGTAAGCGTGACGGCCGATGACGAAGGGTTGGGTCCAGCCGGGCACGAGGCGGGGCACGTTCTTGCAGATGATCGGCTCGCGGAAGATCACGCCGCCCAGGATGTTGCGGATCGTGCCGTTGGGCGAGCGCCACATCTCCTTGAGCTTGAACTCCTGAACCCGCTGCTCATCGGGCGTGATGGTGGCGCACTTCACGCCGACGCCGTGGCGCTTGATGGCCTCGGCGGCATCGACCGTGACCTTGTCGTTCGTGGCGTCGCGGTGCTCGACGCCGAGGTCGTAATACTCGAGGTCGATGTCGAGATAAGGGTGGATGAGCTTGTTCTTGATCTCGGCCCAGATGATCCGGGTCATCTCGTCGCCGTCGAGTTCGACGACGGGGTTCGCTACCTTGATCTTCGCCATGGACCGATGCCTTCTCGCGTTGTCCGCGCGCACGGCATGCAAGGGCCGTACGGTCGCCTGCCCAAAATCCGATTGGGTGTGTATCGCACCGGCGACATAGCGCGGCCCTTTCGGCAGCGGAAGGCGCGGGCTGTCATCCGGTCGGCTTCGTCACCCGGACCTCGACGGGGGGGCGCCGAGCATGCCAGAGGGCCGGTATGACGACCCACGACACGCCGAGCGAAGTGCCCAGGCACGCGCCCAAGACGGTCACCGAGATCCCGCCCGGCCTCGCGCCTGCCGTGATTCTGGTGGAGCCGCAGCTTGCCGAGAATATCGGCATGACGGCCCGGGCCATGGCGAATTTCGGCCTGTCGGAGCTGCGCCTCGTCAACCCCAAGAACGGCTGGCCCAAGAAGGGTGTGCGCGAGGCCGCCTCGGGCGCCACCCACGTCCTCGACCGGGCGACGATCCACGGCAGCGTCGCCGAGGCGATCGGCGACCTTCACTACGTGCTGGCCACCACGGCGCGGGAGCGCGGCCAGATGAAACGCGTCTTCTCCCCCGAGGACGGGATGGGAGAGCTGGTCGCCCGGGAGGGGCAGCGCACGGCGGTGATGTTCGGGCGCGAGCGGGTCGGACTCACCAACGAGGAGGTGTCGCTCGCCGATGCCATCGTCACCTTCCCGGTCTCGCCGGACTTCCCGTCCCTGAACCTCGCGCAGGCGGTGCTCCTGGTCGGCTACGCCTGGCGTCAGGCCAGCGGGCGCGCGCGGCTGCCCTTTTCGGGCGAGCTGCTGTCGCCGCCCGCGACCCGGGAGGCCCTCGTGGCGCTGTTCGGGAGTTTGGAAACGGCCCTTGAGGAGGCCGGCTTCTATCCACCGGAGAAGCGCGACATCATCGCCCGCAACATGCGCGACATGCTGCACCGCATGAGCCTGACCGAGCAGGATGTGCGCACCTTCCGCGGTGCGCTGCGCGCCCTGACCCGCCGGGGCGCCTGATCAGTCGGCGCCGGCCTTCGCGTCCGGCGGCTTGCCGCCGCCGAAGCAGCGTCCCACCGCCTCCCAGAACGCCGCCTGCTCCTCGTGCGTGCACCGGGCGATCCGCGCCTCGATCAAGGCCCGTCCGGCCACTGCGTCGGCGGTGGCGGCGACCTCGGCCTCACTCGGGTTTCGAGCCTCGTTCATGGATTCCTCCGCACCGGAGGAAAGCCGACGCACAGCTCTGCGGTTCCGTTGCGGGCCGCAATCGGGCATGGAAGCGCCGCGCGCATTTTTCCCGCAGAGCCGAGATCAGGGCGCCGGGGCGGGAACGGCACGGAGCGGTCTTGGCCGGCCGCGGTTGAAGGGGCGAGGTATCGGGTGCGGCTCAGCGTCGAGAATCTGGCCTGCCGCCGCTCCGGGCGCCGCATCTTCTCTGGCCTGGCCTTCGTCCTCGGACCGGGCGATGCCCTGGCGGTCACCGGGCGGAACGGGGCCGGCAAGTCGAGCCTGCTCGCTATCCTGTCGGGCCGGCTGCGGCCCGATGCCGGGCGCATCGCGGTGGCCGATGTCGGCGAGGCGAGCCTGCCCGAATGCCTTCATGCGGTCGGCCATCGAGACGGGCTGAAGAGCTCGCTCACCGCCGGCGAGAACCTGCTCTTCGCGCAGAAGCTCCTCGGGGCGCCGCGGCTCTCGCCGCACGATGCCTTGGAGCAGCTCGGCCTCGGGCACGCCCACGACCTGCCGGTGGGCTACCTCTCGGCCGGCCAGCGGCGGCGGGTTGCCCTGGCACGGCTGCTGGTCTGCGAACGCCCGCTCTGGCTCCTCGACGAGCCGACCGCGGCCCTCGACGCCGCCTCGCAGGCGGTGCTCGCCGGGCTCATGGCGGCACATCGGGCCGACGGCGGCCTCGTCATCGCGGCGACCCACCAGGCGCTCGGCCTCGAGGGGGCGGCGGAGCTGCGTATCGACGCCGGGGCCGCGCCTGAGCCCGAGCCCACGGAGGATTGGGCGTGACCCGCGCCATCCTCGCCCTGATCGCCCGGGACCTGCGGCTGGCCGGTCGCGTCGGCGGCTCCGGCGCTTTGTCGCTGGTGTTCTTCCTGATGATCGTCGCCCTGGTGCCGTTCGCGCTGGGGCCCGACCTCAACCTGCTGTCGCGGATCGGCCCGGCGATCCTCTGGCTCGCCGCGGTGCTCTCGACGCTGATTGGCCTCGACCGCCTGTTCCAGGCCGATGAGGAGGACGGCTCCCTCGACCTGATGACCGCGGCCCCGGTCCCGCTCGAAGGCGTGGTGCTCGCCAAGGTCGCCGCGCACTGGCTCACCACCGGCCTGCCCCTGGCGCTGGCCTCGCCGCTCTTCGGCCTGCTCGTCGCCCTAGACGGCACGGCCATGGGCGCCACGGGGCTGACGCTGCTCGCCGGCACCCCGGCGCTCAGCTTCATCGGCGCGGTCGGGGCGGCACTCACGGCCTCGATTCGGCGGGGCGGGCTGATTCTCGCCGTTCTGGTCCTGCCGCTGATGATTCCGAGCCTGATCTTCGGCGTCTCGGCCGCACAGGCGGCGACGGGGGGTACGGTACCGTTCCTGGTGCCGCTGGCGGTGCTGGCGGCGCTGACCCTGATCGCCGCCGTGGTCGGGACGTTGGCGGCGGCGGCGGCGTTGCGCTGGCCGGAGTGAGCGTTTCGGGATTGGAGGCCTTCTCAGGTCTGGATGACGTCGCCTGCCGGTACTGCTCCGACACCGTGCCGAAGAGGTTGGTCGCCTCCCGGCTGCCCAGTCAGCGCACAAGCGTCACCCGCGTTGACGCGCCGCATCGCGCTAACTATAGAAGGCGCTTCGCCGAGGGGCCGCGCTTCAGCGCGCGCTGCGTCTCGGCCATCGCCTGACAACCTGTTGCGTTGACCGATCACCGGCCGTTCCGGCCCGTCGGCATCGCCCGACGAAGAGAACGAGGACGTAGATGGCCAATACCGCGTCGGCCAAGAAAATGACCCGCAAGATCGCCAAGCGCACGGCGATCAATCGTTCGCGCCGCTCGCGTATGCGCACCTTCGTCCGCAAGGTCGAGGAGGCGATCGCCACCGGCAACCAGCAGGACGCCCTGGCCGCCCTGCGCGCCGCCGAGCCCGAGATGATGCGCGCTGCCCAGCACGGTATCGTTCATAAGAACAACGCCTCGCGGAAGGTCTCGCGTCTGGCGGCCCGGGTTAAGGCGCTCGCCGCCTAGACTGCCACCGCACGACCGAGACGACACAAAGCCCGGCCATCGCGCCGGGCTTTTTCGTGTCTGCGTACCGGATTCGCGCGACCAGTCCGGACGCGTCGGCCTCGCGAACCGTTAACCCTAGATCAGAATTTGGCGCATTGCAGAGTCTAAGGGCGGCGTGTAGCTTAACAGAAACTGACTGCGTTCAAGCAAAAACTGCCGATTTCGGGACGAGGGCGAATCAATCCGATTCGCCAAGACTCTAGCAAGCGGTTTGGTTGGGTCCGGGAACACTTGCAGTTGGGAATCCGGGCCGTCCCCGCAAGTCCCACTGTTAAAGGAACTGTAGGTAATTGTTGATAGGCTCTTCCAATCGGCAAAAGTTCCTTGGTGGGGAGTTGACTCCACCAAAGGAGTCTGTCCCGCCCGGTCATGCGGGACGCTGAGGGCGTAAATCGTGCGTACGCGCAGCCTGCGGGTTTCCGCCGGCGGCGTCGGGAGAGCCAGTGATGCGTGTCGACGGAACGGTGGCGAGCGACGACGAGGGCGGCCGCAGCGGCGGCAACACGGATTTCGGATCCGCCTGGGCACGGGTGAAGCGGCGGCTGCGCGCCGAGTTGGGCGAGGACGTATTCGCCAGCTGGTTCGCCCGTCTGGAACTGGAAGGCGTTGCGGCCGGGACGGCGCGGCTGACGGTGCCAACGCGCTTCCTAAAGAGCTGGATCGAGTCACACTACCTCGATCGGGTGCTCGGCACCTTCAAGGCCGAGGCCGAGGAGATTGCCCGGATCGAGGTCGGCGTGCGCGGCACGGCCGCCCCGGTCCGCGCCGCCGCTGTCGGTGCGGCCAAGGCCGGTCCGGCCAGCGGGCCGCTCGCTCGGCTCCACGCGACCGGAACGCCGGCACCGGTGGCTGCGGTCTCCACGGCCGCCGAGCATCGCGGCGCCGATGCCGGGGGCGACCTCAGCGGCACGCCTCTCGATGCGCGGCTGACCTTCGCGAGCTTCGTCATCGGCCGCTCGAACGCGCTCGCCCACGCCGCCGCCGAGCGGGTCGCCCGGCACCAGGGCGAGGGCGCGCTCTACAACCCGCTCTATCTCCATGCCGGCGTCGGCCTGGGCAAGACCCACCTGCTGCACGGCATCGGCCACGCCGCTCGCGAGGCGGGGCGCCGGGTGATCTATCTGACCGCCGACCGCTTCATGTACGGCTTCGTCAGCGCCCTGAAGACCCAGTCGGCACTGGCCTACAAGGAACGGCTGCGCGGCATCGACCTGCTGATCCTCGACGACGTTCAGTTCATCCAGGGCAAGTCGATCCAGGCGGAGTTCGGCCACACCATCAACGCGCTGATCGATGCCGGCCGGCAGGTCGTCGTCGCTTCGGACCGGCCCCCGACCGAGCTGGAGGCCCTCGACGAACGCGTGCGCTCGCGCCTGGGTGGCGGCCTTGTGGTCGAGATCACCGCCCTCGACGAGGCACTGCGCGTCTCGATCCTCTCGGCGCGACTCGCTGCCGTGCGGGCGGCGCATCCGGGCTTCGATGTGTCGCCGCAGGTGGCGACCTATGTCGCCCGGGCGATCACCGCCAACGGCCGCGACCTCGAAGGCGCGGTCAACCGTCTGCTGGCCCATGCCACGCTCACCGGCGCCGCCGTCACGATGGAGACCGCCGAGAGCGCGATCCGCGACCTCGTGAAGAATCGCGAGCCGAAGCGCATCAAGATCGAGGACATCCAGAAGCTGGTGGCGTCGCGCTACAACGTCTCGCGGTCGGACATCCTTTCGGAGCGGCGCACCGCCGCCGTGGTCAAGCCACGCCAGATCGCCATGTACCTGTCGAAGGTTCTGACCCTGCGCTCGCTTCCCGAGATCGGCCGCCGCTTCGGCGGGCGCGACCACACGACCGTGCTGCACGCGGTGCGCAAGATCGAGAAGCAGATCGGTGAAGATACGGTGCTCGGCGATGAGGTCGAGCTCCTGAAACGCATGCTTCAGGACTAGCCCAAGATTCTCCCGCGCCGGAGCGGCTCTCATCCCGGCGCGGGAGAAGGTGAATCCCTACCTGTTGCGTCTCGATCGGGGACCTTCAGCTAGCAAAGTCATTCGAGCCCCGCCCGCTGTTGCGAGAAACCGCCAAGCTTCCCTCCCGCCCGGGGTGGCACAACCCCTCTGCCCCGTGTCAGACTGGCGCCCAGCGAGTCGGGCGGCTAAGGCCGCGTCGCGACAAGGCAAGAACACGTCTGGGGAGCGCCGATGCCGGAAGCCTTCATCTACGATCACGTCCGCACCCCGCGCGGACGCGGAAAGGCGGATGGTGCCCTGCATGAGGTGACGGCCCTGCGCCTCGCCGAGACGGTCCTTCGGGCGCTCAAGGAGCGGACGGGCCTCGATACCGCGCTGGTGGATGATGTCATCCTGGGCTGCGTCGACCCGGTGGGTGAGGCGGGCGGCGACATCGCCCGCGCCGCGGCCCTGGTGGCCGATTACGGCGATCAGGTCCCCGGCGTGCAGATCAACCGCTTTTGCGCCTCCGGCCTCGATGCGGTGAACTTCGCCGCCGCGCAGGTGATGAGCGGCCAGCACGAGATGGCGGTCGGTGGCGGCGTCGAATCGATGAGCCGGATCGGCATCGGTGCGTCGGGGGGGGCATGGCCGGTCGACCCTGCGATCGCCATCAAGTCGTACTTCATGCCGCAGGGCGTCTCGGCCGACCTGATCGCCACCAAGTACGGCTTCTCACGGGACGATTGCGATTCCTACGCGGTGCGCTCGCAGGCGCGCTCCGCCAAGTCCTGGGCGGACGGTCTGTTCGACGGCTCGGTGGTTCCGGTGCGCGACGTGAACGGCATCACCCTGCTGGACCGTGACGAGCACATGCGCCCGGGTACCGACATGCAGTCGCTGGCCGCGCTGAAGGCCTCCTTCGTGCAGATGGGTCAGATGGGCGGTTTCGACGCGGTTGCGACCGACGCGCACCCCGATGTCGAGACGGTCAACCACGTCCACCACGCCGGCAACTCGTCCGGCATCGTCGATGGGGCAGCAGCGGTGCTGATCGGCTCGAAGGCGGCCGGAGAAGCCGCGGGGCTGCGGCCGCGTGCGCGGATCCGGGCCTTCGCCAATATCGGCTCCGACCCGGCCCTGATGCTGACCGGTCCGGTGGACGTCACCCGGAAGGTGCTGGCCCGGGCCGGAATGAGCCTGTCGGATATCGATCTGTTCGAGGTGAACGAGGCTTTCGCCGCCGTGGTGCTGCGATTCTGCCAGGCCTTCGAACTCGATCCCGAGGTCGTCAATGTCACAGGCGGCGCGATTGCGCTGGGCCATCCGTTGGGCGCCACCGGCGCGATGATCCTCGGGACGGCGCTCGACGAGCTGGAGCGCACTGGCAAGGAGCGCGCGCTGGTCACGCTCTGCATCGGTGCCGGCATGGGTACCGCGACGATCATCGAGCGGATCTGACGATCGGCGCCGCATGGGAGCGGCTCGGGCCCGCTCCCCAAAGTCCGGGAACGCTGCTAGAGGCGCGGGCGACGACTGGGCCGGACTATGCGGGCCGGTCGATAAATCGATGGGAGACAAGCCCTTGAACCGCCTGATCACGACGCTCTGCCTGGGCGTCACTCTGAGCATGCCGCTCGCCGCGCGCGCCGACGACTCGTCGGAGCGCATCGCCGAGGCCACATCGCTCGTGAACAAGACCCTGATCAAAAATCTTCAGACCGGCTTCAACGTCGCACTAGAGAAGACCGTCGCGCCGATGCCGGAGGCGCGCGGCGAAGCCGTCCGCAAGGAACTCACCGACGAGTTCGAAAAGCAGCGCGGCATCATGGTCGAGGGGCTGTCGAAGGAATACGCCCAGAAGTTCACTCTCGCCGAACTAAAGCATCTCGACGAGATCTATTCTGACCCGACCTACCTCAAGTTCCAGACGATGAACGCCGATCCCAATTCCTCGGTGACGGCGATCTCACAGAACTCGGTCACCAAACTGCTCAACATGCTGGCCGTGGCAGCCGCCACCGACAACACGCCCAAGGGCGGCACCCCCCCGGCCCCGCCGCCGGCGGCTCCGCCCGTCCCGGCTCCCAAGTAGATCATGGCGTCCGCGCGCAATCGGCTGGCCTCAGGCCGCGCGCGCGGCCGCTCTCGGGGCGAATCCCTCGACCTGGGGCAGCTCTTCAAGCCTCGGCTTGGCGAAGTGATAGCCCTGTACCAGCGTGATCCCGAGACTGCGCAAAGCGCCGAGTTCCGATGCGGTCTCGATGCCCTCCGCCAGCACCGTGATTCCGAGCGCGCGAGCGATGTCGTTGATTCCCGTGACGATCGCGCGGCGTCCAGGATCGCTGTCGATGCCGCGCAGGAGTTCCATGTCGATCTTGATCAGATCGGGGCGGAAGTTGGCGAGGAGGTTCAGCCCGGCGAAGCCCGCCCCGAAATCGTCGAGGGCCGTCAGGAAGCCCTGCTGGCGATAGGCGGCGACGATGCGTTTGACGTGCTCAATGTCGCGGAACCGCTCCTGCTCGGTGAATTCAAACATGATGCGGCGGTGCGAGAAGTCGACGCGCCGTGCGGCCTCCAGCGAAGCGCGGATACAGGCATTCGGTTCGTAGACCGCGTTCGGCATGAAGTTGATCGAGAGCCGTGTGTCGCTGTCCCGCGGGAACAGGCGCCCGGCGAGTTCGATCGCCTTCACGCGGGCAGCCTGGTCGAACTGATAGCGGGTCTCGTCGGTCACGCGGCTGAGGATCGTGCCGGCCGGCTCCCCGTTGAGGCCGCGCACCAAAGCCTCGTAGGCCCAGACACTTCCGGATCCGACATCGAGGATCGGTTGGAAGGCCATCGTGAAATCGAAGTCGAGAGTGTTGCCGGCGCGGCATGCGCGGCAACCGATGTCCTTCGTCATAAGCGGATTCCGTCGGTGCCCCTCGACGCGCGGATCATGCGCGACGGCACTCAACGCAACCTTAATGCAAGCTCGCCGGCGGATTAACGGCGGTAGCCTGGGAGGACGGCACCATGACGCTGACCGATTTCCGCTTCGAGACCGACGCCGACGGCGTCGCGCTGGCGAACTGGGACATGCCCGGCCGCTCGATGAACGTGATCACCGAAGCGGTGATGGACCAGCTCGAACGGATCATCGAGCAGGTCGCTGCCGACCCCGCGATCAAGGGATGCGTCATCGCCACCGGCAAGGATAATTTCTCCGGCGGGGCCGACCTCACCATGCTCCAGGGTCTCGGCCGCGCCTACGAGACGCTCAAGGTCGAGCAGGGCGAGGAGGTGGCGATGCGCCACTTTTTCGAGGCTTCCCGCCGCCTTTCGCTGCTCTTCCGGCGGCTCGAGACCTGCGGCAAGCCGTTCGCTGCGGCGATCCAGGGCCTGTGCCTGGGGGGCGCCTTCGAACTGGCGCTGTCCTGCCACCATCGGGTCGCCTCGGACGACGCGAAGACCCGTGTCGGGCTTCCGGAGATCAAGGTCGGGCTGTTCCCGGGCGGTGGCGGCACGCAGCGGGTCGCCCGGCTGATGCAGACCGGCGACGCCCTCCAAATGCTGTTCAAGGGCGAGCAGATCCGCGCGCCTATGGCCAAGGGCATGGGCCTGATCCACGCTGTGGCGCCCCAAGCTGAGATCGTCGAGCGCGCCAAGGCGTGGATCCGCGAGGGTGGCTCGGCGGTGGCGCCCTGGGACGTGCCGAATTTCAAAGCGCCGTCCGGGAAGGTCTACTCGCCCGCCGGCATGATGATCTGGCCGCCCGCCAACGCGATCTACCGGCGCGAGACGCACGACAATTACCCGGCCGCCAAGGCGATCCTGGCCTCGGTCTACGAGGGCCTGCAGCTACCCATGGACCTCGCGCTGCGCGTCGAGAGCCGGTACTTCGCCCATATCCTGCGCTCGAAGGAGGCGGCGGCGATGATCCGCACGCTGTTCATCTCCATGGGCGAGCTGAACAAGGGAGCCCGCCGGCCAAAGGAGGTCCCCGCCACCGACCTGCGCCGGGTCGGGGTGATCGGCGCCGGCTTCATGGGCGCCGGCGTTGCCTACGTCTCGGCCCAGGCCGGCCTCGACGTGGTGCTGGTCGACCAGTCGGCGGAGGCCGCCGACAAAGGCAAGGCCTACGCCCACACTCTGATCACCGGCCAGATCAACAAGGGCCGCGCCAAGACAGCAGACCGCGACGCGCTGCTCGCCCGCATCACCGCGACGTCGGACTATGCCGCGCTCGCCGGCTGCGACCTCGTGATCGAGGCGGTGTTCGAGGATCCCAAGGTCAAGGCCGAGGTGATCCAGAAGGTCGAGGCCGTGATCGGCCCCGACGCGATCTTCGCTTCCAACACCTCGACTCTGCCGATCACCGGCCTGGCCAAGAGCTCGCGGCGGCCGGAAAAGTTCGTCGGCATCCATTTCTTCTCGCCGGTGGAGAAGATGATGCTGGTCGAGATCATCAAGGGCGAGGCCACGGGCGAGGCAGCTCTGGCCGCGGCCCTCGATTACGTGCGGCTGATCAAGAAGACCCCGATCGTCGTCAACGACTGTCGCGGCTTCTTCGCCAACCGCTGTGTCGGCGCCTACATCCTCGAAGGGCACAAGATGCTCGCCGAGGGCGTGCCCCCCGCGATGATCGAGAGCGCCGGCCGTCAGGCGGGCATGCCGGTCGGGCCGCTGTCGCTCAACGACGAAGTCGCTCTCGACCTCGTGCTCAAGATCGCCAAGGCGACTGAAGCGCAAGTGGGCGAGGGCGCCGTGGACCCGGCCCAGAAGGCGATCCTGTCCACCATGGTGGAGGGCGAGGGGCGGCTCGGACGGAAGAACCGCAAGGGGTTCTACGATTATCCCGAAGGCGCGCCGAAGCGTCTGTGGCCCGGCCTCGCCACTCTCCAGCCCGACCGGCTCGACTCGGAGTCGGTCGACTTCGCCGAGCTGAAGCAGCGGCTCTTGGTCGTTCAGGCGCTCGAGGCTGCCCGCACCTATGGCGAGGGCGTCGTCACGGATCCGCGCGAGGCCGATGTCGGCTCGATCCTCGGCTTCGGATTCGCCCCCTTCACCGGGGGAGCCCTGTCCTACATCGACTTCATGGGCGCGGCGGCGTTCGTCGAACTCGCCCGCCGGCTCGAGGCCAAGCACGGCCCCCGCTTCCGGGTGCCCGACACCCTCGCCGCCATGGCCGAGCGCGGCGGCACGTTCTACGGCGAGGGGGAGCGCGCCGCTTGATCTGAGGTTGCCGGGCGCCCGATCGCGGTGCCCGGCCTCCGCCGCGACGCGGCGATTGCACCCTCAGGCGGCTCCCGCCATCCGCCCCTTCGCGCCGATCATGCGGGCGAGCAATGCGACGTCGGACACGTTGTCCGAGAGCAGGTCGGTGATGTCGCCGACCTCCAGCGCCTTCACGTGGCGGCAGCGCATCCCGTAGCGGCCGGCCGTGCAGGTGCAGCGCAGTTGCGGACCGCCCGGCCGCTCCTCCAGCACCACCGCGTATCGGTTGCCGGTGGAGCCCCGCATGGCGAAGCTGAGCGCCGTCGGGGCGGCCGGGACGGCGGCGAGCGCCCGGTCGCTGATCACCCCCGGCGCACGGCGGGGGAGGGGCGGCCCACCGGTCACCCGCGTCACTGGCACGCCGATCGCCGCCGCGAGCCCGTGCACGTCCGCGGCTTCGGTCTCGCGCATAGCGGCGAGCGCGATCTCCGCGCAGGCATAGGCGTCCTCGCCGGCGTCATGGTGCTCGAAGCGGATGCCGAGGCGCCGCGCCACCTTGCCGAGGCCGCAGCCCTCCGGCGCCGGGAACACCCGGCGGGCGATCTGGACGGTGCAGAGATACGACAGGGCCGGCACCGGCAAGCCGGCGCGTGCCAACCCCGCCCGCAGTACGCCGATATCGAAGCTCGCATTGTGCGCGAGGATCAATCCGCGCGTCAGGTCGTCCAGATAGGGCGCCATCACGCCGGCGAAGTCCGGCTCGCCCGCCACGTTGGCCGGCAGGATGCCGTGGACCCGGATGTTGCCCGGCGCGAAGCGCATCTCCGGCGGCCGGATCAGGTGGCTCTCCCGCCGCACCACGCGGCCCTCCGCGATCCAGGCGAGTCCCACCGCGCAGGCGCTGTCGCGCCGCTCGTTGGCCGTCTCGAAGTCGAGGGCCAGGACCGTCATCGCGGGTGGACCATGCCGGGAAAGGGTTCTGGAGACGTGGCCCCGGGAGGTCTAGAGCTCGCCGACTCAGGCTTCAACCCTGCCCCACCATCCCCAACCAATCATCTTCCGACACCACCCGGACGCCGTGCTTCTCAGCGTCCTTGAGCTTGGAACCGGCGCCCGGCCCGGCGACCACCAGGTCGGTCTTGGCCGAGACCGAGCCGGACACCTTCGCCCCCAGCCGCTCGGCCACCGCCTTGGCCTCGTTGCGGGTCATCTTCTCCAGGGTGCCGGTGAAGACCACGGTCTTGCCCGCGAAGGCCGAGGCCGCGGCCGGCCGCTCCATCGGCTCGACCTCCACCGCGTCGAGCAGGGCCGTCACGGCGTCGGCGTTGTGCGGCTCGGAGAAGAACAGGATCAACGCCTCGGTCGCCACCGTGCCGATCTCGCCATCGTCGGCGAAGGCCCGGTAGGCATCCCCGGGGCGTTGCCCCGCCGCCCGGCCGATCGCGGCCCGAACCGCTTCCGCGTCGCCGTAATGCTTGAGCAGGTTCTCGCGCTGCACGGCGCTCAGGCGCGCCCGCTCCGTACCGGGGGCCACGCCGTCCTCCGGGTAGCCGAGATCGAGCAGACGGTCACGGGTCGTCCCGCCGACCCGGGGCACCGCGGTCAGCTCCACCCAGTCCGGGCCCGGCTGCATGGTGGCCGCCTCACCGATCGCCGATATGAGTGACGGCATATCGGGAAACCGCTTGGCCAGCGCCTTGGCGGTGGCCTCGCCGATTTGCGGGATCCCCAACGAGAACAGCAGGCGGTTCATCGGGACCCTGCGGCGCGCCTCGACGCCGGCGAGCAGGTTCTTGATCGCCTTGTCGTCCTCCTCGCCCTTCTTCTTGGCCCCCTTCCTGGGCGGATCGGCAGCCCCGGCCTCGGCGCGCCGCTCGGCCGAGAGCGCCTCGCGTCGCGCTACGATGGCAGCCTTCAGCGCGTCGAAATCGAGCCGGAACAGGTCGGCCGGCTGATGCACCAAGCCGGCTTCGAACAGCACCTCGACGTAGGTCTCGCCGAACCCCTCGATGTCGAAGCCATTGCGCGACACGAAGTGCTTCAGCCGCTCGACGCCTTGCGCTGGGCAGATCAGGCCGCCGGTGCAGCGGCGCACCGCGTCGGGGCGGCCGGTACGCGGGTTGACCGCTCGCACGGCGCGGCTGCCGCAAGCCGGGCATGTCTCCGGAAAGGCATAGGGCCTCGAATCCGCCGGGCGCTTGGCGAGGTCGACATCCATTACCTTCGGGATCACGTCGCCGGCCCGGACCACCGTCACGGTGTCCCCGACGCGGATGTCGCGGCCGTCCCGGATCGGCTCGCCATCGGCGCCGACGCCCTTCACGTAGCCCTCGTTGTGCAGGGTCGCGTTGGAGACGACCACGCCGCCCACCGTCACGGGCCTGAGCTTCGCCAGGGGATTGAGCGAGCCGGTGCGGCCGACATTGATGACGATGTCCTCGACCAAAGTCGTCGCCTCCTGGGCGGCGAACTTGTGAGCCAGCGCCCAGCGGGGCGAGCGCGAGACGAAGCCGAGCCGCTTCTGGAGCGCAAGATCGTCGACCTTGTAGACAACGCCGTCGATATCGTAGCCGAGCCCGGCCCGGCCCGCCTCGATAAGGCGGTAATGAGCGAGCATCACCGCCGTGTCGGTGAAAGTCTCGGTGAGCGGGTTCACCGGCAGGCCCCAGGCGGCGAGATGCTGCAGGGCGCCGGATTGCGTCGCGGCGATCGGCTCGGACAGCTCGCCCCAGGCATAGGCGAAGAACCTCAGCGGCCGGGACGCTGTGATCTCCGGGTCGAGCTGGCGCAGGCTGCCGGCGGCGGCATTACGCGGATTCGCGAAGAGCGGCTTGCCGGCCGTTTCCTGGCGCAGATTGATGGCGGCGAAGTCGGCGTGGGACAGGAAGACCTCGCCGCGCACCTCGCAGATCTCCGGCCAGCCCGTACCGGCGAGCCTTGCCGGGATGTCCTTCACGGTCCTGGCGTTGGCCGTGACGTTCTCGCCGACCTCGCCGTCGCCCCGCGTCGCCGCGGTCTCGAGCCGTCCGTTCACGTAGCGCAGCGACAGGGACAGGCCGTCGATCTTGGGCTCGGCCGTGAAGGCGAGCGGCGCCTCCTCGGGCCAGCCGAGGAACCGACGCACCCGGGCCACGAACTCGGCGACCTCGCCCTCGTCGAAGGCGTTGCCCAGCGACAGCATCGGCACCGCATGCCGCACCTTGGCGAATTTCTCCGCGGGCTTGGCGCCCACCGAGGTGCTGGCCGCCCCGGTGCCCGTGAGATCGGGGAACCGGGCCTCGATCGTCTCCAGGCGGCGGCGCAGGCGGTCGTATTCTGCGTCCGAGATCTCGGGGGCGTCCTCCTGGTGGTAGAGCCTGTCCGCCTCCAGGATCGCCTCCGAGAGTTGCGCGTGCTCTGCGCGTGCTTCGTCCGCGGTGAGGTCGAGGTCGGGGGTGTCGGGTTTCGCGGCGGCCATGGCGGCGGTTCTAGCGCATCCCCGGCGCTGCGTGAGCCGCCCGGACCGCAGCATCCCCGCTTCTCTCATCCGCGGGGCGCGAACAGATCGCCGCGGCCGACCATCCGGAACGCGGCCAGGAACGCGGCGGCGACCAGGGCGGCCACCAGAGCCAGCGGCATCAGGGGAGCGAACCAGCCCGCCAGTGCGGTGCCGGCGACCGAGCCGAAATTCATCGCCGCCATGTAGATCTCGAACTGCGTCGCCGCGCCGGCGCGCCCGCGACTGGCCTGGAGGAGGGCCGGCATCAGCGCGACGATCAGCAGCCCCGGGAGCGCGCCGGTGAGGGCGAGGAGCGGGCCCGCGGAACCGACGAATCCGGCTGCGATCAGGCCACCGGCCAGCACGAAGGTGACGGAGCTGGCCAGCAGCAGCGCCCGCATCGGGCGCACGGGCCCGGCCCGGTCCGACCAGAGTCCGACCGCGAAGGCGCCGGCCGTGCCACTCGCGAGCGCCAGCGCCGCCTGGAGGCGCGACAGGGCAGCCGGATCCCAACCGTGCCGCTGGATCAGCTCGACCGAGAAGGGCAGCTCGAACAGGCCGAGGGCGCCGTCGAGGCCGAAGCACAGGGCGAGGAGCCGCAGGGCCGCGGGTCGACGCAGGGCGAGTCCGAGCCGGCGTAGGAAGCGCCGGACGGGCAGACGACGCGGTGCCGGGCCGCGCCGGCCGAAACCGATCAGCGTGTCGGCCGGTGCCTCGCGCACAGCCAGCATCGGCAGGGTCGCGAGCGTCCCGAGAAGCAGCATCCAGACGAGGGTTGCCGCGAGCCCATGGGCCGCGAGCGTCCAGGCGAAGAGGGCGGCGCTGAGGCTCGTGCCGACCACGAATCCTGCCCGCGTGCACGCGCTGACCCGGCCGAGCTCGCCGGCCGGCACGTGATCCATGATCATCCGATCGCAGGCGGTGTCCAGGAGGGACGCAAACAGGCTGTGGGCCAGGAAGGCGAGACCGAGAAGGCCGACGCGTTCGGCGTCGAGCAGCAGCGTGAGGGCGAGCGTCGCGTGGCAGCCGAGGATCGCAATCACCGCGAAGGGCCGGCGCCGGCCCATCCGGAATTCGCCGGCCCGGTCGACCAGCGGACCCCACAGGATCGGCTGAAACGTCCAGGGCAGACCCGCAAGCGCGAAGTGGGTCCCGATCTCGGCTGCCGAGACGCCGCGGGCCGCGAGGTGATTGGCCAGCGCGGTCAGCGAGAACCCTGCGATCAGGCCCTGATAGAGGTAGGTCGCGAAGAAGACGCCGTAGCGGGTGCTCCGCGCCTCGAGACTCGACAGGAACGGTGCGCCGTATCGGGCAGGCGCGAGGGTCGGCGCGCTCAAGCCGGGGCGCCCTTGCCCGGCCGCCGTCTGACGACGATGCTTCTCATCCCGCGCTCACCGGACCCGTCCCCGTGCCGCCTCCCCCCGACTTTGTTAGCCCCTGCCATCCACAGCCGCGAGGCGTCGCGTGAGCGCGGCCACGATCTGGGTTGTCGATCTCGCCCTGTCGGAGCGGCAGCTCGACCGATGCGCCGCGATCCTCGATCCGTCGGAGCGTGATCGTGCCGGGCGCTTCCTGCGGCCGGCGGATCGGGCACGCTACTTGGCGAGCCATGCCGCCCTGCGGCTGATTCTCGGCGAGGAAACGGGTACCGCTCCGGTCGGTATCCGCCTCGCGGCCGGCATGTCCGGCAAGCCGGCGCTCGCCTGCGCGGCGAGCGAGCCCGTCGAATTCAACCTCTCGCATTCGGGGCGCCGTGCCCTGATCGGCATCGCGCGCGGCGCGGCGGTTGGCGTCGATGTCGAAGCGATCCGACCGCTGCCGGACGCGTTGCGAATCGCGCGCGCCCATTTCGCCGCCGACGAGGCCGCCGGACTGGCGGCCCTGCCGCCGCGCGCGATCGAAGCCGCCTTCTTCAGCCTGTGGACCCGCAAGGAAGCCGTGGTGAAGGCCCTGGGCACCGGTCTCGCGCTGCCCCTAGACCGCTTCAGCGTGAGCCTGCCGCCCCTGCCGGCCCGCCTCCTGCGCATGGCGGAGCCCGGCCCCTGGACCCTCGCCGACATCGAGGCCGGTCCCGGCCACGCTGCGACGCTCGCCCTGCGGGCACCGGACGCCGCGATCTGCCGCCGCACCCTCCCGGTCGACTGGCCGGATCGTCTCGGATGAATACGCATTTAAAATCAGATACTTAGGCTATGTCCTGATGGTGCTGCGTCCGGGAACGGACGGAAGTTGGAACACTGTGCTTGCGGCCCGGGACAGGCACGGCTATAAGCCCGCTCGCCGGCCCTGGCGGACACGCAGGCCGGCCTTCGGAGTGTAGCGCAGTCTGGTAGCGCACCACGTTCGGGACGTGGGGGTCGCAGGTTCAAATCCTGCCACTCCGACCAGCTCCTTTGCGGAGCAAAGGTCTTCCCGAGATGTTCTGGAAATTGCGACCGGCGAAGCTCGCACAGGCTTTGGGCCAGCCGGGTTCGTAGCGTTTCCGGCGAAGGCGATGCGGTTCGGCGTGAGCGAGCGCGTCGCGGGCTCCCATCCGGTGAGTCGCCCGAAGGTCGGCGATGCGGCTCCGATCCCCGCGACGGCACGGCCCGCAGCTTGTATGGGGCTTGTCGCATGGCCCCCGAACCGCCAGCCTGTTCCGCCCGCATCGATGCCGCGCCCGCTGCGTGGGCCAGGTTCGCGCGCACCTTCCTGATCGGCGCCACGCTGCTCGGGCTAGTCGTTATCGCCTTCGTGGCAAGCCTCGATCCATACGGCCTGCGCGCGGCGCCCGGGCAGCCGCCCGGTCCGATCATGGATGCGAACCAGCGGCTCTCCTACCCACAGATCGCCCGCGGCGGCCCGTTCGATGCGGCGGTCTTCGGCACCTCGACGGCGCGGCTGCTCGACCCGGAGGCTCTCGACGCCGCCTTCGGCGCCCGCTTTGCCAACCTGGCGGTGAACGCGGCGACGCCGGATGAACAGATGCGTCTCGCCGGGCTGTTCCTCGCGCGACAGCCGGTGCGGGCGATCCTGTTCGGGCTCGATGCGACTTGGTGTGCCGCAGACCCGCCGCCCCGCACCGACAACGCGTTCCCGGATTGGCTCTACGAGACGGGAGCGCCCTGGGGCGTGCTGCGGCAGGTCAGCCTGCGCGCGGTCACGACCGCCGTACAGGCCGGGCTCGCGCGCCTCGGCTGGGCGCGCCAGCGGATCCGCCCCGACGGCTACGCGGTCTTCACCCCGCCCGAGGCGCGCTACGATCCCGGGCGTGCCCGTATCCATATCCGGTCTGGCGCCCTCGATCCGACCGCGCCCGCGGCGCCGCCGGAGGCCCCCATGCCGGCGCTGGCACAGCTCGACACGCTTCTCGGACGCGTCCCTGCGGATGCGCTGAAGCTCGTCGCCTTCATGCCGGTGCACGCGGCGGCCCAAGGCGCGCCCGGGTCGCCGGCCGGGCGGCGCGAGGCGGCCTGCAAGACCCGCGTCGCGGAGATCGGCGCCGGTCGCGGCGCGGTGGTGGTCGATTTCCGGCGGCGCTCGCCGGTCACCACCCAGGACGCGAATTACTGGGACGCGCTGCACTACCGCTTGCCGGTGGCGGCGCGGATCGTAGCGGACCTGAAGGCGGCGGTCGCGTCCGGCGCCGACGATCCGGAGGGCGTCTACCGCGTCTTGACGCACCCCTGACGCGGCGGCCCAGCGCCTTGCATCGCTTCGCCTTCTCCCGAAAGCCGGCGCTCCCCTTCCGGGGCGATCCTCTAGGCCGCCGGCCGCTCGGCCTGCGCCCAGGCCGCGCGCGTGGCGGCGCAATAATCCGCGAACCGCCCCTCCCGGATCGCCGCCCGGGCGCCGGCCATCAGGTCCTGGTAATAGGCGAGGTTGTTCCAGGTGAGCAGCATCATCCCGAGGATCTCGTTCGACCGGACGAGGTGATGCAGATAGGCCCGGGAATAATCCCGCGCGGCGGGGCAGATCGAGGCTTCGTCCAGCGGTGCGGTGTCCTCGGCGTGACGGGCGTTGCGCAGGTTGACCCGGCCGTGGCGGGTATAGGCGAGGCCGTGGCGGCCGGCGCGGGTCGGCATCACGCAGTCGAACATGTCGATGCCGCGGGCGACCGCGCCCAGGATGTCGTCCGGCGTGCCGACGCCCATCAGGTAGCGGGGCTTGGCCTGCGGCAGGTGCGGCTCCACCGTCTCGATCATCGCAAACATCACCGCCTGCGGCTCGCCCACCGCCAGGCCGCCCACCGCGTAGCCCTTCAGGTCCAGGTCGGCCAGCGCGCGCGCGCTCTCGATCCGCAAGGCCGGGACATCGCCGCCCTGGACGATGCCGAACATCGCCCGGCCCGGCTGCTCGCCGAAGGCAACCCGGCAGCGCTCGGCCCAGCGCAGAGACAGGTGCATGGCCTTCTCGATCGCCCCGTGCTCGGCCGGCAGGCGCACGCATTCGTCGAGCTGCATCTGGATGTCGGAGCCGAGCAGCCCCTGGATCTCAATGGAGCGCTCCGGGCTCATGTGGTGGGCGGTGCCGTCGATATGGGAGCGGAAGGTCACGCCCTGCTCGTCGATCTTCCGCAGGGCCGAGAGCGACATCACCTGAAAGCCGCCGGAATCGGTGAGGATCGGCTGGTCCCAGTTCATGAACCGGTGCAGGCCCCCGAGCCGGGCCATCCGCTCCGGGCCCGGGCGCAGCATCAAGTGGTAGGTGTTGCCCAGCACCACGTCGGCGCCGAGGTCGCGCACCTGATCCGGATACATCGCCTTGACGGTGGCGGCCGTGCCCACCGGCATGAAGGCCGGCGTGCGGATGTTTCCGCGCGGGGTGGCGATGGTGCCGGTCCGGGCCGTGCCGTCCTGCGCGTGCAGGGTGAAGCCGAAGCGCTCTGTGTCGGTCATGGTATGTCCGCGCGCGGGGCCGGGAACAGCAGGCTCGCGTCGCCGTAGGAGTAGAAGCGGTAGCCGGTCCGGATCGCGTGCGCATAGGCCGCCCGCATCGTCTCCAGGCCCGAGAAGGCCGAGACCAGCATGAACAGCGTCGAGCGCGGCAGGTGGAAATTCGTCACCAGGGCATCGACCGCGCGGAACCGGTAGCCCGGCGTGATGAAGATGTCGGTCGCGCCCGAGAACGCCGAGAGCGTGCCGTCCGGGGCGGCGGCGCTCTCCAGGAGCCGCAGGGCCGTGGTGCCCACCGCGACGATCCGGCCGCCGGCCGCTCGGGTTGCGTTGAGGGCGGCGGCCGTGTCGGCGTCGAGGATTCCGATCTCGGCGTGCATGCGGTGGCCGTCCGTGTCGTCCGCCTTGACCGGCAGGAAGGTGCCGGCGCCGACATGCAGGGTGACGTGGCAGCGCCGCAGGCCGGCCGCGTCGAGCGCCCCCAGCAGATCCTCGGAGAAGTGCAGTCCGGCCGTCGGTGCCGCCACGGCACCCGGATTTCTTGCGTAGATTGTCTGGTAGTCGGTGGCGTCGCGGCCGTCCGTGGCGCGCTTGCCGGCGATGTAGGGCGGCAGGGGCAGTGCCCCCTCAGCGGCGATGGCGGCGTCGAGCGCCGCGCCGGCCCGGTCGAATTCGAGGACGATCTCGCCGGCCTCGCCCTTCTCCGCCACGGTCGCCCCGAGATCGCCGAAGCGCAGCGCATCGCCGCGGGCGAGCCGCTTGGCCGGGCGGGCGAAGGCGCGCCAACGCGAAGGCGCCTCGCGCAGGTGCAGCATCACCTCGGTGCGCTGGCCCGAAGCGCCGGGACGGGTCCGAACGCCGTTGAGTCGCGCCGGGATCACCCGGGTATCGTTGAACACCAGGGCATCGCCGGCCTGTAGCGCCCCCGGCAGGTCGCGCACGGTCCGGTCGGCCAGCGTCTCGCCGGGGCGCACGACCAGGAGCCGCCCGGCATCGCGCGGCTCGGCCGGGCGCAGGGCGATACAGCTCTCCGGGAGGTCGAAGTCGAACAGGTCCACGCGCATCGCCGGCTGCCTGCACCGAACGGCACGCGCTTTCAACCTCGGAACTGGTCCCCGGCCCCGCCGGTTCTCGCCTCACCGCAGCATGAGAACTCCGAACGATGCCCTGGTACGCCGTGCGCCCACGTGATGTTGCCGATCCCCGCTGGCCGCTGCCCGGTACGCCCGAGATCGTCCTCAAGGCCGACGATCCGGCAAGAGCCCGAGCGAAGTTCGAGGAGGCCTATCCCAGCGAGCCTTTCGGCAGCCCCGCCGTCCCGGTGCCCGGTGCGGGGGCGGGCAGCTTCCACGGGGATGCGGACGCGCTGATCGTGGCCGAGACCGGCGAGCCGGCCGCACCCAGGGATTGATGGCCATGGTTGGAACCGTTCGGCGCCGGCAGATCACCCTGGACGGGCAACTGCTGACCTACTGGGAACGCGAGGCCGCCCGGCTCGACACCCTCGCCGCTGCCACGCGCTTCGCCTGGCAAAGGCGGCGCTACCTGCGCAAAGCGGTCGAGGCGCGCGCAAAGGCCGAGCGCAGCCGCCAGCGCGAAGTGGTCCGCGGACGGGGTCCCGAGCCGACCGACGTTTAGCCGAAGCTAAGATTCATTCGGAGGCGTCGAAGCTTTGCCGTGGCCTTGGGCGCGGTGCATCCCGTATGGGCGCGTCGACTCGTGACCGGCGCATTCCATGGACCGCACCCAAAAAGCAGCCCTGCTCAGTGCCGGTATCGGCTTTGCCGTAACCGCGCTCAAATTCTACGCGGCGTGGCTCACCGGCAGCCTGGCGCTGTATTCCGACGCGCTTGAGAGCATCATCAACGTCGTCGCGGCAATCGGGGCCTTCGTGGCCCTGCGGGTCGCCGCGCGCCCGGCCGACGAGGAACACCCCTACGGCCACCACAAGGCCGAGTTTTTCTCCGCGGTGATCGAAGGCGCGCTGATCATCGTGGCCGCGCTCGTGATCATGCGCGAGGTGTATTTCGGCCTGATCGCCCCCGAGCCCCTCGACGCGCCGGCATTGGGACTGGCCGTCAATTTCGCGGCCGGCGCTATAAACGCCGTCTGGGCCTGCGCGCTGATGCGCTGGGGCAGCCTGTGGCGGTCGCCCGCCCTGATCGCGGACGCCCGCCACGTGTTCGCCGACGTGGTGACCTCCTGCGGCGTGCTCGCCGGCGTCGCCGCCGTCTGGCTGACGGGCTACCCGATCCTCGATCCGGCCGTGGCTGGGCTCGTCGCGCTGAACATCCTGTGGTCAGGCTTCCGGATGGTGCGCGAATCGGTCGACGGCTTGATGGATCGGGCCGCGCCCCCCGAGATGGTCTCCGAGATCCGTGCGCTCATCTCCCGCCACGGGGAGGGGGCGCTGGAAGCCCACGATGTCCGGACTCGCTCGGCCGGGCAGGCGACCTTCATCGACTTCCATCTCGTCGTACCGGGCGCCATGACCGTCGAGGCCTCGCACGCCATCTGCGATCGCCTGGAAACCGCCTTGGAAACCACGATCCCGGGGGCGGTGGTGACCATCCACGTCGAGCCCGGCGAGGAAGCCAAGGCCCGTGGCCTGCCGGTTCTCTGACGCCTGCCGATCCAACGTCGGCGTAGGTCTTCAGCGGCTTCCCCGCCCGCGCCTGTCAGGTTTCAGCGGATCAGCCAGAGCCCGACAAGTGAGAGCGTCGCCGAATAGACGGGACGATGATCCTCATCGGTCACCAGAACCGTATAATTCTGGCGGTCCCCCTCCCTGGGTGCCTCTTCGCGCGCGAGATCGGGGAGAAGGCGCATAGCCTGCGCACGCGCGGCTTCCAGCGTCGCGCATTCCGTGCCGTCCTCGTCGAATTGGATTGTGCCGTCGTGAATATCGAAGAAATAGCGTGCCACGGATGTGCTCGGCGCGTCTAGGGCGGGAGCGCACACCTCTCTCAGGCACTGACAGCCAGAATCGAAGCCAGCGATTATCGATTGTGGGACAATTATCGTCAAGGTATACTAACTTACGTTATTAAGCATCCCATGTTTTCGATCCTGTTTTTCAAGTTGCGGGTTGCGGTTTGAGTGACATGGATTAATTCTTGAGTATCGCCAGCTGGAACGATCAGGGCGCTGGCGGCTGGAAGGGGACATCTTCCGCCTGCTCGACGAGGCAGAGCGCTGTGGTTGCCGTCGCGAACAGTACCGCCGCCATCCTCATCCAGAAGTTGAGCGGCGCTGGCGGCCTGTCGGATGCCGAGCAGGACGGGCTCCGGGGCCTGCCGGTCGCGGTCCGCACAGTGGCTGCGCGGCAGGACATCTTGCGGGATGGCGATGCAACCGGATCCTGCTGCATCCTGCTCGATGGCTGGACGTGCTGCTACCAGATGCTCAACGGGGGCAGGCGTCCGATTCTGGCGATCCACGTTCCCGGGGATCTGCCGGATCTCCAGAGCCTGCACCTGCCCGAGCCGGATTTCGGCATGGTAGCGCTGACGCCGGCGACCCTCGGCTTCGTCCCACATGCGGCCGTCCGCAGGCTGATGGAGGCCTTCCCGAACTTGGCGGCGGCGTTCTGGCGCGAGGCGTTGATCCTCGCGGCGATCCAGCGGGCCTGGATGGCTGGGCTCAGCCGTCGCGATGCCCGCGGACGGCTCGCGCACCTGTGCTGCGAGTTGTACCTGCGGCTCTCCTCGACCGGCCGGACCGATGGACCCGCCATGCCGATGCCGCTCCGGCAGCACGATCTTGCGGATGCGCTTGGGTTGACGCCCGTCCATGTGAACCGGACCCTGAAAGATCTGCGGGACGCCGGATTGATCAGCCTGCACGGCCGCAGGTTGGAGATCCTGGATTGGCTGGGCTTGCGCTTGGCGGCCGAGTTCGATGACCAGTACCTTCATTTGAACAGCGCAGAACATGCCTTCGCCTGAAGGCCAGGGGCGGCGGTAAGGGAGTCTGGCGATTCATCGGACGGCCTGAGTCGGTGCTGGCCATCGGCCCATCGTTACAGGGTCACGACCTGGCCCGGTGTCGCTGAGCCCTCATGAGGCGCGAGAAGCTGCCAGCCGGGCGCCCAAGTCTCGGAAGGTGGCCGCCCGTCGGACGAGGGCGATGGCGGGCGCCCCTGACAACGGATCCACATGTCGGTGACGGGCTGGGCGAACGCACCGTGCGGGCGCGTCAGACCGTCGGCTGGACATACACGTCGCCCTTCCCGCGCAGTAGGAGAAGGGAGACTTGGCGCCCCTTCTTGCGGGGCCTCACGTGCTGACGCGGACGATCCTGATCCCGATGCGTGGATCCCGCAGGCTGCCAAAAGCGGGACCGGACCGCTCCGGCGACTTCTCCGACTTCACGCTCTCCCGCTCGGGGTGAGGTGGCGCGTCGCGGCTTGCCCGGGTCGAAGTGGCAATACCAAAGGGCGGCCACGCGGGGGCGGGGCCTGACCGGCGATCGAGCCATCGCGGGAAAGCCTCTCGTCCCCGCTCAGCTCCAGGCGTGGAAGGGCGGGGCGACCCCGTTCAGCGCGTGATTGCCGATGATGGCGTATTTCCAGCGCACCGGGTCGTGCAGGGTGTGCGTGCGGGCATTGCGCCAGTGCCGGTCGAGATTCTCGGCCGCCAGGGTGGAGCGGGTGCCCGACAGCTCGAACAGCTTGTTGGCCGCCGCAAGCGCGACTTCGGTGGTCAGCACCTTCGCCTCGGCCACAGCGAGCTGCGCTGCCGCAACGTTCTCCGCGCTCGGGTGCGTGATCGCCTCGTCGAGGGCGAGGCCGGCCCGGTCCAGCAGCGCTTCGGCCGCATGCTGGCGGAGGGTCAGGTCGCCGATCGCCTGGATCGTGTAGGGATCGTCGGAAGCCCGTTCCAGTCCACTGTCGATCCAGGGCCTCGACTTCTCGCGCACGAACCGGATCGTGTCGTCGAGGGCCTCGCGGCCGATGCCGGCATCGATGGCTGCCTGGATGATCTGGAACACGGCGCCGTCCGAGCGGGTCTGCTCGTAGCCCTTCCAGGCCGGAACGAGGTGGGTCTTCTCCACCCGGACGTCCTCGATCAGCACCGTGCCGCTCGCGGTGCCGCGCTGGCCGAAGCTGGACCAGTCGTCGATCACCGTCAGCCCCGGCGCGTCCCGCTCGGCGATCGCGTACCAGGCGCGCCCTTCGGCATCGAGGGCGACGATCGGTACGAGATGGGCGAGGAGCGCCCCCGTCGCGTAGAACTTCTGTCCGCGCACCAGCACGTGGTCGCCGTGATCGGTGAACCGCGTCTCGAAATCGGCCGCGCGCTTGGTCCCCCGTTCGGAGAACGCGTTGCCAAACCGGGTGCCGCGCAGGACCTCCCCGAACAGGAACCGCTTCTGCGGCTCATCCGATACGGTCCGGATCGCCGCCACGATGCCGAGGTGATTCTGGGCGATCTGCCCGATCGCCGGATCGGCCGCCGAGATGATCGCGATCACCCGTGCGAGGGTCCGATAGGAGACCTCCGCGCCGCCATAGGCCCGGGGGATGTTGATCGACCACAGGCCGTTCTGGGAGAAGGCGTCGAGTTCCTTCAGAGGCCGGGCATGGCTCCGGTCGCGCTCCGAGGCGCCGGCACGGAATTCGACGGCCAGCCGGCGCGCCACGTCGAGGGCCTCGGTATCGTCGCGGATCACGCGAGCCGGGGAGGGCGGCCGGTCGGGGCCGGGAACTCCCCGCGGTTGCGGGGTCTCGAAGGTACGCGCATCGACGGCGATGTTCATGGCTCACTCCGGAAGGGTCGAGGATCTCGGTCGGGTGGCGCCGGTCAGGCCGCCACAGCACGCTTCTCGCGCGCGGCCTCCAAGGCGCGGACCCGCGGAATCACCTCGGCGCCGAAATACGCGACCTCCTCCTGGACGTGCAGGAACGCCAGCAGCGCGAGATCCGCGCCGGCATCCTTGAGCGCCAGGATCCGCTCGGCGATCTGCTCCGGTGTGCCAATCAGATCGGTCTTGAAGCCGTCGTTGTACTGGACGAGGTCGTTGAAGCTCGACCTCGCCCAATTGCCCTCGCCCTCCGGGGACGCTTTGCCGGCGTTCTTCACCTCGTGGCCAAAAGCCTTCACGGCGTCCGGATCGGCGTGGTCGATGATGTCCTGGAGGACCGCGCGAGCCTCTTCCTCCGTGTCCCGCGCGATCACGAAGGCGTTGACGCCGATCCGCGGCCGGTTGCCGCTCTCGGGCGCTTTGGCGCGGATATCGTCGACCTGCGCGCGGATGTTCTCGGGCGTGTCGCCGTTCGTGAAGTACCAATCGGAGACGCGGGCCGCCATGTCGCGCGCCGCCCGGGACGAGCCGCCCTGGAAGATCTCCGGCAGCGGTTCGGCCGGCTTCGGCTTCAGGGTGTAGTCGCTGTAGCGGTAGAAATCGCCCCGGAAGGTGAAGTTGTCCTGCGTCCAGATCCCCCGGAGGCTGCGGATGAACTCTTCTGAGCGCCGGTAGCGCTCATCATGGTCGAGCCAGGGTTCCCCGATCGCCCGGAACTCGCCGGAGAACCAGCCCGAGACGATGTTGACGGCGATGCGGCCCCCGGTGAGCTGCGAAATCGTGGCGATCTGCTTGGCCGCCAGCGTCGGGTTCCAGGGCCCGGGCAGGATCGCCGCGATGACCTTGAGCCGGGAGGTCGCGGCGAGCAGCGCGTGGCTGAAGGCGACCGATTCGTGCTGGTACTCGGCGCCGTAACCCGCGGTGAAACGGATCTGCGTCAGCGCATAATCGAAGCCGGCTTCCTCAGCGACCTGCGCGAGGCGTCGGTTGTAGTCGGCGTCCCAGCTCGTGCGCTGCGGAATTTTGCTGATCACGAGGCCACCCGAGACGTTGGGCACCCAGTACGCGAAGCGAATCGGATTAGGCGACGTTTCTTCGGCGAACCGCACGGTCATGGCGCGCACCCTCAATCGAACGGAGCCGTTGCTCCGCGTCATCTTCGAATGATCGCCGCAAACTGAATACACGATGCAGACAAGGGCGACCGCTCAGGAACACGCAAAATATTCCGGCGGGATCGCTGTCGGTCAAAGGAATGCATTGCCGTTTTACAGGCTGGTCAGGCGGTATTCTTCCGTGAGGCCGCACACCCGGCGCGGCTTCGTTCTAAGGCGCACCGGTCCCGTCCGAATCGTACAGGCGTCGGTAGGCGAACACGCCGAATACGCCGATCAGGCAAGCGGCGAGGGCGAACCACGTGAAGGCGTATTGCAGGTGGTTGTTCGGCAGATCGACCTTCAGCTGGCCGCCGCGCGGCCACGTGGTCTGGCCCGGCACCGCGTCGGACTCGATCAGGTAGGGGGCAGCATCGGTGATCCCGCGGGCCGCCGCGATGCCGGCGACATCGCGGTTGAACCATTCGCCCCGCGCCGGGTCCGGCTCCGGCACGAACATCCCGCGGGCCTCGCTGGCACGGAGAACGCCGGTGACCGTGGTCGGGCCCTCGATCAACCCGTCCCGGCGATCGGATTGTTCCTTCAGTTCCGTCGGCACGAAGCCGCGATTGATCAGCGCCGTGCCGCCGTCCTCGCGAAGCAGCGGCGTGATGACGTAGTAGCCCTGGAGCGCGCGACCCGGCGTCTCGCCCGCAGCAAGGCCGTGGACCAGAGTCTCGCGGTCGTTGAGGAAGCGTCCGGAGACGCGGACGTGGCGGAACTCGTCGCGCCCGGCATCCCACGCGTCGGGCGCAGGCGGCGCCACCGGCTCGGCCTTGGTCTGCCGCACGATGCGGTCGATCAGGTCTTCCTTCCAGGCCTTGCGCTCGATCTGCCAGATTCCGAGTCCCAAGAGGATCGCGAGGGCGATCAGGGTGGCAAGAGCCGGCGCGATGAGATCCCGCCACGCGGCCGCACGCGGATCGGCAACGCTCACTGTTCGAAGCGCCCCTGCTCGGCCTTGTTGCTGTACTGGAGGGCAATCAGCATGCCCTTGAGCGGCCGGACCAGCATCAGGCTCAGGCCGACCGACAGCGTCCCCGCGACGAGGGCGTGCACCCAGATCGGCGGCTCGTAGGTAACCTCGAGCCACAGGGCGAGGCCGACCACGATCAGCCCGACGATCGACATCACGAAGAACGCCGGCCCGTCGGCCGAATCGAAGTTCGCATAGTCGAGGCCGCAGGCCTCGCAGGACGGGCGCAGCGTCAGGTAACCCTTGAACAGGTGGCCCTCGCCGCAACGCGGACACCGGCCGCGCAGACCCGTGGGGATCGGCGGCGGTGGCGAATAGGTTCGTTGGTCCACGTGCACACTCCAGACCGGCCCGGGGAGCCACATTCGCGCAACGCCCCGGCCGCGTGCAGGATATGGTGTCCCGCGCCGGACCGGGCACGAAAAAGGGCGGCCGAAGCCGCCCTCGTTACAGACCCGCCATGCAGCGGCAGCGCAGGCCGTCAGTGCGCTGCGCCGTGGAAGGCGCCCGAGCCCCACACGTAGATCGCCGCGAACAGGAACAGCCACACGACATCGACGAAGTGCCAGTACCAGGCGGCGAATTCGAAGCCGAGGTGCTGGCGCGGGGTGAACTGGCCCGCATAGGCGCGGAACAGGCAGACTGCCAGGAAGATCGTGCCGATGATGACGTGGGCCCCGTGGAAGCCCGTGGCCATGAAAAAGGTCGACGAGTAGATGCTGCCAGAGAAGCCGAACTCGGCGTGGCTGTACTCGTAGGCTTGGCAGGCGGTGAACAGGACGCCCAGGATGATCGTCAGCCACAGGCCGTACTTCAGCCCCTTACGGTCGCCGTGCAGGAGGGCGTGGTGCGCCCAGGTGACGGTGGTTCCCGAGGTCAGAAGGATCAGCGTGTTGAGCAGGGGCAGGTGCCACGGATCGAAGGCTTCGATTCCCTTGGGCGGCCAGACGCCGCCGGTGAACTCCACGCGGGAGGCCTGGATCGGATCTGCGGTGTAGAGGGCGGCCTCGAAATAGGCCCAGAACCAAGCGACGAAGAACATCACCTCTGAGGCGATGAACATCATCATGCCGTAGCGGTGATGGAGTTGGACGACGCGGGTGTGATCGCCGGAATTGGCCTCGTGCGCCACGTCCTTCCACCAGGAAAACATGGTGTACAGCACGCCCACCGCGCCGAGGCCGAAGATGTAGGGTCCCGGCGACAGGGTGCCGATCTGGAGGCTCTTCATCCAGAACACGGCACCGAAGGCCATCAGGAAGCCCGAGAAGGCTCCGATCAGCGGCCACGGACTCGGGTTCAGGATGTGAAAATCGTGATTCTTGGCGTGCGCCTCGGCCATCGTCCCGTCGCTCCTCACCCTCACACCCCGCGCCGTTCCCGGCATCCGGCCTGTCGCTCTTGGCCAGGCGCAGCAAACCCCCGCGCCTAAGCTTGTCCGCACATCTAGTCGGTGCAGCCCGGTATTGTCACGCGCCCGCGATCAGAAATCGCGCTTCGCCCCCGGCCCACCCTTGGTGGCCACAGCAGCGGTCACCGGCTGGCCGTTCTTCGAGGCGAAATACGTATAGGATAGCGTCATCTCCGAGAGATGCGCGGTGTTCGAATCGTCCCGAACGGCCGGGTCGACATAGAATACCACCGGCACGTCAAGCGTCTCGCCCGGCTGGAGCGTCTGCTCGTTGAAGCAGAAGCAGGCGATCTTGACGAAGTAGCTTCCCATCAGACCAGGCTGAACGTTGAAGGTCGCCACGCCCGTGGACGGCTTGGTGCCGGTATTCTGGACCCGGAAGAACACCGTCTTGGTCTCACCGAGCTTCGCCTCGACGCTGCTCGCCTCCGGGGCAAACTTCCAGGCGAGACCGGGCGCGACGTTGGTGTCGAAATGCACCACCATGCTGTCGTCGGCCCGGGCCGCCGCGGCGGCCAGAGCAGGACCCTGCCGGGGCGTGCCGTCGTAGCCGGTGGCCTTGCAGAAAGCGTCGTAGAGCGGCACCGACGCGAAGGCCAGGCCGACCATGCCGATGGCCAGTCCGGCGCAGGCGATGGCGGTCCGTCTGGCGCCGCGGCTTGGAACAGGGCGGGATGCGGTCATCGCGTGCGCCTCAGAGCGGCCGGCTGAGGATCTGCGGCCCGAGCTTGACGATCGTCAGCACGAAGAACAGCAGAACCCATGCGCCGAGTGCCAGGGCGATCGCCACGGAGCGCTTCCGGCGGCGCGCCTCTTCGGCGGGCGTGAGCGGCCGATACTGGATGTCTGGATCCGGCATGGCGGTCAGCCCAGCACAGGCCGGAACAGGCCGAAGCTCTGTTCGGCGAGCAGCGCAGAGAACAACGCGAAGAGGTAGAGGATCGAGAAGCCGAACATACCCATGGCTGCCCGCTTCTCCGCGTCGCCCTCGCGGTTGCGAAGCACGCGGATGCTGAAGGCGACCATGCCGAGGCCACCGATGAGGCCGACCACCGCGTAGAGCAGGCCACCGAAGTCAAGAACTACGGGTACGAGACCGAGCGGCGCCAGGAGCACCGAGTACCATACGATCTGCCTGCGGGTGGAGGCAGGACCGGCGACGTTGGGCATCATCGGGATGCCGGCGCGCGCATATTCATCGGCCTTGATCAAGGCCAGCGCCCAGAAGTGCGGCGGTGTCCAGATGAAGATGATCGCGAACAGGACGAGGGATTCGATCCCCACCGAGCCGGAGACCACCGCCTGGCCGATCACCGGTGGCAGCGCCCCTGCGGCGCCGCCAATCACGATGTTCTGCGCGGTCGCCCGCTTCAGCCACATCGAGTAGATCACCGCGTAGAATACGATCGTGAAGCCGAGCAGCGCGGCGGCCAGCCAGTTCGCAGCCAGCCCCAGAACCAGTACGGACGCGACCGACAGGAACAGCCCGAAACCGAGGGCCTCTTCGGACGACACCCGGCCGGCCGGTATCGGACGCTTTGCCGTCCGGACCATCACGGCGTCGATATCCGAGTCCCACCACATGTTGAGGCATCCGGAGGCGCCGGCACCGACCGCGATCGCGAGCAGCGAGATGACACCGATCGCCGGCTGCACATGCCCTTGCGAGACCACCATCCCGACCAGCGCGGTGAAGATGACCAGGACCATCACCCGCGGCTTGAGCAGGGCGAAATAGTCCGGGACGTCGCCACCGACGGCCGTGAAGGCCGCCGGGGCCGGAACGTCCGGGCCGATGCTGTTCGTCAGGCTCGTCATCGCGTCTGCCGCTACATTGCCGGCGCCCGGCCACGCGCGTCACGGCCGAGTCGTATCTTGAGATCGACTAGTTCCAAGGGTGGGCGCGAGCGGGTCGCTCGGCCTGTGCGGATCGTCCGTCTCGCTCGCCCTTGCCGGGAGGTCGGATCGCGGCCTCCGGGGAAGGGCGAGGGCCGCAGATGCAGCCCTCGCCGGTAGTGTCTCAGTGAGCGCCCGGCTCGTCGACGATGCGGGGCAGGGTCTCGAACTGGTGGAACGGAGGCGGGGAAGGGAGAGTCCATTCCAGGGTGGTTGCACCCTCGCCCCACGGGTTGTCGGCGGCCCGCTCCTTCGAGCGGAAGGCCAGAACCACGCCGATCACGAAGACGAACATGCTGAGGCCGAAGATGTGGCCGCCGTAGGTCGAGACCTTGTGCCAGGCGGCGAAGGCGTCCGGGTAATCGGCGTAGCGGCGCGGCATCCCGGCCAGCCCGAGGAAGTGCATCGGGAAGAACAGGACGTTGGCACCGATGAAGGCCAGCCAGAAATGGAGCTTGCCCGCCCATTCCGGAATGATGTGCCCGGTCATCTTCGGGAACCAGTAGTACACGCCGGCGAAGATGATGAACACCGCGCCGAGCGAGAGCACGTAGTGGAAGTGCGCGACGACGTAGTAGGTGTCGTGCAGGTACTTGTCGACCGCGGAGTTCGCCAGCACGACGCCGGTGACGCCGCCGACGGTGAACAGGAAGATGAAGCCCACCGCCCAGTGCATCGCCGCGGTGAAGCGGATCGAGCCGCCCCACATCGTGGCGATCCACGAGAAGATCTTCACGCCGGTCGGAACCGCGATCACCATGGTGGCGAACACGAAGTACGACTGCGTCTGCAGCGAAAGGCCGACCGTGTACATGTGGTGAGCCCACACGACGAAGCCGACGACGCCGATCGCCACCATCGCGTAGGCCATCGCGAGATAGCCGAAGACCGGCTTGCGCGAGAACGTGGCGATGATGTGCGAGACGATGCCGAAGGCCGGCAGGATCATGATGTAGACTTCGGGGTGGCCGAAGAACCAGAACAGGTGCTGGTACAGGATCGGGTCGCCGCCGCCGGCCGGGTCGAAAAAGGTCGTGCCGAAGTTACGGTCGGTGAGCAGCATCGTGATGGCGCCCGCGAGCACCGGCAGCGACAGCAGGAGCAGGAAGGCGGTCACCAGCTCGGCCCAGGCGAAAAGCGGCATCTTGTGCAGCGTCATGCCCGGGGCGCGCATGTTCAGGATCGTGGTGATGAAATTGATCGCGCCGAGGATCGAGCCCGCGCCGGACAGGTGCAGGGCGAAGATCGCGAAGTCGACGGCCGGACCGGGATGGCCGGCGGTCGACAGCGGCGGGTAGACGGTCCAGCCGGTGCCTGCGCCAGACGCGCCGGGCGCACCCTCGACGAACAGCGAGCAGAGCAGGGAGCAGAAGCCTGCCACCGTCAGCCAGAACGAGATGTTGTTCATGCGCGGGAACGCCATGTCGGGCGCGCCGATCATGAGGGGCACGAACCAGTTGCCGAAGCCGCCGATCAGTGCCGGCATCACCATGAAGAACACCATGATGAGGCCGTGGCCCGTGACGAACACGTTGTAGGTCGCGGGGTTCGAGAAGTACTGCAGTCCGGGCTGCTCCATCTCCATCCGGATGCCGAAGGAGAGGAACGCGCCGATCATGCCGGCGCAGAAGGCGAACAGCAGGTAGAGCGTTCCGATGTCCTTGTGGTTCGTCGACAGGAACCACCGGGCGAAGAACGACGGTTTGTGGTCGTGGACCTCGTGGGCCTCGGCATGGGCTGCGGCTGTAGCCATGGATTCGGGTGCCTTGTGGATCTGACGGGTTCTGTTCGGTCAGCCGGGGCTCAGCGCGCCTCGGCGAAGCTCGTGCCGTTGTCGATGCGGGCGTACTTGGTCTTCGCCTCCTTCAGCCAGTCGGCATAGGCCTGCTCGCTGACCACGCGCACGACGATCGGCATGTAGGCGTGACGCTGGCCGCAGAGTTCGGAGCACTGACCATGGAATGTGCCCTCCTTCTCGGCCTTGAACCACATCTGGTTCAGGCGGCCCGGGACGGCATCGATCTTGAAGCCGAAGGCCGGCATCGCCCAGGAATGCAGGACGTCGGCGGCGGTGACCTGGATCTTCACGATCTTGCCGACCGGAACGACCATCTCGTTGTCGGTCTGCAGCAGGCGCGGCTGCTTGTCCTCGTCGATGTTGGCGTCGAAGGTGAAGCCGCCACCGGTCTCCGTCTGCGGGTACTCGTACGACCAGTACCACGCGTGGCCGATGACCTTGACCATCATATCGGCCTTCGGGTCCGACAGCTGCGTGCGCAGCAGCCGGAACGAGGGGATCGCCACGGCCACCAGGATGAGCACCGGCACGATCGTCCAGGCGATCTCGATCGCGGTGTTGTGGGTCGTGCGCGACGCGGTCGGGTTACGCTTCTCGCTGAAGCGGAAGATGCACCACAGGATCAGCCCCAGCACGAACAGCGAAATCCCGAGCGAGAGCCAATGAAGGCCGATCTCGAAGTTGAGGATGTCGCGCGCGTTCTCGGTGACCGGAACCTGCCGGCTCATCTCCCAGGGAACCGGCTGGCCGAAGCCGCCGGCCATCGCCTGGGATGTCGGGGCGAGCACGGCGCCGAGGGCGGCGACGCTCCAGGGTGATCGGGTGATCGTCCGCACCGTCCGCATCTGCCTCTCGTGGCTCCCCGTGGTTTGCTTTCCCGCCGGCCCTTCCCGTCTTGATTGCGCGGGGAATGGTACCGACGTGACGGACCGCCGATTGTGTCATCCGGCGGCTCTTCGGTCGCGGCTTCAGATCACAAGGACGGATCTGGTGCAACCGCACAAGCGTCGCACAGCGCGCTTTCCGGCCAGTTCCCGGGCTTTCGTGGCGCGTCGGCACCTGGTTTTGCGAACGTTCCGGCCGTTGCCGCGCGGAGGCAGACGCGGATACGTTCGCGTCCCCCATCGGAGCTGTGGATGTCGACCATACCTGAGGATCGCCCCCCCGGGCTGCCGCCCTGCACGATCCGCGTCCCCATGCAGGTCGTCGCCTACGCGGCGGAGGAGTCGCGGTCGGACACGCGGGCGCTCGCCGTCGAGGCGCCGGTCAACCTCGTCTACGGCAGTGTTCCGCATGCCGTGATGATGGCGACGCCCGCCGATCTCGAAGACTTTGCCTACGGCTTCAGCCTCACGGAAGGGATCGTCGAGTCTGCCGACGAGATCCGTGCCACGCGGGTCGAGGCCGGCCCGGACGGGCTGCGGCTCCACGTGGAGCTGGCGCCCGGCCGCCTCCGGGAGCACCTCGCCCGTAAGCGTGCGATCAGCGGCCGCACGGGCTGCGGCGTGTGCGGCATCGAGGACCTGGCGGACTTGCCGCGGGCGCAGATGCAGGAGGCGTCGGAGGTGCGGGTCGCGCTCCCGGCGATCGCGCGCGCTCTCGCCGGCCTCGACGCTGCGCAGGTGCTGGGGGCCGAGACCCGGGCGGTGCATGCGGCGGCCTGGGCCCGGCTGGACGGCTCCCTCGTCGCCGTGCGGGAGGATGTCGGGCGCCACAACGCCCTGGACAAGCTGATCGGCGCCCTGTTGCGGGCCGGGACGTCCCCGGACGAGGGCTTCCTGGTGATCACCAGCCGCTGCTCGTTCGAGATGGTGGAGAAGGCCGCCCGGCTGGGCGCGGCCGTGATCGTCGCGATCTCGGCCCCGACCTCTCTGGCGCTGGATCGCGCCCGGACGCACGGAATGACGCTCTGCGCCATCGCGCGCTCAGATACGCTGACCGTCTTCAACGGCGCTGAGCGGCTGTTTCCGGCGCCGTAGCGCTACTGCGCCGCGGCCGGCTCCTTCTCGGACGTGCCCGGGACAATCGTGGCGCCGCCGATGACGCGCACGGGTTTCCTGTCCACCGGCGGGTCCTTCCAGTCCGGTGCCGGCGGTTTGGCCGCCTCTGCGACGGTGCCCTCCGCCGGCTTGACCGGCGCGGTGTTGGCTGGGGCCGGGCTCGCCGGCGCCACCTTGTCGATGGCGGCGGATTTGGTCTCCGGCTTCGAATCCCTGTCTTCGGGCTTAGTCGCCTCCACGGGGGCGACCGTCGGGGCGGGCGCCGCAGGGACAGTGCGGAGCGCCGGCTTCAGCACAGGCTGACGGGGGGCGGGTGCGACCGCGCGCGCGACCTTACGTGGTGCCGCAGGCCGGACATGGCTGTCCGGGTTCAGTCCATCGGGGCTGGCCTCCGGACGCAGGGCATCCCCGGACGGACGGTGCTGGGGGCGCGCACCCGGGCCATCCTCGGGCGGCAGGGGCCGCAGGACGTGCCGCGGTCCGGCATCCTCCTCGGTCCAGCCTAATCCGGGACCGGGCCGTTCGAGCCTGGCATAGGTCTCGGGCGCGCCGAGCCGCTGCCGGCCGACGATGGCGCCCGCCGCCGGGTCGACGAACAGCCGGACAGGCACGCCGGCCGGGCTCACCGCGTCGACCACGTAGACCCGCCCGTCGAAGCGGGGGCGACTCAGGCCGCTGAAGCCGCGATCGGCGAGGCGCCACGCGATGACGCGCGGCGGAAGGATCTCCTCGTCAAAGGCGAATTGCGCGCTGGCGGCGTGGCACAGACCCAACGTGGCGCCTGCGGACAGGAGAACGGCGCAGAGGGCGCGCGTCGTCGCGAGTCGTGTGCGGGCAGCCGTTCTGCTGTGAAACATCACTCTGGTGCGTTCCCGTTTTGGAGACCCGGCAGAGTATCCGGTTCCGGCATGGTCCGGGCCGGTTCGCCCGGACCTCGACCATGCCGGCGAGGTCGTTGCCCCGCATGCCGCTTGTGCTCGGCCCCGGCGGTAGACAGCCCGATTCGGGCGAGATTGCGGAGGGTCTCGTCCTCACGCGCGTCGCCCGCGTCGAAGACGCCGCGCCTGCAGCCCTGGCGATCCCTTGCTGAAACCGTTTCAATCTGGCAATTTCGCGACTTAGGACAGCACAACTGTCCCATCGGCCGTGCATGCCGGCCGTCGCCGTCTCGCGTGCGGGCGAGAAATCCGGCAGACGGTCGCGACCGCGCCAGCGCACCGCTCCTTGAGCGGTCCGGGTTCTCGATGAACGAAGGTCGGCGGACGCGTCCTCTCATGGGGACCGGCCGGACCGCCTGCGACATCGGGTCGGGGCGCCGGGCGGCGACGGCTCGCGGGCACAGAACATGCTCGCGTGCTTGCCGGCGGCGGAGGGGATCGAGAGAAGGACGAGACGAAGCATGGCACAGCGCGGACCCGCCGAAGAGTTTGCTGCTTCCGAGTTCCAGGCTGCCGCTCCGCGCGGCGGCACGTGGCCGCTCACGGTTCGTGATCCCGCGCTGCCGAAAGCCCAGGGCGCCTACGATCCGGCCCATGAGCGCGACGCCTGCGGCGTCGGGTTCATCGCCGATATGCACGACCGGCGGACCCACGCCATCGTCCAGCAGGGCCTGAAGATTCTCGAGAATCTGGATCACCGCGGCGCGGTCGGCGCCGACCCGAAGATGGGCGACGGCTGCGGCATCCTTACGCAGATTCCGCACGGCTTCTTCGCCGAGGAATGCTCGCGGCTCGGGTTCGAACTGCCGCCGGCCGGGCAATACGCGATTGCCCAGTTGTTCATGCCCAAAGCGGAGGAGCCCAGGGCGATCATCCAGGAGATCGTCGAATCGGTCCTCGCGGCCGAGGGCCTTCCGCTGCTCGGCTGGCGCGATGTGCCGGTCGACCCGGAGGACCTGGGCGTGGCCGTGAAGGCCACCGAGCCGCATCACCGGCAGGTCTTCATCGGCCGGCCCGCTTCGGTGGCCGACCAGGATACGTTCGAGCGGCGCGTGTATGTCGCCCGCAAGGTGATCTCCAACACGGTCTACGGCCTCGACGACCCGCGGGTGAAGGAGTTCTATCCCGTCTCGGTGTCGACCCGGACCATCGTCTACAAGGGCATGGTGCTGGTCACCCAGCTCGGCGGCTACTTCCTCGACCTGCAGGACGAGCGCTTCGTGTCGGCCATCGCGCTGGTCCACCAGCGCTTCGCGACCAACACGTTCCCGACCTGGCGGCTCTCGCACCCCTACCGGATGGTCGCCCATAACGGCGAGATCAACACCCTGCGCGGCAACGTCAACTGGATGGCGGCGCGGCAGGCCAGCGTCGATTCGGACCTGTTCGGCAACGACATCTCGAAGCTCTGGCCGATTTCCTACGAGGGCCAGTCAGACACCGCGTGCTTCGACAACGCCCTCGAGTTCCTCGTGCAGGGCGGCTATCCGCTCGCGCACGCGATGATGATGCTGATCCCGGAGGCCTGGGCCGGCAACCCGCTGATGGGCGAGGAGCGGCGCGCCTTCTACGAGTACCACGCCGCCCTGATGGAGCCGTGGGACGGTCCGGCGGCGGTGGCGTTCACGGATGGCCGCCAGATCGGCGCCACCCTCGACCGCAACGGCCTGCGCCCGGCCCGCTACATCGTCACCGATGACGGGCTCGTGGTTCTCGCCTCCGAGATGGGCACGCTGCCGATTCCGGACGAGAAGATCGTCCAGTCCTGGCGCCTCCAGCCGGGCCGGATGCTGTTGATCGACCTGCAGAGGGGCCGGATCGTCTCCGACGAGGAGATCAAGGGCGAACTCGCCGCCGCCCACCCCTATGCCGAGTGGGTCAAGAACACCCAGATCGTGCTGGAGGACCTCAAGCCCGTCGTGGCGCGCGAGAGCCGCTCGGATGTGAGCCTGCTCGATCGCCAGCAGGCCTTCGGCTACACCCAGGAGGACCTAAAGCTGCTGATGCAGCCCATGGCCGTCACCGGCCAGGAGGCGGTCGGCTCGATGGGAACGGACACGCCGCTCTCGGCGCTCTCCGACAAGTCGAAGCTGCTCTACACCTATTTCAAGCAGAACTTCGCGCAGGTCACCAATCCGCCGATCGACCCGATCCGGGAAGAGGCGGTGATGAGCCTCGTCTCGTTCATCGGGCCGCGGCCGAACCTGCTCGACATGGAGGGCGCGTCCCGGCGTAAGCGCCTGGAGGTCCGCCAGCCGATCCTGACGAACGGCGACCTGGAGAAGATCCGGTCGATCGGTCATTTCGAGGACCGGTTCGACACCAAGACGCTGGACATGACCTACCCGGCCGAGATGGGCGCACAGGCCATGAACGGGGCCGTCGATCGGCTCTGCGACCGGGCCGAGGCAGCGGTGCGCGGCGGCTACAACATCATCGTGCTGACCGACCGCGCCGTGGGCCCGGACCGGATCCCGATCCCGGCCCTGCTGGCCACGGCGGCCGTGCACAATTACCTCATCCGCAAGGGGCTGCGCACCTCGGTCGGCCTCGTGGTCGAGTCGGGTGAACCGCGCGAGGTTCACCATTTCGCGTGCCTCGCCGGCTATGGCGCCGAGGCGGTGAATCCCTATCTCGCCTTCGAGACGCTTCTGGCGATGAAGGACGAGTTCCCGCCGGACCTCACGGACGACGAGATCATCTATCGCTACATCAAGGCGATCGATAAGGGCCTGCTCAAGGTCATGTCCAAGATGGGCATCTCGACTTATCAGTCCTATTGTGGCGCGCAGATCTTCGATGCGGTCGGCCTGAACTCGACCTTCGTGAGCCGCGATTTCTTCGGGACAGCGACGACCATCGAAGGTGTCGGCATGGCCGAGGTGGCGGAGGAGACGGTGCGCCGTCACCGCGACGCCTTCGGGGACGCGCCGATCTACCGCAACGCCCTCGATGTGGGCGGCGAATACGCCTACCGGCTGCGCGGCGAGACACATACCTGGACGCCCGACACGGTCGCGACGCTCCAGCATGCGGTGCGTCTCAACATACCCGAGCGCTACCGCGAATTCGCCGCGCTGGTGAACCGGCAGGAGCACCATCTCAAGACCCTGCGCGGGCTGTTCCGCATCAAGGCGGCGTCGGAGATCGGCCGCGCGCCGGTGCCGATCGACTCGGTCGAGCCGGCGGCCGAGATCGTCAAGCGCTTCGCCACGGGGGCGATGTCCTACGGATCGATCTCCAAGGAGGCCCACGAGACGCTCGCCATCGCGCTGAACTCGTTCGGCGGGCGCTCGAATTCGGGCGAGGGCGGCGAGGAGGTCGAGCGGTTCAAGCCACTGCCGGACGGGCGCTCGCGCCGCTCGTCGATCAAGCAGGTCGCCTCCGGCCGCTTCGGTGTGACGACGGAATACCTCGTCAATTCCGACATGATGCAGATCAAGGTCGCGCAGGGTGCCAAGCCCGGCGAGGGCGGCCAGCTGCCCGGCCACAAGGTCGACGCCAAGATCGCCAAGGTCCGCTACGCCACCCCGGGCGTCGGCCTGATCTCGCCGCCGCCGCACCACGACATCTACTCGATCGAGGATCTGGCCCAGCTGATCTTCGACCTGAAGAACGTGAATCCGTCCGCGGACGTGTCGGTCAAGCTCGTCTCCGAAGTCGGCGTCGGCACGGTGGCGGCGGGCGTCGCCAAAGCGCGGGCCGACCACATCACCATCTCGGGCTTCGACGGCGGCACCGGGGCGGCGCCGCTCACCTCGCTCAAGCATGCCGGCGGCCCCTGGGAGACCGGCCTTGCCGAGACCCAGCAGACGCTGGTGCTCAACGGCCTGCGCGGGCGCGTCGCCCTCCAGGCCGACGGCGGCATCCGCACCGGGCGCGACGTGATGGTCGCCGCGCTGCTCGGCGCCGACCAGATGGGCTTCTCCACGGCGCCCCTGATCGCGGCCGGCTGCATCATGATGCGCAAGTGCCACCTGAATACCTGCCCGGTGGGCGTCGCCACGCAGGATCCAGTGCTGCGCAAGCGCTTCAAAGGCACGCCCGAGCACGTGGTAAACTACTTCTTCTTCGTGGCCGAAGAGGTGCGTGAGATCCTGGCATCCCTCGGCTTCACCAAGCTGGAAGAAGCGGTCGGCCGCTCCGACCTGCTCGACAAGGTCGAGGCCATCGCCCACTGGAAGGCGCGCGGGCTCGACTTCACGAAGCTGTTCCACCGTCCGAAGGTGGCCGAGGGCACGGCCATCCGCCACGTGGAGAAGCAGCACCACCCGATCGACACGGTCCTCGACCGGCGCCTGATCGAGCAGGCCAAGCACGCCATCGAGACCGGCGAGCCGGTGGTCGTCACCGACACGATCCGGAACTCGGACCGCGCCGCGGGGGCCATGCTGTCCGGCATGGTCGCCAAGGCGCACGGGCACGAGGGGCTGCCCGACGACACCATCGTGGTGAAGCTTTCGGGCACCGCCGGCCAGAGCTTCGGCGCCTGGGTGGCGGCCGGCGTGACCATCGAGCTGACCGGGCACGGCAACGACTACGTCGGCAAGGGCCTCTCGGGCGGCAAGTTGATCATCCGGCCGAGCGACGCGCTGCGGTCGCCCCCGGACCGGACCATCATGGTCGGCAACACCGTTCTGTACGGGGCGATCGCCGGCGAGTGCTACATCCGCGGATCGGCGGGCGAGCGCTTCGCGGTGCGCAACTCCGGCGCGATCACCGTGGTCGAGGGCATGGGCGACCATGGCTGCGAGTACATGACCGGCGGCGTCGTGGTCTCGATCGGCGAGACCGGGCGCAACTTCGCGGCCGGCATGTCGGGCGGCATCGCCTACGTCCTCGATGAGGACGGGTCATTCTCGGCACGCTGCAACCTGTCGATGGTCGATCTCGAACCGGTCGAGGAGGAGGACGACCTGATGCGCCGCTTCCACCAGGACGGCGACCTGGAGACGAAGGGGCGCGTCGATATCCTGGCCGACATGTCCGGCCACGACGAGGAGCGCCTCAGCCAGCTCATCACCAACCATCTCAAATACACGGGCAGCCCGCGGGCCAAGCAGATCCTCGACGACTGGGCGGGCTTCCGCACCAAGTTCGTCAAGGTAATGCCGGTGGAGTACCGCCGCGCGCTGCGTGAGATGGAGATGGCGCGGATGCCGGTGGCGGCGGAGTGATGTTCCGAGGATCGGCGCCCGACCGATACGGGCGCAGATCTGGGGGTGACGGTTCAATAGGCGGCAGGATCGGTCGATCTGCAGGCCTCAAGGGTTGATCGATGGGCAAGATCACGGGTTTCCTCGAGTTCGACCGGCAGGAGCAGAAGTACCAGCTCGCAGCCGACCGCGTGCGGCACTTCCGCGAGTTCACCCTGCCGCTCGACGAGCACGACCTGACCAAGCAGGCGGCCCGCTGCATGGATTGCGGCATCCCATTCTGCCACGGCCCGACCGGCTGCCCGGTCCACAACCAGATCCCGGACTGGAACGACCTCGTGTTCCAGTCGGATTGGGAGGAGGCCTCGCGCAACCTCCATTCGACCAACAACTTCCCCGAATTCACCGGCCGAATCTGCCCAGCGCCCTGCGAGGAGGCGTGCACGCTGAACCTCGAGAACCAGCCGGTCGCCATCAAGACGATCGAGCAGGCGATCGCCGACCGCGCCTGGAACATGGGCTGGATCAAGCCTGAGCCGGCTTCGGTGCGCACCGGCAAGCGCGTGGCGATCGTCGGCTCCGGGCCGGCCGGCATGGCGGCGGCACAGCAGCTCGCCCGGGTCGGCCACGATGTTCATGTGTTCGAGCGCGAGCCGAAGGCCGGCGGCCTGCTCCGCTACGGCATCCCCGACTTCAAGATGGAGAAGCGCCACATCGATCGCCGGGTGCGGCAGATGGAGGCCGAGGGCGTGGTGTTCCACTACAACCAGAACATCGGCGTGACCAAGCCGGTGGACGAGCTGAAGGCCGAGTTCGATGCCGTGATGTTCTGCGGCGGCGCCGAGGACCCGCGCAATCCTCAGCTTCCCGGGCAGGACCTTGAGGGCGTGCACTACGCGATGCCTTACCTCGTCCAGTCGAACCGCCGCGTCGCGGCCGAGCCGATGCGAGGCAACGGCGAAGCGCCGATCCTCGCCTCGGGCAAGAACGTCGTGGTGATCGGCGGCGGCGACACCGCGTCCGACTGTGTCGGCACCGCCTTCCGCCAGGGCGCCCTCTCGGTAACGCAGCTCGACATCCGCCCCCGCCCGCCCGAGCGCGAGGACAAGCTGACGGTATGGCCCTACTGGCCGACCAAGATGCGGACCTCGTCCAGCCAGGCCGAGGGCGCCGAGCGCGAGTTCCAGGCCGCGACCCTGCGGCTGGAGGGCAACAAGAAGGGTCGCTTGACCGGCGTGGTCTGCGCCCGGGTCGACGCCAAGCGCCAGCCGATCCCCGGCAGCGAGTTCGTGCTGCCCGCCGACCTCGTCTTCATGGCGATCGGCTTCGCCGGGTCGATCCAGAGCGGCCTGCTCGATCAGTCCGGCGTCAGCGTCAGCAAGCGCGGCAATGTCGAAGCGAACGAGGAGGATTACCGCACCTCCGATGCACAGATCTGGGCGGCGGGCGACATGCGCCGGGGCCAGTCCCTGGTTGTCTGGGCGATCCGCGAGGGCCGGCAGGCGGCCCGCGCCATCGATGAGGCGTTGATGGGCGCGAGCGTGCTGCCGCGATAGCGGTTTACCGGACCGCGCGGGCCGCCCGCCCTCAGCCTGGCGGCCAGCGGAAATCGTCGGCGCGGCCGGGCTGTGGCAGCGGCGCGTTGCCGCGCACCAGCGTCCGCTCCACCGTGCCGAGGTTGTCGGAATCGCGCGGCCGGGCGCTCAGCAGCGTTCCACCCGGCGAGACCTCGGCGCGGATCAGCGGCACGACCGGTCCGGCCGCGGGCTTTACCGGCAGCGCCGGGACACCCGGCGGTTCCGGCAGGCTCGGCAGCATCGCGGTGATCTGGCGGTCGATCGCCGCCGTGTCGGTGGGCTGCTGCCCGGAGCCATCGAGGCTCGGACCGGATGTCGAAGGGGGCGTCGCGGGCCCCAGGGTCGCTGTGGGGGGCTGCTCCGGCAGCGCAGGCGCGGCCGTGCCCATCAGACGCTTCAGCTCGACATCGGCGAAATGCGCCAGCTTGCGGTCGCCCGCCTTCGTGAAGTGGATGCCGTCGGACGTGCGGAGCTTAGCCATCTGACCCTCGGGATCCGGACCCGAAGCGGCGTAGCGGTCGCGGTCGTCCACGAAGCCCGGCCAGATGTCGACATAGGTCGCGCCGGCCTTCGTCACGCTGTCCCGGACGAGGTCGTTGATGCTGGCAAGGTCCCGGCTCAGCGCCTCGCTCTGCACCGGCGGCAGGCCGACCCAGACCAGCGGCACCTTGCGGTCGGCGAACACCTTCACAAGGGCGTCGACCCGGGCCCGGTACAGGGACCGCCAGCGATCGGTGAGCGGATCGACCGTTTCGTCGCCCTCCCGGATCGGCTGCCGGTCGTTCACGCCGAGCATGACCAGCGCATAGCGGACCTTCGGATTGCCCTGCAGATAATCCTCGGCCGTCTTGGCCCAGTCGATCACGTCTTTGCGGACGAGGCCGCTATCGCCCTTGGCCCGGTCGACCACGGCCACGTCGGCATTGTCCTCGAAGACATCGTCGAGGCCGCGAGCGAGGTGGTCCGCCAGCGAATCGCCGAATACCGCGATCTGAACGTTCGGGGCGGTCTTGGCGATGGTGGGCTTCGGCGGTGCCGGAGCCCGGGCGGGTCTCGCGTGGCGCTTCACGGCGGGCGCGGGCCGCTGTGTCTCGGCGGTCCCGTAATTGCTGCGCGGGCGCGGCGCCCGGTAGGTTCGCTCCGGAGCAGGAGCGACCGGCTGAGGCCTATCCTCCCAAGGCCAGTAGAATTGCCGCGGCGCCTCCTGGGGCGGCGCGTAGCGGGGCTGGCGACCATAGGTGCCGTCGTCCCGGTAATAGGCATCGCGCGAACGCCGGCGCGGGGGCGCCTCGTAATTGGTGCCGTTTCCGGATTGCTGGTAGCTGTCGCCCCATTGCGCCCTGGCGGGTGCACCGTAGAGCAAGCACGAGCCCGCCAGGCAGAGCATCGCCGCCAGCCCAAGGAGGCCCGGGCGGGTCGTGCGATGCCAGACAGCGACTCTCATGTGCATCACGCATTCCTACGCCGACCGGAGCCCGGTCGGAACAGGCGCAATATAAGGGAGCGCGGCACCAACGTCTAAACCGGCCCTCCGGGTCGCGAGAATCCTCACCGCCGGGGCATGGATCGCCCTTCGATTTGGGCCAGAAGCGCCGGTGTCGCGTAGCCGTCGGCCGGTAGGCCCGCGCTGACCTGATAGCGACGCACCGCGTCGCGCAGTTTCGGCCCTGCGCGGCCGTCGGTGGGCCCGTCGTAGAAGCCGGCTGCCGCGAGGCCCGTCTGGAGTGCCCGCAGTCCCGACCCGTCGAGGCGCGCTGCCGTGGGCCAGGGTGCCGCGAGGCTGGGACCGCCACCCAGCCGGTCGGCGAGATGCCCCACCGCCAGCGCGTAGGAATCCGAGGTGTTGTAGCCACGGATCACCTCGAAATTGTCGGTGATCAGGAAGGCCGGGGCACCCAGGCCGCCGGGCAGGAACAGGCTGGCGCGCCCCCGTGCGGGGAACGGCTTGCCATCCGCGCGGCGCAAGCCGCGTTCCGCGAATTCCGCGAGGTCGCCGGAATAGCGCGCCAGATCGAAATCCCCGGGCAGGCGCACCTCATAGCCCCAGGACAGCGCCGGATCCCAGCCGAGATCTTTCAGGTACGACGCGATGGAGGCAATGGAATCCGCGTCGCTGAGCCAGATGTCCCTCCGCCCGTCCCCGTCGAAATCGACAGCATGTGCCAGGTAGGTGGAGGGCAGGAACTGCACCTGGCCCATGGCACCCGCCCAGCTGCCGCTCATGCGGTTCGCCGCGATGTCGCCGCGCTGCAGGATCGTCAGGGCGGCGAGAAGCTCGTCACGGAACAAGGTCCCTCGGTGCCGGGCCGCCGCGAGGGTCGCCAGCGCCCGAATCGTCGGGATGCCCCCGGCGCTCGCGCCGAAGTCCGATTCGATCCCCCAGAACGCCAGGACGATCGGTTCCGGTACCCCGTAGCGGGCCTCGATCGCCTTCAACGTCTGCGTGAGTGCCACCGCGCGGGCGCGCCCGCGGGCGATCCGTCCCGCGGAGACGGTCCCGACGAGGTAGTCCCAGACCGGCCGCACGAACTCGCCCTGTCGACGGGTTCTGGCCAGGACGCTGGCATCGGGCGTCGTGATGCCGCGGAACGCCGCATCGAAGGTCTCCGCCGATACGCCCCGGGCTGCCGCATCGGGACGCAGGGCGGCGATGAACGCCTGGAACGCGCCGTCCGTCCCGGGCGTCTGCGCGGCCCGCGATACGGCTGGGAGCAAGCCGACAGCGGACGCGAGGATCGCCCTGCGGGACACCATCGCGTCAGATCCTGTTGCGGGTTGCGAGCTTGTCCTCCCAGGCGAGGGCCTGAGCGACGATGGCGTCGAGGCGGGGCTTCCAGCCGAGCGGCGCCCGGATGCGGCTCGCCTCGGCCACGATCCGGGCCGAGTTGCCGGCCCGGATCGGGTAAAGGCGCACCGCGAAGTCGCAATCCGAGATCCGCTTGACCACCTCGATCACCACAAGCCCCCCGTCACCAGAACCGGCATGCCGTTCGCTCCGAAGCCATTCCGAGGGTGCCTGTGTAGAGCTTTGCCCGATTGGATTCCGACAGTGCAAGGCTCTCGACCGTTGTGTCCTCGCCCGCTCGACCGCCGAGTGGGATCCCGTTTCGACGAAGGCCACTCCAGGTGGTCACAGACGGTATATTTACGGCACTCTGCTTCATACGATCGACGTAGAGGCCTTGCGACGCATCGCGTTAGGCTATCTCACTGCCTGAACCGTTGACCATGCCGTTCCATTCAGTCCCTGGGGTTGCCGCTTGATGAAACCGATCCGCAAGGCCGTCCTGCCCGTCGCGGGCCTGGGCACGCGATTCCTGCCCGCGACCAAGGCGGTTCCCAAGGAGATGCTCACGGTCGTGGATCGGCCGGTGGTGCAGCACGTCGTCGACGAGGCGCGCGAGGCCGGCATCGAGCATTTCATTTTCGTGACCGGACGTGGCAAGGCTGTGATAGAGGACCATTTCGACATCGCCTTCGAGCTCGACCACACCCTTCAGGAGCGCGGCAAGACGGCCGCCTTCGAGGAGCTGAAGCGCGACTTGCCCAAGGCCGGCCAGACCAGCTTCACCCGCCAGCAGGCGCCTCTCGGGCTCGGGCACGCGGTCTGGTGCGCCCGCGAGATCGTGGGCGATGAGCCCTTCGCGGTGCTCTTGCCGGACATGCTGAGCCGCGGGTGCATGCAGCAAATGCTGGCGACCTACGAGCGTCACGGCGGCAACATCATCGCCGTCGAGGAGGTGGCGCCCGATGAAACGCATCAATACGGCATCGTCAGCACCGGGGAGACATACGGCCAGTCCTTCGAGATCACTGGCATGGTCGAGAAACCGAAGCAGGGTACGGCACCATCGAATTTCATCATCTCCGGCCGCTACATTCTCCAGCCCGAGATCTTCGCGATCCTGGAGCACGGGAAGAAGGGCGCAGGTGGAGAGATCCAGCTGACCGACGCCATGATCGAGCTGATGGCGACGCAGGATTTCTTCGGCATGCGCTACGAAGGTCGAACCTACGATACCGGCTCCAAGATCGGCTTCCTCACTGCCAACCTCGCCTATGCCCTCGAGCGGCCGGACCTCGCCGGCCCTTTGAAAGCCGAGATCGCAAAGCTGCTCAGGGACGACTGACGGTGCCTGCGCGCAACGCGCCCGAGCCATGCATTCATAGCGGAGGCCGCGAGGATTCTGCACTTGCTTCTTGTGCAGCGCACTTTATTTTGTGCGTTGCGAGATCGCGATGGCGTCGCGATCTCGTTGCCCTTCTTGGGCGTTTCCTCCCTAGACTTCGGGCCGCTCCTTCGGGAGTGGCCTTTTTTCTTTTCAGACAGCGGGATCATTCGCCGGAATGGAAAGCGCCGCTGCGGAGCGGACGCGCCCCCTCTGAGGTCTCGAAAGGGACATCTAAGCCCGATCCCGCTTCGGCATCGTCCCTATTCGGCGGCCATCCGACGCGGCGTGAGATCGCCCAGATCAGCCGCGACGGTGGCGATCACGGCACGCAGGGCCTTCACCAGACTCGGGAAGTCCGGCGTTACCGCGAGGCTCGCCTCGTTCATGTAGAGCGCCCGGTTGACCTCGATCTGCAGTGCGTGACGTCCGAGATTGGGCTCGCCGTAATGCTCGGTGATGAAGCCGCCAGCGTAGGGCTTGTTACGCACCACGCGAAAACCCCGCGCCCGCAAGGCCGCTTCGAAACCGTCGATGAGGCAGGGGGCGCACGCAGTGCCGTAGCGGTCGCCGAGGACCATATCGGCTTTGAATTCCGCGTCACGCCCCAGGCTCGATGACGGCATCGAGTGGCAATCGATCAGGACGCAGTGGCCGTGGCTGCGCGCCGTGCGCTGGATCAGGCCGCGCAGCGCCCGGTGATAGGGCTTGTAAAGAGCCTCGATCCGGGCCGTCGCCTCGCTGACCGGCAGCCGCCGTGCGTAGATCTCCTGTCCGTCCGCCACGACGCGCGGCACCGTCCCTAGGCCACCGGCGACCCGCATCGACCGGGTATTGGCGAAGGGCGGCAGCCGCCCGTCGAACATGCGTGGGTCGAGCTCGAAGGGTTCGCGATTCACGTCCAGGAATGCGCGCGGAAAGTGGGCGCGCAAGAGCGGGGCGCCGAGTTCCACCACCGGGGCGAATAGCCGATCGACATACGCGTCCTCCGATCGGCGCAGGGTCAAAGCATCCAATCGCGACGCGGCGACGAACTCGGGGGGGTAGACGGCCCCGGAATGACCGGTATTGAAGACGAAAGGCAGTGTGTGCGTCGCAGGTTCGTCGACCGCGAAGGCCGGAGCGAAACCGAAGGCGTCTGGCAGTACCGTTTCGGGGGCGGTCATCGGTTGCGTGGACACCCCGGCGGTTGAACGAGCGCGGCGGACGCGCACTGTGGTGCGCGAACGGCCGCCTGTCCACTCCGGTGCCGGCGGCTTATGCTCCGTCGTTGGGACGCGCGGCGCCGGCTGCGCGCTCCAATCCTAACACCTTGTTTACCATCGCGTCCCTTTATGGGATCAACATTTCGACTCAAGGGCTCGGAAACGGCCGATGAAAATCCTACTGGCGGAAGACGACAACGACATGCGCCGGTTTCTGGCCAAGGCGCTGCAGAACGCAGGTTACGACGTTCTGTCCTTCGACAACGGCCTCTCGGCCTACAACCGGCTGCGCGAGGAGCCGTTCGAGCTGTTGCTGACCGATATCGTGATGCCGGAGATGGACGGGATCGAGCTGGCTCGGCGCGCCACCGAGCTCGACCCGGACATCAAGGTGATGTTCATCACCGGGTTCGCCGCGGTGGCACTCAATCCGGATTCCAAGGCTCCCAAGGACGCGAAGGTCCTGTCGAAGCCATTCCATCTGCGCGAACTCGTCAACGAGGTCGAGAAGCTGATGGCCGCCTGACAGTCCGATCGGAGCGGTCGATCACCCGTTCCGACGAAGCAGCGCGGACCGGGCTACCGCCGGGGCCGGCCCGCCTGTGACCGCGTAGGCATAGGCAATTCGTCTCGCGAGCCCCTATATGGGCGGACTTCACGCGCGAGACGACGAACGTCATGCAGTCGGTCACGATCTATACCACGGCTTGGTGCCCCTATTGCTCGGCGGCAAAGAGCCTGCTGAAAGAGAAGGGCGCCGCCTTCCAGGAGATCGACGTGGAGCGGACGCAAGGCGCGCGGGCCGCGATGATCGAACGTGCGGGTGGCCGCACCAGCGTTCCGCAGATCTTCGTCGGCACCACCCACGTCGGAGGGTGCGACGATCTCTACGCACTCGACCGGGCCGACAGACTCGACGCGCTGCTGGCGGACAAGGCCAATGCCTGAGAGGCGATTCACCGCGGCATGCGTGCAGATGCGCTCGGGCCGCGACCCGGGCGCCAATCGCGACGCGGCCGTGGCCGGCATCCGCGAGGCGGCGGCCCGCGGTGCAGACTACGTTCAGACCCCCGAGATGACATCTCTGGTCGAGCGGAATCGGGAACCGCTCTTCGAGCACGTCACCGTCGAGGAGCGGGATCCGACCCTCGCGGCCCTGCGGCAGGCCGCCCGCGAGAGCGGATCGATGATACACATCGGCTCGATCGCCGTACGTTCTGGAGACAAGTTCGCCAACCGTGCCTACCTGATCGGTGCCGACGGCGAGATCCTCGCGTCCTACGACAAGCTCCACCTGTTCGATGTCGATCTGCCGAGCGGCGAGCGCTGGCGGGAATCGGCGACCTACACGGGAGGCGCCTGTGCGGTTCTGGCGGCCACGCCCTGGGCCATTCTCGGCCTGACGATCTGCTACGATATTCGCTTTCCGGCGCTGTACCGGGCCCTCGCCGAGGCGGGTGCCGAGGTGCTCACCGCGCCCGCCTGCTTCACGCGCCAGACCGGCGAAGCGCATTGGCATGTGCTCCAGCGGGCGCGCGCGATCGAGACCGGTGCGTTCGTGATCTCGGCGGCCCAGGGCGGCGTGCACGAGGACGGGCGCGAGACCTTCGGCCATTCCCTGATCGTCGACCCCTGGGGCCGGGTGCTGGCCGATGCGGGCGGGTCCGAGCCCGGTGTGATCCTGGCGGAGATCGACCTCGCACAGGTCGCCGATGCCAGGGCGCGTATCCCGGCGCTCCAGCACGGACGTCCATTCACGGTCGAGCGTATCGACCGGCAAGTCCCGGCTGCACAGTAAGCAGGCTCATGATCCGGTACAGTCTCGTCTGCGAGGCCGGACACGGCTTCGACAGCTGGTTCCCGTCTTCGGAATCCTACGATGATCAAGTCGCGCGCGGGCTCGTGACCTGTCCGGCCTGCGACAGTGCGAAGGTCACGAAGGCCCTGATGGCCCCGAGCGTCGCGCGCACCGACCGGGGGCACGCCCCGACGGCTGCCGTCCCCCCGGCCGAGGTGTCTGTGCCGATGATCGCGGAACCCGAGCGACAGGTCAGGGCGATGCTGCGGGCCTTGCGCGAACAGGTCGTCGCCAATGCGGAGCATGTCGGTGCCCGTTTCCCCGAAGAGGCGCGCAGGATCCATTACGGCGAGGCGGAAGGCCGCTCGATCTACGGTGAGGCGAGCCCGGCGGAGGCGCGCGCCCTGATCGAGGAGGGGATCGACGTCGCGCCGATCCCGGTCATGCCCGACGACCGCAACTGAGCGGCAGGTTCAGGGACGCGCAGCGACGGTTCCAGCCAGCGAGGCCAGCGCGAAGGAAACGAGGGCGCTCCAGCCGGCGAGCGAGATCTCGAGGACGCGCAGAGCCGCCACCGAGCAATCGACCACCTTGGTAGTCTGGAGCGCGTTCAGGAAATCCCCGACCTGCCCCGGGTTGGCGCCCGTGCCGCCGCCGCAATCCGTCGGCCCCGGCCAGAACCCCCATTCCGCACCGGCGTGGTAGACGCCGATCCCCGCACCATAGAGGAGCCCGAGGGCGGCAAGCCCGAGTGCCAGACGGGCGAGGCGCTCCGGCGCCAGGAGCGCCGCGAGGCCCAGCGGGACGGCCGCGTAGAAGGGCAGGCGCTCGGTCAGGCAGAGCTTGCACGGCGCGTAGCCGTACCCGTACTGGAGCACCAGGACGGCCCCGAGGATCAGGGCCGAGAGGAGCGCGAGCCAGAGGCCGGCCGTCTTGAGGCGAAGCGCTGACGCCGTGTTCATCGCTAAAGGATCACCTTGAAGAGCACGAAACCGAGGACGATCACCGCGACGGAGATGGCCGCGACCGCGTTGAGATGCCGGTCGAGCACGTTGCGGATCGGGACGCCGTAGCGCCCGAGCAGCCCGGCCAGGATGAAGAACCGGGCACCGCGGGTGATGATCGACAACACCGTGAACCAGAACAGGCTGTAATGGGCAAAGCCCGAGGTGATGGTCACGAGCTTGTAGGGGATCGGCGTGAGGCCCTTCAGCAGGATCACCCAGTGCCCGTAGCGGGCGTAGGAATCCTGGAAGGTCTCCGCCGAATTCTGCAGCCCGTACAGGCGGATCAGCCATGCGCCGAGGGAGTCGAACAGCAACGCGCCGATGGCGTAGCCGACGAGGCCGCCCAGCACCGAGGCGATCGTCGCGATGGTCGCGTAGAGCCAGACCCGGTCCGGGCGGCTGACCGCCATGGGCACCAGCATCGCGTCCGGCGGGATCGGGAAGAACGAACTCTCGGCGAAGGCCACGGCGCCGAGCGCGTAGGGCGCCGAGGGCTTGCCGCTCAGGGCGAGGATCCACGCATAGAGCCGGCGGAGCATTCAATGTCCGGGTCGTGAGGTAACGGGCGCCCTTTGAGCATAGGCGAAGCGCCTTGGCCAGATCGCGCCGCCCGGCAAAAAACCCGCACGAACGCTCTTGGCCCGGGCGCCATACCTATGCGAAGAGCCGAACGCGCGCGGGTATGGCGGAACTGGTAGACGCGGGCGACTCAAAATCGCCAGCCGCAAGGCGTGGGGGTTCGATTCCCTCTACCCGCACCATCCGCCTCTCGATCGCCCCGGGATCGGGACTCGGACCCGGTCTAGGCGCGCAGATCGAGCATCTCTCTGGCGCTGTGTCGCGCCGGGATCGACCGTCGAGGTCGACGGCACGCCATCTCCGCCGCCGATCGGCATCAGACCATCCTTCCGGTGGCTGCCGGGCGGGTTGATGCGTCGCGGCCGGCGAGCGCTTACGCAGACGGCAACGTCCCCTATGTCGATCACATCGGGGGCCCGACGGGGCCGTCGTCGGTTTCGAGACAATATCGTGAGCGAGCGACCAGTCGTGAACGAGCGCCCAAGCGTCGCGATCCTGGGGGCCGGCATGGCGGGCGCGACCGTGGCGCGGCGCATCGCCGAAGCCGGTTGGCACGTCAGGGTCTTCGACAAGGGTCGCGGCGTCGGCGGCCGGATGTCGACCCGGCACACGCACGCGATGCAATTCGACCACGGCGCGCAATTCATGCGGGCGCGGGGCGAAACGTTCGCGGCGCGGCTCGCCGGCTGGGATCGACGGGGTATCGTGGCATCCTGGGCCGGTGCCGGCCGCCGGGTCGGCGTGCCGGGCATGACGGCGCCGGTTCGGGACCTCCTCGGCGACCTACCCGTCGCGAGCGGCACCACGATCGTTCGAATCGGTCGCGACCGGGCCGGTTGGCGCCTGACGGACAGCGCCGGCGCTAACCAAGGGCCCTTCGCCGCCCTGGCGATCGCGATCCCGGCACCGCAAGCCGCCGCCCTGCTCGACGCCTCCGGGCTCGCTCTGCCGGGCGTCGAGCAGGCGGCTTATGCACCCTGCTGGTCGCTGATGCTGGCGGTCGAGAACGCACCCGGCGATGTGCTGATCGAACCGCAGGAAGGGCCTGTGGGCCTCATCGCGCTGGATTCGTCGAAGCCCGGCCGTCCCGCGGGTGCCCGGCTGACGCTGCATGCCACGCGGAGCTGGTCGCGTGCGCACCTTGAGGCGCCGTGCGAGGCGATCGTGGACGCGCTGACCCGCGCCGCAGGAGAGTGCCTCGGTGCCCCATTGCGCCCCGCCTACGCCGAGGCGCATCGCTGGCGCTACGCCCAGGTCGAGACCGCCCTGGGCAGGCCCTGCCTGTACGATCCCGGCCTGCGGCTGGGCGCGGCCGGAGACTGGTGCCTGGGGCCGCGGATCGAGGCGGCCCATGACAGCGGCTTGGCACTCGCGGAGGCGATCCTCGCCGATCTGAGCGCATCCGCGTGATCCCACCCATCGCCTTTCACCCGGCCTACGAGTCGAGCCTGCCGGCCGGGCATCGCTTTCCGATGCGCAAGTACGGCCTGCTGGCCGAGACGCTGATCGCAAAGGGTCTGGCGCCACTCGGGTTCGTCACGCCGGAACCGGCCGGCGCCGGGATCCTGACCCGTGCGCATGATCCGGCCTACGTGCAGGCGGTCCTCGATTGCGCGGTGCACCCGGAGATCGAGCGGGCGATCGGCCTTCCGGTGGATGCTGCACTCGTTCGCCGCTCGCGCGCGTCGGTGGGCGGGACACTGCTGGCAGCGCGCCTGGCGCTGGCCGAGGGGCTGGCCGGGAGCGCGGCCGGGGGGAGCCACCATGCCCGGCGCCAGCAGGGAGCCGGATTCTGCGTGCTGAACGACGTCGCGGTCGCCGCCCGCACCCTTCAGGATGAGGGGGCCGTGCGGCGCGCCCTCGTGGTCGATCTCGACGTCCATCAGGGCGATGGGACCGCGGATTGCCTCGCGCTGTGCCCGGACCTGTTCACGCTCTCGATCCATTGCGAGAACAACTACCCGGCCCAGAAGATCGCCGGCGACCTCGATATCGGCCTGCCGGACCGCCTCGATGATGCCGGCTACCTCGAGGTCCTGCGCGCACGGCTGCCGCCGCTCCTCGCCGCGCTCGCCCCCGACATCGTATTCTACAACGCCGGAGTTGATCCCCATCGCGACGACCGTCTCGGGCGGCTCTGCCTCAGCGATGAGGGTTTATTGGCCCGGGATCGTTTCGTCGTGGCGCAGGCGCGAGCCCGCGGCATTCCCCTCGTGGCGGTGATTGGCGGCGGGTACACCCACGACGTCGAGGCCCTGGCCCGGCGTCACGCTCTGGTCTTCGAGGCGCTGGCGGCGGAAGCGGCAGCGGAGCCGGCGACCGAGTGAGGCACGGATGCATCAGGTGTCCGTGCAGCATCACGCGACGCCGGGCGCGAAAGGTTTTGGGAAGGGTCCACCCCGAAGATCGTGAAACCGCAGTTCGGTGAGGTGGTGCCGCTGCTGAAGATCATTCGCGAAGCGGTCACTGCCGCGGCGAAGAGGACGGCTCGGGATCAATCGCCTGAACAGCTTCGCCCAAGGCAAATCTGCTTAGGCTTCTGCGATGCCATCGGGATTCAGTCATGCTTGCGCGAGTCTGGGAGGTGGTGAAGGCGACGCTGGCGGTGGCAGCCCTGATCACCGCTGCCCTCGTCTCCGCGGATAAGCTCGATCGCCAGAAAGCGCAGACGAGTGTCGGCGCGGCTTTGAACGAGCCCGTCGCTACGGGAGCCATCACCTCGGCCTCACAGCCTTGAGTGCCGCCGGTGCCGTTCGGAACGGTCCTTCGCGAGATCGCCTGTGTCGGCGGCTTCGCGGCGGCAGTGCGGCAGGATGCTCTCGCGTCGGACGGATGTTTGCCAGATTCACGACGTTCTCGCCGTAAGCCTTGGCTTGGCCATTCGGGCGGCCCCTCTCGTGTCAGGATTGCGTTCCAATGAAATCTGCCAGGTTTGCACTCCTCGCCTTCGCGGCGGCTACTTTGCCCGCGCTCGCAGTGACGCCCGACGAGCGCGCCGCCTGCACGCCGGACGTCATGCGCCTGTGTGCGTCCCATGTTCCGGATGCCGGGGCGATTACGGCGTGCCTGCGCCAGCAGCGGGCCAGCCTCAGCACAGCGTGCCGTGGGGTGATGAGTCGCGCTGACCGCCCGGTCCGGGCCGTCTCGAACCGGCAGTAGGAACGGTACGGCCGCGCGTCACCAGCCGTTGATGCGCGGCCAAGCCTCTCCGGTGTGCCGCCCGCCCGAGAGCACGTGATAGCGATCGTGCTGGGCGCCGGTGGCACAGGCATGGTTTGGGAGGATGCGCAGGCGCGCGCCGACCGGGAGATCCGGAACGGCGGCCGACGAGCCCGCCCGCAGGCCGACGATGCCGTGCTCCTGGTTCGCGTCCCGCACGATCAGATCCGGATAGGAACGCCCGGCACGGTCGCACACGAGCCCGTAGCCCTGATCGACCCGCTGCCGTGCCGTCCCTCGGTCGCGCGAGAGCGCCATCCAACCGGCATCGGTGATGATCCAGCCCTTGTCTCGTTGATGGCCGATCACCGTCGCCAGGACGGTGAGCGCGATGTCGCCGATCCCGCAGGAGCCGACGCCGGCCTGGAACAGGTCGCCGATCATGAAGACGCCGGCCCGGACCTCGGTGACGCCGTCGAGATTCTCCGCGTAGCGCGCGGTCGGCGTCGACCCGACGCTGACGACCGGGCAGGGTAGCCCCGCCTCCCGCAGTATCGTCGCCGCCGTAACGGCCGCCCGGCGTTCGTCCTCGGCGGCCCTCGTCAGCGCGGCCGGATCGGTCAACCCGTAGCTGTCGCCCGCGTGCAACAGCACGCCGCGCAGGCAGGCGCCGTCGGCGAGCATCCCGCCGATCGCCACGAGCCGCTCGGCATCCTTCGGCTTCACGCCGGACCGGTGCCCGTCGGCGTCGACCTCGATCAGCACTGGGAGCGTATCGCCGTTTCGGCGGCTCCAGGCGGTGACGGCCTCGGCCTGTTCGACCGAATCCAGCACGATCGCGAGATCCGTTCCCCAGCGCCGACGGATCGCGCCGACCCGGTCGAGCTTCTGCGGCGCGATCCCCACAGCGTAGATGAGGTCGCGGATTCCGCCCTCGGCGAAGTGCTCCGCCTCGCGCAGGGTGGAGACCGTCGCCGGGCCGGACGGGCTCGCCATGGCGACTCGGGCAACATCGAGCGACTTGGCCGTCTTCAAGTGCGGCCGCAGGGATACGCCCAGCCGGTCGAGCCGCGCCCGCATCCCGGCGACATTGGCCTGGAGCCTGTCCGCGTCGAGGAGGAGGCAGGGGGTCTCCAGCCCGTCGAGGCCGTCCGCCTGTGCGATGTGCCCGTCCGTCATGCGCCCACTCCCGCGCTGTTCATCCGGAGGACCTTCTAGACAGCGCCGTGCGGCAGCCCAAGACACCATGCCGGGCCGCAGGCGCCTTGAGCCTTCCGACCCAGAGGTCTCGAGCGCTTACGCGGGCATCCTTGTGGCGGCGATGAAGGCAGCCGCGTCCCGCGCGACCTCGGCCGCGGGCTTGCCCGGCCGGTAGAGGTTCGAGCCGAGGCCGAAGCCGACGGCCCCCGCCTGTCGCCATCCGGCGACGCTGTCCGGCGTGACTCCGCCGACTGCCAATACGCGCGTGTCGGCGGGTAAGACGGCCCGATGAGCCTTGAGCGCCGCGGGCGAGGCGATGTCCGCTGGGAAGAGCTTCAGCGCGGTGGCACCGGCCGCGAGAGCCGCGAAGGCTTCGGTCGGCGTCTGATAGCCGGGCAACGAGATCAGGCCAGCGGCGACGGTCGCGTGGATCACTGCGGCATCGGTGTTGGGCGAGACGATCAGCGTTCCGCGCGCCGACACGACCTCCGCGACCTGCATCGGCGTCAGGACGGTGCCCGCCCCGACCAGGGCGCGCCCGGCGAACCGTTCGGCGAGGAGCGCGATGCTCTTGAACGGCTCCGGCGAGTTGAGAGGCACCTCGATGAGGGTGAAGCCGGCATCGACCAGCGCGTCGCCGATGCCCGGCGCCTCCTCGGGCGTGAGGCCGCGCAGGATCGCCACAAGGGGACAGGTCGAGAATGCCGCCTCGAATCGGTCGAGGATCGTCATGTCTGGAGCCTCCGGATGGCGTGGATGCCGGCCGCGGTGGAATTGCCTGGCACGGTCACGGCGCGACCACCCGCTTCCGTGATCGCGATGGCATAGAGCGCGGTCAAGGACCCGCCGCCCAGCAGATGGACCGGACGGTGACCGAGATCCTCCCGGGTGCCGACATCTGCGCCGATCAGAATGCCGCTGGCGTAGGCGGCCGCGTCGGCGGGCGCGAGCGTGCCGACAAGCACGCCGGCCCGGACCTCGAAGAGGGAGGCGGCGAGATTGCGCGATTGCAGCCCGCGGCGTAGCCCCTCTCGAAAGGGCGCGCCGTCCGCCACCGCGCTGTCCAGCATGCCCGCCAGCACGCCTTTGGCACGGAAGAGGGCGAACATCTCGCCCGTCATGACGGTGGCGAAGTCCGTGATCGCACCGTCGACCGTCGCGATCCACTTGTTGTGCGTGCCGGGCTGGCAGAACAGAGCGGTCGGTGGTGCCGCGCCCGTGCTGATGGCGCCGAGCACCTGCGTTTCTTCGCCACGCATAACGTCCGGCCGCGTCCCGTGCCTGATGGCGACGCCGGGCACGATCCGCACACCGGGAGCGGCCTCCAGGCTTGCCGCCGCAAGGTCCTCCAGGGTCGCCGGTGCATTGACGTAGGGCGCTTCGCGCCAGCCCCGGCTGGAGCCGACCATGCCGACAGCCACGACTGGCTGCGCACCGAAGCGTTCGCGCAACGCGGCGATCGCGTCTGGATAATCGCGAGGCGCGAGAGCCAGGACGCCACGGTCATCCTGCAGGATGTCCGCCACCGCGCCGTCCGCCGTCATCGCATAGGCGCGGCGGTTGGTCGTGCCCCAGTCGACGGCGATATAGGCCGTTCGACCGATCAAGCGCCCCTCCCCATGCACAATATGTCTGAGTTAACGGGACGTCTACCTATGGTCAAGCTCGGTTGGCCCTGGCTTCCATCCCATCAAGGCGCCGAGGAACCATCCGCCGTCCGAAGCGGAGGTCGGTTCGGTGCGTGGCGCTGGCGTGATGGCTGCCTCGGGCCCTGAATCGATGGCCCGTGATGCGATCGGCTTCGGAGGCCTCACGTATCACTTGGCGGGGATTGTACCTCGGCACTCAGCATTTGCGATGGACTGGTACCCGGCGAATAGGCGATATGGCCGGCAATAAAACCGGGAGGGATGGGCTTGGCACGGGATGTGATCCTGGCGACCGACGGCTTGACGATGGAATTCAAGGGATTCCGGGCCGTCAACGGCGTCGCGCTCCAAGTCGAGCGCGGGTCGATCCATGCGCTGATCGGCCCGAACGGCGCCGGCAAAACCACCTGCTTTAATCTGCTGACCAAGTTCCTCATCCCGACGGCCGGCACGATCCGCTACAAGGACCGTGACATCACCGGAATGCGGGCCGCCGACGTGGCCCGGCTCGGCCTCGTACGCTCCTTCCAGATCTCGGCGGTGTTCCCGCACCTCACGGTGATGGAAAATGTGCGCATCGCGCTGCAGCGTCGGCGGCGCGGCGATTCCTTCGATTTCTGGCGGCCGGAGCGGGTGCTGCGCGCCCTGAACGGCGAGGCGCTCGCCCTGGTGGAAGCCGTAGGACTTTCCGATTTCGCCGACGTGCTGGCGGTCGAGCTGTCCTACGGCCGCAAGCGCGCCCTGGAGATCGCCACGACGCTGGCCCTCGATCCCGAGATGCTTCTGCTCGACGAGCCGATGGCTGGAATGGGCCACGAGGACGTGGACCGGACGGCGCAGCTCATCCGCCGGGTCGCGAAGGACCGGACCATCCTGATGGTCGAGCACAACCTGTCGGTCGTCGCCTCGTTGTCCGACCGCATCACCGTGCTCGCCCGCGGCCAGGTTTTGGCCGAGGGCGACTATGCCACCGTCTCGAAGGATTCGCGGGTGATCGAGGCCTATATCGGTGCGGGACATGCTTGAGCCGGCCCTGAAGACGCCCGCGCCGGCCGCGGCGACCGGGTCCCTCCTGACCGTGCGCGGGCTGGAGGGCTGGTACGGCGAGAGCCACGTGCTGCACGGCATCGACATCGACGTACGGGCCGGCGAAGTGATCACGCTGCTCGGCCGCAACGGCGCCGGCAAGACGACGACGCTGAGGGCCATCATCGGCATTCTGGGCCGGCGCTCGGGTTCGATCGTGTATGACGGCGTCGAAACCATCCGGATGGCGTCCCGCAACATCGCCCGGCTGGGACTCGGCTACGTCCCGGAGGAGCGCGGCATCTTCGCGAGCCTGACCGTCCACGAGAATCTGATGCTGCCGCCGCGGGTGAAGCCGGGCGGGATGTCGGTCGCCGAGATCCACACGCTGTTCCCCAACCTGAAGGAGCGCGCGGGCAGCCAGGGCACCAAGCTCTCGGGCGGCGAGCAGCAGATGCTCGCCATCGGCCGGATCCTGCGGACCGGCGCCAAACTGATCCTGCTCGACGAGCCGACGGAAGGACTCGCCCCCGTCATCGTCCAGCAGATCGGCCGGACCATTCAGCAATTGAAGGCCAAGGGCTACACCATCGTGCTGGTCGAGCAGAACTTCCGCTTCGCACAGACGCTGGCGGACCGGCATTTCGTGATCGAGCAGGGCCGGGTGGTCGATATGATCCCCAATGCCGAGCTTGACGCCAATATCGACAAGCTTCACGCCTATCTCGGCGTCTGAAGCCTGAAACCAATACGGTTGAAGCGCCGGTAAAACGGCGCGTTGATGCTCGGCAGGCGGGGTACCGCTGCGCCGCTGGAGGACAGGAACGCTATGTTCGGACGTCTCATCGGGTCCGTGTCGCTCGCCGCCCTCGCCGGCGCCCTCATGATGGGCACCGCGGCCGCGCAGACGAATGTGAAGATCGGCGTCCTGGGCGACCGCTCCGGCGCCTATTCCGACATCAGCGGCGAGGGTTCGGTGGTGGCGGCCCGGCTGGCCGTGGAGGATTTCAAGCCGGCCGAGCACGGCCTGAAGGTCGAGATCGTCTCGGCCGACCACCAGAACAAGCCCGATGTCGGGGCCGGCATCGCCCGGCAATGGTACGACCGCGATGGCGTCGACATGATCACGGACGGCGTCACCTCCTCGGTCGCCCTGGCGATCAGCCAGGTCACCAAGGAGAAGAACAAGGTCTTCATCGACACGGGTGCCGGTACTGCCGACCTCACCGGCCCGCAATGCACACCCAACACCATCCACTGGGTGTACGACACGGTGGCGCTGGCCAACGGCACCGGCGGCGCCATGGTGAAGCGCGGCGGAAACACCTGGTTCTTCCTCACCGCCGACTACGTGTTCGGCCAGACCCTGCAGCGCGACACCAGCGCGGTGATCACCAAGAACGGCGGCACGGTCGTCGGCTCGGTCAAGACACCGTTCCCGACCTCTGACTTCTCGTCGTTCCTGCTCCAGGCCCAGGGGTCCGGCGCCAAGGTGATCGGGCTGGCCAATGCCGGCACCGACACGATCAATTCCATCAAGCAGGCGGGCGAGTTCGGCATCACCGAGGGGGGGCAGGCGCTGGCCGGCCTCCTGGTTTTCTCGTCGGACGTGCACTCGCTCGGTACCAAGGTGGCGCAGGGTCTCGTCTTGACCGAGCCGTTCTACTGGGACCTCAACGACGCCACCCGCGCCTTCTCGGACCGGTTCGCCAAGCAGATGAAGGGCGGCTCGAAGCCCACCGCCAACCATGCCGGCGTCTATTCCGACGTGTTGCATTATCTGAAGGCGGTGGCTGAGCTGAAATCGACCGCGGACGGGGCCGCAACCGTCGCCAAGATGAAGGCGATGCCCACCGACGATCCGCTGTTCGGCAAGGGCACGATCCGCGCGGACGGCCGCAAGATCCACGACATGTATCTGTTCGAGGTCAAGAAGCCCTCCGAGTCGAAGGGTGAGTGGGACCTCTACAAGACACTCGAGACGATCCCCGGCGATCAGGTCTTCCGGCCGCTGAGCGAGGGCAAGTGCCCCCTCGTGAAGGGCTGACGGTGCGGGTGCGGCACGGAGGACGGCCATGACCACGATCTTCGGCGTGCCGACCCAGGCTTTGTTCGGGCAATTGCTGCTCGGCCTGATCAACGGCTCGTTCTACGCGATCCTGTCGCTCGGACTTGCGATCATCTTCGGGCTGTTGAACATCATCAACTTCGCCCACGGCGCGCTCTACATGATGGGCGCGTTCGTGGCGTGGATGCTGCTGACCTATGTCGGGCTGGGCTACTGGTGGGCGCTTGGGCTGGCGCCGCTGGTGGTGGGCGCCTTCGGGATCCTACTGGAGCGGGTGCTGATTGCGCGGCTCTACAAGCTCGACCACCTCTACGGGCTTCTCCTGACCTTTGGGCTCGCGCTCATCATCCAGGGCCTGTTCCGCAACCAGTACGGCGTCTCCGGCCTGCCTTACGCGATCCCGGCCGAGCTGTCGGGCGGCCAGCGCCTGCCGTTCATGTTCCTGCCGAACTACCGGGCCTGGGTGGTGGTAGCCTCGCTCACCGTGTGCATTGCTACCTGGCTCGTTATCGAGAAGACCAAGCTCGGCGCCTATCTCCGGGCCGCCACCGAGAACCCGACGCTGGTCCAGGCCTTCGGCGTCAACGTGCCCCTGTTCCTGACGCTGACATACGGCTTCGGCGTGGCGCTGGCGGGTTTCGCGGGGGTGCTGGCGGCTCCGATCTACTCGGTGAACCCGAACATGGGCGCCGACATCATCATCGTGGTCTTCGCCGTGGTGGTGATCGGCGGCATGGGCTCGATCATCGGCTCGGTGATCACGGGCTTCGCCCTCGGCCTCGTCGAGGGTCTGACCAAGGTGTTCTATCCGGAAGCATCCGCCACCGTGATCTTCGTCATCATGGTGCTGGTGCTGCTCGTCAAACCCGCCGGCCTGTTCGGCCGGACGGCCTGACCGCGATCTGAGGCTCGATCCCCATGGCCGACACCGCCGTCATCGACACCGCCCCGATCGCCGCCGCTCTGCCGACGAGCCGGGACGACAAAACGCTCCACCGCATGATCTTCGTCGGCATCGCGGTGCTGCTGATCGTGGCGCCGCTGGTGCTCTATCCTGTCTACCTCATGAAGGTGCTGTGCTTCGCGCTGTTCGCGCTCGCCTTCAACCTGCTGCTCGGCTACGGCGGCCTGCTCTCCTTCGGGCACGCCGCCTATTTCGGCATGGCGAGCTATCTCTGCGCCTACACGGCCAAGAAGCTCGGCTTCACGCCGGAGCTGGCGATCCTCTCTGGCACCGCGACGGCCGCACTTCTGGGGCTCATTTTCGGCGCTCTGGCGATCCGGCGCCAGGGCATCTACTTCTCGATGATCACCCTCGCGCTTGCGCAGATGGCGTTCTTCTTCTCGCTGCAGGCGAAGTTCACCGGCGGCGAGGACGGCATCCAGGCGGTGCCGCGTGGCAACCTCTTCGGAATCATCAGCCTCGCGGACGACCGGGCGATGTATGCGGTCGTCTGCGTCGTCTTCATGGCCGGGATGCTGCTCATCTACCGCATCATCCACTCGCCCTTCGGGCAGGTGCTGAAGGCCATCCGGGACAACGAACCCCGGGCGATCTCGCTGGGCTACCGCGCCAGCCAGTACAAGCTTGCGGTGTTCGTGCTCTCTGCCACGCTGGCCGGCCTCGCAGGCTCGACCAAGGCGATCGTGTTCCAGCTCGCCTCCCTCACAGACGTCCACTGGTCGATGTCGGGTGAGGTCGTGTTGATGACGCTGGTCGGCGGCATGGGAACGGTGTTCGGGCCCATCGTCGGGGCGCTGGTTATCGTCACCATGGAGACCTACTTGGCGCAGTTCGGGGCCTGGGTGACGATCATCCAGGGCTGCGTGTTCGTCCTCTGCGTCCTGCTGTTCCGCGAGGGCATCGTCGGGCTGATCGCGAGGACGATCCGCAAGCCACTTTGAGCCTGCCAGACGCCGCCCGGCATACGGGAATGTTGACGCTTCATTAACCAAGACGGCGCAACCTGCAGTTCCCAGGCTGACAGGTTCCGCCATGACGAAAGCCCGGTCGCTCAGCGTCGACGATCCCGCGCTCGACTGCCCGGTCCCGCCGGAGACCGTCAGCCGGCTGATCAAGGCCGATGCCGAGGACGCGTCGTTCATCCTGGACGGTATCCCGGAGTCGACCCGGGCGCGTCTTGCCGTCTGGCTCTACGGCCGCAGTCACACCCACGAGATCGGCGTGCGCGTGGCCGCGACCTGCGAAGGCGTGACCCTGCGCCGGGCGGCTGGCAACGTCGGAAACGCGCTCTACGACCTGTCCCGACGGCCCTACAAGGCGCCGAGTCACGGTGCTCGCGCCGCGAGTACCGGCCGCGTGACCCTCGGCGGCTCCTCGGCCCGGCGCGCCTGAGCGCCGGGCGGCCCGGCTGTCACCCGGCGCCATTGGACCCTCGTCCGCGAGGGGCTATCGTCGCGGCAGATGTCCGAACCCGTTCCCGCGCCGTCCGTCCGCCGCCTCGACCCGATCCTCGTCGACCGCATCGCGGCGGGCGAGGTGGTGGAGCGTCCGGCCTCGGCCGTGAAGGAGCTTGTCGAGAACGCGATCGATGCCGGGGCCGGGACGATCGACGTGGTGGTCGAAAGCGGCGGCCGCCGGCTGATCCGCGTCGTCGACGACGGCCTCGGCATGACGGCGGAGGATCTGGCGCTGGCGGTGGAGCGCCACGCCACCTCGAAGCTCCCGGGCGGCGACCTTTCGGCCATCGACACCCTGGGTTTCCGCGGCGAGGCGCTGCCCTCGATCGGCGCGGTATCGCGGCTGGCGATCGTCACGCGCCCCGCTGGCGCCGAGGCGGGGGCGAGCCTGACCGTCGAGGCCGGCCTTAAGGGTCCGGTGCGCCCGGCGCCGGCCCAGCGCGGGACCCGGATCGAGGTGACCGAGCTGTTCGCAGCGACGCCGGCGCGGCTGAAGTTCCTCAAGTCCGACCGGGCGGAGAACGCCGCCATCGCCGAGACCCTGCGGCGGCTCGCCGTGGCGCAGCCCGGAATCCGCATCACCCTCCGGGCCGATTCCGGCCAGCCTCTGATCCTGCCGGCAGAGACCGGACCGGAGGCGGACCTGCGCCGCCTCACCGCGGTGCTCGGGCCGGATTTTGCCGCCAATGCCCTGCCGGTGTCGCTCGCCCGCGAGGGCTTCTCAGTAGTCGGGCATGTCGGCCTGCCGACATATCACCGCGGCGCCGCAGGCCACATCCACCTCGTGGTCAACGGCCGCCCGGTGCGCGACCGGCTGCTGCTCGGCGCGGTGCGCGGGGCCTATGCCGATACGCTCGCCTCCGACCGCCACCCTGTGCTCGGCCTCGCCATCGCGTGCGATCCCGGCCTCGTCGACGTCAATGTGCATCCTGCCAAGACGGAGGTGCGGTTCCGCGAGCCCGGCTTGGTCCGAGCACTCGTCGTCAGCGCGATCCACGACGCCCTGCGCCGGGGCGGTGCCCGCTCGGCCACCACCGGTGCCGCCCGGACCCTCGACGCCCTGCGCCCGGCCGGTGCCGCTCTCGCGACCCATACCGGTGCCGCCGCACCCAGCCTGTTCCCGGCCGCGCGGCCCAGCTACTTCCCGGCCGGCACGCCCTCGGTGGCAGCGCCCTCGGGCTACAGGCGGCCAGAGGACTGGCGGCCGGCCCCCGAGGCGGCCGGATACCGCGCGGAGCCGGCCGAGGCGTTCGATGCACCGGACGGCTTCGGCGAAGCGGCTCAGGCCGTGTTCGAGCGGGCGCCGGGCTTGTCGGATGTCGCCGCGCCTCCGCAGGCGGATGTCCGCCCGGCGCCCGAGGTGGGGGACGCGATCGACCACCCGCTCGGTGCCGCACGGGCCCAGATCCACGAGACCTACATCCTGGCCCAGACCCGGGACGGCCTCGTGATCGTCGACCAGCACGCCGCGCACGAGCGCCTTGTCTACGAGCGGATGAAGGCCGAGCGGGCGCGCGGCGGCATCGCCCGGCAAGGCCTGCTGATCCCGGACGTGGTCGAGATGAGCCCGGACGCAGCCGAGCGGCTCGTCGCCGCCGCTCCGGACCTGGAACGGCTCGGCCTCACGATCGAGGCGTTCGGCAGTGGCGCCGTGCTGGTCCGCGAGATGCCGGCCGCCCTGATCGGCGCCTCGATGCGCGATCTCGTGACCGACATCCTCGACGCGCTGGACGCGAGCGGAGACGAGGAGGGTGGCGGATCCGCCACCGAGGGCGGCCCGCTCGGCCGGCGCCTCGACGCGGTCCTCTCGCGCATGAGCTGCCACGGTTCGGTTCGCGCAGGGCGGCGCCTGCGGCCGGAGGAGATGAACGCGCTCCTGCGCGAGATGGAGGCGACCCCGAATTCCGGCCAGTGCAACCACGGCCGCCCGACCTCGATCGAGCTGAAGCTCTCCGACATCGAGCGGCTGTTCGGCCGCCGGTAGATGAGCCATGCAGCCTGACCTGGGACAGCCGGTCCCGAAACCGTCTCTCAGCGACGTCAGTCACAATGGACCCCGCCGCACGGGAACCGGGTTCGGTTGGGGTGCGGATCGGACGGCGGCCGAGCCAAGGGATCACGACCTAGCCGCCCATCTGCGGGACCAGCCGATCGCGGAGGCTCCCGAGGCATCATCGGGCGTGCCGGTGTGACAGCCCTCGGCGCAAGACACCCGTGGGACTTCGTTTCACCTTGCGGTTGCCTCCGCCGCCCTCGATCGTGGACAGACGGTGACAGAGCACGCGCTTCCATCCTGAAAGATACCGGTCCCCCACCGTCCACAGGCACCTGCCGGAGCCCGCGACCATGGATTTCACGATTTCTCCCCGCGTCGAGGATTACCGCGCGCGGATTACGGCCTTCGTGGATGCGCATATCCTGCCGCTTGAGGCGGACCCGGCAGCCTATGACGGCCACGGCAACATCGGCCTGAAGGAGCTCGCCCGGTTGCGCGGCCTCGCCCGGGAGGAGGGGCTGTGGTGCCTCCAGTTGAAGCCCGAGACTGGCGGCGGCGGCCTCGACAAGGTCGGCATGGCTGTCTGTTACGAGGCGATGAACCGCTCGATCTTCGGGCCGGTCGTGTTCAATTCGGCCGCCCCGGACGACGGTAACATGATGGTGCTGGAGCGCGTCGCCACGCCCGCCCAGAAGGAGCGCTGGCTCGCCCCGATCGTGCGCGGCGAGGTCCGCTCCGCCTTCGCCATGACCGAGCCGCATCCCGGCGGCGGCTCAGATCCGGGCATGATTCAGACCCGGGCGGAGCGGCGTGGCGACACCTATGTGGTCACCGGTCGCAAGTGGTACATCACCGGCGCAGAGGAGGCCGCCCACTTTATCCTGATGGCGCGCACCTCCGACGACGCGCGGAAGGGCCTGACCGCCTTCCTGTTCCACAAGGACCAGCCCGGCTGGGAGATCCTGCGCCGCATCCCGATCATGGGACCAGAGGAGCATGGCGGCCATTGCGAGCTGCTGTTCGACGGCCTGGAGATCCCGGCCGAGAACGTCCTGATGAACGAGGGCGACGGGCTGAAGCTGACTCAGATCCGGCTGGGGCCGGCGCGGCTGACCCACTGCATGCGCTGGCTCGGCCTGTCGAAGCGCTGCGTCGAGATCGCCCGGGCCTACGCGGCCGAGCGGCACGGCTTCGGCGTCCGGCTCGCCGACCGCGAGAGCATCCAGCTCATGCTCGGCGACCTCGCCATGCGGATCGAGATCGGCCGCCTGCTGGTGATGAAGGCCGCCTGGGCGCTGGACCAGGGCAGCTTCGCCCGCAAGGAGGTCTCGATGGCCAAGGTGCACGTGGCCAACCTCATTCACGCGGCCGCCGACATCGCCATCCAGATCAACGGAGCACGGGGCTATTCCACCGACACGCCGCTCGAATGGATCTACCGCTACGCGCGGCAGGCCCGGCTGGTGGACGGAGCCGACGAGGTCCACAAGATGGTGCTCAACCGCAATCTCGAGGCCGAGGGCGATTCCTTCTGGACTTGGGATGTCGGGGCGTGACGTCGGTCTCGGACGTTGGACTTCGCTCTGGGTGGTTTCCCGCCCTTGGCTTCGTCCCGAAGCCGGCCGGCACCGCGGGATGAGGCCACGACGCGCAGGACCGTGTGTCGCGTCCGGCACCTTACGCAGTAGACAGACCCTCGAACCCCGGCAGCGGCGAGGAGCCCCGAAAACATGACGGATGTCGTAATCACAGGCGCGGTGCGCACCGCGATCGGCACTTTCGGCGGTGCGCTCGCGGCGGTCCCGCCCTCGGAATTGGCGGCGCGCTGCGTCGCCGAGGCTCTGAAACGGTCCGGGACGGCGCCCGAGGCTGTCGGGCACGTGGTGTTCGGCCATGTCATCCCCACCGAGCCGCGCGACGCCTACATGGCCCGCGTCGCCGCGATGGAAGGCGGCGTGCCCAAGGAAGTCCCGGCGCTCACGGTCAACCGCCTGTGCGGCAGCGGATTGCAGGCGATCGTCTCCGCCGCGCAGGCGATCATGCTGGGCGACGCGGAGATCGCGGTTGCCGGCGGCGCGGAGAGCATGAGCCGGTCGCCGCACCTCCTGAAGGCCGGACGCACCGGCCAGCGCATGGGTGATGTCGCCCTGGTCGACTACATGGTCGGCGTGCTGAGCGACCCGTTCGGCAACGGCCACATGGGCATCACCGCCGAGAACGTGGCCGAGCGCTATGCCGTATCCCGGGAGGCGCAGGATGCCTTCGCGGCGGAGAGCCAGGCGCGGGCCGCCCGGGCGATCCGCGAGGGCCGGTTCCGCGAGCAGATCCTGGCCATCGAGGTTCAGCGCAAGCGTGAGACGGTGGCGTTCGACACCGATGAGCACCCAAAGCCGACGAGCGCCGAAGACCTCGCCAAGCTGCGCCCGGCCTTCTCCAAAACCGGCAGCGTCACGGCCGGCAACGCGTCGGGCCTCAATGACGGTGCTGCGGCTCTCGTGCTCGCCAGTGCCGCCAGGGCGGAGCGTGACGGGTCGCGGCCGCTGGCCCGCATCGTTGGCTACGCCCACGCGGGCGTCGACCCGTCCGAGATGGGCATGGGGCCGCGGCCGGCGGTGCAGCGCCTGCTCGAGCGTACCGGCCTGCGCGCCTCCGACTTCGACGTGATCGAATCGAACGAGGCTTTCGCGGCCCAGGCCTGCGCAGTCTCCCGCGCGCTCGACCTCGATCCCGGCAAGGTCAACCCGAACGGCGGCGCCATCGCGCTCGGGCACCCGATCGGCGCCACCGGCGCGATCATCACCGTGAAGGCGGTCTACGAGCTGGCCCGAACCGGCGGCCGGTACGGTCTCGTGACCATGTGCATCGGCGGCGGCCAGGGTATCGCCATGGCTATCGAGCGGCTGCACTGAGATGGCCGACCTGTTCGATCTCACCGGCCGGCACGTCTTGGTGACGGGCGCCTCGAGCGGCCTCGGCCGTCACTTCGCCGGTACGCTCGCGCGCGCCGGCGCGCGCCTGTCCCTGGCTGCGCGCCGCGCCGAGGCGCTCGCCGAAACGGTCGCCCGCGTCGAGCGGGATGGCGGTGAGGCTCACGCGGTCGTCATGGACGTGACCGATTCCGCGAGCGTCGAGTCGGCACTCGACGCTGCCGAGGCGCGCTTCGGCCCGGTGGCGGTGCTCGTCAACAATGCCGGCGTCACCGCGACGAAGCCGGCCCTCGACCTCGATGAGGCCGAGTGGGACTCGGTCCTGGACACGAATCTCAAGGGCGTCTGGCTCGTCGCGCAGGCGACCGCACGACGCATGGTCCGGGACGGATCGGGCGGCAGCATCGTCAACATCGCGTCTATCCTCGGGCTGCGGGTCACCGGCGGCCTCGCCCCCTACGCCGCCTCGAAGGCCGGCGTGGTGCAGCTCACCAAGAGCCTTGCGCTGGAATGGGCGCGCCACGGGATCCGGGTGAACGCCCTGGCCCCCGGCTACATCAAGACCGAACTCAACGACGCGTTCTTCGAGTCGGAGCCGGGCAGGGCGCTGATCAAGCGCGTGCCGCAGCGGCGGCTCGGCGAGGCGTCGGAGTTGGACGGGCCGCTCCTGCTGCTCGCCTCGGAGGCCGGCTCGTACATGACCGGCAGTGTCGTCGCGGTCGATGGCGGCCACCTGGTCTCGGGGCTTTAGCTGATGCAACAGGCGCGGCTGCGCGACTGGATCGCCGGGCATCTCGGCTGTCCCGACCTCGTCATCGAGGAGACTCGCCCCCTGGGCGGCGGTTCGATCCAGGAGAACCGGCTTGTCCGCTGCCGGATCGGCGATGCGGCGCGCGCCTTCGTGCTGCGCATGGATGCCGCCGCGACGATCGCGTCCAGCCGAACTCGGGCGGAAGAGTTCCGCATCCTGGAGGCGGTGTGGAAGGCGGGCGTGCGGGTTCCCGAGCCGGTCGGCTTCTGCGCCGACCCGGCCGTGGTCGGCGCGCCCTTCGCGTTGATGGGACTGGTCGAGGGTGTGGGCCTCGGGCCGCGCATCGCCAAGGATCCGACCCTCGGCGGCGATCGGGAGCGCCTGGCCGAGAGCCTGGGTCGCGAACTCGCCAAGATCCACTCCGTGCTCGACCCGCGCGATCCGGTGCCCGCACCGTTGGCGTTCCTCGGGACGCCCGAGCCAGATCCGGCGCTCGCAGAGATCGGCCGCCTGCGCGCGAGCCTCGACGGCATCGGTGCCCGACGCCCGGCGATCGAGTGGGGCCTGCGCTGGGGCGAGGTTCGCGCGCCCGCCTGTGCGGCGCCGACCCTCGTGCACCGGGATTTCCGCACCGGCAACTACATGGTCGACGAGAGCGGCCTCACGGCGGTGCTCGATTGGGAGTTCGCCGGCTGGGGCGATCCCGCGCAGGATCTCGGCTGGTTCTGTGCCGCCTGCTGGCGGTTCGGCAGGCCTGACCTGGAGGCCGGCGGCATCGGGTCCCGGGCTGCCTTCTATCGCGGCTACACGGCCGAGAGCGGGCGCGCCGTCGACCCGGCGCGCGTCGCCTATTGGGAGGTGATGGCGCATCTGCGCTGGGCGGTAATCGCCCTGGAGCAGGGCGCCCGCCACGTCTCCGGACGGGAGTTCTCGCTGGAGCTGGCGCTGACCGGCCGGATGGTGCCGGACTTGGAGCGTGCGATCCTGCGGGCGACCGCCCCCGAGACCTGGAGATGAGCATGCAGGACGACCCCTCCGGCGCCGCCCTCCTCGACGCCGCCCGCCGTGCGCTGACTGAGGAGGTCGCCCCCGGGCTGACCGGCCGGCCGCGCTACGTCGCCCTGATGGTCGCCAACGCGATCGGCATCGCAGCCCGTGAGATCGAGCGGGCGGACCGACTGCGCGAAACCGGCGCGCGCGTCCTCGACGGGGCTGACGGATCCGGCGATCCGCTGGCCGGTCTCGTCCGGGCGATCCGTGCAGGCGCGCGCGACGCCGACACGGATCTCCATGCCGCCCTGAGCAACGCCGCGGAGGCTGCCGCCGAAGTCTGGAAGCCGACCGCCCGCGGCGCGTGACGGGTCAGAGCGCCCGGGCCTGATCGCGCAGCACGAATTTCTGGATCTTGCCCGTCGAGGTCTTCGGAAGAGGTCCGAACACCACGGTCCTGGGCACCTTGAACCGGGCCATCCGCTCCCGGCAGAAGTCGATCACCTCCCGGTCCGATGGCGCCAGGGCCCCGGGCTTGATCTCCAGGAACGCGCAGGGGCTTTCGCCCCAGGTCGGATCCGGCCGCGCCACCACGGCCGCCAGCATCACCGAAGGATGGCGCATCAGCACCTCTTCCACCTCGAGGCTCGAGATGTTCTCGCCGCCCGAGATGATGATGTCCTTCGCCCGGTCCTTGATCTCCACGGAACCATCCGGGTGCCAGACTGCGAGGTCTCCGGTGCGGTACCACCCGCCGGCGAGCGCCTGCCCGGTGGCGTGTGGGTTGCCGAGATAGCCCTTCATCACCGTGTTTCCGCGCAGCCGGATCTCGCCGACCGCAACGCCGTCCCGCGGCACCGGCCGGTCCGTCTCGGGATCGGCCACGACGACGCCGTCGAGGGTCGTCAGCGGGACGCCCTGGCGGGCCATGCGGGCGTAGCGGTCCGCATCGGGCAGCTCCGCCCAGTCCGGCTGGGCGAGGCAGACTGTGGCGGGGCCGTAGCTCTCGGTGGCGCCGTAGAGATGCGTCACCTGGAAGCCCAGCTCCTCCATGGTGCGGATGATCGTCGAGGACGGCGCCGCCCCACCCACCGCGCAGCGCACACGCTGTGGAAAGGACACCCGGTCGGCGACTGGCGCGTGGGCGATCATCGAGAGCACGATCGGCGCGCCGCAGAGATGCGTGACGCCGTGCTCGGCGATCAGCCGGAAGATCGCCGCCGGCTCGACCTTGCGCAGGCAGATCTGGGTCGCACAGGCCGCGACGCTCGCCCACGGGTAGGACCAACCGCTGCAATGGAACATGGGTAGCGTCCAGAGATAGACGCTCTCCTCGGTGAGCCCGAACGTGACCGCATTGCCGAGCGCCTGGAGGTAGGCGCCGCGATGGCTGTAGACCGCTCCCTTCGGATCCCCCGTGGTGCCCGACGTATAGAGCAGGCACAGGGACTGCCACTCGTCCTCGGGGCCAGGCCAGGCGTAGTTCGGGTCGCCCTCGGCGAGCAGGGTCTCGTAGGGGATCCCACCCGCGATGCCGCTTGCGCCGATCTCCACCACCAGAATCGGCCGCGCGGCGTCGGCCAGCGCCCGCGCGGCCAGTGCGCCGTATTCCGCCTCGACCACCAGCACCTTGGCGCCACCGTGATCCAGAGAGAACGCGATGGTTGGCGGATCGAGGCGGGTGTTGAGGGGGTTCAGCACGGCGCCCAGCATCGGCATGGCGAAATGCGCCTCAATCATCTCCAGCACGTTCGGCGCGAGGATCGCCACGGTATCGAGGCGCCCGATTCCGCGCCGCGCCAGACCGGAGGCGAAGCGCCGGCAGCGCGCGTACAGGTCCGCATAGGTCAGGTGTCGTACGCCGTCGATTACGGCGATCCGTGTGCCGACCGACGCGGCGGCGCGGGCCAGCAAGCTGGCGGGCGTCAGCGGGACATAGTTGGCCGGCGTCCGGTCGAGCCCGGTCTCGAACGGGTGACGGCCTGACTCCCGGGCCCGCACGGGGGGCGGATCTGTCTCCGTCATCGTTCTGCCTTCTGATCGGGCGGCGGGCGTGGCGTTCGCTCCGGCAGGAGAAGATTTCGCGTCTGCACGGGCTGTCAATCGGCAGGACGGTTACAGGTCGCTCCGGCCATCGTCCCGTCGACGCGGCGGCGAAGGCTGTGACGGCCGGTCGAGGCGCGGTCCCGGGGCTGTTCCGCCACCGTGCTCTGTTGACGGGGGCGCGCCTCTGACGGATGCCCGTCCGGCGACCCATCGGGACGGGCCCATCGGTCAGCGCTCGGGAGACGCTTGTGGAGAACGACAACCTGCCGACTTTCCCGACGCAGGCCGGGCGCGAGATGGCCGAGGCCGGCGTGGCGCGGGCGCGCGAGGCCTACGAACGCTTCGCCGAGGCCGGGGAAATGGCGCTGAACGCCTTCGAGGCCTCAATGGCGCAGACCTTCGAGGGCTGGCGCTCGGTCATGGGCTCCAGCCGCGAGACGGCGCACCAGCTCTCCGACAGCACCGTCGCGGGGGCCCGCAAGATGCGCGAGCAATGGGATGCCGCCGGCGCTCGGCTCTACAACGCCTGCGAGGACAATGCCGGCCACGCCATGGCGGCCATGCGCGAGATAGCCCACCGCATGCTGGTCGCGTCGGACACGAATGTCCGCGCCTCCCTGGACTTCGCGGAGCATCTGGCGAAGGCGGCCGACGCGCGGGAGATGGCGGCCCTGCACGTCGCCTTCATGCAGGCCCAGTCGCGGCGCCTCACCGACCAGATGGTGGACCTCCACCAGACGACCAGCCGCCTGGCGCGCGAAGCCGCCGCGCGCACGGAAACCCCGTGATCCCGCTTGCAGCCGGCCGGACGGTGCACTGTGCGGCCGAGCCGATGCCGCGGCTCGACGATCTCGGGCGCGCCGACGTGCCGTTCCGGACGGGCCACTTCTCGGCCTACGCGCCGCATGACTTCCACCGCATCGCCTATGTCGAGTGGGGCGACGCGGACAGCCCGCACGTGGTCATCTGCGTCCACGGCCTGAGCCGGCAGGGTCGGGATTTCGATCCGCTCGGCTATCGGCTGGCGAAGATGGGCTACCGGGTCGTCTGCCCGGATCTGCCCGGCCGGGGCATGAGCGGATGGCTTAAGGACCCGGAGCTCTACGGCCTGCCGCAATACGCCGCCGACATGGCCGCGCTGATCGGGCATCTGCGGATCGCCGGCAAGGTCGACTGGGTCGGCACGTCCCTGGGCGGCCTCACCGGCATGGTGCTGGCCGCCTCGGCCAACACGCCGATCGGCCGCATGGTCATCAACGATATCGGCCCGTTCCTGCCCTGGGCGCCGATCCGCCACATCGGCTCGCGGCTGCGCGACGCGCCCCGGCTCCACCACAACCTCGCCTCGGGTGAGTCGCGGCTGCGCACCGTTCTGGCGCCATTCGGGTCGCTGACCGACGAGCAGTGGCGCCACATCGCCAAGCACAGCTTCTTTCCCGAGCCGAACGGCGGCTGGCGGCCCCACTACGACCCTGGAATCGGCGACGCCTTCCGGCCCGGCCGGGTCTACAGCGTCAGCATGTGGCGCGACTGGGACGCGATCACCTGTCCGGTCCTGCTGCTGCGTGGCGCGCACTCGGAACTGCTTCTCGCCTCGACGGCGGACGAGATGACCCGGCGCGGTCCGCCCACGGAGCGCGTCGAGATACCCGAATGCGGTCATGCGCCCGCGCTTTTGGACGACTCGCAACTCCGGATCGTCACCGATTGGCTCGGCCCGGCAGCATGAGCGCCGCGTCGGTGATACGGGGAGGCTTCGACAGGGGTCCGGCCAGACCGGATCAGGATCGGCGCACGGGCCGCCAGATCAGGCTCCGTCGCATCACTGCAGCGGCAGGCAATCGCTCGACCTCAACACAGGTGCGAAAGCTCCCGTTCGCTGGGAGCCGATCACCTGGATCTGACGAATCCCGATTTCCTTACCGATTTGACCGCATCCACCGCCGAAATGCTGCGGCAATGCTAACGCGCAGGATCGCGGAAGCGTGACCATACGTTGCGCGCACGGCTAAGCTGTGGCAATAACATGCGTCACGTCTGGACCTCAGCCGGGCGATGCTGCACCTATGAGTTGTGAGCGGCGGCTGAGATCCGCACGGATCACGCCTGACGCAATCGAAGAGATCCGGACTTTCCCTCATGTCGACTCCCACCCCCAAGCCGAAGCAGACCACGGCCATCGATCACGGGGTCGGCAGCCGCATCGCGTTCCTGCGTGCGGCCAACGGGTTGAGCCAATCCGCGCTGGCCAGCGCCCTGGGCGTCAGCTTCCAGCAGGTTCAGAAATACGAGACCGGTAAGAACCGGGTCGGGGCCGGTCGCCTCCAGGCGATCGCCGAGCGGCTCGGCGTGCCGGTGTCGAGCTTCTTCGAGCCAGAGCCGGAGGCCGCGACGGAGAACGGCCCGGCTCTGCTCCGGGTCGCGGGCGCCGTGGAGCTGCTGCGTGCCTACAACCAGATCTCGGACGACCAGATGCGCCGGGACGTCATCGCGCTCGTGAAGTCCGCCGCGCGGATCGGGCACAACGCCGCATCGGCGGAGAAGGCACCGGAGCGGTCCACGACCAATGGTGCCGCAACGGCGAAGCCCTGAGGCCGGAATGGATTGACCGGCTCCGCCGCGCGGCTCACACGGCGTCGCTCGCTTCTGAACAGGCGGGAGGACGCCGATGACCGCGCCACGACCGACGAACCTCTTCGCCGACCTGCCGCTCGACGTGCCCGACGAGGTTGTTTCCGTGCTGCACGCGGCGCCGGGGTTGCGGATCGAGCGCATCGTCTCGAACGGACAGGCGAGCCCGCCGGGCTTCAATTATGATCAGCCGCATGCCGAGTGGGTGGCGGTGCTGGTGGGCTCGGCCGATCTGCGCTTCGCCGACGAGTCGACATCGCGCCGGCTCTCGGCTGGCGACACCGTTCTGATCGAGCCAAACCGCCTGCACCGGGTCGAGCGCACCGACTCGCCCACGATCTGGCTGGCGATTCATTTCGGGCCGACGGTCGAGGCGGCGGATTCGGGCTGAACCGGAGTCAGCCGCCGAAGCGCGCCAGGGTGACGGCGGTGTCGCCGTAGACGCGCCGTTCCAGCTCGGTGAAGCCTTCGGGCAACGCCAGTTGAACGCTCTCGGCTTCCTCCACGACAGCCAGGGCGCCCGGCACCAGCCAAGCCCCCTCGGCCGCACTCGCAAGCGCCTTCGGCGCCAGTCCGCGATTGTAGGGCGGATCGCAGAAAACCACGGAGAAGGCCCCGGTCGTGCCAGAGGGCCCCAGGCGCGTCGCGTCCCGGCGGAAAAGCCGAGTCACACCCTCGGCGCCCAGCGTTTCGATGTTGGACCGGATCACGGCGCGGGCCTCGGCGCCCTCGTCGACGAGGACTGCATAGGTCGCGCCGCGCGATAACGCCTCGAAGCCGAGCGCGCCGGTGCCCGCGAACAGGTCGAGCACGCGGGCCCCGACGACGGCGTCGTCGTAAGCGTGCGTCAGCACATTGAACAGCGATTCGCGCAGTCTGTCGGATGTCGGACGGATCGCGTCGGTGCGCGGCGTGGCGAGCTTACGGCCACGCCACGCACCGCCGACGACCCTCATCGGCCTCTGGACGGCGGACGGCCCCCGCCGGGCTTCGCGCCGCCCCGGAAGCCGCCGGGCCGACCGCCCGGCTTGGCTCCGGCTCCCTTGCCGGCGAACCCGCCCGGCTTGCCGCCTGGTCGTGCCCCCGGACGGGATCCGCCCCCGGGCTTCTGGCCGCCGAATGCCGGCTTGCCGCCGGCTGCTGGCTTTTGTCCCCGGAAGCCGCCTTTACCCCGCGGTGCGCCCTCCGCCGCAGTCCCTTCGAACGGACGGTCACGACGCCCGCCCGGCTTGCCGTCTCGGCGGTCGTCACGTCGCGCCTCGCCGCGCGGCCCGGCCGCAGCCCAGGTCGCTTCGCGGGGGGCAGACCGCTCGCCAGCCCCTCGCTCACCGCGGGAGGATGGCGCGCGGCCACCGGAGGACTCACGGTCCTGACGTCCCATGGGGCCCCGTTGCGATCCCTCGGGCGCGCCGCGATCGGCGTAGCGGCGGCGCGGCTTCTCCTCCGCCACCGGCTCGACCGGGCTCGCGGATAGGCGCTCGACCACGACCCTGCGCTCGCCGGCACGGATCGAACCGACCCGCTCGTGTCCGCGCTCGGCCGCGGCGGCCTGCGCCGCACGCGGATCGGCGCCGCGGCGCGGAACGCGCGACGCCCTCGGCTTGCCGGCATCCTCATCCGCCCGCCAGGCGGAGCGGCGCGGTCCGGAGCCGGCTCCGCCCGTCGAGACCCGCGGGGCGGGTGCGGGCCGGGCAGCATTGCGTCCCCCGGATGGCGCAGAGGTATGGCTGGTGTCGCGCTCGGCCTTCTTGGGGGATCCGAAGGCCCCGATTGGCTCACGAACCGGGCTCTCGAAATCGACACCGGCCTGCTCGGCCAGCGCCTTGCCGAGCTGATCCTTCAGGACGCGCATGCGCACCTCCTCGACCAGTCCCACTTCCAGGTCGCCGAGCTGGAACGGTCCGAAGGACAGCCGGATGAGCCGATTCACCGACAGGCCGAGATGTTCGAGGATGCGCTTGACCTCGCGGTTCTTGCCCTCCCGCAGTCCCAGCGTCAGCCAGAGATTGTCGCCCTGCACGCGGTCCAGGGTCGCCTCCACCGGGCCGTACTCCATCCCGTCGACCGTCACGCCCTTGGCGAGCCTGTCGAGCTGGGCTTGATCTGTGTCGCCATGTGCGCGGACGCGATAACGCCGCAGCCAGCCGGTGTCGGGATGAGCGATGACCTTCGCGAGGCCGCCGTCGTTCGTGAGAAGCAGCAGGCCCTCGGTGTTGATGTCGAGCCGCCCCACCGCGACCACCCGCGGCATGTCCTCGGGCAGGACGTCGAAGACCGTCTGGCGGCCTTCCGGATCACGGGCAGTGGTGACGAGGCCGCGCGGCTTGTGAAAGATCCACAGGCGGCTTCGCTCGCGCGCCGGCATCGGCTCGCCGTCGATGAGGATCCGGTCATCGTCGGTGACGTTGCGGGCCGGCGAGGTCAGCATCTCGCCGTTGACGCTCACGCGACCGGCCAGGATCATCGCCTCGGCATCGCGCCGGGAGGCAATGCCGGCCCGTGCCATCGCCTTGGCGATGCGCTCGCCAGGCGGGGTCGGCGCCTCGGCATCGGTCGGTGCGGAGACCTCGGCGATCGGCCTGGGCGCAGCTTCCGTCCGCGACCGATTCTTTCCGTCCGCGGAGGACTTCGCGGCCCGGCCGTCCCGCTCGCGTTCGCTGCCCGCATCCGTGGCGGGGACCCAGTGCTCGGATCGTGTGGTCTCTGCGTCCGGAAGGGCATGCCCCCCCGGCGCGTCGTCTTTCGGCAAGTCGCTCATCTGCCGGCCTTACCAGAGCCGGCCCTGACAGGCGAGACGGGTTGTGAGCGAAGCCGAGCGGGCGGCCTCGTGTCGGTAGGGACTTGGCCCGAACGAAACGGGGCGGCCCTGATGGACCGCCCCCGGTAGATTCTCTTGAACCGTGCCGTCAGAGCCTCGGGGAGCGCCCGCGCATCACCCCGAACACCGCGGAGATCAGGAAGAGGGCGATCGCCACGAAGAAAACGATCTTGGCCGCCTCGACGGCCGTACCGGCGATGCCGCCGAAACCGAGAAGAGCCGCCACGAGAGCGACGACGAGAAACGTGATAGCCCAACCGATCATGGCACCCTCGCGAAATTCGGGTCGGTTCAACTTGGGAACCCGCCAGCGGCAGGTCCCGTTCCGGTCAGTTCAGCGAGATCAGAGCTTGTCGGTCGCCGACTTCACGGCGCTCTTGGCGTCGCCGACGGTGGCCTGGGCCTTGCCCTTCAGCTCCTGGGCCGCGCCTTCGGCCTTCATCTTGTCGTTGCCAGTTACGTCGCCGAGACCCTGCTTGGCCTTGCCCATCGCCTCGTTGGCGGCGCCCTTGATCTTGTCGGTGGTGCTGCTCATGGCGTTTTCCTTTATCCGAATTCTTGCGGCCAGACTGTTGTTGTCGATGCCGCATTCGTTATGGCAACGGTTTCCGGGGCTGGAATGTTCCAGGCTTTAACATTGACTTCGAGCAATTTCCGACGCCGGCCCGTGCCAGATCCGGCGATGGGATGAGAACACCGTGACGGCCGATCCGATCCAGCGCGCCGGCCATGAATCTTCGGTCGGGCTCGGCGCCTTCGACCAGGCTTTCGCGGCCGCGCGCTCGGCCGCGGCCGCCGGGGAAGTCCCGGTCGGCGCCGCCGTGGTCCGCCACGGCCGGGTGCTGGCGGTCGCCCATAACCGGCCGCGGGCACTGCACGACCCGACTGCCCATGCGGAGATCCTGGCGATCCGCGCGGCCTGCGCGGCGATCGGCGACGAGCGGCTGACCGGTTGCGATCTCTACGTCACCCTGGAACCCTGCCCGATGTGCGCGGGCGCGATCTCGTTCGCGCGGATCCGTCGGCTCTACTACGGTGCGGCCGATCCGAAGGGTGGCGGCGTCGAGCACGGACCACGCGTCTTCAACCAGCCGACCTGCCACCACGCGCCGGAGGTCTATGGCGGATTCCGGGAAGTCGAGGCGGCGGCGCTGCTGCGCGACTTCTTCGCCGACAGGCGGGCGTGAGGACGCCGTCGCACGGCTCAAGCATCGGCCGCCCGCGGATGGGCGATCCGCTCAGGGATTGACCCGAAGGCCGAGCAGGAAGGTATTCTCGCGGAAGCTCGACCCGGCCACCGTACTGTCGATCTGCTGGTAGATGTAAGTACCCCGCAGGGTCAGCCAGCGGGTGAAGCGGTAATCCAGCCGTGCGGTGGCGGAGAAGCCGCTCTCGCGGATCGTGCTGCCCTGGTAGTCGTTTCTGAGGAACGAGCCGCCGACCACGATCGACAGGTTTCGCAGCAGATCATGCTGCACTTCCAGTGTCGCCACGTCCGTGAGGATGCCGCTCGAGCCCACGACGGTGGTCTCGGTGACGCCGGTCGCGGCGGTCAGTCGGACGGTCGTGAGCGGGCTCATTGACCAGACCAGGGCAGCGTTGACCAGCGGGGCGTTGATGTCGCGCAGTGTCGGATCGACGTAGGAGCGGTGCTGGATGCCGGCCGAAATCTCGCCGGTAACGGAGCGCGCGAGCCCGAAACTCGCGCCCAGCATGAATGCGATGCCGTCGGAATCGCGCCGGACGCCACTCGCGTCGCGCCGCATATCGTAGACCCGCGTATCGCCCAGGATGTCGACGAAGGGGCTGAGATCGGGCGTGATCTCGTAGGCGGTGCGCAACTGCAGACTATACTGGTTCAGGTTTCGGTCGGACTGGTTGATGATCGTGCCGTCCGAGAGCCGGGCGTTGTCGAATTCCGAGCGGTCGACGGAGCCGCGCAGGGTCACCGAGAGCCGGTTGAACGTCTCCGTGGCGCCGAGCGAAGCGCCGTAGACGGCCAGCAGCGGCCGGCTCGTCGCGGAGGCGGCCTGAAGGTTCGGGCTCGACGTACGCTGCGTATCGACCAGGAAGCGGCCTTCCGCGTCGATGTGCAGGTCGCGGTTCGCATCGATACGCAGCCGGACGGTACCGTCCGCGGCGGGCCGGCTGGCGGCCTCGTTCTGGGGCGTCTCCAGGTAAGAGCCGCGGAGCGCGCCCTGGAACGAGCTGGAGGACCAGTCGCTCTGGAAGTCGACGGCGGCCTCGGTGCGGAGCGCTGCCGATCCCTTCGCGAGCTGCCGGCTAGTCTGGTCGGGATTCGAATCGTAGCCGACGCTCTGTGCGAAGCTCGGCAGCACCGTGAAGGTGCCGATCCGATAGCCGAGCGGGGCGTAGGCCGGATCCGTCGGGATCGGTCGTGCGAGGTCCGTGCCGAGGATGAAGCCGGGCGTGAGCAGGCCGAGGGCGGGGGAGATCGCCAGAAAGGGTAGGATCGGACGCACCGGCCCGGTGGCCGGCTGCACCGGCACGCCGACCACCGCCTGCCGGACTATGGGCGTCAGGCGCAGGGCCGGGGGCGGGACCTGCGTCACCTCCTGGGTGACCTTGCGGGTCGCCGAGCCGATGCGCCGGGGCGGCGCGGCCCGCGAGCGCAAGAGGATCGTCGGTGCCAGATTGTTCGGCGCCGTGGTCGATCCGCCGGTACGCTGGCCGCCGGTGGTGACGCGCGTGTTGAGCTGCGAGAGCCCCGGCTGAGTCTGGGCGGGGATCGGCGGTGACAGCGGCGACCGCAGGCTGTCGCCACCGGTCTGCTCTCCGCTGGTGGCGTCACCGCCGGGGGAGCCGCGGCTATTGTCGCGCGACAGACCGTCCGGAATGCGACGCCGCAAGGCCGGCAGGCCGTTAGGCGCCGTGTCCTGGCCGATCCCGGGATTGTCGGGCTGGCCGGTGACCGGGCTGGTCGCGTCGAAGCGCTGGGCCTCGGATGGCGATGCGGTGACGGCCAGGGTCAGCGCCGCGATGGCGAGCCGCATCGCCTGCCGTCCCCGCCGGTCAGCGTCCGCCGTCCGCACTTTATACCGGCCTCCGTCCAAGTCCCGGGTGCCTGAGGCCGGGAACTACAGAACACGCCGCCGCCACGGGGGTCGCCGGTATGGTTAATCCTAGCTAGCGGCGACGTGGTTAATGCTGCGTCAACGCCGTTCCAGCCCGGCTCCCCGGCAGCCGTTGCAGTGGCGTCTAAAAGCTCTACGTCGCTCAAACGTTGCGATTGAGATATTTCGAATGATCTGCTAGCGTCATCGAGAATTGGATGATATCCGAGTGGTTATGACCGTATCGGATAGTTGTAACGACAGAGGATCAACATGAGTGAGATCGCTGAAGCTGAGCAGGCCGAGCATATCGAACTCGCGGTCGATATCGTTGCGGCCTACGTATCGAACAATTCCGTTCCGTCATCGGAACTCCCGGGGCTGATCAGCGGCATTCATGCGGCGTTGAACAGCCTCTCGGCTTCGGGAGCTTCGTCGAAGCCCGCCGTCGAAAAGTTGAGCCCGGCGCAGATTCGGAAATCGATCACTCCGGATCACATCGTCAGCTTCGAGGACGGCAAACCCTACAAGACCCTGCGTCGGCACCTCACCCTGCGCGGGCTGAGCCCGGAAGCCTACCGGGAGAAATGGGGCCTCCCGCGGGACTATCCGATGACGGCAGCGAGCTACTCGGCCCAGCGCTCGGAACTCGCCCGCGCCCTCGGCCTCGGCCAGCAGCGCCGCAAAAGCCGTGGATCGGTGGCGCCGCCCGTACAGGAGACGCCGGCGGCCGCCGCTCCGAAGAGCCGCGGGCGGAAGAAGACGCCGGCCGAATAGGCGCCGCACCGGAAGGCCGCCGGCGTTTGCTGCGCGGACGGATCCTGCCCGCTACGGGTGCCCGGGACGGGTGCGGTCTGGCCGGCCACCACAGGGGCCGTCGCGGATCGAGGCCGCGTCCGCGATGCGTCCCCGAAGGTCCGCGGAAGCAGTGGCCATGGGACCGTGGCGGCCCGGTACCGCTCTGAGCGTGGGAAGTTTCCGCGCGAGACAGCGGCTGTACGGTGGTGAGCTTGCACACCGCGCAACCGTGCAGCGCGTGTGCAGAGCTTGGCGAAGGACGTCGAAGCGCCATCCTCGGCCATGCTGCGTCGCACAATGCGATGCGGGTCGCCCGAAGGACGTCGCCTTGCTTCCTCTGCCGATCCTCGCTCTCGCCGTCGCCTCGTTCGGGATCGGCACCACCGAATTCGTAATCATGGGCCTGCTGCCGCAGGTGGCGCAGGGTTTCGGCGTCACGATCCCGCAGGCGGGCTACCTCGTCTCGGGCTACGCCATGGGCGTAGTCGTCGGCGCGCCCATCGTGGCGATCGCCACCGCGGGCCTTCCCCGCAAGACGGCTCTGCTCGCGCTGATGGGCGTCTTCCTAGTCGGCAATCTCGGCTGCGCCCTCGCGCCGAGCTACGGCCTCCTGATGGTGGCGCGGGTCGTCACCGCCTTCGCGCACGGTGCGTTCTTCGGCATTGGCGCCGTGGTGGCCCGCGATCTGGTGCCGCGCGAGAAGCGGACCCAGGCGGTGTCTCTGATGTTCGCCGGGCTCACCCTGGCCAACGTGCTCGGCGTGCCGCTCGGGACCGCGCTCGGGCAGGCTGCCGGATGGCGTTCGACCTTCTGGGCGGTGGTCGCCATCGGGCTCGCCGCTGGTCTCGCGATCCAGCTCTGCGTACCCGCTGGGCTCCCTGGAACCCGGGGCAGCCTCGTGAAGGAATTCCGGGCGCTGGGCCGCTGGCCCGTGCTCCGGCCGATGCTGATCTCGACCCTGTCGTCGGTGAGCTTCTTCACGGTGTTCACCTACATCACGCCGTTCCTGACCGACGTCACCGGGTTCTCGCCGCAGGGTGTGACCGGCGTGCTGTTCGCCGCGGGGGTCGGCCTCACCATCGGCAACCTCGCGGGCGGCCATTTCGCCGACCGGGGCCTGATGGCGACGATCGTCGGCGGCTTCCTGGGCATCGTCGTGGTTCTGCTGGTCCTGGCGGCCTGCGCCCACAACGCTGCGCTGACGGTGGCGGTGCTGCTGCTCTGGGCAGGTCTGGCCTTCGCGCTGGTCTCGCCGCTCCAGATCTGGGTCGTCGAGGCGGCCAGCGATGCGCCGAACCTCGCCTCCACGTTGAACCAGGGCGCCTTCAACCTCGGCAACGCCACGGGCGCCTGGGTCGGCGGCGCGGCCCTGACGTTCGGTGCCGGCTACAGCCAGCTTCCGCTGATCGCCGCCGCCGTTTCCCTGCTCGGTCTCGGCCTCACCGTCACCGCGGTCAGCCGCGCCGGCCGTCGGATCTTCTCGGCCTCGGCGCCCGGCGCCTGAAGGCCGCAGGCCGGCGGCGCGCGATCCGTCAGTCGGCTCTGACGAGGTCGCCGAGCAGGCTCGCCGCCACGGTCGCCTTGGAGACCGTCAGGCCCGAGGCGCTGATCGCATCAACCGCGCCGCGGATGCGCGCGAGCGGTGCGCCGCGGGCCCGGGACCAGGCTTCCACCGCCTCCTGACCCGCGCCCAGGTCGGCCACGACCTCGGCGGTGAGCTTGCGATGGGCAGCGGCGATGCCCGCCACGGCCCGCTCCAGAGCCACCCGGTCGAAAGTATCGGCCACCGGCACGGTCCGCGCCGCCGCCGCCAGTTCGTCCAGGCGGAAGGCGTGCTCCAGCGCGAAGTGGGTCGCCGCCACCTCCTGTACCGGTCGGCCGCTGGCCTCGGCCACGCGTACAATGTCGGGCGCGGAGATGAGCGCGGTCAGGGAGGCGAGCCGCCGGGCCTGATCCGGGGGCATCCCGTAATCGGCCAGTTCCGTCGCGCGGTCCGTGATCGCCGCCAAGGCCTCCGCGCCCAGCACCTTCGGGAGCGCCGCCTCGACCGCTGCGACCCCGTCGCGATAGCGCGCGACGACCGGCGAGAGGCCGCCGGTCAGGTCGAGGTTGCGGATGAACCAGACGATGCGGTTGGCCAGCAGGTCCTGTACTTCGGCGTAGAGGCCGAGCTGGCCCTCGCCCGAGATCCTGCCGGCGAGCCCGTCGATGGCGAGGTTCAGCTCCATCAGCCCGAAGGCGTCTCGCGTCACCGCGTAGGCCTTCGCGATGGTCGCCGCATCGGCGCCGGTGCCGTCGACGAGGCGCGTCACCAGCGACGGGCCGCCGCGGTTGACGATGATGTTGGCGAGCGCGGTGGCGATGATCTCCCGGCGCAGCCGATGCCCCTTCACGGCGTCCGGGAACTGTTCGCGCAGGGCCTTCGGGAAGTAGCGCTGCAATTCGCGGTCGAAATAGGGATCGTTCGGCACGGCGCTCGCCAGGATCGCGTCGTGCAGCGACAGCTTGGCGTAGGCCAGCAGCACCGCGTATTCCGGCCGGGTCAGCCCCTCGCCGCGGCGCATGCGCTCCGCGATCGCACCGTCGTCCGGCAGGAACTCGACCGCGCGGTCGAGGCGCCCTTCCGCCTCCAGCGCCTGCATGGTCCGCATCGCGAAGCCGGTCTCACCGAGGCCGCCGCGCTGGGCGAGTGACAGACTGAGCGTCTGCAATTCGTTGTTGCGCAGGACGAGGCGACCGACCTCGTCGGTCATCGCCGCGAGCAACTGGTTGCGCGCAGCGTAGTCGAGCCGCCCGTCGCGCTCGGGGATCATCAGGGCGATCTTGATGTTTACCTCGACGTCCGAGGTGTTCACGCCGGCCGAGTTGTCGATGGCATCGGTGTTGAGCCGCACGCCCGCACGGGCCGCCTCGATGCGCCCGCGCTGGGTCAGGCCGAGATTGGCGCCCTCGCCGATCGCCTTCACCCGCAGCTCCGGCCCGGTGATGCGCACGGCATCGTTGGCCCGGTCGCCGGCGTCCTCGTCGGTCTCCGTGGTTGCGCGGACATAGGTGCCGATTCCGCCGAACCACAGCAGGTCGGCCGGGGCCTTCAGGATCGCCTGCATCAGCTCGGTCGGCGTCGCCTCCGGGCGGTCGAATCCGAGGGCCGCGCGGACAGGCTCCGAGAGCGGGATCGTCTTCAGGCTGCGCGAGAACACCCCGCCGCCTTCGGAGATGAGGGAACGGTCGTAATCCGCCCAGGAGGAGCGTCCGAGATCGAACAGACGCCGGCGCTCGGCAAAGCTGCGGGCCGCATCGGGATTCGGGTCGAGGAAGATGTCGCGGTGGTCGAAGGCCGCAAGCAGGCGGATGCTCTCGGACAGAAGCATGCCGTTGCCGAACACATCGCCCGACATGTCGCCGACCCCGACCACCGTGATCGGGTCGGTCTGCACGTCCACATCGATCTCTCGGAAATGGCGGCGCACCGCCTCCCAGGCGCCCCGGGCGGTGATGCCCATGCCCTTGTGGTCGTAGCCCTGGCTGCCTCCGGACGCGAAGGCGTCGCCGAGCCAGTGGCCCTTCTCCAGGGAGAGCGCGTTGGCGATGTCGGAGAAGGTGGCTGTACCCTTGTCGGCCGCCACCACCAGGTAAGCGTCGTCGGAATCGTGCCGCACCGTGTCCGGCGGTGGCACGATCGCCTGGTCGACGATGTTGTCGGTGAGTTCCAAGAGCGTGCGGATGAAGATCCGGTAGCTCTCGGTCCCCTCCTGCAGCCAGGCCGAGCGGTCGGAGGCCGGGGGCAACCGCTTGGGATAGAAGCCGCCCTTGGCGCCCACCGGGACGATCACGGCGTTCTTCACCTGCTGCGCCTTCACGAGGCCCAGGATCTCGGTACGGAAATCCTCCGGCCGGTCCGACCAGCGGAGGCCGCCGCGGGCGACGTAGCCGAAGCGCAGGTGCACGCCCTCCACCCGGGGTGAATAGACGAAGATTTCGAAGAGCGGCCGCGGAAGCGGCATCGCCGTCACCTTGGCGCAGGCGAATTTGAAGCTGATCGTCTCCCGGGGGCCGCCGCCCTCGGCCTTCTGGAAGAAGTTGGTCCGCACCGCCGCCTCGACGAGGTTGACGAACCGACGCAGGATCCGGTCGTCGTCAAGGCTGGTTACGTCCGCGAGCGCCGACTCGATGCCGGCACGGACCTCCGCCTCCCGTGCCGCGCGATTTCCGTCCGCCTCCGGGTCGAAGCGTACCCGGAACAGGGTGACGATCGCCCGGGCGATCTCGGGATGACGGCTGAGCGTGCCGGCCAGGTAATCCTGCCCGTAGCGGATGCGCAGCTGGCGCAGGTAGCGGCCGAGCGCCCGCAAGAGGGCCGCATCACGCCAGGCGAGTGCCGCTTCGAGGACCAGCCGGTTGTAGCCGTCGGATTCCGCGGCTCCGTCGGCGATCGCCAGCATCGCGGCCTCGAGAGGGCGCTCCAGCGCCGCCAGATCGATGTCGGCCCCGGTGGCACGCTCGATCAGCATGTCATGCAGCCAGATCCGGGCGGCCTCGTCCGATCCGGCGGGCATGACGCGATAGGTGCGCTCGTTGATCACCCGGAAGCCGAGATTCTCGAGCCCCGGCACGCGATCGGACAGGGTGATCGCGGTGCCGCGGGAGAACACCTTCAGGCGGACCTGCGCGGCGGGATCCGAGACCCGGCGTCCCAGTTGCACGGCGCGCGGCTGTGCCTCGCTCAGCGCTTCGAGGATGGCCACATCCGCGACCGCCGTGTCGGGCTGGAAATTGTCCCGGTAGGCGGCCGTGAACGCGTCGGCGTAGCGGGCGGCGAGGAGGCGGGCCCGGTCGCCGTCATGGGCCTCGGCGAGCGCCGCGCGCAGGCCGTCGCCCCAGGTGCGGACCAGGGATGCGATGCCGGTTTCGAGGACGGCGGGATCCTGCTGCGGCCTGACCTGATCGGGCAGGCCGATAATGAAGTGGGTGCGGGCCAGCGGCCCTTCCGGGAAGTCGGGATAGGCCGCGGCGAGGCTGCCGGCATAGACCTCGGCCAGATAGGCGCCGATCCGGGCGCGCACGGTCGAATCGTAGCGGTCCTTCGGGACGTAGACGAGCAGCGAGACGAAGCGGCCGAACCGGTCCGGGCGCGAAAGCACGCGGATCCGCGGCCTGTCGGCGAGGTTGGCGATGGCCAGGGTGAACCGGAAGAGCCGATCGACTTCGATCTGGAACAGCTCGTCGCGCGGGTAGGTCTCCAGGACCGCGAGCAGGCTGCGCCCGGCATGGCTCGTCGGGTCGAGGCCCGCCCGTTCCGACACCGCCTCGACCTTGCGGCGCAGGACCGGCACCTCCCGCGCGGGGCTGGTATAGGCCGAGGCGGTGAACAGGCCGACGATCCGAACTTCGCCCGAGAGCTTGCCGACCCCGGAGAAGAGCTTGACGCCGACGTAGTCGAGATAGGCGGCCCGGTGGACGCGGGACTTCACGCTCGCCTTGGTGATGATGAGCGCCTGCGGCTCCTCCAGGAAGGTGAGGATCTCCGGCGTGTAGTCGACCGGTGTCCCTCCCCGGCGCAGGGGCGTCGCCTCGGGGTCACGCAGCACCCCGAGGCTCGAGCCCTCGATCAGCGGGTGCGTATCGCCGGCGATGCCGTGCTCGCGCATCCCGAGCAGCAGGAACTGCCCGTCCCTCAGCCATTCCAGGAACGCGCGGGCCTCGGCCGTCTCGGCCTCCGGCAGCGGGGAGGGTGCGCGGCCCAGGCTCTCGGCGAGGTCCGAGAGGCGGCCCAGCATGGCTTGGTAGTCGTCGGTCGCCAGCGCCACGTCGCGGTAGACCTGGGCGAGAGCGTCGACGAGACGCTCGCGGGCGTCGATGTCGACATGGTCGAGATGGATGTGGATGAAGCTCTCGCGCGCGAGGCTGCCCTGGGCGTCCGCCGTCGTCTCGCCGACCACCCGGACCAGCGTCCCATCCGGGTCGCGCTCGACCCCAAGGATCGGGTGGGCGACGAGGTCCGGCGACAGGCCCTGCTCGGTCAGCTCGGCCAGGGTTGAATCCAGAAGGAACGGTCGGTTGTCGTTGACGACCTGCAGGATCGTGATCTCGCACGGCCGGCCGTCCCGGACGACCTCGGCATCGCTCAGGCGCACCCGCGCCCTGTCGCCGGGCTTGCGCGGTTCGGACAGGAGCGCCCGGGCCCGGGCCGCGAGATCGGCCAGCGCGCCGGCCGGGTAGGGGGCGAGGTCCTCGGGGGTCACGCGCCCGTACAGGTCGCGCACGAAGCCGCCGGGGCCGCCCTGCTCGGCGACGATTTCGGCGGCCGCCTCGATGAGCCCGGTGCGGGCCGACTTCTCTTCCGAGGATGACAACGCCGTGGCGGTTTCGAGTGTCATCGCGCCTCTCCCGGACCGGGTGCCTTCCCTGCAGCGATAGCAGGGTGATCCGCCATGTCGATGACAGCCCGGCGCATTTGCCGGCCTTCGCATGTCGAACGCGACGAACCGTCAGGACCGGCTTGTGCGCGTCGAAATCCGTGCATATACACGTATCGTGACGACCGATTCTCCCAATGAACCCTGCACCTGCTCGGCGCTTCGCCGCGCAACGCGGGCCGTGACCACGGCCTATGACGCGGCCCTGCGCCCGGCGGGGCTGCGGGTCACGCAGTTCGCGATCCTGCGTCTCCTGGACCGGCTGGGGCCGACCCCGGTGACGCGGCTGGCCGCGGAGGCGGCCCTGGAGCGCACCACCATGGGGCGCAACCTGGATCCGCTGGAGCGGCGCGGCCTCGTGTCGATCGCCGCCGGGGTGGCGGATGCGCGCGCGCGCGTCGTCACCCTCACCGATCCGGGCCGTGAGGCTCTGGCGCGGGCGATGCCCTATTGGCGGGCCGCGCAGGCGCGCATCAACGCGAAGATCGAGCCTCGTGCCGTCGCTGCCCTGGCTAAGGCCCTGATCTCCGCCTCCTGACCGATTCGAATCAGGCCGTCTCATCCCCCGGAGCCCGAACATGTCCGTCCCCATCGAGACGCGCCTCGCGCCGCGCATGCACTATGCGTGGATCGTCGCGGCGGTGACCTTCCTGGTGCTGCTCGTGGGAGCCGGCGTGCGGGCCACGCCGAGCGTGCTGATCGTGCCGTGGGAGCGGGAATTCGGCTGGACCGCGGCGACGATCGGGGTCGGGATCGCGCTCAATATCTTCCTGTACGGGATGATCGGGCCGTTCGCTGTTGCGATCATCGAACGCTTCGGCCTGCGGCGGTCGGTCTGCGGAGCGCTCCTCATCCTGGCGGTCGGGACCGCGGCCACGAGCCTGATGACCGCGCCGTGGCAGATGGTTCTGCTGTGGGGCATCGTGGTCGGCTCCGGCTCGGGCATGGTCGCCAACGTGCTGGGCGCCACCGTGGCCGGGCGCTGGTTCGCCAAGCGCCGGGGCCTGGTGCTCGGGATGCTCACGGCGAGCAGCGCGACGGGGCAGCTGGTCTTCCTGCCAATGCTGGCGTCGCTGGCGGTCGGGCAGGGCTGGCGCTCGGTCTCGCTGGTGGTCGCCGCCGCGACTCTGGTGCTGATCCCGGTGGCCGCCCTGCTGCTGCGCGATCGGCCGGCGGATCTCGGCCTGCCCCGCTACGGCGAGACCGCGGTGACGCCGACGCCGGTCCTCACCGAGAACCCGGCCCGGCGGGCGCTGCGCGGCCTGCAGGTGGGCCTGCGCTCCCGGGACTTCTGGCTGCTGGCCGGGACGTTCTTCATCTGCGGCGCCTCGACCAACGGGCTGATCGGGACACACCTGATCCCCGCCTGCATCGACCACGGCATCGCCGAGGTGACGGCCGCCGGCCTGCTCGCGCTGATGGGCATCTGCGACCTCATCGGCACCACGGCCTCGGGCTGGCTTACCGACCGGTTCGATTCACGCAAGCTGCTCGCGTGGTATTACGGACTGCGGGGCCTGTCGCTGATCTTCCTGCCCTACTCGTTCGACTACAGCTTCTACGGGTTGTCGCTGTTCGCGGTCTTCTACGGGCTCGACTGGATCGCCACGGTCCCTCCCACCGTGCAGCTCGCGGGAAAATCCTTCGGCGAGGAGAATGCCGCGCTGATGTTCGGCTGGATCGCGGCCGCCCACCAGATCGGCGCCGCCTCGGCCGCCTGGCTCGCCGGCTACGTCCGGACCGACACGGGCAGCTATCTCGGCGCCTTCGTGTCGGCGGGGCTGCTCTGCCTCGTGGCGGCGCTGATGGCGTCCTTCGTGGGCCGGCGCGAGCCGCGCGAGCCGGCCCTGCGTCCGCTGCCGGCCTGAGCTGCACGCAACGGGAGCGCCCGTCACACGTGTGCCGCGATGGGCGCGCCCTGATCGGGCGACCCCATCGCATCCCGAGAGTGCGCCGTGACAGTCGCGACCCGGCCGATACCGCCGGTCCAGCCGGTTCGTGCCCCGCGCCCATGGTCGGGGCCGGGCTTCACCGAATTCGTCGCCATCGTCGCGCTGATGATGGCGGTGACCGCGATCTCGATCGACAACCTGCTGCCGGCCTTCCCGGCGATCGAGGCGCGGTTCTCCGTGCCCGATCCGAACCGGCTGCAGCTCCTCGTCTACGTCTACATGATCGGGTTCGGCCTCGCGCAGATCGTGTACGGGCCGGTCTCGGATACGTTCGGCCGGCGCCCTGTGCTGCTGGCGAGTCTTGCGGTCTACGTCGTCGGCTGCGCGCTCGCCATGGTGGCGCCGAGCTTCGGCTGGCTGCTGGCGGCCCGGATCGTCCAGGGCATGGGCGCGGCCGGCGGGCGCGTGCTCTCGGTGGCAATCGTACGCGACCGCTTCTCGGGACGCGAGATGGCGAGCGTGATGTCGCTCACCATGATGGTGTTCCTGATCGTCCCGATGATCGCTCCGGCGATCGGCGGGATGATGCTGGCGCTGGGCTCCTGGGTCTACGTCTTCGTCTCGATGCTGGTCCTGGCCTTCTGGCTGGCGCTCTGGTTCTCCATTCGCATGCCGGAGACGCTGCATCCGGAATACCGCCGCCCGCTCTCCCTGGCGGCGACCTGGGATGCGGTCCGCATGACCCTCAGGACCCGCGTCGCCGTCGGCTATGCCACGGCGCTCGGCCTGCTGACCGGCTGCATCATGGGCTATGTCGGATCGGCCCAGCAGGTGTTCGACACCGGGCTCTATCACCTCGGCCCGCTTTTCCCGCTGGCATTCGGCCTCGTGGCGGGCGCCATGGGGACGGCCACGCTGATCAACGCCCGTATCGTCCGGCGGCTCGGGATGCGGATGTTGTCGCAATTGGGCGTCGCCGCCTTCACGGTGGTCGGCCTGTGCCAGGTCGGCGTCGGCCTCGCCTTTCACGGCCATCCGCCGCTGGGGCTGTACCTGTCACTCCTGGCGCTCAATCAGTTCCTGATCAGCTTCGCGATGCCCAACTTCAACGCGCTCGCGCTGGAGCCGCTCGGCGCCATCGCCGGCACGGCCTCCTCGTTCCTGGGCTTCTACACGACGATCCTCGGCGCGTTCTGCGGCTACCTGATCGGCCAGTCCTTCGACGGCACCGTATTGCCGGTCGCGATCGGCTACGCCGGGCTCGGCGGCCTCGCGCTCCTGGCGGTGGCCTGGACCGAGCGCGGCCGGCTGTTGCGAGGTGGCGCATCCACCTGAATTCGCGCGGGCTTAACGCGGTCTTCAACGGAAGCCGCCAGCCTCCGGGCAGCCCTCCAGCCGACCGGACCCGCACATGATCGCCCGCGCCCAGGACGGAACCCTTCTCGCCGCGCGCCTGCTGCTGGCGGCCGCACTCCTCCCCACCGGGATCGCGCGGGCACTGAACGTCTCCGGCTTCGCGCTGACCCTGGCGGGCAGCGGCATGCCGTTCCCGAACGCCACGGCCACGGCCGCAGTGGTCGTGCAGGTGTTCGGCCCGCTGGCGCTGCTGCTCGGCGTGCTCCCGCGGCTGACCGGGCTGGCGCTCGCCGCCTTCGCGGCGGTGACGGCCGTCGTTCTTCACGCGTTCTGGCAATATGCCGGCCCCGCCGCGGTCGCCGAGCGGACGCTGATGCTGGCCGATCTCGGGCTGGCGGGCGGCTTCCTGATCTACGCCCTGACCGGTCCCGGCGCCTGGAGCTGGCAGGGTTGGCGCGCCGGCCAGACGGCCGAACGGCCGAGCCCCAAGCGCGCCCCCGCCCAATCCACCGGCAAGGGCTCCACGGCGCGCGGGGGCGCCAAGAAGGCCGCCGGACGCTCGGCCGCCCGGGCGGCAGCCTGATCAGAAGTGCCGCGGCTTCATCGCGGCGGCCGCGGGCGCCGGCGCAGCCACCACCCTGCGGCCGGAGATCTCGGCGCCGGCATCCGGCGTCAGCTTGCGGAAGGCCAACACGGAGGCCGCCGAGAGCACCGCCACGGCGAAGAAGGCCGGCCCGAAATCGGTGGCCTCGATCCGGGTTCGGCCATGCAGGCTGGCGGTTCCCTCCAGGGCCATCGCCCCGAGCGTGACGCCGAGGCTGAGCGAGAGCTGCTGGCAGACGCTGGCGAAGCCCGTGGCCGCGCTCATCTCGCGCGATTCGAGGTCGGCATACGCGATGGCGTTGACGCAGGTGAACTGGATCGAGCGCGAGCAGCCGCCGAAGAACAGCAGGCCGATCATGACCCAATGAGACGTGCCGGCGGTGTAGAGCCCATTCACCGCCAGAAAGGCCGAGGCGAGCACCGCGTTCCAGACCATCAGCCGGCGGAAGCCGAGGTGGCGCAGGATCCTGGGGGCCAGGGTCTTCACGAACATGGCTCCGGCCGCGGCCGCGAAGGTGATCAGCCCGGAATGCAGGGCGTCGAGCCCGAAGCCGACCTGCAGCATCAGCGGCAGCAGGAACGGGATCGCCCCGGTGCCGACCCGGAACAGGCTGCCGCCGAGGATCGCGACCCGGAAGGTCGGGCGATCCATCAGGTCGAGACGCACGATCGGGTGGGGGACATGCCGGGCATGAGCGAAGTAGAGCGGCAACAGGATCGCGCCGCCGGCGAGGCAGCCCCAGGACAGCGCCGCCGGCAGGAGATGGCGGCCCATAGAGGCGAGACCGAGCATCAGCGCGGCGAGACCGGTGCCCAGCAGTACGAAGCCGAACAGATCCAGCGGCGGCCGTTCTGTCTCGCGGACATCCTCGAAGTACAGGCTCGCCAGCACGATCCCGGCACAGCCGATCGGCAGGTTGATGAAGAAGATCCAGCGCCAGTCGAACCACGTGGTGATCAGGCCGCCGAGCGGCGGCCCGATCACCGGGCCGACGAGCGCGGGAAAAGTCAGATAGGCGAGCGCCGTCACGAGTTGCGACTTCGGCACGCTGCGCAGGACCACGAGGCGCCCGACCGGCACCATCATGGCGCCGCCCATGCCCTGGAGAAACCGCGCGGCGACGAATCCCGCCAGCCCGTTTGCGGCCGCGCAGGCCAGCGACCCCACCATGAACACGACGAGCGCGGCACGGAACACGGTCCGGGAACCGTAGCGGTCGGCCATCCAGCCGCTCACCGGAATGAAGATCGCGAGGCTGACCAGATAGGAGGTCACGGCGAGCTTCAGAGCGATCGGGTCTTCGTGCAGGCTCGCCGCGATGCTCGGCAGTGCCGTGGCGATCACCGTCGAATCGGTGTTCTCCATGAACAGGGCGGTGGCGACCGTCAGAGGGACGATCCAGAGCGGTCTTTGGGTCGGGGCGGGCATCGGACAGCAGACGCGCATCGCGTCGCGGCGGTTGCATGGCAGGGGGACCAAGTCGCACCCTGGTGTTTCGCGATTGTATCCGCCGCGCAACACAGGTTGCGCGGCGGCGGCGCGCCACCTTTTATGCGGGTGGTCCCATGGCTACGTTTGCCTCATTCGGCCGTCCGGTCGTCCAGACCGGCATGGGGCCGGGCCACGAGGAGACCGATGCTTCCCAGCCCCAGCAAGCGCCGCGCCGCATCGCGGATCGCCGCCGGCGTCGCTCTCCTGACGATGGTCGCGGCTTGCGGCACCGTGCTCTTGAACGACCGCGGCTCGCTGACGCGATACGATCGCCTCAAGGCGAGCGACCAAGTGGCTTCTGCCTCGCGGATCTACGTGGACCAGCCGGCGCTGGCCAAGGCCCGCACGGTGCGCATCATCCCGACGGCGTTCCATGGCGACGTCGCGGGCGCCGCGCCGCTTACGCAGGCCGAGCGCCGACTGATCGCGAACGCCGCCGACAGGGCGCTCTGCTACGACCTGTCGCTGCGCTACGATGTGGTTTCGGGGCGCGACGCGGACCTGACCGTTCGGGCGCAGGTCACCCGGGTCGATCCCACAGACCTGATCGGTGCTGGCGCGACCATCGCGGGGTCGGCCGGCGTGACGGTCGCCTCGCAGCTCGGGCTCAGCGTCGCCGAGGGCGTAGGCCGCGTGCCGATCCCGCGAGTGCCGATCGGGCTCGGCAGCCTCACCGTCGAGGCCGAGGCCCTGGACCGCAGGCGCGAGCAGCGCGCCGCGATGGTCTGGGGCGGGGCAGCCAACTCGTTCACCAGCCAGCCGCGATTCTCCCGGGCGAGCGACGCCTACGATCTCGCCGGCGAGTTCGGCCAGGATTTCGGCTTCATGCTCGCCACCGGCGAGGATCCTTTTACGGCACCCAACACGCTTCCGACCTGGGACCGCATCCGTGTCACCACGCTCGGCGAAGCGCCCCTGGACCCCGATTGCGAGGCCTTCGGCCGGGCGCCCGGGATCGACGGTATCCTGGCCGACTACATCGGCCTGCCGCCGGAATACACCGACAAGGGTCCGGCCAGGGGTCCGGCTAAGGGTCCGGCGATGCGCTGAACCGAGCCGCCGGCTCCGATCAGCCCGTCAAAAAAAGCGGGGAGCCATGCGTGTTTTCCCGCTGCACCGCGGCGACGGCGCATTGGCGCCGTCGATGACCCCGTGATACTGCCACTTGCCAACCCGATCCCGCTGCGCGACGCGCGCCGCCGTCCGAGGAAAGTTGGCATATGGCCCGAGTAGACTCCGCATCGATCATCGAGGGCCTGACCTTCGACGACGTGCTCCTGAGGCCAGCCGCGTCCTCCGTGATGCCGACCGAGGTAAACGTCGCCTCGCGGCTCACCCGCACGATCCCGCTGAACCTGCCGATCGTCGCCTCGGCGATGGACACCGTAACCGAGGCGCCGATGGCCATCGCCATGGCGGCCAATGGCGGTATGGGGGTGATCCACCGCAACCTGGAGCCTGCCGAGCAGGCCGAGCAGGTCCGCCTCGTCAAGAAATACGAATCCGGCATGGTGATGAACCCCATCACCATCCACCCGGACGAGACGCTCGCCGACGCCTTCGAGGTGATGAAGCGCAACCGCATCTCCGGGATCCCGGTTGTCGAGCGGGGCCCGAACGGCTCGCGCGGCAAGCTCGTCGGCATCCTGACCAACCGGGACGTGCGCTTCGCCACCAACTCCGCCCAGCCGGTGGCCGAGCTTATGACCCGCGACCGCCTGATCACGGTCCGCGAGGGCGTGACGCAGGACGAGGCCAAGCGCCTGCTGCATCAGTTCCGGATCGAGAAGCTGCTGGTGGTCGATGACCATTACCGCTGCATCGGCCTGATCACCGTCAAGGACATCGAGAAGCGGGTCGCCTACCCGAACGCCGTGAAGGACGAGCAGGGCCGCCTGCGGGTCGCCGCCGCCACCACCACGGGGGATAGCGGTTTCGAGCGGGCCGAGCGCCTGATCGACGTCGGCTGCGACGTGATCGTCGTCGACACCGCCCATGGCCACTCGATCAAAGTGCTCGACGCCGTCGCCCGGGTGAAGCAGCTCTCGAACGCCGTTCAGGTGGTGGCCGGCAACGTCGCCACACGCGAGGGCGCCCAGGCGCTGATCGACGCGGGCGCCGACGCCATCAAGGTCGGCATCGGCCCGGGCTCGATCTGCACCACCCGCATCGTGGCAGGTGTCGGCGTGCCTCAGCTCACCGCCCTGATGGAGGCCGTGGAGGCCGCCGCCGAGGCCGGCATCCCGGTCATCGCCGATGGCGGCATCAAGTATTCCGGCGATCTCGCCAAGGCGATCGCAGCCGGCGCCTCCGTGGCGATGCTCGGCTCCCTGCTGGCCGGCACCGACGAGGCTCCGGGCGACGTTTTCCTGTACCAGGGCCGCTCGTACAAGTCGTACCGGGGCATGGGCTCGGTGGGCGCCATGGCCCGCGGCTCGGCCGACCGCTACTTCCAGGCGGAGGTCAACGATACCCACAAGCTCGTGCCGGAGGGCATCGAGGGGCAGGTTCCCTACAAGGGGCCGGTGGGCAACGTGCTGCACCAGCTGGCCGGCGGCCTGCGCGCCGCCATGGGTTATGTCGGCGGCGCGACCATCCCGGAATTTCAGGAGCGGGCGAAGTTCATCCGCATCACCAACGCCGGGTTGCGCGAGAGCCATGTTCACGACGTGACGATCACCCGCGAGAGCCCGAACTATCCATCCCGAACCTGAGGATCCTGATGCGCACCTTGATCGTCGGGGCCGGCGCGACCGGCGGATATTACGGAGCCCGGCTCGCTGAGTCGGGTGCCGACGTAACCTTCCTGGTCCGGCCGGCCCGGGCGGAGAAGCTCGCCGCGAAGGGGCTCGTGGTGCGCTCTCCGCTCGGTGACCTGACTCTCTCGGACCCGCCGACCGTCACGGCCGACCGCCTGGCACAGTCGGGGGCGTTCGACCTCGTCCTTCTGTCCTGCAAGGCCTACGACCTCGCCAGCGCCCTCGATGACTTGGCGCCCGCGGTGGGGTCGGACACCGCGATCCTGCCGGTGCTGAACGGCATGTGCCATCTCGACGCGCTCGACGCCCGCTTCGGCCCGGAACGCGTGCTGGGCGGCTCCTGCGCCATCGCGGCGACGGTCACGGCGGACGGCGCGATCCGGCACATGAGCGAGCTGTGCAGCATCACCTACGGCGAGCGGGACGGGTCGCGTTCGACCCGGATCGAGGCGATCGACGGGCTGATGCGCGGCCTGAAGTTCCAGCCCCGGCTCAGCGACGTGGTCCTGCTGGAGATGTGGGAAAAGTGGGTGTTCCTCGCGACACTCGCGGGCGCGACGACCCTGATGCGGGCCGCGATCGGCGACATCGTGGGGTCGCCGGGCGGGGCCGCCTTCATCGCCGACCTCCACACCGAGTGCACGGCGGTCGCGACGGCGAGCGGCTTCCCGCCGCGCAGCGTGGTCGCCGAGCGGGCGCGCGCCCAGCTCACGGCGGCGGGCTCCACGTTCACCGCCTCGATGCTGCGCGATATCGAGAACGGCGGCCGGATCGAGGCAGACCACGTGATCGGCGACCTGATCGCCCGCGGCCGCCGGCTCGTGCCCGAGGCGACGTTCCCTATTCTCGATCAGGTCTACACCGCGCTCAAGGCCTACGAGGCGCGGCGGGCGCGGGAGGCGGCCTGAGCCGCGCCCCGCATCCGGCGCGATCCGCGTCGGGGACCAACCGACCCAACCCCCTCATCCTGAGGCGCCCGCGTCAGCGGGCCTCGGAGGAGGCGTCCGGTCTGCTCGCGGTCCCTGGAAGGCCCCATCGGGGGCTCCGCTGCGCGTCGCCGCCTCGGGACGAGGTCGAGGATGGGACGAACGCGCTTCCGCGCGCGTCAGCCGAGACGGCCCTCAGTAACGGCCGGGCGGCGGCGGCGGCGGGTTGCCGTATTCGAGCTGCGTCTTGGCATCGACGGGCCGACGCGGCGGCGGGGTGAGATCGGGGGCCGCAGGAGCACTGGCGCACGCGGCGAGCGTGGCGGCGGCCAGTCCGGCCAGGGTTACACGAACGAGCGAGGACATGGTCTGAGGCACTCCCAGGCATACCCGGCGGCGGACCACACTGGTCTGCGGCCGAAGGATGCCATACGACACGCGGCCGGCCCGCGCGGCGGGACCGCCCGCCGCAGGGTCTGATCCGTGATCGTGCTGGAAGCTCGGCCGTATCGTGGCGGCATCGGGGCCAAGCGTGGCCGTTTCACGTCTTCGTCGACGCAGTCTGAAGGATTCGAACCCTGACCCCCGCCGCCCGCTGCTCCGCCGCCATCGAGGTCCTGACTGATATCGCCGAGCGGCGCCGGCCGGCGGCCGACGCCCTCAAGGATTGGGGACTCGCGCACCGCTTCGCCGGTTCGGGCGACCGGGCCGGGATCGCCAGCCTGGTCTACGACGCCCTGCGCCGGCGGGCCTCCGCAGCCTGGATCATGGGGGCGGACGCCCCGCGCGCCGTGCTGATCGGTTCGCTGCGCCTCCAGCAGGGACTCGCCAGCGCCTCGGTGGCGTCCCTGTTCTCGGGCGAGCGCTTCGCGCCCGAGCCGCTGAGCGATGACGAGCGCGCGCGCCTCGACGCAGGGACCCTGGAGGGCGCCCCGCCGGAGGTGGCGGGCGACGTCCCGGCCTTCGCGCTGCCCGAGCTGACGGCTGCGCTGGGCGACGACCTGATCCCAGAGTTGAAGGCGCTGGCCCGGCGTGCGCCGCTCGACGTCCGGGTCAACACCCTGCGCGGCAGCCGCGACGACCTCATGCCGGCGCTCGCCGCATTCGGTGCCGTCCCGACGCCGCACGCGCCCCAGGGCCTGCGCATCCCGATCGGCGCCGACGGGCGCGGCCCGGCGCTCCACGTCGAGGCCGAATTCCTGGACGGCTGGTACGAGATCCAGGACGAGGGCTCGCAGCTCGCCGCGCTGCTGGCGGATCCGCGCCCGGCCGAGACCATCGTCGATCTCTGCGCTGGCGGAGGCGGCAAGACCCTGGCGATGGCGGCCCAGACCCGCAACGGCGCCCGCCTCATCGCCACCGACGGCGATCCGCGCCGTCTCGCGCCGATCCACGAGCGCCTGCGCCGGTCCGGGGCCGTCGCCGAAGTGCGCACGCCCCGGGGCGGCAAGGCCCGGGCCGACGTGCTGGAGGATCTCGACGGCTCCGTCGACCGGGTCCTGGTCGACGCGCCCTGCACCGGGTCGGGGACATGGCGGCGCAACCCCGACGCGAAGTGGCGGCTGCGGCCCGGGAGCCTCGCGCTGCGGACCGCCGAGCAGACCCAGGTCCTCGACCGCGCAGCGCGGCTGGTGCGGCCCGGGGGCCGGATCGTCTACGTCACCTGCTCGCTGCTGCCTGCGGAGAACGATGCGGCCGTGTCCGGCCTTCTCTCGCGCTGGCGCGGACGGTTCGAGGCGGTACCGGCAGAAACCGTGTTGGCGGCGGGTCCGGCCACCCTGCCGGATGCGGTGCGGCTGACCGCCCACGGGATTCAGATGAGCCCCCTGCGGACCGGGACCGACGGATTCTACGTGGCGGTGATCGCCCGGCGCGGCTGAGGGCGCCCGCGGTCCCGGAACCGGGCCCGTGTCCTCCGACATTGGTCGGTGACCGTTTCAGGAGACCGACATGTCCGCATCCGTCGACTCTGCGAAGGCTCGGCACCGGCCCGTCGCTTCTCGCGGCGGAGCCAGCCTCGATGGCACGGACGTCCGGCTGCGGCCCTGAGCGTCCCCGGGACCCGGCCCATGCGCCTCGACCGCCGCCTTCTCCTCGCCGGGCTGGGCAGCGCCCTCGGCCTGCGCTCGGCCAAAGCCCAGGAGGCCCCCCCGGAGCCGGCGGCCCATGAGGCGATCCGTGCGCTGCCGCGCTCGCTGCCCGGCGCGGACCTGCAGGTGATCGATCTCTGGCCTGGCGATCCACCGGGCGGCGGGAGCGGGCCCGACGCCGACGGATACCGCTACGTCGAAGGCACCACCGGCGACATCACCCGGGTGGCGAAGCCCTGCCTCCTGGCGATGCGGCCTGCCAATCCCAGCGGCGCCGCGATGATCGTCGCGGCGGGTGGCGGCTATGAGTACATCGCCCTCGGCAACGAGGGCGTTCCGGTCGGCAAGGTCCTGAACGCGGCCGGCATCACGGTCTTCCTGCTGATCTACCGCCTGCCCGCGGAAGGCTGGGGCGCGGGCCCCGACGCGCCGCGGCAGGACGCGCAACGCGCCCTCCGGCTGGTGCGGGCGCGGGGTCCGGAACTCGGTGTCGATCCGGGCCGTGTCGGCGTCCTCGGCTTTTCGGCGGGGGGACACCTGATGGGCGAGACCGCGGTCGGCAGCGCCCAGGACCTCTACGGAGCCGTGGACGCGGTGGATTCCCAGCCGGTAAGACCGGTCCTGGCCGGGCTGATCTACCCGGTGATCACCATGCGCAAGCCGTTCGACCGGACGCGGACGCGCCGGATCATGGTGGGCGACGAGGTCACCCCCACGGAGATGAAGACCTACTCGGTGGACCTGCAGGTCGGACCCGAGACGCCCCCGACATTCCTGGTCCAGGCGATCGACGATCCGATCGCGGTGGCCGACCATCCGCTGCTCATGTTCTCGGCCCTGCGCAAGGCGCGGGTGCCGGCCGAGCTGCACCTGTTCGAGCGCGGCGGACACGGGTTCGGACTGGGCGCACCCGGTACGCCGGCCGCCGCGTGGCCCGGTCTGTTCCTGGCGTGGATCCGGCTGCACGGGTTCCTGCGGAGCTGAGCCTCCGCGCGTCCTCAGGTCTCCCGGAGGCGGTGCAGCTTGGCGACCTTGGGACGGCTCGTGCGGAACTGGCCGCGCTCCACCGCCACGAACACCACGATGGCGATGGCCAGCGCGCTCAGCCACCAGATCGCCGTGAGGCCGACGCCGAGGCAGGCCACCGTGAAGGCGGTGGCGAAGCCGCCCATCGCGCCCGGGATCAGGGCCGGGACGTCGCGGCCCGCCCGGCGGATCGATGCGTAGAGCGCGAAGGCCGCCGCTAGCGCACCGACGATGCCGAGCTCGTACCAGAACTCGAAGAGGGCGGTGGTCGGAGCGTTCAGAGGCAGCAGGCCGACCAGGCGGCCGCGCAGGGCGGTCTCGAGGCCGTGGCCGGTGATGAGACGCACAGGCTCTGTGGTCACGACCTTCTGCCAGCTCTTCAGCGACAGCACGGCGGGGGCCAGTGGCCCGAACAGGGCTGCGCCCACGGGCCGGGCCAGGAACGGCAGCAGTGGCGCCACCGCCAGCAGGGCGACGGACAGGCTCGCCGTCAGGATGACGCCCAGCTTCGGCCGATAGCTCGTCACCGCGAAGGCGAGGGTGCCGGTGGCGAGGGCTGCGATCTGCGTTGCGTCCGGCTGGACGGTCAGCGCCATGGCGACCAGCAGGGCGAGCCCGAGTGCCTCGCGGTCGCGGCGCCGGGACCGGAGCCATGCGAGCGCCGGCCAGACCAGCAGGATCAGCAAGATCAGGCCGCGGTCCAGCGCCCCGTCGTCGTCGATCCCGGGGGGCGCCATGTGGGCGCCGAACACCCCGAGGACGATCGCCACGATGGCGCCCGCGACGACGCCGAGGGGCAACAGGTAGAGGTTCGCCGAGCGCATCCGGTCGGGCAGGGCGAAATAGCCGAGCAGGGCCAGCCCGATCGTGGCCGAAAGATTGGCCAGCCGCTCCACCGCGGGCCCGAGGAACGGCGTCCAGGTCAGCGAGAGCGCGGACCAGAGGACCACCAGCATCCCGGCCAGGAAGGCCGGGGCAGTCAGGAGCCGGGACACCGCCGGGCGGACCGGACGCTGCCGCCGGTCGATCGCGCTGGCAATGATCAGGAGAACCACGGCGATCGGCGCCAGGATCACGGAGGCGCGGCGGGCGACCTGCGCCAGCACCGGCAGCATCACGAACAGGCCGAAGAAGCCGATGCGCCGCAGCAGCGCGGCGGCGTCGAGTGCCGGATCGATGGTGGTGGAGTTCGACGCACGCGGCATCTTGCGCCTTCTCCCGGACCGGGGCGGCCGGATCTACGCTAGGTACGCAAGGCTCACGCAAGTCGCTGTAGACGTTGGGCCACACCCCCGACCGCGCTCGCCGTAATACCGGGGCAGCGCACCTGCGCGCTGCCTACGGTTTGTGCAATCCAGCGCGTCAGGCCACGGTCGCGGTCTGGCGCGGCCGCCGGCGGACCATCCGCAGCCCGACATCCGACATCACGCGCCAGCCTCCCCAGGCGGCCAGGAAGCCGATCAGCGCGGCCGCGAGACCATCGGCTGTGGTCGGCACCGCGGGGCTGAAGTCGTGATAGGCGGCCTCGGCCACCGGCACGTCCGGGTCGCGCAGCATCGCCACGACCCGGCCCAGGGGACTCGTCCCCGAGGCGAGGGCCTGCTGCTGGGCGCTCAGGCGGGCGAGCCGCGCGATGTCGGCCTGGGCGGCGTCGCCGCGCCGCGCCACGAGCTGATCCGGATTGGTGCGCAGCCGATCGACCGCACCGTCCCGCGTGGTGCCGCTGGCCTGCGCGTCGGATTCGAGCACCGCGACCTGCCGGCGCAGCTCGTCCACGGCCCCGCCGAGCCGCTGACCGTATTGCTGCGCGAACTCGGGCGCCTGCGCCGCGACCACGCCGCCGAGCAGGCCCAGCGCGAGGCCGAGAGTGCGGATGACGCGGAACACTTCTGGCCTCCGGCGCGCGAATCGACCTCCGACAAAGAGCACGGCGGCTGCCGCGGTTCCAGCCGGGTTCAGGCGGGCAGCGTCAGCAGGCCGGCCTTCCCGTCGGCACAGCCGAACAGCATCCGGCCGTCGCGCCCGTCCCAGGCCAAAGCCGTGACCGCGCTGCCCTGGACGGCCGGACGCACCAGCAGCTCGGACGCGTCGGTGAAGCGGACCAGCAGGATGCAGCCGTCCTCGTAGCCCACGGCGAGCACCGGCGCCTTCGGGTGGAACGCCACGCGCGAGACCCGGGCGGGACGGACGCCGCATTCCCGCGGGGCCTTCCCGGTCGGCCCTTCCTTCGAGTCGAACGGCCAGACGATCGCCGCCTCCGCGCCCCCGGTGGCGAGCCATTGCCCGTCCGACGACCACGACACCGAGCGGACCTTGCCGGGATAGCCCGACATCCGCATGTGGCCGCGATCCGGTTGGAGGCGCCAGCCGTGCAGGGCGTTCTCCTGCATGGTCGAGACCACGAAGCGGCCGTCGGGCGACCAGGTCACGTCGATATGCGAGCCCTTCCAGCTGATCGCCTCGGCCGGCGTCTCGAGGTTCGGGTACCAGAGGCTGACGGCGTTGTAGTGGGCGATGGCGAGCCGGTAGCCCTTCGGGGCGAAGACGAGGCCGCGGGCCGTGGAGGGCGCCGTGAAGGTGCGCTCCCGGCCCTTGGCGTCCCGCGCGACGACCGCACGCCCGGCGGACCAGGCGACGGCGCCGTCCGGGTGGAGCGCCAGCGCGTCGATCCAGGCGCCTCCCTTGGCGAGGCCGAGCTGCGCCATCCCGCCGCCGGCGCGGATCTCGACCACGCGGCCGTCGTCGCCGCCGGTGACCAAGCGGTCGCTGCCGCAAGCGGCCACCAGGATCCCGCCGTCGGGATGGGCGGCCAGGCGGTCGAGAGCCTCGCCCCGCACCAGCGCCACGGAGCCGTCGCTCAGCGCTAAGGCCGGCTCCTCCTTGAGGAAATGCGCCGCGACCACGTGGGCGCCGGGCTCCAGCGGGGTGACGTGGCTCGTGAGGGAAGGGTTGCTCAAGGGGCTGCTCATATCGACTCAACCTTCACGGCCGGAGGGCCAGCACGCATGACCAGGATCTTGGTGACCAGCGACATCCCGCCCGCGAGCGCCGCCGGCGCGATCAGGGCGTAGAGGGCGAACGCCTGATAGGCGAGCCCTCCCAGGAAGGCACCGAGCAACAGGGACAGCCAGACCACCCCGTCGCCGATCCATCCGAACGGATCACCCGTGCGGGTCAGCGCCTGGGCGATCTTCTGGCCCAGGCTGAACAGGGCCCCGGTGACGAAGGTGGTTCCGGCGCGGAAACCCCGCACCTGTGCCAGGACGGCGTTCTGCGAGCCCATCGCGACCGCGACGAAGAAGGCGGCCAGCCCCAGCTCAGGGGATTCGAGGCCCAGGCCCAGCCCGCCGAGGATCAGCAGGGACTCGTAGGCGAGCACCGCCGGCGTCGCCCACCGGTGCGGCACCAGGATCGACAGCCCGCTGCCGAGGACCGAGCCCATCAGGAAGGCCAGGATCAGGATCGCCGGGAGCACCATGCGGTGCAACTCGCCCTCCGAGCCGAAGACCGCGAGCTGCGTGGTGTTGCCGCTCATGAACGAGGTGTAGAGCCCGCCGAGCCGCACGAACCCCAGCGCGTCGACGTATCCGGCGAGACCGGTGAGGAGCAGACCGGTGCCCAGCTGCCAGCTGCGGTTCACGAATCCGCCCTCTTGCGGCATTCCGGTAACGCCCCGTTAACCATTTGGGCGGCTCCGTTCATGGATGCCGGGGTGGGGTTAACGAGCCGCTCACCAAGTCCGGGCAATTCGATGCAAACACGGCGAACGCCGCGGCGGAGGGGCCCGTTGCTCCTTCGATCCGGCACGGGGACCCCGCGCCCCCGCCGGGTGAGTGGGAGTTGCGTCATGATTCCGTTCGCCGCCGCCTTCGCCTGCCCGTCCATGCCAGCCCTGGACCCGGCCGCCGCCACCATCCTGGTGGTCGAGGACGAGCCGACCGTCTGCGAACTGGCCGCGGAGGCGCTCCTCGAGGAGGGCTATCGGGTGCTCACCGCCGCGGATGCCTGGGAGGCGGAGGCGATCCTGGCCCGCGAGAGCGTCGACATGCTCTTCACCGATATCGATCTCGCCCGCAACACGAATGGGCTCTCCCTGGCCCGCCGGGCGCGCAGCCAATCCCCGGGGCTGCCTGTCGTCTACACGTCGGGCGGGCGCGCCTGCCTGTCGCCATGCGATGCCGTCCCGGAATCAGTCTTCGTGCCGAAGCCTTACCGTCCGAGCCAACTCGTGGCGCTCACGAACGACATCCTGCGCACCACGCACCCGCATCACGCCTGACCCTGGATCTTTGAGGATATCCGCCATGCGGCCGCCCCTTCTCGCAACCGGCCTCGCCCTCGCCCTCGCGGCGAACGTTCTCCCGGCCCGGGCCGCCTGCGACGTGAAGGGCGCCCAGATCGAGGAAGCCATCGCGAACAAGAAGGAACTGCGCGAGGACGCCAACGCCCAGACGGTGCGCGACCTGCGCACGCTGCGCGATGCGGCGATCGTGCTGGAGACCTACAAGTTTCCCGGTGAATGCGAGGTCCTGCTCGGGATCGCGAAGTCGCTGCTCGCCAATCCCGACAAGACGATCGAACAGGGCGGCGATACCGACGAGGACAAGGCCGAGAGCCTGGTCGAGGCCCGCGAGCCCAAGGCCAAGGCACCCGCAGACGAGAAGGTGTCCGCACCCGCCAAGGCGCCCGCCAGACCCAAGGCGAATTGAGGTCGGAGGCGCGCCGGATCTCGTCGGCGCCCTCACATCTGGCGAACGTCTATCGATCCTCCCCGACGCTCGCCCCGATCTTGGCACGAGCCAGCGCCCGGCCGAGCTTGGCGGCGATCTGCTCGCGCAGGATTTCCGCCATCTCGATATCGACGAGCCGCCAGCTGAGACCGCGCAGGCGGAGCCGGATCCGCGTGCGCTCGGCGCGGGGGGCCTCGGGCGGTACCGGGATCACCACGGCGCGGAAGCCGCGCATCTCCAGTGCCGTGTAGTAGGGTACCAGCCGCCCGAGGTTGCGGATCGCCAGCCCTTCCGGGCGCAGGGCGGCGGGACGCTCGATGTCGAGCTTGTCGGGCCAGCCGTTGTCGAGCAGGTCCATCACGGTCTCGGGCGTGACCAGCGTCTCGGCGAGCGCCAGGGCGAGTCCGTAGGCGACATCATTGAGGCGCTGACGGTCCCGGGGCTCCAGCTCCAGGTCGGTGTCGGAAGCCGAGCGCACGGCGGCGGTGATCTGGCGCACCAGGGACAGCCGCAGAGTCCGAAAATTCACGTGGGTCTCGATGTAGGCCACGTCGTGCCGGCGAACGGCCTGCGCCAGATCGTAGAGCGACCAGAGCGGGCTCACCGTGAAGGCGAGCCAGGCCAGCGCAAGGCAGAGCGGGATCGCGAGCCAGCGCACCCCCTTAGGACCCCTGCGGCGGCGTCACGGCCGCGTCGCCCAGCTCTCGAGGTCCGCGAAGGCGGCGACGACGCTCTCGTAGACCGGGCGTTTGAACGGCACGATCAGCTCGGGCAGCTCGGAGAACCGCGCCCACCGCCACGCATCGAACTCGGGCTTGTGCGCACCGCCGCCGGGGCTGAGCACGTCGATCTGGTGCTCGCTGCCCAGGAAGCCGTAGGCGAACCATTTCTGCGACTGGCCGCGATAGCGCCCCTTCCAGGCCTGCTTCATCACGGCCGGAGGCAGGTCGTAGGCGAGCCAGTCGGGGACCTCGCCGAGCAGCCGGACGGCGTCGGCCGGCACGTTCGTCTCCTCGAAGAGCTCCCGGCGCGCGGCCATCTCGGGATCCTCGCCGGGATCGATGCCGCCTTGGGGCATCTGCCACATATGCGGGCCCGCCACGTGCTCCGGGCCGGCATCCTTGCTGCGACGCCCGACGAAGACGCCTCCGGACGGCGCGATCAGCGCGACGCCCACACAGGGGCGGTAGGGCAGCGCGCCGCCCGATTCAGGATCCATGGTCATCGCGCAGGACCATAGGTCAGGGGCAAGTGGCGCGGCAACGCCGTCGGGCCGAATGCGGGGCCGGAGGCAGGGTCAATTGGCCGTGCTGACTCGGTTCTCGGCCGAACCGCGCAGGGCCACGCTCGCCGGGACGAGGCGGAGGCCGCGGGTATCGAGGTCCCGGACCCAGCGGGCAATCCGATCGACGGTGAGCGCCGCGCCGCTGGCGGAAACGAGGGCGAATCCGTTCGCGCGTGCCCGGGCCTCGGCCTGGCTGAGCGCCGCGTCGATGGCCTCGGCGCGCGGCACGGCGTCGAGGACGATCTCGGCCCGGGCGACCGGCGTGCGGCTCTTGTTGACGAGCGCAGGCTTCGGGCCCGTGCCATCGTCGAGGAAGCCGAGGCCGCGCGCCCCGATCTCGCGCAGCGCCGGCTCGAAGGTCGGGTCGGCCATCATCTTGGAACCCATGAAGTTCGCGACCCCCACGTAGCCGGGGAAGCGGGCCATCGACCAGGCGAGCCGATCGGCGTTCTCCGGGCCCTTCAGGGCGGTAAGCAGAGCCTGCGGACCGGGATCGCTGTCGGGATAGTCGAACGGCTCCATCGGCAGCTGAAGGAAGACCTCATGACCGGCGTCGCGGGCCCGGGCCGCGGCGCGCTCCGCCTCTCCGCCGTAGGGCAGGAAAGCGAGGCTCACCGCGGGCGGCAGCCGGACCGTGGCGCCGGCGGTGGCCGCCTGGCCGACCCCCAGCCCGGTCACGAGGATCGCGATGCGCGGACCTATGCCGGGCTCCTCGGGCCGGGCGTAGACATCCAGGGCGCGGACGCGGCCCTCGCCGAGCTTCGGCATCAGGCCATGCCGGCCCTGCTCGCTGATGCGCGGATCCGGAGCCGGGGCGAGGCGTGGTGCGTTCGGCGGGGGCACGCGGATCACCACGGCCTCGCTCGGGCCGGAGCCCGGCGGCCGCACGACCGTCACGCCGGACGCGGTCTCGATCTCATCGGCGCTCCGCTGCAGGGAATTCCCTGCCTGGACGACCGGGGCGACCGGACGCTCGGGCACGACTGCTACCGGCGCGGCAGCCTGGCGGGCCAGCGGCTCGCGCTGGGCGATGGCGACCTCCACGCGGGGCTCGCCACCGTGGGGATCGCCGAGGGCCAGCACCAGCCCGGTCGCCGCGACGAGGGTGGCCAGTATGGCGCCCGCCGCGACCTTGGGCCGGCGCAGCGGCGCGACGAGGCGCCCGAACCGGCCCGTGGGCCGCTCCGGCGCTCCGGCCTCCGGCACCCCGAGGGGGCGCGTGAGGATATCGTCGGTTGACTCGGTCAAGCGGCACTCGATGCGGGATCGCGTCCCACGCGCCGAAAGGGGCGGCGCGCATCCTCACAACCATAGCCGTCCAGTATGGTTAATCTTCCGCTAACGCCCCGATGCCCCATGAAAAACCCCGCCCGGCAGATTGGCCGGGCGGGGTTGTTGGGTCGCTGTCCGAGGCCTGCGCCGGTCAGTTCGGCAGGCTGGGCTTCTGCTGCTGCGGGGCGGCCGTGCCGTTGGCGGCGCCCTTCTGTATGCCATGCAGGAAATCGACCGCCGAGAGGAGCTGCTTGTCCTTGGCCGGATCCGGCGGGATGTAGGCGGAGGAGCCGCCGCGCTCGTCGGTATCCTTCTGCTTCAGGTGGCCCTTCAGCCCGGCCTCGCCCTTGGTCTCGTCCTTGCCCTTCAGCTCGTCCGGCACGTCCTGCGTGACCTCGACGTCGGGCTCGATGCCCTTCGCCTGGATCGATCGGCCCGACGGCGTGTAGTAGCGCGCCGTGGTGAGACGCAGGGCGCCTGAGCCGCCGAGCGGGATGATCGACTGTACCGAGCCCTTGCCGAAGGAGCGCGTGCCGAGGATCGTCGCGCGCTTGTGATCCTGCAGGGCGCCGGCCACGATCTCGGAGGCCGAGGCCGAGCCGCCGTTCACCAGGACGACGATCGGCTTACCCTTGGTCAGGTCGCCGGACTTGGCCGAGAAGCGCTGGGTCTCGTCAGGGTTGCGGCCGCGGGTCGAGACGATCTCGCCGCGATCCAGGAAGGCATCCGACACCATCACGGCCTGATCGAGCAGGCCGCCCGGGTTGTTGCGCAGGTCGATGACGTAGCCCTTGAGCTTGTCGGCGCCGATCTCGCTCGACAGCTTGTCGATCGCCGCCCGCATGCCGTCGAAGGTCTGCTCGTTGAACTGGGTCAGGCGGATATAGGCGACGTCGCCGCCCTCGACCTTCGAGCGCACCGGCTTGATCTTGATCACGTCGCGGGTGAGCGTGACGTCGATCGGGTCCTTCGACTCCTTGCGGGAGATCTTGAGCTTCACGGCCGAGTTCACCGGGCCGCGCATCTTGTCGACCGCCTGGTTCAGGGTCAGGCCCTGGACCTGGTCGTCGTCGATCTGGGTGATGATGTCGTTGGCCAGCAGGCCCGCCTTGGCGGCCGGCGTGTCGTCGATCGGGGTAACGACCTTGATCAGGCCGTCCTCCATGGTGACCTCAATGCCCAGCCCGCCGAACTCGCCGCGGGTGGTGGTCTGCATGTCACGGAACGCCTTGGCGTCCATGTAGCTCGAATGCGGGTCGAGCGAGGTCAGCATGCCATTGACGGCCGCCTCGATCATCTTCGACTCGTCGGGCTTCTCGACGTAATCGGTTCGGACCTTCTCGAACACGTCGCCGAACAGGCTGAGCTGGCGATAAGTCTCGGCCGAGGCGGCGACGGCCCGGGGCCCCGACAGGAAGTCGGTCTGGGTCGCCACCATGGAGGTGCCGGCGCCCAGGAAGGCGCCGAGCATGATCAGGGACGTCTTGCGCATCAGCCGCGAACCTTCTCGCCAAGTATCTTGTCACTGGGGCTCTTCGCCCACCACGGCTCCGGATCGATGGAGCCGCCATCCTTCTTGAACTCGACGTACAGGGTCGGATCGCCCTCAGACCCGGACGGGCCTGCGCTTCCCTCACCCATGCTGCCAACCGGCTCGCCCGCGAGCACGAACTGGCCGACCTCGACGTTGATCTGATCCATCCCCGCGAGCAAAAGATAGTAGCCGTCGCCCGCGTTGATGATCAAGAGACGCCCATAGGACCGGAACGGCCCCGCGAATTGAACCCAGCCGTCGGCCGGAGACGACACTGACGCCTTCGGCCGCGTCGTGAAAGAGACCCCGCGCGTGGTCCCGCCGTTGCCGTCGGGCTGGTTGAAGGCCCGCGCCATCCGCCCGCTCACCGGCCGCGGCACATCGCCCCGCGCCTCCGCGAAATGCACTTTCGGGGCCAGCCGCGCCGGATCCCGGAAGCCCGCGGCGGCGAAGCGCTCCTGGGTGACGCGGCTCTCGCGCTCGGCCGCGGCCTTCGCCTCCTCCACGGATTTCCTGGCGGCGGCGACCTCCGCCTCGGTGCGGTCGAGCAGATCCTTCAGCGATTTGGCCTGGGCGCCGAGTTCGGCCGCGCGGCGCCGCTCCGCGCCGAGGCCGCTCTCGATCTCGGCCTGGCGGGCTCGGCGGGCGGCGACGAGGGCCTGGAGCCGCTGCTGCTCGCGCGCCCAGCCGGCGAGGTCGTGGGCAAGGCCTTCCTTGTCCTGCGCGATCAAGCCGCGCAGGCGGATCATCTCGGTGAGATCGGCCGCCAGCGTGTCGACCTCGCCGCGCAGCTCCGGCACCACGGCCCCGAGCAACATCGAGGTGCGGATCACCGCCAGCACGTCCTCCGGGCTCACCAGAACCGCCGGCGGCGGCCGCCGACCCATCCGCTGAAGGGCCGCGAGGATCTCGGCGACGATCCCGCGGCGGGCCTGCAGCGAGTGCCGGATCGCGGCCTCGCTCTCACCCATCGCCTTCAGGCGCTCTTCCAGGCGGCTCAATCGATCCTCGGTGGCCCGCGCCTGCCGGCCGGCATCGATCAGCGCGGCGTCGAGCTTCGCCCGGTCGGAGCCGATGGCGGCGATCTCGGATTCGAATTGCGTGCGCTGGCCGGCGCTGGCGGCCAGCGCGTCCTGGACCCGCTTCAGGTTCTCGGCCCGGCGCTCGCGCTCCTCGTTGGCACGCTGGATCTTCTCGGCCTCCGCGCCGGGCGCCGGATCCTCGGCCCACGATGGAACGGCCGCGCAGGCGACGACGACGAGGAGGAGGGCACGCAGCACGCTCGGGCGCCTTCGCTTCGGGCCGCGACCGGATCGCCGGATCGGGCGGGGCGTGCCGATTTTGCGCGTCCTCACGGCGTCTCAGCCCGGATCGCCGCGATGATACGGATGGCCGGCAAGGATGGTCAGGCTGCGGTAGATCTGTTCGAGGGCGAGCACGCGCACGAGTCCGTGGGGCAGGGTGGCGGCCCCGAAGGAGAGGATCAGCTCCGCCTGGGTCCGAATTGAGGCGTCCAAGCCATCCGGGCCGCCGATTGCCACCACCAGCGCCGGCCGCCCGGCGTCCCGCCATCCGGCGACACGTCCGGCCAGGGCCTCGCTGCGGATGTCGGACCGTCCCCGCTCATCGTAGGCTACCAGGATTCCGCCTGGCGGGAGATGGGCGAGGAGCGAGGCTGCCTCCTCGGAACAGCGATCCGGCGCCCGGCGGGCCCGGGATTCAGCGATCTCCACGCTGTCGCAGGCTGTAAAGCCGAGGCCGCGACCCAACTGTGCGGCGCGGTCGCGATATCGTGATGCGAGTTCACGCTCCGGGCCGGCCTTCAGCCGTCCGATCGCTGCCAGGACGAGGCGCAATTCCTAGGACGCTAGCCGGCCGCGAGCCCCACCGGACGATCGGCGCCCCACATCTTCTCGAGATTGTAGAAGCCGCGCACCTCCGGACGGAAGATGTGCACGAGCACGTCGCCAGCATCGATCAGAACCCAGTCACAGGCCGGCAGGCCCTCGACCCGAGCGTTGCCGAAGCCGCGGCTTTTCATCTCCTGGATGATCTTGTCGGCGATCGAGCCGACGTGACGCTGCGACCGGCCCGACGCGATGATCATGGTGTCGGCGAGCGAGGTCTTGCCGGCGAGGTCGATCGCGATGGTCTCCTCGGCCTTCATCTCGTCGAGACAGCCGAGGGCGAGAGCCTTCAGGTCGTCCGAGCGGGCAAAGCCGGCATCGTCCGGAGCGGGGGCAGTGGTGCGGATGGTCTCCGTGCGAATGGTCTCGGGCAGCGTCCTGATTCCTCGTGATGTCGCGACGACCGGTCAGGCCTCGCGAACCAGTATGAAATTGGCGACATCGTGCGTCGATTGCAACTGCATGGGGTCCGGCCGGAGACGCGTTCCGCGCTGACCGTTGCGGATCGCCGTCGAGGACAGGGGTGATCGGGGCCCGTGCAGGAACGTCCACGCCGGCGGTGCGCGCGTCGCCAGAGCCCGGGCGCCCGATTCGGCAACCCTCGCCCCTGCCAGCCGGTGGGCGGCCCGGGCGCTCAGCGGCGCCATCGTGAAGCCGGGCCGGTCGATGACCGCGATCGGCAGGAGACGGGCGATCTCGGCGAAGCCTTTCCAGCGGTGGAAATTGTCGAGGGAGTCAGCCCCCATGATCCAGACGAATCGCACGCCGGGGCAGCGCCTCGTCAGGTAGCGCAGGGTCTGGACCGTGAAGCGCACGCCCAGCGCCGCCTCGACGCCGGTGACGGCGATGCGGGGGTGACGGGCGATTTCCCGGGCCTGGGCGCAGCGCGCCTCCACGGGCGGCAGCGCGCTCCGGCTCTTGAGCGGATTGCCCGGGCTCACGAGCCACCATACCCGATCCAGCCCGAGCCGCCGCAGCGCCGTCAGGGTGACGTGCCGGTGGCCGAGATGGGCGGGATTGAAGGATCCGCCGTAGAGGCCGATCCGCATGCCGGGGGCGCTCGGCGGCAGGATCAGCCGCACGCCGGGACTTTGGCAACGTTCACGGACGGATCTGGCCGCTGCCGTGGACGCGGTACTTGAAAGTGGTCAGCTGCTCGACCCCTACGGGCCCGCGGGCGTGCATACGCCCCGTGGCGATGCCGATCTCGGACCCGAAGCCGAACTCACCGCCATCGGCGAACTGGGTCGAGGCGTTGTGGGTGACGATCGCCGAATCGACCTCCGCGAGGAAGCGCGACGCCTCCGCCCGATTCGCCGTGATGATCGCATCAGTGTGATGCGAGCCGTAGGTCTCGATATGCTCGATCGCCGCATCGATCCCGTCGACGACGCGCACCGCAATGACCGCGTCGAGATACTCGGTGTGCCAATCGGCCTCCGAGGCAGGGGTCACCCGCGGGTCGACCGCCCGGGTCGAGGCGTCGCCGCGCACGGCGCAGCCGGCATCGAGCAGCGCGTGGACCAGGGGCGCCAAGTGCGTCGCCGCGCAGGCGCGGTCGACCAGCAGAGTCTCGGCGGCGCCGCAGACGCTGGTCCTGCGCATCTTGCTGTTGAGCAGCACGCGGCGCGCCATATCAAGCTCCGCCCCGGCCGCGACATAGACGTGGTTGATGCCGTCGAGATGGGCGAAGACCGGGATCCGGGCCTCGGCCTGGACGCGCTCGACCAAGCCGCGCCCGCCCCGGGGCACGATCACGTCGACGCAGCCGTCGAGGCCCGTCAGCATCAATCCGACCGCAGCCCGGTCCCGGGTCGGCACCAGCTGGATCGCGTCGGCCGGAAGGCCCGCCTCCACCAGACCCTCGCTCATCGCCTTGGCGATGGCCAGGGCGCTGCGGTGGCTGTCGGATCCGGCCCGCAGGATCGCGGCGTTTCCGGCCTTGAGGCAGAGCGCACCGGCATCCGCGGTGACGTTGGGGCGGGACTCGAAGATCACGCCGATCACGCCGAGCGGCACCGCGATGCGCTCGATCAGCAGGCCGTTCGGACGCTCCAGAGCGGCGAGCTGTCGGCCGACCGGGTCGGCCAGCGAACCGACCTTGTCGACGGCGTCGGCCATAGCGGCGAGGCGGCCGGGATCGAGCGTGAGCCGATCGACCAACGCGGCGGTCTGGCCGGCCTGACCGGCAGCCGCGACGTCGCGCGCGTTCGCGCTCAGAATCTCGTCGGCATTCGCCCGCAGGCGTTCAGCGATCAGCCGGAGGGCCTTGTCCTTGGTCTGAGCCGAGGCGATGGCCATGCGGCGCGCGGCCGAGCGGGCGCGGCGGCCGATCGCCGCCATCTGCTCCGGCAGGGTCTCGGCCTCGGCGAAGTCGGATCTCAGGTTCAGGACGGGCACGCTGGCGTCCTCGGATTCTCGGGGGCCACTGGTCCGGCCCGACATGGGTGTGAGCGGTATTTGCACATCGTGCGACGAGACGACAAGCGTGGCCGCCCGCGGCTCGTGACAAAGATCGCGTCCTGCGAGATCTCGAAACAATTGATGAGAATCGATTCTGGCTAAAGCATTGCCAGATCATCGCGGTGCACCATCCAGGCCCGACCCGGATAGTTAAGCAATTCGGGTATACGGGCGCTCGGGTGGCCGATGATCAGCGCAGCTTCGGCGCTGTCGTAGGCGACCAGGCCGCGGCCGAGCACGCGGCCGTCGGGATCGCGGATCATCACCGCGTCCCCCCGCGAGAAGCTGCCTTCGATCGCCCGCACGCCGACCGGCAACAGGCTGGCGCCCCCGAGCAGGGCCTTCGCGGCCCCGGAATCGATCGTCAGCGTCCCGCGCGGCTCCAGGGAGCCGGCGATCCAGGTCTTGCGGGCGGCGGTCGGCGTCGAGCCGGAAAGGAACCACGTGCAGCGTGCACCCTCGCGCACGGCCTTCAGCGGATTCTTGCCGCGCCCGTCCGCGATCACGAGGTGGGTCCCCCCGGAGGCGGCGATCTTGGCGGCCTCGACCTTGGTGCGCATGCCGCCCCGGGACAATTCCGAGGCGGGGCCACCGGCCATCGCCTCGATCTCCGGGGTGATGCGCTCGACCACGGCCAGGTGGCGCGCGTCCGGGTCGGACTTGGGCGGCGCGGTGTACAAGCCGTCGATGTCGGAGAACAGCACCAGCACGTCGGCGTCGATCATCGTGGCGACGCGGGCGGCGAGCCGGTCGTTGTCGCCGTAGCGGATCTCGGAGGTCGCCACCGTGTCGTTCTCGTTGACGACCGGCACGGCGCGCATCTCCAGGAGCTTCAGCACAGTCGCCCGGGCGTTGAGGTAGCGGCGGCGCTCCTCGGTATCCTGCGGCGTCACCAGGATCTGCCCGGCGACGATGCCGTGATGGCCGAGCGCCTCGGCCCAGTGCCGGGCCAGGGTGATCTGCCCGACCGAGGCGGCGCCCTGGCTCTCCTCCAGCCTGAGCACACCCGGCGGAAGGCCGAGCACCGTGCGGCCGAGCGCGATGCTACCCGATGAAACGACCAGCACGTCGACGCCCCGGCCGTGCAGTTCGGCGATGTCCTCAGCCAAGGCGGCCAGCCAAGCATGGCGCAGCCGGCCGGCGCCGCGGTCGACCAGCAGCGCCGATCCGACCTTGATGACGACGCGACGGAATTCTTCGAGGGCTGGGATCATGGTTCTTCGAATGAATCGCTTCCCGACGGGGTTTGGACGAAGACCGCGCCCTTGAACAGCGGCCGAATCGCATGCACGCGAGCCTCGGCTCCAAAGAGGTTGGCGCGCCGTTCCGAAGGCGGCTTTGCATGTCCGGGCAGGCGCGCCGATCACGGCCTCCGACGCGATCACGCGTCAGGATCGCATGGCGGGCTCCCCGTTGCTGATCCTGAAACACAGGCCTCGATGTTCAGACTGCGTCATGAACACTCAAAGATAGAGACCATGACACAGTGTCCTTGAAGGAGCCTCATGCTCGAAAAGGACCTACCGGAACGGCGCGGTAAGCGCGCGCGGAGACGGCGCAACAAGCGGCCGCCCCGTCGCTCAAGGCTGCCAGGCGGCCACAGGGCGCGCTTCCGCCCGCGCGCTGGCGTCGATCTCGGCCAGGATCGCCCGGAGCACCTCCGGGACGCCCTTGCGGCTGGCCGAAGAGAGGACCAGCGGCGCACGGCCGGCGGCACGCTTCAGCTTGGCCACCTGGCTCTTCAGGGTGCCGGCATCGAGCGCGTCCGCCTTCGAGAGCGCCACGATCTCCGGCTTCTCGGCCAGCCCGTTGCCGTAGGCCTCAATCTCCCCGCGGACCAGCTTGTAAGTCTTCCCGGCATGTTCGCTCGTGCCGTCGACGAGGTGCAGCAGCACCCGGCAGCGCTCGACATGGGCGAGGAACTTGTCGCCAAGCCCGACGCCCTCGTGAGCCCCCTCGATCAGACCCGGGATGTCGGCGAGCACGAACTCGCGCCCGTCCGAGCGCACGACGCCGAGGCCCGGATGCAGGGTGGTGAAGGGATAATCGGCGATTTTCGGCTTCGCGGCGGTGACGCTCGCCAGGAAGGTCGACTTGCCGGCATTCGGCAGCCCCACGAGGCCGGCATCGGCGATCAGCTTGAGCCGCAGCCAGATCCACATCTCCCGGCCTTCCAGGCCGGGATTGGCGTGCTTCGGGGCGCGGTTGGTGGATGTGGTGAAGTAGGCGTTGCCGAAGCCGCCGTTGCCGCCCTTGGCCAGCCGGATCCTCTGGCCGACCTCGGTGAGATCGGCGATCAGGGTCTCGCCGTCCTCGGCGAAGATCTGCGTGCCGGCCGGCACCTTCAGCACCACGTCGGAACCGTTGGCGCCGTGGCAGTTCGAGCCCATGCCGTGCTCGCCCTTCTTCGCCTTGAAGTGCTGCTGGTAGCGATAGTCGATGAGGGTGTTGAGGCCCTCCACGCACTCGACCCACACGTCGCCGCCGCGTCCGCCGTCGCCCCCGTTCGGGCCGCCGAACTCGATGAACTTCTCCCGCCGGAACGAGACGCAGCCGGGGCCGCCGTCACCGGAGCGGACATAGACCTTGGCTTCGTCGAGGAATTTCACGGCTCGTCTCGTCGTTCGCTGGCATCGGCAACCCGGGGTCGCCGAAGTAGACATATGGTACGCCGGGGCAGCCGGCGCCGCGAAGGGCCCCTCTCCGTCTGGAGAGGAGCCGGCCGGTCATGGTTTACCAAACAGCCGCGAGTTCCGGTTCAGGCACAAGTGCCGCAGCCGCCGCCGCCCAGGCGCCGCGCTCGAGGCCGAAGCGATCCATCTCCCGGTCGCCGCCGCGAGCCGGGCAGGCTTGCGGCCCGCGTCCGGTCCACGCGAAGCCGGCCTTCTCCAGGACACGACGCGAAGCCGGGTTCGACGGTAGCGCCGAGGCTTCGATCCGTTCCCCGCCCGCATAGGCGAAGTAGGCGTGGACGAGGGCCCGCGCCGCCTCACTCATCAATCCGGCGCCCCACCAGGGCCGACCGAGCCAGTAGCCCAGTCGCGGTGCCCCGTCGTGGCCTGAGATCTCGACGAGACCGATCAGGCTCGTCGGGGCCGCCCGCTGGGCGAGCGCCAAGGTCAGGCCGGTGCCGGTGCTGTTGGCGCTCCGCAGCCGTAGCACGAAAGCGTCGACGGCGTGCCGCTCGAGGGGATGGGGGATCCGGTCGGTCATCTCGGCCACGTCTCGCTCGCCCGCGAGCTTCGTGATGGCCGGAGCATCCTTGGCGGTCGGCCAGCGCAGCCAGAGCCGGCGCGTCTCGATCCGGAAGACGTCGTCACGGGTGAGATCGGGGAACATCGTGCCCTCGCAGGGCGACGCACCCGTCTCGCGGGGCGACGCCTCAAGACGACGAAGGGGAGGATGGTGTCCCATCCTCCCCGGCGTTCCGTCCGATCCGTCCCGTCAGGGGCTCGGCATCGACGTCTCCGGTCCGGTGTGGGACACCGGGCGGGACGCCAGCTTCGCCGCTCGGGCGCCCGCCTTTTATTCCGCGGCCTCGGCCAGCGGGGTCACTGCTACGAAGTCGCGCCCGCGGCGCGTCTCGAAGCGGACGTGGCCCGGTACCAGCGCGAACAGCGTGTGGTCCTTGCCCATGCCGACATTGGTGCCGGGATGCCATTTGGTGCCGCGCTGGCGCACGATGATGTTGCCCGGGATCACAGCCTCCGAGCCGAACTTCTTGACGCCGAGGCGACGGCCTGCCGAGTCGCGGCCGTTCCGGGACGAGCCGCCTGCTTTCTTGTGTGCCATGGGATCTGCTCCGAATGCGTGTGTGTCGCGCGGATCGCGGGCCTCGCTGGGGGCCCGCGCTCGATCACGCGGTGATGCCGGTGATACGCACCACGGTGTGGTGCTGGCGGTGGCCGCGCTTGCGGCGCGAGTTCTGGCGGCGGCGCTTCTTGAAGGCGATCACCTTCTTGTCGCGGCCGTGGCTCACGATCTCGCCCGTGACGCTGATGCCGGACAGGGTCGGCGCGCCGACCTGCGTCGCGCCCGCACCATCGGCGAACAGCAGGACCTCGCCGAAGGTCACGGATTCACCGGCCTCGCCGGCCAGGGAGGCGATGGTGATGGTGTCGTTGGCGGCGACGCGGTACTGCTTGCCGCCCGTCTTGATGACTGCGAACATCGTTGCTCTCGTGTTCTCGAACGGCCTCCGGGGCGGCTGCCCCTGGACCGGCTTCTTGTTTGAAGTCATTGAACGGGTCGGAGCCCGGACAACGCGAAACGCGCGGACCTCATCGTGGAGGCCGCGCGCCATAGCGGGTCAGTAGGGGCCGTGTCGTCCGGTGTCAATCCTGGACGGCTCAGCGGATCGGTGCGCCGGTCGCCAGGATGCCCTTCGCGACGCTTCCCTGCGGCCCGAAGGCGGCGAGGGCCTGCGCGCACCACGCCTCCCGCCCGTCCGCGGCGAGCTGCTGCCGGACCTGGGAAGCCCGGGTCCGCAGCTTCTCCTGCAGGATGGCCTCCTGCGCCGCACCGACCCGGGCGGCGAGCCGCAGGGTCGTGAGCTGCCCGGCCTTCACCTGGATGCCGGGGCAGGACTGCTCGGCGATGATCGTGGTCGCCGCCGCCTCAGCATAGCCGTCCAGCGCCGTCGTCGGTACCGCCGGGGCCGGAACCTGCGCGCAGGCCGGTCCGGTCAGGACCAGCGTCCAAATCATCCTAAGACCGCGCAATGCTCAGACCTCCACGGTGGCGCCGGTCTGCGCCGTGATGCGCCCGTAATGCTCCGGGCGGCGGTGACGGGCGAAATCGAAGATCGTGCTCTTGCCGAAAGCGCAGGCGGCGAAGTCGCACGGCGCCGCGATCAACTCGTCGTCCTCTGTCTCGGCGCGGGCGAGAACGACGCCGTCGGGATCGACGATGATCGAGCCGCCCATCAGCCGGTGCCCGTCTTCGATCCCGGCCTTGGCAACGCCGACCACGTAGGTTGCGTTCTGGTACGCGCCCGCCTGCAGGGACAGGTCCGAATGGAACATCCGCCTTTCGAGGCCTTCCGACCCCTTCAGGCTGTTCACGGACGGGGTGTTGTAGCCGATCACGACCAGTTCGACGCCCTGCAAGCCGAGGCAGCGGTAGGTCTCGGGCCAGCGCCGGTCGTTGCAGATCGCCATGCCCATCACGACGCCCGCGTTGCGCCAGACCGGGAAGCCGAGGTCGCCCGGCTCGAAGTAGCGCTTCTCGAGATGCTGGTGACTGCGCTCCGGGTCGTACTCGCTGTGACCCGGCAGGTGGATCTTGCGGTACTTGCCGACGATTCGGCCGGCCCGGTCGGTGAGGATCGCGGTGTTGAAGCGCCGGCCCTCCGGGGTCAGCTCGGCGTAGCCGAAGCTGATCGCGATTCGAAGCTCCCGGGCCCGGGCGAAGAGCGGCGCGGTGGCGGCGTTCGGCATCTCGCGCTCGAAGAACGCGTCGGCTTCGACGGGATCCGCCATGTACCAGCGCGGGAAGAAGGTGGTGAGCGCCAGTTCCGGGTAGATCAGCATCTCGACACCCGCGGCCGCGGCGCGCTCCAGCAGCGCGATCATCCGGGCCACCACGATCGCTCGGCTGTCGGCTCGCTGGACCGGTCCCATCTGGGCGCCCCCGACGACGAGTTCGGCCATGCCTGGCGATCTTTCCGGTACGACGCAGCGACCGCAGCTGCGTACACCGGTGATGGGCGGTCCGTCATCTCGTGGATGTAGGCTCCTGCGCGGCCTTGAACTCACCCTCGATGCGCAGGCTCACCTCGTCACCCAGAGCCGGCAGGAAGGCGTTGACGCCGTAATCCGAGCGCTTGAGCACGGCCAGCCCGTCGAAGCCCACGGTGTAGCGCTGGTCCACGGGGTGGATGCCCGCCTGATTGAAGGTGGCGTCGATCGCCAGCGGCCGGCTGATGCCGCGCAGGTTCAGGTCTCCGGTGATCCGGGCGGTGGTCGGGCTCGTCGCCTCCACCGCGGTGGCGGTGAAGGTCGCGGTCGGGAACTTGGCCGTGTCGAAGAAATCCGGGGTGGCCAGATGCTCGTTCAGCCGCGCGCTGCCGGTGACGACGCCGTTCAGCGCCACGCTGACAGCGAGACGGCTTTTCTCCGGAGCCTTCGGATCGAGTTCGAGCGTGCCGGTCAGGCCAGCGAACTGGCCGTAATAGGTCGAGTAGCCGAGATGGCTCACCGACCATGTGACCTTGCCGTGGTCCGGATCCAGAACATAGGTGCCGGCTCGGACCTGGGTCGGATCCTTGCTCGGCGCGGCCGCGGCCAGCGGATCGTCCGCCGCTCGGGCGGAGCCGAGGCACAGCAGGCCGATCAGGGCGAGAATGGGCGCGCGCATGGTCGGTTCCCCGCTCGTCCGGCCTAGCCCGGCCGTCGCTGCGGCCCTGATTTCACGAAGCGCATCCGGGCTCAAGCGCGTCTGGCGGAGCCGCCCACGCTTCTATAGGCATCCCCGCGACAGCGGGCGGGCGTGGCATGATCGGCAAGCTCAGAGGCGTGGTGGATTCGTTCGGCGAGGATTTCGTGATCCTTGACGTCTCCGGCGTCGGCTACATCGCGCATTGCTCGGCGCGGACGCTCCAGCGCATGCCCAAGGTCGGCGAGCCGGCGGAACTCTCCATCGAGACGCATGTCCGCGAGGACATGATTCGGCTCTACGGCTTCCGCTCGGATCCCGAGCGGGAGTGGTTCCGCCTCCTGCAGACCGTCCAGGGGGTGGGCGCGCGCGTGGCGCTGGGGGTCCTCTCGGTGCTGGAGCCCGACGCGCTCGCCACCGCCATCGCCACGGGCGACAAGGGCGCGATCAGCCGGGCGCCCGGCGTCGGGCCGCGCCTGGCGGCCCGGTTGGCCGCGGAACTCAAGGACAAGGCCCCCGCCTTCTCGCCGATGGATCCGGCCCTCGCCGCCCTCGCCGGCGCGGGAGAGGAGGGCGCCGCGCCCCAACCGGTTGCCGACGCGATCTCGGCGCTGGTGAATCTCGGATACCCGCAGGTGCAGGCCGCCGCCGCCATCTCGGCGGCCCTGAAGGGCGCCGGGGAAGCCGCCGAGGCCAAGGTGCTCATTCGGCTGGGCCTGCGTGAACTCGCGCGCTGACACAGGATTCTTCGCCGCCGGATCCGGTCGATCGGGGCCGCCGATCGGATGTGGGCGACCTAATCGAGCCGTCTTGATTGGTGTTCACTTGACCCGGCGCGGCGGCGGTGCCATCTCCGCTCCGCCAGTAAGGCATTGAAAAGCCATCTACTTTTCAGTGGTTCTAATCTGGCGTGTCCGGAATTGCCTAGCTCGACGCGGTCGGGAAAGGCTCGAAAAGACGGGTTCTGCGGCTCGCATGATCGTCTGTTCCTGCAACGTCCTGTCCGATGGCGCGGTGCGCGAGTGCCTGTCGCCGGGCCCCGGCTGTCCCCGCACCCCGGCGCAGGTCTACGAATGCCTGGGATGCAGCCCCAAATGCGGGCGCTGCGCCCGGACGATCCGGGCCATCATGCGCAGCGCGCTGGGCGAGGCCGCGGCCGGCGATGGCGGCCATGCCTGCACGACGGCTTGCGCGAGCGCCTGCAGTTTGGTCAAGGTCCAAGCTGCGGAGGAGGTGATCGCGGCCTGACGCCCATGCCCCCCGCTTGAAAAGGCAGTAAGGAGTTGGGGGCATGAAGGGCGACACCAAGGTCATCGAGTATCTGAACCGCGGCTTGCGCAGTGAGCTGACTGCGGTGAGCCAGTACTGGCTGCATTTCCGCATGCTCAACGATTGGGGCTATGTCGATCTGGCCAAATTCTGGCGCAAGGAATCCATCGAGGAGATGAATCACGCCGACCGGTTCATCGACCGGATCCTGTTCCTCGACGGCTTTCCGAATCTGCAGGAACTCGACCCGCTTAAAATCGGTCAGAACGTGCAGGAGATCATCGAATGTGATCTCGCCGCCGAGAACGGAGCGCGCAGCCTCTATCTCGAGGCCGCGCAGTACTGCGAGTCGATCAACGATCGCGTTTCCAAGAACCTGTTCGAGCATCTCGCTGAGGACGAGGAGGGCCATATCGACTTCCTCGAGACCCAGCTGGATCTGATCAAGCAGATCGGCCTGCCGCTCTACGCGCAGAAGCACATCGGCGGCCTCGAGCAGATCGCTCCCGAGAAGGACTAGCCTGGCTCGGCCCTCGCGTCGCATCCGCTGAGAAGCGACCCGAGGGCCGGTTCAGAGCGGCGCGTCGACGGAACGAAGATGGGATACGAACATGCGGCTCGTTGTGGTCGGCGCCGACGGGCGCATGGGGCGGATGCTTGTGCGCGCGGTCGCGCAGGCCGAGGGGTGCACGCTCGCGGCGGCGATCGAGCGCGCGGGCTCGCCCGCCCTCGGGCAGGATGCGGGCATGCTCGCCGGTCTTCCGCCCCTCGGCGTGCGGGTGAGCGATGATCCTCTGACCGCCTTCGCGGCCGCCGACGGCGTGCTCGACTTCACCGCCCCCGCCGCCACGGTCCAGTTCGCCGAGCTGGCCGCCCAGGCCCGCATCGTCCACGTGGTCGGCACGACCGGCCTGTCGGACGACGACCTCGCGAAGCTCAAGGCCGCAGGCTATCATGCGCGCATCGTGCGCTCGGGCAACATGTCGCTCGGCATCAACCTGATGGCGGAGCTGGTGCGCCGGGTCGCCAAGGCGCTGGGCGACGAATTCGACATCGAGATCAGCGAGATGCACCACCGGATGAAGGTGGACGCGCCATCGGGCACTGCCCTGCTCCTGGGCGAGGCCGCCGCGGAGGGGCGCGGCGTGGACCTGAGGGACGTGCGGGTCTCGACCCGGGACGGGCATACGGGCGCGCGCAGGCCCGGCGATATCGGCTTCGCCACGCTCCGGGGCGGCTCCGTCGTCGGCGACCACAGCGTGATCTTCGCCGGGGCGGGCGAGAGCCTGACCATCAGCCACCACGCAGCCGACCGCGGGCTGTTCGCCGCGGGGGCCGTCAAGGCCGCGCTCTGGGCGCACCCGAAGCCGCCGGGGCTCTACTCCATGGCGGACGTTCTCGGCCTGTGAGAGAGGGAATGCCGATGGAGCGCCTGCTCGTCCTCGCTCGCCACGGCCAGAGCGAGTGGAACCTCAAGAACCTGTTCACCGGCTGGCGCGACCCCGGCCTCACCGACCGCGGCGTCGAGGAGGCCAGGATGGCGGGCCGAGGGCTCAAGCGCGCGGGCTACGGCTTCGACGTGGCGTTCACCTCCGAACTCGTCCGGGCGCAGCGCACCTGCACGCTGATCCTCGAGGAGATGGGCCTCTCGGGCATCGAAATCGTGCGGGCGCAAGCCCTGAACGAGCGCGATTACGGCGACCTCTCAGGCCTCAACAAGGACGAGGCCCGCGCTAAATGGGGCGCCGAGCAGGTCCGCATCTGGCGCCGCTCCTACGACGTGCCGCCCCCTGGCGGCGAGAGCCTCAAGGACACCGCCGCCCGCGTCCTGCCCTACTACATCGAGACGATCCTGCCGCAGGTGATGACCGGGAAGCGCGTGCTGGTCGCGGCCCATGGCAATTCGCTCCGCGCCCTGGTGATGGTGCTCGACCACCTCGACAAGGCCACGATCGCCAGCCTTGAGATCGCGACGGGCGTACCGCTGGTCTACCACCTCAACGCCGACACCCGTGTCGCGTCGAAGGCGGTACTCGCGCATGACGACGATGCGGGCCGCTGATTGGCCACCGAGCTCGCGCCGGGGCTGATCCACCACCCGGGCTTCCTCGATCCAGCAGCCCGGGCCCGCCTCGCTGCGGAGATCGCTTCCGTCCTGGCCGCGGCGCCGCCCGTCACCCCGTGCATGCCGCGCACGGGTAAACCGTTCTCCGTGCGCATGTCGAATGCCGGGCCGCTCGGCTGGGTCTCCGACGTGCGCGGCTATCGCTACCAGCCGGCACATCCCGAGACCGACCGGCCCTGGCCGGCGATCCCACCCACGGCCATGGCCGCCTGGGAGGCCCTCGCGGACTTTCCGGCCCTGCCGGAAGCCTGCCTGATCAACCTCTACGCGCCGGGCACGCGCATGGGCCTGCACCAGGACCGGGACGAGGCGGACTTCTCCGCCCCGGTACTCTCCCTGTCGCTCGGCGCAGCGGCGCTGTTCCGCTACGGCGGCCTGACGCGCTCGGACCCGACGCGCTCGGTGCGGCTGCTTTCCGGCGACGCCCTGGTGATCGGGGGCGCCTCGCGTCTGATCCATCACGGCATCGACCGGCTCTACCGGACCGATGACCTGCTCGCCGAGAACCCGCTGCCGGGAATTCTGCCAGCCGGCGGCCGCTGCAACCTGACGCTGCGGCGAGTCACGGCCGTCGCGGCGAGACACGCCGGGCGTGATCTCCCGATCTCCTGATTGCGCAGGCGCTTGACAGCGGCTGCCCGCCGTCCGACGCATCTTAGAACGCGAGCCCGATTGGGCACCGCGAGGAGAACCGGTTTCCGATGGTGGTGCGTACCCTGACGCTGCGTCTCGGGCGGGTTCTGTCCCTGGCCATCTTGTTAGCCGGGCTCGGGTCTGCCGCAGAGGCCGCAGACCCGATCTATCCGCCGGGCTCCCGCTTTGGCTTCGACCCGCCGTCCGACATGGCGCTGTCCCGACGGTTCTCCGGGTTCGAGCGCAAGGAGGGCGGCGCCACCGTATCGGTGGTCGAACTGCCGCCGAACGCCTTCGCGGAACTCGTCAGCGGCTTCACGGACGCCAATCTCCTCAGCCAGGGTTTCGCGGTCGAGAAGCGCGAGGAGGTCAAGATCGGCGACAACGAGGGCATGCTCTACACCGGAGAGCAGCCAGCCGACCCCAACACCTCCGCGCCCGCGATCCGGAAGTGGATCCTCGTCGTCGGCACGCCCACGGTGACTGGCCTGATCATCGCCCAGGCGCTCCCGGACGCGGAGACCGAGGATACGATGCGCAAGCTGGTGACCGGCGTCACCCTTCGGCCGCCCCTGAGCCTGACCGAGCAGGTCGACGCGCTGCCCTTCCGCATCACCGACATGGCGGGCTTCCGGGCGGTACGCGTCCTCGCGGGCAATTCCGTCCTGCTAACCCAGGGCCCTAAGGACCAGATGCAGAATCTGGAACAGCCGATCCTCGTGCTCGCCCAGGCGGTTCAGCAGCCGCCGGCTGCCGAGCAGCGCGACGGCTTCGCCCGCTCGGCGCTCGCCTCGAACCAGACCATGAAGGATTTCGTCATCGAGCGCGCGCAGAGCTATCGCTCGAACGGTGTCGACTGGCACGAGATCGTGGCCCGTGCCGTCGACATGCCGACCAACGTTCCCGTGGTGGTCTCGCAGACCATTCGGTTCAATCCGGACGGGTATCTGCGGGCGCTGGGCGTGGTGCGCGAAGATCAGCGTGCGGGCGTGCTGGCCAAGTTCCGCCAGGTGGTGGACAGTGTGCAGGTGAAGTAGGGAACAGGCCTCGGACCCCGTCGCCGGATCGCCCGTATGCCTCATGAACGGGCCGGCGCCGCAGTCCTGGTCGCTGCCGCCGATCATCGCGATCGGATAACCCTGCGCCTTCAGGCACTCCAGGGGTCGCGGCTGGCATCGCGGCTTGGGCCCGCACGTCGTGGCTCTCGCTGCCCTCCACGCTGAAGATCTCAATCCCCGCGCCGTCTCTCGCGTGAGATCTGCAGGTGACGGCGTGAAACGGGCGCTTGCCGTGGCCAGTGGCGGGATCTCACGCACCGCCCCGCCGTCCCACAGAATACAGGCGGCGTCGGAGTCGAGGCCGTCGCTGCGCATCCCGGTCTAGGCGTCCGCGGTGGCTGGCGCTGCATCGACCGCGTTCCCGCCCGCCTGGTCCATTCGTATCCCAGCGCGGGCGACCGGCGTGTGCAGGTTCGCAAAGTGACGACGCCCGAACGTGCACATGCGCAGTGATCGGCCCTTCAGGGCGCGATCGCGACGATTCATCCCGCGTCTCATCCCGCGTCCCCGTCGCCTGAAGTCGCTGACGGTAGCTCCCTCCTGCTGTCCGTACGGGATCAGGTCGAGCCACCAGAGGCCCGTCAGTTCGGCATAAAAAAACGCGGACCCGAGGGGTCCGCGCTCGGTGTGCTCAGACCTGAGCCCTCAGGCTCAGTAGGGGCGGCCGTAGAGGGGCGAGGTCGGGTCCATCCGGTCGACGAAGGACAAGTCGACATTGCGCACGGCCGACGAGCGCGCGCCGATGAACGGGCCGTTGGTGATCGGATCCGGCAGCAGCCCGCTGTCGAAGCGGTCGTTGCGGCCATAGACCGGCGTGAGTTGGTTCGAGGCGGCGATCAAGTAGGGGTTCAGGGCCGGATTGCGCGAGCCGCCGGCGCCGGGAACATTCGACGTCAGAGGCACGTTGCCGGCGTCGAGCCAGCTGCGCGGACGGACGCGGATCGGGAGTGGCCGGCTCACACGGTAGACCTGGCCGGGGCCGAAGCCGTCCTGAGCCTGGGCCGGCGCGGACGCCAAGGCGCCGAAGCCGGCAGCGGCGATGACGCCGAGAAGGGCGATCTTAAGCGAGCGCATGGCCAACCTTGTCTGAGAGTGCCACCAATATGGCGACCGAAGCTTAACAGTTCGCCGCCTTTGACGAGAAGACGCTTGAGTGGGGCTGTTGTTCCGCGAAAATGGCTCAGCTTCGACAATTTGCCCTATTCTAGCCTCATTTTTTCTTGTGCGCGCGCCTCCGGCCGATCGAGCCGGTGGGATCGGAGGCATCAGCCACCGTCGCCATGGTGCAGCCGCGCTCCGTCCGGGGTGCCGCGAAGGCCGCCGACGTATCGGGGTCCGCCGGATCGTCGAGGCTCAGGGCGTCGACCATGCAGGCGAGCGTCCGCGCCTCGGGGGGATGACCGAGTGGCGCGCACAGCCAGCCGTCGATCCGGAAGACTCGGTCGCGGGTGACGAAGCCCGTGCAGGTCCGGCGCGCCGGACCGCCGAGCGTCACGTCCAGCGTTTCCACCGCACCGAACTTTGTCGCGATACGACCGCCCGCGCCGGTCCGCTCGACGGCGAGAGCCGGTCCGTCGGCGGCGGGTCCGCCAGCGGCGCGCCGGGCGAGGAGGATGAACAATCCGGGCGCAACCCGGGCCCCGTCGCCGCGGATCAGCGTTACCCGCAGAGCGGGAGCGTCGAAAGCCTCGAATGTGCCGCGCGCCAGCATGTCCTCCCGCAGGCCGGTCGCGGGATCGATCCGGGCGGCAACGACCCGCACTGGGTCGACACCCGGCTCCGCGAGCCCGAAACGGGCGGGTGGGGCTGGGGAGGGGACCTTCGGCGCCAAAGCCGAGGGCAGGAACGGCCCTTCAGGCTTTCCGGGCGCCGACGGCGCGGAGGGCGCGTGCTGCGCATAGACGCAGAGCCCGGCGATCATCGCCGAGGCGACGACGATCTGCAGGCCGAGGCCGACGAGCGAGAGCCGACGACGAATCGTGGGCGCCTCGGTGTCGTTCGCTTCGTCTGCGCGAGGATCTTTGGTCTGCATGGCGTTCCGAACGGACGGCCGGTCGCTTCGGCCGCCGCCGATGATCGCGGCAACGGATTGATCACCGCCTCTCCACCGGAGCGCCAAGGCCCGCTTTCCCGCGACAGGGTGAATCCCTCGTTGCGCCGGGGGGCCGGCCTTGACAGCCGCGTCCCTTGGGCGCCTTGCTCGCGCCGGCCGCCAGCCCGACCTCGGGGAGGCGGGGTCTGCGGCCGCGCCCGTTCGGCGGGCGAGCGTCCGGCACGAACGATCCTTCGGCCGATTTTGCTGGCATGAGCGCGGCACCCGGATCGATCGGGGTTTTCCGCGCGGAGACGAGAGATGGGTTACAAGGTCGCCATCGTCGGCGCCACGGGCAACGTGGGCCGCGAGATGCTCGATATCCTGGCCGAGCGGGCTTTCCCCGCCGACGAGGTCGTGGCGCTGGCCTCCCGCCGCAGCCAGGGCCAGGAGGTCTCCTTCGGCGACAAGACGCTCAAGGTCAAAGCCCTCGACACCTACGACTTCTCCGACACGGACATCTGCCTGATGTCGGCCGGCGGCGAGACCTCCAAGGAGTGGTCGCCCCGCATCGGCCAGCAGGGCTGTGTGGTGATCGATAACTCCTCGGCGTTCCGCTACGACGCGGACGTGCCTCTGATCGTGCCTGAGGTGAACGCCGACGCGGTGGTCGGCTTCAGCAAGCGCAACATCATCGCCAACCCGAACTGCTCGACCGCCCAGCTGGTCGTCGCCCTGAAGCCCCTGCACGAGGCGGCCACGATCAAGCGCGTCGTGGTCTCGACCTACCAGTCGGTCTCCGGCGCCGGCAAGGAGGCGATGGACGAGCTGTTCAACCAGACCCGCGCCGTCTTCACCGCCGGCGAGATCAAGGAAGGCGGCAAGTTCACAAAGCGCATCGCCTTCAACGTCATCCCCCACATCGACGTGTTCATGGAGGATGGCTACACGAAGGAAGAGTGGAAGATGGTCGCCGAGACCAAGAAGATGCTCGACCCGAAGATCAAACTGACGGCCACAGCCGTCCGCGTCCCGGTCTTCATCGGGCACGCGGAAGCGGTGAACGTCGAGTTCGAGCGCCCGCTCTCCGCCGCCAAGGCCACCGAGATCCTTCGCGCGGCGCCGGGCATCATGGTGATCGATAAGCGCGAGAACGGCGGCTACATGACGCCTCACGAGGCAGCCGGCGAGGACGCGACCTACATCTCGCGTATCCGCGAGGATGCGACGATCGAGAACGGGCTGAACTTCTGGTGCGTCTCGGACAACCTTCGCAAGGGTGCTGCCCTGAACACGGTGCAGATCGCCGAGCTGCTGGTGAACCGCAAGCTGCTCAACAAGGCCAAGCGCGCCGCCTGAGCGGCGACCTTCCGGCAGCGTCGGCCCGTGCGGATCCGGTCTGCACGGGCCGACGCGGCTTGAGACGCAGGCCCCGGCCTCAACCATCATCCGGCTGAGCCGGGGTGATGCGCAACCGTTCCTGCAATCCGCGACGCGCTTCCTTCTCCTTCATGACGGCAGAGCTGCGCGTCATGCGGGAATCGGCGTGCTCGCTTCCACAACGCAAGATTGTGCTCCTCCGGGGCCGAGGAGAGGCGCGCGCGGCGTTTACCGTGCCGCGATTGATCGCACACGCATCGTAGGCTCTCGAAGGCTGCGGCCATGCGACGTGCTCGGGCAGGGCCGGCGTCGTCGAAGCGTCATGCGATTGCAACGATCCAGGCCCAGGCCGGTCCCACAAGGGTTCGGAGATTCGCATGCGTCGCGTTGTCGTTTCCTGTTTGGTCGGATTGAGCCTTGCGGGGGCGGCACAGGCCCAACCGGAACCCCACAACGTCGTCCTGTTTGTGGCCGACGGCCTGAGGGCCGGCATGGTGACAGCGCAGAACGCGCCGACGATGGACCGGCTGATGAAGGCCGGCGTGCGCTTCACCAACACGCATTCGATGTTCCCGACCTTCACGATGCCGAACGCCACAGCCATGGCGACAGGCCATATGCTCGGGGATACCGGCCAGTTCGGGAACACGATCTACACCGCCTTCCCGATACCCGGCGCGGGCGATAGCCTGACCCCGTTCCTGGAGAGCGATCCCGTCCTCGGCGATATCGATGAGCACTTCGCCGGCAACTACCTCAACGAGGAGACGATCCTTGAGGCCGCCCGGGCCAAGGGGTTGTCCACCGCCAGCATCGGGAAGCTCGGGCCGTCCCTGGTCTTCGACCACACCGAGCGGTCGGGCCAGTACAACGTCCACATCGACGACAGCACCGGCCGGACCGGCGGCATCCCGCTGGGGAACGCTCTGCGCGCCCGCCTCGCCGAGACCGGCCTGCCCGCGCAGGCGCCGACCCGCGGGGCGAACGGACATGCCGGGAACGCCGATACACCCGGGACGCTCGCGGCCAATGTCGAGCAGCAGGCCTATTTCGCGGCGGTCGCGACCCGGGCGGTCCTGCCGGTGTTCAAGGCGCGGCAGAAGCCCTTCGTCCTGGTGTTCTGGTCGCGCGACCCGGACGGATCGCAGCACAATCAGGGTGACAGTCTGGGGCGGCTGGTCCCCGGCATCAACGGGCCGACCAGCCTCGCGGCGATCCGCAACGCCGATGACAACCTCGCGGCCCTCTTGGCCGCCCTGCGCGAGCAGGGGCTTTCAGAGAATACCGACGTCATCCTCACCTCGGATCACGGCTTCTCCACCATCTCGAAGGAGAGCGGATCGAGCTATGCCGCCTCCCAGGCCTACAAGGGCGTCCCGCGCCATCAGCTGCCGCCCGGCTTCCTCGCCATCGATCTGGCGCACGACCTGGGCATGACCCTGTTCGATCCCGACGCGATGGGCGCGACGGTGGCGCCAGGCACGTACCCGAGCCGGGCCAACGGCCTGATCGGTCCGGATCCGACCAAGCCGGAGGTGGTGGTCGCGGCCAATGGCGGCTCGGACCTCGTCTACGTGCCGAACCACGACAGGGCGCTCGCCGGCCGGATCGTCGAGGCGTTGTCGCGCCAGGACTACGTCAGCGGCCTTTTCGTCAGCGACGCGCTGGGCGCGATCCCGGGGACGCTGCCCCTATCCGCGATCGCCCTCGACGGCTCGGCGCTCACGCCGATGCCGGCCATCGTGGTGAATTTCCGGAGCTTCTCGACCGGCTGCGCCGATCCGACCACCTGTGGGGTGGAGGTGTCGGACACCGGTTTGCAGCAGGGCCAGGGCATGCACGGCAGCTTCTCGCGCTCCGATACCCGGAACGTCATGGGCGCCATGGGCCCGAGTTTCCGTGCGGGCGTCGAGAGCGCGATCCCCGCGAGCAATGCCGATCTCGGCAAGACAATCGCCCGGCTGCTCGACCTCGAGATCCCCGGGAAGGGTCATTTGGTCGGGCGCGTCCTGACGGAAGCGATGCAGAACGGCGTCGAGCCGCCAGCCGAGAGGCATGTCCGTCGCTCGGAGCCGGACGCCGCCGGGCACGTCACCGTGCTCGAATACCAGACGGTCGGCACGACCTGGTATTTCGACGCCGCCGGGTATCCCGGCCGCACCCTCGGCCTCTCGGTGGCGGAGCAGATGACCGCGGCCGGAGGACACTAAGCCCCGGCCCGGAGCCCGAGGAAAATGGAGGCACTGGGCCGCGCGGGCCGAACGCCGCGGTGCCAGTTGTACGGGCGGAGAGGCGCCGCCTACGCCATCCCGAGGGCCTGCATGTAGAGCTCGAGGATCGCCTCCTGCTCCTGGCGCTCGCTGTGATCCTGCTTGCGGATCCGGAGGATGGTGCGCACCGCCTTGGCGTCGAAGCCGCGGCCCTTCAGCTCGGCGAATACCTCCTTCATGTCGCCCATGATGCCGGCCTTCTCCTCCTCCAGGCGCTCGAGGCGCTCGATGAACTGCTTCAGCTCGTCGGCGGCCACGCCCTCGGCCGACGAGACGTCGCCGCCGGGCCGCTGGGCTGCTGCAGTGGGCATCGAATGGGCGTTCATGGGGCTCTCCGGGATGCGCGGCGCGGTTGCGCCCTGGACCCGTGGTTAACGGCGCGAACTTACCGGAAGCTTAGCCGATTCCCAGGCCGCCGGGCGCAGTCCTTCAATGTCCCTTGGCCTGGCTTGCGGCGAAGCCGGCCTGCTGCGCTGGGCTGGCTTCCGTCTGGTGCTGCGCCTTCCACGCGTCGTAGGGCATCCCGTAGACGGCCTCACGGCTCTCGTCCTTGGTGATTGGAACGCCCTTCTCGTCGGCGGCGTCCTTGAGCCAGTTCGACAGGCAGTTCCGGCAGAAGCCCGCGAGGTTCATCAGGTCGATGTTCTGCACGTCGGTGCGGCCGCGCAGATGCGCGACGAGCCGGCGGAACACGGCCGCCTCGAGCTCGGTCTGGGTCTTCGGATCGATATCGCTCATCGGTCGAACACTTTCCGGTTGAGGGTTGCTGCTCGGATGTCGGGGCCAGCGGCAGCGCGATCAAGCGGCGATCAGCGGGCGCAGGAGGCGGGCGAAGCGCTCGGCCCATTCCGCCTGACCGGCCACGCCCGCTATGAGATCCTGGCGGATCTCCACGAGGGCGTTGGGCAGGCCGCGGGCCGTGGCGTGGCGGTCGATCGTGTCGCCCGGCAGGCCGCCGCCGTAGGGCTCGTTGTCGCCGACCGTGAGACCGGCAGGGTCAGCCCGGAGCGCGTCGATCAGCGGACGGGCGAGACGCTCGTCGCGGTCGTACAGGATCCCGACCTGCCAGGGCCGCGCGATGCCGCGCCAGTAGGGCGTGAAGCTGTGCATGGTCAGGATCGCCGGCGGCCGGCCCGCAGCCTCTGCGGCCGCGACAGCGGCCTCGATCGCCGCATCGAAGGGCGCGTAGAAGCGCGCGATCCGGGCCTGCTTCCCGGCCTCGTCGATGCGGGCATTGCCCGGCACCACGGCGCCGTCTGAGAGACGCATCACCAGTGTCGGGTCGGACCGCCCGCGGTTCGGATCGATGATCAGGCGGGAGAAATTCGTCAGGATCGCCGGGACGTTGAGCCGGGCCGCGAGGCCGCGCGTCACGGCTGCAGCGCCGATATCGTAGGCGATGTGGCGGGCGAACTCGGATTCCGGCACGCCCAACTCGATATCGGGGGGCACGTAGTTCGAGGCGTGGTCGCAGGCGATGACGAGGCCGCAGGCGGGGTCGCCGGGAATGATCTCGCAGGGATGAGAGGCCGGGGCGGCCGCTTCTGTCTCCGGACGGGTCACGGGTCTCCGAGGGCTGGATCTGTGCAGGGGCGCCGATCACGCTTGCCGTAGCGCGGCGGCTCGGGCAGATCACCTGTTCAAGGCAAGCTGCCTATCAAAGAACGTGCGCTCACGGCAAGAAACGGGCCCGCCGCCCACCAACGAATGGGCGGGGATCGCACGCGCAACCCGAGTGAGGAGCCCGTCCGACGCCATGCCCGACACCGTCGTCCCGCCCATCGCCGACCCGGCTATCCTGCAGCAGCGCCAGCTCCTCGAGACCATCCTGAATGCGGGGATCCGCGCCGCACATCCCGACCTGTGCCTTCCGGCGCATCTGCCGGCACCGAGCCCGGGCCGGCTGATCATCCTGGCGGCCGGCAAGGCGGCGGGCAGCATGAGCGCCGTGGCGAGCCGGTACTACCGGCAGCAGCACGGGCTGCAAGACGACCGGATCGTCGGCCTCGCGGTGGCGCGCCACGGCTACGGCCAGGACGCGCCCGGCATTCACATGGTCGAGGCCGGTCACCCGGTCCCCGACGAGGCCGGCATTGCCGCCACCCGGGAGGCGCTGCGGCTCGCCACCGAGTCCGGCCCGGAGGACGAGGTCCTGGTGCTGCTCTCGGGCGGCGGCTCGGCCAACTGGATCGCGCCGGCCGGGGATCTGACGCTCGGCGAGAAGCAGGCGATCACCCGGGCGATGCTGCGCTCGGGAGCGCCGATCGGGGAGATCAACACCGTCCGCAAGCACATCTCGCGGATCAAGGGCGGCCGCCTCGCGCTGGCGGCCCGCAACGCCCGGCGCATCCTGACGCTCGCGATCTCGGACGTGCCCTTCGACGATCCGGCGGTGATCGCCTCCGGGCCGACCGTGCCCGACCCGTCGACCCTGGCCGACGCCCGCGCCATCTGCGAGCGGCGCGGCATCCCGCTGCCGGAGGCGGCGATCCGGCTGCTGAACGATCCGAACAACGAGACGCCCAAGGCCGGCGATCCCGCCTTCGCGCGGGCCGAGTATCGCATCATCGCCCGTCCGATCGACGCCCTCGAGGCGGCGGCCGAGGCCGCGCGGGCGGCGGGTTACGAACCGGTGATGCTGGGCGCCGACCTCGAAGGCGAGGCGCGGGAGGTTGCGGCAGAGCACGCCGTCGAGGCCAAGCGCTACAAGGCGGCCGGACGGCGCGTCGCGCTGATCTCGGGGGGCGAACTGACCGTCACCATCCGGGGCGAGGGTCATGGCGGGCCGAACCAGGAATACGCCCTGGCGCTGGCGGTCGCGCTGGCGGGCGAGCCGGACATCTCCGGCATCAGCGCCGATACAGACGGCACCGACGGCGGCAGGGGATTGGCCACCGACCCGGCCGGCGGCCTCGTCGACCCGACGACGCTGGATCGCGCCCGAGCCGCCGGCCTCGACCCGGCCGCGATGCTGGAGCAGAACGATTCCACCGCGTTCTTCGCGGCCCTCGGCGACCTCGTGAACCCCGGCCCGACCCGTACCAATGTCAACGACTGTCGAATCATCCTCGTCGGGTAGGTTCCGGGGCCCGGCCATGCAGGCCGCCTCAGCGATCTTGGGGCTCGGTATCGCGCTTCTCTGCGTCGGCCCCGCGAGGGCCGACCTGCGCCTCTGCAACCAGACCGCCAGCAAGGTCGGCATCTCGCTGGGCTATCGCGACCCTCAGGGCTGGGTCACGGAAGGCTGGTGGGACCTCGCGCCCAAGGCCTGTGAGACCTTGCTCAAGGGCGCGCTGGCGGCGCGGTTCTACTATGTGTTCGCGGTGGACTACACGCGCGGCGGCGAGTGGAGCGGGCGCTCGCTGATGTGCACCCGCGACTCGGAGTTCACGATCCGCGGGATCGAGGATTGCCTCGCCCGAGGCTACGACCGGAACGGCTTCTTCGAGGTCGATACCGGCGAGCAGAAGAGCTGGACCATCCAGCTCACCGATCCCAATCGGGCGGACGCACCGGCCAAGCCGTGACGACGTCGACGCGCCCTTGACGCTGCCCCGCACGGGATGCTCACACCCGCGCACGACGAACCGATCCGACGACGCCAAGGGGGCTAGCCTCGGGGGGCTCGCGGCGGAAAATCCGGAGGATCACGCTTGAAACGCTCGCGCCGCACGAAGATCGTCGCCACCCTCGGGCCGGCCTCCGACTCGCCGGAGATGATCGAACGCCTGTTCCGCGCCGGCGTCGATGTGTTCCGGCTCAACATGAGCCATCTGCCCCGCGAGAAGCTGCCCGAAAAGGTCGAGGCGATCCGGGCGATCGAGCGCGAGGCGAAGCATCCGATCGGCATCCTGGTCGATCTGCAGGGGCCGAAGCTTCGCCTCGGCACCTTCGCCGAGGGGGCCGTGATGATCGAAGCCGGCGCGACCTTCGTGCTCGACGGTGACCCGACTCCCGGCGACGCCAGCCGCTGCCACCTCCCGCATCCGGAGATTCTGGAGGCGCTGGAGCCGGGCCACGCGATCCTGCTCGACGACGGCAAGCTGCGGCTCACCGTGCTGGAGACCTCGCCGAACCGGGCCGTGACCCGCGTCGAGGTCGGCGGGAAATTCTCGAACCGCAAGGGCGTGTCTCTGCCCCACACGGTGATCCCAGTCCCGGCGATGACCGAAAAGGACCGCGCGGATCTCGATGCCGGCCTGAACGCCGGGGCCGACTGGATCGCCGTGTCCTTCGTCCAGCGGCCCGAGGATGTGGCCGAGGTCAAGAAGGTCTGCGCCGGCCGCGCCCTGGTGATGGCCAAGATCGAGAAGCCGCAGGCGCTGACCCGCCTCGACGAGATCATCGAGATCTCGGACGGCCTGATGGTCGCGCGCGGAGATCTCGGGGTTGAGATGCCGCTGGAGCAGGTGCCGGGCGTGCAGAAGCGGATCACCCGGAGCGCCCGCCGCTTCGGAAAGCCCGTGGTGGTGGCGACCCAGATGCTCGAATCGATGATCACGGCGCCGGTCCCGACCCGCGCCGAGGTCTCGGACGTGGCCACCGCCGTCTACGAGGGCGCGGATGCGGTGATGCTGTCGGCGGAGAGCGCCTCGGGCGCCCACCCGATCGGGGCGGTGGAGACGATGAACCGGATCGCCGAGCAGGTGGAGCGCGACGCGGTCTACTGGTCGATCATCCGGGCGCAGAGCGCGACTCCCGACCAGACCGCCGCCGATGCCATCGCGGCCGCCGCGCACCAGATGGTCGACGCGTTGAACCTCGACGCGATCATGGCCTGGACCAATTCCGGTTCGACGGCCCTGCGCCTTTCGCGCGAGCGCCCGAACGCCACAGTGATCGCCCTCACGCCGCGGCGCGAGACCGCGCGCCGTCTCGCCCTGGCCTGGGGTACCCATCCGATCGTCACCAAGGACGCCAGCGACGTGGACGACATGTCGTTCCGGGCGGCGAAGTTCGCGGTGCGGGAGAATTTCGCCGCGGTGGGCGACCGGGTGATCGTCGTCGCCGGCCTGCCCTTCGGCACCCCCGGAGCCACGAATCTCGTGCGGCTCGCGTTCATAACCCGGGAGCACGCCGAGAAGGCTTGAACCCTATCGCGCGACGGCCGGCGCCAGCGCCGGCCTGGCCGCACTGAGCGCGTCCCACAGGCGGACGACCTCTTCGGTCAAGCGCTCGGACGCGACGTACTGGAGCATGTGCCCGGTACCCGGCAGCAGGACCAGGCGCGCGCCCGGGATCGCCTTGGCCAGCGGCACGGCCTGCGTGTCGCTGCGGACGATCGGATCCGCCTCGCCGGAGATCACGACGGTCGGGACGTGGAGCTGGCCGTAGCGCGGGCTCTGCGCCGCCAGCGCTGCGGGCAGGCCGATCAGGTCCTGAACGTTGGCCAGCAGGGTCCCGGGCCTCAGCACCAGGGCTGCGCGCGCCGCCTCCGGGTAACCGGGTGTCTCCGGCTGCGGCAGGAAAACGCGCCGCGCCGCCTCGGACAGATAAGATCTTGCCAGCGGCGGCCCGATCGTTCGGCTGAGAATCCAGGCCACGGGCGGTCTCAGCGCGAGCCGCCAGTACCAGGGGAGCGCCAGCATCCGCGGCGGCATCGGCATGGCGACGGGTGCGGCAAGGACGAGGCCGGCGACCTGCGCAGGATGGTCAAGGGCGAGCGCCAGCGCCAGGGCACCGGCCCAGGAATGACCGAACACGAGCACCGGGCCGAGCCTAAGGCGCTCCAGTGCCTCGGAGATCGCCCGGGCCTGGACGGCGGGCGCAGCGGCTGCCCCGCCGGCGATCCGGTCGCTCCAGCCGAAGCCCGGGCGATCGAACGCGATCACGCGAAATCCCTTCTCGGCGAGCCGGCGGCCGACGCCCTCCATCGGGTCCGATGCATTGGCAGAAGCACCGTGCAGCAGGATGATCGGCGGACCGTCCGCCGGGCCGGCCTGGATCGTCGCCAGCCGCCCGCCGGTAACATCGACGAAGGGACCGGCCGGCGGGTATTCCGCGCCGACCCTCAGGGCGATGACGAGGCTCGCCGCCGCGCCGGCCACCAGGACGAGCCCCGCGGCCGCGAAGGGCAGCGCAAGAATCGTTATCATGACGGCGACCACCCGGCTCACAGGTCGCGGCCGTCGACCTCCGGAGCGAGGCGGTCGATCGCCTCGCCGATCTTGTCCATCTGCGGATAGAGCGCGCGGGCACGGCGGTAGGCCGCGAGCGCCCGGGCCTTGTCTTCGAGGGATTCGTAGATCTGGCCCATCGCGGCCCAGGCCTCGAAATGGCGCGGCTCCAGCACCAGTGCCCGCTGCAGATCGGCGATGGCGTCGTCCTTGTCGGACAGGAGCCAGAAGACCGTGGCGCGCCGGTTCCAACCCTCGGGCCAGTTCGGCTCCAGGGCCGTGACCCGGTCCATCAACTCGGCCGCCAGCGGGAAGTCGTGGGAGGCCATCGCCTGCCGGGCGCGGTCGGTGAGCAGATCCGCGGTCGGGCTGCCGGAACTGTCGAGGCGGCGCTCGATGAGCCGGGCAACACCCTTCGCCTCAGCCGGATCCTCGCTGGCGCGGAGACGGGCGAACAGGTCGTCGAGGGTCACGGGCTTCGGCGCGGGCTTCGCCTCGGGAGCGGCACGGCCGGGCCGGGCCCCGTCCGGGGCCGCGAAAGCCGCCGGGGCAGCGAGCACCGACAGGCAGACCAGGGCGACGAGGAGACGGGTCGGCTTCATCCCGCCAGAGTGTCTGCGGGTACCGGGCCCGTCAACAGGCCGTGGTGCCGCGCACGCGAAAGCAGCCGCCACCCGGTCGGGCGCGGCTGCCGCCTTGATAGGTCGCCCGGTCGAAACCGGGCAGGACGCCTCAGCCCTGGCGGGCCTTGAAGCGCTTCTGGGTCTTGTTGATCACGTAGACCCGGCCCTTGCGGCGCACGAGCTGGTTGTCGCGGTGCCGGCCGCGCAGGGACTTGAGGGAGTTACGAATCTTCATCGGTCTCTCGAGCCCGGTCGGGCCGTCCATTCGCTGGGTATCGGGAACGTGGTCACGAAGCAGGACGCGGGGTCGCGTCCGGCGATCACGGCACACGCATCGCGGGATGGCGTCGCCATATCAGGATTCGCCACCGCAAGGCAAGGCGTTGCCGCAAGTGCGCCTCAATGCACGCTGTCGACGGACGCCACGGGGCCGACCCCGACAAGCTGCCGCCCGATTTCGTGCAGTAGCGTGTCAAGCAGGGGCTTCAGCCGTTGGAAATCCTTCCGCGACAGTCCTTCGGCGGCGGAGAACAGCGCCAGGGCCAGCTCGGCCACCCGGTCAATCCCGCCCGCCGGCGCGTCGGTGGCGCAGAAGGCGGATTCGTCGAGGTAGCCGTCGCGGCTGCTCTCGGTCACGTCGATGACGATCCCGCGTGCCTCGCTCACAATGCCGTCCGCGTCGGTGATGAAGCGGCCGCGCGCCAGGACCCAGCGCACATCGTCGGGCTCGAGCACCGTGCGGTACTGCGCGACATACAGGCCGCCCTGGCGCTGGAGATCATCCACGAGCGATCCGATGCGCGGCCGGTCCTGCGGGTGGATCCGCTCGAAGAACAGGGCGAACGTGGCGCCGCGACCGGTGGCCGCCCGGGGAACGCCGAGCATGGTCGCCGCCACCGGGTCACACCGCAGGACGTCGTCCGCGATCCGCCACTCCCAGGTCCCGACATTCGAGGCCGCCAGTGCCCGCGCCACGATCTCGGTGCCTCGCCGCTTCGGCCGCGCGTCGACGCCCACAGTCCCTATCCCCGGTGATCGATGAATGTTCGGGTCCGCATATGCGGTATCTGGTCGACACCGTAGCCCGGCCCTGCCACCGGCACAACGCGAGGGGCCGAGCCCCTGGGCCTCATCCCGAACATCGACGTCAGACCCTCAAGCGCGGGCATACGTGCCGGTCAGGCTGCCCTTGCCGGTCACGTTCCTGCGCATCCCGTCGAGCAGCGCGCCCCGGCCGGAACCTTCGGGAAGGTGGAGGGCGCGCCCGAGCGCGTAGATCTGGAAGAGGTAATCGTGGCGGCCATGTCCGGTGGGCGGATCGGGGGGCAGCCATTCGGCCCGCAGGAAGCTGTTCTTGCCGAGGTCCAGCCCGTCGCCTCGCCGGCCGGGACTCGGAAGGGCCCCTTCGCCGACGCTGCCTGCGTCGGGCGGAAGATTCCACGCGATCAGGTGCACGAGCGGTTGCGGTGTCGGGCTGCCCGCATCCTCGACCAGCAGGACAAGTGCGGCGGTGCCGGGCGGCGGCGCGCTCCAAGCCAGCGGCGGCGCGGTCCCGGGGCCGTCCGCCGTGAAGCGGGCGGGAATCTCCGCTCCGTCCGCGAAGGCGGGGCTCGTCAGCGTCAAAGTCTCCGGCACATCGCGGAAGGTCGCGTGATAGGCGGTCTTCTCGATCCCGGCCTTGAGGAACGACAGGGCCTCGCCGACCACATGGGGCATCTTCTCGAGCATCGTCGGTTCCTCCGCGGCGATTCCCAACCCCGGAGCGCGCATCCGGTTCAGGGCCGACGCTCGGCCGCGACCATGTAGTTCACCGCCTTGTCCCGGCTGGTGCGCCAACCATCGGTGAGGGGATTATAGGCCACGCCGGTCGTGTCGCTGAGGTCGAGACCGCCCGACCGGATGGCACGACCGAGCTCATCCGGCGTCACGAACTTCTCCCAATCATGCGTGCCCCGCGGCAGCCAGCCGAGCACGTATTCCGCCCCGACGATCGCCAGCGCGAAGGACCGCAATGTGCGGTTGAGGGTCGCCGCGAACAGCATCCCGCCGGGCCTAACCGCCGCGCAGGCCGTGCGCACGAAAGCCGGCATGTCCGAGACATGCTCGACGACCTCCATGATCAGCACGGCGTCGAAGGCCTCTCCGGACGCGACCACGGCCTCGATCGTCTCGCCACGGTAGTCCACCGGGACGCCCGAGGCCGCGGCATGGGCGCGGGCCACCGCGATGTTCTGCTCCGCCGGATCGAGGCCGGTCACCCGAGCTCCGAGCCGTGCCAGCGGCTCCGCCAGGACGCCGCCGCCGCAGCCGACATCGCAGATCGTAAGTCCGTCAAGGGGGAACGGCGTCTGAGGATCCCGCCCGAAGCGGTGGCAGAGGGCGTCGCGGATATAGGCCAGCCGCACCGGGTTGAACCGGTGCAGCACCCGCATCGGCCCGGCCTCGTCCCACCAGGTGGCGGCCAGCGCGCCGAACCGCGCGACCTCGCCGCGATCGATGAAGCCGTCCGTCACGGGGTCCGTGGGTGCCCTGTCCATGCGCATTCCGTCCAGATGCCGATCATTTCCGCGCGAGGCCCGCTCCCGCCGCCACCGCATGACGAACGAATTCGGTCGGCGGCCCGGGCCGAGGCGGCGGCCGGGTTCGAGCGTGAACCGTCTCCGCGGGCGCCTTAGCACGCCGTCCCGCCCCCGTCGCCGCGGCGCGCCGGCGCCATGCTTGGCCGCTTGTTGACACCTCAACGACCCGCTTGTACCCGCCGGGCACTGTCCGGATCCCGCCATGGGCGGTCCCTCTCCAGTCGCCGCCGGGAACCCGCGAAAAGAGACCATGCCCCGTCTGGTGATGAAATTCGGCGGCACCTCCGTCGCCAACGTCGACCGCATCCGCAACGTGGCGCGCCACGTCGCCCGCGAGGTCGCGGCCGGCTACGAGGTCGCCGTGATCGTGTCGGCGATGTCGGGCAAGACCAACGAACTGGTCGACTGGGTCAAGGATGCCAACCCGCTCTACGACCCGCGCGAGTACGATGCGGTCGTGGCCTCGGGCGAGCTGGTGACAGCCGGCCTGCTGGCGATCGCCCTCCAGAAGGAGGGCCTCCAGGCCCGGTCCTGGCAGGGGTGGCAGATCCCGGTCGTCACCTCGGAGGCGCATGGCTCGGCGCGCATCGCCGAGATCGACCCCAGGAACCTGGAGGCGGGCTTCGCGAAGGGCGAGGTCGCGGTCATCGCCGGCTTCCAGGGCATCCATGCCGAGACCGGCCGGGTCACGACCCTCGGGCGCGGCGGCTCGGACACGTCGGCGGTGGCGGTGGCGGCCGCGATTCAGGCCGAGCGCTGCGATATCTACACGGACGTGGACGGGGTCTACACCACGGATCCGCGCATCGTGCCGAAGGCCAAGCGCATGGAGCGCGTGACCTTCGAGGAGATGCTGGAGATGGCCTCCCTCGGCGCCAAGGTGCTGCAGGTCCGCTCGGTGGAACTCGCCATGGTCCACCGGGTGCCGACCACGGTCCGCTCCTCCTTCGATCCGCCGGACGCCGCGCGCCCGGGCACCCTCATCTGCGACGAGGACGATATCGTGGAACAGCAGATCATCACCGGGATCGCGTTCTCCCGGGACGAGGCACAGATCACCCTGCGCAAGGTCAAGGACAGTCCCGGCGTGGCCGCCGCCATCTTCGGGCCGCTGGCGGACGCCAACATCAACGTCGACATGATCATCCAGACCGTGTCGGGCGACCAGTCGACCACCGACATGACCTTCACGGTGCCGGCCGCCGAGTACCAGCGCTCCCGCGCGATCCTCGACGAGGCCCGCACGAAGATCGGATACGCCCAGATCGAGGGCGCCACCGACGTGGTGAAGGTCTCGGCGATCGGGGTCGGGATGCGCAGCCACGCGGGTGTCGCCGCGAAGGCGTTCCGGGCGCTCGCCGAGAAGGGAATCAACATCCGCGCGATCACCACGTCGGAGATCAAGTTCTCCGTGTTGATCGACGCGGCCTATACGGAGCTTGCCGTGCGCACGCTTCACTCGCTATACGGCCTGGATCAGGCTTGAGCCCGGGACGACGCGGTCTAGAGCGGGTCGAGTGTCTTAAACCGAACAGTCACGGGCCGGTCCGCCGATCCCAGAGATCCTCTGGGAGATTGCGGCTCGGCCCATCCGGCGCCTTCCGTTCCGAAGTTGGCGCCAAGGTTGCAGGGTGGTCGACGCCAAGGCCGCTCGCCGACGTTGGAACGACGAATCGATGCCCGCTGCGCCCGGAGGCCCGCGCCTGCTGCTGCGCCGCCTCCGCGAAGCGATGGCGGAGCCGGTCAGCCCCCAGGCACGACTCGACCGCATCGTCGTCCTGATCGCCGCCAACGTCGTAGCCGAGGTCTGCTCGGTCTACGTCCTGCGGGACGACAACACCCTCGAACTGTTCGCCACCGAGGGCCTGAACGTCGAGGCGGTGCACCAGACGCGCATGCGCGCCGACGAAGGCCTCGTCGGACTGATCGCCCGCACGGCCGAACCGCTTTCGCTGTCGGACGCCCAGAACCATCCGGCCTTCTCCTACCGGCCGGAGACGGGCGAGGAAGCCTATCACGCGTTCCTGGGCGTGCCGCTGCTGCGGGCCGGCAACACGCTCGGCGTGCTCACCGTCCAGAACAAGACCTACCGGGTCTATTCCGAGGAGGAGATCGAGGCGCTCCAGACCACCGCCATGGTGCTCTCGGAGATGATCGCCTCCGGCGAGCTGGAGGGCCTGGCGCCGGATGCCGGCACGGCCGCCCGCCGCCCCGTGGTCGCCCGCGGCATCGCGCTGGCCGACGGCATCGGCCTCGGCCACGTGGTGCTGCACGAGCCGCGCGTCGTCGTGAAGACGCTGATCGCCGAGAACGTCGACCGCGAGGTCGCGCGGCTCGACGAGGCGATCGAGGAGGTCCGCTCGGCCATCGACGCGCTGGTGGAGCGGGGCGACCGGATCGGCACCGCCGAATCGCGCGAGGTTCTGGAGACCGTCCGGATGTTCGCCCACGACAAGGGCTGGCTCCGGCGGATGCGCGAGGCCGTGGCGTCCGGCCTGACTGCCGAGGCCGCGGTGGAGCGGGTGCAGTCGGACAACCGCGCCCGCATGATGCGCCAGTCCGACCCTTACCTGCGCGAGCGCCTGCACGATCTCGACGACCTCGCCAACCGCCTCCTGCGCGCGCTGATCGGCCCCGAGGCGGCAGGGGTCCTGGTCCTGCCCGAGAACGCAATCCTGGTGGCGCGCACCATGGGGCCGGCGGCGCTGCTCGATTACGAATCCTCGACCTTGCGCGGCATCGTTCTGGAGGAGGGCGGTCCGACCAGCCACGTGGCCATCGTGGCCCGGGCACTGGGCATCCCGGCCGTCGGGGAGGTCGAGAACGCTTCGGCCCTGTGCGACGCCGGGGACGCCATCATCGTCGATGGCGTCGCCGGCGAGATCCATGTCCGGCCCGGTCCCGAGGTCGAGGCCGCCTATGCCGAGATGGTGCGGCTGCGGGCCCGCCGGCAGGAGCAGTACCGGGCGCTCCGCGATGTGCCGGCGCAGACGCGCGACGGGGTGCGGGTCGGCCTGCACCTCAATGCCGGCCTGCTGGTGGATTTCAGCCACCTGAACGAGACCGGCGCCGAGGGCGTCGGGCTGTTCCGCACCGAATTGCAGTTCATGGTCGCCCAGCGGATGCCGTCTGCGGCGGAGCAGCAGGAACTCTACCGGAAGGTATTCGCGGCCGCCGGCGGCAAGCCCGTGACGGTCCGGACCCTCGACATCGGCGGCGACAAGATCCTGCCCTACATGGCCAAGCTCGAGGAGGAGAACCCGGCGCTCGGCTGGCGGGCGATCCGCATCGGCCTCGACCGTCCGGCGCTGCTGCGGATGCAACTGCGCGCGCTCCTGAAGGCGGCCGACGGCGATCCGCTCAAAATCATGTTTCCGATGGTCGCGACGGTCAACGAGTTCGTCCGTGCCCGCGGCATCGTCGAGCGCGAGAAGGCCTACCTGAGGCGTCACGGCTACCGGCTACCGGCCGAGTGCCGCCTGGGCGCGATGATCGAGGTTCCCTCGCTGCTGTTCCAGATCGACGAGATCGCCCGCGAGGCCGACTTCCTCTCCGTCGGCTCAAACGACCTGATGCAGTTCCTGTTCGCGGTCGATCGCGAGAACCGCCGCGTCGCCAACCGCTTCGACCCGCTCTGCGTCGCCGCCCTGCGGGCCTTTCGGCTGATCGTCGAGCGGGCGGACGCCGCCGGGTGCCCGGTCACGGTCTGCGGAGAGATCGGCGGGCGGCCCCTCGACGCGATGGCGCTGATCGGCCTCGGCTACCGGAAGCTGTCGATGTCGCCGGCCGCCATCGGACCGGTCAAGGCGATGGTGCTCAGCCTCGACGCGCGCGCCGTATCCGAACTCATCGACACCGAGATGGCGCGTATGCACGACGGCGATTCCCTGCGCCCGGCGCTCACCGCCTTCGCGCACGCGCACGGCGTACCTATCTAAAGCCCGCAGACGACCCTTGCCGAAGGTTCGGCCGGGGTTGTACGGCAAAGCCACGACGATTTCGGTCGATGCGCCGCGGCTTCCGCTCTCCAATGGAAGAAGCGTGGGATGGGGGTACGAGTCTTGCCGTATTGGTCAGCCCCCTGATCCCGCGCTTCCATCCCTGAGACCGGACCCGCGCCCGGCCCGGAACGCCGTGCGCGCAGACCTGCAGAAACACGGGCGATGATCCCCTTTCCAACCGAGCGCCTCGACGCGATCCTGGCGCGGCACGATATCGTTACCGCGCAACTCGCCTCGGGCGAGGGCGAATCCGAAACCGTGGTCCAGCTCTCGCGGGAACTATCCGAACTCGATCCCGTCGTGGACGCGATCCGCACCTACCGGGCGGCACTGGAGAACCTCTCGGGCGTCGAGGCGCTGATCGACGAGCCCGGCACTGATCCCGAGATGCGCGCGCTGGCGGCCGAGGAGAAGCCCGAGGCCCAGGAGCAGCTCGAGGCCGCCCACCGTGCGCTCCAGCTCATGCTGCTACCCAAGGACGCGGCCGACGAGAAGAGCGCGATCCTGGAAGTCCGCGCCGGCACCGGCGGCGACGAGGCGGCTCTGTTCGCGGGCGACCTGTTCCGCATGTACGCGAAATATGCCGAGGCCAAGGGCTGGCGCGTCGAGGTGATCTCCGAGAGCGAAGGCGCGGTCGGCGGCTTCCGCGAGGTCGTGGCCGAGGTGAAGGGCAGGGGCGTCTTCGCGCGACTCAAGTACGAGAGCGGCGCGCACAGGGTGCAGCGCGTGCCGGATACCGAGACCCAGGGGCGCATCCACACCTCGGCGGCCACCGTGGCCGTCCTGCCGGAGGCCGAGGAGGTCGATATCGTCGTCAACGACGCGGACCTGAAGATCGACACGATGCGCGCCCAGGGCGCGGGCGGCCAGCACGTCAACAAGACCGAGTCGGCTATCCGCATCACCCACCTGCCGACCGGCATCGTGGTATTCGTCCAGGAAGAGCGCTCGCAGCACAAGAACCGCGCCCGCGCCATGGCATTGCTGCGCGCCCGGCTCTACGACGCCGAGCGGACCGCAAAGGATTCCGCCCGTGCCGCCGACCGCAGGGCGCAGGTCGGCTCCGGGGACCGCAGCGAGCGCATCCGCACCTACAATTTCCCGCAGGGCCGGGTGACCGACCATCGCATCAACCTGACCCTCTACAAACTGGAGGAGGTCATGGCCGGCACGGCGCTCGACGAGGTGGTCGATGCCCTGATCAGCGAACACCAGGCGGAACTCCTCGCCGCCGAGGGCATGGCCTGAGCGGCGCCGTGGCGGAAGGGTCGAGCCAGGGCCTGTCACGCCGCGCGGCGCTGCGGCGGAGCACGGCCCTCCTGGCGGCCGGAGGGATCGCGGAGGCCGCAGGCGATGCGCGCTTCCTCATGCTGGGCCTGCTCGGCCTGGAGTCCAGCGACCTCCTGCTCGAGGGCGAGCGGATCCTGGACCCGGACGAGGCAACCGGCCTCGACGCCGCCCTGGCTCGGCGGCTCGCGGGCGAACCCGTGGCCCGGATTCTCGGAGCCTGGGAATTCTGGGGCCTTCCGATGCGACTGGCGCCCGAAACTCTGGTGCCACGCCCGGACACCGAGATTCTCGTCGAGGCCGCCCTCGCCGCCGTGCCGGACCGAAAGGCGGCCTTGCGCTGCCTCGATCTCGGCACCGGATCCGGCTGCATCCTCGCGGCGCTCCTGAGCGAACTGCCGCGCGCCTTCGGCGTGGGCCTCGACCGCGCGCCCGCCGCCCTGCGCATGGCCCGGTACAACGCGGTCGCGAACGGGCTCGGGCACCAGGCTGCCTTCGTGGCTGGGGATTGGTGCGACGCGGTGGGGGGCGCCTTCGACCTCGTGGTCTCGAACCCGCCCTACATCGCGCAGGACCTCATTCCGGGCCTCGATCGGGAGGTCCGCGGCCACGATCCGCTCGCGGCCCTCGACGGAGGGCCGGACGGGCTCGTCGCTTATCGGCGCATCCTTGACGGCGTGCGCGCCGCCGCGCTGCTTGCCGCAGGCGGGACTCTGGTGATGGAGATCGGCTTCGACCAAGCCGAGGCGGTCCGTGCCCTCGCGCGCGCAGCCGGCTTCATCGATCGCGGCCTCACGCGCGATCTTGCCGGCCACGACCGGGTGCTGAGCTTTGGTCTTCCATCGGGACACACGGATGCCTAAGTCTCGTCCGACGCTCGCCGCGTCGAAAAAATGCTTGTTGCATCTATCGGGGAACGCTAGAGTCGGCTTGAAGATCGCGAACGGTTCGTTAAGACGGACCACGATAGGGTCGGCAACGTGCGCTGATCGTTGCTTGGTTCGCTGATCCCCGAACGTCGGACCAGAGCGCGCATGTGACTGCGCGGCGGTACGACAGCACTCGAACCTGACAATCGGCTGGTTTCCGGCGTCTTTCCCCGGGCGCGCGGTGCGAGGGATGGTCAGACGGACGCGCGGATTGCGACGTGGTCGCACGCGCGGCTCAACCGGGTGCCTTAGCCGGAGCGCGTCTCGAGATCGACGCCGGGCGCCCCAAAGACAGTCGTTTGCGTGAACGAGGGTCACTGTAGACCGATGAGACCAAACCAGAATCGACGGATGCGCGGCCGCAATCGGCCCAAAGGTCCGAACCCGCTGACGCGCTCGTACGAATCCAACGGCCCCGACGTCAAAATCCGCGGCACGGCGCAGCATATTGCCGACAAGTACGCGCAGCTCGCCCGTGACGCGCAGGCGGCGGGCGATCCTGTGGCGGCCGAGAACTATTTTCAGCACGGCGAACACTATTTCCGGATAGTTTCAGGTGCTCAAGAGCAGACTCGGCCGGCCAATACCGGCGGATATGCCAGCCGTCCCTACGACGAGGAGATGGATGAGGGCGACGACGAGGGGCAGGGCAGCGGCCCATCGCAGAACGGCCACGCCTATAACGGCTATGACGATGGCGATCCCGGTCAGCAGCCCCAGCCCTACGAGATGCGACCGGACCTGAATCAGGGCCGCGAGCAGGGACGTGACCGCTTCCAGAACCGCGACCAGCGCCGGTTCGACAATAACCCCCGGCAGGACTATCGGCGGCAGGATCAGCCCCGGCAGGATTACCAACGGCAAGACCCGCAGCGGCAAGACCCGCAGCGGCAAGACTATCAACGGCCGGATTACCGGCAGGATCGCCAAGACAACCGGCAAGAGAACCGACAGGATTACGGCCGCCAGGACTACCGGCAGGATCGCCAGGACAACCGGCAGGACGTTCGCGGTGACCAGGGCCGCTACGAGGCCGGGCGCTCCGAAGGGGCACGTCCGGAGGTCCGGCAGCAGGACAGCCGTCAGGAGGTTCGTCAGGACGACCGCCCGTCGCGTCGGACCGAGCCCCGGAGCGAGGCGGCGCCGCGCAGCGAAACCCCGCGTCAGGCCGAGCCGGCTCCGCGTCGCGAGCGCCGCCGGGAAGCCGCTCCCGCTCCCGCGGTCGCGGAGGATGCCGCCGGCCTGCCGGCCTTCCTGATGGCGCCGGCCCGTCCGGTCGCCGCCACCACGCCGATCGAGCAGCCGGTGGCTCCGGCCCCGGAGGCCGCCGCCGACGAGGCGCCCGCCGCGAAGCCACGCCGCCGCCGCAGGCCGCGCTTCGAGAGCGTCGCCGAAGAGGGCGAGGCCCGCACGCCCGCTGAGGACGCACCGACCGAATAAGTCGGCACGCCGCGGAGATCTGCACGTGATCGAGCCGTCCTGGGAGACCGGGGCGGCTCTTCTCGTGTCGGAGGCAGAGATTTGGCGGCGCGGACTGGCGGTCAGGCCCGGGCGGCACGCCAATCCGGATAGGCGTGGACCCGGTGGATGAGCCGATGGCGGCGGCCGACCTCGCCGAAGGGGGCGAGCTCCCAGTCCCAGAAGACCGAAGGCGGCGGCAGCGCCACGCCGAACATCAGGTCGAGGCTGTCGGTGACCCGGCCCTGGCGGTCCTCCTCGCGCTGCACCGTGTCGGTGATCAGGCAGATCCGCTCGCTCCCGGCGGCGAGCGCGTCGAGGGCGCCGAGATGGGTCTCCACGATCTGAGCGCCGAGCCTCGGCGGGGCCTCGCGGCCCCGGGCCTCGTAGGCATCGATGGGAACGATCGGTAGCTGCGACAGGAGATTGGCCGAGACGATCAGATCGGCCTCCGCGCAGGCCTCCGCCAGGGCGCGCTCCATCAGGCCGGCGCTGATCTCGGCGGTCACGAGCGCGACGTTGCGGTATCGCCGTGCGGCAAGGCGCGCCGGCCACGGATGCACCGCGTCGACAAGCTGCACCCGGTCGAACCGAGTGGCGAGCGCGTCGAGGGGCACGTCGTCGAGGAGACCGGAGCCGAGCACCACCGCCACCCCGCGCCGCGTGGTCGCTTCTGCGGATGCCGTGATCACGCCGCGCGCCCGCGCGAGATGCGGCGCCCAGGCCGCGCGGCAGCGGCGGGACCGGGCATGGAGCAGGCCGCTCTGGCGGACGTAGCCGAGGCGGCGCAGGCGCAGCGGCGCGGGATTGGCCAGCGACAGCGCCCACTCGACCAGCATCGGCGCGCGGCTCAGACCTCGTCCGGCGTCGAAATCCGCCCTGGCGAGCCGCGATAGCCGGTGGCCAGCACGTAGAGCTCGCTCGAATCGGCTCGGCTGGCGGCCGGCTTCACGTGGCGCACCGTCGCGAAATCGCGCTTCAGATCGGCCAGAAGGGCGTGCTCGGTGCCGCCCTGGAGCACCTTGGCGAGATAGGCACCGCCCGGGCCCAGCACCTCCCGGGCGAATTCGGCCGCGGTCTCGGCCAGCCCGATGATGCGCAAATGGTCGGTCTTCTTGTGGCCGGTGGCGTTGGCGGCCATGTCGGACAGGACGAGGTCGGCCTTCCCCCCGAGCATCTCGGTGAGCTTCGCCGGCGCCTCGGGATCGAGGAAGTCCAGGGTGATGAAGTCGACCCCGGCCATCGGCTCGATCTCCAGGAGATCGATGCCGACGACACGCCCGGTGGCCCCAACGGTCCGCGCGGCCACCTGCGACCAGCCGCCCGGGGCCGCCCCGAGATCGACGACCCGCTGGCCCGCCTTCAGCAGCTTGTAGCGCTCGTCGATCTCGATGAGCTTGTAGGCCGCCCGGGACCGGTAGCCCTCGCGCTTGGCGCGGGCGACATACGGGTCGTTGAGCTGGCGCTCCAGCCAGCGCTTCTGCGACAGGGTCCGGCCGCGGCCGGTCTTCACGCGCTGCTTCAGCTCACCGCGAACGCCCCCGGTGGAGCCCGCGCCGCCGCGCCGGTCGCTCATTGCAGGAGCCCCTTCGGCCGGATCGTCATCGGACGGCCTTCCTGTTCCAGACGCCGTCCTCCCGCATCATGTTCATCAGCAGCCCCTCGCGCAGGCCCCGGTCGGCGATGCGCAGGCGCTCGGACGGGAAGGCCCGGCGGATCGCCTCCAGGATCGCGCAGCCCGCGAGCACCAGATCCGCCCGGTCGCGGCCGATGCAGGGATTGTCGGCGCGCTGCTCCAGGCGGGTGTCGAGCAGGTCGTCGATCGCGGTCGAGACCTCGTCGTCGTTCATCCACAGGCCATCGACCCGCCGCCGCTCGTAGCGCGCCAGCCGCAGGTGCATCGCGGCGATCGTCGTCACGGTCCCGGAGGTGCCGAGCAGATGGAAATGCGGGGCGGTGGCGGCGGCCGCTGCCCGGAGCGCGAAGGCCGAGAGCTTCTCGGCCACCTCTTCGACCATACCCTCGAACATGCGGCGCGTGACCTCGGCCCCCCCGTGACGCTCGGCCAGGGTGACGACGCCCACCGGCAGCGAATCCCATGCGCGGATCCGTAGGGTCGGGTCTGTGGACGGGTTCGCGGCCTCGCCGTCGAGCCACGCGATCTCGGTCGAGCCGCCGCCGATGTCGAAGATCACCACGGATTCCGCCAGCGGGTCGGCCAGGGCGGCACAGCCCGTCACGGCGAGATAGGCCTCGGTCTGTCGATCGACGATTTCGAGGTCGAGGCCGACGCCGCGGCGGACGCGGTCCACGAAGGCCGCACCGTTGACGGCGAGCCGGCAGGCCTCCGTGGCGATCACCTTCGCGCGCCGCACGCCGCGCGCCTGCATCTTGGTACGGCAGATGCGCAACGCCTCCACGGTCCGCTCGATCGCCGGCTCGCTCAGGCGGTCGGAAGTACCGAGGCCCTCGCCGAGGCGGACGATGCGCGAGAACGCGTCGATCACCCGGAAGCCGCTGAAAGTCGGCTCGGCGATCAGCAGGCGGCAATTGTTCGTGCCGAGGTCCAGCGCCGCATAGGCCATGCGACGGCGATCGCGACCCGGCAATTGGGCCGGCGGTTGGAGCGGCGCTGCGCCGGTCGGAGTGCGGGACGGCGCGGCCGCGGCGGTCTCGTCCCTCATCGGCGCGGCCGTCGATCCTTCGGGTCAGCCAGGAGCGTCGCGCTCGGCCATTCTCGACCACAGACCCTACAGGGTCGGTCGGGAACTGCAACGTCCGATCGTATCCCGGGTCAGGCGACAGCCTTCATGGCGCTGGCCCGGCGCGGAATCGGCCTCAAGATACTCTTGACCTGGGAGTAGGGGCGAGGCCGGTTGATCACCTCGTCGAGGCGCGACCACAGGGTCTTGGGCGAGAAAGGCTTGGCGATGATCTCGTTGACCCCCAGCGCAACCGCCCGGTCGACGACGTTCCGGCGCGGCTGGGCGAGCATCAGGATGATCGGGATGGTGGGGCAGGGCGAGGTCGTCGGCGTGCGCGCCAGCCGGATGAACTCCTCGCCCGACAGGATCGACAGGTCCCAGTCGATGATGCTGATGTCGGGCTTGCTCTCCGCCAGGACGCCGAGAGCCTCAGCACCGTCCGGAGCCTCGAGGACGCGCTTGATGCCCACCCGCATGAGCATGTCGCGAACGATTCGGCGGATATAGAGGCTCTCGTCCACGACGAGGGCCGAGAGATCGGGAAAGGTCGGTGTCGCGATCATGGCCGGGTGCCGTTGCGGGGCGCCGCGTGAATCTAGCCGAACAGCGTTTGCGTTTCGCTAACACCCTCGGCCGCAAGGCGAACGCCATCACCGGCGGCGACGTCGAACAGCGTTGCTTGCCGCAAGAAAGTAACGAAACGGGCGCGTCTGAGCCAAGAAGGTCCTTGCGGTCAAGGCCCGATTGCGTCAGGACTGGGGCGTTATTCTTGGTTACCGCGACCTGGGGTAATGATAGTGCGGGGCGTGGGCTGTCTGAGATGGCGCGCACGCGGTATTCGAGACAAGGGCGGCGGACGGTTTTTGCGAGCTTTCGATGGGACGTGGTCGTGATTTCAGGGGGCCGCAGAAGCGCGGCTTCGACGAGAGTGGCGAGCCGAGATGGCCTGATCAGGCTCCCCCCAGCGGCGGATACGGCGGTGGTGGTTTCGGTGGTGGCGGCGGCGGCGGTTTCGGTGGCGGCGGTTTCGACCGTGGCCCGGCCCGCGGCGGTGCGGCGCCTGTCGCAACCGGACCGGAGCGTGATGCCACGGTCAAGTGGTTCAACAAGGAGAAGGGCTTCGGCTTCGTCGAACTCGGCGACGGATCGGGCGATGCCTTCCTCCACATCCGCGCCGTCGAGGCTGCCGGCCACGCCGATCTGATGCCGGGCACCCGGCTGACGGTCACCACGGCGCAGGGTCAGAAGGGCCCGCAGGTCACGAGCGTAACCAGCGTCGACACGTCGACGGCCGAGGCGCCCGCGCCTCGGCGCGAGATGCGTCCGCGCCCCGGCGGGTTCGGTGGTGAGCGCTTCGGCGGCGGCGGCGGTGGCGGCTACGGCGGTGGTGCCGGTGGCGGCTACGGTGGCGGTGGCGGTGGCGGTGGCTTTGGTGGCGGCGGCCGTGTCGCCTCCGGCCCCTCGGTCGAGATGAGCGGAACCGTGAAGTGGTACGATCCCGCCAAGGGCTTCGGCTTCGTCTCGGTGAATGACGGCGGCAAGGACGTGTTCGTGCACCGCTCCGCCCTGTCGCGCGCCGGCCTCGAATCGCTCGCGGAAGGCCAGCAGGTCACCCTCGGCGTGGTCGAGGGGCAGAAGGGCCGCGAGGCCCAGAGCATCAACGTCGAAGACTGACAGGTCCTCGCGGCCGCTTTCCCGCCGCGATCCATGGCGATGATCTGAAGCGGCGGCTCCTGACCGGGCCGCCGCTTTCGTCGTTTCGAGACGGCCATGTACCGCGCGCTGCTGTCGATGATCCCTCTCGTGCTCGCGAGCACCGCCGCGCAGGCGGAGGACTTCACCGGATTCTACGCCGGCCTCAACGCGGGCTACGCCCGAGGCGAAGAGCGCGACAGGGTGACGGGTTCACCCGCGCCCGTGCCTGGAGCCGCATTCGGGCGGCCGGCCGCCGGCTCCGACCTGCCGCCGAGCGCCCGCGACGCCGCCACCGCACTGCGCCGGTCTGGCCGGAGCGGCGCAACCGCCGCGGCCGCGCGCTGATTCGGCACAACCGCGCCGGATCCACCCCTCGTCCGCGGCTCGACTGATCTGCGGCGCGCTTAAGCGGTGGGTCGCTCTCGCCGGGCCTGCGACAGCCTAAGCACCTCTGCTCACACTGGAATCGTTCCGGAACATAGGCGTTGCGACGTCGGGTCCGGCGCTGCTAGGCCGCGCCATGGGCTCACGATACCGAGAGAACGCTCGATGAGCGGCCGCCCCATGCCGGACCTGACCTGTCGTCTGGCGGTCGCCGGGCGCGTGGCCCTGGCGGCGTTCGGCGGCTATGCCGTCGCCGCGCTGTCGGCCGCCCTCATGGCGCTGGTCCTGCCGTTTTCCCGCGCCGAGGCCGTCTCGACCGGGACGCTCGCGAGCTTCGCAATCCTGGCGGCGGTCGTGATCTGGGTTTTCGCCGCGCGGACGCTCGCCCGGGCGGCGTTGTCCCTCGGGCTTCTGGCGGCCCTGCTCGCCGGTGCGTTGTGGCTCGCCGGCGCCTTCACGACAGCGGGGGCCGCGTGAGCCGGGGCAAGAGCTTCCGACAGTCGATGGCGTGGCTTCACACCTGGTCCGGCCTCGTGGTCGGCTGGGTGCTGTTCGCGATCTTCGTGACCGGGACCGCAAGCTACTACCGCACCGATATCTCGCGCTGGATGCAGCCCGAACTGACCGAGACGGCGACCGATCCCGTCGCGGCGGCCACGCGTGCCGGCGCCTATCTGGGCAGGGTCATGCCGGATGCCCTGGGTTGGTCGGTCAAGCTCCCGACGGCGGAGGACCCGGCGGTCGAGGTCTTCTGGTGGAAGGATCAAGACGGGCCGTACCACAGGGCCCTCCTCGATCCCGCCACCGGCGAGAGATCGAAGGCCCGCGACACGAAGGGGGGAGATTTCCTCTACCGCTTCCACTTTGAACTGAGTCTCCCGCCGCTCTGGGGTCGCTGGATCGTCTCAGTCTGCGCCATGATCCTGCTGGTGTCGCTGATCTCCGGCGTCGTCACGCACCGGCGCATCTTCGCCGATTTCTTCACCTTCCGACGCGACCGCTCGGCGCAGCGCGGCTGGCTCGACGCCCACAACGTGGTCGGGGTCCTGGCGCTGCCGTTCCACCTGATGATCGTCTATACCGGCCTCGTGACGCTCGCGCCGATGCTGATGCCCTGGGGCGTGCAGGCGGCATATCGGCACGATGGCCTCCGCTACTATACCGAAGCGGGCCTGATGCCGCAGATGCGTGCGCCGGCAGGACGGCCTGGGACGCTGCTGCCGCTCGGCGAGATCGTGTCACGCGCGATCGCCGCGGCCGGCGAAACGCCCGAGACGCTGTGGGTCACCATGCCCGGCGACGCTGCGGCGACCGTCACGGCAATCTTCGAGGAGGCACCCGGCCTGGCGCATCTGCATCCGCAGATCGCCTATGCGGGCGATACCGGCACCGAGTACGCGCGCACCGGCCACGTCGGCGCGGCGACCCGTACAGGCGCCGTGATGATCGGACTGCACGAGGCGCATTTCGCCGCCGCGCCCCTGCGCCTCCTGTTCTTCCTGTGCGGGACGATGGGCGCCGCTACCGTCGCCAGCGGCCTCGTGCTCTGGACCGTGGCGCGGGCGCCGAAGGGCGCGAGCCCGGCGGGTCTCGGCCTCCGCCTCGTTCGCATCCTGAACCTCGGCACCATCACCGGTCTCCCCACCGGCCTCGCCGCGTATTTTCTCGCCAACCGCCTGCTGCCCGTCGACCTTGCCGACCGGGCCGACTGGGAGGTGCGCGGCTTCTTCGCGGCCTGGGCCCTCGCCGCCGTCGCATCGGCGCTGTACCCGCCGGCGAGAGCATGGCCGGTCGCCCTGGGCGTCGCGGCCGTCGCCGTCCTGGCGATCCCCGTCACCGACATCCTGACCGTCGGGCAAGCGCGATTCCTTGGCTTCGACGCCGCGATGCTCGTCCTCGGCGTGCTGCTGGCGCTCGGCGCGCGCATCGCGGCCCGCCGCCCGAGGACGCTGCGTGCGCCTGGGACGTCCATCCCCAGGACCGCAGAAGCGTGACCATCGCCGCCCTGGTGCTGAACCTCCTTCTGAGCTTCTCGAGCTTCGCCGCCCTGGCGCTGAGCCTCGACCGGCACCACCGCGGCACGTTCGACGTCCCGCTGCCCCGCGGCCGGAGCCGGGGCTTGCGGGCGGCCGGGTGGTCGGGGCTCATCCTCTCGTTCACGGTCGCGGTCGCCTGCGCCGGCTGGAGTTTCGGGCCGGTCCAATGGACCGGGGGGCTCACCGGCGCGGGGCTGGCGGTGGTGGCACTGATCTCCTACCGACCGACCTGGCTGCGGGCGGCCGCCCTGGCCGCGCTGCCGCTGGCTGCGGTCGCGCTGCCGTTCGCACTCGCCGGGTGAAAGCCGCGCCGGCCCAGACAGTGACGGTAACGGCCAAGGTCAGCGCCGCGGCAGCGTGCGCAGGTTCCAGTCTTGATGTGACGATTTTCGGATCGTTCGGGCGAAAGAGCCGTCCTCGATGGCACTTGAGCCAGTCTCGGGCTTGCGAGAATTGTCCCCTCGCGGTCCCGATCGGAAGGGCGTAGGATCCCGCGGCTCGCGCACTGGCCAAAAGTCCACCTTGATTCGGCGAGCCAAAAGCCATTGGCTTAAACCACAGCCGAACCGGGCAAGGCCGATCGAAACGGCTGCCCGCGTGCCAGCTACAGCCCAAGAGCCGCGGTTCGCGAGGCCGGGGCCTACGGAGGGAACAGAGCCATGAACAAGCCGGAATTCCTCGGCGACGCCCGGACGAAGTCGCCCTTCTCGGCCCGCTACGATAACTTCATCGGCGGACAATGGGTCGCGCCGAGCGCCGGCCGCTACTTCGAGAACACATCGCCGATCACCGGAAAGGTGATTTGCGAGGTCGCCCGCTCCGACGCGTCCGATGTCGAGAAGGCGCTGGACGCCGCCCACGCCGCCCGGGAATCCTGGGGCCGCACCGCCCCGGCCGAGCGCGCCCGCATCCTCAACAAGATGGCCGACCGGATGGAGGAGAACCTCGATCTGATCGCCCTGGCCGAGACCTGGGATAACGGCAAGCCGATCCGCGAGACGACCCACGCCGACATCCCACTGGCGATCGACCATTTCCGCTACTTCGCCGGCTGCGTCCGCGCGCAGGAAGGCTCCATCTCCGAGATCGACCACGACACGGTCGCCTACCACTTCCACGAGCCTCTCGGGGTCGTCGGCCAGATCATCCCATGGAACTTCCCGATCCTGATGGCGGTCTGGAAGCTGGCGCCGGCGATCGCGGCCGGCAATTGCGTGGTGCTGAAGCCGGCCGAGCAGACCCCCGCGTCGATCCTGGTGGTGATGGAGCTGCTGGCCGACCTGCTGCCGCCGGGCGTGATCAACATCGTCAACGGTTTCGGCCTGGAGGCCGGTAAGCCGCTCGCCTCGTCACCGCGCATCGCCAAGATCGCGTTCACCGGTGAGACGACCACCGGCCGCCTGATCATGCAGTACGCCTCGCAGAACCTGATCCCGGTGACGCTCGAGCTCGGCGGCAAGTCGCCGAACATCTTCTTCGCCGACGTGGCGAACGAGGACGACGACTTCTTCGACAAGGCGCTCGAAGGGTTCACGATGTTCGCCTTGAACCAGGGCGAGGTCTGCACCTGCCCGAGCCGCGCGCTCGTGCACGAGTCGATCTACGACCGCTTCATGGAGCGGGCGATCAAACGCGTGGAAGCGATCACCCAGGGCTCGCCCCTCGATCCGGCCACGATGATCGGCGCCCAGGCTTCGGGCGAGCAGATGGAGAAGATCCTCAGCTACATCGATATCGGCCGGCAGGAAGGCGCGCAGCTGCTCACCGGCGGCGAGCGGAACGTCAAGGAGGGCGAGCTGGCCGAGGGCTTCTACGTGCAGCCCACGGTCTTCCGCGGCCACAACAAGATGCGGATCTTCCAGGAGGAGATCTTTGGCCCGGTCCTGTCGGTCACGACCTTCAAGGACGACGCCGAGGCGCTCTCGATCGCCAACGACACGCTCTACGGCCTCGGCGCCGGCATCTGGACCCGCGACGGGACCCGCGCCTATCGCTTCGGCCGGGAGATCCAGGCCGGCCGCGTCTGGACCAACTGCTACCACGCCTACCCGGCCCACGCGGCCTTCGGCGGCTACAAGCAGTCCGGCATCGGCCGCGAGACCCACAAGATGATGCTCGATCACTACCAGCAGACCAAGAACATGCTGGTCAGCTACTCGGCTAAGAAGCTCGGTTTCTTCTGAGTTCTCTGGTCCGGGTTACCCCCGAGACTGACTCGCCCCGGCCTCCCGGCCGGGGCATTTTCGTCGCGGGAAGCCAAGTTTCAGAAAGCGGCGATTTCGGCCGACTTGCCATTGTGCCGTTGGATACGCAGGTCGGCGGCCGTCTCGACTCTCAACAGGCGTACCGCCAGGCCACTGTCGGCGTGGCCGGTGATAAGGTCGCTGGGTCCCGGATCGCCGCGGAGGGTGGTGCTGCCCGGCCTGATGCGGGCCGGCGCGTCGAGGTCCGCGCGCGGCATCACGGATCCGATAGCGTGGATAGCCCGGGTAACGCCGGCCCCGGGTCTCAATAGGTGCTGTAGCCCTCGAAGGGAGCATTGGCGATCGAGCCGGGCGCCATCGGGCCGGCATCGCCGCTCACGCTGGGCACATCGTCTGGCGGACCGTCCCAGCCGACGATACCCATCGGATTGTCCGGCGTGACGTTCGGGTTCACGGCCCTGTGCCAAGCGTGCTGGAGGAACAGGGGCTGCTCGCGGGTCTGGATCCTCAGCGACAGCGGATCGGCGCTCGCCGGGGCGGCGAGGCCGACCAGGGCGATGGCGAGACTGGTGGCTTGACCGAGTGAACTCATGGCGGGTGTGGGCTCCCGAGACGGCACGTGCGGCGCCCCCGGGACGGGCGCCCTTCGGTAAGGCAACGCGGCAGACGGCAATCCGGCACCAGCTCGGACATTGGGCTGCTTCGGAGCGGGGGCGTGGAAATCCGCTGCCGAACACGCATATTCACATTCCAACAGGGGAGGGCAGCATGGACGCCGGTTCGACGGGCGAGGCCACCACCGCGGAGCAGGCAGGGGCCGACGGCACGCCGCTGCGGGTCACCGCCACCCCGAAGGCGCTGGCGCTGATCGAGGAACTCAGGGGCGAATACGGGCCGGTGATGTTCCATCAGTCCGGCGGCTGCTGCGACGGATCCTCGCCGATGTGCTACCCCGTGGGCGACTTCCTGGTGAGCGATGCCGACGTCCATCTCGGCCGCGTCGGCGGTGCAGACTTCTACATCTCGCGCTCGCAATTCGCCGTCTGGAGGCACACCCACCTCATCCTGGATGTCGTGCCCGGGCGCGGGGGCATGTTCTCGCTCGAGAACGGGCGCGAGAAGCGCTTCCATATCCGATCCCGCCTGTTCACGGAGGCCGAGAACCAGGCGCTCGACGGGGCGTGCAAACTCTGAGACGGCCCGGAGGGGGAAGACCGATGGCGACCGTGCAGCTCTGGACCGATGTCGAGGCGGAGGCCGATCCGCGGGTGCAGGCGATCTTCGCCGACATCCGCGCGACCCGCGGCTCCGATTTCGTGAACAATTTTTGGCGCGGCCTCGCCAATGATCCGGCTCTGCTGGAACGGACCTGGACCAGCCTCAAGACCGTGATGGCGCCCGGGGCTCTCGACCCGCTGACGAAGGAGCTGGTGTACATGGCGGTTTCGATCGTCAATGGCTGCCCCTACTGCATCCACTCCCACACCGCCGCCGCCCGCGCCAAGGGCTTGACCGCCGAGCAGCACGGGGAGTTCCTCGCGGTGGTCGGCACGGCGAACCAGACCAATGCCCTGGTCAACGGCCTGCAGATCCCCGTGGATTCCGTCTTCAAAGTGGGGGACACATGAGCGGCGTATCCGAAACACCGAGGCAGGGGCTTATGGTGGTGCGCGAGAGCGCGCCGTTCCGCGGCAAGCAGGGGCACATCTATCGCCCGGCGATCTCCGCAGAGGCCGTAGGGTCCAAGGCCCTGCATCTCCAGCTCCTGGAAATCCCGCCGGGCGAGCGCGCCCATGCCCACAAGCACGAATCGCACGAGACGGCGATCCATGTCCTGTCGGGAGTCTCGGGCTGCTTCTGGGGCGAGAACCTCGAGCACCACGTGATCGCGGGCGCCGGCGAGTTCGTCTACATCGCCGCCGACGTGCCGCACCTGCCCTATAACCGCAGCCAGACCGAGCCGGTGACCGCGGTGATCGCCCGGACCGACCCGAACGAGCAGGAGAGCGTCGTGCTGCTCCCGGAACTCGAGGCCGGCGTCGACTGGTCCAAGGCGGCCGAATGAGCCCTCAGCGCTGCTCGATCCGCTCGTTGGCGAGGCGCTCGGCGCGAGTGCGCTCTTCGGCGGAGAGACCCGACAAGGTCTGATCGAGCCAGGCATCGGACAGGCCCTGCGCGGCCGCGGCGAGGTTCCAGGCCGCGGCCTCGATGAGGTTCTTGGAGACGCCGCGGCCGGCCGCGTAGAGGCGTGCGATCCGGTTCTGCGCGATCGCGTTCCCCCGTGAGGCCGCGTGAAGGAAGTAGCGGGCGGCCGAGCGTTCGTCCTTGGTCACGCCGTTGCCGTTGAACAGCAGGATCGCGTATTCGACCTCGCTGGCGAGGTCGCCGTTATCGGCCCCCCGCCGGAACCACTGGGCCGCCTTGCCGGGGTCCTTCGGGACGCCGCGGCCCTGAAGGTAGAGCACCCCCAGATCGTGCTGGGCCGGACCGATCTCGGCATCCGCGGCCTTGCGGAATTGTGCGGCCGCGGCAGCCTCGTCGGGTGTCGCGCCGGAGCCGATCAGGATCAGGCCGAGATTGTAGGCGGCCGTGGACGAGCCGTTGGCGGTGGCCTGCTCCAGCCAGCGCCGGCCAGCCTTGGTATCCTTCGGCATGCCGCGGCCGTCCAGCGCCATCAGGCCCAGCGACGCCATCGCGGCCGCATCGTTCTGGGCGGCGGCGAGCCGGTACCATTCGGCGGCCTTGACCGGGTCCTGCTTCACTCCGAGGCCCTGGTTGTACAGTTCCCCAAGCAGCGTCATCGCCGCCGCGTCCTTGGGATTCGCCTCGATGCGCTTGGTGGCCTCCCGGAAGGCGGTGACGTATTGGCCGCGCTGGTAGGCGCCGTAGGCGACATCAGGCGGCTGGCCGGTGGCGGGCGGAACGGCGCCCCGGGAATAGTTCGGCGTGTAGGGGCTCGGCAGCTCCGGCATCGGCTTCTTGTCGGGCTGGGTCGCGGCCTTCGACGGCTCGGCCGGTCCCGACGCCGCGAGAATCGGCATCGCCGGGACCAGTCCCGCGATAAGAAGTGCCGCGAGATGCGCGGACCGTCCGTTCACGCAACCCGCTCCTGGAACCCGCGCTGCGCGCGCTCGACCGCGCCCGGATCATTCAGCCAGAGGCCGCTCTCCAGTCCGACGAACTCGGCCCCGGTCGCCGCCAGCGGGGCGATCTCATCCGCCGTCACGGCGACCGCGACGCACGGGGTCTCGAAGATCTGGGCCCACCATTCGGCCCGGGCCAGCACCGTCGCAGGATCGGGGGCCACGCCGTCCGGATAAAGGCCGCCGAACATCAGGTAATCGATCCCGGCCTCGCCCGCCTCCATGGCGCCGTGCTTGGTCTCGATGCCGCCCGCCCCGAGGATGCGCCCGTCCCGGAGACGGTCGCGCAGATCCTTCAGGTCGCGCGGCTTGTCGACATGGACGCCATCGGCGCCGCCGCGGGTCGCCACCGAGACGAGGTCGCCGGTGAAGCCCGGACAGGCCACCACGAGCGCCGCCCCGACCTCCTGCGTGATCGCCGCGATCTGCTTGACGCGGGCGGTGAGCCCGCGCTCATCGGTGCTGGCCAGCCGCAGGATCACGGCCGCGACGTCGCCAGCCGCGCAGGCTGCGCCGAGCGCAGCCGCGAAGGCGTCGATGCCATCTGCGTCCAGGCTGTGGGGCCCGAGGAGGGCGAGGCGGGGGTTGCTGCTCATCGGACCGGCTGCCCGACGCGTCAGCGCGCGCCGATCTTCGGGTCGAGCGAGCCGCTGGCATAGCGCTTGGCCATCTCGGAGACCGAGATCGGCCGGATCTTCGATCCCTGGCCGGCGGTACCGAACTCCTCGAAGCGCTGCTTGCACAGCTTGGTCATCGCCTCCATCGCCGGCTTCAGGTACTTGCGCGGATCGAATTCGGACGGGTTCTCGGTCAGCACCTTCCGGATCTGGCCGGTCATCGCCATGCGGTTGTCGGTGTCGATGTTGATCTTGCGCACGCCGTGCTTGATTCCGCGCTGGATCTCCTCCACCGGGACGCCCCAGGTCGGCTTCATCTGGCCGCCGTGCTGGTTGATGATGTCCTGAAGCTCCTGCGGCACCGAAGACGAGCCGTGCATCACCAAGTGGGTCGTCGGCAGGCGGCGGTGGATCTCCTCGATCACGCTCATCGCCAGCACCTCGCCGTCGGGCTTGCGGGTGAACTTGTAGGCGCCGTGGCTCGTGCCCATGGCCACAGCGAGGGCGTCGACCTTGGTCGCCTCGACGAACTTCACCGCCTCGTCCGGGTCGGTCAGGAGCTGGTCGTGGCTCAGGGTGCCCTCGGCACCGTGGCCGTCCTCGGCCTCGCCCTGGCCGCTCTCCAGCGAGCCGAGCACGCCGAGTTCGCCCTCCACCGAAACGCCGGCCCAATGGGCCATCTTCGTGACGTTGCGGGTGATCTCGACGTTGTAATTGTAATCCGCCGGCGTCTTGCCGTCGGCCTTCAGCGAGCCGTCCATCATCACCGAGGTGAAGCCGTACTGGATCGCCGTAGCGCAGGTGGCCTCGTTGTTCCCGTGGTCGAGATGCATGCAGACCGGGATGTGCGGGTAGATCTCGACCAGGCCGTCGATCAGCTTGGCCAGCACCACGTCGTTGGCGTAGGCGCGGGCGCCACGGCTCGCCTGCAGGATCACCGGCGAGTCGGTGGCGTCCGCCGCCGCCATGATCGCCAGGCCCTGCTCCATGTTGTTCAGGTTGAACGCGGGCACACCGTACGCGTGCTCGGCCGCGTGATCGAGAAGCTGTCTCAGGGTGATCCGTGCCATGATATCCTGTCTTCCCGCTTGCCGTCTGGTGGTCTGCCCGCTCGCCCCCGGCGACGGAAACCTAGAATGCCCTGCTCTCAAGAGCAGGGACGCGTTCCTCGAATGCTTCGATCCGGGCGTCGAAATCCCCGGCCGTGGCGCGCATCATCGCGAGCATGCCGGAAATCGAGCCTGTCGAAGCGCCCGAGCGTCTCCGCTCGCAGATGCGCGCCTCAATGCCTTTCAGGATCTCGATCGTCGCGTTCTCCACGGTGTCGCTCATCGCGTCGCCCGCCGGCCGGTTGAAGCCGGGACTATAGATAGGGGCGTGGTGGCGCGCGAGGAGCACAGCTCCGGTCCTCCCACGCGATTTTCAAGGCCTGTCCTGCGGGCCTTTCCGATCCGCAACGCCATCCTGAGAAGCCTGCGCGTCGCGCAAGCCGCCAACGAGCCCTCCCGAAGGCTCGGCGATTCCTGGAACTCTCCCGCGAAGCTGCTGCGCAGCACCTCGGAATGAGGGGAGAGATTGGGATATCCGCCGGTCTCGAACGTCATGCGACTGATATCACGGGATCAAGCAGGCTCTCAGCCCTTCGCCCGCAGCGCTTCGACGCCCGGCAGGGCCTTGCCCTCGAGCCATTCGAGGAAGGCACCGCCCGCCGTCGAGACGTATGTGAAGTCGGAGGCGACGCCCGCGTGGTTTAGGGCGGCCACGGTGTCGCCGCCGCCCGCGACGGAGACGAGCCGGCCGTCCCTCGTGCGGCCGGCCGCGTGCCGGGCGGCCGCCACCGTAGCGGCGTCGAACGGAGCGAGTTCGAAAGCGCCCAGCGGTCCATTCCAGACCAGGGTCTTGGCGTCGTCGATGGCGGCGTTGATCTCGGCGACCGATCGCGGGCCAGCATCGAGGATCATGCTGCTCTCCGGCACCGCGTCCACCGGTACGGTCTCGTGCGGTGCCTGAGCCTTGAATTCGGCGGCCGCCACCGCGTCCACCGGCAGGATGATCCGGCAGCCGGCCTTCTCGGCAGCCGCCAGTATGCGGGTGGCGGTCCCGGCCAGATCCTTCTCGCACAGGGACTTGCCGACCGCCTTGCCCTGCGCGTGCAGGAAGGTGTTGGCCATGCCGCCACCGATCACAAGCATGTCGACCTTGGCGACGAGGTTTTCCAGGAGATCGATCTTGGACGACACCTTGGCACCGCCGACCAGGGCGATGACGGGGCGCTGCGGGGCTTCCAGGCCTTTGGTCAGGGCGTCGAGCTCGGCCTGCATCTCGCGGCCGGCGAAGGCCGGCAAACGATGCGCAAGCCCCTCCGTCGAGGCATGAGCGCGGTGGGCCGCCGAGAACGCCTCGTTGACGTAGACATCGCCGTTGGCAGCAAGAGCATCCGCGAAGGACGCGTCGTTCTTCTCCTCGCCGGCATGGAAGCGGGTATTCTCCAGAAGCAGGACGTCCCCGTCCCGCATCGCCGCCACCGCTTTCGCGGCGTCCTCGCCGACGCAATCCGCCGCGAACGCGACCGTGCGGCCAAGGGCGGCACCGAGGGCGGGCACAACCGGCTCCAGGGAATCCTTTGGCTCGCGCTTGCCCTTCGGGCGCCCGAAATGGGCCAGCAGGATCACCCTTGCGCCCTTGTCGGCCACCTCGCGGATGGTCGGGACGACGCGCTCGATGCGGGTCGCGTCGGTCACGCGGCCGCCCTCCATCGGCACGTTGAGGTCGACGCGCATCAGAACGCGCTTGCCCGTGAGCGGGCCGGCGTCGTCGAGGGTGCGGAAGGCGCTCATGCGGTCCTGTACGGGGCGTCTGGGATTACTGGACGGTCGTGCCGGTGGCGGCGGGCCGCTGCGGCAGGAGCCGGTCGAGATTGAACCGCTGCACCGCGACCATCAGTACGACGGTCAGGATCGCGGTGATCACCGCGGTCAGGACCAGCGCGCCGGTGCCGGGCAGGCGCCGCGTGCGATCAGCGAGCCCGCGCATCTCCGTGCGCAGGGCGGCGAGGTCGGATTGCCGCGCGGATTCGTTCATCCGGTTGGCGGCATTCTCGACCTTGTCCTCGACCCGCGACAGCAGAGCCTCGGACCGGGCGTACTTGTCTTCGATGCGGGAGCACTTGTCCTCGATCCGCGCCAGCTGGTCGAATAGCTGATTGGCCGGGAGCGCGTGCGACTGAGCCGGCGCTGCCGGGGTGGCGACCGTGGCGGGCGGCGGCGCAGCCGGTTTCGGTGGGGCTGGCGGTACGAAGCCTTGCCCGCTCGACGTGCCTTGCGAAGCGTCGGTCATCCCTGAAGAATCCCTGTTGCGAGGTGAGGCCGTCCGATCACGATCGCGCCCGCCGTCCGTCCCCGGGGCGGCGGGCGTTCAGGCTCAGATGAGCTTGGCCATCGCCACGGCCGTGTCGGCCATGCGGTTCGAGAAACCCCACTCGTTGTCGTACCAGGACAGGATGCGCACGAAGGTGCCGTCCATGACCTTGGTCTGGTCGAGATGGAACGTCGACGAATGCGGGTCGTGGTTGAAGTCGATCGAGACGTTCGGCCGGTCGGTGACGCCGAGCACGCCCTTCAGTGGGCCCGCAGCGGCGGCCTTGATCGCGTCGTTGATCTCTTGGACCGAGGTGGCGCGCTTGGCCGTGAACACCAGGTCCACCGCCGAGACGTTCGGGGTCGGCACGCGGATCGCGGTGCCGTCGAGCTTGCCCTTCAGCTCCGGCAGGACGAGGCCCACCGCCTTGGCGGCGCCCGTGGAGGTCGGGATCATCGAGAGCGCGGCGGCGCGGCCCCGGTAGAGATCCTTGTGCATCTGGTCCAGGGACGGCTGGTCGTTGGTGTAGGAGTGGATCGTGGTCATGAAGCCGCGCTCGATGCCCACGGCCTCGTCCAGCACCTTGGCGACCGGCGCCAGGCAGTTCGTGGTGCAGGAGGCGTTCGACACGACGAGGTGCTCGGCCAGGAGCTTGTCGTGGTTGACGCCGTAGACCACGGTCAGGTCGGCGCCGTCGGCTGGGGCCGAGACCAGGACGCGCTTGGCGCCGGCGTCGAGATGGGCCTTGGCCTTGTCCTTCGAAGTGAAGATGCCGGTGCATTCCAGCGCGATGTCGACGCCGAGGTCCCGGTGCGGCAGCTCGGCCGGGTTGCGCACGGCCGTGACCTTGATGCGCTTGCCGTTCACCACCAGGAACTCGCCGTCCACCGCGACCTCGCCGGGGAAGCGCCCGTGCACGGAGTCGAAGCGGAGCAGGTGGGCGTTGGTCTCCACCGGGCCGAGATCGTTGATCGCCACGACTTCGATATCGCTGCGGCCGGCTTCCGCGATCGCCCGCAGGACGTTGCGGCCGATGCGTCCGAACCCGTTGATGGCAACCTTCGTCACGGCGTGACTCCTTCCTGATGCGGCGCACCGCGCGCCGGGCCCTTGGGCGCGGTCCTCGGAGCGAACTCGGCGGCCCGCAGCCAGGCCGACCGGGCCGGGCGGATCTGGGCGGGCGGATTTGAACCTGCGATGAACCGGGCCGGGAGAGGCCGGGCTTCCCAGCCCGTACACGTCGGATGCGACGGTGGCGGCTGAGGCCTCGGGACTGTCACGGACCGGCCATCCGGCATGTCTCGCGCGGTCTCTGTCGAGAGCGCGCGGCTGTCTAACATGGCGCCTCGACCTGTCAAACGCGTGCCCGTGACAAACACCCCCGTCTCCCACAATCAATAAACTGGGTTGGGCAATCGGGATTGTTCGCCTGCACCGTCAGCGATGCAGACAACATTTCGGGCTGGAATTCCGGGTGCATCCGGCCGAAAGCTTCGATCCGAGGCGAGCGGAAACTCCATGGCCGACGACACGACCGATACGAGCTCCATCGACCAAGCGCTCTCGCGGCTCGACGCCGCGCTGACGCGCCTGGACGCCGCGGTCGCCCGGCGCCTGGATGCGGATGCGCAGCCCGACGACCGGGATGCCGAGCTCGCCCTCATGGATGAGGACCGCGCCCGGCTCGCCGCCGCCCTCGACGCGGCGAGCGCGCGCCTGGCCGACGTCGAGGCCACGACCGGCGCGGTCGGGCACCGGCTCGACCGCGCGATCGAGACCGTCCAGACTGTGCTCGGACACTCCTGAGATGGCGCCCTCGCCGATACGGACCGCCCCATGAGCCGCCCAGGCCCCTGATCCCATGCCCATCATCAACGTGACGATCGACGGCCGGAGCTACCGCATGTCCTGCGGCGCGGGCGAGGAGGCCCACCTCGCCAGCCTCGCCGAGACGTTCGGGACGCGCATCGGCGAGATGCGCAAGGGCTTCGGCGAGATCGGCGACATGCGCCTGCAGGTGATGGCCGCGCTGACCATCGCCGACGAACTCTTAGAGGTTCGCGGCCGGCTCGCCGCCCTGGAGGCTGAGACGGCGCAGCTGCGCGCCGCCACCGAGGCCGCCGAACGCGCCCGGTCCGACGATGCCGCCCGGGCGGCGGCCGGGATCGGGCACGCGGCCGAGCGGATCGGGAAGCTCGCGGACGCGTTGAGCGCGCCTGCGCGGCGTCCCGGCGAGGGGCGCGAGAGCTAGCCGGTCTCGGAGATGTAGCGCCCGAGCGCGGCCGCGGCCCGCAGCATGTGCGCGCGCATGCGGCGGGCGGCCAGCTCGCCGTCCCCCTCGGCGATGGCGGTCAGGATCTCGCCGTGCTCCTCGCGCGAGCGGCGGATACGGTCGGCGTGGCGCAGCTGGGTCCGGCGGAAGGCGGCGAGCCGCTCGCGGATCGCCAGCGCCTGCTCGGCCATGAAGCCGTTATGGGTCGCCGCGTAGAGCGCCTCGTGGAAGGCGCGGTTGAACCGGTCGTAGGCGTCCACGTCGCCGGCCTCCACCGCCGCGGCGGAGTCCTCATGCAGCTCCATCAGGAGGCCGCGCTCGAGCGGCGTCATCCGGTAGGTCGCGAGCCGGGCGCACATGGCCTCGATCTCGGCGGTGGTCTCGAACATGTCGGCGATCCGCTGCGGCGTGAGCCGCGCGACCACCACGCCCCGGCGTGGGCGCATCTCGACGAGGCCCGAGGCCGAGAGCTGGCGCAGCGCCTCCCGGACGGGGGTCCGCGAGGCGCCGTAGCGCTGCGCGAGGTTCTGCTCGTCCAGCGCCGTGCCGGCCGGGATCACACCCGAGGTGATCGCGTCGGTAAGCGCGTCGCGGATCCGGTCCGAGAGCAGCCCGCTGTCGATCTTTTGAAAGTCGCCGTGCATCCGCAGTTCCTGCGCCTCGCGCGGCCGGACTCTCAGCCGACCAGGGCCCGCACCGTCAGGAAAAAGATCGAGGGACCGACGAGGCAGCCGATCCCGGTGTGGAAGGTGGCGGTGAGCGCTCCGTAGGGAACGAGCTTGGGGTCCGTGGCCGCGAGTCCGCCCGCGACGCCGCTCACCGTCCCCATCAGCCCACCGTAGGCCATGGCCGAGCGTGGGTTGTCCAGGCCGATCAGCTTTGCCACCAAGGGTGTGCCGACCATGACCATGACGGCCTTGGTTACCCCAGTGGCGATGGAGAGCGCCATGACGGTGGAATCCGCGCCGATCGCCGCCCCCGTCACCGGGCCGACGATATAGGTGATCGCGCCCGCGCCGATGGTCGTGATCGAGACCGCGTCATGGTAGCCGAAGGCCACGGCGGTCAGCGTCCCGACGATGAACGGCAGGATCGTGCCGAGGGCGAGCGCCAGCACGCCGAGCAGGCCGGCCCGCTTGGCCTCGATCACGTCGACCTCGAAGGCGGTGGCGACGATGGCGAAGTCGCGCAGCATCGCCCCGCCCATCAGGCCGATGCCGGCCAGCGCCGGGATGTCGGCGAGCCCCTTCTTGCCGCCCGTGTGGAGGCCGCCGAGATAGGCCAGCACCAGTCCGAGCACGATCGCGATGGCCGAGCCGTGAACGCGGCCGTTGGTGAAACGTTTGGCCGCGAGGTTCGAGACGAGGATCAGCGCGCCGACGACCGCGAAGGCCGCGACGAGGCTCTGCTCGATGAAGACATGTTCGATGCCGTGCCAGATCTCATGTCCCATGATGCTCACCCCTGTCGCGCGGCCGGAACCACGGGCTGCGTGCCGGCAACCGGTTCCGCTTCGCCGCCGATGACCGATCCTCCGTGCTCGACCTCGGGGCTGCCCGGATCGCGGCGTCCGAAGCGGCTCAGCAGCGCCACGGCGCCGAAGCACAGGACCAGCGAGCCGGTGGCGGCGATGATCACGATCGGGCCGCCGCTCACCGCGGCGACAACGTTCTGCTGGGCCGCCATGGCGACCACGATCGGGATGTACATGCCGGCCCAGAACTCCACGCCGAACTGGACGCCCTTGGTCAGGCGGCCGCGCCGGGAGAGCCAGAGGCGGGCGGCAATCAGCAGGATCATGGCGATGCCGACACCGCCGACATTCGCCTTCACGCCAAGGGCGATGCCGAGGAGATCGCCGAGATACACGCCGATCAGCGTGCAGGTGGCGAGGAGGGCGACACCCAGGACGATCATCGGCGTTTCCCTCTCGCGGCACTCGCCAGGGCACGGTGCGGCGCCTTCAATGACGCGCTCGGCATGGGGCGTCTCCCGACCCGAATCGACTCGTTGTTTGTTGCCTCTAGTATGCAGGATATTGACAGACCGGCAATCCCGTATACGAAACCGTGAATGATACGTGTTTGAAAATACGGGTGGCGGGCCTTATCCTGGGCATCGCATACATCAGGGAGCCCGCGGATGACCGAGTGGCGCGGCGAGAGGAATGATCGCGATGCACGCGTCCAGGCGGGTCGCGTCCATGCCGACGGCAAGGTGGTCCCGGCCGGTTCCGTGGTCGATCTGCTGGAGGCGATCCTCCGCCCGGGCGACCGGGTCTGCCTGGAGGGCGATAACCAGAAGCAGGCGGATTGCCTGGCCCGCGGCCTCGCCGCCTGCGATCCGGCCAAGATCCACGATCTGCACATGGTCCAGTCGGGGATCGTCCTGCCGGAGCACCTCGACGTGTTCGAGACCGGCATCGCCAAGCGGCTGGACTATTCCTACTCCGGCCCGCAGGGCGCCCGCATCGCCAGGATGCTCTACGGCGGCCAGATACAGCTCGGTGCGGTGCACACCTACCTGGAGCTGTTCGCCCGCTACTTCGTCGACCTGACACCGAACGTGGCGCTGATCGCCGGCGTCTCGGCCGACCGCGACGGCAACCTCTATACCGGCCCCAACACCGAGGACACGCCGACCGTCGTCGAGGCCACGGCCTTCAAGAACGGCGTGGTGATCGCGCAGGTGAACCAGATCGTCGAGAAGGTCCCGCGGGTCGACATCCCCGGCGACCGGATCGACTTCGTGGTCGAGGCCGACACGCCGTTCTACGTCGAGCCGCTGTTCACCCGCGACCCGGCGGCGATGACCGAGACCCAGATCCTGATCGCCATGATGGCAATCAAGGGGATCTACGCGGAATACGGCATCCGCCGGCTCAACCACGGGATCGGCTTCGGGACGGCGGCGATCGAACTGCTGCTGCCGACCTACGGCGAGAAGCTCGGCCTCAAGGGCAAGATCGCCACCCACTGGGCGCTCAACCCGCACCCGACCCTGATCCCGGCGATCGAGTCCGGCTGGGTCAAGCAGATCCATTGCTTCGGCTCGGAAGTCGGCATGGACCGCTACATCCGCGAGCGCCCCGACATCTTCTTCACAGGGGCGGACGGCAGCCTGCGCTCAAACCGGGCCTTCTGCCAGACGGCGGGCCTCTACGCCTGCGACATGTTCATCGGGGCGACGCTCCAGATCGACCTGATGGGCCATTCCTCGACAATCACGCAGTCGCGGGTGGCGGGTTTCGGCGGCGCGCCCAACATGGGCTCGGACCCGCACGGCCGGCGCCACCCGTCCGATGCCTGGATGAAGGCCGGTCGCGAAGGGCAGATCGTCGGCGATCCCGCGCTGATGCGCGGGCGCAAGCTGGTGGTGCAACTGGTCGAGACGTTTGGCGAGAAGCTGGTCCCGACCTTCGTGGAGAAGCTCGACGCCCTCGAACTCGCGAGAAAGATCGGTCTCGAGCTGGCGCCGGTCATGATCTACGCGGACGACGTCACGCACATCGTGACCGAGGAGGGCATCGCCAACCTGCTGCTGTGCCGCGATGCCGACGATCGCGAGCAGGCGATCCGGGGGGTCGCAGGCTATACCGAGGTCGGCCGCGGCCGCGACCGCGCCAAGGTCGAGGAGCTGCGCGCCCGCGGGATCATACGCCGGCCGGAGGATCTCGGCATCGAGCCGCTGGACGCCGACCGGGCCCTGCTGGCTGCCAAGTCGATCAAGGACCTCGTGCACTGGTCCGGGGGGCTCTACGAGCCGCCGGCGAAGTTCCGGAACTGGTAGGGTCGATCGCGCTGAAGCTGCGCCGCCCACTCGCGCCCTCATCCTGAGGTGTTCTGTTTGGATGACGGGACGTCCGTCGAGGAACCGACCATGGAAACCCTGACCTTCCGCCACACCACGAAAAAGCCGCTGCCGGGCTCGGTGCCGAACGCGATCACCGGCGTGGTGGCCTCCGGCAACCTGGAGATCCTGCTGGAGCGGGTACTGCCGCCGGATGCCTGCGAGGTGGCGATCGAGACGCCGATCGCCGGCTACGGCGTCGTCTGGGAGGCCGTGGTGGCAGATTTCGTCGCCCGAGCCCAGCCCGGTGGCCTCCGGATCAGCATCAATGACGGCGGCGCCCGCCCCGACACGGTCTCACTGCGCCTGCTCCAGGGCGCCCGGCTGATGGAGGCCTGACCATGGCTGGCAACCGCGCCGCGAGTGCCGATCCCGATGCGCTGAGCTGGTACGAGGCCACCGCCCGCCAGCGCGTTGTGGCGCTCGCCGATCCGGGCAGCGTCAGGGAATTCCTGCCCCCGACCGAGCGGCGGATGAGTCCGCACCTGCCGCTGTTCGACCTGCCGCGCGCCTTCGACGACGGCATCGTGGTCGGACGGGCGACCCTCGACGGCAAGCCTGTGCTGATCGCCGCGCAGGAAGGCCGCTTCATGGGCGGGGCCTTCGGCGAGATCCACGGCGCCAAGCTGGTGGGCCTGCTGCGCGCCGCGATCGAACTGAAGCCGGCCGCGGTGCTGATCCTGTTCGACACCGGCGGCGTCCGGCTTCAGGAGGCCAATGCCGGTGAGACCGCAATCGCCGAGACCATGCGGGCGATCGTGGACGCCCGGGCGGCCGGCATCCCAGTGATCGGGCTGATCGGCGGCCGGGCTGGCTGCTACGGCGGCGGCGGCCTGATCGCCGGAACCTGCTCGCGGCTGGCCGTCTCCGAGGGCGGCCGGATCTCGGTCTCGGGGCCCGAGGTGATCGAGACCAACAAGGGCGCGGAGGAGTTCGATTCCCGCGACCGGGCGCTGGTCTGGCGCACCATGGGCGGCAAGCACCGCCGGCTGATCGGCGGGGCCGATGCCTTCTGCGCCGACACGGTCGCGGCCTTCCGGCGGGCGGCGCTCGACCTAATCGGCCGGGCGCCGGCCTTCGACCTCGATACGCTGGAGGCCGAGCAGGCGCGGCTCGAATCCCGGATCGAACGCTTCGGTGATTGCCGTGACGCAACGGATGTCTGGGCGCGGCTCGGCGTCAACGATCCGGACTCGGTGCCGGCGATGGACACGCGCGCCTTCGACGAGACCGTCGCCCGGGTCAGGGAGGCCAACCATGACGCTCGCTGAGATCCTGGCCGGGCTGTTTCCGCAGGGCCATTCCGTCCAGGTGCGCGACGGGCTCGTGACCGGGGGCGGCCCGTTCGCGGGCAGCAAGCTCCACGTCGTCGGGATCGACGGCGACACGCCGCTCGGCGTGGAGGGGGCGCTCATCCTGTCGCGCGTGGTTCTCGACGTGGTGCGGGCGGGCGACCGCGCGCCGATCCTGGTAGCGGTCGATTCCGACAGCCAGCGCATGAGCCGGCGCGACGAACTGCTCGGGCTCAACGAATGCCTTGCGCATCTCGCCAAGGCGCTTCTGCTGGCCGACCGGTCCGGACACCCGACAATCGGTCTGATCTACGGACATTCGGCCGCCGGGGCCTTCATCGCAACGGCCCTGGCGACGCGGGTTCTGGCCGCGCTGCCGGGCGCCAACCCGAGCGTGATGGACCTGCCATCCGTCGCCCGCGTCACCAAGCTGCCCCTCGACAAGCTCCAGGAAATGGCGAAATCGACCCCGGTCTTCGCGCCCGGGATCGACAACATGGTGGCGACCGGCGCGGTCCATGTGGTGCTCGATCCGGGCAAGGCCCTCGACGGCCAGATTCGCGATCTCATCACCGGGTTGCAAGCCGGCGACGACCGTGACCGGCTCGGCGAGACGCGCGGGGGCCGGCCGGTGGCGCGCGGCATCGCGGGCGCTGTGATCGACCAGGCGCGCCTTGTCTGAGACCGACTTTGCCTGAGACCGACTTGCCTGAGCCCGTCTCGCCCGAGGCCTTCGCCCGCCACGACCTCGTGCGCGCCGATCCGGGGGCTTGGGCGGACTGGCTCCGGACCCGGGTCGATCTCGCCGGCATCCCTCATCTGGCTGGGTGGACCGCGGCGGGCCGCCCCCTGATCGTCCGCCGCCGGGTACCGGGCGAGATGGCCGGCTCCGTGCCGCTCGGCCTGCCGCTGCCGCCGGCCGATGGCAAGCGCCGGATCGGCCTCGCCCTGCCGGCCGCCGAACTGGCGCCCCTGGCCGCGCCGAGCTTGGCCGAGACCGCGGAGCACGCGCCCGCCGCCTGGCACGGGACGATCGCCGCCCTGGTGGCGCTCGGCGAACGTCATGGCCTCGTACCCCGCCCGTTCGGAGGCTTGCTCTGGCAGGCCGTGACGGGCCTCCCCTATCTCACGACCACCTCGGACCTCGACCTGCTCTGGCCGTGCCCGGCGCCGGTGCCGAGCGGCCTGCTCGACGGGCTCGCCACCATCGCCGATTCGGCCCCGATGCGCATCGACGGCGAGATCCTGCTGCCGGACGGCGCCGGCCTGCACTGGCGGGAGCTGCGCGACGCGCCGGAGGACGGGACGGTGCTGGCCAAGGGGCTGGACGGTCTCGCGATGCGGCCCGTCGCCCCGCTGCGCGCCGGGATCGCCGCATGACCCTCGCGATCCTCCTGTCGGGCCAGGGTGGCCAGCATCCCGGGATGTTCGACCTCACGGCCGACCATCCCGACGCACAGGACATCTTCGCCGCCGCCGAGCCGCTGCTGGGCGGCACCGATCCCCGCGACCTCGCCCGCCGGGGCGGGGATGCGCTGCACGCGAACCGTGCCGGGCAGATACTGTGCTGCGTCGCAGCGCTCGCCGCCTGGCGGGCGCTCGGCGCCGCGCGGCCGGGACGCGCCATCGTGGCGGGCTACAGCATAGGCGACCTCGGAGCCTGGGGTGTCGCCGGACGGCTGGCCGACGCGGACGTGCTCGCCCTGGCGGCCCGGCGCGCCGAGGCCATGGATTCCGCCTCGGGCGAAGGTTTCGGGCTCGCCGGGATCCGGGGCCTCGGTGTCGACGCACTTCAGGTCCTGGCCGCACGGCACGGCTGCCATCTCGCGATCCGCAACGCCGCCGACAGCGGCGTGGTTGGCGGCCGGCGCGCGGTGCTCGAATCCCTCTGCAGGGACGCGACCGCGGCGGGCGCACAGCGCGCGGTGGTGCTGCCGGTCCACACCCCTTCGCATACGCCGCTGCTCGCGGCGGCGACCGCGGCGTTCCGGACGGCCCTCGGCACCGTCACCCTGCGCCGCCCGCCGACCGGCGCCCCGCGCCTCGTCAGCGGCCTCGACGGCGCGACGGTGTTCCGGCCCGCGGACGGCCTGGACAAACTCGCCCTCCAGATCTCGCACATGATCGACTGGGCGGCCTGCCTGGAAGCCTGCCGGGAATTCGGGGCTGACCGGGTGCTCGAGCTCGGCCCCGGGCATGCTTTGGCGACGATGGCGCGTACGGCGCTGCCGGACGCGCGGATCCATGCGCTGGAGGAGTTTCGGTCGATCGCAGGCGTCGCCGCGTGGCTCGCTCAATCGTAATGCGTATCGGCCACGGCGTGACGCACGCATCACAGCCATATCCGGCGAATTCGGCGGACAGCCCGGTATTTTCTTCGAAGAAACCGGCCTCCCTGCAGTCGGGACCGGGCGCGGCGACGCGGAATATTCGCGTCGTGGCCTTGCCTTGACGCGGATGCCGGGTCGGTCGTAGCAGCCGGGCATCATCGAGACGGGACGGGTTCATGACGGCCAAGCGCGCACTGATCACGGGGGTGACGGGCCAGGACGGCGCGTACCTGGCACAGTTCCTGCTGCAGAAGGGCTACACGGTCACCGGGATCGTGCGCCGCTCGAGCCATGCCGGCGTGTTCGACCATCGGTTGAAGTGGCTCGACATCCTGGACGACGTCGAGCTGGTCGACGGCAACCTGCTCGATCAATCGGCGCTGCTGCGCATCGTCCAGGCCGCAAAGCCCGACGAGATCTACAACCTCGCCGCCCAGTCCTTCGTGACCTCGTCCTGGCAGCAGCCGCTGCTCACCGGGCAGGTGACGGGGCTCGGCGCCGTGCACATGCTGGAGTGCCTGCGCTCGGTGGCGCCGCACGCGCGCTACTACCAGGCCTCGACCTCGGAGATGTTCGGGCTGATCCAGGAGGAGCGCCAGAGCGAGACGACGCCGTTCTACCCGCGCTCGCCCTACGGCGTGGCCAAGCTTTACGCCCACTGGATGACTATCAACTACCGCGAGAGCTTCGGGCTGCACGCCTCGAACGGCATCCTGTTCAACCACGAGAGCCCGCTGCGCGGGGTCGAGTTCGTGACCCGCAAGGTCACGGACGCGGTGGCCCGGATCAAGCTCGGCAAGCAGAAGGAGCTGCGGCTGGGCAACATCGACGCCAAGCGCGACTGGGGCCATGCCCGGGACTACGTCCAGGCGATGTGGCTGATGCTGCAGCAGGACAAGCCGGACGACTTCGTGATCGCCACCGGGCGGACTACGACGGTGCGGGACATGTGCGCGATCGCGTTCAAGCATGTCGGGCTGAACATCGACGACCACCTGATCGTCGACCCGGCCCTGTTCCGGCCGGCGGAGGTGGAGGTGCTGCTCGGCAACCCGGCCAAGGCCAAGGCGACCTTCGGCTGGGAGGCGCAGACGAGCCTGGAGGCGATGATCCAGGAGATGGTCGACGCCGACATCAAGCG
>NZ_JAUYZJ010000019.1 GCF_030700285.1 Methylobacterium sp. NEAU K | reverse complement strand
CTTGACAATGTTCCTATTTTGTGCTCATTAGCCGCCACCTGTTCCCCGGCGCCGCGGGGGTGATCCCGCAGCGCTCGGTTCGGGGCCGTCCCGGTGGCTGACCGGGCGGGCTCGGGGCGACAGGGCGGTGCCCGCGTCGGTGGCTCTCAGCCGCCATCGCCCCGGGCGGCGTGCCGGTACGGGGCGTGTCTCGGATGCGGGCGTGAGACCGGGCGGCCCTTTGCCCGGCGGGGTGCGGAAATGCCCCCGCGCCGACCCGGGTCTGGGCCGACCCTGAGCGACCTGCGGACCCGCCCACTACGAGGCGGGGGGCGGCTGGAAGGCCACGGCGGTGATGCGGGTTCCGGAGGCCGAAAGCCTCGTCCGAGACCGCTAACACGGAGTCGCAGGATCGGGGCGCCGCGAAGACATCGCGACGAGAAAGACGGCACCGGCCGGGGACCAGGCCCGTCCGATGCCGCGGGACGCCGCGGGGATCGGATCCCGCGCGTCTGTGGCCGACACCAGGGTTCCCGCGGCGTCCCGCGTCCCTCGTGCTGCTCTTGGGCCATGCCCTCGGCGCCGTCAGGCGCGCGGGGACGATGGCGCGTGCCCAGAGGCGGGGGCCCTGCCGTCACCGCCCCGCATCTTGGACGCGCCGCCGAGGACGCGAGGAGGCCGCGCGCCGTGAGGCGGCGGGCACTGCTCCAAGCCATGGCACCGGCAAACGCAGCCCGAATCCTTGCATACGGCTCCGGGCTCTGCTAAGCGCCCGCCCATCCCACACGCGGAGCCGGCCTCATGCCTGAATGAGGCGTCTTCCGGTGGCCGGCCGAGATCTCGGTCGGCTGCATCCCTCCGCGGCGGATCCAACCGGAGAGTACAAAGACATGGCCGTCGACTTTTCCATGCGTCAGCTCCTCGAGGCGGGCGCCCATTTCGGTCACCAGGCCCACCGCTGGAACCCGAAGATGCAGCCGTACATCTTCGGCACCCGTAACAACATCCACATCATCGACCTCGCCCAGACCGTGCCGGCGATGCACACGGCGCTGCAGGCGGTGAGCGACACCGTCGCCAAGGGCGGCCGCGTGCTGTTCGTCGGCACCAAGCGCCAGGCGGCCGACACCATCGCCGAGGCGGCCAAGCGCTCGGCCCAATACTACGTCAATTCCCGCTGGCTGGGCGGCATGCTCACCAACTGGAAGACCATCTCTGGCTCGATCGCCCGCCTGCGCAAGGTCACCGAGACGCTGGAGACCGGCGGCCCGGGCCTGACCAAGAAGGAGCGCCTGATGCTCTCCCGCGAGAAGGAGAAGCTTGAGAAGGCGCTCGGCGGCATCAAGGACATGGGCGGCGTGCCGGACCTGCTGTTCGTGATCGATACCAACAAGGAGCAGCTGGCGATCAAGGAGGCGAACCGCCTCGGGATCCCGGTGGCCGCGATCGTCGACACCAACTGCAACCCGGACGGCATCACCCACATCGTCCCGGCGAACGACGATGCCGGCCGCGCCATCGCGCTCTACTGCGACCTGATCGCCAAGGCCGCCATCGACGGCATTTCGCGGGCCCAGGGCTCGTCGGGCATGGATCTCGGCGCCTCCGAAGAGCCGATGGCCGAGGAGCTGCCGGCCAACGACGACGCGGCCGTCACGGTCGAGTCCGATGCGCTCGATCCGGCCGACGTGGCGATGCTCGCCGAGTCGACCGAGCATTTCGAGCTGCTCGCCGCCCCGCGCGGCGCGCCGGACGACCTGACCAAGCTCAACGGCGCCGGCCCGCAGATCGTGCAGAAGCTCAACGACGCCGGCATTTACCATTACTGGCAGATCGCCGCGATGACGCCGGAGGAGGTCGCCAAGGTCGATTCCGACCTGAAGCTCAACGGGCGCATCGACCGTGATTCGTGGGTCGCGCAGGCCCGCGGCTTCGTCGAGGCCGCCGCGGCGGTGTAATCCATCGGGACTTCGCGGCGCTCCCGTCATCGGGGTGTTGCGGATCCAGCCATACCGGGCCCGGCCGCTCACCCGCGCGCCGGGCCTCTCTCATCCAGACCACACGAAAGGGACCGCCATGGCCAACATCACCGCCGCGATGGTGAAGGAGCTCCGGGAGAAGACCGGCGCGGGCATGATGGACTGCAAGGGCGCGCTCAACGAGACGCAGGGCGATCTCGAGGCCGCGGTCGACTGGCTGCGCAAGAAGGGTCTCGCCAAGGCCGCCAAGAAGGCCGGCCGCGTCGCCGCGGAGGGCCTCGTCGCCGTCGAGTCCGCCGGCCATCACGCCGCGATTGTCGAGGTGAACTCCGAGACCGACTTCGTCGCCCGCAACGACGCCTTCCAGGCGTTCGCCCGCGAGGCCGCCAAGATCGCCCTCAATACCGACGGCACGCTGGAGGGTCTCCAGGCCGCCCACTTCCCGGGCGCCACCGAGACCGTCTCCGAGAAGCTGCAGAGCCTGATCGCCACCATCGGCGAGAACATGAACCTGCGCCGGGTCGCCAAGCTCGACGTCAAGAAGGGCGTGATCGCCAGCTACGTCCACAGCCAAGTCTCCGAGGGTCTCGGCAAGATCGGCGTGCTCGTGGCGCTCGAGTCCGAGGGCGACGTCGACGCCCTGTCGGCGCTCGGCCGCCAGATCGCCATGCACGTCGCGGCCACCAACCCGGTGGCCCTCGACGCGTCCGGCGTGGATCCCGCGACCCTGGAGCGCGAGTCGAACATCCTGCGCGAGAAGAACGCCGGCAAGCCGGACCATGTGCTCGCCAAGATCGTCGAGAGCGGCCTGAAGACCTACTACAAGGAGGTCACCCTGCTGGAGCAGCCGTTCGTGCACGACGGCTCGAAGTCTGTGAGCCAGGTGCTGAAGGAGGCTGCGGCCAAGGTCGGCGGTGCAGTCACGCTCACGGGCTTCGTCCGCTACGCGCTGGGCGAGGGCATTGAGAAGGAGGATGGGCCGGACTTCGCCACCGAGGTCGCCCAGCAGGCCGGCCGCTGACCGGCCCTGCCTCCCGCCCGATTCTCCGGGCCGGATCCTGACAGGACCCCGTCCGGCGCCAGCCGGGCGGGGTCCTGTGCGTCGGGAGGCCTGCGGCGCCGCGCTTCGTGCTGCAGCGCACACCGGCCAACCGACCGGCGTACTAGATACGCGGCATGGCGTTGAAATCCTTCTCCTACCTGATGATCGGCGTGTTCGCGTCCGGTCTGATCATGACCCTCCTGGGCTCCGTCGGCCTGCTGGCCGGGAGCTGAACACGCGCGCCGGCGTGGCGGACGTCCGTCATGCCGGCGCTGCATCGGTTCGGGCGCGGCCCGTGCCGGAGCCGGACCGCCTTGCCGGCCGGGGACGCAGCCGCACAGGCGACCGTGCCGTCGCCGCCGGCAACCACGACCGCATCGATGTCGAATTCGGCTGCCGCGATTCGGGCGGGCAGCGGTGCACCCCGGACTGACTCCGGGGCGATCCCGGACGCCACGGCGCCGGCTGCGACATTGATGACCGGCGCGACGCGCCGGGACGTCCGAGCTTTCAGTCCCAGCAAAGCCGCGGACTTTTGGCAGGACCGCACCTCGACTGCGTGTCGCGGGCAATTCGTCCCCATGATCCCCGTCGGATCAACCGCGGCCCCTCGACGCCGCTCCCGCGCCTGACGTAGAAGCCTCACGGTTTGCGCGACGCGGGATGGAGCCGGGGATCGAAATGCCGGAGACGACGCCGTTTCGCCGTATCCTCCTGAAGCTGTCCGGCGAGGCCTTGGCCGCCCCGGACGGCTACTGGCTCCACCCCCCGACACTCGCGGGGCTGGCCGAGGACATCGCCCGCACCATCGAGGCGGGTGCCGAGATCGCCATTGTGGTCGGCGGCGGCAACATGATCCGCGGGGCGCGGATCTCGGCGGCGGGCTGGATCGACCGGGCCACCGGCGACTCCCTCGGCATGATGGCTACGGTGATGAACTCGCTGGCCATCGAGACCGCGCTCAACGCCGCCGGCGTCCAGGCGCGCACCATGTCGGCGGTGTCGATGCCGACGATCTGCGAGACCTACGCCCGGCAGCCGGCCCTGCACCACCTCGACAAGGGTCAGGTGGTGGTGCTCGCCGGCGGCACCGGCAATCCGTTCTTCACCACCGACACCGCGGCGGTTCTGCGCGCCGCTGAGCTGCGCTGCGATGCCGTGCTCAAGGCCACGCAGGTGGACGGCGTCTATTCCGCCGATCCGAAGAAGGACCCGAATGCCACGCGCTACGACCGCCTCACCCATGACGAGGCGATCGCCCGCGACCTCAAGGTGATGGATACCGCGGCCTTCGCGCTGGCCCGGGAGAGCCGGTTGTCGATCATCGTCGGCTCCCTGCATGCGCCGAGCTCGATCGCCGCGATCCTGTCCGGGGCCGCGCCCTCGACACTCGTGGCGCCCTGACGGCGGGTCGCCCGCCGGATTCATGCGGTCTAGAGGTTTGCGGCACCGGGAAAATTCGGCCATTGAGGCCGCGACTGCCCGTGCCGGGCTCAAGACAACGTCAGACGTGTCGGGACGACCATCATGGCCACACCGGAATTCGACCTCAACGACATCAAGCGCCGGATGCAGGGCGCGGTCGCTTCGCTCTCGAAGGATCTCGGCTCGCTGCGCACCGGGCGCGCCACGCCGTCGCTGCTCGACCCGATCCAGGTCGATGCCTACGGGTCGTCCATGCCGATGGCCCAGGTCGCCACCGTGAGCGTGCCGGAGCCGCGGCTCCTGTCGATCTCGGTCTGGGACCGCAGCATGGTCACGGCCGTCGAGAAGGCGATCCGCGAATCCGATCTCGGCCTCAACCCGCAGACCGAGGGGCAGACCATCCGGCTCCGCATCCCCGAGATGAACGAGCAGCGCCGCAAGGAGATGGTCAAGGTCGCTCACAAGTACACCGAGGAGGCGCGCGTCGCCGTGCGCCACGTCCGCCGGGATGGCCTCGACCACCTGAAGAAGCTCCTGAAGGACAGCGCCATCTCGGAGGACGACGAGAAGCGCCAGGCCGCCGACGTGCAGAAGGCGACCGACCAGTACATCGCCGAGATCGACGCGGTGCTGGCCTCCAAGGAGAAGGAGATCATGCACGTCTGAGGTGGTCGGCGAGACGCGCGTGACCCCCCCGGCCGTTCCCGGCGCCCGCCCCTCCGGGCGGCGCGAACTCTGGCTGCGCGTCGCCTCGGGCGTCGTGCTCGGGGCCGGCATCATCGCCGCGCTGGTCTATGGCGGCTGGCCGTTCGCCGGGATCTGGCTTGCCGCCGGCATCATCGGCTTCGCCGAGTGGGTGGTGATGAGCCGCACTGAGCCCCGCGAGGTTCTGATTGCGCTCGGCGCGGCGACCCTTGCCGCCCTGCTGCTCTGCCAGCGCGGTGGCGCCCCGGCGCTCGCCTGCATCGCCGTCCTGCTCCTCGGCGCCGCGGCCTGCGCCACCGTCGCGCGGACCCCCGGCGGGCGGATGCGGGCGCTCGCCGGCGTGCTCGGCGCGGGTGCGGTCGCTTCCGTGCCGGTCGCGTTGCGCGACGATCCCGCGATCGGCCTTGTCGGGCCGGCCTGGATGTTCGCTGTGGTCTGGTCCACCGACATCGCCGCTTTCTTCGCGGGCCGGAAGATCGGCGGCCCGAAGCTGATGCCCCGGGTCTCGCCGAACAAGACTTGGTCCGGCGCGATCGGAGGCCTCGTCGGTGCGGTCGCCGCCGGCACGTTGGTGGCCGTTGCCGCCGACCTCGCCGGGATGAGCCTGCCGAGCGCCGCCTCCCTGCCTGTGGTGGCCGGCGCCAGTGCGTTGGCCTCGGTGCTGAGCCAGGCCGGCGACCTGTTCGAATCCGGGCTCAAACGTCGCTACGGGGTGAAGGATTCGGGCAAGATCATCCCGGGCCATGGCGGCGTCATGGACCGGCTCGACGGATTTTTCGCGGTCGCCGTGCTGGCGGGGCTCTATCTCGCGCTGCGCGGGGGCGGTCTGATCACGTGACGATGAGGGAGTTTCACCCGTGACCCAGACCGTCGCCGTCTTCGGCGCGACCGGCTCGATCGGTCGTTCCACCGCCGACCTGCTCGCGCAGCACACCGACAGATTCCGGGTGGGGGCTCTGGTCGGTGGCCGCGACCCGGTGGCGTTGGCGAAAGTCGCTCGGGAACTGGGCGCCTCCTTCGCGGCCCTGGCCGACGAAGCCGCCGGCCCCGCTCTGGCCGAGGCTCTGTCAGGCAGCGGCATCCCCAATGGGGCCGGCCACAGCGCCGTCATGGAGGCGGCGGCCCGGGACGCGGATATCGTGGTCGCCGCAGTGAGCGGCGCGGCCGGCCTGAAATCCACCCACGCCGCGCTCCGACTCGGTCGCAAGGTGGCGCTCGCCAACAAGGAGAGCCTTGTCTGCGCCGGCGACGCTTTCATGCGCGATGCCGCGCGCTACGGCGCCACGATCCTGCCGATGGATTCCGAGCACGATGCCCTCAGCCAGGCGCTGGCCGGCCGGCCGCTGGCGGACGTGCGCACCATGATGATCACCGCTTCCGGCGGCCCGTTCCGGACCTGGGCCCAGGAGCGGATCGCCGCCGCCTCCGCGGCCGAGGCCGCGGCTCATCCGACCTGGTCCATGGGGATGAAGATCAACATCGATTCGGCTAGCCTGATGAACAAGGGTCTGGAACTGATCGAGGCGCACCATCTGTTCGGCATCGGGCCCGAGCGCCTCGACGTGGTCGTGCACCCGCAATCGGTGATCCATGGCCTGGTTTACTGGCTGGACGGGGCCGTGACCGCGGAGCTGGCGCTGCCCGACATGCGCGTGCCGATCTCGCATTGCCTTGGGCTGGGTGACCGGCTCACCATCGCGAGGGGCCGGCCCCTCGACCTCGTGCAACTCGGTTCGCTCACCTTCGAGGCGGCGGACGAGGGCCGTTTCCCGTGTCTGCGGATCGCCCGGGCGGCCCTGAGCGCGGGCGGCGCGGCCCCGACAGTCATGAACGCGGCCAACGAAGTGGCGGTGGCGGCTTTCATCGCCGGCCGGATCGGCTTCTACGGGATCAGCGATCTGGTCGAGCGCGCCTGTGCGCACTTCGCCGGCCCTTACCGGAGTGCGCCGGCCGACGTGGACGAGGCGCTCGCCATCGACGCCCATGTCCGGGTCTGGAGCGCCGAGGCCCTGCCGCAGCTGCGCGCGGCCGGCTGAGCGCCAGCGGCCTCAGCGCCCTGGCCCGTAGCCGGCCAGGAATACCCGGACGGCGCCATCGACCTGATACCGGATGTCGGCCTCGCTTGGGGCGTCGCCCGCTGCGAAGAGCAGGCGTGTCATCTGGCCCGCCTGACAGAGATGCAGGAAATGCCGGGCGGCGAGTTCGGCATCGGTGATCCGGAGGCGGCCGGCCCGCACCTGCGCGTCGAGGTAGCCCGACAGCCGCCCCACGCCGCAGGCCGGCCCGGCCTCGTAGAACGCATGCCCGAAGCGCGGAAACTTCTCGCAGGCGCCGATCACCATGCGCACCACCGACACGTGCTCCGGCCGGCACATTTCGGCCAAGAAGCTTGCGCCGAGCCGCGTCAGGACCGCCGGCACGTCGGGATCATCCGCGTCGAGGGCGAACAGCGCCTCGGCCAAACCACTCTTCTCCAGGATGATCAGTGCCTCGAACAGATCCTCCTTGCTGTCAAAGTAGACGTAGAGCGTCCCTTTGGAGACGCCCGCCGCCCGGGCGATCTCGCCCATGCTGGCCCCGTCGAACCCCGCCGACAGGAACACGGTGCGCGCGCCCTCCAGGATTTGCCGCCGCTTATCGCCCTCGTGCTGCGACGTCTCCCGCTGCAGCATTACGCCCTGCATCATCACCCTGCTCCGCGTCCGAGACTTGGCTGCGCTTGACCGAACCGTTCGGTCAAATTAGCCTGAAGCCTCTTCCGACGCGCGTCAAGGCGCGTCCCAACCGTTGACCGAACGGTTCGGTCATAAGGTCAGAGGCGCTGTCATGTCCCTACGCGAGGACGCCGACCGGTCCGGTTCAAGTGTCGAGTCCACGGACGAAGAGCGCGCAGAGAGCCCTGCTGTACACGTGCCTGCGTCGCTATCGCCGCCGGCCGTATCGCCCGCCGCTCCGGTCGAGCCCGGCCCCGGCCGGAAACGGCCGATCAAGAGGCTATTGCTGCTCGGCTTCCTGGCGGTGGCGCTCGGTGGCGGAGCCTACCAGGGCTGGCAATGGTGGCGTGTCGGGCGTTTCTTCGTCTCGACGGACGACGCCTACGTGCAGGCCGACATCTCGGTGCTGGCCGCGAAAGTCTCCGGCTATCTCGATTCGGCGCCGGTGGTGAACGGACTCTCGGTCAAGAAGGGCGACGTGATCGCCAAGCTCGATGACGGCGATTATCGCCTCGCGCTCCAAGCGGCGCAGGACAAGCTCGCCACGCAGGATAGCACCATCGTGCGGATCGCCCGCCAGGTCGAGGCGGCGCGGGCTCAGGTCACCCAGGCCGCCGCACAGATCGATGCGACCCGCGCAGATGCCGTGCGCGCCCAGGCCGACTTCAATCGCGCGACGCAGATGCAGGCGGATTACGTCGCCAAGTCGCGCATCGATCAGGCACGCGCCGACCGTGACCGGACCGAGGCCTCGGTGAAGGGCATGGAAGCCGCCCTCATCGCGGCCCGCGCCAACGTCGACGTCCTTCAGGCGCAGAAGCGCGAGGCCGAAAGCCTTGCGGCCGAGCTACGCACCGCGGTCGACCGGGCCCGGCGCGACCTCGACTTCACGGTGATCCGCGCGCCCTTCGACGGTGTCGTCGGCAACAAGGCGGTCGAGGCCGGCGCCTACGTCTCGCCCGGCACCCGGATCGCCGCCCTCGTGCCGCTCCAGAGCGTGCGGATCGACGCGAACTTCAAGGAGACGCAGGTTCAGCGCATGCGCCCGGGCCAAGCGGTCATCATCACGGTCGATGCCTATCCGGACCGTGAGATCCAGGGCGTGGTGGAATCGTTCTCGCCGGCCTCCGGATCGGTGTTCAGCCTGCTGCCGCCCGACAACGCCACCGGCAATTTCACTAAGATCGTCCAGCGCCTGCCAGTGCGGGTGCGCGTTTCAGAGGAAGTCGCCCGCGAGGGCCTGCTGCGTCCGGGGCTGTCGGCGCTCGTGCGGGTCGACACTCGCGCGGGCACGGACCGCTCCGCGCTCGACCGGGCCGCCGGCGAGCCGCCGGTCGGCACCGCGAGCCGCTGAGGCGAGCCGTGGCCGCCATCGCTCTCTCTCCCGCGGTCGCCGTCCCGGCAGCCGACCCGCCGATGGACCGCCGCCGCTTGGTGGCGTTCCTCTGCATGGTGTTCGGGATGTTCATGGCGATCCTGGACATTCAGATCGTCTCGGCCTCCCTCAACGAGATCCAGGCCGGCCTCTCGGCCTCGGGCGACGAGATCCCCTGGGTCCAGACTAGCTACCTCATCGCCGAGGTCATCTCGATCCCGCTCTCGGGCACCTTGTCGCGGGTGCTGTCGACGCGCTGGATGTTCTCGATCTCGGCCGGCGGCTTCACCGCCATGAGCCTGATGTGTGCGACCTCCTCGTCGATCTCCGAGATGATCGTCTGGCGGGCCGCGCAGGGCTTCATCGGCGGCGGGATGATCCCGACCGTCTTCGCCGCCGCGTTCACGATCTTTCCGCCCTCGAAGCGGACCATCGTGTCGCCGATGATCGGTCTGGTGGCGACCCTCGCGCCCACGATCGGCCCCACGGTCGGCGGCTATCTCACCGACCTGATGTCGTGGCACTGGCTGTTCCTGATCAACGTCGTGCCGGGCATCTGCGTGACCGTCTCGACGTGGCTGCTGGTCGATTTCGACAAGCCGAATCTCAGTCTGCTGAAGTCCTTCGATTGGGCGGGCCTCGCCTTCATGGCGGGTTTCCTGGGCTGCCTCGAATACGTGCTCGAAGAGGGACCGAACCATGACTGGCTGCAGGACGAGGCGGTCCTCGCCTGCGCCGTCGTCTGCGGGATCTCGGCGCTGCTGTTCTTCCGGCGCGCCTTCACGGCCAGACAGCCCATCGTCGACCTGCGCGCCTTCTCCGACCGCAACTTCGCCAGCGGCTGCGTGGCAAGCTTCGTGCTCGGCATCGGGCTCTACGGGCTGACCTACGTCTACCCGGTCTATCTCGCCCGGGTTCGCGGCTACTCGGCTCTGATGATCGGCGAGACGATGTTCGTCTCGGGGTTGTTCATGTTCGTCACGGCCCCCATCGCCGGCCGTCTCTCCGGCAAGGTCGACCCGCGGCTCTTGATGGGCGTCGGCTTCGTGGGCTTCGCCTGCGGCACCTGGATCGTCACCGGTGTCACCAAGGATTGGGATTTCTGGGAGCTGCTGCTGCCCCAGGTGCTGCGCGGCTGCTCGTTGATGCTGTGCATGATCCCGATCAACAACATCGCGCTCGGCACGCTGCCGCCGGCCCGGATGAAGAACGCCTCCGGCCTGTACAATCTGACCCGCAATCTCGGTGGCGCGGTCGGCCTCGCGCTGATCAACACGGTGCTGAACGACCGGTGGGACCTCCATCTCGCCCGGCTTCACGAGCGATTCACCTGGAGCAACACGGCGGCGCTGGAGCGCCTCGACGCGTTGCAGCGCGGCTTCGACTCCTACGGCAGTGCCGCGCCGGGCATGGCCCTCCAGGCTATGACCAGCACGGTACGGATCCAGGGGCTCGTGATGGCCTTCGAGGACCTGTTCCTCGCCCTCACAGTGCTGTTCCTGGCGATGGCCTGCGCCGTGCCATTGGTCCGCCGACCGGCCGCCGGAATCAGCGGCGGCGGGGGACACTGAACGGATTTTAGGTCTCGGCATACTCGGGATAGCGGGGAAACCGGCGCGCGTTCTGTCGAGTATTTCGGAATCCTGAACAGCGCTCGCGTCTCACGTCTCTGCCTATGTTCCGGCGCCGGAATGCGAACTCTTCGGTGCGGGATATCTCAAGACCGCACTACGCACGTCGGGGTGTGCCACCTTCCGAGATTGCCGCGCAGGATTGCGTTGGCGATACGCCGCACCGATCTGCTAGACCGATCGAATGGCCGGCCCGAGATGCCGGCGCACTGACGGCCAGGGACCGGCTCATGGATTTCCTCAACGCGATGGGCGGGACTGCAGGCGGCTTCTTCGGCGCCGTAATCCCGTTCCTGTTCGTGCTCACCGTCGTGGTGTTCGTCCACGAGATGGGGCACTTCCTGGTCGGCCGCTGGTGCGGTGTCGGCGTGCACGCCTTCTCCCTCGGCTTCGGCCCGGAGCTGATCGGCTTCAACGACCGCCGCGGCACCCGCTGGAAGCTCTGCGCCATTCCCCTCGGCGGCTACGTCAAATTCCACGGCGACGCTAACGGCGCCAGCATGCCTGATCCGGAGACCATCGCGCGGATGTCTCCACAGGAGCGGGCGATCAGCTTCCCGACGCAGCCCGTGGCCAAGCGCGCTGCGATCGTCGCCGCCGGCCCGGTGGCGAATTTCATCCTGGCGATCCTGCTGTTCGCCGGCGCGATCTGGCTCGGTGGCCGGTACGAGTTGCCGGCACGGGTGTCGTCGGTGGAGCCCGGCAGTGTTGCCGCCCAGGCCGGCTTCCAGCCGGGCGATGTGATCACCGCCATCGACGGCGAGAAGATCGGCGATTTCAACGCGATGTACCGCACCGTGACGGGCAGCGCCGGCACGCCGCTGACCTTCGCGGTCGAGCGCGACGACCATCCGATCACCATCCAGGCGACCCCCGCCACCTACGAGGAGAAGACGCCGTTCGGTCGCCATCGGATCGGCCGGCTCGGCATCCGCTCCCCCGCTGGATCCGAGGCCAAGCTCGTCCATTACGGTGCTGTCGATTCCCTGGATCTCGGCGTGCGTGAGACCTACTTCGTGGTCGAGCGCACCTTCTCCTACCTCGGCAAGCTCGCCACCGGCCGGGAATCCGCCGACCAGCTCTCGGGACCGATCGGCATCGCCCGCGTCTCCGGCGAGGTCGCCAAGACCGGCGGCGTGGGCGGTCTCGTCGGTCTGATCGCACTGCTCTCGGTCTCGATCGGCCTGCTGAACCTCTTCCCCGTGCCCTTGCTCGATGGCGGCCACCTTCTCTTCTACGCCTTCGAGGTGGTCCGCGGTCGTCCGCTCAGCGAGCGTGCCCAGGAGATCGGATTCCGCATCGGTCTGGCGCTCGTTCTGATGCTGATGCTGTTCGCGGCCTGGAACGACATCCTCAACCTCGGCGCATCCCTGCGGAACACCTGATCCCCGGATCTCGTGCGCCGGCACGGGTCGAGGATCGGCCTCGGACACCCGACCCGGCATCCACCGGAAAGGGTGCCCCAATCCTGCCGCGATCCGGCTCGAGCGCTGCCTTCAACAGGCCGCGCGCGGGCCCTGAAGACTGGTTAACCCGGTTTTAAGGCTGCCGCCGGCCGTCGCGAAAACCTTCGTCTCTGCAGGCGTTTACGTGCCGTTCACCACGATCCTGGGTTAGCCCAGATGATGAGCGGGCCGTTAAGTGGCGCGAAGGCCACGACCCCCCAAAATCCCCTGACGTTGGCCTCCCACGCGTTTGCTTGGCAGGGGAATCCCGCTAAGAGCTACGCTTGGACCGAAGCCACGCTTGGACCAGGGTAACGGGACGACCGGTCAACGGTTGCCTGTGACGGGCTAACCCCCGCGACCAGAACAGAAACGGGCGATTGCATGATGTCGTTGACGGGGAAGCCCCGACGTAAGTCGGTGCGGAAGACCATCGTCCTAGTCGCAGCGGGTGCGGGCCTCGTCCTGAGCGGCGCCGCCCAGGCGCAGCAGATCGTCGTCCAGGGCAACCAGCGCGTCGACGCCGACACCATCCGGTCCTACGTGACCGGCACCGCTTCCGGCTCCCCCGAGGAGGCGCGGCGCAACCTGCTCGCCAGCGGCATGTTCTCGGACGTGCGCGTCGCGCAGTCCGGCGGCCGCACGGTGGTCACCGTCCGCGAGAACAACCTGATCAACCGGGTGGTCTTCGAGGGCAATAAGAAGATCGAGAAGGCGACGCTCGAGGGCGTAGTCGAAGCCAAGGCGCGCGGGCCCTACAGCGAGGCGATCATCAACGCTGACCTCGCCCGCATCCGCGACGTCTACAAGCGCTTCGGTCGCTCCACTGCCAAGGTCACCTACCGCACCGTCGATCTGCCCAACGGCCGCGTCGACGTGATCTATCAGATCGACGAAGGCGACAAGACCGGCATCATCTCGATCAATTTCGTCGGCAACAACGCCTACTCGGATCGCACCCTCAAGGGGCTGATGAGCTCCTCCGAGATGAACTTTCTATCGTTCATCAAGACCTCGGACGTCTACGATCCCGACCGCATCACCAACGACCTCGACCAGGTTCGCCGCTACTACCTGAAGAACGGCTATGCCGACTTCCAGGTGGTCAGCGCCGACGCGCGTTACGTCGAGGGCGACAACTCGGGCTACGTCATCACCGTCACGGTGAGCGAAGGCGAGCAGTACAAGGTCGGTGCGGTCGCAGTCGATTCCCGCCTGCCCGGGCTCGACACCGCCCGGCTCGACGGCGGCATCACCGCCGCAGTGGGGGATATCTACAACGCGGACGACGTGGAGCGGTCGCTTAACAACGTCACCCGGGAGGTCAACCGCGCGGGATATCCCTTCGCGCAGGTCCGCCCGACCGGCCAGCGCGATCCGGCCAGCCACCAGGTCTCCCTCGGCTTCGTGGTCGAGGACGGCCCGCACGTCTACGTCGAGCGCATCAACATCCGCGGCAACACCCGCACCCGCGATTACGTCATCCGTCGCGAGCTCGATATCGCCGAAGGCGACGCCTACAACCGTGTGCTCACAGACCGTGCCGAGCGGCGCCTGAATGGCCTCGGCTTCTTCAAGAAGGTCCGGTTCTCCAACGAGCCGGGATCGGCGCCCGACCGGGTGGTCATCAACATCGATGTCGAGGATCAGCCCACGGGCTCGTTCTCGGTGGCAGGCGGCTACTCCACCTACGACGGCATCATCGGCGAGGTCTCGGTCTCCGAGTCAAACTTCCTTGGCCGCGGCCAGTATGTCCGCCTCGCCGGCACGGGTGGCCAGTACTCGCGCGGTGTCGACTTCTCGTTCACCGAGCCGTACTTCCTGGGCTATCGACTGGCGGCTGGATTTGACGCTTTCTACAAGTACTCCGACCTGACCCAGTACTCGCGCTACGAAACGACGGTCTATGGTGGCCAGCTCCGCCTCGGCTTGCCGATTACCGAGGAATTCGGCGTCACCCTTCGCTACTCGCTGTACAACACCGAGCTGAAGGTCCCGAACACCCTCAAGCGCCCCTATGGCGATTGCTCGAATCCGATCCCCGGCTACACCGCGACCTACGGGGCGAACGCGATCGACCCGAACACGGGCCGCAGCATCGCCGGGCAGGCGATCTACCCGAACTGCGCCTATGACGGCGAAGCCTCGATCGCCATCAAGGGTTCGCAAGGCAACACGCTCACGTCACTCGCCGGCCTGACGCTCGCCTACTCGACCCTCGACGTGGTCGGGGCGCCGCATAACGGCCTCTACGCCGAGCTGAAGCCCGATATCGCGGGCCTAGGCGGCGACTCCAAGTTCTTCCGCGTGACCGCCGATGCGCGGTACTACAAGGAGATCTTCGAGGACGTGGTCGGCTTCGTCCGCTTCCAGGGCGGTCACATTGAGGCCCTCGACGGGAAGCCGCTGCGTGTCACCGACGAGTTCTTCCTCGGGCCGTCCCTGGTCCGCGGCTTCGCGCCGAACGGCATCGGTCCGCGCGACGTCGGCATCGCCGATGCCCGCTCGAACGCGATCGGCGGCTCGACCTATATCGGCGGCACCCTCGAAGTGCAGTTCCCGCTGCCCGGCGTGCCGCGCGACCTGGGCCTGAAGGGCGCGCTCTTCGCCGACGCCGGTACGCTGTTCGGCTATCACAGCCAGCGGTACTTCGACGTGAACGGCGATGGCTTCATCAACGGCATCGCGCCGCAGACGGGTCGGTGCAACTTCTCCTCGTTCAACATCGGCGTCGAGCCCGAGTGCGTGAACGTCCGCGACTCTGCAACGATCCGTTCTTCGGTCGGCGCGTCCCTCCTCTGGAACTCGCCGCTCGGCCCGATCCGCTTCGACTACGCCTACGCGCTCACGAAGGACGAGGGAGTCAAGGTCTACGTGCCGCTGCTCGGCAAGTTCGGCCATATCGGCAGGGACCAGATGCAGGCGTTCCGCTTCTCCGGCGGCTCGCGGTTCTGATAAAATCCTCGCGCGCCGGCCGGATTCAATCCGGCCGGCGCGTTGTCGAGCATGGCAGATCCCGTCTTCTTCTCCGCCGCTTGCGGCCTAACCCTCGCCGAGATCGCGGCTGCCGCCGGCGCGACACTGCCCGAGGGCGCGGATCCGGACCATCGGCTGATCGGTGCCGCTCCCCTGGAGAGCGCAGGGCCGGAACACTTGGCCTACATGGACAATGCCCGCTACGGCGACGCGCTCGCCGTCACTCGGGCCGGTGCCTGCCTCCTCGGCTCCCGCTTCGCGGCGCGCTGCCCGCCGGGGACTGTTTCTCTCGTCAGTCGTGATCCGTACCGCGCCTACGCGGCTTTGCTCGGCCGACTGCACCCGGAGTCGCTGCGCCCCGGCTCGCAGTTCGGCGCCCGCGGCGTCGCGCCGGGCGCCCATGTCCATCCGGAGGCCCGGCTGGAGGAGGGGGTCACAGTCGATCCCGGGGCGGTGATCGGTCCCGGCGCCGAGATCGGCGCTGGCACGGTGGTGGGCTCGAACGCAGTGATCGGTCCCGGCGTGCGGATCGGGCGCGATTGCTCCATCGGGGCCGGCACGACACTCAGCCACGCACTCATCGGCAACCGGGTAATCCTGCATCCGGGCGCCCGTCTCGGACAGGACGGTTTCGGCTTCGCCATGGGCCTCACGCATCTCAAGGTGCCCCAGGTCGGCCGGGTGATCGTCCAGGACGACGTGGAGATCGGCGCCAACACGACGGTCGATCGGGGCGCCTCGCGCGACACGGTGATCGGCGAGGGCACCAAGATCGATAACCTCGTGCAGATCGCCCACAACGTTGTGATCGGCCGCCACTGCGTGATCGTGTCGGGCGTCGGCATCTCGGGTTCGACAACGCTGGAGGATTACGTCGTGCTCGGCGGCCAGGTCGGCGTGGTCGGCCATCTGCGCATCGGGCGCGGCGCCCAGATCGCCGGCTCCTCGAACGTTAATCGCGACGTGCCTCCGGGCAGCCGCTGGGGCGGCACGCCGGCCAAACCTGTGCGCGCGTGGTTCCGCGAATTGACGACGCTGGCACGTCTCGCCGAGCGCTCGGGCAAGGACGCGGCTTCCGACGCCGAGTGATCCCGGTCTGCGTGGCACAACCGGCGGCGTCCGCCGCCGTTATCGACCGCACCGTCCGGGAGGCCTTGCGCTCGTGCCGATTTCTTCCGAAGAGGACGCTCCGTCCTCCCCGGGGGTGCGGATGCTGGGCCGCCTCGGGGGCGGCGAGTCGAGGTACGGGAATTGATGAGCGAGGCGGCGCGCGACACCAACGGAGAGCTGGGCACAGCCGATATCCAGAAGCTGCTGGAGCTGCTGCCGCACCGCTACCCGTTCTTGATGATCGACCGCATCGTCGAGATCGATCGCGACGAATCCTGCGTCGGTATCAAGAACGTCACGGTGAACGAGCCGCAATTCATGGGGCATTTCCCAGGCCTGCCGGTCTTCCCCGGCGTGCTCCTGATCGAGGGCATGGCGCAGACAGCCGGCGCGATCTGCTGCCGTCACATCCAGACGGACGAGCTGCGGACCAAGCAGGTGTTCTTCATGACGATCGACAAGTGCAAGTTCCGCAAGCCCGTCACGCCCGGCGACCAAGTGCGCTTCCACATGAAGAAGATGAATCACCGCCGCACAATGTGGTGGTTCCGCGGGGAGGCCCGGGTTGAAGGCACCTTGGTCGCGGAGGCAGAGATCGGCGCGATGCTGGTGACGGAGTGAGCGGCCCTCTCATTCACCCGAGCGCCGTGATCGAGGCCGGCGCCGAGATCGGCGCGGGGACCCGGATCGGTCCGTTCTGCCATGTCGGGCCCGAGGTCGTGCTGGGCGGCGATTGCGAACTCGTCAGCCACGTGGTGCTGGCGGGCCGCACCACGATCGGTCCCCGGACCCGGATCTTCCCCTTCGCCTCCATCGGCCACCAGCCTCAGGACCTGAAATACCGCGGCGAGGCCTCGACGCTCACGATCGGCTCCGATTGCCTGATCCGCGAGGGAGTGACCATGAACCCCGGAACCAGCGGGGGCGGCCTCGAGACCGTGGTCGGCGATCACTGCACCTTCCTGGCCAATTCGCATGTCGGCCACGATTGCCGGGTCGGCGCGCACGTGATTTTCTCCAACAACGTGATGCTGGCTGGCCATTGCAGCGTCGGCGACTACGCCATCCTCGGCGGCGGCGCCGCCGTGATCCAGTTCGCTCGGGTCGGGGCGCACGCCTTCGTGGGTGGTCTCTCGGGCCTGGAGAACGACTGTATCCCGTACGGCATGGTGCTGGGCAACCGGGCCTACCTATCGGGGCTCAACATCATCGGCCTGCAGCGTCGGGGCTTCGCCCGGGAGGATATCCACGCGCTCCGGCGGGCCTACCGGCTGCTCTTCGCCCCCGAGGGCACGCTGATGGAGCGCGTCGAGGACGTGGCCGCGACTTTCGAATCCCACACCGCCGTTCGCGAGATCCTCGATTTCATCCGCGCCGGCGGCAAACGCTCGATCTGCACACCGCGCGAGATCCCGACCCCAATCGGCGCCGCCTGATCCCGCGCGATGGCCGCGGCCGATCCCGTCCCCGAGGGCGCCCTCGTTCTCATAGCTGGCGCCGGGCGCCTGCCGATGCTGGTCGCCGACTCCCTGAACCGCGCGCGCCGACCCTTCCGGCTGATCGCCCTGCGCGGCTTCACCGACAGGTCCCTGCGCGCCCGGGCCGACGCAACCGTCGACCTCCTCGATCTCGCCGCCACCCTGAAGCTGCTTCGGCGCTGGGGGCCGGCCGTGGTTGTTCCGGCTGGCGGCGTCGCCCGGCCAAGCCCAGCCGCGATCTTCAACGCGGCTGCAGCCCTGCGCAACCGAGAGACCTTGCGGGCCATCGCGGGCGGGGGCGACGACCGGCTGCTGCGCGCCGCGCTCGCTCTCGTCGAGGAAGAGGGACACCGCGTCCTCGGCGTCCACGAGGCGGCGCCGGACCTGCTCTGCCCGGAAGGCCGCCTCGGGGGGCTGGGACCGGACCAGGCGGCCGCCGCCTCGATCCGCACCGGGCGCGGAGTGCTCGCTGCCCTGTCCCCGTACGATCTCGGACAGGCAGTGGCGGTCTCGGGCGACCGGGTGCTCGCCGTCGAGGGGCCGGAGGGGACCGACCGCATGCTTTCCCGCGCCCGGGCCCTCGGACGCAAGCCGTTCGGATTGGGCCGGGCACTCCCGGCAACGGTACTGGTGAAGGCGCCCAAGCTCGGCCAGGACCTGCGGGTCGACCTCCCGGCGGTCGGCCCCCGGACGGTGCGCAACGCGGCTAGGGCCGGCTGCGTCGGCCTCGCCCTCGAGGCCGGCGGAACCCTGGTGATCGACCGTGCCGCCACTGCGGTGGAGGCCGATCGCCTCGGCCTGTTCGTCGTCGGCTATGGAGCGGCACCGTGATCACCGGGTCACGGGAGGCGATGCGATGACCCAGCGCAAGGCAGCGGCCAGGAGGATCTGGCTCGTGGCGGGAGAGGATTCCGGCGATCAGCTCGGGGCCAAGCTGATGCGGGCGTTGCGCACGATGGCGCCCGATACCGTCTTCGGCGGTGTCGGCGGCGAGGCGATGGCCGAGGAGGGGTTCACCTCCCTGTTTCCCCTCGATGATGTGGCGGTCATGGGCTACCTGCCGGTTCTCGCCCGCGCCCGGACCCTCCTGCGCCGCATCCGCGAGACCGCCCAGGCCGTGGCGCGGGCCCGGCCCGACGTGCTGGTGATCATCGACAGCCCCGGCTTCACCCATGCGGTGGCCCAGCGGGTCCGGAAGGCCGCGCCCGGCATCCCCATCGTTGACTACGTTTCGCCGAGCGTCTGGGCCTGGCGCCCGTGGCGGGCGAAGGGCATGCGCCGCTTCATCGACCACGTGATGGCGCTGCTCCCCTTCGAGCCCGAAGCGCATCTGCGCCTCGGCGGGCCGCCCTGCACTTATGTCGGGCACCCGCTGATCGAGCGGTTCCCGGAGCTGCGTCCCTCCGATCCCGAACTCCGGCGCCGGGAGGCCGTGCCGTACAGCCTCGTTATTCTGCCCGGGTCGCGCCGTTCCGAGATCGAGCGGCTGATGCCGGTGTTCGGACGGGCGCTGGAACACATATCCCGCATCCTCGCGGTCGAGGCGGTGCTGCCGGCGGTGACTCGCCACCGGGCGCTGATCGAGCGGTTGGCCGGGGACTGGCCCGTCCCGGTGCGGGTTCTCACCGGCGAGGCACCGAAATATGCGGCCTTCCGCGGAGCCCGGGCGGCGCTCGCGGCCTCAGGCACCGTGACTCTTGAACTGGCGCTCGCGGGCGTGCCGATGGTGGTGGCCTACAAGGTCTCGCGCGCGGAGGCGTTCGTCGCCCGCCGACTGATCCAGGTCCCCAGCATCGTGCTGCCGAATCTGATCCTGGCTGCCAACGCGATGCCGGAATTCGTCCAGGCCGACTGCACGCCCGAGCAACTCGCCCGGGCCCTGGTGCCGCTCTTGGAAGGCGGCGCGGCGCGCGACGCGCAACTTTCCGCGCTCACCCGGATCGACGGACGGATGCGGCTCACCGGCGACGACACGCCGAGCCGGGCGGCCGCGCGGATCGTGCTGCGCGCGGCCGCCCCGCCGGAAGGGAACCTCGCCTGATCGCCGGGAGGTGCCCTCAACCGCCGTGTCGGCCGCAGCGGATATAGGTCGCGGTGCCGCGGCTGCTCGACCAGGTGAGGCGGTCGCCATCGACGACGAGGCGGACCTGCGAGGACCAGTGCCGGCCGCGGTCGCTACATTCCGCAGCCATGATCCAGGCGTTGCCGACGCGGTGGCTGTCGTGGAAGCTGCAATGCGTCCGCCCCGCCCGGGCGCGGTCCTGCATGATCGTGGCGGGAATGTAGCCGCGGCGGCGGGACGGTGCCCCGCAGGCAAAGGCGGTCGGTCCCCAGACGCCGACATACTCGGCGCTGGCAACCGTCGGTGGCTGCGGCCGGGTCGCCGGGAGCGTCACCGCGGGGGCGGCGGTCTGTGCGCTCGGAGTCGCCGAACTCGGCGCTACTGGCGGTTCATCCTGGCGGGGCGTCTCCGGGACAACGTTTTCGGGCATGTCGAGCATCACGAGCCGGCGCCCGCGCGTATCCGCCCTCCGGGCATCGGCCGGCTGCGGTGCATCGGCCGGCTGCTGCCGGAACGGCAGATCCTCGCTGAGATAGGCGGCGCTGTAGGCGAACAGCCCGGCCCAGCCGAGGACGAGGATCACCGGCACGGTGTAGCGACGCTTGGCATCGGTTCGGGCCTCGTCGCCCGGATCGGCCAGCACGACCGCCCCCATTGTTCTCCCCCGTCGTTTAGGTCAGCGTCCGAAGATCCCCTTCAGGAACTGCGCGGTGCGGTTGCGCTTGCGCTTGCGCTCCAACTCCGCGGCATCCTTGAGCCAGGCGACCTGCACCACCCGCCGCTCGCCCTCGAACGGCTCGTGGCCGTGCCAGGAATTGTCGGCGCGCAGGAACGCGAACATCGTGCCCATGGTCGGCGGGACCTCCACCGCGAAGGGCTCGTAGTTGCGGCCATCGTAGAGGACCCGCAGGCGGCCGGCGGCCGGAGCGTCCCAGGCGTCGTTCATATAGACGAGGAGCGTCAGTACCTTTGACGGGCCGTCGGTATGGATCGAGCCGTATTTCAGCTGGCTCCGCCGCATGATGGTGGTGAGACGCGGGCAGGAGACGAGGTCGATGCCGAACTTCTCGCCGAGCAGCGCTGAGAACTCGTCGCTCTCCAGCTCGTCGATCAATGCCTTGAAACGGCCCTTCAGGGCGACCTCGTCGACGGTCAGATAGCCGGGCTTTGCGATGTCCGGGAAGTCGCGACGGATCTCGTCGATGGCGTCGGGCTTCAGGACGTTGCTGCCGAGCGTGTACGGGTAGGGCTCGCGGGCCACCGGGGCCGCGCGCACCGCGGAAACATCCAGGATCGAAAGGGCGGACATCTTTGGGTCCCTTGGCTCCGGCGCTCGACGGCCGGCACGCCGGAGACGCGTGCCGGAGGGCCGGTCGGGAAGCTTGTGCCGGGCTCGCCTGCGCGGGCGTCCTCGGTCACAAAGTCTTAAGCTCTCTCCGCGGCCCCGAAATCCCATAATCCGCCGATTGCGGCAGTCCAACGGCGAAAGCGGTCCGGTGGCGCATTCCGGTGACAGTCGCAGGCGGTCCGGCCGTGCAGGATGGCGCGATGCCCGAGGGCTGTTTTCTCGGGGGCGTACCTGGAATCCATACGCGATGAGGCCGCTGGTCCTCGCCTTGCTGTGCATTCACCTCGTCACCGTCGCGACCGGGGCGGGGGCGTTTGCCCAGTCGCGACCGCCGCGCACCTCCGCCACTGCGCGGATGACCTGCGCGGATGCGATGGCGCTGATCAAGAGTGAGGGCGACGTGGTCATTGCCGCCGGGGCGGCGCCCGAGCGCTTCGTCAGCGGACCCGGCCAGTGCAGCGGCTCGGAGATCGCCGAACTGCGCTTCGTGCCGACCCGCGACAATCCGCAATGCCCGATCGGCTATCGCTGCCGCGAACCCGGCTTCGAGGAGTGGAACTGGTAGCCGCGGGTGCGGCGTAAATCGCCGCACCCGCCCGATCGTGACCAAAGTTTCACGCGACAGCACGGGGCAAGTGCCACTATCTCGCCATGACCCAGGGCCAAGGCCGCGGGGTTGCGCTCCTCGCGGGCGCTCACATCAGGCGGGAGAAACGCGTGGCTGCACTCAGGACCGGGCTCGGAATCCAGGCCGTGCTCACGGCCGCGGCCGCGCTGATCCTGCTTGCTGTCCCGGGAATCCCGAGCCCGCCGCTCTACGTCTCGCTCGCCGGCTTCGTGATGGCCGGCATCCTGGTCGCCTCCAACGGCATCTCGGCCTATCTGAAGGTCTTCGTCTCGGTCTACGGCATCGGCTACCTGCTGCTCGCCGGGTCGAAGACGATCGCTGCGATGGGCCTGCTGCCTCCGGTCCTGGCCGCCCTCCTGCCGCCTGCCTTCGCGGCGACCGGTGCGGTGGTGTTCGGCGGCATCGTGCTGGGCGTCTCGTATCTCGAGCCGATCCGTGCGATCACCAACATCGCCGACCCGTATTTCGCCAACCGCGACAAGCCGACGAAGGAGATCGGCCTGTTCCGCTGGTTCGGGAGCACCGAAGGTCGAATTGGGCGGAACCTCGTCGCCCTGTCGATCTTCGTCAACTTCGCAGACGTGGCGCTGACCCTGCGGTTCAACTTCTTCTACCGCGACATCTACAATGCGCTGCAGGAATACGACGCGGCCGGGTTCTGGTACCAGCTGCTCTGGATCTTCGTGCCGCTGGCCACGCTCAACATCGCCATCGGCATGTTCGACCTGTTCGTCGATTCCTCGCTGCACATCCGCTGGCGCACATGGCTGACCCACAGCCTGTATGAGCGCTGGCTCGGCAGCGGCACGCACTATCGCATCCCCTTCACAGACGAGGAAGCCGACAACCCGGATCAGCGTATCCAGGCCGACGTCAACGCCTTCATCCAGCAGACGGCTAGCCTGTCGATCCGGCTGCTGTCGCAGGCCGCGCAGCTCGTCTCATTCATCGTGATCCTTTGGACCCTCTCGCGCGACTTCGTCCTGCCGTTCACCGACACGGTGGTGCCGGGCTTCCTAGTCTGGCTGGTGATCGCCTACGCGGTGGTTGGCACGTGGCTCACTCACCTGATCGGCCGGCCGCTGATCGGGCTGAATTTCCGGCAGGAGCAGGTCGAGGCCGATTTCCGCTTCTCGCTCGCCCGCAACCGGATCTACTCGGAGCAGATCGCGCTCTTGCGCGGCGAGCGCGCAGAAGCCTCCCGGCTCGCGTCGCTGTTCCACATGGTGATCGAGAACTACGTCGGCATCATCTATCGCCGCATCAAGCTGATCGCCTTCACGTTCAGTTATCGCCAGGCGAGCGTGATCTTCCCGATGGTGATCGCCGCGCCGTCGTTCTTCGCCAAGAAGATCACCCTGGGTGCCCTCCAGCAGACCTCGCAGGCTTTCGGACAGGTGCAGAGTTCCCTGTCGTTCTTCGTGGATTCCTACACGACGCTGGCCGCCTACAAGGCCAACACCAACCGCCTCGGCTCCTTCCGCCGGGCGATGACCAAGGCCGAGGCGCTGGAGGCGGCGGGCTACGGATTGGTCCAGGGCAACGGCACCGCCGGCGACGTGACCGCCCGGGGACTCGCCCTGGCGCTCCCGGACGGGCGCGAGATCCTCTCGGCCGACGCCCTGACCCTGGCCAAGGGCCGTGCAACACTGGTCACCGGCCCCTCGGGCGCCGGCAAGTCCACGCTGTTCCGGGCGATCGCCGGGATCTGGCCATTCGGCAAGGGGCGGATCGACGTGCCCGCCGGCCAGTCGGCGCTGGTGCTGCCGCAGCGGCCCTACATCCCGCAGGGGACCCTGCGAGGCGCCGTCGTCTACCCGAACACCACCGACCAGTTCTCCGATGCGGCGATCAGGGAGGCCCTGACCGCGGCCCAGCTGCCGCACCTCATCGATCGCCTCGACGAGACCGACACCTGGGAGCGGCGTCTGTCTGGCGGCGAGCAGCAGCGGCTCGCGATCGCCCGCGCGCTGCTGGCCAAGCCGGAATGGCTGTTCCTCGACGAATCGACCGCCTCGCTCGACGAGCCCTCCGAGGCGAAGATCTACCGGATGCTCCGCGAGCGTCTGCCCGACACCACGATCGTGTCGATCGGCCACCGCTCCACCCTGGGCGCCTTCCACGACAGGCGCATCGTATTGGAGCCTCAGGGCGGCGGCTTCACACCGCGGGAGTCGCGGGAAGCGTTGCCGGCCGAGTAGGATTAATATCCACAACGCGGACGTCGTGCATCGCCCGCGATAAGTGCGGATTACAAATATTAAGGAACCTGAGACGGTGGGGTCCGTTTGTCATGCGATCAATAAATCGGAGGAACGCATGACCAAGTTCAAAACACTCGCCGGCGCGGGCGCTCTCATCCTGATGTCGACTGCCGCCTTCGCGGCTCCTTGCTCGACCGGAACGACTGTGACCCGTGACAAGGATGCCAGCAAGTCCTCGACCGTCGATCCGAGCGCCACGGCCAAGACCTCGCCCGGCGCCAAGTCCGAGTCTCCCGGTACGGTTGGCGCCATGAACAATGCCGGCACCGCCGGCAGCACTGCGACCTCGCCTGCCGACGTGCAGAGCCAGTCGAACGGCAAGCCTACCGCCGGCCAGATGGCCAAGGGCGGCAACGACTGCTGATCGGCGCCACCTAGGATCGATGAACGCCCGCCAGGCTCTGCCGCGGCGGGCGTTCTCGTTTGTGCGGGCGGCTACGCGGCTTTGCGAAGGCCGGATGCCGCCCGCGCCGCGTGCTCGATCGCCGCGCCGTCGGGCACGCCGGCCTTCACCACCCAGCTGCCGCCGACGCAGAGCACCGACGGGATGGCAAGCCAATCCGGGGCCGTCGCTTCGGTAATCCCGCCGGTTGGACAGAACCGCACTTGGCCGAACACTGCGGCGAGCGCCTTGAGTGCTTTGATGCCGCCCGCTGCCTCGGCCGGGAAGAACTTGAACCGGTCCAAGCCGTGGTCGAGCCCACGCATGATGTCGGCAGCCGTGGCAACACCTGGGAGGTAGGGCACGCCGTTGGCCCTGGCCGCCTCCGTGAGCGGCGCAGTGAGCCCCGGAGAGACGATGAATTCGGCCCCCGCCGCCAGGGCCGCGCCGAGGTCCCGGGGGTTGAGGACTGTGCCGGCTCCGACGACGGCGCCCTCGACCTGGGCCATCTCGCGGATCACCTCCAGGGCGGCGGGCGTACGCAAGGTAACCTCCAGGGCTGTCAGGCCACCTCGGACGAGCGCCTCGGCGATCGGCCGGGCATGGGCCACCTCCTCGATCACCAGGACCGGGATGACGGGCACGGAGCGCATCAGCGCGTCGATGTTGGTCAGGTCGTTCATGCGCGATACCTCCCGTTCTGGGTTCAAAGCCCGGCGGTTGCGAGCATCGCCGAGGCGCCGCGCTCGGCCGTGTCGGCTCCGTGGCGCATGAAGGCGAACAGTTCCCGGCCGGTGCCCTCTGCCGGCGGCGGCGGCACGGCCTCCTCGCGAGCGGCCAGCTCGGAATCGTCGACCATCACCTGCAGCAGACCCTCGGCGGCGCTCAGGCGGACAATGTCGCCGTCACGGATCCGCCCGATGGCACCGCCGCCCAAGGCCTCCGGGCTCAGGTGGATGGCGGCCGGCACCTTGCCCGACGCCCCCGACATGCGCCCATCTGTAACCAAAGCGACCTTATGGCCGCGGTCTTGGAGAACGCCGAGCGGTGGGGTCAGCTTGTGCAGCTCGGGCATGCCGTTCGCGCGCGGACCCTGGAACCGGACCACCACGACGACGTCGCGCTCCAGCTCGCCGGCCTTGAATGCCTTGAGCACATCGTCCTGATCGGAGAAGACCCGGGCCGGCGCCTCTATGGTGCGGCGATGTTCCTCCACGGCGCTGGTCTTGAACGTCGCTCGGCCGAGGTTGCCCTTGACCAGCCGCATGCCGCCGTCCGGCTGGAACGGGTTCTCGGGCCGGCGGATCATGGTGTCGTCCAGGCTCTCCGGCACCGCATCCTCGAGCACCAGCTCCTCCCCGGCGAGCCTCGGGTCACGGGCATGATCGCGCAGGCTCTGACCCGCCACAGTCAGGATGTCGTCGTGGAGGAGGCCGGCATCGAGGAGCGCGGCCATGACGAAACTCATGCCCCCGGAGGCGTGGAAGTGGTTCACGTCGCCCGAGCCGTTCGGGTAGACCCGGGCGATGAGCGGTACGGCGCCCGACAGGCGGTCGAGGTCCTCCCAGTCGATCACGATGCCGGCGGCGCGGGCGATAGCCGGCAGGTGGATCGCGTGGTTGGTCGAGCCGCCGGTGGCGAGCAGGCCCACTGCCGCGTTGACGATCGCCTTCTCGTCGACGCACAGGCCGAGCGGCCGGTAATCGTTGCCGGCGGCCCCGATCTCGGTGAGCCGGTGGATTGCCGCCCGGGTCACAGCCTGGCGCAGCTTGGTGCCAGGGTTAATGAACGACGCGCCCGGCATGTGCAGGCCCATCATGTCCATCATCATCTGGTTCGAGTTGGCGGTTCCATAGAACGTGCAGGTGCCGGCCCCGTGGTAGGAGGCGGACTCGGATTCGAGCAGCTCGGCGCGGCCGACCTTGCCCTCCGCGTAGAGCTGGCGGATTCGCTGCTTCTCCTTGTTGGCGAGCCCGGAGGGCATCGGCCCGGCCGGGATCAGGATCGTCGGCAGGTGGCCGAAGCGGAGGGCCCCGATGAGCAGGCCCGGCACGATCTTGTCGCAGATGCCGAGCAGGGCGGCGCCGTCGAACATGCCGTGGCTCAGGCCGACGGCCGCGGAGAGCGCGATCGTATCGCGCGAGAACAGGGACAGCTCCATGCCGCGCTGGCCCTGCGTGACCCCGTCGCACATGGCCGGGGTGCCTCCCGCCACCTGGGCGGTGGCGCCGCGCTCCCGGGCGAACACCTTGATCTGCTCGGGATAGCGCCCGTAGGGCTGATGCGCCGAGAGCATGTCGTTGTATGCGGTCAAGATGCCGATGTTCATGACCGTCCGGCCGTCCCGCAGCGCCGGCTTGTCCTCCCCGGAGGCGGCGAAACCGTGGGCGAGGTTGCCGCAGGCGAGCATCGGCCGGTGCACCCCGGAATCGCGCTCCCGGGCGATCAGATCGAGATAGGCACGCCGGGTCTCGCGGGAGCGCGACACCACGCGCTCTGTGACCGCCGCGACCTCGGGATGAAGCTCGGTCATGCTCGTTCCTCCGTCCAGGTTGCCGACGGGTCGCAGGGCCGACACCGCGGTCGATCCCGGTCGCGAGCGCGTCGCACCCGGCTATCTAGGGGGTGCTCGGGACGTTGTAACCCGGCCGCCGCGCAGGGCGGTCGGGCGCGGCGCCCGTTTGCGTTGGGCTCGCAGGCGAAGGATTTTCGCGATCGACGGATCTCGAAATCGCCCACGCATGCGCGGCGGATGTCGACCTCACGTCCCGGATCATCCGCCGCGGATAGGAAACTCCAGCCAGACCCGAAGTGCGCCCTCCCTCCGCCCTGCGTCGGCAGGGATCGGGAGAGGGGAGCTCGGCGTCCGGAAGGGGCGCAGCAGTCGAACAGACCAGAACTTCATTCTGCACCGTCACATCCTGCTCCCGACCCTCTTCGGGGGGACTCCCTCGCCCGCAGACCGGGGAGGGAGACGCACTTGTCTCTGGCGTCGAGCCTTATCCAGCGCTGACGTGTGAACATCGGAGCCGCGGGCTGACGTCGAGAACGGGAAATCCCAAGCCCAGCCCGGCTCAGTACTCCCAGAAAATACGCTGCAGATCCTTGGTATCGCTGGTCTTGGTCAGTGCTACCGCCGCCAGGATCTTGGCTTTGGCCGGGTTGAGGTCGTGGGCGACAACCCAGTCATATGTGTCGTCGGGCTGCTCGGCATTGCGCAGGACGAAACCGTCGGGCACGCGCGAAGAGCGGATGACGATCGTGCCCTTCGCGCGGATGTCCTTCAGCTTCTCCACCAAGTAGCCCGGTACCGAGCCGTTGCCGGTGCCGCCATTGACGATCGCCTTCGCCCCCGCCTGAACCTCGGCATCGTAGACGCCGGGGATCATGTTGCCGGAGCCGTAGACGATGCCAACCAGCGGCAGGCTGTCGATCTGGTCGATGTCGAACTCGGACGTCATGTTGTGCCGCTTCGCCAGCGACCGGAAGAAGTAGGTCTTGCCCTCGACCACCATGCCGAGCGGGCCCCACTGACTGTAGAAAGCGCTCGGGACGACGTTGGTCCGCTTGTTCACGTCGCGGCCGGACTGGATGTAGTCGTTCATAGTCACCGTGACACCCTTGCCGACCGACTCCTTGCTGGCCGCGACCGTGACCGCATCGAGGAGGTTGAGGGCACCGTCGGCCGAGATCGCCGTGGACGGCCGCATCGACCCGACGACCACGATGGGCTTGTCGCTCTTGACCACGAGATCGAGGAAGAACGAGGTCTCCTCCAGGGTGTCGGTGCCGTGAGTCACGACGACACCGTCGACATCGTCCTGCTTCAGGAGCTGGGAGACGCGCTTGGCGAGCTGGACCAGCTGCGCATCCGTGAAGCTCTCCGAGGCGATCTGGAAGACCTGTTCGCCGCGCACATTGGCGATGGTGCTCATCTGCGGCACGGCCGCGATCAGCTTGTCCACGGGCACCTTGGCGGCCGTGTAAGTGGCGCTGTTGGCCGCATCGGCCCCCGCACCCGCGATCGTGCCGCCTGTGGCGAGGATCACGACGTTGGGCTTTTTCACCGCCGCTGCCGTGCCGGCCTCGGGCATCTCGCGGGCGAGGAGTGGTGTCGCTCCCAACGCGCTGGCGAGGGCCAGCGCCAAGGTCGTTCCGCGCAACGACAAGACCGCGCCGATTCGGCAGGAGAACATCGGGAATCCTTGGGGTCAGGAGGTGGGCCGCGAGTCGGGCTCGCCGCGGAGATCGTAGCCGCGCTTCCGCCTCAGGCAAGTTTCGTGCGGCATAGTCGGAGCCAAACGGGATCCTTTCCGCGAGCCAAGCCGTTCTTCGTGTTGGTGTCCGTTCAGAGGTGAGCCTCCATGCTGCATCTTACCGGCCTCATTGAGGAGCTTGAGCGGAGTGAGCCTGCTCGAGCCGCTATGTCGATCCTTGAGCAATCCCTGGCACGCCGCTCGGTCGAGGAGCGGAGCGCGTTCTGGCACGCGGTGGACCTCTATTACGCCTCGCGCAAGGCGCCTCCTGAGGCCGTACCGGCGACGAAGCTCGGCGCGTCGATGCCAGTAGATTTGGCGATCGCCGCGCGCCCATGTACATAGGGCTTGGTCGTAGCCGGAATAATAGGTTGTCTTGGGCACTGGTGCGGTTGTTCCGAGGTTCTCCGCAAGCGAGAGATCGGAAAAAAGACACTCAGATAAATCAGAATATTTTGCGACAGTTCTGTGCCGATATTAGATCAGTCGAAATGGCATAGACAAAGCACTCGGCGGCAGCCAGACCACCGGGGTGGGGGCGATCCGTGTGATCGCAGATCTTTCGAGAGGTCGGAAGGCGCGGCATAGCTGTCGCCCAAGGTACTGCTCGAAGGAGCGTCTTGCATTCCCGTGAGCTGTTCGCCTTCGATCGCTCGCGTTCAATCGCTATGGCGTCTCAGGGCGTCGCGTACGATTTGGATACGCCCTCCTTCCGGTTCGTCATCGATCCGGCCAATATGCGGTTCAGGTATTCTCGCAGGGGGCGCTCGATCAGGAGAAGGCTCAGAATTCCCGTCGTGATGGCCGGTACGACGAGGGCCTTGCTGATGCCGTCGTTCAGGCTCTCGTGCAGAACGTAGAACGGTTGCTGCCACAAATAGATCGAATACGACCAGAGCCCGAACAAAACGAGTGGGGTCGAGACGAGACGCTTGCGCAGGAACGCCGGAGCGCTGGGTATCAACGCCACTGAGACCGCCAGAAGCAGTGAGCCGAGGCTGTATTTCAGCTGATCGGGCACCACGTTCAAGTTCAAGAGCAAGCTGATCGGCAAGAGGAGTGCGGGCAAGAAAGCCGGATATCTCCCTGTCGCTTCACTTTGGCGGATGCGTAAGTAGGCTGCCGCACCGAAGAGGATCGATGCTGCTCGCACATCGCTTCGCCAATACACGATTGTATAGTCCTGCCCGATCGCGCTGGAAACGAGCCCGTCGAGGCAGGCCAATGCGGCCAGTCCGGCGATCACCTGGAACACGGGAAACTGAAACCGCCGCCAGAGCAAAGCGACGATCCCGAGCAGGATGTAAGTATGCTCTTCGACGCACAGAGACCAGACGTGGTCGACGATCGGGACCTCTGGAAACCAGATGTGGTAGTAGTTGTAAGTCAATGACAGGGCCGAGACGTAGCCATAGATATGCTGCCCGTCGCCCTGAGCGAAGTGGAGCGCAATCATCGACAGTATGAAAAAGATCAGCGCCGGATAGATTCGCGCGGCTCGGCGAATAAAAAACGTCTTGATCGGTGTTGCGCGCTCGAACAGGATTTCGGCCATCAATCGCCCGCTCAGGACGAAGAACAGCTCCACGCCGAAGCGGCCCAGGTTGATCCACCGGGTCGTCCCGAAATGGCCGACGAGCACCAGCAGGATCGCGCAGCCGCGCCAGCCATCGAGAACCGGGAGGTGACGGGGTGGCATGAGACGCCTGTCGAGCTCTGTGTCGTGAGACTCTAAGGGTCGGGCGCCATCGGATCACCGAGATACCAATAAGGCGTAGAATACGTTTTTCCAGGCTTCGGTCGTCTCGAAAGGCGTATAGTTCGAATTCTGCAATTTGAAATCGAAGGTTAGACCTAAAATTTCCATATCCGAATACGCGATCGCGGAGGAGGCTCACCGCGGTGAAGCGAGCCTCCTCCGCCCACGGGCGCCATGGCCCTGCGCCGTCAGAACACCGAGATCAGCACGATGCCTCCGGCCATCAGGACGGCGCCGATCAGGCGGCCGATCCCGGCGCGGCAGCGCTTCATCCCGAGCCAGCCGAAATGATCGATGGCGATGGAGGTGAACAGGTTCGCGGTGATCAGCAGGCCGTTGAAGGCCCCGGCGCCGACCTTGTCGACGAACAGCAGTCCGGCGAACACGGCCACCGCTCCGGCGATGCCGCCGAGCGCCCCCCACCACGGCACGCGGGCCACGTCCGCCCGGATCGGTAGCGGCGTCGGGCGGATCAGGAAGACGAACAGAAACACCAGCGCCACGGGGATGAACGAGACCGTGGCGGCGAGCCATGGGTTCACCAGTGCCCCGCGCAGCTGCGCGTTGAGCACCACGCCGACCGCCTGGAGGGAGCCCGCGACCAGGATGAACGGGTAGAGCAGCTTGGCCATCCAGCCGCCGCTGTCCTCGGCTGTCCCATCGTCGGTCTCGCCGCCGCTGGCCCGCGCGATGAACACGATGCCGACGACCATCAGGAGGCCTCCGAGCCAGGGCATCGGCTTGAACCCGCCGGCCTTGAGGCCGAACAGCCCCAGGCTGTCGAGGGCCAGCGAGGTCAGGATGTTCGCGGTGATCGTCAGGCCGTTGAACGGGCCCGCCCCGACCTTGTCGACGAAGGCGAGGCCGCCGAACACCGCCACCGCGCCGGCCACGCCGCCCAGCGGCGCGTACCAGGGCATCGATCCCAGGGTCTGGAGCGTCGGCAGCGGCGTCGGCATCGTGAAGAACAGGACGACGAACACGATCACGATCGGTACGAAGGAATAGGTCGCCGCCAGCCAGGGATTGACCAGCGCATCCCTCAGGCGCGCATTCATCGAGTTGCCCAGCGCCTGAAGCGCCCCGGCCACGAGGATGAAGGGATAGAGCAGGGCGGCGTTCAAGGGCGTGGTCTCCGGGTGAGTGGGGGCCAGACGGTATCGTTGCGCATCGTCGTGTTCCGAACGGGAACCACCGTTCGGAACGAGGCCTCAGACGAGCAGCAGGGCGCCGAGTGCGAGTGCGAGTGCGGGCGGCATCACCAGAATGCCGAGCTTGAGGAACTGCCACGCGGACACGTCCTCGCCCTCGCGCCGGATCGCCGTGAGCCACAGGATCGTGGCGAGCGACCCGGTCACCGACAGGTTCGGCCCGAGATCGACACCGATCAGGATCGCGCCGGCCACCTTGTGGGAAACCTCGGCGGCCTGGACCGCGGCGCCGGCGAGCAGCCCCGCCGGCAGGTTGTTCACGAGGTTCGTCCCAAAGGCGACCAGGGCGCCCCCGGACCAGGCCGTGACGGCAGGGTCCGCGTTCGCGTAGCCCTTCAGGGCCCCGGCCAGCATCGCGAGCACGCCGGTCTTCTCCAGGGCCTCCACCAGCACGAACAGGCCGGCCACCAGCGGCAGAACCGCCCAGGAGACGTCCTTGGCGACCTCGACGAGGCCGCCGCGGTTGAGCGCCACCACCAGAAGGGTCGTGGCGAGGCCGGCCACGAAGGTCGGCAGGCCCAGCTCGATACCCGCCGCCGAGGCCCAGATCAGCGCGCCCGCGGTGGCGATGATGCCCAGCCCGGCGACCTTGCCGCCGAGACCCAGGCTCGGGGTCTCGACCTCCGCTTTGATCGTCTGGCCCTTCAGCCGGCCGTTCTGGGTGAGGCGCAGCACCGCGTAGGTGGCCACGATGGCGAGCGCCGAGGGCAGCGCGAAGGTCGCCAGCCACTGGCCCAGCGGCGGCATGTCGGTGGCGAACACCACCAGGTTGGCCGGGTTCGAGATCGGCAGCACGAAGCTCGCCGCGTTCGCGATGAAGGCGCAGATGAACAGGTAGGGCAGAGGCTCCGCATCGGCGGCCTTGGCGGCCGCGTAGACGGCCGGTGTCAGCACCACCGCGCAGGCATCGTTGGACAGGAACACCGTCACCACGGTGCCGACGCAGTAGATCAGCAGGAACAGCCGAGTGGGCGACCCTTTCGCGGCCCGGACGGCGAGGCCCGCGAGCCAGTCGAACAGCCCCTCCTTCCGGGCGATCTCGGCGAGCAGCATCATGCCGACGAGGAACAGGTAGACGTCGGTGCCCTTGGCGACGCCGTCGAGCGCCACCTGCCAGGGCAGCAGGCCGAGCACGACCAGCAGCGCGGCGCCGAGCACCGCCCAGATCGCCTCCGGCCAGGAGAACGGGCGCACGATCACGCCCAGGGTGGCGAGGGCGGCAATGCCCCAGGTCGCCAGGTTCGGAGTCAGGCTCAGTCCAGCGTACACGTCTAGAAATCTCCCCCCGGAGGCGTGGTGACCATCACCACTTTCGGCCGTTGCGGTTGGGCCCGAGCTGGTCGCCGCGCACGCCCTTCCGGACCCATGCCGGGATCCGGAATGCGTCGCTGCCGGGCTTCGCCGGCATCGGCGGCAATGCCGCCGTCTCCGTGGCGGTGACCACCGGCTCAATCACGTCGGTGTCGACATAGTCCGGGCCGTGGCCCGGCCAGCGCGCGTGCACCGCCTCGACCTGGATGCTGCGGCCATCCCCGGCCCACGGCAGGGCCGCCTCGTAGCAGCGCGAGCCCGGTCGCTGTTCCATCAGCACCCAGGGCCCGGTATCGATCCGGCAATGGACGTAGCGTGGCGTCTCGTCGGACAGCACGACCGCCCGGACGGTGATCCGCCCCTGCACGTCAACGGCCATGCCGCAGCTCTCGGGCGACGTCGGCACCGTGGCGACGCGCCGGTCGGCCGGGCTCGTGATCAGCACGAACGGCCAGGCCCGGTCGAGGGCGCGGAACCGCCAACTCGTCACCGGCCCGTCGATCGCCGCGACCCCGTAGCCGACCGATCCGTCCTCGTTCTGCCCCACCGAGCGCGCGGCGGCATACAGTGTACGGCCGTCCGGGGCGAGCTCGTTGTAATGGGTGTGGCCCATCTCCACGAGGCGAACGCAGGTGGCCCAGAACAGGCCGGCGATGTCGAGCCGGTCGTCAGGCTCGCGCAGATCGTCGGGATAGGCGTGCATGAACACCGCGCAGGGAATTTTGTGCGCCGCCGCGTCCGTGAGCCGCTCGCTCAGCCACTGCGTCTGGGGCCGTCCGAGCCGGAAATCGAGCCCGATGCCTTTCCGGCCAAAGCCCGGGCTGACCATGTCGACGAACAGGCAGCGGACGCCCCGGATGTCCTCGCAGGCGCAGTAATGCGGGACCGGCCGCGTCGGCCACGTCTCCGGGCAGCCGTGAGGCGGCTGCTCCAGGTCCCAGGTGATCGGCGGCGGCAGGCGGTCTGCCAGGGCTGCTGAGAAGGCGTGAAAATCCTCCATGCTCCCGTGCTGACGGTCGTGGTCGCCGGGGATCAGGCGCAGCGGCAGGTTCTCATGCCGGTCCAGCGCCTCCCGCAGGATGCGGTACTCGGAGGCGTAGCCGTTCTCCGCCAGGTCGCCGGGCAGGTACACGAAGTCGAACTGGCTTTGCGGAGAGATCGCCGCGATCTGGTCGAGGATCAGGTTCAGGTCGCAGGCATTCGCGGCGTCGGCATCCTGCAGGTGCAAGTCACCGATATGCAGGAAGACGAGCGGCTCGCGCATCGGCGCGGCGCGGTGTTCGGCGTAGGACATCGGGCAGTTCCGTCTTCGGATCGGGTCAGGCGCGCGCCGGCATCGCCGGGGGCAGGCCGCCGCCGCTACCGGCCTCGCCGGTGGCCGCTGCCCCGCCGCGGGTCTCGGGCATCAGCGTGAGGTAGAGGACGAAGCCGAGCCCGGCGATCGCCGCCAGAGCGAGGAAAGCGGTGGAATACCCGGCCGACACGATAATCAACCCGGCCAGCGTGGCGCTCAACGAGGCGCCGATCCCCTGCGCCGTGGCGACGGCGCCCTGAGCCGCGTTGAAGCGGCCGCCGCCCCGCGTCAGGTCGGCCACCACGATCGGGAAGAGGGCGCCATAGACGCCGGCGCCGACCCCGTCGAGGAGCTGCACGCCCACCAGCCAGAACGGGTTGTCCGAGAGCGTATAGAGCGCACCGCGCAGCGCCAAGACGCCGAAGGCCGCCAGGAAGATCGGCTTGCGCCCGATCACGTCGGCCTTGGCACCGACGAAGATCGCCACAGGCACCATCACGCACTGGGCGGCGACGATGCAGACCGCGATCAGCGAGGTCGCGTGGTCCTTGCCGGAGAGATGGGTGAGGAGCTGGCCGACCGAGGTCAGCATCGCGGCGTTGGCGAGGTGGAAGATCGCGCAGAGCACGGCAAACAGCAGCAGCGCCCGGTTCTGCAGAAGCGTCGCGAGGCCCGAGGGCTTCTCCTGCGACTTCGACTCCGCCTCGGTCATGCCCCGGGCGAGGTCGTCGTCGATGGCATCGGCCGGCACCATCAGCATCGCCCCGATTGACAGAGCCGCGAGCACGCCCATCAGCCAGAACACCACGATCGGCCCGAAGAAATAGGCCGAGCCGCCCGCGATCGCGGCCGAGGCCGCGTTGCCGGCATGGTTGAAGCCCTCGTTGCGGCCGATCCGCTTGGCGAACAGTTTTGGGCCGACCACCCCGAGAGTGATCGCGGCCAGCGCCGGCGGGAAGATCGTGCCGGCCACGTGGGCGATCGATTGCGTCGCCGTCACGAGGTAGAAATTCGAAATGAACGGCAGGATCAGGCAGCTCACCGTGACCGCGATGGCGCCGCCAATCACCACGGCCCGCTTGTGGTTGGTGGCGTCGATGAGGGCGCCGGCCGGCGTCTGCGCGATGAGGCCCAGGATGCCCGCGATGGTCATGACGAGGCCGGTGGTCGCCTCGTTCCAGCCTTGGTCGGGGCCCCGCACGGCGATCAGGTAAATCGCGAGATAGGGACCGAGGCCATCGCGCACGTCGGCCAGGAAGAAGTTCAGGGCGTCGAGGCCGCGCAGGGCCTTGGTGGAGGGAGCCCGGACGGAGGCGCCGCGCGCCGTTGCTCCGGTGTCGTTCCTGTCCATCCTGCCCCGTCCCCCGAGCGAGCCTCGAAGCGGCCGGGCCCTAGCAGGCTTGGCACGCGACGAGCTTGACGCCCATCCGCCGCATCGGTTCCCGCAACGCGATCGAACAAGCCCGGACCGGTGCGATTCCCTTGTGGCTGAGCAGGTTAACTACCCTCGGGACGGTCGAAAGCGTCGGGATTCCCGACATCGGCTGTCGCTTCTGCGGACAGATCCGTGCCCGCGACGGTGAGGCCGTACCGCTCGATCTTGGCGTAGAGAAGCTGCCGCTGGATGCCGAGCCGCCGGGCTGCCCGGGCCCTGTTCCCGTCCGCCTCGCGGAGCGCGGCGGCGATCATCGTGCGCTCCAAGCGGGCTACGGCTCCAGGCAAGTCGCCGGCCAGCCAGTCCGCCGGGAGACCGCCATCCTCGGACGGCGGCGGCCGCTCCGCCGGCAGCTCGATGTCGTCGGCGGCGATCACGCCGCAGCGGATCAGCATGGCCGCCCGCTCTACGACGTTGCGCAATTCGCGGACGTTGCCCGGCCAGCCGTAGACCAGCAGGCGGGAGGCGGCACTTCCGCTCAGGCGCTTGCCGGACCGGGCGAGAAAATACTCCGCCAGGGGCACGATGTCGGCCAGACGCTCGCGCAGGGGCGGGAGACAGATCGGCAGCCCGTTGAGCCGGTAGTACAGGTCGGCGCGGAACCGACCCTCGGCGACCAGCGCCGGCAGGTCGCGGTGCGTGGCTGCGATCAGGCGGGCATCGACCCGCGCGGCCCGGCCGCCCAGAGGCGTCACCATGCGGTCCTGGATCACCCGCAGGATCTTGGCCTGCATGGCCGCGGGCATGTCGCCGATCTCGTCGAGGAACAGCGTGCCGCCCTCGGCCTCGTGGAAGGCGCCGGCGCGGTCCGACACCGCTCCCGTGAAGGCGCCGCGGACATGTCCGAACAGCTCGCTCTCCAATAGGTGGGCCGGGATCGCCGCGCAGTTGATCGGGATGAACGGCCGCGCCCGGCGGCGGGAATACGCGTGCAGCGCCCGCGCTACCTCTTCCTTGCCGGTACCGGTCTCGCCATGGATCAGCACGGTGGAGTCGGTGTCGGCGACGAGCCCGATGGTCTTCTGGACCCTGCGCATGCCCGCACTCGACCCGATCAGGCCGGCATGACCATCCTGTACGGCCGGTCCGTTCGGTTCCGGCCGCACTGCCAGCAGCATCGTGTCGAGGACGGCTGCGAGGTCGGAGCGCCCGACCGGCTTGGTGAGGTGGTCGTGTGCCCCGAGCCGCATCGCCTCGATTGTGTTGGCCGGGCTCGCGAAGGCGGTGAGCACCGTCACGGGCGGACGGTCCGGCAGCGCGCGGATCCGCGCAAGCGTCGCCATTCCGTCGAGATCGCCCGGCATGCGCAGGTCGAGGAGCACCGCGGCAACCGATCCCTCGCCCAGGCGTGCCAGGGCTTCCAGGCCGGAGGCGGCCGGAAGCGGCGTGTGGCCGAGATCGGCCACGGTCTCGGCCAGGCCTTCGCGCAAGGCAGAATCGTCGTCGACGATCAGGATGGTCGCCATGGCAGGTCCAGGACAAAGGTGGTCTCGGGCACGCCGTCGATGAGCCTCACCGCGCCGCGATGCGCCAGGGCGATCTCGCGCACAATCGCGAGACCGAGGCCGGTCCCGTCCGAACGCCCGGTGACGAAGGGCTCGAACAGGCTGGCGCGGATCGCGGGGGCGACCCCGGGGCCGGTATCGGTGACCCGCAGGTGCAGGCGCACCACGCCGTCGATCGTCACCCGGGCGGCAACGAGGCGGACCCGCCCGCCCGGCGGCGTGTGCTGGATTGCGTTGAGCAGCAGGTTGTCGAGGGCGCGGGCGACCTGCGCGCGGTCGATGTGCGGACGCTCCGCATCCGCCAAGGCGTCGGCCTCGATATCGAGCTGGACGGCGTGGCCGGCCGCGAGATCCTCGTGCAGGCGCGCGCAATCCGCCAGCAGCGGGGCGATCTCGGTGGGCGCGCGGGTCAGGGTGCGCGCCTGCGTCAGGTTGAGGAGGTCGCGTAACAGTTGGTCGACCCGGGCGATCTGGACGAGCACGGTCCCCAGCGCCACCGCGGCGCGGTTCGGGTCGCCGCTGACCAGGGCGTTCTCCGCCTTGAGCCGCATCGCCGCGATCGGATTGCGGATCTCGTGGGCGACGCTGGCCGCCAGCCGCCCGACCGCGGCGAGGCGCTCGGCGGCCACCACCCGGGCGCGGGCATCCCGCAGCCCTCCACCTGCGGCGTTGAGGGCATCCACCAGCCGGTCGAGTTCGCGCTCGCCGGTGCGCTCCAGGCGCGGAAGGTCCTCGCCGTCCGCGCGCGGCGCCGCCAGGGCGGCCTCCAGCCGGGCGATCCGCCCCGAGAACCCGTACAGGAACCACCCCAGAAAGGCCGCCGAGCCGAGGACGGTCACGGCGAGAAAGCCCAGCCCCGCCAGGAATCGCGTGTAGGCCGGGCCGTCGTTGACGTGCGCACGACCCATGGTCCAGGCGGTCAGTCCCGATTCGGTTCCGTGCAGGGGGCAGCCCTGGAGCAGGAGCACCTGCGTGCGGCCCGGGCGGCGGACGGACATCGCATGGTCGACCCGCAAGGCCTCGGCGTTCACGGTGGCGATCGTGTCGCGTTCCGCCTCGGGGAGGTCGGTCTTCGGGCCCGTGCCCTCGTAGGTCGGATAGGCGTAGGCGACCGGCCCGGTTGCGGCGCGCCAGATTCCCCCCTCGATACCGGCAGCGCCGGCCAGCGCCGCCCGGACGACGTCGACGAGGTCGCTGTCGGCGATGTGTCCGCGGCCGCCGCGGACCCGCGCGGCGTATCGGTCGATGATCTCGCGGCAGGCCCGCCCGACGGCAACCTCCGTCTGGGCGACCTGGACGGCCGTGGACTGGCTGTAGAAGCCGAACATCAGGTAGGCCGTGGCTGCCGCCGAAGCCAGCAACAGGATCCATAGGGCCAAGAGCCGGGCGCGCAGGCTATAGGCCGTCACGGCGGGTTCCGGTCGTGCACGGGGCAGGCTCCTGCGGCCTTGTCCTGGCCGCCATGCATCGGCCCATAGAGCATGATGCGGAAAAATGGAAACCCGGTTTCCGAAAATATCATGCGATAACAATGATGTAGAGCGTGCTCCGGGCGGGTGTGGCATGCTCGGGCCCGGAGCCCGCGCGGCCGATATTCGGGCGCGCGGGTTGTTGAAACCTTGGCACAGGCCGTCGCAATCGAAGCGGGCCTATCCCGACCGCTGGACGTCGCGGTGATTGCGCGCTTTTCTCCACGCTCTAAGCGAATCCGCTGCCGGAGACGGATGGTGTCACAATCCCTCGTCGATCGGGCCACGCTCGACGAACTCGGAGCCGCGATCGGCACCGATAAGCTCGTGCGCCTGCTCGACCGGTTCATCGCAAGCCTCGCCACGGCCTTCGACGGCGCAGATCGCGCCGATTCCGATCTCGGCCGCGAAGCTCACACGCTGGTCTCGATGTCGGGCATGCTCGGCTGCGCGGCGCTCTCGCAGGCCTGCCGAGGCCTCGAACAATCCGCCACGCTTGGCGACGATCTCACGCGGCCGCTCGTCGATGTTCGAAGCCTGCGCGACAGGACCATCGCGGCGTTGCGGGACCTCAGGATGGAGACCGGCGTCTTCCTGTGACCCCGGGGCGGCATCCGCTCCGCGGCCGGCTTCCGGTCACGCCGCCGTCACCGCATCGAGCGGCGCCTCGAAGGTCAGCACCACCCCCTCCGGCGGATAGCTGAGCTCCGCGATCCCGCCGAAGCTGTGGGCGAGGCTGCGGGCGATCAGGCGCGTGCCGAACCCGGTACGGGTGGGCGGCGTGACCGGCGGCCCGCCAACCTCCTCCCATCGGAACCGCAGGACCTGGCCGCCGCCCCCGTCCCCCACTTCCCAGGTGATGACCACGTGCCCGGCGGCCACGGACAGCGCGCCGTACTTCGCCGCGTTGGTCCCTAGTTCGTGCAGCATGAGCGCCAGGATCATGCCGTGGCGCGGTCCCAGGGTGACGTCGGGCCCCTCGGTCCTGAACCGGCCCGCCACCCCGTCGCCATGCAGGGAGATTGCTCCCTCGACGAGGGCCGCCAGGGACGCCTCGGCGAACGAGCCCTGAAGCAGGACGTCGTGGGCCTGGGACAGGGCCAGCAGCCGTGCGCCCAGCGCCTCGCCGGCCGCTTCCAGTGAATCCGCGTTGCGCAGGGTCTGCGCCGCTACGGCCTGGACCATGGTCAGGGTGTTCTTCATCCGGTGCGCCAGTTCCTGCATCAGCAGCGTCTGGCGCGCCTCCGTGAACTTCAGATCGGTGATGTCCCGCGATGCGGCCAGGATGCGCTCGGGCCGGCCATGCCGCCCGCCGATCGGGGTGACGGCGATGTCCCACCAAATAGCCGTCCGGCCCCTCTCCTGTTTCGCCTGGAAGCGGCTCGCCTGTCCCCGCCGCGCCTTGTCGAGAGCCGACGCTACCGTTTCGCGGTCTTCCTCGCGGGTCCAGAGATCGATCCAGGGGTTGCCGATCATGTCGGTCGGATGCTGTGTCTCGACGCGGGCCGGGCCGTTCTCGCTCGTCATGATCAGGCGTCCGTCGCGATCGAGCACCTCCAGGAAATCCATGCCGGCCTGGAAAATCTCGGCTTCGGACTCCTCGTCAGGCTGCGGCGCTTCCGACAAAGCCTCGGGGCTCGCGCATTCGCGCCCGTGCAGCGACAGACGACCATGGACGTGCCACGGATCGGAGGCGAGGCGCTCGGCCTCCACGCGGCTCGCGGCTTCGATGATGCGGCCAAGACGCCGGCTGCGCTGCCGCTCCGAATCCGCCTGCCAGGTCGCCTGCATCAGCAGGGCGCGCAGATGGATATTCTCCGCTTCGAGCGCACCGAGTCGGCGATCCGCCCCGTCCGCACGCGGCAACACGATGCCCGCATCCATCGCCCGCCCCCCCCAGCTCAGCCTCATGCTTCCGGAGCGCTCGCGCCGGGCGAGTGCCGCAGAAGACCCGCCGAAGACGAGGCGCGGCGACGCGATGTCGAAGCCGAGGCGCACCGGCGGTTCGAACCGCTTCTGGTCACGCGCCCCGGCTCGCAGCCTTGCGAATCGAGGGATGCGTCAAGCTAGCATGTTATTGGGAATAATCAAACGAAGTGTGTATTCGCCGAGGCGGTTTGACTACAGGCGTCACGCGGCAAGTTTACGGACTGTGTCACTTGTTTCGCATCAGCAGCACGAGCCAGCCGATGCCGAGGATGAAGATGATCAGGCCGATCGAGACGAAGACCGGCGTGCCGAGGTCGATCAGTCGCGGCGCGAGCTGGGTGGCGAAGGCCGCAACCACCAGGGCCACTGCGACCCGGGCGGCAGCCCGCTCGATGCCGCGGGTTACCTTGTCGAGGCCCTTCACCTCGATCTCGACGGTGACGCGGCCCTGCTTGAGCCGCACCAACATCAGGTGGATCAGCGTCGGAAGTTCCGAGGCCGCGCCGTAGAGCCCGACGCCCAGGGCTTCGGCCTTCTGCTTGAGGGCGCTGAGCGAGAACTGCGTCTGCATGCTCGCCCGGACGGTGGGGCCGGCGGCCGCAAACAGGTCGAAATTCGGATCGAGGTGGCGCATCACACCGTCGGCCGTGACCAAGCCCTTGAACAGGATCGCGAGGTCGGTGGGCATCGCGAGGTCGTTCTCGCGGGCCATGTTCATGAAGTCGGTGAGTACCAACCCGAGATTGAGCGGGATCGAGGAGTGGCTCTCCACGAACGACTGGGCCGAGACCTGAAGGCGGGTCAGGTCCGGGTTGCTGGTGCCGGTCCAATCGAGCAACACGGCCATCAGGCCGTCCGCATCCTGCTTCAGCATCGCGCCGATCAGCACGAGGAGCTGCGAGCGCCGCCGCTGCGACAGCCGGCCGATGATCCCGAAATCGATGAAGCCGATGCGGTTGCCCGGCATCGCCAGCATGTTGCCCGGATGCGGATCGGCGTGGAACACGCCCTCGATCAGCGCCATCTGCAGGAAGGCGTCGGTCCCCTTCTGGGCGAGCAGCTTCTTGTCGACTCCCGCGGCGCGCAAAGCCGCCTCGTCGTTGGGCGGGATGCCATGGATGAAGTCCTGCACCAGCACCCGCTCGGAACAGTATTCCCAATGGATCTTCGGGAACACGATGTCGTCACGGTCCTCGAAGATCTGGGCCAGCAGCTCGCAGTTGCGTGCCTCGTTGAGGAGGTCGAGCTCGCCGTTCAGCCCCTCGGCGAGGTGGCGCATCTGCTCGCGCGGCTGGTAGCGGGCCATGTCCGGCCACTCGTTCTCGACGATGCGGGCGCCGTGCGCCATCAGGCGAAGGTCCGCCTCGATGATCTTGCGCAGGTTCGGCCGCAGGACTTTGACGATCACGTCTTCGCCCGAGTGAAGACGCGCCCGGTAGACCTGAGCGATCGACGCCGAGGCGATCGGGTTCGTGTTGAACTCGGCGAACACTTCCGTGGGCGGCCCGCCGAGATCCTGCTCGAGTTGCGGGCCGATCTGCTCCCACGGCACCGGCACGACCTGGCTGTGGAGCTTCTGCAACTCCTCGGTCCAGGCTGGCGACAGCAGGTCCGGCCGGCTGGCCAGCACCTGCCCGAACTTGATGAAGGTCGGGCCGAGCGCCTCGATCGCCCGGCGCAGGCGTTCGGGCTCGGACAGGCGGGTGACGTCGACCCGGGGCTGCCGGCGCGGCAGCAGGGGCAGGTAGCGCAGGCCGAGACGGTCTACGACGCGCGTGACGCCGAAGCCGATCAGGATGGTCGCGATCTCCGACAGCCTCTGACGGTCGCGGGCGGCAACGAAGGCTGTCTTCAGCATGAACTGAGCGATCCGTTCGGACGGGATTGGGCGCCCGGACAGCACGAGCATAAGGACTTTTTTGCGGTCGCGAAGCCCTGGATTGATCCTTCGTCGGCAAGAGGCACGATCCCGCAATCGCAATGCGCGGCGCTGGCCCGCATGGCGATTGCTGGTTCTGCGCTCTTTCTCCGAACCGGTCTCCGCTTCGGCGGCGCACGCGCGAGCCGCGCTTCGGAGACTGGTCGGATCCGGGGATCCAGCCGGCAGACGCGCTCGAGGGCGCCGCCGCGGTCAGCCCTTAACCACCGCGTCGATCGCGTCGATGACGTGGTCGATGTTGTGGGTGTTGACCGCCGCCACGCAGATCCGGCCGGTCTCAAGGGCGTAGACCTCGTGCTCCTCGCGCAGGCGCGTAGCCTCCTCGGGCGTCAGGCCCGTATAGGAGAACATGCCCTTCTGCGCCTTGATCGCGTCGAAGCCGCGCTCCGGATGGCGCTGCTGCAGGCTGTCGGCCATGCGCACGCGCATGGCGCGGATCCGCTCGCGCATCTCGGCGAGTTCCCGCTCCCAGTCGGCGCGCAGCTCCGGATCGGTGAGCACGAGCTCGACGATGGCCGCCCCGTGGGTGTGCGGGTTCGAGTAGCTCGCCCGCACCAGCCGCTTGGCCAGCGACTCGACCTTGGCCTTCATGGCTGGGTTCTCGGCCACGATGGTGAGGGCGCCGACGCGCTCGCCGTAGAGCGAGAACGATTTCGAGAACGAGGAGGCGACCAGGAATTCCTGGCCCGATTCCGCGAACAGCCGCACCGGCGCGGCATCGGCATCGAGGCCCTCGCCGAAGCCCTGGTAGGCGATGTCGAGGAAGGGGATCAGCCCGCGCTCGGCCATCAGAGGCACGAGGTCGCGCCAGGCCTCTGGGCTGAGATCGGCGCCGGTCGGGTTGTGGCAGCAGGCGTGCAGCACCACGATCGAGCCCTTGGGCAGGTGCTGCAGATAGGCGCGCATGGCCGGGTAGTCGACGCCACCGGTCTCGGCCGAGAAATAGGGATAATCGACCACGGTGAAGCCGGCCTGCATGAACAGAGCCTTGTGGTTCTCCCAGCTCGGGTTACTCACCGCCACGGTGGCCCCCGGATTGAGCTTGGCCAGCACGTCCGCGCCGGTCTTCAGAGCGCCGGTGCCGCCGATGCTCTGAAGCGTCGCCGCCCGGTTCTCCTTGAGGATCGGGGCGCCCGCGCCGAACAGCAGGGCCTGGACCGCGTCGCGGAACGGCTTGGTGCCCTCTATGGGCCGGTAGGTCTTCGGCAGGCCCTTCTCGATCCAGCGCTTCTCCGCAATCTGCACGGCGCGCAGGCGCGGCACCTTGCCGTCCGCGTCCGTGTAGACGCCGACCACGAGGTTGAGCTTCTTGGTGCTCGGGTCTGCGTTGAAGGCCTCGAACAGCCGCATGATCGGGTCGAGCGGCGCGTCCTGGATGCCGGCGAACAGCGAGGTCATGATCGTCAATCGTCCCAGAGGGTCTTCAATGTGGCGCGACCGGCGGTTCATTTGACCGTTGGTGATCGGGCCGACGCCCTTATTCCGCACATCGCGCCCGCCCGCCAGCGCTTGCGCGCGCATCAGCGTCCCGATCCGCTCAACGATGGATGTGATCTGATGCTGCGTCAGCGCGCCGATGCGAGTTTCCCGAGGCAGCACTGTGAGCGATAACCTGTCGCCATGATCCGCCGACTCGCCCCATTCCTCGTATTCCTCCTCGCCGCCGCACCGGCCGCCGCGCAGGCGCCGGTCCGGATCGGCCTCTCGGCGCCGCTGTCAGGGCCGGATGCCGCTTTCGGCCAGGGGCTGCAGCAGGGCGCCGAGCAGGCGGTGGCCGACCTCAACCGGGCTGGTGGCGTACGGACGAAATTCGTCCTGGTGCCGGCCGACGATGCCGGCGACGCCAGGCAGGCTGTCGCGGTGGCCAGGAAATTTGCCGCGGATGGTGTGCGCCTCGTCGTCGGTCCCTTCGAGTCCGTCGCGGTCTCGGCCGCGGCACCGGCCTACGAGGAGTCGGGCACCGTGCTGGTGACGCCGGGCGCGACCTACCCACCCTTGACCGCGCGGGGCCACTGGAACCTGTTCCGGCTTTGCCCGAGCGACGCGCAGCAAGGCGTGGCCGCGGGAGCGTATCTCGCGAAGGTCTTCGCCGGGCGCCGCGTCGGAATCCTCAACGACCGCTCGACCTTCGGCCGCGGTCTCGCCGATGCGGTGGCGGCGCGGCTCAAGGAGTTGGGTGCGCCGGACGTGCTGTTCGACAGTTTCCCCCGGGGGACCCAGGACCTCTCCGATCTCGTCGGCCGGCTGAAGGCGGCCCGGGTCGAGGCCGTGTATTTCGGGGGCCTTGCACCGGAGGCCGCGTCCTTGGTGCGGGCGATGCGCGAGGCCGGGCTCGGCGCGACCCTGGTCGCCAGCGACGGCATCCTCGATCCCGCGTTCGCGGCCGCTGCCGGCGCGGCCGGGGAGGGGACCGTGATGACCCTGGCGCCCGATCTACCGCGCTTGCCCGATCCAAAGGGCGGGAAGCCCGCGGCGCGAAGCGCAGAGGCCGCGAGCGTGTCCGCCGCAGGCTACGCGGCTGTCGAGCTGCTGGCCCAGGCGGTGGAGCATGCCCACGCGGCGGACCCGAAGACAGGCCGGATCGCCGATGCTCGGAAGGTGGCGGAGTCTCTGCGCGGCGCAGAGCCGCTGCGCACGGTTCTCGGCCCCATGGGCTTCGACGCCCGCGGCGACCGGTCCGCCGATGCCGTCACGCTGCGGATCTGGCGACGGACGCCCGAAGGCCGTCTCGATTATGCCGGCAATGACGGTTACTCACGGTGAAACGCGACGAATCGTGTCGATGAATCCGTGGACGCCCCGTACGCGACTTGCGGCGCGTTCATGCGGCGACTAAATGCGAGCTGCGTCGTTGTTGGCGCGGACCATCCGCCGGATCGGATCCGCGCCTTTCGGCGTTTCCCGAGCTCGATGACAGCCGAAATAGATTTGCCGGAACGCCTGCTGCCGGACGGTCCGACTGGAGAAGGTGCATGGCGAAAGAAGAATTGATGCAGTTCGACGGTCTCGTGATCGAGATCCTGCCGGACGCGCGCTACCGCGTGCAGCTGGACCAGGGCCACGAGATCGTGGCCTACACGGCCGGCAAGATGAAGAAGAACCGCATCAAGACGCTGGCGGGTGACCGCGTCACGGTCGAGATGTCGCCCTACGATCTGGAAAAGGGCCGTCTCGTGTTCCGCCACAAGGACGAGCGCTCCTCCGGTCCGCGGCCCCCCGTGCGGGGCGGACAGTTCCGCCGACGTTGAGGGCCGAGCGCGCGGCGCGGGCTCCCTCGGCCGCGCCGGCCTACCTGCTGCTCACCGTCACCGCGCTCCTCTGGGCCGGTAACGCAGTCACCAGTCGCTGGGCGCCGGGACACGTCTCGCCTCAGGTCATCACGACACTGCGCTGGGCGGTGGCCTGCGCGGTGCTCACGCCGTTCGCGGCCCGCCGCCTCGCCGCGGAATGGCCTCTGCTGCGCCCCCACTGGCTGCGCATCCTGCTGATGGGCGGCCTCGGCTACACCGCCTTCAACTGCCTGTTCTACGCGGCCGGCGTCTATACCGGTGCCGTCAACCTGGCCCTGTTTCAGGGGGCGATCCCGGTCTTGGTGATCCTGCTCAACCGTCTGGCCTACCGGGTGGCGGTGACACAAGGGCAGGTGATCGGCGTGGTCCTGACGCTCGTCGGGGCAGGCGTGGCCGCGACCCGTGGCGATTGGGCCGTGCTGACGCATCTCGCCTTCAACCGCGGAGACGTCCTCGTCTTCGGGGCCTGCCTGCTCTACGCGGGCTACACGATCTTCCTGCCGACGCGGCCGAAGGTGTCGGCCCTGGCCTTCTTCGCCGCCATGGCGGTCGCCGCCTTCGTGACGTCGCTGCCGCCGCTCGCCGTCGAATGGGCGGCGGGTCACGCCGTCTGGCCGGGGCCTGAGGGCTGGGCGATGGTGGCTTTCGTCGGCCTGGGACCCTCGCTGCTGGCACAGCTGTTCTTCATGCGCGGCGTCGAGCAGATCGGCCCGAACCGCGCTGGCCTGTTCGTGAATCTCGTGCCGATCTTCGGCGCGATCCTCGCCGTCCTGCTGGTCGGCGAGCCGTTCGGGGCGACGGAAGGCATCGCCCTGGCGCTGGTGCTCGCGGGCATCGCCTGTGCCGAGCGCCTGAAGCCGGCGCTGGCCGTGGAGGCGACGCCGGAGGGCGCCTACTCGCAGACGCGGACGCGGCGGACGTAGACGTCGCCATAGGCGTCGATGGTGCGGCGCCGCTCGAAGTGGCAGACCGGACCGTAATCCTCTTCCACGTAGACCGGCGGCGGCGCGCGGTAGACCGGGCGGCCGGGATAGTAGCCGTTGTTGGCCGACGCGATGGCGCCGCCGACCGCGAGGCCGCCGAGCACGCCGAGGGCGGCCGCGCCGCCGGCGCCGATCCCGTCGCGGGCCTGGGCGGCCGGCGCGAGGGTGGCGAGACTCCCGACGACAAGGCTCGTCGCGAGAAGGTACTTCATGGAATCCCCCTGATGGATACGGTTCGCGCCGGTCGGGCCGGCCTGGGCGGGCGACACCATCTCAGCTTTGGGGCGTTTGTTCGACCGCGCAGGACGCCTTGACGTGGGGTGTTCCGACGCACCAAACCCGCACAACGGGTTGAATCGGAGGCCGGCATGGTGACACGGGGCTTCGTCGGGCGCAGGCAGCCGCCCGAGACCGGGGCGCGCCTTCCGCCCGGTCAGTACCTGACCGACGACTTCCCAATCCTGCAGATAGGCCCCAACCCGACGGTCGATCTGTCGACCTGGCGCTTCACGCTGCGCGAGGGCGCGCGGCCGATCAAGTCGTGGAGCTGGCAGGAATTCGAGGCGCTGCCCCGCACCGCGTGGCACGGGGACATTCACTGCGTCACCAAGTGGTCGAAGTTCGACACGGGCTGGGAGGGCGTGAGCTTCGACGACCTGCTGGCGGATGCCGCCACCGCGGCGCCGACCGGCTACCTGCTCGCGGAATCCTACGACGACTACACCACGAACGTGCCGGTGGCCGACCTCGTCGGCGGACGCGCCATGGTGGCGACCCGCTATGCGGGTGAGCCGATCCACCCGGATCACGGCGGCCCGGCCCGCCTCCTCGTGCCGCATCTCTATTTCTGGAAGAGCGCCAAGTGGCTGAAGGGCCTGCGCTTCACCCAGACCGACACCGCCGGCTTCTGGGAGCTGCGCGGCTATCACATGTACGGGGATCCCTGGCGTGAGCAGCGCTATCTCGGTGACTGAGCCGATCGTCTTCCGCTGGCAGCCCGCCGAGATCATCGCGATCGCGCCCGTCACCCCTTGGGTGAAGAGTTTTCGGCTGCGCTGCGACCTCGCGCACAACTATCGCGCCGGCCAGCACGTCGACGTGCGCCTGACGGCCGAAGACGGCTATCAGGCCCAGCGCAGCTATTCGATCGCTTCGGTCCAGGATGGCAGCGGCACCCTCGAGCTGATGGTCGAGGCGCTGCCCGATGGTGAGGTCTCGGGGTGGTTCTCGCTCTGTGCCGAGGTTGGCGACCGGGTCGAGCTCCGCGGGCCGATCGGCGGCTCGTTCTCCTGGGATGGCTCCGATGGCGGACCGCTGCTGCTGGCGGCCGGCGGCTCCGGCGTGGTGCCCTTGCTGGCGATGCTGCGGCGGCGCGTGCAGGCGTGGCCGGAAATCCCTGCGGCGCTGATCTACTCCGTCCGCACACGTCAGGAGGCCATCGCGCTCCCCGAACTGGAACGCCTCGACCGCGAGGGCGCCGGCTTCGACCTGCATCTCGCGACGACGCGCGAGACCGGCGGCCGGCGCATCGACGCCGCCCTGGTGGCAGGTGCGCTGTTGCGGCTTGGGCGGCCGGAGAAGGTCTTCATCTGCGGCTCGAACCGCTTCGTCGGCGCCGCCTCGGACCTGATCGTGGCGGCGGGCATCGCCCCGGGCGTGATCCGTACCGAGCGCTTCGGCGGCTGAACCCCGCGACCGTTCAGGGGCTGAAGATCAGGACGAGGTAGACGAAGAACACCACGAGGTGCACCGCGCCCTCCAGCACCGTCGTGCGCAGGCCCGAGAAGGTCTGTGCACTCAGGATCAGGGTCACGGCGAGCAGTGTCATCTCGGTCGGCTTCAGGCCGAGCACCACGGTCTGATCCGTGAGCAGGCCGATGGTGAGAACCGCCGGCACGGTGAGGCCGACCGTGGAGGTGACGGCTCCCAGGCACAGGTTAATCGCCCGCTGAAGCTCGTTGCGGGCGACCGCCTTGAGGGCCGAAATCCCCTCCGGGGTGAATACGATCGCGGCGATCAGCACGCCGCCGAGCGCCGATGGAGCGCCGAGCGCCGCGATGCCGTGGTCGAGGATCACCGCGAGGCTTTTCGCCAGCAGCACAATCGGCACGACGTTGGCCAGCAGCAGGGCGATGTGCGTGGCGATGCCGCCGCCCGTGACCGGAGCCGTGCCGGAGGCGGGCTCCGGTGCGGTCACGGTCTCCGCGTCCTGGAAGAACTCGCTGTGCCGGCCGGTCTGGATCAGCAGAAACACGCCGTAGAGGGCCAGTGTGAACGCCGAGAACGTCACCGCCTGGACCTTCGTCAGGGTGCCGTCGCTGGTCGAACTGGTGAAGTTCGGGATGATCAGCGCGACGGTGGTGAGCGGGATGATCACCGACAGGAAGGCCGAGGCGCCCTGCAGGTTGTAGCGCTGCTGATTGTGGCGCAGCCCGCCGACCAGGAGCCCGAGACCGACCACGCCGTTCAGCACGATCATCAGCACGGCGAACATCGTGTCCCGTCCGAGCGTCGGTGCGTCCTTGGCCGACAGCATGACAGCGGAGATCAGGGCCACCTCGATGATCACGATCGACAGCGTCAGCACCAGCGTGCCGAGCGGTTCGCCCAGCCGGTGGGCCAGGTCCTCCGCCTCGTGCACGACGCCGAAGGCCGCCCAGACGATGACCGCGAGCAGCCACGCGAACAGCCCCCCTGCCAAGAGCGGATGCGACAGGTCGCCGAGCCACGTCTTGCCGAACCACGCGAAGGCGAGAACCGTCGCCCACACCACCGCCAACCGCAGGGCTCCCATCATGTTCGTGGTCGTCTCCGGTCGGATCGCGTTGACGCTGCGCAGAACTCGGGCAACTCTTCGAGCCCTGCACAAAACTCCCGATCACCGGGAGTTCTCACCCTGAGCGCGACGGCGCAGCGGGAGCCTTGTGAGGTGCACGTGGTTCGGCCAAGTGGCAAGGCCGGGGTCGCCGCGTTGGACTGGGCAATTTGAGGTGGATGGCACCGGCAGGAGGCAGGATTGTCTCTTGGTGCGCCGGTGTGAGCGCGCGCAACCGGCCCATGCCGTGGTGGGAGTAGTCAGTCGGCCTGGTTAGCGCTATTTTCAAGGCACCCGAATAAAGTCCGGTGCCTGATTCCTCCGCCGCGCGATGGCGCGCTGCCGGGCGCGGCGCGGCTGTTGAGAGTTCCCGTCACTTGCCTTTCCCGACCTTGCCCGCCCCCCTCGCGCGGGCCCTGTCCGAGCGCGGCTACGCTGATCCCACCCCGGTGCAGGCCGCGGTGCTTGAGGCGGCTGCCGGCGCCCGCGACCTCCTCGTCTCCGCCCAGACCGGCTCGGGCAAGACCGTAGCGTACGGTCTTGCGATGGCGGGCATGTTCTTCGGCGACGGGGAGATGCTCCCAGCCCCCGGCGCGCCGCTCGCCCTGGTGATCGCCCCGACCCGCGAACTGGCGCTCCAGGTCCAGCGCGAGCTGTTGTGGCTCTACGCCTCGGCCGGCGGCCGAGTGACCGCCTGCGTCGGCGGCATGGACCCCCGGCGCGAGGCCCGGATGCTGGCCGACGGCACACATATCGTGGTGGGCACGCCGGGACGGTTGCGCGACCACCTCGAGCGGCGCAACCTCGACCCGACCGCCCTGCGCGCCGTGGTGCTCGACGAGGCCGACGAGATGCTCGATCTCGGCTTCCGCGAGGACATCGAGTTCATCCTCTCGGGGACCCCAGCGGAGCGGGCGACCTACCTGTTCTCCGCGACCCTGCCGAAAGCGATCGAGGCACTGGCCGAGCGCTACCAGCGCGGCGCCCTCCGGCTGGCGATCAAGGGCGAGAGCAAGGGGCACGCCGACATCGCCTACCGGGCGGTGCGGATCATGCCCCGGGAGACCGAGCACGTCGTGCTCAACCTCCTGCGCGAGGCGGATGCGCCGACCGCCATCGTATTCTGCAACACCCGGAACGCGGTGCGCCATCTTCAGGCAAGCCTGACCGAGCGCGGGTTCTCCGTGGTGGCGCTCTCTGGTGAGCTCGGCCAGGGCGAGCGCAACGCCGCGCTCCAGGCCCTGCGCGACGGCCGGGCCCGGGTCTGCGTCGCCACCGACGTGGCCGCCCGCGGCATCGATCTGCCCAGCTTGAGCCTCGTGATCCACGCGGACCTGCCGCACGATGCCGAGGTGCTCCAGCACCGCAGCGGCCGCACCGGCCGCGCGGGCCGCAAAGGCACGTCCGTGCTCCTGATCCCGAATTCCCGCCGCCGCCGCGCCGAGCAGATGTTCGCCATCGCCAAGGTCAGCCCGGACTGGTCGGGGCCGCCCTCGGCCGACGAGATCCGGCGGCTCGACGGCGAGCGCATGCTCTCCGACCCGCTCTTCTCCGAGCCCCCGGCCGAAGAGGATGTCGCCCTCGCTGGAGCGCTGCTGGCCAGCAAGGCCCCCGAGGAACTCGCCGCTTTGCTGGCCCGGGTCTATCGCACCCGCCTGCCGGCGCCGGAGGAGGTCAGCGACCCCGGCGAGGGGCGGGCCCCGCGTGGCGAGCGGCCGCCTTACGACCCGATGGATCCCGAGAAGATCGCCGCCATGGGGCCGGCGGTTTGGTTCCGGCTCAATCTCGGCCGCCGCGACAACGCCGATCCGCGCCGCCTCCTGCCGATGCTCACCCGCCGGGGCGGCATCGGCCGGCAGGAGATCGGGGCGATCCGGATCTTCGACCGGGAGACCAAGTTCGAGGTACGGGGCAACGCTGCGGCGCGCTTCGCCGAGGCCTTCGCCCGCAACGGCTCGCCGGAGATCCAGATCGAGGCGATCTCGGGTGACGCGCCCCCGGCCGAGCGCAAGGGCCGTCCTGACAGTCCGAAGGGGTTTGCCAGCCCTCGCGCCGGTAAGCATCAGCGCCAGGTCGAGCGGTCCGGTCCCAGGCCCGAGAACAAGCCGGGCCGGAACACGGGCCGCGGCTGATCGGCACCGACGGGGGCGTCAGCGGCGCCCCCGGACGGCGATCAGAACACCTTTTTGACCGCGTCGCCGAGCGCGTCGACACTCTCCTTCAGCTTCCGTCCGGCGGGGGCCAGCGACGGCAGCTTGATCCCGAGCACCTCTGTCTCCTCAGCGTCCGGCGCTTCGGCCTGCGCGACGGCCGAGGCAGCCTTGCCGTTCTCCGCAATCTTCGCCGCTGCCGGGATCTTGCGCGCCGCCGCAGCCTTGCGCGCCTTCTCGGTCCTTTCAAGCAGGGCGGCCGGGGCTCCGGGTGCCGAAGCGACCGGCTTGGCCGCGGGAAGTGCGGCTGGTTCGGCCAGCTCGCGCGCCCGCACCGTCTCGGATGCGCGCGGCGGAAGCAGTGCGGCCGTGCGGGCCGGCGGCAGGGGCACGACCTGCCGGCCGGGCGCGACCAGCGCCACCGGGACAGGCGTCGGAATGCGCTTGGTCGGTGCCTCCGGCGCAGCCACGACCTTCGCGGGCGCCGGCGCGCTCTTGGACGGAGCGGTGAAGGCCGACATCCCATCGGGCAGGGCCGCCATGCGCGGGGCCGGCAATTCAGGTTCCGCCGGCTTTGCAGCCGGGGCCGCCGGCAGGTTCGTGCCGGCCACGACGGGAAGACCGTCCTTCAATTCGGGCCAGTCGGCGGCGCGGCTCGAAGAGGCGATCTTGGCGGGCTGTGGTGCCGCGATCCCAGCCATCAAAGTCGTTGCGGCGACGCCGAACCCAACGAGCGCGCCTGCTCCGACCACGCTGAACAGGACGACACGCAGGTTGAGCACACGCCCAGGCTGCGTGTCCGGCGCCCGAGCTGGTCTGGTATCGGACGGGTCCAGGGCGAGATCGATCATGGTCTGGGGTCTCTGACACGATGCACGACGCGCGCGACCGGGCTCCCCACGACCGGCCGCCTCCCCCCGATGATCCGGAGGTGGTTCGACTCTGTCGGCGATAGAGAAACCGCAATACGGCGCAAAGATGTCGGTCCGAATTGCGCGCCCGGCCAGTCGTGGCTCGGCTATCCACAAGATGAGACGCGGGCGCTTAAGATTCCGTAGTCGCTCGACCTAAGGCTGCCGGTCGTGCTGGCGCAAAGGCGCGGCATGGACTTCGCCGGCGCGGTCGCTATGCGTCTCGGCGTGGATACCCGACCGACCCTGCTCCCGATTCCCGAGGCGACGTCCGCGCCGACGGGCGGCCGCGCGCGCAATTGGCCGTGGGCGGGCTGGTCGACCCGCGCGCGGCTCATCGCCGTGGTGCTGTTCATCGACGCCCTCGCGGCTCTGATCTCCTGCGGGGTCATCGTGCTCAACGCCCGCACGGCGGTGCGCGTCGAGACCCGCGCCTCGCTGGCCACCGTCGAGTCGCTGGTCGCCGACACGATCCGCCTGTCCGATGCCGCCGCGCCTGACACGCTGCTTCAGACCCTGGACCTGCGCTTCAAGGTGCTGCGGCACGTCCGGGTCGCGGTCCTCGACGCGGACGGCGACCAGGTCGGGACGCCAATGCCGCCGCCCCGGTCCGACCGCGAGGCGCCGCGCTGGTTCGCCGAACTGATCATGCCGCCGATCGAGCGCCACACCCTCCCAATCGCCGTCAACGGGCGCACGCTGGGTACCGCGCAGATCACGACCCAGCCGATGGATGAGATCGAGGAGATCTGGGGCTATGCGCGCGCGCTCTCGATGACGACCCTGGCGATCAACGCCGCCATGCTGATCGCCCTCTACCTCGCGCTCGGACGCATCCTGGCGCCGCTGCAGCGGCTTGGCGCCGGCCTGACGCAGCTGGAGCATCACGACTACACTGTGCGGCTGGAACCGCCGGGCGCCCGCGAACTGGCGGTGATCGCCGAGCGCTTCAACAAGGTGGCGGAGGCTTTGGGGGAGGTGCGCGCCGCCAACGGCCGCCTCAACCGCCAACTCCTCACCGCGCAGGACGACGAGCGGCGGCGCACCGCCCTCGAACTGCACGATGAGTTCGGACCCTGCCTATTCGCCCTGGAGGCCAACGCGGCCTCGATCGCCCGCATCGCCTCTGGGCCGGCCGAGCCGAACCGCGAGAAGCTGGCCGCGAGGGCGGCCGAGATCGGCGCCATCGTCGGTCAGGTCCAGATCGTCAATCGAGAGCTACTTAATCGCCTTCGGCCGCACGGGCTCGGCCAGGCGCCGCTCGCCACCTGCCTCGATCTGCTCCTGCGGGGATTCGGGCAGCGTCACCCCGGTAAAGGCTTCATCGGCCGGTTCGATGGCCTCGCTCGCGGCTATGGCGACCTCGTGGACCTCACGGTCTTCCGCTGTGTGCAGGAGAGCGTCACCAACGCCGTCCGCCATGGCGGCGCCACCCGGGTCGAAGCCGAGGCGAGCGAGGCGGGGGGCACGCTGCACGTCACGATCACCGACAACGGAAGCGGAATCCCGGCGCAACACCGGACAGGCCTCGGTCTGTCGGGGATGCGCGAGCGCGTCGAGGCGCTCGGCGGCACCTTCACCCTTGACAATGCCGGTCCCGGAGCAATCGTCCGGATCACGATCCCCGTTCCGCCGGAGCGGGGCGACGAGAACAACGACGCGCCGAGCGCATGAACGCCATCGCCTCCCAGATCGACGTCACCGCCACACGCCTGCCGGTCCTGGTGATCGACGATCATCCCATCGTCCTGCAGGGCTGTCGACGCGTGCTCGAGGATGCCGGCGTCGAGACCATCGCGGAGGCGACCACCGTGGTCGGCGGCTACCGGATCTTCCACCGGCTCCGTCCCCCCGTGGTGATCTGCGACCTGACCTTCCAGGGCAGCGGCATGGCCGGTCTCGGCCTGATCCGCCGCATCCGCGCGGTCGCGCCGGAGACGCGGATCCTGGTGTTCAGCATGCACAACGATCCGGTGATCGTCGCGCGGGCGCTCGAGGCCGGGGCGCTGGGCTACGTGCTGAAGGACCACGCCTCGGCCGAGCTGTTCGAGGCGTTCGGCAAAGTGCGGCTCGGCGAGGTCTATCTCGACCGCCGGCTGGCCACCGAGGTGGCGATGCTGCGCGCCGATGCCCGCCGGACCCCCGAATCCCAGCTCACCCCGCGCGAGCAGCAGATCCTGGCGCGGCTCGCCCAGGGGCGCTCCTACGGGGCGATCGCGGCCGACCTGTCGGTGAGCTACAAGACCGTCACCAATGCCTGCTCGCAGATGCGCCAGAAGCTCGGCGTGCGCACGCTCGCAGAGCTGATCCACGTCGCCGTCACGCACGCGCAGCGTCAGGGCTAGCGGTGGGTCGCGGCGAGGAGGCGTCTATGGCGAACGGCGACGGCGGCCCGGGATCCTTCTCCCGCGAGGCCTGGGAGCGCAACGCCGCTGCCTACGAGGCCATTCGGTCGATGCCGTTCAACGCCGAGCTGGCCGCGGGCTCCCTGCCGCGGGACACGTTCCGGCGCTACATCGTTCAGGATGCGCACTATCTGATCGGCTTCGGCCGAGCGCTCAGTCTCGCCGCCGCGAAAGCGCCGGATCCGGACGGGATCGTCCAGTTCTCGCGCGCCGCGCAGGAGGCGATCGTGGTCGAGCGGGCGCTCCACGACGGTTTCTTCCGCGATTACGGGATCGGGCCGGAGACCTTCGCGGCCACCCCGCTGACACCGGCCTGCGATCACTACGTCTGCTACCTCGTGGCGACGGCCTATGCCGAACCCTTCGAGGTGCTTTGCGCCGCCCTGCTGCCGTGCTTCTGGATCTACAAGGCGGTGGGCGACGACATCTTTTCCCGGGCCGCACCCGACAACCCGTATCGGGCCTGGATCGACACTTACGCGGGCGAGGACTTCGCCGGCGCCGTGGCGGCCATGATCGCCGCCACCGACCACGCCGCCCGGGACGCGTCGGTCGTCATGCGTGAGCGCATGCACCGGGCCTTCACGCAGGCCACCCGACTCGAATGGCTGTTCTGGGACAGTGCCTACCGCGGGGCGGCATGGCCGCTGTGACACCCCCGGCCCGCGCGTGACCCCGCCGGATCCGAGCCGTCGTGATCTCGCGGCCGCCGCGGTTGCGGCCGCCGCGCTCTGGCCGCTTCGGGCCGTCGCGGCCGGCGCACCGGGCCCGATTCCGCCGGACCGTCCGGTTCGGATCGCCATGCTGCTCTATCCCGGCATGACCGCCCTCGACGTGGCCGGTCCGCAGGCGCTGCTCGCCGGCCTGGCTCCTGGCAGCCTCCATCTCGTCGCCCACACGACCGGGCCGGTCGCCAGCGACACCGGCCTCGCCCTGCTGGCGACGCATGATTTCGAGACCTGCCCGCGGGATCTCGATGTCCTGCTCGTACCCGGTGGCGACGGCACGCCCGCGCAGATGCGCGACGCGGCCGTGCTCGCCTTCCTGCGCGAGCGCGCCGCGCGGGCGGCGTGGGTCGCCAGTGTCTGCACAGGCGCGCTGATCCTCGGCGCGGCCGGGCTCCTGAGAGGCTACCGGGCGACGTCACATTGGTGCGTACGCGACGCGGTGTTGCCGCTGCTGGGCGCCGTGCCGGTGGCCGAGCGCGTGGTGTTCGACCGCAACCGCGCCACCGCGGCCGGCATCTCGGCCGGGCTCGATCTCGGGCTGGCGCTAGCCGCCCGCCTCCGCGATCCCGACTACGCCCGCACTGCGCAGCTTGTGGCCGAGTACGCCCCGGAGCCGCCCTTCCGGGCCGGGACCCCCGCGGAGGCCGGACCGGAGATCGTCCGGGCGGCCAACGCGATCCTGGCGCCCCTCGTCGCGGGCGCCACCGAGGCCGCGCGGGGCTGAGCGCTAGCCTGGGACCGATGCAGCCGTGCCACGTTTCCCGCCGACGTGTCGCCACGTCCTTGACGGCGGAGCCCACCGACCGAACTGTGCGGTGCAAGAGCCACCGGAGCCGACATGTCCTTGATCGCACGCCTTCGTGCCTACGCGGCCGAGGCACTCGGCGTCGGCGCGCACGAGCCGGTTGACGACACGCATCTCGCGGCCACCGCACTCCTGGTCCACGTGGCCCGGGTCGACGGCATCCTTGCGCCCTCCGAGAGCGAGCGCCTGTCCCGGATCGTGCAGGGGCGCTATGCCGACGGGCCGGACGCGGCCCGGGCACTGATCGAGCGCGCCACTGCGGTCGATGCCGAGATCCGGGACGTGGCGAGCCTCGTCGAGATGATCCCGCACGAGGCCAACAAGGCCGAGCGCCAGGATCTGCTGACGATGGCGTGGTCGGTGGCCGCCGCGGACGGGACGGTCGACGAGTTCGAGGAGGCGCTGGTCGAGCGCCTGGGCCGGCTTCTCGGCTTCGACGAGGCGGCCGTCGCCGCCGCCCGTCGGAACGGGCAGCAGGGCGTCGGCGCAGCTTAGCCGCCGGGATCGGACGATGATCGCGAGCCTGGCGCTGATCCTGGTCGCCCAGCTCGTGGGCGAGATCGTCGCCCGAGGTGCGGGGATACCGGTCCCGGGTCCGGTGATCGGCATGGGGCTGATGTTCGCCTTCCTGCTGGTGCGCGACGGCGGCCAGCTCGGCCTGGCCCGCATCCTGCCCAAGCCGTTGACCGACGGGACACTGGAATCCACGGCGCGCGGGCTGCTGATGAACCTGTCGCTGATGTTCGTGCCGGCGGGCGTCGGCGTCGTCGGGCGCCTCGATCTGCTGTGGGCGCAGGGCTTCAAGCTCGCCATCGTGCTGCTGGTTTCGACGGCACTCTCGCTGCTGGTCACCGTCCTGGTGTTCCGTGCCGTGGTCGTCCTTGTCGAGCGGCGGCGCCCCGACGGGGAGGCTTGACGCGTGGGCGGCGACTTCTCGCTCTGGGTCTATCTCGCCCGCACGCCGCTCCTGTGGCTGACGGTGACGCTGACCGCCTACGTCCTCGCGGACCGGATCGCGGCGGCGACGGGCCGGCATCCGATTGCCAATCCCGTGCTGATCACCGTGGTCCTGGTCGGGAGCGTCCTGGCCGTCAGCGGCACCCCCTACCCGACCTATTTCGAGGGGGCACAGTTCGTGCACTTCCTGCTCGGGCCAGCCACCGTGGTGCTGGCCATGCCCCTCTACGAGCGACGGGCCACCGTGGCGCGGGCGCTGGTGCCGATGCTCGCCGCACTGGCCGCCGGCGCCGCCACGACCCTCGCGGTGGTGATCGGGCTGGCGGGCCTGCTCGACCTCCCGCAGCCGATCGTCATCTCGCTCGCCCCGAAATCCGTGACGTCGGGCGTGGCGATGGGTATCTCTGAGGCGCTGGGGGGCGACCCGACGCTGACCGCGATCCTGGTAATCCTGACCGGCATTATCGGGGCGATCCTCGTTACGCCGCTGATGGACGCGCTGCAGATCCGCGACATGCGCGCCCGCGGCTTCGCAGCGGGGCTCGCCGCCCACGGCATCGGGACGGCGCGCGCCTTCCAAGTCAGCGAGGTGGCCGGAACGTTCGCGGGCATCGCTATGGGGCTCAACGCCTTCCTGACGGCGATCCTGGCGCCGTTGGCGCTGCACCTCCTGTACTGAACGTCACGCGTCCAGCCGGTCGGCCACCGCTTCCGCCAGCGACAGGCTGGAGGTCAGCCCGGGGCTCTCGATCCCGAACAGATGGACGAGTCCCGGCAATCCGTGCTGGGCCGGCCCGTCGATCCAAAAATCCGCTGCCGGCTTGCCAGGCCCCGTGAGCTTCGGGCGCAGACCGGCGTAATCCGGGTAGAGCGCTCCGTCGGGCAGCGCCGGCCAGTAGCGCCGGATTGCCTCGTAGAAGGAGTCCGCGCGCCGCGGATCCACCCGGTAGTCGAAGGCTTCGACCCATTCCACGTCGGGACCGAAGCGGGTTCGCCCGGCGAGATCGAGGGTCAGGTGGATGCCGAGGCCGCCGTCGATGCGCGGCGCCGGATAGATCAGCCGCGAAAAGGCCGGCTTGCCGATGCAGCCGAAATAATTGCCGCGCGCGAGGTGCAGAGTCGGGACGCGATCGGCCGGATAGCCGTCCGTGCGGGCCGCGAGTGCGGGGGCGCCGAAGCTCCCGGCATTGATCACGGCGTCGAAGGCCATCTCGCCCGGCTCGGTTCCCCCGAAGGCGGCGTGCCACTGCCCGCCGCGCCGCGACAGGCCCTCGACGGGGGTACGCAGGGCGAGTGCGCCACCGTGATCCTCGATCTCGCCGAGCAGTGCGAGCATCAGCGCGTGGCTGTCGACGATGCCGGTGCGGGCCGAGTGCAGCGCCAGCGTGCAAGTGAGGTTGGGCTCCAGGCGCTGGGCCGCAGCTCCATCCAGTAGCTCCAGACCCGGAACGCCGTTCGCTTCGCCCTGCCGGCGGATCTCCGCGATCTTCTCGGCCTCCGCGTCGTCGCCCGCGACGATCAGCTTGCCGCAGGCGCGATGCGGCACCCCATGACTCGCACAGAAGGCATACAACTTCGCGGCGCCATCCACGCAGTGGCGGGCACGGGCCGAACCGGACGGATAGTACATCCCGGCGTGGATCACCTCGGAGCTGCGGGCCGAGACACCGGTCCCGAACGCCTCCTCAGCCTCCGCCACGACCACGCCGTGTCCGCGCAGGGCGAGCGACCGCCCCACGGCCAACCCGACCACGCCCGCTCCGACGACCAGGGCCTCCATCCGCGACACGCTCCCCTCTCGCCCCACCCGGGCAGATGACACGCCAATACCGCATCCGCGTCTAGACGAAGACAGCCGGGTCAGTTCGGTGTTGACCGGAAAACACAAATGTAAGTAGGGAATTTTCCGCCAAGTTTGCACGCAGAGGTTGTAAGTCCGGAGGCCCGGTACATAATGGCATCCCGCGTCACCAGCCTCCGGACCGGACATTGTTTCGGCCGGCTACGATCGGCGAGAGGTAGTACAGCACCTGACTCGATACGACGAAGCTACATCTTCCAAATGCAAAATGCAGGAGATGACCATGCCGACGACATCTCAGACACTCGAACTCGCCGCCAAGATTCTGTGCGCCTATGTCTCTAAGAACAGCGTCCCGGCCGCCATCCTGCCAACTCTCCTGGCCGAGATCCACCGGTCGATCGTCGCGCTGGACAAGCTTCCGCAGCCGCAGATCACACGGCTCACGGAAGCGCAGATTCGCGCATCGATCCGGCCCGACACGCTGATGAGCTTTGAGGACGGGAAGCTCTACAAGGCCCTGCGCCGCCACCTGACCCTGCGTGGCCTCACCCCGGAAGCGTACAAGGCCAAGTGGGGCCTGCCGATCGATTACCCGCTGGTTGCCGCCACCTACAGCGCCCGCCGCTCGAAGATCTCACGCGAGATCGGCCTCGTCCAGCGGCTCCGGCAGGCGGCGGAATAGGACAGCGCGCGTCGGCGGCGGCGAACAGTCATGCGCGTCACGACCGATCCTGGGCCGTCACATCCGCTCCGGCCTCCGCCGCGATCTCCTGGATCAGCAGCGCCACGAGGCCCGACCAGCCCGTCTGATGCGAGGCGCCGAGCCCGCGGCCGGTATCGCCGTGATAGTATTCGTAAAACAAGACGAGATCCCGAAAGTGCGGGTCCTCCTGTTCGATCCGGCTGTTTCCGTAGACCGGCCGGTGCCCGTCCGGCCCGCGGGTCGAGAGGCCGATCAGGCGGTGCGACAGCTGCTGGGCGATCTCCCGCAGGGAAAAGGTCCGCCCCGAGCCGCTGGGCGCTTCAACCCGGAAATCCGGGCCGTAATAGTCGTAGAAGCGGTTCAGGCCGGCGATGAGCAGGTAGTTCACCGGCATCCAGACCGGCCCGCGCCAGTTCGAGTTGCCGCCGAACAGGCGCGAACGCGATTCCGACGGCTCGTAGGCGAGACCCAGGTCCCTGCCGTCCCAGGGAAAGCAGAACGGCTGGTCCGCGTAGGCGCGGGAGACGGCGCGCAGGCCGTGGTCCGAGAGGAATTCGGCCGGATCGAGGGCGCGGTGCAGCAGCGCCTTCAGCCGGTGCCCGCGCAGCAGCGAGAGCAGGGCGGTCTGCCCCTGGCCGGGCTCGTTCCAGCGCGAGACCAGGTTGGCGAGGTCCGGACGATTCTTGAGGAAGAACTGCATCCGGTTTCGGAGCGATGGCAGCTTCTCCAGGTTGCGTTCGCTGATCGTGGTCACGGCGAGGATCGGGATCAGCCCGACCATCGTCCGCACCCGGATCGGCAGGCGACGGCCGTCGCGAGCCTCGATCACATCGTAGAAGAAGCCGTCCGCCTCGTCCCACACGTTGTCGCCGGAGGCCGCCGCGATGAGGAGGAAGTGTTCGAAGAACTTCTCCGCCATATCCTCGTAGGTCGGGTCCTGGAGCGCCAACTCGATGGCGATGCGCATCAGGTTGAGCGCGTAGCTCGCCATCCAGGCAGTCGCGTCGGACTGGGTGAGGATCGCCCCGTCGCCCGCCGGCTTCGAGCGGTCGAAGATGCCGATATTGTCGAGCCCCAGGAAGCCGCCCTGGAACAGGTTGCGGTCGTCCGCATCCTTGCGGTTCACCCACCAAGTGAAGTTCAGGGTCAGCTTGTTGAAGATGCGCTTCAGGAAGGCGTGATCCGGCGCTCCCGTGAGCGCGCGGTCCAGTTCGAACACCCGCCAGGCGGCGAGCGCGTGGATCGGCGGGTTGGCGTCCCCGAAGCCCCATTCGTAGGCCGGCAGCGCCGCATTCGGGTGGGCGTAGGCCTCGTCGACCAGGAGCAGGAGCTGGTTCTTGGCGAAGTCTGGGTCGACGAGCGCGAAGATGATCGCCTGGAGGGCTAGGTCCCAGGAGGCGAACCAGGGATATTCCCACGCATCCGGCATCGAGAGGATGTCGTTGGCGCGCAGATGCGCCCAGTCGCTGTTGCGCCCGTGCCGGCGCTCGGGGTCGGGAGCGGGCTGGGCGGGATCGCCCGCGAGCCACTCGCGCACGTCGTAGTGGTAGAGCTGCTTCGACCAGAGCATGCCGGCGAGCGCCTGGCGCTGGACGAGCCGCATCTCGGGATCGGCAATCTGCGCCTGAAGCGCGGCATAGAAGGCATCCGCTTCCTCTCGGCGCGTCGCGAACACGGCATCGAAATCCGCGAACGGTTCGCCCGGCGCGGTCTCGGGGCGCAGGCGCACGCGCAGGGCTCGCGACTCGCCGGGGCCGAGATGCAGATCGAAACGGGCTGCGCACTTGGTGCCGGACAGGTGGTTGGCCGCCCCGGTCTCGCCCCCGGCGACCCGACGGTCGATCCCGTCCTTGTAGAAGCCCTCCAGCGGTCCGCTGCCGAACAGCCGGCGGGTGTTGGTCTCGTTCTCGGTGAACAGCAGCTCGGACGCACCATCGGCGAAGAAGCGCATCGGCGGCATGTCGGGATGGCGCACCCAGACCGAGCGATCTGAGCCGGCCGACAGTTCCGGCTTCGCGCTGCCGGCTTTCCAGGACCATACATTGCGGGCCCAGAGCTGCGGCAGCAGGGTGAGGTCGGCGGCTTCGGGCCCGCGGTTCGTAGCGGTGACGCACATCAGGACGTCGTCGGGACCTGCCTTGGCGTAGGCGATCTCCACGTCGAAGTAGCGCCCATCGTCGAACAGGCCGGTATCGAGCAGCTCGAATTCCGGATCGTCGAGCCCGCGCCGCTGGTTCTCCTCGACTAGGCGATCGTACGGGAATGCGGCCTGCGGGTACTTGTACAGCATCCGCATGAAGGCGTGGGTCGGGACGCCGTCGAGGTAATAATACAGCTCCTTCACGTCCTCGCCGTGGTTGCCCTCGGCGTTGGTGAGGCCGAACAGGCGCTCCTTCAGGATCGGGTCGTGCCCGTTCCACAGGGCGAGCGCGAGGCACCAATTCAGGTGCTGGTCGCCGAAGCCGCCGATGCCGTCTTCGCCCCAGCGGTAGGCCCGGGAGCGGGCATGGTCGTGGGGCAGGTAGTCCCAGGCATCGCCACCCGGGCTGTAATCCTCGCGGACGGTGCCCCATTGCCGGTCGCTCAGATATGGCCCCCAGCGGCGCCACGCCGGATCGGTGCGCGCCGCCACGAGCCTGCGCCCTTCCGCAGTGTCGAACAGGCTCGGCACACCGTTCGGCTTCGTCATACGCTCTAAGCTCCCACGCCCGACATACGCGCGGCAGTTACTGCCGCGGTGTGGCCGCGGAAAGTCAACGCTTGGGCGATGGTCTGATCGAGGACGCGGTCAGCGGCCGCAGAGAAGGCGGATGCCGTCCAGCATCGCGTCGACCGAGAGGACCCGGTAATCCGGGATCGCGGCGTGCCCGGTCTCGATGCGCGCATGGTGGGTCGCGGTGACGACGGCGAGGGTCGCGCCCGCTGCCTCGCCGGCTCGGATCCCGGCCGGTGCGTCCTCGAAGACCAGGCAATCCGAGGCCGCGACACCCAGGCGCTCGGCCGCCAGCAGGAAGCAGTCCGGCGCGGGCTTTCCGCGCGCCACATCCTCGGCTGCGACCATCATGGCCGGGACTGGCATGTCGGCCGCCGCGAGGCGGCGCGCGGCGAGGTCCCGGGGCGCCGAGGTCACGATCCCCCATCGCTCGGGCGGCAACGCCCGCAGGAAGGCCCGGGCCCCCGGGATCTCGGCGATGTCGCCGACATCCTCCATCTCGGCCCGGGTGATCGCGGCGGCCTCGGCCTCCGGATCCACGCCGGGCAGGCCCAGCCGGCGGATCGTATCCACCGAGCGCACCCCGTGGATCGTCGGCAGGAAGCTCGCCACGTCGAGGCCGTGCGTGCGGGCCCAGCGCGTCCAGGCGCGCTCCGCGGAGGCGATCGAGCTGATGATCGTCCCGTCCATGTCGAACAGGAACGCGGTGAAACGGCGGGTCGGGAGGGCGCTGGCGGTCATGCTTGAGCGCTACGTGGCCAAGGGCGACCGGACAACCGCGCCGCACGCAGGGCCGCCGCCCGCGCCATCTGAAACCGCCGCGGGGACGGCGGCGGGTCGACCGGCCGAATCGCGCGACGCGGCGGCGCCGCCGTTACAGGGAGAGCCCGCTTCACGGGCCGGTGCCGATGGTGTAGCGCGAGTGCAACCCGGACCGGCCTCGGTCCCGTAGCCGCGAAAACACGTCCAGACCCATGCCGAGCCGCATCGACGCCACCTTCGCCCGTGCCCGCGCGGAGAATCGGGCCGTCCTCGTCACCTACGTGATGTCGGGCGACCCCGATCCCGAGACCTCCCTGCAGGTGCTGAAAGCGCTGCCGGGCGCCGGCGCCGACATCCTGGAATTCGGCCTGCCGTTCACCGACCCGATGGCGGACGGTCCGGCCATCCAGGCGGCGGGCCTGCGCGCGCTCAAGGCGGGCCAGGGCGTCGTCGGCACGCTGGACCTCGTGCGCCGGTTCCGCGCGGAGAACGACGGCACGCCGATCGTCCTGATGGGCTACTATAACCCGATCCACACCTACGGGGTCGACCGGTTCCTCGACGACGCGGTGGCGGCCGGGGTCGATGGCCTGATCGTCGTCGACCTGCCCCCGGAGGAGGATTCCGAGCTGTGCCTGCCCGCGTTGGCTAAGGGACTGGCCTTCATCCGGCTCGCCACGCCGACCACCGACGAGCGTCGCCTCCCGGCCGTGCTCGCGAACACCGCGGGCTTCGTCTACTATGTGTCGATCACCGGCATCACCGGGACGGCGACGCCCGATTTCGGCAAGGTCTCGGAGGCGGTCGCCCGCATCCGCCGCCATACGGACCTGCCCGTTGTGGTGGGCTTCGGGGTTAAGACCGGCGCCCACGCGGCGGCCATCGCCAAGGGCGCCGACGGCGTCGTCGTCGGCTCGGCCTTGGTCGACGCCCTCGTCCGCTCGCTGGACGGTGATGGCCGGCCGCAGGCCGGCAGCGTCCCGGCGGTGACGGATCTGGTGCGCGAGCTTGCCGAGGGCGTGCGCGCCGCGGGGGCGGGGCGGGCGGCCTGAGAGCCCAGGGCCGACGCGTCCCTGGCGGCGAAGGTCGCACCACCTGATATCAGCGCAGTCTTGAAGCGGACGGACGCAAGGCGATGGTCGAACCGATGAACTGGATCTCGGAGGTGGTGCGCCCCCGGATCAAGACCTTGTTCAAGCGCGAGACGCCGGAAAACCTGTGGGTCAAGTGTCCGGATACGGGCCAGATGGTGTTCCACAAGGAGGTGGAGGCCAACCACTGGGTCATCCCGGGGTCCGAGCATCACCTGAAGATGAGCGCGCAGGCGCGCCTCAAGATGATGTTCGATGAGGGCACCTGGATCGACGTGGCGCTGCCCGAGGTCGCCACCGATCCGTTGAAGTTCCGCGACGAGAAGCGCTACGTCGACCGGCTCAAGGAGGCGCGCGCCAAGACCGGGATGCAGGACGCGTTCAAGATCGGATTCGGCCGGGTCGGCGGCCTGCCGATGGTGTTGGCCGCGCAGGAATTCGGCTTCATGGCAGGATCGCTGGGCATGGCGGCCGGCGAGGCCTTCGTGCGCGGTGCCGAGACGGCGCTGGAGAAGCGCACGCCCTACGTGCTGTTCGCGGCCTCGGGCGGCGCGCGCATGCAGGAGGGTATCCTCTCGCTGATGCAGATGCCCCGGACCACTGTGGCGGTGCGCCGCCTCAACGCAGCGCGCCTGCCCTACATCGTGGTGCTCACGAACCCGACCACAGGGGGGGTCACCGCCTCTTATGCCATGCTGGGCGACGTGCACCTGGCCGAGCCGGGTGCGCTGATCTGCTTCGCCGGTCCCCGGGTGATCGAGCAGACCATCCGGGAGAAACTGCCGGACGGGTTCCAGCGGGCGGAATACCTGCGCGAGCACGGCATGGTCGACCAAGTGGTCCACCGCCACGCCCTGAAGGAGACCATCAGCCGCATCTGCGGCCTGCTGACCAACGCCGCAGAGACGGGTGCGCCGGTTCGCGCTCCCGAGCCGGCCTAGGTTCGCAGGATGGCCTCGTCCGATGCCCTGATGGCGCGATTCCTGGCGCTGCATCCGCGCACCATCGACCTGTCGCTGGGCCGGATCCAGCGGCTGCTCGCCCGGCTCAACCACCCGGAGCGGCGCCTGCCCCCCGTGATCCACGTCGCCGGTACCAACGGCAAGGGTTCGACCATCGCGTTCATGCGGGCGATCCTGGAGGCCGGAGGGCTCGCGGCCCACGTCTACACCTCACCCCATCTCGTCCGGTTCCATGAGCGCATCCGGATCGGCGGTATCGGCGGTGGCCAGTTCGTGGCCGAGGACAGGCTGGCCGACGCGTTCTCGCGCTGTGAATCCGCCAATGCCGGTGAGCCGATCACCATGTTCGAGATCACCACGGCCGCGGCCCTGTTGCTGTTCTCGGAGAGCCCGGCCGACGTGCTGCTGCTGGAGGTGGGCCTCGGCGGTCGGCTCGACGCCACCAACGTCATCGAGCGCCCTGCCTGCGCGGTGGTCACGCCGATCGGGCGCGACCATGCCGAGTATCTCGGCGACACGGTCGAGTCGGTCGCCGCCGAGAAGGCCGGGATCTTCAAGCGCGGCTGCCCTGCGGTGATCGCCGCGCAGGATTACGCCGAGGCCGATGCCGTGCTCTGCCGGCACGCCGAGGCGGTCGGCGCCGGCCCGATCCGGGTCGGCAATCAGGACTTCTCCGTGCACGAGGAGCGTGGCCGGCTGGTCTACCAGGACGAGACCGACCTGTTCGACCTGCCCCGGCCGCGCCTTGCCGGACGCCACCAGCTGGTCAACGCCGGCACGGCGATCACCGCGCTGCGGGCGGCCGGGTTCGGCGACATGGGCACGGCAGCCCTCGAGCGGGGGCTGGCGGAGGTCGAGTGGCCGGGCCGGCTCCAGCGGCTCGGCCGCGGGCGGCTCGCGGCGCAGCTCGATCCCGGCGCCGAGCTGTGGCTCGACGGTGGCCACAATATCGACGGCGGCCGGATCCTCGCCGCCGCGATGGCCGATCTCGGCGAGCGGAGCGACGTGCCGCTGGTGCTGATCGTCGGCCTACTCAGCACCAAGGATGCCGACGGCTTCCTGCGCAACTTTGTCGGGCTCGCGCGCGCGCTCATCGCGGTTCCGATCACGAGCTCGATGGCCGCGCGGCCTGCCGAAGAGGTGGCGCGAATCGGCGAGAGCGTCGGCCTGTCGACCCGAAGCGCGCCAAGCATCGAGGCCGCGCTCGGCATGGTGAAGGACATCGCCTTCGAGCAGCCCCCGCGAATTCTGATCTGCGGATCGCTCTATCTGGCCGGTCTGGTACTCGCCGCCAACGACACGCCGCCGGTCTGAAAAGCCACCGCTGCGCTTCGTAAGCCTCAGGCCTTTGTCGCGCCATTTACTGGGCGGCCGCTCACCTGCCGTCGACTCGCTTCAATTGATGAAGCGAAATGCACGGTATGGCCACGCTTTCCCTTTGCTGTGGCAGCCAGGCTACATCCTCGACCAGCCCGATCGCCTAATTTCTGCCGTGATCGGGCGAGTGCTGGGGATCACAGTAATGAAGAAATTTCTAAGCTCTCTTGCGGCATTCACGGCGCTTTCCGCCGCCGCATCCGCGGCCGACCTACCGCGTCGCGCTCCGCCGCCGGTGTTCACCCCGGTTCCGGTGTTCACCTGGACCGGTTTTTACTTCGGTATCAACGCCGGCTACGGATTTGACGCCAGCAACAGCAACAACAACCGTGGGTTCGTGCAGACCGCCGGCAGCCCGGCCGTTCTGACCGGCGCCGGACTCGTGCCATACCAAGCCCTGGCCCCCAACGGCTCGGTGCTGCTCTACAACCGCAACAACCGCGAAGGATTCTCCGGCGGCGGCCAGATCGGCTACAATTATCAATTCACGCCGGGCTCGGGCGTCGTGGTCGGCTTCGAGGCGGATGCACAATACCTCGATTTCGGTGGCCGTCCGCGCTACGCCACCAACGCTGTGGCGATCAATTCGTCGTTTGTCCCGGTCAACGGCACGCTGAACACGCTGGACTTCTTCGGCACCGTGCGCGGCCGCCTCGGCTACGCCTTCGACCGGACCCTCGTGTACGCCACCGGCGGCTTCGCCTATGCCACCGGCGACCAGGGCACCCAGGGCGTGGCGCTCCAGAACTTCGCTGGCAATCGCGATAACTTCAAGACTGGCTGGACAGTCGGCGGCGGCGCCGAGTTCGCGCTGCCCACCGACTCGTTCCTGAACTTCTTCCGGTCGTCGGCCGTGACGTTCAAGGTCGAAGGTCTGTACGTGAGCCTCGACCGCAACCGCACCGGCCTCCCGCTGGTCGGCGCCGCCGTGACCGGCGCTGGCGTCCTGCCGGTCTACGCGGTCGCCACATCGACCCAGAACACGAACGACTTCGCCGTCGTCCGCGCCGGCCTGAACTACAAGTTCGGCTCTTATTGAGACCGGACGAAGAGGCCCCGGTTGGCGCCCGGGACCTCAAGGTATTGGGGTCTTGAAACCGAGAAAGCCCGGCCGCGAGGCCGGGCTTTCTTTTGTCGTTCCGGCGAATCGCTCAGGCGGTCTGTGCGCCGATCCAGCGCGAGAGGTCGCCCTTCGGGGCGGCGCCGACTTTCTGGTCCACCCGCTCGCCGTTCTTGAACAGCAGCAGCGTCGGAATCGAGCGGATGCCGTATTGCGCGGCGATCTGCGGGTTCTCGTCGACGTTGACCTTGGCGATCTTGACCTTGCCCTGAAGGTCGGTGGCGATCTCCTCCAGCGCCGGCCCGATCTGGCGGCAGGGGCCGCACCACTCCGCCCAGAAATCCACCACAACGGGCTCGGCGGACTTGAGAACGTCCTGCTCGAAGCTCGCGTCGGTCACTTTCACCGTCGCCATAACGTCACCTTTCGCAAGTGGCTGCCCGTCAGGCAGCCTCGAGCGGGCAGGGGCCCGCGCAGTCCGGACAGAATTGGCGACGGGCCGGCGCCCGGTCAAGAAGTCCCGCCGGCCGCATAGGGCGGCGGCCCCGTGAGGGCACCGCCGTGTGCGCTGGCGCATGTCGCTCCTGGCGCGGGTGCGTGTGGCATCCGACCGATAGTCGGAAGCCGTGAGGTCACGCGGGTGGTCGCCGCCCCGCAAACGCACCGGCGATCTCGATGAACCGGACCCAGCGAGATCGGGTCTCAGGTCGGTACCAAGCCGATCGTCTCCAGGGCGGCCTCCGCTTGCGCCGCGCTGAGCGTTCGGACCACCGGGCCGGAAGTCCAGATCAGCATCGGGCGGATCGTGCGTCCGGGATAGATCTGGGCCAGAAGCCGCGCGTAGAGGGCGATCTGCGCCGCCTCTGCGGCTGGCAATGCATCATTCTCTGCCGGCGGGCGCCCGGTCTTGAAGTCGGCGATCCTGACCGTATCGGCCGTCACCGCCAGACGATCCACGCGGCCCTGGACCACGCGCTCGGTGCCGCCCGCCCATACACGTCCCGAGAGGCTGACCTCGGCACGGGCTTCCGGCGCGAAGAGGTGGGCCAATTCCGGATCGTCGACGATGCGCAGCACCGATCGGACGATCCCGTAGGACGCCGGCCGGGCCAGGCCGGGTGCCCGCGCTCGCACGAAGGCGATCCCCGCCGCCTCGCGGCGCTCCGGCTCGACCCGCGGGAGGTGCTGCAACAGGGCGTGGATCAGGATGCCGCGCCGCCTCGCCTGAGCATCCGCCAGGCGCGGCGGCGGCACCCGCGAGCCGTCCGCCGCCTGAAGGACGCCGGACGGGTTGAGGGTGGCAATCTCGGGCTCCGGCGGCACCGGACTGCGCAGCCAGTGCGGTTCCGGTCCCTGGGCCGCGGCCGGCGGGGCCGCGTCGATCAGCCGGATCGTCTCGGGGCCGTCGTGCCACAAGGTGGCGGGGCCGTAGGACAGCTCGATCGCCTGTCCGGCGCCCAGGGCGGCCTCCAAGCCGGCCCGGACCATCCGGCACCAAGCCGCCTCGCTCTCGCGCTCGTGGCCCCGGAAGGGCGCCACGATGAGCCGGTCGGCGGCCCGTGTCATCGCCACGTAGAGCAGGCGGTTGTGCTCCTGACGCGCCCTGGCCAGCAGGGCCGCACGGGCTTCGCCGGCGGCCGCGCAATCCTGCGTCTTCCCGCTCGACCAGACCGGGGGCAGCGCCTTGCCGGCCGCCGGGAGCGGCAGCAGCGGCGGGTCGTTGCGTCCCAATGGTTCGCAGCCGTCGATCACCACGACGACCGGCGCCTCCAGGCCCTTGGCTCCGTGCACGGTCATCACCCGCACCTCGTCGCGGCCCGATTCCATGTCCCGCTTGACTGTGTGACCGGCCTCGCTGCCCACGTAGCGCGCCAGGAAGCCGCCGAGCGACGGCGCATCCTCGCCAGTCTCGGCCTGGGCGGCGGCGGCCAGGAACACGTCGATGGCATCGCCCGCCTCGCCGCCGAGCCGGGCCACCAGCTTCGCCCGGCCGCCCAACGGCCCGAGGAGCCGCGCATAGAAGCCGAACGGGCCGTGAGATCCCGCCAGTGCGATCCACCGGGCGAGCGCCGCGAGCCCGCGGATCGCCGCCGCGTCGCCCGCATCGGCCTGACGGTGCAGGGCGTCTTCCAGAGTTTCCGACAGGTCGCGGCGGGCGGCGACGCGGACGAGATCCTCGTCGGTGAGCCCGACCAGCGGCGTCTTGAGCGCGGTGGCGAGGGTCAGGTCGTCGGCAGGGAGCAGCCCCGCCCGGCCCGCGGCGACGAGGTCGGCCACCGCGATATGGGCCGAGACCTCGAGCCGGTCCTGCCCGGCCACAGGGACGCTGAGCCCTTTCAGGGCGCGGATCACCTCCTCGAAGGCCGGTCCGCGCTTGCGGACCAGGATCAGCACATCCCCGGGACGCCAGACGCGGCCGGTCGCGTCCCCCCGGGTCGTCCAGGTCCGCACGGCCTGCGCCACCCGCCGGGCAGTGACGATCGCCGGGGCGCTGGTCTCGGGCGCGTCCACCGGGGCGGTCCAGGCATCCGGCTCGGGTGCCGGCTCAGGCTCGACGATCGGCCACAGCTCGACTGCCCCGGGTGCGCCGGGCCGCGCGCTGGCATGGACGGTCTTGCGCACGGAATCTTCGAAAGACAGACCCTCATTGTGCGAATCGAGCGCGAACACCGCGTCGACGGCGCGGAGGACCAGACCTGTCGAGCGGAACGACAGTGTGAGCGGGACGTCCTCGAAGGTGAGCCCGGCCGAGCGCGACTCCGCGATCCAGGCCGCCCTGGTGAGGGCGAATTCCCTGGGCTCTGCGCCCTGGAAGCCGTAGATCGACTGCTTCGGATCGCCCACCGCGAAACGGGTGCGGGTGCCGGTGCGGGCGCCCTCGCCGGCGGCGAATTCCTGCGTGATCGCCCGCAGGATCTCCCACTGCTCCGGGTTGGTATCCTGTGCTTCGTCGACCAAGACATGGTCGATACCGCGATCGAGCTTGTACAGGACCCAGCCGGCCCCGACCCGCGCCAGCAGGTCCAGGGCCTTGTGGATCAGATCGTCGAAGTCGAGGGCGCCGAGGCGGCCCTTCTGCGCCTCGACCCGGCGGTGGATCTCGGCGGCGAGCTGGAACAGCGCCTGCGTGCGGGCATGCGCCCGGGCGGCGCGCAGGCGGTCGAACAGGGGCGTCAGCCGGTCGCGCTCTACGATCAGCGCCTCCCTGGTGGTCGCCGGGACGCTCTTGGTGCCGAGGCTGCCGTCCGCCTTGGACTCGTCCTTCTGGGTGAAGAACACCGCGCGGTAGAGGTCGAGCGCCTCGGACCGGTCGGCCGAGCCCTCGGATCGCGCCCGCTCGGCTTCCGCGGCGGCCAGCGCGTCGGCGAGCTTCTCGTCGTTGGCCTTGCCGGTGCGGAGGCCCTCGATCAGGGAAGCCCGCTCCTCCGGCCGGCATCCGGGTCCGCCGTCGAGGATCGCGGCCTCGATCCGCTCCGCCGTCTCCTCGGCGGCGAGCCCCAGCGCCCCGTGCAGGCGCGCGAAGGCACCCTCCAGGCCGGCACAGTCGCCGATGAGGCTGCGGGCGCGCATCGCCTGGCGGATCGCGGCCCGCAGGGTATCGCCCGTGGCCTCCGGGGTGACCCGGGCGAGGGCGGCGCTGAGCGGCGTGTCGCCGTTCGAGACCGCGTCGGCCAGCACGTTGGCCGTCTCGATGTCGAAGATCTCCCGCGCCTTGGTCTCGTCGAGCACCACGAACCGGGCCGGCACATTCGCCTCGAACGGGAACATGTGCAGGAGCCGCTCGCACAGCGCGTGCAGGGTCTCGATCTTCAGGCCGCCCGGCGTCTCCACCGCCCGGGCGAACAGGCGCCGGGCCATGCGCAGCCGCTCCGCATCGGCACGCTCGCCGGTCAACTCGCTGAGTTCGGCCGCCAGCGCCGCGTCGTCCAGGGTCACCCAGCGCCCGAGCAGCCGGAACACGCGGATTGCCATGTTGGCGGCGGCCGCCTTGGTGAAGGTCAGGCACAGGATACGCCCGGGCGGGGCGCCGTCGAGGAGCAGGCGCACCACCCGGTCGGTGAGCACCTTGGTCTTGCCGGCGCCGGCATTGGCCGAGACCCAGGCCGAGGCGCGGGGGTCGGCCGCCCGGCGCTGGTTGGCGCGAGTCAGGTCGTCGACGACGAAGGGGCGGAGGGTCGGGGTGCTGGCGCTGCTCAACGGTCCTGTCCGGGTCGGCTGCGGCACCTCTCTACAACAGAAACGCGTTCGCGGACCGCCCAAGGCGTCACACCGGGCGCTGCGGGATTGCCCCGGGCGCGGCTGGGCCGCATGGATGCGGAACACGTTCCCTGATCATCCGCCCACGCCACCGAAATCGCCCGTGACCCAGCCGACATCCGAGCCGGCGCGCCCGCCGATCCGCTTCCGCGGCCGCTCCTTCATGGCCACCGTCCTGGCGCCGGTGCCGCCCGTGGCCGAGTGGCTCGGCGACCTTGACGCCCTGAACCGGCGCGCACCCAACTTCTTCGCCGGCCGGCCGGTGATCCTCGATCTGGCAGGGCTGCGGCTCACCCGAGAGGATCTCGACGGGCTGCTCGCGGAACTCGCCGCGCGCAACATCGCGATCCTGGGCATCGAGGGCGCGCCCCCGTCTATCCTGTCTCCCGAGCTGCCGCCGGCCCTGTCTGGCGGGCGCCCGGCGGGCGAGATCGACACCCCCGGCGAGGCCCCGCCGACCGAGCCGCAGCCCAGAGAGAACGCGGCCCGCTCGCTGATCCTCGACGCGCCGGTGCGCTCGGGGCAGACCGTGCTGCATCTTGAGGGCGACGTGACCGTGCTGGGCGCCGTGGCCTCGGGAGCCGAGGTGATCGCGGGCGGCTCGATCCACATCTACGGCGCTCTGCGCGGCCGGGCGGTGGCGGGCGCCGCCGGCAACCCGGCCGCGCGAATCTGGTGCCGCCGTTTCGAGCCGGAGCTGGTGGCGATCGATGGCCTCTACCGCGCCGCCGACGACCTCGACCCGACCTTTCGGGGGCAGGCCGTGGAGGTGCGGCTGGTTGAGGATGCGATCAAGCTGAGCTTGTTCGAGCGGGGATGAGTGGAAGCAGGAATGCCGTCCAAGGATTGACCGCTGCACTGGCCAACATCCGCGGGCGACCCGGACGGCCTGACGGACGCTCGCAACGAGCCTCTTCGATCTTGGAATTCACGCATTCGGCGCCGCAGATGCTTCGACTTCGGGCGCGTGGACAGCCTCCCGCGGCCGGCAGAGCGTTCCAAGGTATTGCCAAGGTGTTGCCTCGGCTGGAAGTGGCAGGTCATGGCCATGCCGGCATCAATCAAGCTCGACGACACGCTGAAAGGCCGGGTCAAGCATCTTGCGGAGACCTATCGCCGCGCGCCCCTGGATCATGCGCGAAGCCATCGTGCAGGACGTCGAGCGCGAGGAAAGTCGCGAATCCCTGCGGCAGGATACGTTGAAGGCATGGGAAGATTCCCAGGCGACCGCCCTGCGCGCAACGACCGCGAAGGTCGATAGATGGCTGGCGAGTTGGGGAACTGAGAACGAGCCGCCGACGCCGGAAGGCCACGAGTGGTTTTCGCCCCGGCGGCACTCCGTGACCTCGAACGCCTCCGTGCATTCCTGCGTCCCAAGAGTCCATCGGCCGCTAAGCGCGCCGGTGAAGCGATCATCCAGGGTGTGCAGGATCTCGGCGCGCATCCCCGAAAGGGACGGATGATCGATATCCTGCCCGAGCCGTATCGGGATTGGCTTATCGAATTCGGAGGTATCGGCTGGGTAGTCCGCTAACGCGTCGACGACGTGGTCACGATCTCGGCCGTACGGCCCTTGAAGGAGGCGGGGTCTTGACGGGGCGGTCACGTGGTCCGTTTCTGTATTGGGCGTGACCGTTCGCGAACGAGACCCGCGTCGACCTCGCGACGGTAGAAACCGGCGATTTTCGCCTGCGGCAGACGGATGTATCCGAGACACGCGTTCCGAGGGGGTCATCGGGGATTGGTCAGGCAATTCGTCGGATCGAAATTTTGACCGCCGACGGCAAGACGCGCTTCGCATTTCGACCCGTGGTGGGTCCGAGTTCCGGTGGCACCGCGCCGATACAATCAGCGGCTTCAGTATCGAAAAACTGATTTTTTACAAAAACTTGACGTGGATCGGCGCTGCGCGTTCGAACGATCGATCCGTGTCGGAAGGCCGTGCGGCTGCAGGTTGTGGGGCGACAGTGGTGTCCCGGCTGCGCGAACCCCGGGGTCAACCGGATACCAGGATCCCGGCAGAATTTGCCGACCGGATCCAAAACTTAACTCTTCGGTAACCATGCCAGCCGTCAATGGACCGGTAAGGACTCTTAACGGGCCGACATGAGCGAAACCCTCCCCGAGCCGATCGACCCGGAGACCGCCCCCGCGGCGGCTCCCGCGCCCCGGCCGCTCAGCCTTCGCGGGCGGGCGTTCAAGGGCCTGGCCCTCACCCCCGAGCCGCCGCTTCCCGAGTGGCTTGCGGGTCTCGACGCGGCGCTGAAGCGCTCGCCGACCCTGCTGAAAGGCCGGGCCGTGATCCTGGACTGCGCCCAGCTCAAGCCTGAGCCGGACGCGCTCGAAATGTTAATGGCCGAGCTCAAGGCCCGCGGCATCGCGGTCCTGGGAATCGAGGGCATCGAGACCGTTGCCGCCGGGTTCCCGCCGCTGCTCGTGCAGGGGCACCCGTCCGACAAGGTCGAGATCCCCGCGGCGCCCGCCGAGCCGGAGCCTCAGGTGGTCACCTCGATCACCGTGGAGGGCTCGGTCCGTTCCGGCCAGAGCGTGATCAATCCCACAGGCGACGTTACCGTGATGGGGTCGGTCTCCTCGGGGGCCGAGATCCTGGCCGGCGGCTCGATCCACGTTTACGGCGCCCTGCGCGGTCGCGCGATCGCCGGAGCTGCGCGCAATCCGCGCGCACGAATCTACTGCCGCAAATTCGAGCCCGAGTTGCTGGGGATCGACCGCCTCGTGCGGACGGCGGAGGACATGGGCACGGCCCTGCGCGGCAAGGCCGCCCAGGTCTGGCTCGATGGCGGCAACATCCGAATGGCAAGCTTAGACTAGTAAGCTCTGGATCAAGGGAGATCGACGCGTGGCAAAGGTTCTCGTCGTCACATCGGGCAAGGGCGGCGTCGGCAAGACGACGACGACCGCGGCCCTCGGAGCGGCCCTCGCGCAGGGCGGACAGAGCGTGTGCGTGGTCGACTTCGATGTCGGTCTGCGCAACCTCGACCTGGTCATGGGCGCCGAGCGCCGGGTGGTCTACGACCTCATCAACGTGGTCAACGGCGACGCGAAGCTCCCGCAGGCCCTGATCAAGGACAAGCGTCTGGAGACCCTGCACCTGCTGCCGGCCTCGCAGACCCGCGACAAGGACGCGCTCACCGACGCGGGCGTCGCCCGGGTCATGGAGGAGCTGCGCGACCGGTTCGACTGGGTGGTCTGTGACTCGCCGGCGGGCATCGAGCGCGGCGCCCAGCTCGCCATGCACCACGCCGACGTGGCGGTGGTCGTGACCAATCCCGAGGTCTCCTCGGTGCGCGACTCCGACCGGATCATCGGCCTGCTCGATTCCAAGACCGCCAAGGCGGAAAAGGGCGAGGAGATGGAGAAGCACCTGATCCTCACCCGCTACGACCCGACCCGGGCCGACCGCGGCGACATGCTGAAGACCGAGGACGTGCTCGACATCCTGTCGATCCCGCTGCTGGCGATCATCCCCGAGAGCCAGGAGGTGCTGCGCGCCTCGAACCTCGGCTGCCCGGTCACCCTCAATAATCCCCTCTGCGCCCCGGCGCGGGCCTACGCCGATGCGGCGCGCCGGCTGAAGGGCGAGAACGTGCCGATGAGCCTGCCGACCGAGCGCAAATCCTTCCTCGACAAGCTGTTCATGCGGAGGGCGGCATGAGCATCCTGGGCATCTTCCAGAAGCGTAATTCCGGCGCCGTTGCCCGCGACCGCCTGCAGCTGATCCTCGCCCACGAGCGCGCCGAGTCGGGGCGTCCCGACCTGGTGATCCAGCTTCGCGAGGAGATCCTGGCGGTGATCGCCAACCACGTCTCGGTCGAGCCCGACAAGGTGAAGGTCACCCTGGAGCGCGGCGAGGGTGTCTCGACACTGGGCCTCGACATCGAGCTTCCGCTCGGTGCCTCGGCCAAGCTCGACGCGAAGCTGGCGGCCAAGCTCGCCGAAGTCGCGGCAAACAAGGGCGGGCAGAAGGCGGCCTCGAAGAAGGCCGCTTGAGCGGGACCCGGACCGTCACCGCCGGCACAAGACTGCGCGAGCCGCGCCCGCTGAGCCGGGCGCGGCTTCGTCCTGTCCGGTCTCGACCGTGCGGGACACCGCCCCATCTCTCAGCCCCGGGGAGACCACAGCCGCGGAGATGGCCATGCCGAGCGCAACCACCGACGACGGGATCCGGCTTCACTACGAGGCATGTGGCCGCGGGACGCCGCTGATCTTCGTTCACGAATTCGCTGGCGACCACCGCAGCTACGAGGCGCAGCTCCGCCATTTCGGCCGGCGATACCACGCCATCGCGTTCAACGCCCGGGGCTACCCGCCCTCCGATGTGCCGGATTCCGTCTCGGCCTATTCGCAGGCGCGCGCCGCCGACGACATCCTGGCGATCCTCGATCATGTCGGCGCCCCCCGCTCCCACGTCGCCGGGATCTCGATGGGCGCCTTCGCGACCCTGCATTTCGGGCTGCGGCACCCCGATCGCGCCCTGTCGCTGTGCCTGGGCGGCTGCGGCTACGGCGCAGAGCCCGACCGGCAGGCGATGTTTCGCGCCGAGGCCGACGCCACGGCGGAGATCCTGCGCCGCGACGGGATGGCGGCCTTCGCCGAGCGCTACGCCTACGGGCCGACCCGGGTGCAGTTCGAGAACAAGGACCCGCGCGGGCACGCCGAGTTCAGGCGCATGCTGGCCGAGCATTCCGCGCTCGGGTCGGCCAACACCCAGGCCGGCGTTCAGAAGGGGCGGCCCTCACTCTACGACCTGCAGGACGCGATGGCGCGGATGAGCGTCCCGACCCTGATCGTCTCCGGCGATGAGGACTGGCCCTGCCTCGCCGCGAGCCTGATGATGAAGCGGGTCATCCCGTCCGCGGCCCTGGCGATCCTGCCCAATACCGGCCACGCGCTCTCCATCGAGGAGCCCGACGCCTACAACCGCCTGCTGGACGCGTTCCTGACGCAGGTCGAGAGCGGTCGCTGGCCGATGCGCGACCCGCGCGCGATCTCGGCGACCATCACGGGCATTAAGGGCTGACCGGAACCCGCGGGATGAGACGGAACCGCGCCAGCCGGTCCGGCTGGGTCGTCACCACCGCGTGCGGCAGGATCGGCTCGCGATCCTCCAGAACCAGCCGGAACCGCGCCAGCAGCCGCGCCAGCGACAGCACCGTCTCGGTCAGCGCGAATTGCGCGCCGATGCAGACCCGCGGGCCGGCCCCGAACGGCAGGTAGGAAAAGCGTGCCGGCGGGTTCGCGCCGGGCAGGAAGCGCCCCGGGTCGAAGGCCTCGGGATCCGACCAGAGACCCCGATGCCGGTGCAGCACCCAGGGGCTCACCATCACGATGTCGCTCTTCCTCACCGGATGGCCCGCAACGCTGTCCGGGCCGAGCGCCCGGCGGACGATGACGAAAGCGGCCGGGTACAGGCGCAGGGTCTCGTCCACCACCGCCCGGATGAGCGGCAGGCGCCCGTCGCTCTGGCAGCCGGTCGGGTCCGTGAGGTCGGCGCCGCGCGCCTCGATGGCGACGCGTTCCTGCAATTCGGGCGCGAGCGCCAGCATGTAGGCGGCCCAGAACAGGGTGCCGGCCGTGGTCTCGTGGCCGGCCAGGATCATGGTGGCGACCTGGTCGCGCAGCTCGGAAGGGCTGAACGGGGCGTCGGTGTCCGGGTTGCGGGCGGCGGTGAGCAGATCGAGCAGGTCGCCGGAGCGGCCCTCGTCGCGGGTCGAGGCCCGGCGCGCCGCGATGATCCGGTCGAGGAACGGGATCCAGCGCCGCCGGAACCGCGCCCGTGACCAGTCCAGCGGCACTGGCCAGCCCGGCGGGATCACGATGTCGAGCAGGTGCGGCCGGCCGATCTTGACGCTGTAGGCGGCGATGAATCGGCGCAGCTCCGCGCCGTACTGGTCCATGCCCACCGAGAACATGCTGCGCCCGGCAATCTCGAGGGCGAGCCGGTGGAAGGCCGTGAACAGGTCGATCGGTCCCGCCGCAGCCTCGGCGGCGATCCGCTCCATCCCGCCGGTGACGGCGGCGGCGATGTGGGGCACCAGCCCGTCGATCGCCCGGGGGGTGAAGGCCGGCGCCAGGGTACGCCGCTGATGGCGCCAGGCCGCGCCCTCGCTGATCAGAAGACCGTCGCCCAGGATCGGGCGCAGGATGCGCAGAGTCCCGGTAGTACGCGCGTAATTGGCCTGATTCTCCACAAGGACCCGGCGAATCGCCTCGGGATCGTTCAGGACGAGGCTCGAGCGTCCGAGCAGGCTCCGGCGCGTCACCAGCTCCTCGAAGGCGCGCCGAGGGAAGCCGCCCAGGCCGTTGTCGCGGATCGACCGCAGATAGGCCGGGAGCGGCAGCTCCAGCTCCGGCGGGGACCGGTGCGGCGGCACCAGGCGTGGCAGGCCGGCGAGGCTCGCGGTCATCCGGTCCGAACTCGCGATCGCGTCCAATAGCAGGGGCATGCCGGGCGATCCTGTGCCGGAGACGGGATGCGGTGTAAACCGCAGGGCCGCGCCTCGGAGGCGGATCAGGCCGGCGTCACTCTGCGGCGGTGCGCAGGCGCGCCTCGGCGGGCCGGAGTGCCAGCCGCGCAGGGAATTGGGCGGCGTCGGCCTCGGCCGAGACGCTGGCGACGACGCTTCCCCGCGGCAGGACCGCCGATGTGACTTCGAGCAGCGTCTCCACGCCGCGATCCAGATGCTCGCTCACCCGGTCGACCACCAGGATCTCCGGGTCTCGCAGGAGCGCCCGCGCCAAGCCGATCCGAATGCGCACGCGCTCGGTCAGGAGCTGGCCCCGGTTGCCCACCTCCTTCTCGAGGCCGCGCCGCTGGATCCCGCGCTCCAGGTCGAACGCGCGGAACACCGCCCGGGCCTCCCGCTGGATGATCGCCTCGCCGTGCATCCGCGCCGTGTCGATGCGGCCGAACAGCAGGTTGTCGAGCACGGTGCTGCGCGGGTTAATCCGATTCGGATCGTAGGATTCGATGTCGCAGCCGTCATGATCGTGCATGAAGTCCTGCACCACGCCGCGCGCTCCGACGATGCGGCGCTTGAGCGGATGATCGAGCAGGCCGAAGCGCATCCGAGGCTCGACATACGCGAGGGCCAGCGCAAGGAAGGCCACGCTGTCGTCCTGGTCGAGGCGCCCCTCTGCGGGCAGGCGCGCGAGCCGGCTCAGGTAGTCCGGCAGTGCATCGGCGGTGATCAGCGAGAAGCGCCGGAACAGGGGGTGGCCAGGGGGGACGTCGCTGAAGATGTCCTTCAGTGTGCGGGCGATCGCGACGCCCATGCGGTCGAGCTCGTCGAGCAGTTTCACCTTCTCCAGCGCCTGCCGGAAGAGCTGCACGCCCGCGAGCCGGCGCGGATCCGTCAGGGACGGGTCGCGCGGCACGCCGAACATCAGGTTCTCCGCCACCGTCGCCTGCTCGTTGTAGCGCCCGCGCGCGAACGGGATCACCAGATCGGCGAGCCCGTTCTGCGCGAAATGCTCGCGCAGATGCTCGCGGGCGGCGATCATGCGCTGGCCCGCCGGCGTGTCGTGGACGACGGAGCTGAGGGCGCCGAGACCGAACCGGTACAGATCGTCCCCCAGGTCGAGGCGGCCGAGAAGGTCGAGGATGCGCAGGTCGAGTTCCACGGGGTCGCGGACGCCGAGCTGCGCGTAGTCAATCCATGGATCGTCGATGCTGTCGAAGGGATTGCCGGTCTTCACCGCTTCGTTGATGCGCGCCTTGCTCAGGTCGATCCCATTCTTGCGCAGCGGGCGGGTGCGCAGGCCGTAGAGCACGTTGTCGCGCAGCGTCCCGGGGAACAGCACCGGTTCAAGGCCGGCGAACGCGATGCGGTGGGCGTGCGTCGACCGTGGCAGGATGGACAGATCGTGCTCTCCGACCCGGATCGTGCCGCTCGGTGCGCTCCGCAGGCCCCCGAGAACCTGCACGAATTCCTGGGCGAGGGGGCCGGGCGGTACCAGGGCTAGGTGGCCGGGCAGGCCGGCCTCTACGTCGCCGACCTCGATCGGGACGCCTCCCTGCGGATCGCGCAGCGCGAGTCCCTCGATCCGGAGCGGGCTGCCGAGAAGCGGCGGCGACTTCCGGGTCTCGCGCTCCGCCGGCCGGAGGCGCTGCGGCCCGAAATGGGCCGCCACGGTCTCGTACTTGACCTCGACGTCGAGGCGCTGCTGATCCCAGTCAATCAACTCCTTCAGGGGCGGCGGCAGGTCGCGATACGCGGCGAGGACCGCCACCAGCTGGCCGATATCGAGCTCACCCTTCAGGGCGAACACGCCGCCGATCGCGTAGAACAGGAACGGCGTCACCTGCGCGAGCAGATTGTTGAGATATTTGACCGCAAACTTCCGCCGGTAGATGCGCAGGCGCAGGTCGTAGAGGCTGTAGAGCCGGCCGCCGACCTCCGCCCGCTCCCAGCGCCCGGTGTCATTGAGCGTCACGGCCGGCAATCCGTCGAGCACCTCGGCGACCCGGCCGGCGAGGTTGCGCGAGGCGATCTGGCGCTGGCGGCTGAGCCGGATGATCTCGCGCCGCAGCCGCGGGATCACGGTGATCTGCACCGCCACCATGCCGCCGGCTGCGAGGCCGAGCCACACGTTCTGCATCATGATGAAGGCCAGCGCGGTGGCCGCCTGCGTGCCGAGGAACACCGGCACCACGATCGCATCGCCGATGAACGAGCCGATCGGCTCGACCTCGTCGCGGATGATGGTCGCCGTCTCGGAGGATTTCACCTCGCGCTGCGCCTCCGGCGTGAAGCGCAGCATCAGCGAGAACAGCTGGAAGCGCAGCCGGCGGAGCATGCGCTCGCCGAGCACGCCCTTCTGGAGGTTGATCCAGAACTTGAACGCGCCGTTGATCAGCACGAGGCCCAGGAACAGCGTCGAGAGGCCGAGCAGCAACTCGAATCGGTCGAGCTGGAAACCTTCGAACAGCCGCGTCGTCCCGCCGCCCAGCACGTCCGGCCACTGAACGGTCATCTCGAGAAAGGGAGCGGTCGCCTCGCCGTGGGCGAAGGCCTTGCCGGTAATCGCGTCGTTGACGATGCGCTTGGGCAGGTCCAGCGAGGCGAAGTAGAACGGAAGCGAAGCCAGAACCACGGCGCAGATCTTCAGCTGCTCGGCCTTGGAGTAGCGCCATATGTACGGAAAAAGTCGCGGCTCAAGCTCGCGCATCGTGTCCTTCCGACGAGGGTCCTGGTGGTTAAGTTGATGTCGAATCGTCGCACACTTACGCGTGGATACAGTAAATGAAAGTCGCGGATCGATCCAACACGGCCGTGGTCGAAACCGGCGCCGCGATCCGACGGCGGTGTCATCGGCATGTCATATAGGGGGTCGCTTAACCGCTGTGGCTGCCGCGGGGTAGGCAATCCTGCCGTGCAGGCGTCGCGGCGCACGGCCCCGCCATGTCGTCAGTGGCCTTGCCGGCGGGCGCGCGTGCTTATATTGCGACGCAACCACCACGACTCCGTACCTCACCCGGCGCGGACGGCCGCGCCGCGCGGTCGCCAGGGAGCCGGCACAACCCGTTTCGGGCCGCCATGAAATTGCGCAACATCGCCATCATCGCCCACGTCGACCACGGCAAGACGACGCTCGTCGACAAGCTGCTGGCCCAGTCCGGCACCTTCCGCGAGAACCAGCGGGTCGAGGAGCGGGCGATGGACTCCAACGACCTGGAGAAGGAGCGCGGAATCACCATCCTCGCCAAGGCGACCTCGGTCGTCTGGGAGGACACGCGCATCAACATCGTCGACACCCCCGGCCACGCCGATTTCGGCGGCGAGGTGGAGCGCATCCTGTCGATGGTCGACGGCGTGATCGTGCTGGTGGATGCGGCCGAGGGGCCGATGCCGCAGACCAAGTTCGTGGTCGGCAAGGCCCTCAAGATCGGCCTGCGCCCGATCGTGGCGATCAACAAGGTTGACCGGCCGGACGCCCGCATCAACGAGGTCGTGAACGAGGTGTTCGACCTGTTCGCGGCGCTCGACGCCACCGACGAGCAGCTCGACTTCCCGATTCTCTACGGTTCGGGCCGCAACGGCTGGATGGCCGACAGCCCCGAGGCGGACCCGTCGGTGGGCCTCGCGCCGCTGTTCGAGCTCGTGCTCAAGCATGTTCCGCCGGCGCGTGTCGAGGACGGCCCGTTCCGGATGCTCGGCACTCTCCTGGAGGCCAACCCGTTCCTGGGCCGGATCATCACCGGGCGCATCGCGTCCGGGACCGTGAAGCCGAACCAGCAGATCAAGGTGCTGTCGCGCGACGGCAAGGTCGTGGAGACCGGCCGCGTGTCGAAGATCCTCGCCTTCCGGGGCCTGGAGCGTGCGCCGATCGATGTCGGCGAGGCGGGCGACATCGTCTCCATCGCCGGCCTGATGAAGGGCACGGTGGCCGACACGTTCTGCGACCCGCAGGTCGACACCCCGATCCAGGCCCAGCCGATCGATCCGCCCACCGTGACGATGTCCTTCATCGTCAACGACTCGCCGCTCGCCGGCACCGAGGGCGACAAGGTCACGAGCCGGATGATCCGCGATCGCCTGTTCAAGGAGGGCGAGGGCAACGTCACGCTCAAGATCGAGGAGGCCGCCGACAAGGACTCCTTCTACGTGTCCGGCCGCGGCGAGCTCCAGCTCGCCATCCTGATCGAGACGATGCGTCGCGAAGGCTTCGAGATCGCCGTCTCCCGCCCGCGCGTCGTCTACGAGAAGGACGAAGAGGGGAACCTGCTCGAGCCGGTCGAGGAGGTGGTGATCGACGTCGACGAGGAACACTCGGGTGTCGTCGTCCAGAAGATGTCGGAGCGCAAAGCCGAGATGCTGGAGATGCGGCCTTCGGGCGGTGACCGGCTGCGCTTGGTGTTCCACGCCCCGACCCGCGGCCTGATCGGCTACCAGGGCGAGCTGCTCACCGACACCCGCGGCACGGCGATCATGAACCGTCTGTTCAAGGCCTACGAGCCGTTCAAGGGCGAGATTGCAGGCCGCCGCAACGGTGTGCTGATCTCCAACGATAAGGGCGAAGCGGTGGCCTACGCCATGTGGAACCTCGAAGATCGCGGCCCGATGATGATTGAGCCCGGCTGGAAGGTTTACCAGGGTATGATCATCGGTGAGCACAACCGCGAGAACGACCTCGAGGTGAACGTGCTCAAGGGCAAGAAGCTCACCAACATCCGCACCACGTCGAAGGATGAGGCGGTCCGCCTGACGCCGCCGATCCGTATGACCCTGGAGCGCTCGCTGGCCTGGATCCAGGACGACGAACTGGTCGAGGTGACGCCGAAGTCGATCCGGCTACGCAAGACCGTGCTGGATCCCAACGACCGCAAGCGCGTGGAGCGGTCGAAGGAGAACGCGGCCTGAGCTGAACGCCCGGTAACGGGCCGCTCAGGCCCGGTTGCTGATGCGCACCTTATTCTGATCCCTGGTCAGGCCCATCGAACCCTCACGCCGGGCGCATTAGCTCGGCGGAGCGGTCCCGAGAGGGCCGCGTGAACCCCCGTGACTCCGATGCCCGTCGCGTTGAATCCCCATCATCCGGTCCGGTCGCCCGCGGCCGAGACGTCCTCCTCCTACCTCGTCGGCCAGGACGGGGAGGGCCATTGGGTGGCCGTCGAAACCGGCGGCAGGGCCGGGGGCCTTTTCCGCACTCGCCAGGACGCGATTCGCTACGCTTGTGTGGAGACAGGCTGCCGCCCGGACGACGTGCCCATGGCGGCGGGGCCGATCCGCTTCAAGCTGTCCTAAGACGGGACCTTCTCGAATCGTCAGTACCAAGAAGGGCGCGGTGGAGACCCCTCCGCGCCCCTGTATTCCGCATGGCCGATCCGTCTAGCTGCCGCCGGGATCAGTCTCGTCATGCTGGGTCTTGCCGCCCTGATGTCCGAGCCCAGGCTTGCCTTCGGTTTTCTCGTTCGGGTCCTTGACCGCGTCCGGAGCGACGTTGGCGGGCTTCTGCGGCTTCGGCTCCGCATCCTCGCGCTCGTTCATGTCTGGTTCTCCCGCTCGGCACGGGCGTGACCGCTCGCGACCTTCTCTCCGGCTGTCGGACCCCGCGATGCCTTCAGGTCGGAATGGCCACCCGACGAGCCGCCCAATGCGGGCGGCGACCGACCGGCTTCACCGGAGCCGCTCCATCCCGCCTTGGGCTCAGTCCTGCCCAGCTCAACGTCACCGATGTCGGTGATCGCCGCCTGCTCGGGCGTCTGGCGGCCGCCGCCCGCGGCGGGGCCGCCGCGCGTGCCGACCGCGTCGTCGGGCTTGCGGGGCACCGTCCCGGGTTCGTTTGTCGGCCCGGCCATCAACGCTTCCCGTCGTCCTGACCGACCGCCGCGGTGGCACGGTCTATCGCCTCGTCCATGGTCGCGGCGATTCCGCTCTCGCCCTCGAGCCTCCTGATGTTCTCAGGCGGGGTCTCCGCCTCCGTGGCGTCGGTGGCGTCGGAACCCGGGGTGCCGGAGGCGATCCGGGCCGCCTGCGCGTCGCCAGCCGGATCCTGCTTCAGGTCGGCCTGCGTTTTGGCGGGGAGCCCCACGTCGAGGGGCGAATCCTGGCCGAGGTCCTGGCCGTTGCGGTCGGCGTAAGCGTCGAAGTCCTTCAGCGACGGCCGTCCTGTCTGCTCTGCCATGGCTCCTGCCTCTTCATCACGTCGTGGCGGAACAACGGGAGCGGGAGATGTGAGTTGCGTCAGGTCGCCGAGCCGCCGACGGCTTCGCCAGAGAGGGTCGGGGGCAGAATGATCGTCGCGTGGTTCTCGCGCGAAGCGGAGCCAGATGTTCATCGCGCCGACGACCCGGCTTGGCCGCCCCTGCTCGCCTTGCCCGTTGCGGCGACCTAACGCATGGATCCCGCGCGTGACGTCAGGGGCCGACGATTTGCGGGACGACGGTCTGCGCCAGTCTCCGAACGGAATCCTCGGCTGCGCCACGACTGTCCGCATTGGCCCGAATCGTCAGCAGGTCGCCGTCGCGCAGGATGACAGCGGTCGAGCCTGCACCTCGCCCCAGGGCATAGACGGTGATCCAGCCGATCGCCGGACCGGCCGGCAAGCCGGAGAGCCGGCAATCGGGGTTTTGCGCGACGCAGAGCGCCTCAAGTGCAGCGAAGGTTGTCTGTCCGGATCGAACACGCTGCTCGGTCCCGTCGGTCATGCGTCCGAGCTGCAAGCCGATGACGCGCGCGCCCCTGCAACTGGAACAGGTCAGGATCAGCCTGTTCGGGTCCGCCTGCACCGTGGATCGAGCGTCGAGGGCGGCCTTGGCCTGTTCCAAAACGGCGCTCAGGTCGTGGATCGCGAAGCCTCCCGCCTGCGCAGCCTGTGCCGTGAGGCAGCAAAGGAGAGCGAGAGCACAGCGCATGCGCAAAGGTCCATCCGGTCGTCGGATTGGCGATAGCGTAACGGTGAACCAAGATAAAGATGGTCGATGTGCCGGTCTTTCCAAGTTCGTGTTCGAATACGGCTCCGCATTTTGCGGCACCAGAACCGAATGAATAATGTTTGTAAGATAATTTTTGTAAGAATGCGATAAATAATTGCAGGCATTTGATATTTTCAATGAAAATTTACGATCGACGGTTAAAGTCGGCGCCCAGAAAGCCGATCATTCGCAGGCGGCATCATCGCGGATGTTCAGCAAGGCGTGAGCCGGCGTCATGCGGCAGACGCCGCGCAGTCCGACGCTGTCACAGCGCTCGATCCCCGCGGGGCACCGAACGCGATCCACTGCCGCCACCGATGCTGCGCTGGTTCCAGGCGCACCGGCGCGGCTCGCGTGCCCTGCGTCGTTGCGCCCGCGCGCCGAAGCGCGGGGCGCCCCGGAGAAGCTGTTCAACCGATCCCGTCGAAAAGGGCCGACGAGATGTAGCGCTCGGCGAAGGAGCAGGCGATCGTGACGATGCGCTTGCCCTGGAACTCCGGCCGCTTGGCCAGCTCCAGCGCGGCCGCGACGTTGCCGCCGGTCGAGATGCCGCCGGGGATGCCTTCGAGCCGGGCGAGCGCTCGCGCGGTCTCGAAGGCGGTCTCGTTGGAGACTTTCAGCACGCCGTCGAGGATGGCGGTGTGCAGGTTATCGGGGATGAAGCCGGCGCCGATGCCCTGGATCTTGTGCGGGCCGGGCTGGCCGCCGGAGATCACCGGCGAATCGACCGGCTCAACCGCGAAGACCTTGAGGTCCGGCAGGCGCGGCTTCAGCACCTCGCCGACGCCGGTCACGGTGCCGCCGGTGCCCACGCCCGCCACGAAGGCGTCGAGCTTGCCGCCGGTATCGCTCCAGATCTCCTCGGCGGTGGTCTTGCGATGGATCTCGGGGTTGGCGGGGTTGGAGAATTGCTGCGGCATCACCGAGCCGGGGATCTCCCGGAGAAGCTCCTCGGCCTTGGCGATGGCGCCCTTCATGCCCTGCGCGCCGGGCGTGAGCGCCAGCTCCGCCCCCAGGAAAGCGAGCATCTTGCGCCGCTCCAGGGACATCGTCTCCGGCATCACCAGGATCAGGCGATAGCCCCGGGCCGCGGCCACGAAGGCCAAAGCGATCCCGGTATTGCCGGAGGTCGGCTCGACCAGCGTGCCGCCGGGCTGCAACTTGCCGGCGGCCTCCAGCGCGTCGATCATGTTGACGCCGATCCGGTCCTTGACGCTGGCGATAGGGTTGAAGAACTCCAGCTTCAACAGGATCTCGGCGTCGACGCCGTGTTCCTTCGGCAGGCGGTTGAGGCGCACCAGCGGGGTGTTGCCGATGGTCTCGGTGATCGAGCCGTAGACACGGCCGTGGCCGACCTTTGCCGGCACGTTGAGGGAATCGGCCATCGCGGAGCTCCTGCTCGTTTGGGGTCGGACAGATGTCGGGTCCGGGGGAGCCGCGCCAAGGGGGGGCGGCCAGCCCGCGAACGGGAGGCTGCGATATCGCGTCGGCGCGGCCGGAGCAATCGGGCTAAGTGCCCTGTACGAAAGTTCTTTCCGTATCCGACGAACGATGACGGCCGATCGTGGAAAGATGCCGCTGATACGGGTGGGCCTCGTGGAATATCGTTCTCCCGACGGCGCCGCGACGGTTTCCCCGAAGCGACCGTGCGGCGTCGCTCCGCACAGCCTGTCACACCCCCGAGCATTGAGAAGCGGGCGCGTGGCGGTTCGTGCGAGAATGGCGGCCTCCGGCGCACGGGCCGCGTCGATCCCGACGTGACGGGCTCCAGCGCCCTGGCCACCTCGGGGCGCGATCCCGAGCGGGACATCTGACCGATCCTGCCAGACCGAGAATGCTACGACCCGGCCAGGGCTCAGGCACAGGTGGTGCACACCTCTCCGGGCCTTTCGAGGCGAAAATTCTACGCTTTCCGCGGCCCGGCGCAGTGCAGGAGCGGCTCACGGCGCCGTTCTGGCTGGCCAGGGCGGCGAACAGCATCGCCTCTGCGGTGTGTGCTAACTTTCGGAAAAAGGCGCTGCAAGGCAAAGCGTTAGCCGCGCCTCACGCAGGGCGCCGACAGCGTACCGAAGTCCCTAGTCGGTTTCGTGCTGGCAGCGGAGCCGAATACCGGAACGGCCCGGCTACGTGCGCGAAACAGGGGTTCCGCCCCGCTGACGCCTCGCGACTCAGCGGAAGGACGCGACGCGACGGTCGCGCTTGCGCTCCGCGGCGGGCTGGTACGCGATCTCGGCGTGGTGCGTGCAATAGGGCAGCCCGGTGATCGAGCGGGCGCCGCAAAACCGAAATTCCGGCGTCGTCGGGTCGCCCAGCGGCCAGCGACACATGGCTTCGCGCAGGTCCATGATCGTGACGCGCTCTGATACCGACAGGGCAACAGGCTCTGGGGTCGGCGCCGGTACCGGGAACGTAGGCGCGGGACGATGCGAGAGGATCGCCACCGGCTCAGGCGCCTGCGTCTCGACGACCGCGAGGGCGGTTTCGATCTCGACGGCCGTCGCGGCAGGCGTTACGGCCGGAGCCTCTTCGACGCCCCGGGCGCGCCCGGCGAGGCCGAGGCGGTGCACCTTGCCGATCACCGCGTTGCGGGTCACGCCACCGAGTTGCGCCGCAATCTTGCTCGCACTCTGCCCGTCTTCCCACAGCCGGCGCAGGAGCGCCACGCGATCGTCCGTCCAGCTCAGGCCCGCTTCCATCGTCTCCCTCCGCCCCCTGCGGCCCGGGCTCTCCGCCGGTGTCACGGTATGCAATCCGATCCGATCGGACCCGTCCCGGCGGACCGCGCCGCCGTGCAGACCGCGCCCCTTCTCGCCGGTTGCCGCAACGCGTGCGACACCCTGTCCCGTCAGGCCACGGCGGGACCCTAGCGCGGCGTTCGCGACGGTTGCAAGGGCGGGCCTCCGCCCGAAAGGGGCTCCGCCGGAGCCTGTCCACCGGCAAAGGCTTCGGCGAAGGGCAAGCCCGCGGCGATCCAGTCGACACCCGCGTCGCGCCGCGCTCCCGTGGAGCGTGTCGCCTGCGTCACAGAGCGACGTAAACGCGCCGAATGCCAAGCTTGGCCGGAACGCCGTTAAGGCCAAGCTCGTTCCATATGGCAAAAGAGGCGAGCTTTGCGGTCATCGAAGGTGAAGACGATGGGTTACCGTCAGGCGGGCCTGCGCGCGCTGGTTGCGCTCGGGTTCGCGGGTCAGGTCGCGGCCTGCGGCTCCGTACCGCGTACATCCTACACGGCCGAGCAGGCGGCCTTCGCGAGCGTGCCCGCCATCCCGGGGGCGCGCGTGTATGCCGACGCCTCGGTCGAAACCATCGCGGAACTCGCGGGCAATCCGCAGCGCCGCTCCGCCGGATTCAACTATCTGGCGCTCTCCGGCGGTGGCGGGGACGGCGCCTACGGGGCTGGCGTGCTCAATGGCTGGACGGCTTCAGGCACGCGCCCGGAATTCACCCTGGTCTCCGGGGTGTCGACGGGCGCGCTGATCGCCCCGTTCGCCTTCCTGGGCCCGTCCTACGATGCCTACCTGACGGAGTTCTACACCAGCGGCGTCGCCGGCGAGCTGGTAGCCTCACCGAACCTCGCGAACGTCCTGTTTGGCTCGGGCCTGTTTGGGGATGGGCGCCTGCGCAACCTGATCGGCCGCTACGTTACCCCGGAGCTGCTTACGGCCATCGCGGAGGAGCACGCCAAGGGCCGGCGCCTGCTCGTGGTGACGACCAACCTCGATTCCCAGCGCGCCGTGATCTGGAACATGGGGGCCATCGCGGCGAGCGGCGCGCCGAACGCCGTGGAACTGTTCCGCGACGTTTTGGCCGCCTCGGCCAGCATTCCGGCCGTCTTCCCTCCACAGCTGATCGACGTCTCGGCCGGCGACGCACGCTTCCAGGAGATGCATGTCGACGGCTCTGTGGTCACGCCGGTCTTCACCCTACCGCAGACGCTGCTGCTGCGGAACGGGAAGTTCCGCGCCGGCGGGAAAGCCAATATCTACGTCGTGATCAACGGTCGCCTGGAGCCTGATTTCGAGGTGACGAAGGACAACACGCTGTCCATCGTCGAGCGCTCCTTCACGACGGCCAGCCGCGCGCGCTCACGGGCGACACTGACCGCGACCTACGCCCTGGCGCACAACATCGGCATGGGCTTCAACCTCACCTACATCGACGAGGACGGCCCAAAAGCTTCGGCCGCCAAGGGCTTCGACACGGCGTATATGCGCGCCCTCTATGAGGCGGGCTTGGAGAAGGGCCGGACGGGTACGTTCTGGCAGCACACCGTCCCGGCCGCGCCGACGCTCAAGCAGACCGCCAGCGCGGTGGCGAAATGACGCTCGTCGGTTCCGGCGCCGCGCGCCCGGGAGGGTGCGCGGCGATCGGGCTGGCTATTTGCCCAGGATCTTGGTGACGAGCCGGCCGAGCGGGGTCGCGCTGCTCGCGTTCCGGTCGTCGCGGTCGATGGGGCGGTTCTCGTTGCCGAGCAGCTTGGTGACGATGCGTCCGATCAGGCTCATGAGTCGGTCCTCGCGTTCGCGCCGGAACGGCGCAGCTTCGAATTCAACGGGCGAGGTGTGTGCGGCGTTCCAATTGTGGCGCGGCCCTCGATCCGTCACACCTGCATCAGCCGGATATTGTTGGTGTTGCCCGCGGTGTGGAACGGGATGCCAGCTGTGATGACGATGATGTCGTTCGGCTTGGCGAAGCCCTCCTCCTGCGCGTGGTGGCAGGCCTTGGCGGTCATCTCCTCATAGGAATCGACGTCCTCCGTGTGCACGCTGTGCGCGCCCCAAAGCAGACACAGGCGCCGCGAGGTTGCGAGGTTCGGCGTCAGGGCCAGGATCGACGCGGCGGGTCGCTTGCGCGCCACCCGCGCGGCGGTGGTCCCGCTCGCCGTGTAGGCCACGATCGCGCTGGCGTGCACGGCCTCGGCGAGGTCCGCGGTGGCGGTGGCGACCGCGTGGGGCGGCGTCTCCTCCTCTCCGGGCTCGGAGGCCGCCACGATCGAATGGTAGAGCTTGTGCCCCTCAACGCTGCGGATGATCCGGTCCATCATCGCCACGGCCTCGACCGGATAGCGCCCGGTTGCCGATTCGGCAGACAGCATCACGGCGTCCGCCCCGTCGTAGATGGCGGTGGCGACGTCCGAGGCCTCCGCCCGGGTGGGTGCGGGCGCCGCGACCATCGAGTCGAGCATCTGGGTCGCCACGATCACGGGCTTCACGGCGAGCCGGCAGGCGCGGATCAGCTCCTTCTGCCGCCCCGGGACGTCCTCGTGCGGGATCTCGACGCCGAGGTCGCCGCGGGCGACCATGACGGCGTCCGAGAGGCGGATGATGTCGTCGATCCGCTCCAGGGCCTGCGGCTTCTCGATCTTCGACATGATCCCGGCGCGATCCCCGATCAGCCCTCGGGCCTCGATGAGGTCGGAGGGCTTCTGGACGAAGGACAGAGCGACCCAGTCGACGCCGAGTTCCAGCCCGAAGGCGAGGTCCATCCGGTCTTTCTCGGTGAGCGGCGACAACTCCAGCAGCGTGCCCGGCAGGTTGACGCCCTTGCGGTTCGAGATCTGGCCGCCGGTCACCACCTCGGCGGTGATCGAGGTTCGCTCCGGCGCGATCACCCGTACCCGCACGCGTCCATCATCGATCAGAAGTTCCTGGCCCGGCACCACGGCGGCGAAGATCTCGGGGTGGTGGAGCGGGATTGCCTGCTTGTCGCCCTCGGATCCGTCCAGGACGAAGCGGACGGTCTCGCCGGGCTCGAGGTCGAGACGGCCGCCCTGCAGGGTCCCGATCCGGATCTTCGGGCCCTGGAGATCCTGGAGGATGCCGATCGGGCGGCCGACCTCCTTCTCGAGGGCGCGGATCGCGGCGTGGACCTTGGCATGGTCCTCCTGGACGCCATGGCTGAAGTTCAGCCGGAAGGTGTCGACCCCGGCCAAGAACAAGGCCTTCAGCCGGTCGGGCGCCGAACTTGCGGGGCCGACGGTGGCGACGATCTTGGCTTGGCGGTGACGGCGCATGCGGTTCTCGACCATAGGGCGATCTCCAGGAATCAGCTGGGCAATCCGCGGGTCACATTGGCAACGACTGCGGACACGGCGAGTTTTTTCTGCGCGGCCCGTCGATTTCGGCGGGCGATTGCGGTTGTCCCGGGGAGCCGCCTTCTACTTGGCCACCTCTCGGGCGATGCCGGCCAGCCCGTCGTCGTAAACGCCCGCGATGTCCTTGAGGGCGTCGGCGTCGCTGATGCCCTCCGCGTCGAAGGTCGCGCTCCACATCACCGTGGAGCCGGCTCCGTTGTGTCGGACCGACAAGGTCGCGTTGTAGGCGCGCACCGGCAAGGGGCCCTGGACGAAGCTGTAGCTGTAGCTCATCCCCGCCTCGTCGCGGGCGGTCTCGACCTCGACGATCGTGCCCAGGCCGCCCTTCACGACGACGCCCCGGATCTGCGCCCGCAGGTCGTCGTCTTCGTCGCTCGACAGGATGCAGCGCTCGACCTGCGGGTGCCAGAGCCCGATGGCGCAGAAATCGCCGATCAGCGCCCAGATCGCGGCCGGCGGTGCCGGGATGTCGCGGCTGCGGGAGACTTCCAAGGCGTAGGCCGGTCCGGCTGCCAGGAAAGCTGCCACTGCGGCCGCTGCGTGGAGGGCTCGCTTCACGGGATCGGGCTCCACGAGGATCGTCGATCGGATGTAGGGCGGCCCACGCGATCCGTCGCGTGCCCGCCCATCTCGCTCGGCGTATGGCTCCGGGAACGCCTGGAAACCGTCTGGCGCCCTCGGTAAGACCCGGAAGGCCCGCGCCGGAGATGCCCGATGAACGAATACGACGTGTCGGCCCGCATGAAGTCGGACATTCGGAATACTGTGGCGCGCGCCCGCGTTATCGGTTTCGCGGCGGCAGCCATCGCCCTCGTCCCAGCTCTGGCCGGCGCGTCGCCCGAGGCTTCTCCGGTCTCCGCACCAATGCAGTCCTTCGAGAGCTGCCGGGGCGACCTAGTCGCCTGGGTGACGGCGCACGAGGTTCCGCAGGCTGTCGCCGACGCCCATCTCGCCGGCGTGTCGTCGGACCCGGACGTGCTGGCCGCGACTCGCAACCAGAGCGAATTCGTCCGGCCGATCTGGGACTACGTCGAGGCCAGCGTCACCCCATCCCGGATCGAGACCGGACAGCGCAAGCTCGCCGAGCTGGCCGGTCCCCTCGCGGCAATCGAGGCGCAATACGGTGTCGACCGCTACACGCTGGTCGCATTCTGGGGCGTCGAATCGACCTACGGCGCCGTGCTGGACAATCCCGCGGTTGTGAAGCCGGTGGTGCGCTCGCTCGCCACGCTCAGTTGCGGTGACCCCGCCCGCGCCGGCTACTGGCGCGACGAGCTGACTGCTTCCCTCCAGATCCTCGCCGGCAATGAGGTGCCGCTGGATCGGATGCCTGGCGGCCTCACGGGTTCCTGGGCGGGCGCGATGGGCCAGACCCAGTTCATGCCCACCGTCTACCAGCGCTACGCGGTGGACTTCGACGGCGACGGCCGGCGGGACATCTGGACCTCGACCTCGGACGGGCTCGCCTCCACGGCGAACTACCTGCGTGCCCACGGCTGGCGGCCGGGCGAGGGCTGGGGCTACGAGGTGGCGCTGCCCGAGGGTTTGGATGCCGCGCTCGCCGACGAGACCACCTCCCGCAGCCTCGCCGAGTGGCGGGACCTCGGCGTGAAGCCCATCCGGGACCGGCCGATCCCGGATGAGACCGCGTCGGCGACCCTGATCCTGCCCGCGGGGATCCGCGGCCCCGCCTTCCTGCTCAGGCCGAACTTCGCGGTGATCCTGCGCTACAACACGGCGTTGGCCTATGCCCTGACGGTGGCGCAGCTCTCTGACCGGCTGCGCGGCGACCCGGGCCTCTCGCGCGACTGGCCGCGGAGCGACCGCCCGCTCACCCCGGACGAGCGCCGCGACCTCCAGACCCGCCTGGCCGAGCGGGGCTACGCCACCGGCGGCGTCGACGGGAAGATCGGCCCGAAGACCCGGGCGGCTTTGCGTGCCTACCAGGGCTCGGTGGGACTGCCGCCGGACGGCTACGCCGACGCCGCGTTGCTGGACCGGATCCGGGCGACCCCTGGGGGCCGCTCGGCGCCCTGAGACCGGATCAGGCCAGGAAGGCGGGCTCGTCCCGGGCCAGGACACGCTTGACGCTCTCCAGATGCAGCCGTGCGCTCTCTGCGCGACCGGCCGCCTCCTGCGCCGCCACGTGTCTCACGATTCCCTCGGGCACGACCTTCAGGGTGCGCCCCGTGCTCATGGCAAGCACCTGCGCCTGGGCGGCGCGCTCCAAATAGTACAGGTCGTCCCAGGCCTCCGCGATGGTTTCGCCGAGCACCATCACGCCATGATTCTTGAGGAACACCACGTCGGCATCCCCGGCGCTCCGGGCGATCCGCTCGCCCTCGCGGGAATCGAGTGCCAGCCCATTGTAATCCTCGTCCACGGCGATCCGGCCGTAGAAGCGCAGGGCGGTCTGACCGGCCCAGAGCAATGGCTGCCCTTCCAGCATGGCCAGCGCGGTGGCGTAGGGCATGTGTGTGTGGAAGGCGGCCCGGGCGCGAGGCCTCAGCCGGTGCAACTCGGCATGGATGTGGAAGGCCGTTGCCTCGGGCTGGCCGTCGCCCTCGACGACGTTGCCGTGGAAGTCGCACACCAGCAGGCTTGACGCCGTCACCTCCGCGAAAGCGAGGCCGTAGGGGTTGACCAGGAACAGGTCGGGCCGCTCGGGCAGGACCGCGGAGAAATGGTTGCAGATTCCCTCTTCGAGACCGTTGCGCGCGGCCCAGCGAAGGCAGGCGGCGAGGTCGACGCGGGCGCGACGGACGCCGTCCGCGTTCAGGGGCTCGTTGCGGCGCGCGGGCGGCGTGCCAAGGGCGGTGACGGCGTGCGCCATGCGTGAAGACTCTCTCTCTTGCGTATCATCAGCCGACGGACTCGGCCGAGGGTACTGTACGCGCATGCCTCGCGTCAGGCGCGGCCGTCGGTGACGCCGCCGACGAGGCTGAGCCCGACCAGTAAATCGGACGCGAAGGTCGTGCGCACGACTGGTTCACGCGGCACTGGTTCGTGCAGCATCTCCCGCTCCGCCCGCCGTGCCGCGACCGCCTCGACCACGTTGACGGGCCGGAACGAAAGCCGTGTCCCGCCCTGCGCGTGTCGAGCAGCCCGGATGCGCCGATTGGCGTGCTCTCGGCGGCGCTCACGGTCGGTAAGGCGCGAGCGTCACGCCAGCATCCTCGATCTGGGCGCGCACCGCCTGGGCGGTGGAAACCGCGTGGGCAAAAATCTCCGTGTACACAGATCGAACGGATCGCCGTCGGCAACGATTGGCCAGAGGCCGTGATGATCGCACCGCCTTCCACCATGCGAAGCACCCTAACGGCGGCGGCATCGGTGATCAGCGCGCCGGACTGGCTGCGCGGAATCAGCAGCCCCGCCTCGGTGTAGCCGCGATCCGCCAGATCTCCTGGCGCACGCGCGAAGGTGCTGACCATGATCTCGGGACCGCCGGCCTGGAGGCCGCGGGCGTAAGCGCCGCAGCCCACGCCCAGATCGAAGTTTAGGTCCACGCTCGCCGTGGGGTTCATTTTCTTCCTGCCGCGCCGGCCGCGCGTGTCCGAGGGAGGCATTGACGGCGGATTTCCACTCGTTCCGCGTCGGCCTCCAGCAGAATTCTAGAGGGAGGCGTCATGCGCTCCGGCCGAGAGGATGACGGTCCATCGGCCGCATTACCAGTCTGCTGGTACGAAGTGTGTCGCCCTGTTCTGTTCAAGTGGGAAAGGAAGGCGGCGGAAATCGCCCCCCGGGGGCGCAGCGATCACGCTTCTGGGGATGTGCAGCGCTCACGGATCGCGTCGCAGAGCCTCGTGCACGACATCGCCCCGTAAATCGAACGCTACGATCTATCTCTGCGCGCTGTCGTCGACGGTATGACGCTGGCGCAAGTTGCGCAGGCCGCGCCCAGGTTACGCCGCATGATCCGCTTCGATCGGGGGACCACGGGGGAAAATTTCAGTTCCCCGTTTGTCATCGATGCGTAAGACAAGATTGTCCTCAGGTCGAAGCCTCTCGACGCGCCGCTCGTGAATTTCTCCGATCGGGATTCTTTCCGACCGCTCTTCGCGATGGCCAGCGCCGGCAACGCAGGCGTTCTCACGCGGTACGGCCCGGATGGAACGATCATGATGCGCTCGCCCTACGAGGAAGGCGAAATCGGCCGCGACATCTCGGAAATCGATACCCCTCCGGGGCAGAAGCCGTCACTGTCTTCAGCCGAGAAACCCAGGCCCCGCTGTCGCTCGTCGGCGGTCGCCCAGTCCAGCCGCTCCTTCGTACGCAGAGCCGGGGCGGGCATCCATGCCTCGATCGGGTCGAAGCAGCGCGTCGCCTGAGCACGCCGCCTTGTGCCATGCTCCGGATGCCGGAGAGCTTTCGGGGGCGATGCTGCCGGCCGGACTACGCCGAAAGACGGATGATAGCGACCCGGCCGCCCAGGCGAGGCGAGGTTCGCCTCGCGCGTATGCCTGCGCTAACCAAAATGAATGACGTGCCTCGTTTCCGAAAACTGAGTGGTATCGGAAACGGGAGCAGGATCGATTCTGGTTGCTTCGATCATCAGATTTTTCTCGATCGAGCTGATTTCGAAATTCATCTGCTTCTTGGTCATACGGTCATTGTTTGCGCGTATGAGTTATTATCCGCGATGTTGGGTATTTGAATTATATTATAATATTAAATAATAGTATAGAATGAAACGGAAAAAATTTACTCGTGAACAAAAGATATAATGGAAAGGACAGACATGCTCCTCATCAAGCAGAGTGCAGGCCGGTTTCTGTCGCAGCATCCCACTTTGAGATCGTCCATCAAGGAGCTGGTCGAGCTTGCCTTTTGGCGCAAGACGCTGTGGAAGTCGAAGGGGAAGTTCTACAATGCGCATCTGATCCCATTCTACACCACCTTCTTCGGCCTGGATCGAACGTTTTACGCGGACAAACGTGTTCTCGACGTGGGCTGCGGCCCGGTCGGCAGCCTGGAATGGGCGACTGACGCCCTGGAACGCGTCGGTCTCGATCCGCTCGCCGATTCCTACGTGAAGCTCAACCGCGGGCTGCACACGATGTCGTACGTCGCGGCCCCGAGCGAGAACATCCCGTTTCCGAACGGGCATTTCGATATTGTGACGATGTTCAACGCCCTCGACCATGTGGAGAACGTCGACACGACCGTCGGTGAACTCGCACGCGTCTGCGCGCCGGGCGGGACGATCCTGCTCATCGTAGAGATCAATCATCCGCCGACAGTCACCGAGCCCCACCTCATCGGGATGGACGTGATCGACAAGTTCCGAGGGTTTTCCGTGGTGACGAGCGAGGTGTTCGGTATCCGGGAAGATCACAATGTCTACGGGAGCCTGACGGACCGACATCCGTTTCCGGGCTCGAACAAACCGGGCATCCTCTGCGTGCGTCTTACGAAGAAGCTCAACTGAACCGTATTCCGTGATCGGGGGTGTCGCCGGGCTAGATCCGGTCCCCCCGGAGGCCGGCGCGCTACTGGCCCTTCCAAACGGTCATCGACACAGGACAAGCCGAACACGATTGCCTGGGGCTTCGGCCTCAACGGCCCGCGCCCCACCGACGGCCCGTGCGCGGGCTTGCATGGCACCATAGGGCCTCGCGCCGTTTCGAGATTTACTCCCCTTGAGCGTGCACGCCGTCGCCGAAACGCGTGTTAGGTGAGACACCGCGCCGTGCCTCCTTCGGCAGGGGGCGAGACAGGGACCTCCGCGGCCGTCACGCCTACTGCGGCGAGATGTTCGCGTAAGGAGATACCTCGTCGACGAAGACCATGTTGGCAGCCATGCGCGTGGTCAGGAACTTCCGCCTAGCGGTGAGCAGGGGGCGGAGGATGCGATTGCTCCGCAGGAATGCGCCGACCTTCGAGCCGGAGGCGAAGATGGTCGACTCGAAGGGCTGAACCGCCACCGCGTTCGGCGACATCACCCGCGCCCGGGAGACTGCCCGACGCTCGTAGAAGTACGTCCAATTGTCCGCTGCCACGACGATCGGGCGGTTCGCCGCCAGTATGCCTTCGGCCGCCTGCCTGGTGATCACGTAGGCCGCCGTCGTCCCGAGCCCACTCATGCTCATGGGCAGGCACAGCCTGTAGTCACCGATGGAGACGGCATCGACGGTGCTGAACGCCGCGAGGTGCTGGGGCCGATTGTAGAGCAGGACGACGTCGCCCCGGCGCAAGGTCGCCTCGATCCGGACGAGGATGTCATGGATGTCGTGCGGGAGCACCACATCGTCTTCGACCACGAGGGCCCAGGGTATCTTGCGTGCGACCAGCGTCTCGTAGACCGCCAGATGCGACAGGGCGCAACCGACCTGCCCCGGGGTCAGCCCGGTCCGAGCCGATATCTCTTGGCCTGCCGCATCCCCATCGATGCCGATGATCTCGAAATCCGGTCCCCAAAACCGGGCGAGGTGCTCGGCGATATACGCGTGCCGCTCGCGAAATCTGGGAATGGATATTGCAAAGCAGTACATCGTACCGGCCTCTGGACGGCGGAAGTACGCAATTTTTGCCGGTTTTGCAATCCATAGCGAGATGCGAATTCAGTATTGATGATACCTCAATTTCCGGAGTTTCAGGTTCACACGCTGCCGATGCGGCATCGACACTCCGCTCATCGGGATCGCTGCCGTGGCGAATACGGATCCGGCGTCGTGCCCGCGACGGGGAGTGCTGGCACGCCCGGCTTCCGGATCTTTTCGCTGCCGGCGTGTCTGCGGCGATCGTCCCAGGGCCTTTACGCGTCGGTCCCACCGGACCCGGAACGTCTGCAGATGTCGGGTCGGATCGGGGTCGCGCCTACCGGGACGGGCCGTGCGCCACTCCGGGCGTGGTTCGCCGGAACCGACTTCGGTCCGGCAGTGACAAGGATGCCGGAGCAAGAACCGCAGCAGAATCGCGCCATGCAATTCTGCTCAAGTCCGCTCTCGCATCCGCAGCACGGGCAGGATCGCCGCGAGCAGGATCTGGTGGAGACCGTGATTCACGAAGAGCGGGCACTCGAAACAAATGAGGACGCCAATCTGCGACAGGAACAGGATCGGCCATGCCTCCACGTAGCCGGGCGATCGCGCGAAATGCTTGATCACCCGGCGGGCGGTGTCGAGCACGACACCCGTGAAGATCACCAAACCCACCACGCCGAACGCGACTGCAATGTCGATGAAATTGTTATGGAAGAACCACACCTTCTGCTGGGTGGTGAAATGGAGGTACGCGGCGGTCGTGAGCGGGCTCTCCCAGTAGGCCTTATAGCCAATTCCCAGGACAGGCTCCCGCCAGAACTGGTCGATGCCGAACTGCCACAGGATCGTGCGGCCGGTGAGTGTCGTGTCCTTGCCCAGATCGGAGAGCAGGCTGGTGGAGAGGTCTGCACCGTAAGTCGCTGCAACCATGATGCCGACGCCCGCGAGCGCGATGGCGATGCCCAGGCAGAAGCCCGTGATCCGGCTGCCCTGTCGCCACACCGTGATGGCTGTCAGCGGCGCAAGCCCTACGGCGCCGGCCACGAGGGCGGTGGCGGAATGCGACGACGCGAGGAGCCCGAGGGCCCCGAGAAACGCCACCGCTGTCAGGAGGCGGTGCCAGCCTTCCAGGAATAGGCAGGCGGCGCAGAGGAGCTGGAGGCTCATCAGGCTCCCCAGTACGTTCTTGTGCGAGTAGATTCCCGACCATTCGCCGCTGAGGCCGCGCGTCAGGCTGGGTGCGGCGACGCCCAGTAAGACCGACAGAATTTGTCCGCCCAGGAGGCCAAGAAAGACGATCCTTACGAGGCCGGAGATCCCCATCGAGGCACGCAGGGCGATGCCGGCCACGATCGTGGCGAGCAGCTGGAGGCCATGATACGCAGAAATGTCGGGCGTGAGAGACCAAGTCGCCGAGGCGATCGCGAGTGCGGGCCAAGCCAGGATGATCGGCCGGCTGCCGAACAACGTGCTAGCGAGATCGCGACGCAGGACCAGGAAGGCGAGGGCGGCCAGATCGCTGCCGAGCCAGACGAGCTTGTCGAGTCCCGGAAGCTTCACCTGCTCGCCGGCCACGGGCGCCAGCAGAATCAGGAGGATCCAGGGAAATGCGTCGAGCCCCAGCCTCGGCAGCGCGCAGACACTCCGTCGCCCGATCGCCGTAGGGCTGCTGTGCCAGGCGGGTCTGGGCCGGTAGACCCCGAGATGCGGGCCGACCGGCGCCCCCATGTCGTTTGTCCCGAAGCTTGCCGAGTCCCGAAGATACGCCATCGACCCGAGTCCTAGAGTTTCCGAGAACCGCGGGCCTCTGCCTCAATCTGGCATCGGCCGTGCCGAGACCGGGCGGCGGACACCGTGCCGGCATAAGTCCGATCCTCGTCGGCGCGCTCGTCGTGAACCGAGCCGGATTCCGCCCCATTCCGACTGGTCACGCGATGACACCGCGAACGCTCCCGGCGAGGCAGAGCTTTAGGCGGCGCTGCTGCCAGGCCGTATTCCGCCAAACGAGGTAGGATGCTCAACCGATCGGTGCGCTCCGGCCTCCCGCAGCGCTGATCTTGTCCTGTCTGCCCGTGATTCGCCGTCACCGCCAGGGAGCGGCTCCAACCTTATGGTCACCAACCGTTTCTAATCACCGGCTCGGCGACGGCGAGCATGTCGCCGCCTTGTCGCCAGTCGTCGGCGGTCCGACCGGTGATCTTCGTGACGTAGGCCCTTGTCTCCTGGGGCAGCGCCGAGCGTCCGGCTAGCCAATTCCGCACACGCTGCGATCCCGCATTGTAGGCGGCGGCGGCCAAGCCCAGGCTACCGAAGGTCGCACGCTGCTCTCGGAGGAACTCCGCCGCTTTCGGTATGGCCTCGAAGGGGTCAAACGGGTCGATCAAGGCTCGCTCGGCCGCGGTCGCCGGCATGAACTGCGCGACACCCTGGGCCCCCGCAGGGCTGACGGCACGATGGTCAAGCCCGCTCTCCTGTTGAAGGAGCCGCAGGAAGAAATCGATCGGTAGACCGTTGGCGACGGCCGTGTGCTCGATGAACTCCCGCAAGCGCTGCTTGTCGCCGTAGAAGGCATTCAGCCATGTGTCCTGAAGCGAGTCCAGAAACTGAGAGACCGACGCCACTTCGATCGGTGACTTTAGGTGCGTGCTAACGAAGTCGGCGGCGAGCCCGTTGGCGGAAGTGATTGCGATCATGCTGGGCGTGCGCGGCACCAGCACGGCTCCAGAACCTGCGGCAGCCACCAAGGCCACCATGGGTTCAGGTCGGGGAGGAAGAACGATTAGACCGGCCCCGAGGAGCGGAGCAACCATAAGGGCAGCGAGCTTCGTGCCCTTTCGAACAACCTTGTGCGCACGCCGGCCGTAGGCGCCCCGATGAGTGCGGGCCCTGAACTCACACTCGTTGATCGGCAATAACTCTTGCATGCCTGCCTTTGAGCGCGAGCGTTACACCGTCTGCTGCCAAGAGATCCTAATCCTGAAAACAGGCAGATTTAGGAGCAAGTCTAACACGGCGGCCTCATAGTCAGATGCCGATGTTCAGAGGACCCAGGACCCTGTGATTTGCGGTGATACGATGGATGCCCCTCTCAGACGAATGAATGCTCGCCCCCATCCGTCGGAGACATCGACCCGGAAACCGACGCAGTGGACGCAGCGGGCCGCCAGCCCTTGTCATCCTTCAGCGTCGGCGACGTGAGGCCAGCCGGGCCAGCCGGGCCAGCCGGGGCCGCAGGGGCAGAGATAGGCGGTAGGCCCGCTCGGCGATTGGCAGCACGGGCTGGAAGCCCAGCACGCGCAGATCGACCAAGCGGCCGAGCCAGCGCCAGCCGGGCAAGGTCCGCCAAAGGCGGCTGAACGCGGCCGCGCCGGAGACCAACTGCCCGTCTGCGGCGCGCACATGGAAGCGCCGCAAGGCGGCGTCACGATCGAGATCGGGTCCGAGTTCCGGCGCGGGCACAGCACGCCCGATATCGACGAAAGTAAGCTGGTCGGCTCCTGCGCACCGGCGATAGTGGTCGATCTCTGCACGGCATAGTGGACAACCGCCGTCGTAGTAGACGCTGAGATCCTTTTCTGGCGCGGGGTGGCTCATGCCTGCGCCGGGAAGCCCATGATGACGGCCGGCCTCACCGTCGTGCGGTGGAACGTGGCCGAGGTGCTCTCGTCCCACAGGTGGGCAGTTGTCGCTGTGTCGATCTCAGCGTCCGTGCTCTCGGACTTGCGACGCAGATCGCCGACAGAGGGCATTTCTTTGGCCATGACGATGAGTAGCGTGCTGGAGGTGGTTCGTCGAGGAGCGGGCGGATCCCCGAAGAAGCGACTGGCAATCCGTCAGGGGCGCGGAGGCGAGGATGACGCCGACCTGTTGGGATGGCTGCTGCACGCCTGCCGCGACGCTCAAGAGGGCGGCAGCGACGACCGGACTGACGGACGATCCGCGCTCGGCCATGCGCAACCGAGCGTGACTTTACACGTTGTTGGAGCTGCGGCGCCGTCCGGCGCATAAGGTCTTGACATGCTCCTGATCACATCGCTCATTGCGGGCACGTTCGTGCTCGCCGGTTCGTTCTCACTCATCGCCGTCCTGGCGGACTAAGTCCTGCGGCCCCGAGCCGACGTTGCGTTCCTCGATCACGGCACCGAGACCGTCGGTCAGCGACTACGGAGTGAACGGCTTGCGCAAGAAGCGCGCGCCCATCGGCATCTGCTCCTCGCGTGGCCACTCGATTCCTGACACGATCAGGATTGCGACCTGAGGCCAGCGTGCCGCGATGGCCTTCGCCAGGGTGAAGCCGGTCAAAGGCTCGCCTGCCAAGTCGACATCCGCGACCATAGCCACGAGTTCTGGCCGGGCGGCCAAGTGGGTTTGTACGGCCTCGATACTCGCCGTCTCGGCAACTTCGTAGCCGGTTTCGCGCGAGGCCGCAGCCGCTTCCATGAGCGGCAAGGGATTATCCTCGACCGGCAGCACGGCGCGCCGCGTCGCGAGGGCGTCCGCCATTCAGAATCTTCACGTGACCGATGTCGCATTGACGCGGCCGGCGCAGATTTCGCGCGTTCCGGTCTCAATCACGTTGCCGTACCGGTCCTGACAGGTGCCCAGGACCGGCCCGATGACGGAGATATCGGTGAGACGGCCGGCACACCCATCGCAACGGATGGCCGACCGCGCACCGCTCGGCGATCTCTTGATTTGCCAACGTGCTCCGATCCGCAGGGGCATCGGTACGGTTTGGCGCTTGTCAGCGCTGGACCTGGGCTCATCGCGGGTCAGGTTGGGGCGTGAGCTACCCCTTGAGCAGCTTGTTGCATGTCGAGTAGTAGCCGCCGCCCTTCTGGATCCATTTGGCGTCGCCGAGCGTGCCCGCGGCCTTGGCCGCGTTGTAGCTGTCGAGACAGGTGTGCATCCGGGCCTTGCCCGCCGACTCCTTGGCGTACTTCGGGTCGATTGCTCGGGGATACGCGGCCGAGCCAGGCGAGGCAGCTGACGCCGGCGCTGCCCTCGAGGCTGTCGTGGTCGGCGCGGTGGCGGGTGGTGCAGCCGTCGTCGCGGACGGCGCGACCGGGTTCGGCACGGCTTTGGCGGCGGCGTCGGGCTGCGCACCACACTCGGCCTTGCGGAAGTCGTTCCACTTCTGCCCGTTGAGCGTGCCGGCCTGCTTGGCGGCTTGATACTTTGCCGAGCAGTCCTTCGTCGACAGGGCTGCAGCGGGCGTGGCGATGGTGGCGATACTGACGATCAGCAGGGGGAAGACGATGGGTCGGCTCATGATGAGTAGTCTCCGGGGCGCTGTAAGGTGCCCTGGGAGGAATTAGTGCGGTTTGGTTCGCCGGGAATGCGCTGTAGTAGTCGGGGCCTGGTCGGACAGCTGATGTCTGGGGATGGTCGGTCTCGACTGCCTGATGGTCGTCGGGCGGCGATCATCTTGTCCCGGGCGAGCGGCACGGCGTCGAGAAGGGTCTGTATCGGCGTCTCGCCGAAGCACCTCCGCCCCTGGTTCGGTCGCTCCTCGTTGTTGATCCGCATCCAGGCATTCAGGTCCGCCTGCGGAGCGGCAAGCGAGACCTAGATATTCTTGTGGAAGTTGATCCGGTAGAATTCGTTCTGCGCCGTCTTGTGGAATAATTCGACGGTGCCGTAGGTCAGCGAGTTCTTGGCCTTGGTCCGGGAATGATCCACGTCCTCTAACGCGCGGTAGAGCTGGTATCAGGGGTGCTCGGGGTTGCCACAATATTTGGTGCCGCGGTCGGTCAGCACCCGGCACAGCTTCCCCTCCCGGGCTTCGAAGAACGGCGCCACGCGATCGTTGAGCCGGACGGCTGTGGACATTCGCCGCTCGAAGGCCGAGTCGAGCGCGCTGGACTGCGACCGAGCCGGCGCAGTGCGACGGTTGGGCCGCCCTGATGCAAGCCAGCGCGGACGCGCTGGCCGATCTCGACGCGGCCGGGCGGCGGTTCGCCGAGCACGCGCGGCCGGTCTCCAGGGGCTACAGCGCGGCACCATTTAAACGGCTGAGCGCATGGCCGCCCTCAAGACGCTCGCCGACGATCCGTTCGTGATCGTCCAGCTCACCTGCGATCTGTGCCCGCGCCGCTGCTGCTACCGGTACGCAAACTTGGTCGTGCGCGTCGGCCCGGACGCTGACCTCGACCAGCCGCGGCGCGATCTGGCCACGCCGTACCCGCGGTTTGAGAGCGCCGGGACGGCGATGCGGCCGGGCTGCCAGGTCGACTACCCAGATCTGCGCTATGGGGCGCAGCGAGCACCGGACGTGCTGCAGTCGGAGGCCCGTGGAGGACCGCCGATCACCCGTCGGACGCGTGTTACGCGGTGAACTCGTAGGCGCGCTCGCCGTGGCTGGCCAGATCCAGACCGTCGTGCTCGGCCTCCTGATCGACCCGCAGCGGCGTGACGAGCCCGATAAGCCGCGTAAGGGCGAAGGTTAGGAGGCCCGACCAGAGGGCGGTCGCCCCGATGGCGAGGGCCTGGACCGCGAGCTGGCCCAGAGCCGTGCGGCCTGCGGTCAGGCCGATGCCTCCGAGGTCGGGCAGCACGAAGAGGGGAAGCAGGAGCGAACCCAGAATGCCGCCGACACCGTGCACGGCGAAGACATCGAGGGAATCGTCGATGACGAGGCGGTGCTTCACGAACAAGGTCACGAAGAAGCAGACCACGCCGCCCGCCGCACCGATTAGGAGAGCCGCCGCCGGCGAGACGTAGCCCGCCGCCGGCGTGATCGTGGCGAGGCCCGCCACGCAGCCCGTAACGATTCCGATGGAGGTGGGCTTTCGGATCTTTACCCATTCGGCCGCCGTCCAAGCCACAGCTCCCGCCGAGGCCGACAGGTGCGTGACCAGTATGGCATTCGCGGCGCTGGCATCGGCCGCGAGGGCGCTGCCCCCATTGAAGCCGAACCAGCCGACCCAGAGCATGCCGGCGCCCATCATAGTCATTCCGGGGCTGTGCGGCGGAGCCAGCGTCGTCGGAAAGCCGCGACGACGGCCCACCAATATGGCGAGAAGCAGGGCCGAGATGCCCGCTGTGGTGTGCACCACGATACCGCCGGCAAAATCGAGGGTCCCCAGCCCCGCGAGCCAGCCTCCGCCCCAGATCCAGTGCGCCACCGGCACGTAGACGAGAAGCAGCCACGCGGCCGAGAACAGGACGAGGAAAGGGAAGGCGACGCGTTCCGGGATCGCCCCGATGATCAGGGCCGGCGTGATCACCGCGAAAGTCATCTGGTATAGGGCGAACACCGGCTCGGGGAGCTGCGTCGCGGTGCGGAGCGGTTCCAGGTGGGCGAGGAAAGCCTTGTGCAGCGTGCCGATGAACGCGCCATCGCCATCGAAGGCGAGGCTGTAGCCGCAGACAGCCCAGAGCACAGACCCGATGCAGCAGATTGCGAAGCACTGCATCAGCACGGAGAGGACATTCCGCGCGTGGACCAAGCCTCCGTAGAACAGGGCAAGCCCAGGCAGCGTCATGAACAGGACCAGCGCGGAGGCGGTCAGGATCCAGGCCGTGCTGCCGGTGTCGGGCGAGGCTGCTGCCGCGAGACTGGGAGTGGCAGATAGGAGCAAGAGCGCGAGCCCCGAAAGGCCTCGTGCAACGGCCAGCAACATGAAGGGGACCCCAACCAAAACAGCCAAGCTCTCAAACAGACTGCCTCCTAATTTGGCAACCGTGCGCGCGTTCTGATCGCTCGCGCGGCGAACAAGAATTCGTGCGCGGAGGGAGAACGTCGAGACGGCGATGCGGACAGGTTGCCGGGCTGCCAGGTCGACCACCCCGACTTGCGCTGTGGCGCATTTCGTCGTTTCTCGTGGCCCGGAACTGCCAACCCGCTCGCGCGTCTAAGCCTCACGGATCACCCTGGCCCGGCCCTGCCGGCACCTGGCACGCGCGGCTTTTCGTGTCAGCTCGGCGGAATCTGTCTAATTTTGCAGCGGCGAACGCCCGGCGGAGTAACTTGCCTCCTTCTCCCGAGCCCCGCCTTCAGCCCGTCCGGCTCACGCCGTGGCGGGCTTTTTCGGTTCGGCCCCCTCCCGGGTCGGGATCGCGCAGCTTGCACCCCGGCGCGGCTCCCTTGCCGACGCTTGCCAGAGCTGCCTGGCCTATCGCCTCTCGCCGGTGAGATCGGGCGCTCCACCGTCTCATCAGCAAGTCAGGGCGAGAGCGAGCGGCCGAGGTGTGTGATCCGATTGCCCTGGGGACCAATCGGCCGGAGCGGCATGGTCGGGCATGTCGACGCCATCAGCCCAGACCTTTGACGTGAAGGTGGAAGGCGCTTGGCGCACCGTCAGCCTGAACGAGCCGCGATTGCTGCCTCGCGATGTCCTCAAGCGCTGCCCGATCTGCCAAGGCCGCGTGACGGTCCGGGGCGTCTCAAGCGCGCAGTGCCACCTGATGCTTTCAAACCGCCGAGCGCACGATGGCTGCCCTTCGAGCACGCGGCACTACCGGGGCGTGCCGACGCGGCATCCCGCGGTGGTTGAGTAAGCGTCAGCGCTGGACCGCCTCGATGTCATCCTCGTAGATCGAGTCCGGCTGGCAGGCGTGCCACTCCTTTTTATCGTCGGTTTGACCCTTGCGGCCCCAGCAATAGCCGGCCTGAGCCAGACGGCCGCTCAGCCGATCATGGCGTCGGCACTGCTCCTTGCTGATGGCGGGATCTCCGGAGCCTTCGCAGGCCTGCGCGGCTTTGGCCTCGGCCGTCAGCAACTCGGGGACGGTAGGAAGCAGCTGCTGCGCGCTCGCCCCACCGGCAGCGACGACGGAAACGAGGGCGGCGAGAGCGGTGCGCATGGGCGCAGAATAGCCGGATGGTGGAATGTGTCGAGATGAGGCGCTCGGCCTGCTCTACCGGCTCCAGCGCCCAAGCCGCCGCTTCCATCGCTCGCCGGGCATCAGGGCGCTCACTGGCTTCGCCGTACGCTTGATGGGTATAGATGGAGCGGCGGCCGCCTTCGGAAACGCCGCGGGTGCCGCTTCCGCCACAGGCTCGGCGACCGGGTCGACCGTGGCAGGAGGCACCTTGCGGGGCCGCCCGCGCCGTCGCTGCGCTGGTTGCTCTTCCGCCCTCCGCGTCGGCTTGGGCTCGACCTCCGGCACAATTAGGCTTGGCAGGATGCGGCGCGGCGCGACGGCGGGATCTATACCTTCGGGAGCGATCGCCAGGAACGCGCGAGGCTCTGGCCTGACGGGCGGGACGATGCGGCTCGGTATGATCGTCACATGACGGCGCTCGCTGGATTTGACCTCGACAGTGAACGACCGTCGCAAAGTATTTCGCATGATGATCTTAGGTATCCAGGCCGAATCTGGCCGGTTGCTACCGAAGGGTAGGCCGCCAACTGTTAAAGAAAGGATGTGTCGCGAAATCGGCCGAGCCATGCCCGGCAGTGGGGCGTCACCATGCCCGCCATATTGACCGGGCAGGTTGTCTTAAGGCTACAGGGGAGGCGCCGATAGCCCGAACGTCAAACAGCGAGCGAACAATGGCGTTCCACGAGACACCGGACGGCCGCTACCTCGTCTTACACGGACGACTGTGGCGTCGCCAAAGGCCGGACCTCGAGGCAAAGGAGCGCGACCGGCTCGTGCATGAACTGATGGACGCCCGACGCGCCGTCCGGGCGGGCAAGCGGGCCGGCGACGATGCCGCGATCGCGCAGGCCAGAGCGGCTGTCGATGCCGCGAAGCACGGCCTCGGCGAGCGCGGGCCTGTATGGTGGACGGACGGCGCGCCGGACCAGAACCGCCGCATGGTCAAGAACACGAGCTATGCCGACTGGTATGCCGCTCTGCCGATGGCGGAAAAGGCGGATCCACCGCCCAGGTGAGGCGGTCGGCACCATCGCTCAAAGGATTCCGAGCCGTACTGCAAGATCTGCGGTCAAACAATCGCGCTCACGTGTCGAACTTAGCGGTGTGTGACATGCAGAGCATCGAGCGTCCGATTGATCTGACAGTGGCGCGCGAAGCGATGACCCTTTGGCCTATGATCAATCTGAGTGCTCATAGCGTCCTTCTGCTGGGCGCGAAGCATACGTCCGCGGGAGCGAGCAAACGAGCGAATACGGCCGCGGCGTCGGTAGCTGTCGTCTGGAGTCAGATTGCGAACTCGGACGCTCCCGGATACTTAGCTCGGCGACTTCCAGCAGCAACTTTTCCAGTCGCACTTCGCCTTCAGGTGCACAGTGAGGGGCGTCAGTTTTGCTCCGTTCCGATCTCGGAGTGCCGCAGTCGCCGCAGCGCCTGAGCAGATCCGGCAGAATGGGAGGTCCTCAGCCCGGATGCATACCGCCCACGACCCTCGCCACAGAGCGGCTCCCGGCCGCCGGTCGTATCTGCATGCACGTGCACGGGGTCGTATCCCTGGAGGTGGTTCAGCTCGACGGTAGCGAGGAAGTCCGCCCGCGCGCTCTCCCCCGCGCTGTAGCGGGCGGACTTCCTCGCGGGGTGGTCATCGGCGGTTGCCGGGTACGGGCGGGTTGCGACAGCCAGCCCCGAACCGAGAGCCCCCCGATGACCGACGAGATGATGGCCCTGCGCGGGCTGCTGGAGAAGTGCGCCGACACGGATGTCCTGCGCGAGCTGATCGGCTTTGCGGCCGAGCGGCTGATGGAGCTGGAGGTGGGCGGC
>NZ_JAUYZJ010000018.1 GCF_030700285.1 Methylobacterium sp. NEAU K | reverse complement strand
AGACCGGCGCGCTGGTGCAGGAGTTGAGCAGCGCGGTGGCGCGGATCGGCGACGTGGTCGGGCTGATCGCGTCGATCGCCGGCCAGACCAACCTGCTGGCGCTCAACGCCACCATCGAGGCGGCCCGCGCGGGCGAGGCCGGCCGGGGCTTTGCCGTGGTGGCCGCGGAGGTCAAGGCGCTGGCCGAGCAGACCGCCCGGGCCACCGGGGAGATCGCCGGCCAGATCGCGCACGTGCAGGCCTCGACCGGCCAGGCGGTGTCGGCGATCGGCGCGATCGCGGCGCGCATCCGGGAGATCAGCGGGGTCGCGACCGGCATCGCAGCGGCGGTGGAGGAGCAGGGCGCGGCGACCCGGGAGATCGTGCGCAACGTCGGGCAGGCGGCGCAGGGCACCGGCGCGGTGACCGCCACCATCGCCGGCGTGGCCGGGGCGGCCGAGGAGACCGGGGCGGCCGCGGGTCAGGTCCTCAACGCGGCCTCGGAGCTGTCGCGCCAATCCGAGCACCTCACCGCCGAGGTCGCCCGCTTCCTCGACACCGTGCGGGTCGCATAGGCAGGGCCGCCGGTCGGTCGTGCGAGGCGGGATGTACGATCCCGGGACCTGATCCGTGGCACTCCGGGTCGCGGCGCGTGATCGCCGGCCGGACGATCATCGATCGCCCGCCTCCCTGGCCTGGACCGGCCTGAGCCGATAGAAGGCCCCCGACGGCCGGCGCGGACGGCGCCGGTCCCAGGGAGTAACCATGCCTCGCCTGTCCCTCATCGCCGGAGCCGCGTTGATCGCCATGACTGCAACCGCGAATGCCGAGATCGTCACCCTCCCCTCGGGCCTCAAGTATCAGGACGAGGTCGTGGGAACCGGGCCGGAGCCCAAGGCCGGGCAGCAGGTGACCGTGCAGTACACCGGCTGGCTCGACGAGGGCGGCAAGAAGGGCAAGAAGTTCGACTCGTCGCGCGACCGCAACCAGCCCTTCACCTTCCCGCTCGGTGCCGGCCAGGTGATCCAGGGCTGGGACCTGGGCGTCGCCACGATGAAGACCGGTGGCAAGCGCACCCTGATCATCCCGCCGGCGCTCGGCTACGGCGCCAGGGGCGCCGGCGGCGTGATCCCGCCCAATGCCACCCTGATCTTCGACGTCGAGCTCCTCGGCGCGAAGTAAGGATACGGCTGCGCGGCGGCGAGACTCCGACAGCCATGCTGTTCGCGCAGCTGCCCGACGAGCTGTTCAAGCCCCTGGCCTCGCCGAGCCGGGGCTTCAACGCGGCCCTGCTGCTGCACCTGCACCGGCGCGTCCTCGGGGCGGAGCCGGTGCGCAAGGCCGAGTTGCTGGCCGAGATCGGCGACTTCGCCGCCGGCTGGAGCGACCCGGAGGTCCACGGCGACGAGCCGGTCTCCACCGATCCGGCCGAGCGCCGGACCGCGCTCTACCGCCGCCTCCTGGAAACCGGCTGGCTGATCGAGCGCCGCGAGCGCTACGTGCCGGTGGTGGAGTTCGACCCCGAGGCGCGCCTCCTCCTGGAGGAGTTGTCGCGCCTCGAGCGCGGCGAGACCCGTTCGTATGGCGGGGCCGTGCTGGAGGTGCTGGGCGGCCTGGAGAGCGCCGTCTCCGATCCGACCAGCCGCTCCGAGGCCCTGTCCAATGCCGCCCGGGCCGCATCGGCCTTCCTGGCGCATGTACGCGGACTGGCCGCCGGCATGCGCAAGGTCGAGGAGCGGATCCTGCGCGAGCCCGACCGCGCCAAGACCTTCCGGCTGTTCTTCGAGGATTTCGTCGAGCGCCACCTGATCAGCGACTACCGGACGCTGCACACGCGTTTCAACCCGTTCCGCTTCCGCGCCAGCGTCGTGCGCGAGGCCGGCCGGGCCCTGCGCGACGCGCTGACCGTGCGGGCCCTGGCCGAGGGCCTGATCCGCGAGGGCCGCAGCCCGGATCTGGACACCGCCCAGCGGGCGGTCCGGGCGGATCTCACGCAGATCCTGTCCGTGTTCGAGGGCCTCGACAGCCATCTCGACGCGGTCGACGCCGTCGTGGCGCGCCTGGAGCGCCGGATCGGCGCGACCCTGCACGTCATGGATCGCCCGGATCCGAGCGGGATCGAGCGCACCGCCGCGATGCTGCGTGCCGTCGGCGGGGCCGATGTGGCCCCCGACGTGGCGCCGGTGATCTCGCTGCTGCGGCCACCGATCGGCCAGGCGCATCTCCAGGCACCGCGGGCCCGCAGGACCGCGATCGACGTCGAGCCCCTGCCCGACGTGGATCACGACCCAGCGGTGGACGCCTTCGCGGCCGCCAAGGCCGAGTTCCGGCGCCGCACCACGGTGACGCCCGAGACCATGACGACCTTCGTCGAGGCCCGGCTCGGCCGGGCGCTGTCCCTGCGCGGCTCGCAGATCGCGATCGACGGCGTCGACGACTTCGTGGTGTTCCAGCGCCTGCGCGAGATCGACGTGCTGTTCGAGGCGCGGCTCGGCGAGCGCTACGCGGTCACGCGGCTGCCCGAGCGGATCGCCAACGGCTGGCTGGATTGCCCGGATTTCATGCTGGAGCGACGCGCCGGTGCTTGAGGGTTTCCGCGCGATCATCGACGGCGACGAGCCCCCGCCCCCCGGCGCCCGGGCGCCGGACGCGGAGGAGCTGTGCCGCGCCCTGCAGGTGCTGCTCAAGGGGCAGGTGATCTATGCGGACACGCCGGGCATCGGCCGTTCCTACGAGCTCGCCCGGCACTACGCGCCGTTCTTCACCGACTATTTCGCCTGCCTCGGCTACGCCCTGGCGGTCTCGCACCGGGACCAGATGGTGTCCCTCGGCCCGGCCGCGGACGCGCCGCGCCACGACATCGTCTCGGAGCGACTGCGCAAGGACGAGACCCTGGTGCTCCTGGCGCTCCGGCTCCTCTACGAGGAGGGCCTGCGCGATCACCGTGCCGGCACCGACGGGATCGTCGAGTGCACCACCGACGAGGTCGTCGAGAAGATCCGGAACGTGGCGCGCAACGAGCCGCCCGAGGAGGGACGGCTCGCCGACATCCTCCGTCTCTATGCCCGGCGCGGCGGCCTCCGGCTCGGCGAGCGCGATCGGGTCGAGCGGGTCACGCCGCTCGCGCTCCTGCCGGGGCTGGCGGTGCTGGCCTCCGACGCTTGGCTCGAACGCCTGCGGGCCTGGTCCGAGGCGGGCGAGCCCTGACCGGCCTGCGCCCGGTCGGCCGGGCGGAGCCCGCCATCGCCGCGGTGGCGACGCAGCGAAGCCGCGTCCGCCCGCCTCGACCGTGAAGGCGAGGGCCGGCAATCGGCCTCGCCCGGCTCATCGCGCGGCTTGCATGCGCGGCCGAACCCGGCCAACTGGGCCGCTCGTTTCCAGCGGCCCGGCACCCCGACATCGTGTACGTCCTCACCGACATCGCCCTCTCGAACTGGTACCTGATCCGGCGCGAACAGATCCGGCTGCGGGGCGCCGCGGCCCTGGTCGGGCCGACCGGGGCCGGCAAGTCGACGATCTTCGACGCGGTCGGCACGGTGCTGGCCGGCAACAACGCCAGCCGGCTCGCCCTCAACGCCTCGGCCTCCGGACGCAGCGCCCGCACGGTGCGCGACTATTGCCTGGGCTGGATCAGCGATCCCGCGGAGGGCGGCCGGCCGACCCGGGAATCCTGCGAGACCGTGCTGGCCCTGGTGTTCGAGAACCCCGCCTCCGGCCGGACGGTCACGGTCGGGCTGGCGCTGGCGGCCCGCGCCGTGGAGCCGCGGGAGACGGTACTGTCCCGCTTCATCGCGGTCGGGCACCGGTTCGAGATCGCCGATTACGCCCGCACCGCGCCGGGGGGCAGCTTCACGGCGCCGTGGAGCGAGATCGCCGCGGATCTGCGCGCCCGCGCGTCGAGCTTCACCGAGTACCGGACCTCCGGCGAGCGCTTCACCGCCGATATCCTGGCGACCCTGCGCGAGGGCGCGCCGGCGCCCGAGCCCCGGCACTTCCTGCGCAGCTTCGCCAACGCGGTGGCGTTCAAGCCGATCTTCGACACCAGCGCCTTCGTACGCGCCTTCGTGCTCGACCCGGAGCCGCTCGATGTCGAGCGCGTGCGGCTCTCGATCGCCAATTGGCGCCGCCTGCTGGAGACGATCGCCGAGCTGGAGAGCCGGCTCGCCCGGCTGCGGCGCCTGCGCGACCGCTACGAGGCCTGGAGCGAGGCGGTGCTCGCTGCCGCCACCCACGAACTGCGTGCGGCCGGTGCCGAACTGCGCCGCCGTAGCCTCGACCTCGTCGCCGTGCGGACACGCCTGCGCGAGGGCGCCGACACCCTGCGGATCGCCCGGGAGCGGGTCGCCGCGAGCCGTGGCCACGTGCGGGAGATCGACGGGGAGATCGCCGAGCAGAAGGCGCTGCTGGCCGGGAGCGCCACAGAGGGCCGGCTCGCCGCCTCGACGCTGGGCCTCTCGATGCTGGAGCGGGACCGGAAGGATCTCGTCGCGCGCATCGCGGACCTCGTCGGGCTGGTCGGCCAGATGGGCAAGCTCCAGCCGGTCTCCCCGATCCTGCGCCAGGTCTGCCCGCAGGCGGCGCGCCTGGCCGAATCCTGTGCCCGCGCCGGCCTGCGCCGGGAATCCTCCCCCGAGGAGATCCTGCGTCCCGACGGACCGCTCACCGAGCTGGTCGACGGGCTTGCGCGGCTGCCCGACTTCGACGAGGCCCTGGAGAGGGCGGCCGAAGACGCGGCGCTCAAGGCCCGCGCCCAGGAGAGCGAGGCCGAGCGCACCGCACCGCGGACAGGCGCCGGCCCGGCTGCGCGCCTGTCTTCCGACACGGTGGCGTTTCGCGGGGAACTGGAGCGTCGCGGCATCGCGGCGCTGCCGATCTGCGAATTGGCCGAGATCGTCGACCCGACCTGGGGGCCGGCGCTGGAAGGCCTGCTCGGGCGCGCCCGCGAGGCCCTGGTCGTCGCGCCGGACCGGCTGAGCGAGGCGCTCGGCGTCCTGCAATCCGGCCGTGACCGGTTCCACCGCTGCATCCTGGTCAAGACCACCGACACCGCCAGGCAGCGGGCGCGCCGCTACGACGACGGGCCGCTGACCGTGATCGAGACCAGCGATCCGCACGCGGAGGCGTTCCTCGGCGTGCGGCTCGGCGGCTACGACCTCGCCCGGGATGATGCCGAGCTGGCGCGCCTCTCCCGTGCTGTGGCACCGAGCGGGCGGACCACGGCCGGAATGGCCTACTCGGTGACCCGCAACGTCGACCTGCTGATGACCCGCGGCCATCGCGGGCCGACCGCCGACAGCCGCCGAGCCCACGAGGCCGCGGTCGCGGAGGCGCGGCGGCTGCGCGGCGAGGCCGCGGTCCTGCGTGAGGCTGCCCGCACCGCCGCCGCCATCCGGGCCCGTATCGCCCGCGGTCTCGACGACGTGGACGCCCTGCGGGGCGAACTCGACGGGCTCGAAGGCCGGCGGCGCACGCTCCAGACCGAGCGCGAGGGCATCGAGAAGCGTGACACCGCCGGCCTGACCGCCGAGATCGCCGCGCTGACCGCTGAGCGCCTCGGTTACCTGCGGGAGTTGTCGGAAGAGCTGGAGCCGAAGCTCGACCGCTTGCTCGCCGACGAGGCGGCGCTCCGTGCCCGCCTGGGCCCCGTGCGCGAGGCCGCCCGCGCCGCACTGGCGGCCTGGCGCGCGGCCCTGCGCCAGCTCACGGGCGGTGACGCGGCGCGGGTGCGCCTCGCCCGCTCCGAGGCCTTGGACCTGGCCGTGCTCGCGCAGGCGCGGCGCGCGCTGGCAGGCCTCGACGCGAAGGCCGCCGCCTCCCGGGCAGCCACCGAGCGGGGCCTCGCCCGCGAATCCGCCGAGGCCGCCCGCTCGCACGGTCGCATCGCCGAACGGGAGCTGGCGGAAGCCTGTGCCGCCTGGCGGGTCGAGAATCCGCTCAACGCCGGCGATGCCCCGGCGATCGACGGGTTCAGCTGGGTTCGGCGCGAGTACGAGGCCGTGGAGGGGCACGAGCTGCGCCGCTACCGCGCTCAGGCCGTGCGGGCCGAAGCCGAGATGCGCCGCCTGATGACCGAGGATCTGTTGACGCGCCTCGCCGACCGGTTCGAACGGGTCCATGCCCGTCTGGCGGCGCTGAACGAGCGCCTGTCCGCGCGCAGCTTCACCGGCCAGACCTACGCGTTCGAGGCGGCGGTGGACCGCCGGTACGCCGCCGTGCACGCGCTCGCCACCGAGACCGCCCGCTCGCCCGAGGCCGCGCAGGCGCTTCTGGCGGGCGAGGCCGAGGGCCCGATGGCGGCGGCCCTGGAAGAGATAACCGCGCTGATCGCGGGGGACGAGGACGCGGCGCGCCTGGCGGATTACCGCAATTACTTCGTGTACGAGATCGGCATGCGGGACGGGGCGGGCAACCGCACCACCATGTCGGCGCGGGCGCTGCGCGGCTCGGGCGGCGAGGCGCAGGCGCCGTTCTACGTGGCGATCGCCGCCTCGCTCGCCAGCGCGTATTATCCGGGCGACCGGCCTGGCGACGAGAATCCCGGCCTCGGCCTGTGTCTCCTCGACGAGGCGTTCTCGAAGCTCGACGTGCGCAACAGCCAGGCGCTGGTCGACCTGTACCGGGCCTGGGGCCTGCAATTGCTGATCGCCGCCCCCGAGGACAAGCGCACGACGCTCACCGAGGTGATGGACACCATCGTCACGGTCTACAAGAGCCCGGATCTGACCTCGGTGCGGATCGAGGCCGAGCATCCGCTCGAGGCGGCCCGGCGGGCGCTCCACGCGATCAACCCGGACCAGATCGGGATCGAGGCGTTCCGCCGCTCCGACGCGGCTGAGTGAGCCGGCGGGGCACCGGGGCGGGCGCGTGCCACATTCCCCGGTATCCCCGCTCTTCGGCTTTACATCGTGAAGTCACGCGCGTTTGCGCCGAGCCGGTATCCGCTCCAGCGGTGCGTGCGCGGATAGCCTTCAGTTCAGGTAGGTGCGGATCCAGTTCGGGGAGAGGATTTCGCCCTCCTCGGTGATGATCCAGGGCTGCTTGGCCGGATCGGCCAGGGCACCGGCCGCGGCGGCGATCGCCTCGCGCAGGGTGCCGTACCGCTCGGGCTGCGCGAGCGGCGTGCTCGCCGGGGCCGTGCGCCAGATCGTGAGATCGGCGGGGCGTTCCAGAGCTTCGGTTTCCATGAGTTCTCGTCCTTCCGAACCGTTTTGGACCGTTCAGATCCCCGCCGTCCGGTCGAGCCGAAGCGCCGCGGGGATCGAAGGTCTAGCCATCAATGCAAGCATCTCTGCGGCGGCTTTGCGATCAATTCGGGCGGTTTCCGAAAGCAGCGCCCGGACCCGAGCTGCGGGACAAGGTGCTGTGCGGGGTTCCATTTCCAAATCGCGCGCGTCTGATCCGCCGTTGACTTGCGAGAATTGTGGCTCTCGAATGATGACCATTCCGTTAGCCAGTTCGCGCCGGCCTCCGACGTGCGCCAGAACACGTCTCGGTCCCGTCAGCGGCCGCGCGCCGTCCGTGTTGACGCCCCGATCCTGAACGCGCACTTAAGACCTGCGCCCGCGCGTGGGCCCTTGTCGGAGACACCTGTGCCGGATCGTACCGTGCGCATCCTGCTCGCCGCGGTCCTGGTCTTGCTGGCGCTCTACGTTGCCCAGCCGTACCTACAGCCGCTGCTCTACTCGGCCGACGCGCCCCGCGCGGTGACGGCTCGCGGCAATCTCGCGCAGTCTGAGACGGCCACCATCGCGCTGTTCGAGCAGGCGAGCCCCTCCGTGGTTCACGTCTTCGCGCAGAGCGCGGCGCGGGGGCAGGATCTGCTCGACCTCGACGACGAGGCCGGTGAGCAGGGCGGTACGCAGACCGGGACCGGGTTTATCTGGGACGGCGCCGGCCACGTCGTCACGAACACGCATGTTGTGCAGAATGCGGCCCGGGCCGGCGGGTCCGTCTCGGTCCGGATGAGCGACGGAGAGGTGGTGTCCGCCACCCTCGTGGGGATGGCGCCGTCCTACGATCTGGCGGTTCTGCAGCTCGGCCGGGTGGCGCATATGCCCCCGCCGCTGGCGATCGGCACCTCGGCGGATCTCAAGGTCGGGCAGACGACCTTCGCGATCGGCAACCCGTTCGGCCTCGACCACACCTTGACGACCGGCGTGATCAGCGCGGTGCGCCGGCGGATGCCGACCAGCGAGGGCCGCGAAGTGTCGGGCGTCATCCAGACGGATGCGGCGATCAACCCCGGCAATTCCGGCGGGCCGCTCCTCGATTCCGCGGGGCGGCTGATCGGCGTCAACACGGCGATCGTGTCGCCCTCGGGGGCCAGCGCCGGGATCGGCTTCGCGATCCCGGTGGATGTCGTCAACCGCATCGTGCCGGAGCTGATCCGGGTTGGGCGGGTGCGCAACCCCGGCATCGGCATCATCGCCGCCCAGGAGGCCGCAACGGCCCGGCTGGGGATCGACGGCGTGGTGATCGTGCGCGTGCTGCCCGGCTCCCCGGCGGCCCAGGCCGGCCTGCACGGCGTCGATCCGCAGACCGGCGAACTCGGAGACGTGATCATCGCGGCCAACGACCGGCCGGTCCACCGCCTCGCCGATCTCACGGCGGCGATGGAGGCGGCCGGCCTCGGTGCGCCCTTGACCTTGAAGGTCGTGCGGGACGGCAGGGCCCGACAGGTCAGGATCACCACGGCAGACGTCGCGGAGAACCGCCAATGAGGGTCCTGCCGCTTCTCGTCCTCCTCGTCTCACTGGCGGCCGGAGTCGCGCAGGCCGCCGAGCAGCCGGTGCGGTCCCGCCTCTGCCCGGACGATCTGCCCGATGGGGTGCGCCTGCCGCCGCCGCCGGGATGCGGGCAAAGGGTACCGAAGCCGAAGACACGGCGCGACGGATTCTACGACTTCGGAGACGGCACCACCGTGCAGGTGGGCGGTCGCGCCGGTGCCGAATACGGCGTGCGGCGCTGACAGATGATGCTGTTTGCGGGCCTCCTGGCCTGTCTTACGCTCTGGTGGCTCTCGAAGAATCGCGACGGCCTCGGTCGCCGACTCGGGCGCGCTTTCGGCCGGGGCCTCGGTGCGACGATCGGGGCAGTCCGACCGCCCAAGCTCGGCGGCGCCTTCGCGCTGGCGGCGGCCGGGTTCCTCCTGCTGCACGGAAACGTCGTCCTGGCGGCGCTGCTCGGTCTCGGCGGCGTCTGGATGATCGAGGGCCAGGCGGCGATGACCGCGCGTCTCCTGCGCTTCATCAAGCCCCGCTTCGGGCTGGGGCACCGGCGCCGGACGGCGCTGATCGAAATCCTCGTCCGTCCGGACGGCAGTTTCCGCGAGGGCCGGGTGATCGCCGGGCCCGAAGCCGGGGCGTGGCTCGACGCCATGCCCCCCGGCGCGGTGGTGCAGTTGCTGCGGTTCTGCCGCGTGCGCGATGCCGAAGGGGCGGCACTGCTAGAGGCGTATCTCGACCGCCGGGCGCCCGGATGGCGTGTAGACGCTGAGCGTGATCGAGACCCGCGGTCGGGCCATTCGGCGCACCCAGGGGCGATGACGCAGGAGGAGGCGTACGAGATCCTGGGGCTTCAGCGCGGGGCGACCGCTGAGCAGGTCCGCGCGGCCCACAGGTCTCTTATGAAGATCACCCACCCCGATCAGGGGGGGAGTGGCGAGCAGGCGGCGCGTGTCAACGCGGCCCGGGACAGGCTTCTGAACCGACATCGCTGAACTCCACGCGCGTTGTCAGATGCTTACTGATACTCGACCGCGGCCGAACCCGGCCGCGGCCCATCGTGCCGGCGCGCGCGAGCGCGACGCCGGAGCCGACCGCCTCCCGACGAAAATCGCGGCAGGACCGATCGCGTTGGTTGCGTAAGATGCGGAAGGCGGGATTTTGCTGTTCCGCATCGAGTTCTGGCCGGTGAACGGCTCAGCTTCGGGTCGCGAAGCAGCTGAAGCCGCTGCGCTTCAGGGCGGTGCAGGCATCCTGCGCGGAATCCTGCTCGGCGAAGCCCGAGAAGCGGGCGCGGTAGAGCGTGGTGCCGCCGTGCTCGACCTTGACCGTGTAGGGGGCCGCCTTCGAGAGGCTGCTGCCGACCTTGGCGCGCGCCTCCGAGAGCATCGAGCGGGCCTTGCCCTCGTCGTCCATGGCGCCGAGCTGGATCACCCAGGCGGTCGGTGTGACGCGCGTGCCTGCGACGGCCTTCGGCGGCTCGTCCCGCTCGGTCGAGGCCACCCGGGCCGCCGACTTGGTCGCTCCCGGGAAGGGCGGCTGGGCGCTGCCGGTGCCGGCATAGGCCTGGGCCGCCTTCGGCAGGCCCTGGGGGCCGGGCTTCCAGGTCCCGCCAGGGGTCGTAGTCCGGGACGGCGAGAGGTCGAGCGGCTCGCCCGTGGTGCCGGTGGTCTCGACGTCCTCGTCGTCGGCCGAGGCGACCTGGGTGCGGGTGCGCGAGACGGCGTCGGCGACAACCGCGGGGCGGGCGCGTTCGGCCACCTCGGTGACCGGCGGCGCCTGCCGGACGCCGGCATAGGCACGCGGCAGGCTGGAGCGGACCAGGTCGGCCATGATCCGGTCGCGGCTCGCGCCCGACCGTCCGCCGAGCACGATCGCCACGATCTGGCGGCCTTCGGACTTCGCCGCCGTCATCAGGTTGAAGCCGGAATCGCGCGTGTAGCCGGTCTTGATTCCGTCCACGCCCTCGACATTACCGAGCAGGTGGTTGTGGTTGCCGATAACCCGGCCCCGGAACGCGAAGGACCGGGTCTGGAAATAGCGGTAGTAGTGCGGGAACCGATCCTGGATTGCCCGCGCCAGAACGGTCAGGTCGCGCGCCGTGGTGATCTGGTCCGGGTCCGGCAGGCCGGAGGCGTTCGCGTAATGCGTGCGACTCATGCCCAGCGCATGCGCCTTGGCGGTCATCATCTGGGCGAAGCGCTCCTCGGAGCCGGCGATGTTCTCGCCGATCGCGCAGGCCACGTCGTTGGCCGACTTGGTCACGATCGCCTTGATGGCGTCCTCGACCGCGATGGTCTGTCCGGGGCGCAGGCCGAGCTTCGACGGCGCCTGGGCGGCGGCGTGGGCCGAGATCGTCAGCTCGGAATCGAGGGCGAACTTGCCGCGCTCCATCTGCTCGAACAGCATATAGAGCGTCATCACCTTGGTGATCGAGGCGGGGTGGCGCAGCGCGTCCTCGTTGACGGCGTGCAGGGTCTTCCCGCTCTTCACGTCAACGACCATCGCGGCGTAGGGCGGATTGTAGCCACCGCCTCCGGCCGCATGGTGATGGTGTCGCCCGCGCCGGGCCTCGGCCGGCGAGGCCAGGGCCGTCAGAACCGCGGCGGCCGCAAGGGCGGCCGGCAGCACGGGAATCGTCCGGGAGCGGCCTACAACGCTACGCATCACGCCTGATTGCCTCGCGAGACCGGCACCCGCCGGTCATATTTCCCGCGCAGACCGCCGCCGATGGCGTGGCCCCGCTGCATCGTCGGAGAATTAGGCGGGTGCAGTTACAGGCCCGTTAATGCGATCGACTCGACGGCCGAATCCTGTCGTTCCGACTGCGGCTTGACGATGGCTGACGCGGCGCACACAGTCGGTCGCGACCCGGCTTCCCTGTTCGTGTCGGTCGCTTGTGGCTGGCGGCAAGCTGGAGATCGGCCTCGCAGCGCCTCCGCTCTGCCCTCGGGCCCGGCCCTGGCCGGGGGCGGCATGGCGCGCTCGGCGTTGCGCGGTCACGATTTTATGAGGAGGGCCGGAAAGCGCCGGACGTCGGCAACGCTTCCCCGCCGCGCCTCCCGGGCACGGGGCGGAGGCGGTGCGCCCGAGGTGGCCCCTGCGGGGCGGACAAGTGCGCACAGGCGTCTGGCGAACTCGCCGCACGGTCTGTAGATTAATCGTCACGGACCCGGGTGCCGCTTCCGGCAGGGTCGCGACAGGATCGGTATTCGGGGCCGGCGACGCCCGCTCCAATCGAGGGATCGGTTCGACGCACATGACACAGGTCCCCAGGCAGGGCACCGCGATATCGACGAAGGTTCACAGGCCGGCGTTCCGCGCGACCACGGCGTCCGGCTCGCGCGCACCGGGAGGGGACGACCGTTCCAACACCGCGATCATCACCCGCACGAAGCCCCGGACCAAGCGGCCCAGCCTCTACCGGGTACTCCTTCTGAACGACGACTATACGCCGATGGAATTCGTCGTGCTGGTGGTCGAGCGCTTCTTCAACAAGAGCCACGAGGACGCCTACCACATCATGATGCACGTGCATCAGAACGGGGTCGGCGAGTGCGGGGTCTTCACCTACGAGGTGGCGGAGACCAAGGTGACGCAGGTCATGGACTTCGCACGCAAACACCAACATCCTCTCCAGTGCGTTATGGAAAAGAAATAGGCGCCGCTCGCGGTAGGCACCCACACAGAGGCCAGCTTTGCCAAGCTTCTCACGCAGCCTAGAACAAGCTCTCCACCGGGCCCTGGCGCTCGCCGGCGAGCGTCGGCACGAATTCGCGACGCTGGAGCATCTCCTGCTCGCCCTGGTGGACGATCAGGACGCGGCTGCGGTCATGCGCGCCTGCAACGTCGAGATCGACACGCTCAAGCGCAGCTTGGTCGACTACGTCGATACCGAACTCTCGAACCTGAAGGGTGACGGCCGCCAGGATGCCAAGCCCACGGCCGGGTTCCAGCGGGTGATCCAGCGCGCGGTGATCCACGTCCAGTCTTCCGGCCGCGAGGAGGTCACAGGCGCCAACGTGCTGGTGGCGATCTTCGCCGAGCGCGAGAGCCACGCCGCCTACTTCCTGCAAGAGCAGGACATGACCCGCTACGACGCGGTGAACTACATCAGCCACGGCATCGCCAAGCGTCCGGGCGCCTCCGAGTCGAAGCCGGTGCGCGGTGCCGAGGAGGAAGGCGCCGCCGAGCGGCCGAGCGACGAGGGCGATCCCCGCGGCGCGAAGAAGAAGGGCGACGCGCTCGATGCCTACTGCGTCAACCTCAACAAGAAGGCCCGCGACGGCAAGATAGACCCGCTGATCGGCCGCGAGAGCGAGGTCCAGCGGACCATCCAGGTCCTGTGCCGCCGGCAGAAGAACAACCCGCTGCTCGTGGGTGACCCGGGCGTCGGCAAGACCGCCATCGCCGAGGGTCTGGCGCGCAAGATCATCCAGCACGAGGTGCCGGAGGTCCTGGCCGACGCCACGGTATTCTCCCTCGACATGGGCACGCTGCTGGCCGGCACCCGCTACCGGGGCGACTTCGAGGAGCGCCTCAAGCAGGTGATGAAGGAGATCGAGGCGCATCCGAACGCGATCATGTTCATCGACGAGATCCACACGGTGATTGGCGCCGGTGCGACCTCGGGCGGCGCCATGGACGCGTCGAACCTGCTCAAGCCCGCCCTCGCCTCGGGCACGCTGCGCTGCATCGGCTCGACCACCTACAAGGAGTACCGCCAGTACTTCGAGAAGGACCGCGCCCTGGTGCGCCGCTTCCAGAAGATCGACGTCAACGAGCCGTCGATCCCGGACACGATCGAGATCGTGAAGGGCCTGCGCCCGTACTTCGAGGAGTTCCACAAGCTCAAGTACACGACCGAGGCCGTGAAGGCCGCAGTGGAGCTGTCGGCCCGCTACATCAACGACCGCAAGCTGCCCGACAAGGCGATCGACGTGATCGACGAGACCGGGGCCTCGCAGATGCTGGTGCCGGAGGCGCGACGCAAGCGTACCATCGGCATCAAGGAGATCGAGGCGACCATCGCCACGATGGCCCGCATCCCGCCCAAGACCGTCTCGAAGGACGACGCGGTGGTGCTGCAGCACCTGACCGAGAACCTGAAGCGGGTGGTCTACGGCCAGCCGAGCGCCATCGAGGCCCTGACCTCGGCGATAAAGCTCGCGCGGGCCGGCCTGCGCGATCCGGACAAGCCGATCGGCTCCTACCTGTTCGCGGGCCCGACCGGCGTCGGCAAGACCGAGGCGGCCAAGCAGCTCGCGGCTTCGCTGGGCGTCGAGATGCTGCGTTTCGACATGTCGGAATACATGGAGCGCCACACGGTCAGCCGCCTGATCGGCGCGCCCCCCGGCTATGTCGGCTTCGACCAGGGCGGCCTGCTCACTGACGGGATCGACCAGCACCCGCACTGCGTGCTCCTGCTCGACGAGATCGAGAAGGCGCATCCGGACCTGTTCAACATCCTGCTGCAGGTGATGGACCACGGGAAGCTCACCGACCACAACGGCAAGCAGGTCGATTTCCGCAACGTCATCATCATCATGACGTCGAACGCGGGCGCCTCGGACCTGGCGAAGTCGGCCTACGGCTTCACCCAGGCCAAGCGGACGGGGGACGACGTGGAGGCGATCAACCGCCTGTTCGCGCCGGAATTCCGCAACCGTCTCGACGCGATCATCTCGTTCGGCCACCTGCCGAAGGACGTGGTGGCGAAGGTGGTGGACAAGTTCGTGCTCCAGCTCGAGGCGCAGCTCGCCGACCGCAACGTCACGATCGAGCTGTCGGACGAGGCCCGCGAGTGGCTGGTGGAGCACGGCTACGACGACGCGATGGGCGCCCGCCCGATGGCGCGGCTGATCCAGTCGACGATCAAGACGCCTCTGGCGGACGAGGTGTTGTTCGGCAAGCTCAAGGATGGCGGTGCCGTCAAGGTCGTGGTGCGCAAGCCTGAGGACGAGGAGGCCAAGGCCGGCGCCAAGGACAGCCTCGGCTTCGATTTTCCGGCCGGTCCGGTCACGCCGAAGCCGGAGGCCGACGTCACCAACGCGGCCAAGCGGCACAAGCGTGCCAAGCCCCGCGCGACCACGCGCAAGAAGACCCCGAAGGACGACAAGGGCGGCGGGGGCGGCGGCTCGGGCGGCATCCGGACCGTGCCGAAGGTGCCACTCGTGCGCGCATAAGGGCGCGCACGGCGGCCGGCAGGCTTTCGGACCAAGCCTTGCCGGTCTATGACCGCCGCGACGCGAACGCGCCGCGGCGAGGAGGCGCCTGATGACTGAAGACCTGCACGAGGGACCTCTTTCCCCCGTCGCGCATCCGGCGGCGCCCCCCCAGAAGATGACGCGGCGCGAGGAGCGACGCCGCCGTCGCCAGCGGCGTCGGCGTGGCGAAGAGATGCTCGCCTGGGTGCTGGTGCCGCTGATCTGCTTCGGCATCTACTGGGGCGTGAATGCGGGCTTCGACTTCTTCGGGACGTCGCCGGGCCAGGTCTGGGACCAGCTGATGCAGGTCAAGGCGATGATGGAGAAGCGGTCGGGCGGCCCGGGTGCGCACGGTTAGCGCGCTGTCGGAGATGCTCTGGCGGTTTCGGGATGGGCCGTCGTTCCGGAGTGGCGAGGCGGCTTCGGGGCCGATGCAGGGCGTCTGACGGAGCGCTCGGCTCGAACGGCGGGGTCGGACACGGCTCCAGGTTGCTGCCGAGCGCGCACGCGATGAGACCGACCCGCAGAACGATCCTGGCCTCGGTCGCGCTCGCGGCGCCCGCCCTGCGTACGGCGGCGCGGGGCGCGACGGTGGTGGTCATCGGCGCGGGGGCCGCCGGCTTGGCAGCCGCCGCAGCCCTGCGCGCGGCGGGCCAGAACGTCACTCTTGTCGAGGCGCGGGACCGGATCGGCGGCCGCGCCTTCACCGACCGGGCGCTCGGCCCGGATTGCCCGTTCGACGCCGGCGCCCAGTACATTCATTGGGCCGAGCGCAATCCCTGGGCGCCGATCGCCCGGGACGCAGGCGCCCGCTTCGCCCGCGAGGACGGCTGGGCCCGCTCGCTGAGCATCGATGGCCGCCCGGCCACCGAGGCGGAGACGTCCAGCCGGCGTGCCGGCTTTGCCGCGCTCGATGCTCTGCTGGCCCCGAAGGGCTCCGATACCTCGCTCGCGGAGGCGGCCCGCGTCGGCGGTCCGAACGCCGAACAGGCGGCCGCGGGGTTGAGCCGGCTCTCGCTGGGCGAGGATCCCGAGCGCGTCTCCGCGATGGACTACGACCGGCTTTGGTCCGGCACCGACCTGTGGGTCGACGGCTACGGCGACCTCGTGGCGCGGCACTTCGCCGACCTGCCAGTGAGTCTCGGCTGTCCGGTTCTGGCGATCGACTGGTCCGGACGGACCGTCCGGGTCGAGACCGGGCGCGGCACGCTCGAAGCGGCGGCCGTGATCGTCACGGTGCCGGTGGGCGTGCTGAAGGCCGGCGCGATCCGGTTCGCGCCGCGCCTGCCCGATGCCGCGGAGGCGGCGCTCGCGGGCCTGCGAATGGGGGCCTACACCAAGATTGGCCTGCGTCTCGACCCCGCGAAGGTCGATCCGGCGGCGCTCGGCGACGCGGTGTCGGCGACCAAGGTCGGACCGACGCTCTACTTCGAGATGGGTCCGTTCGGCCGCGCCCTCGCGGTCGCCAACCTCGGCGGCGACCTCGCCCGCGACCTGTGCGGGGCGGGTGAGCCGGCGGCCGTCGCCCTCGCCTCCGAGCGGCTCGGCGCGATCTTCGGCGCAGAGGTGCGGGGCGCCATTCTGGCCGGGCGGCTCGCCGGCTGGTGGACCGATCCCTATGCCCGGGGCTCGTATTCCATCGTCGGCCCCGGCCACGCGGAGGCACGTGATCGCCTGCGGAATCCGGTCGGCGGGCGCGTGTTCTTCGCCGGCGAGGCGCTGGCCGGCGGCGGCGCGATGACGGTCGGCGGTGCCACCCTCGACGGCGCGCGCGCCGCCCGCGCGGTGCTGAAGGCGCTCGGCGCCTGACAGGTCTCAGCGAAGACCGGGTGGTTGTGCCGCGCGCGAAAGGATTGTCGAGGTCGGCATGGGGGCGGCCGCCCGCTGCGTGATCGCGGCGACCGCCAGGGGCTCGTCGCGGCCCCGCAGGCTGTGGCGACCCAGGCCCTCCGCCACGAGATCGTCCGGCAGCCGGCCGATGCGATCGAGGAGATCGGCCGATACGAGGACGTGGACGCCGAGGGTCTTCGACAGGCTCTCCAGACGCGCGGTCGTGTTCACGACATCGCCGAAATACGCGATCTTGTGACGCTCCAGCCCGATCTCGGCCGTGACCACCGAGCCGCAATGGAGGGCGGCGCGGAATTCCGGGACCTGCCCAAAGCGTTCCGTCCAGGCGGCGGCATCCTCGGCGAGCCGCGCTGCGAAATCGAAGACGCAGCGCAGGCAGGCCGCGTCGCGGGTGCCTCGCTCGATCGTCCAGGTGACCAGGGCCATGTCGCCGATATAGTCGTCGATCGAGCCCCGCGCGCGTGAGACCGGCAGCGCCAGCGCGTTGAACACCTGCCCGAGATAGGCCTGGGCCGCGCGGTCGCCGTGACGGTCCGCGAAGCGCGTCGAGCCGGTCACGTCGAGGAACAGGAAGACGCGCTCCTCGCTGATCGGCCGGTGATAGCGCCCGATCAGCAGGTTGGCGAAGACCCCCGGTCCTATCAGGTCCCGGACCCGGAACACGAACACCGCGACGGCCGAGGCGCCGAGGGCGTAGAGCAGGCCGGATTGCGACATCAGCATCGCGTTCCGCTCGCTGTACATGAAGCGGAACAGTCGGTTCAGCACGGTGCTGGCGGCCGCGTTGCCCGCGATGATCATCCCCACGTAGATCGCCACGGTGGCGATCAGGAACAAAGGGGTCGCCAGTTGGCGCACGCGCTCGCGCATCGCCGGAAGCAGCAGCCTGCGCTCGTAAAGCAGGATCGGCGCGCCGATGATCGCGCCGCGGATCGCCGAACCCGTCAGGGGGCCGACCGCGAAGATCGAACCGTAGAGCAAGCCGGCCAGCGCGCCCAGACCGGGCGCCACGAGGTAGAACCAGCGCGGGCTGAAACGCATCCGGGCGTCCTTCACCCCGTCTCCACGGCCACGGCGGCAGGCCCAGATCGCTCGACCTCGCTCATCAGCCTCCGAGGCGACGGCATCGCTGCGCGGGACCGGGAGCCGCTTCGATCGGAAGCGCCCTAATCCTGCCGGAGAGCGTGGACCGAGAACAGCCCCTCCGGATCCGTCCAGACCTGGAGCCACGTCCAGCCGGCCCGTTCCGCAAGCGCCCGGAAGGTCTCGACCGTGTACTTGTAGCTGCTCTCGGTATGGATCGTCTCGCCGGCCTCGAACGCGAAGGTATCGGAGCCCACGCGCACCGCCTGCGCGTCCCGGGCGACGAGATGCATCTCGATCCGCGACGCATCCGCGTTGAACACGGCCCTGTGCGCGAAGCTGTCGAGGTCGAACCGGCCGGCGAGTTCCCGGTTGATCCGCGTCAGGAGATTGAGGTTGAAGGCCGCCGTCACCCCCTGGGCGTCGTCGTAGGCATTCTCCAGGGTCGCCGCATCCTTCACGAGGTCGACGCCCACGATCATGTGCGCGCCCACCCCCAGGATCCGCCCGAACCGCCGCAGCAGGTCTTCGGCCTCCGCCGGCTCGAAATTGCCGATGGTCGATCCGGGGAAGAAGCCGGCCCGCGGCATCCCGCTCAGGGTTTCGGGCAGGTCGAAGTCGCGGGTGAAGTCGGCCACCACCGGCTCGACCCGCAGATGCGGGAAGTCGCCGCTCAGGGTCTCGGCCTGCGCGCGCAAGAACTCGCCGGAGACGTCCACCGGGACGTAGGCCGCGAGCTTGTCGAGGTGCCGCAGCAATCTCCGGAGCTTGGCCGTCGAGCCGCTGCCGAATTCGACCAGGGCTGCCTTGGCCGGCAGAAGTGCCGCCATTTCCGGCCCGCTCCTGTCCAGGATGCCGATCTCCGTGCGGGTCGGATAGTATTCCGGCAGCCGCGTGATCGCTTCGAACAGGGCCGAGCCTGCGGCATCGTAGAAGTATTTCGGCGAGAGCGCTTTCTGCGGACGGGAGAGACCGTCCCGCACGTCGGCGAGAAAGGCCAGCTCGGCTGTTTCCAGCGCGACCGGTGTCGCGTCGGGGAAGGTGGGCTTGACGGTCAAAGGGGGGCTCCGGGGCGCGTCAGGCGGCGTCGGCCAAGCGCAGGCCGGTGAACTGCCAGCGCTGGTGAGGATAGAAAAAGTTGCGGTACGGCAGCCTTGCATGGCCCTCGGGGGTGGCGACGGAGGAGCCGCGCAGCACGAACTGGTTGGCCATGAACTTGCCGTTGTACTCGCCGAGGGCCCCGGAGAGCGGCCGGTAGCCCGGATAGGCCACGTAGGCGCTGCGGGTCCATTGCCAGACGAGCCCGAACGCGTCCGGCAGGGCACCGTCCCGGGCCGCGACCTCCCACTCGAACTCCGTCGGCAGGACGCGGCCGGCCCAGCGGGCATAGGCGTCGGCCTCGTAGTAGCTGACATGGGTCACGGGGGCGTCGAGCTCCACCGGCCGCAGCCCGCCGAGGGTCATCATCGCCCAGCCGTCGCCGTCCCGGCGCCAGTAGCCGGGCGCCTCCCAGGCCTCGCCCTGGCCGGCATACCACCCGTCCGAGAGCCACAGCTCGGGCTTGGCGTACCCGCCATCCTCCATGAAGGCGAGCCATTGACGGTTCGTAACGAGGGCCTTGTCGATCCGGCCGGGCAGGATCAGCGCCTCGTGGCGGGGCGACTCGTTGTCGAACGAGAATCCGTCGCCCGTATGCCCGATCCAGGCGACACCGCGAGCAAGCGCGGCGCGGCCTGCCTTCGCCGAGGCTCCGGGGAAGCGCCAATCGGAGTCATAGACCGGGTTCAGCGGGTTCTGCGCGAAGGCGTGCAGGATATCGGTGAGCAGGAGCTCCTGATGCTGCTGTTCGTGATACAGGCCGATCTCGAGGATCGGCAGGAGGCCGTCCAGTGCGCTGTCGGACGCCTCGCCCAGAAGCGCTTCCACGGCCCGGTCGACATGGGCCCGGTAGGCCGTCACCTCCGCCATGGTCGGACGGGTGATCATGCCCCGCTGGATGCGCGGCTGACGCGGGCCGGCCGCGACGTAGTAAGAATTGAACAGGTAGTGCAGGCGCTCGTCGTAGATGGCGTAGCCCGGCAGATGCTCGCGGAGCAGGAACTGCTCGAAGAACCAGGTCACGTGCGCGCGATGCCACTTGGTCGGGCTGGCATCGGCCATCGACTGGACCTGCTGGTCCTCCGGAGAGAGCGGCGCGGCGCGTCGCTCGGTCTCGCACCGGACATGGCGGTAGGCGCCGATCCAGGCCGCGCGGTCGATCGGCCGGGCTGTCACGGGCGGCGGCGGGAAGGCCGGCGCCGCCTGCGCGCGCGCGTCGCCTGAGCGGAGTGCCGCCGTCGCTGCCATGCGCGGATCCTTCCTCTTTTCGAGCCCGTCCTGGAACCGTCTCATCGGCGCCGGGCCCGGGCGAGGAAGATAAGTCCCCGTCGGGGTCAGACAACCTCCGCAGGAGATTCCGCCTCCCTCATGTCCCCGGTCGGCCCGTTCGCGTGTCGGGTGACGACCGTTAACAAGATCGGTTGGGGATCGCGGGTCTTTCTCTTGCCGCAGTGACACGGCCTTAACTCTCGGCACCGAGATTCGAGACGCTCATCGCGGAGTCCAGGGTTTCCATGCGGATCGATCTGATGGCCGGGGCCAGCCTGGCCCCTGCGGCGTTCAGGGGCGCGCCGGAGCCGACGATCCTGGTCTTCGATTCCGGCCTGGGCGGTCTCACCGTCCTCGACGCTGTGCGCCGCGCCCGCCCCGATGCCCGCTACATATATGCCGGCGACGACGCCGCTTTCCCGTACGGGCGGCTCGGCGAGGCGACCCTCGTCGCCCGGGTCCTGACCGTGATGGAGCAGCTCGTCGCGACGCACCGGCCCGATCTGGTCGTGATCGCCTGCAACACCGCCTCGACCCTCGTGCTGCCGGCTCTGCGCCAGCGCTTCGCCACCCCGTTCGTCGGCGTGGTGCCGCCGATCAAGCCAGCCGCCGAGGCAACACGTTCGGGGCTCGTCTCCCTGCTCGCCACCCCCGGCACGGTGGCGCGCTCGTACACCCACAACCTGATCGCGACCTATGCGGGGTCCTGCGCGGTCACCCTGGTGGGCTCGCCGAACCTCGCGGGCTTCGCCGAAGCCGAACTGGCCGGTACGCCCGTGGACGACGCCACCCTGGCCGCCGAGATCGCTCCCTGCTTCGTGGCGGAGCCGGACGGGCGGCGCACCGACGTGGTCTGCCTCGCCTGCACCCATTATCCCCTGCTGCTGCCGCGCCTCGAGGCCCTCGCGCCCTGGCCGGTGGCTTGGATCGACCCGGCCCCGGCCATCGCGCGGCGGGTGGTGCAGTTGATCGGCGGGGCCCCGCGTGATGCGGCCCGGGACGCGAGCGTGCACGGCGCCTTCACGGCCGGGACCTGCCTGACCGCGCCGCTGCGCGCCTCGCTCGCGGCTCGCGGGATCGGCGAGATCGCCGTCGAGGCGTTGCCGCTGCCGATGCAGTAGGTGTCGCGCCTTGGCCGGTCCGCGTCCAGCGGGCCTCCGCGGCGAACGCGCGATGTCGACCTTGACTGCTTGTGATTTCTATAGTTGCGGCCTGCGACTGGGCGCGCCGAAGTAACTTACTGATTTCGGATTACGCGCTTCCGCGGGTGGCTGTCCTGATCTGCGGCGCCCAGCCGAATGCGGCCGCGCCGCCCGGGCCGTCGGCTGGCTGATCGGTTTGACGCCGCCGGTATGGTGTCCTGGGCTCCGGCGGCCCTGTGGCCTCGGCCCCGCGGATCCTGCCGGCTACCGAACCGTCGCGGCTGCGCCCGACGGTTGGTTGGAGGCTTCGGCCTCGGCGGGAACGATCAGGTGGACGAACAGCATCCCGGCGGCGACGATCAGTGCCAACGCCAGGATTCGCCACAACTCCAGGATCGGTTCGTTAGGCTCCTTGTCGGTCCTGCTCGGCATGGCTTGCGTATCCCCGTCCCGGCTGCCTCTCGACGAAGTGGAGGGCCGCTCGTCGAAAGGATCACGATCCCAAAGGCTGGAGCCGCCAGCCCGATGCGGTCGGGCCGGGGATCGCTCACGATCGAGTGCCAGGGGACACCGGAAGTATGAATGCTTCGTAAATCGCCCAGCCTGCCTGCCGGGACCGACGCGCCCGATCCTGTCTGCCAAGTTCCGGCCCGGCTCATCTACCGGCCCGGCCGGATCGGGGCTCAGGATCGGGGCCTCACGCTGCGAGATGCGGAGCCGCGGCGACCTCGCAGGTGTCCGCCCGCAGCCGCCAGTCGATGACCCGCGCGTGCTCGCAGAGCATCGCCTTCGCCTGCCACTCGGCGGACACGTCCGATTGGGCGCGGACTGCGACCTGCCGCTGCAGGACATGGTGATCATGGCCGGTATCGTCGGAAACGGTCTTGTAGAAGGTGACGATATAGGTTCGCATCGCTCGGCCCCTGTTGCGGCGCGGACGAATCTTCCTGCGAACGGCGCCATGCGCCTTGATCCAGCGCAAGGACGTCCGGGCACACCGCCATAGGGCGATTCGCCTTCGCGCCGCGGACCGGTATTCGGCGTCCGGAACGGAGCGTTGAACAGCTGTCGAGGCGGCGCGACCTTCAACGCGCGGCGCCGGCCGATACTGAATAGCGTGCAAAATATGCTGCACGGTCTAGCTTTGGCCGCAATTTCAATCAGACTTCGAGTCTATTGGAGACTGACGCCTGCCGGAAGTACCAAATGTTCGAGAGTTTGTTCTGGGGTGCAGCAATGGTCGCGCTGGTCGGCTCGGCCGCACTGGTCGCGATCGCCGCCACCGTACAGCCCGGGATCATCCACAAGGATGACCTCGAAACGCGGCTCGCCGACCCGCGCAGGATATTCGGACGGAAGCGGCGGTGGCGTCGTGCGACGCGTCGCCTCGGTTCGCTGTCGCTGAAGTGAGCCGGCGGCTTTATCCCGGTGGATACGAAACCCGTCTGACCCAAAGACGTACGTCCATGGGGCATCCTGGGATGATAGGAGTCTGGAGACTGCGAAGCGGCAGTCCATCTGCAATATCAGAGGGCTCAGGACTGATGAGCGTGCGTCAGATTTGCGACCAGGTGAAAATTACCGAGCGGGCGTTCACGGCTGCGCTCGGCGCCATGAAGGCGGCCGGCCTCCGCGAGGAACTGACCCGTGAACTTCAGGACATGGAAGCCGCGGAGGTCGAGGCCGGCCAGGACGAGGCCTCTGCCCGTTCGGCCTCGTGGAAGCGGGTCAAGATGCTTCACGGCCTTGGCTACCCAGTCGATTTCGGCTGGCTCCACGCCGCCAGCGCAGCTCGGTAGGGGACGCCGCCTGTCGCGCGGGGCAGCGATGCCGGAGTGCGCTGTGGGCCCTGGCCCCGACCTTCACGCGACCGCGTGGGAGTCGGGGCGATCCGGCTCAGAGTGCGAGGTCATAGGCGGCAGCCGGAACGGCCGTCCTGCTGATGTGCGGCACGACGCTGCTTGTCGGGACAGGCTTGAGCACGGCCCCGGTCGATCCGCAGCGGCACGAACGGCTGCAATCGCCGCACCATGTAGGCCCATTCCGGGGCGACCCGATCGGGATCTGAATGCGGTGCCGTAGCTCGGACCGCCTGCCGGATCTTCCCCTGCCATGCCTGCGCTGCGACGACCTTCTCGAGGCCCTGCAGCATGGTCGGCGCCGCCGTGGATGCGCCCGGCGAGGACCCAGCGCCGCGCTGCTGCCGTCCTTCGCGTCGACGATCTCGGTGCCGGACTCGAACGGATGCAACCATCCGAACGATCAAACCAAGGGAATTGCTTTGTTGCGGATCAGCGCTTTAGGCGGCTGATGGTGCCCAGGAAAGGACTCGAACCTTCACCTCTTGCAAGACTGGTACCTGAAACCAGCGCGTCTACCAATTCCGCCACCTGGGCTCGCCACCGGCCTTCAGCCGGCGACGGCCCCGTTTATGCGGACCGACGTGGCCCGTCAATCGGGATTTCAGCCCTGCGGCCAATCCCGGATGTCGACGAAGCGGCCGGCCACTGCAGCGGCCGCAGCCATCGCCGGCGAGACCAGATGCGTGCGTCCGCGATGGCCCTGACGGCCCTCGAAATTCCGGTTCGACGTGGAAGCGCACCGCTCCAGCGGGTTGAGCCGGTCGGCGTTCATGCCGAGGCACATGGAGCAGCCCGGCTCGCGCCAGTCGAAGCCCGCCGCCTTCAGCACCCGGTCGATGCCCTCGGCCTCGGCCTGCGCCTTCACGAGTCCGGAGCCCGGCACCACCATGGCCGAGACGCTCTCATGGACCTTGCGGCCCTCGACCATCTTGGCCACGACCCGCAGATCCTCGATCCGGCCATTGGTGCAGGAGCCGATGAACACTCGGTCCAGGGTGATGTCGGTGATCGGCGTGCCCGGGGTCAGGCCCATGTAGGCCAGCGCCTTCTCTTTCGACTGCCGCTTGTTCTCGTCGGCGATCGCGGCCGGGTCCGGCACACGGCCGCGTACCGAGATCACGTCCTCGGGGCTCGTGCCCCAGCTGACGATCGGCGGCAGGCTCGCGGCGTCGAGGCGCACCTCGCGGTCGAATTGCGCGCCCTCGTCGGTGAGCAGGCTCTCCCAGTAGGCCCGCGCCTTGTCGAAGGCCGCGCCCTTGGGGGCCTTCGGGCGGTCCTTGACGTAGGCGTATGTGGTGGCGTCGGGCGCGACCATCCCGGCACGGGCGCCACCCTCGATCGACATGTTGCAGATCGTCATCCGCCCCTCCATCGAGAGGGCGCGGATCGCCTCGCCGGCGTACTCGATCACGTGGCCGGTGCCGCCTGCGGTGCCGATCTCGCCGATGATCGCCAGGATGATGTCCTTGGCGGTCACGCCGGCCGGCAACGTGCCGTCCACCGTGACGCGCATGTTCTTGGCCTTCTTCTGCAGCAGCGTCTGGGTGGCGAGCACATGCTCGACCTCCGAGGTGCCGATGCCGTGGGCAAGCGCCCCGAAGGCGCCATGCGTCGAGGTGTGCGAATCACCGCACACGATCGTCTGGCCGGGGAGCGTGAAGCCCTGCTCCGGGCCGATGATGTGGACGATGCCCTGGCGCCGGTCGAGGGCGTCGTAGAACTCGATGCCGAAATCGCGCACGTTCTCGGCCAGCGCCTCGAGCTGGGTCCGGCTCTCGGGATCCTCGATGCCCTTCGAGCGGTCGGAGGTCTGGACGTTGTGGTCGACCACCGCCAGCGTCTTCTCGGGGTGCCGAACCTTGCGGCCGGCCACGCGGAGTCCCTCGAACGCCTGCGGGCTCGTCACTTCGTGAACGAGATGACGGTCGATGTAGAGGAGGCTGGTGCCGTCCGGCTGGACATCGACGACGTGGTCGTCCCAGATCTTGTCGTAGAGGGTGCGCGGGCTGGTCATCGGTTTTCGTCTTCGGATGGAGTCGGTGCAAAGCTCTCGCGGTTATGCGCTGTCCTTAGTAGGCATCGCGCGCGGTTTTCGGAAGGGGCGAGCCCTGCCCCGAGCGACAGGCCGCTCGGCGCTGGATCCCGGATGTCACGGCTGGGCGGCCGGGCCCTGTGGTGCATCACCGGGCGCAGGCCCTATGCCAGGATCCGCGCTCGGTCGCCGCATCGGCGGCCGGCCGGATAGGGGAGTGTGAGATGCCCGAAGCGCCGCCCGAGATCCTGTTCCTGCGGACGATGCATCCGCTGATCGAGGCAGCCTTCGCGGGCCGCTTCACCGTGCACCGGCTCGCGGAGGCCGCCGACCCGGAGGCGAGGCTCACCGAGATCGGCGCGCGGATCCGCGGCCTCTGCGTCGGCGGCCAGGTCGACGCAGCCCTCATGGACCGCCTGCCGAATCTGGAGATCATCGCCAATTTCGGGGTCGGCTACGACGCCGTCGATGCCGTCGAGGCGCACCGGCGGGGCATCGTCGTCACCAACACCCCGGACGTGCTCACCGACGAGGTCGCCGACCTCGCCGTCGGCCTGGTGCTGGCGACGCTGCGGCGGCTCCCGCAGGCCGACCGCTACCTGCGCGCAGGCCATTGGCCCAAGGCCCCGTTCCCGCTCACGGCTTCGCTGCGCGAGCGCCGGGTCGGCATCCTCGGGCTCGGCCGGATCGGGCGGGCGATCGCCCGTCGGCTCGAAAGCTTCGGCGTCGAGATCGACTATCACGGCCGCCGCCCGCAGGCGGATGTTCCCTACGCCTACCACGACAGCCTGATCGGCCTGGCCCGGGCAGTCCACATCCTGATCGTGGTCGCACCCGGCGGCGCCGGCACCAAAAGCTTGGTGGATGCCCCGGTCCTGCAGGCGCTGGGCCCCGAGGGGATCCTCGTCAACGTCGCCCGCGGCAGCCTCGTCGACGAGGCCGCGCTGATCGCCGCACTGCGGACGGGTACGATCCTGGGCGCCGGGCTCGACGTGTTCGAGAACGAGCCGCACGTGCCGGCCGACCTCGCCGCCCTCGACAACACCGTGCTGCTGCCGCATGTCGGCTCCGCCTCCGAGCACACCCGCGCGGCGATGGCCCAACTCGTGGTCGACAATGTCGTGTCCTGGTTCGAAGGCCGCGGCCCGCTGACCCCCGTTGCCGAGACACCCTGGAGCCCGCACGCGTGAAATCCGCACAGGCCGCGCTGCTTGCCGCTTTGGCCCTGATTCCGTGGCCGGCCGCAGCGCAAGAAGCGACCGAGCCCAGTGTCCCGGCCCCGGAGACCCTCGCGGCGCCCCCGGCCCCGCCGAGCCTGCCCGAGAAGCTAGGGGAGGCCCCCGGATCCTGGGACCTGTCCCGTGACGGCACCAACCGCCGCTGCGTGATGACTCTGCAGCTGGCGAACGGCGATGCCGGCCGGCGTGTGAATTTCCCGGCCGGCTGCCGGCGCGCCCTCCCGATCGTGAGCGGGGTCGCCGGGTGGCTCTTCGTCGACGGGGCCGTGCGCCTCGTCGACCGCAACGTCCGTCCGATCCTCGACTTCATCCGCCGGCCGGACCAGCGCAGCCTCATGGCGACGTCCGAGGGCGGCGAGCACTACAGCTTCGTGCCCCTCGACATCGTGGCGATGCGGCCGCCCGCCGCCGCCACGCCCGATATCGCCGGGATCGAGACCCGCCCCCCTACGGCCCCATTGCAGACGGCGCCGGCCGTGCCGGCGGAGCTGCAACGCGCATCGACCGCGGCCGCGGGACCTGTGCCGGGGGTGTACGCCCTCGACCGTTTCCAGGAGCGGGATACCTGCCGCATCAGCCTGGAGGGGGCCGGCGACGGTGTTCACGTGGTGCCCGGCTGCCACGACGGCGGCCTGGAGGTGTTCGATCCGGTCCGCTGGCGCTACGCGAACGGGCGCATGACGCTGACCGCCAAGCGCGGCCACACCATCGACCTGGTTCCGAGCGGCGACGGACGCTGGCGGCGCGACCCGGAGGTCGGCACCACCTTCGTTCTGCGCCGCGTCGACTGACCTACCGGGTCCCGCGTCCGTCCTGGACCGGCAGCATGCGCTCCAGCAGGCCGTCCCGTCGGATGACGAGGTGCCAGATCGTCCCGGCAATGTGCAGCAGCACCAGGGCGTAGACGAACCATTGCCCGACGAGATGGATCGACTCGGCGATCTTCTGCGCCCCTTCGTCCTTGGTCAGGCCGGGGATCGTGAACAGCCAGAAATACGGGGTGTCCCGTCCGGACAGCGCGCTCAGCAGGTAGCCGCTGACCGGCATGATCAGGAAGATCGCGTAGAGCAGCCAGTGGTTCACGCGGCCGATCAGCGTCAGGAGCCGCGGCGCCTGAGGGTCCGGGGGCGCCGGCCGGATCATGCGCCACACGATCCGCAGGACGACGATCGCCAGGATCGTCAGCCCGACCGACTTGTGCAGCACGAACAGGCTGCCCTTGGCCGGCGCCGGCGGCAGGCTCATCGCCACCCAGGCGAGCGGCAGCACCGCCAGCGCCAGGGCGGCGGTGAACCAGTGAAGCGCCTGCGCGACCGGATGGTAGCGCGGCAGGCCGGAGGCCGTGACGTAGGTGGCGGGGAGCGGCGCGGGCGCCCGGCCGGCCGTGATCGGAGAACCTGACATGATCCCTCGCGGGTTGGCGTGGTCCGCTCCGGATCTAGGGCCGGCCGCGGTCTCGGGGATTCTTGCCTCAGGCGGCCGCGCCGGCATCGATCGCCCGCGCGACGTCGAGCAGGGCCGCCAGCTCGGCGGCGGCGGCAGCGAGCCGGACGGCCACGGTCTCGTCGATGACGCGCCCGTCGGCCATGTCCTCGGGGCCGGCATAGACTGATGTCGGCGCCACATGGGCCGCAAAGAAGCCGAACAGCGGCCGCAGGCCGTGCTCGACCACGAGGGCGTGGCGCAGGCCGCCGCCCGTGGCCGTGAGCGCAACCGGGATGCCCGACATCCGCGCCGGATCGACGAAATCGAACACGTGCTTGAAGAGGCCGGCATAGCCTCCCTGGTAGACCGGCGTCCCGACGATCAGGGCGTCCGCCCCCTCGATGGCCTCGATCAGTCGCGCCGCCGGCAGGGACAGGTCCTCGCGCCGCGTCGCGCCGAGGCCCGGCCCGGCATCGATCAGGTCGTAGACCTTGAGGTCGATGCGGCGCAGTCGCCCAAGCTCGGCGCCGACCGCCTCCACGAGGTCGCGGGTCCGGGAAGGCCGCTTGGCGCTCCCGGAGAAGGCGACGACGCGGGGAAGGCTCGGCTTCACGCTCACTGACAACCCTTATGCCGCTGTGCGCCCCTCCGCGGGACACGGACGAACCTGTATCGGCCTCGTCCCGGCGCGAGGGGCGCTCGAGCCAATCTCGGACCGATCCCAAGGTAACGCATTCCGGCCGTGGATGAAGCCTCGAAGCCCGCGAAGGTCGCGACCGCATCGATTTGGCGCGCGGCGGCCGCGCCATCGCCTCAGCCGCGCAACCGCCAGACGTGGCTCCGCTTGATCTCGGCATCCTCGAGGGCGCGCGAGACCGGTACCGCATAGGTCGCCAGGCATTCGAGACGCTCGCGCGGCAGGTAGGCGCGGCCCGGGTCGCCGATCAGTACGGTGACGCCCCGCGCTTGCAGGTCGGAGAGCCAGCCGGTCACCGCCTGGGCGAGGTCGCGCTCGTAGAAGACATCCGCCGCGAATACCAAGCTGGCCTCGGGCGAGGTACCCAGGAGGTCGGTGGAGACGGGCTCGATGCGCTCGCGGACCCCGTTGGCTGCTGCATTCAGCCGGATCGCCGCGACGGCGAACGGGTCGAGGTCGCTGGCGACCACATGGTCCGCTCCGGCGCGGGCCGCGGCAATTGCCACCAGTCCGGAGCCGGAGGCGAAATCCACCACCCGGCGGCCATCGACGATCCCGGGATTGTCGAGGACGTAGCGGGCGAGCGCCTGACCGCCGGCCCAGGCGAAGGCCCAGAACGGCGGGGGCAGCCCGATCTCCTGCAACTCCGCCTCGGTCCGCTGCCAGAGCTCGGTCGCCTCCTCGGCGACGTGAAGACGGATCTCGGGGACGTGGGGAACCGGCAGCAGCCGCGTATTGGCCTCGATGAAGCCGGCCGGATCGTCCGGAGCGCGCATGGTCAGGCCTCCAGCAGATCGCGCCATACGGCGCAGACCCTGTCGGTCACCGCAGCTTCGGTGAAGCCACCGGACTCGATCCGCGCCCGGGCCGCCGCGCCGAGGGCCGCCACCAGTGCCGGATCGCCGCTCAGGCGCACGAGGGCGTTGGCCAGGGCCGGGGCGTCGCCGGGCGGCACGAGCAGGCCTTCGACGCCGTCGCGCACGAGGCTGCGGCAGCCCGGGACATCGGTGGTGACGAGCGCCCGGCCGCAGCCGCCGGCCTCCAGCAGCGTCCGCGGCAGTCCCTCCCCGCCCCGGGACGGCAGGCATGCGACGTGGTGGCCGGCCCACACGGCGGCCACGTCTTCGGTCGGCCCGTGCCAGGCGACGCCGTCGTGGCTCCAGTTCCGCAGCGTCGACTCGGCGATCGCGCGCCGGTTCGACGGATCCGGCGCCCCGTACAGCGAGAGTTCCACGGGGGCTCCCCGGGAACGGGCGAGGCGCACGGCTTCCACCGCCACGTCGACGCCCTTCGACCAGAGCATGCGCGCCACGATTGCCACCCGCAGCGGCGGCATCGCCGGCAGTGGCCGCGGCGCGAACGCGTCGAGGTCGACGCCGGCACCCCCGACCACGGTGACGCTGCGCTCGGACGGATCGAGGCCGAGCGCCAGCGCGTCGTCCGGATTCTCGAACAGGAACCGGGTGCGGGCGGAAGCCAGCGGGCCCCGGATCAGCGCCCGCAGGGCCAAGCGCGCCGCGCGCCCGACCCGATCGCTGCGGGCGCCCATGAGACCGAGGCCTGTGAGCGCGTAGACCCGCGCCGGGATGCCGGCCATCGCGGCCGCGGTTCCGCCCACCAGGATGCCGCGCAGCGCGATGCAGTGGACGATGTCGGCCCGGAGCGCCTTCAGGATCGCCGCCAGCTGCCCGGCGGCGTAGCCCGCCGCCATCGGGTTGAGGCTCGCCCGCTCCGCCTCCAGCGCGACGACGCGCGCGCCCGTCGCCTCGATGGCCGCGCGGTGCGCCCGCACCCGGGTGACGACGGTGACCGAGAGCCCCATGGCGAGCGCGGCCCGCGCCATGGGCAGGAAATGCGAGGCGAAGAACCAATCCTCGGTCACCACGAAGACGAGGCTTCGCATCGGTGTGGGCAGGTTTTCGCGGGCGGATGGGGACTCCATCGGCTTCCTCTAGCACGGCGCGCCGGATCGTCCTGCGGCGGATGCGCAGCACCGGAACGGCGGTCGCGCATCGCCGTTTGAGGAGGGCCTTTCCGCCGGGCGCAGCCCCCGGCGGCGTTCATGGGAGGGGCAGGCCATGGCGGATTTCGAGACGGTCCAGAGCGGCGCAGGCCTGCGTGCGGCGGCCGAGGAAGCCGGACTCGTCTATGTCGACGACAGCCGGCCCGGCCTCGGGCGCAAGCGCAGCGGTACGGGGTTCCGATACCTCGACGCGAAGGGCGCCCCGCTGCGGGACGCGGCGACGCTGGCCCGCATCCGCGCTCTGGCGATCCCGCCGGCCTACACCGACGTCTGGATCTGCCCGCGCCGCAACGGGCATATCCAGGCCACCGGCCGGGACGCCAAGGGCCGGAAGCAATACCGTTATCACCCAGGGTTCCGGCAGGCCCGCGAGGCCGACAAGTTCTCGCGCATCATGGCCTTCGCGGACGCCCTGCCGGGCATCCGCCGCCGGGTCGATGCCGATATGAAGCGCCCGGGCCTGTGCCGCGACAAGGTCCTGGCGACCGTGGTCCACCTGCTCGAGACCACACTGATCCGCGTCGGCAACGACGATTATGCCCGCACCAACAAGAGCTACGGTCTGACCACCCTGCGCGACCCGCATGTCCGTATCGAGGGCGCTGCCCTGTCGTTCCGGTTCAAGGGCAAGAGCGGCAAGACCTGGGACGTATCGCTCAAGGACCGGCGCGTCGCCCGGATCGTGAAGGCGTGCCAGGACCTGCCCGGGCAGGAGCTGTTCCAGTACCTCGACGCGGACGGCACGCGGCGCGACGTCACCTCGTCGGACGTGAACGCGTATCTCCGGGCGATCACCGGCGAGGACTTCACCGCCAAGGATTTTCGCACCTGGGCCGGGACGGTGCTGGCCGCGCTTGCCCTGCACGAGTTCGAGAGCTTCGACAGCGAGGCATGCGCCAAGCGCAACGTCCGGGCGGCGATCGAGAGCGTCGCAGGCCGCCTCGGCAACACGCCGACGATCTGCCGCAAGTGCTACATCCACCCGCAGATCCTCGACTGCTACCTGGAGGGAGCCCTCCTGCTGCAGGTGAAGGATGCGGTCGAGTCGGAGCTGAGCGCGGATCTCTCCCGTCTCCGGCCGGAGGAGGCGGCGGTTCTCGGGCTGCTCCAGGCCCGTCTGGCCGCGGCCGAAGATGACGCCCGGGCCGGCAAGCGGGTCAAGCCCGTGGCGGCCGAGGGACGCAAGCGGAGCGCGGGGAAGACCCTGGCCAAGCCGAAGACCGGTTCGGCGGCCGAACCGTCGGTGACGTCGGGAGCCAAGTCAGCAGCCAAGTCGGCAGCCAAGCGGAAGCGGTCGTCGGGACGTGCGCGGGCCCCCGCCGGCGCGCAGGCCGGCGCCGGCTGAGGTGTGAAGCCCGGGTCGGGATCATCCGGCGCTCCGGTCAGTGCCGGGACTGGTTGTCGTTCCCCGAGCCGGACCGGCCGTCGCCGCGGCGGACCTGCTCGCTGTCCACCACCGGCGCGAGCCCCAGCTGGCGGGCGAGGGAGACCAGATCCTTCAACCGCCCGGTCTGCGTCTTGCGGCGCAGGTTCAGGCGGTGGGTCTCCACCGTCCGCACGCTCAAGGCCAGACGGCGGGCGACCTCTTTGTTGCTGAAGCCGGAACTGAGGAAGCGGAGGACCTCCGCCTCGCGCGGCGTGAGCCCGAGGCCGTCGCCCTGTTCCGACGGCATCGCGACTGCCTGTTCCGGGGGCACGAGGCAATCCGAACCCTCCGCCAGGGCGAGCAGGGCGGCGCAGAGTTCCCGCGGCGACTTCGAGCGCGCCACGAAGGCATCCGCGCCCGCGGCCAGGAGCGCGCGAAGATCGTCGGCGGTGAGCGCACCGAAGGCCACGAGGGTGCGCAGGCCCGGCTGCCGCTCCTTCAGCCCGACGATGCGCGCGATCCCGTCCGCGAGCCGGATCTCGTCGAGGAAGACGAGGGCGACTGCTGTCCCCGCATTCGCCTGGTCCAGATCCTCTTCGCTGATCGTCTGGAACTCCGGCATATGCTCCAGAGTGGCGCGAACTGTCGCACTCAAGTCCTGCGGTTCATCCAGGATCAGAACGCCAACGGCCGTACTCATGACCTCGCACCTTTCGTCTCCCGGCTTGATACAAACCCACCGGGATCGGGTGCTCAGTTCCAAAATCTATTCCAGCATTTCTGCCTGAATATTAAGGTTTATATTGGCCGATTCTGTCGCTTTGCATCATTGTTCAGGCAACCAGTGTGCCACCGCGGGACGGGGCCGGTAACCATATGCAAGCCGCCCGTGCCAACTTGGACCAGACGGGCCGTCTCAGCCTGCGACAGCCCGGGGCGCCTCGCTCTCATACGGGACGACGCGGTTGCGGCCGCCGGTCTTGGCGGCATAGAGCGCGATGTCGGCCCGCTTGAGCAGGGCGTCGACGCTGTCGGCGTCGATCCAGGTGCTGACCCCGAAGCTGCAACTCAGGCTGACCGCACTCTTGCTGCCACGGATGCGCAGCGCCTGGACGCGCTCCCGAAGGTGCTCGGCCCGCGTGCTGGCCTCGGCGAGGCTGCAGCCCGGGAGGACGATGCCGAATTCCTCGCCGCCGAGGCGCCCGGCGACACCTTCTCCTGCGAGCAGATCGGCGACGGCCTTGATGGCGACGTCGCCGACATCGTGCCCGTGCTGGTCGTTGATCCGCTTGAAATGGTCGATGTCGGCGAGGATCGCCGAGATGCCGCCCGGCCGCCCGAACTGTTCTGCGGCGATGCGCGCCCGTTTGAAGAAAGCGCGCCGGTTGTAGGAACCGGTGAGCGGATCGGTCTCGGCGAGGCGTCTCAGCTCCTCCTGCATCGTGATCAGGCGCTCGGCCGCGCGCAAGCGCGCATTCAACTCTTCGGCGCTCGGCGGCTTCTCGATGAAGTCGTCGGCGCCGCTGTCGAGGGCTTCGGCCAGGCTGCGCACATTGCGCGCGGACGACATGGTGATGACATACAGGGGGCCGCGTTCGTCGGCGAGCAGGCGCGCGGACCAGCAGAGTTCGAGCCCGCAGAGCGGCCGCACCTCAAGGCTGGTGATCAGCACGCGGACTGAGGGAGTGGTGGTTATGAATTGCAGCGCCTCGGCCGAATCCGTGAAGGCATGCACGTGGTGCCCCCGCGGCGCGATCAGCGAGGTGATGATCTGGAGCACGACGCGGCTCGAATCGACGATGACGATCTGCATGGCGTATTCCGGACCCGATATCCGGTCTTAGGGCGGAAGACTTAACTTCAGCCCAACGCTGGATCCGGCCTCAAGCATGAGCGGGGTGAAAACCGCGCCCGACTTGCGCAATATCGTTATCCGAGGTCGCTTGTGGCGGCGCGCCGAACCCGACCCGCCGCCCGACCGCGGCGCGGCCCTGGCTTCGGCCCGCGCTGCGGTCGACGCGGCAAAGACGGCCCTCGGCGAGCGCGGCCCGGCTTGGTGGAGCGATGACGCCCCAGATTTCAACCGCCGTCTGGTCTGCAATACGCCCTACGCGGCGTGCTACGCCGCGCTCAGCGGCGGGGAACCTGGACCGCGATGACCCGGGCGCCGGCTGCGTGGCCCTCATCCGTCGCGCCGTCGCCACGGCGGCCGCGCGCCTTCGGGGCCGTCGCGTTGATGACCGTGATGGTCGGCTGTGCCGCCGGGGCGGACGCGATGCCGGAGACTGTCGGAATGCCGTAGGTCCCGTAGCTCCAGGGTGACGGCACAATCTCGCTCGGACGCGGGACACGCGTCAGGGGTGCGCCGATATAGGTGCCGCGGACGAAGTCGACGGCATAGCCGCCATGAGCCGGGGCATAGGGATACACGCCCTGCGCCGAGGCCGGCGCGGCGACCAGCAGGGTGAGGAGCGTGAGGGCTTTCCGGGACGCCATGGGGCCGGCTCCGAGGCTCATCGGAAGGGAACGCGTCGGAAACGACGCTGGGAAACGGACCGGAGCACCCGTCGTTCCCGGTCTCCAGCCGCGCAGACTGCGTATGGGCCCTTCCGGGGACGCCGGCAGATTCAGCGGCAGGTCGTGATCCGCCGCACCACCCAGCCCTCGCCCTCGATCCACAGGCGGCGGCGCATCCGGCTGCAGGTGGCGTCGTCGTCCCGGTCCACCGCGGCGACCGGATGGACCTGGGGCTGCGTGGCCTCGGCGACCTTGGTCTCGGCCTGGGAGGGCGCGGCCTCGGCAGCGACGAGGCTGGCGAGGAGGAGAATGGCGCTGGCTGCACCGGTGGCGGTCGATCGGATCATCATGGTCTGGGACAGCGCTCTGCGGCCGAGTCTGCGGATTCGACACGTGAATGCGCGGCGCGCCGCTTCGGTTTCATGGGCCGTGACGGAACGGCAGCCTCCGAGAGCCCCCGCCGTCGAACGGAACGCCGGCCCGGCGAGCCGCGGAACGGGCCGCACGACGCGCTTGGAGCTCCTCACAAAGCGCTCGATCAGCGGGAGCCCTTCCACTGATCGCGACGGCGCAGCGGGCGCTTTGTGAGAGGCTCTTAGACTTCGCGGCATCCGCAGGTTAGGAGGAGCGGCCCGGACGCGACGGCTCCCGAGGCCCCTCGGTCGGGGCTGCGAGGACCGGTCCACGAGCGAGGGTCCGAGCCAAGGGTCCATGAGCAAGCCGAAGCCCCTGACGAACGCGCTCCTGACGCCGGAGAAGCGCGCCGAGGACGTGGATCAGACCATCCGCCCGCTCAGCCTGTCCGAGTTCATCGGGCAGAAGGCGGCGCGCGCCAACATGCAGATCTTCATCGAGGCCGCAAGGAAGACCGGCCAGGCGCTCGACCACGTGCTGTTCGTCGGCCCCCCGGGCCTCGGGAAGACCACGCTGGCTCAGATCGTGGCGCGCGAACTCGGGGTCAACTTCCGCTCGACCTCGGGCCCGGTCATCGCCAAGGCCGGCGACCTCGCGGCGCAGCTGACCAACCTCGAAGAGCGCGATGTGCTCTTCATCGACGAGATTCACCGCCTCAACCCGGCCGTGGAAGAAATCCTCTACCCCGCCATGGAGGATTACCAGCTCGACCTGATCATCGGCGAGGGACCGGCGGCACGCTCGGTCAAGATCGAGCTGCCGAAGTTCACGCTGGTCGGGGCGACCACCCGGGCGGGCCTTCTCACGACGCCATTGCGCGACCGGTTCGGCATCCCGATCCGCCTCGAGTTCTACGAGATCGACGAGCTGGAGAAGATCGTCGCCCGCGGTGCGCGCGTGCTCGGGCTCGGCATGTCGGCGGAAGGCGCCAACGAGATCGCCCGGCGCGCCCGCGGGACGCCGCGCATCGCCGGGCGGCTGCTGCGCCGGGTGCGCGACTTCGCCGTGGTGGCGGAGGCCGAAACGGTGACGCGCGCCATCGCCGACCGGGCGCTGAAGCTTCTCGACGTGGATTCGGTCGGGCTGGACGTGATGGACCGCAAGTACCTCACGCTGATCGCAACCTCGTTCGGCGGCGGCCCCGTCGGCATCGAGACGATCGGAGCGGCGCTCTCCGAGCCGCGCGACGCGATCGAGGACATCATCGAGCCCTACCTGATCCAGCGCGGCTTCGTGCAGCGCACGCCCCGCGGCCGCGTCCTGACCAAGCACGCCTTTCGGCATATGGGTTTCGCGGAGCCGAAGCGAGACACGAGGGCGCAATCCGGCCTGTTCGACGGCGGCGACGACGCCTGAAGCGAATGGCGGCGGCGGCATCCATGCCGATGAAGCAGGGCAGAGCCTCCCTCAACTCATGGGCTGACGCGGGCGCATCGAAACGCGGAGCGGATTCGGTTGTGCGGTGCAAAAGCGGCAAGCGCCTGTGATCAGTCCGCTTTTGGAAGCCGGCCGCGATAATATAGCCAAGCTTATGCGGATCGGCGGTCGCTGATCTGATCACGCAAAAGCGATCTCGGTTCGGGAACAGCGCGTAATCGCGGCAGTTGTGGTTGCGACCGCGCCAAGACTGCGTGGCGCCGGCAAGACGGTCGAAACCGAGGCGATGCCCCTCGGATCGGGCCAGATCTTCAGGCCATCATTCAAGCCATCATAAGAACATTAGGGATAATCTTCCGTCATGAAGACAATCACGCTCGCCGTCCTCGGCCTCTCCGCTGCCGCGCTCTCGACGCCGGCGCTCGCGCAGGACGCGCTCCCGATCCGCGTGCTGCCCTTCGCGAACCAGCAGGATGTCGGCGCCGCCGCGACCGAGACCCCCGCGTTCCGTGCCGAGGCGCTGCGTTCGGACGCCGCCAGCATCGAGGCGAGCCGCATCGCCCTGCAGCGTTCGCGCAACCCGCATGTCCGCAACTACGCCAACCGCGTCCTGGTCGAGCGCAAGGCGACCACCGACGCGCTGCTGCCGCCGAACACCTCGCTGTCGCGCAACGGATCGGTGGTGTCCGATAACCAGGGCATCCGGACCGATCTGAGCAACCCGGTCGGTCTCGTGCTCGCCCCCGTGACCGTCGCCGCCAACATCGGCACCAGCATCGTCGGCGGCGCCCTCGGCGCGGTCGGCATCGTCGACAACAGCCCCGCTGAGCCGGGTCGCCGTGTGGCCCTCGGCGAACGCGGTCAGGCCCGCTTGGCGCAGCTCCAGTCGGCCCCGAACGGCCGCGCCTTCGACCGCACCTACATCGACCAGCAGGCCCGGTCCGACGCCCGGACCCTGTCGCTCTACGACGCCTACGCGAAGGCGGGCGACAACGCGCAGGGCCGCCGGTTCGCCAGCGAGGCGCTGCCCTACATCGCCGACGAGCACGCCCACTCGGCGAGCCTGGCCGCCCGCATCGGCGGCTGATCCGACAGCGCGGATTTGAGACCTGCGAGGGCTGCCCCCCGGGGTGGCCCTCGTCATATTGCGTGCGCTCGTTGCGCCCCGCTAAACGATTGCGATGACCGTATCGACCATCGCGAACACCGAATTGGCTGACGAAAGCGACGCCTTCCACCGGCTGAGCATCCGGGTCTATTACGAGGACACCGACTTCTCCGGCTTCGTCTACCACGCGAGCTATCTCCGGTTCATGGAGCGCGGCCGGACCGAGCTGCTCCGGGCGATGGCGGGTGACCAATCCGACCTTCACCGCGAGGCGCACGGCCTCGTCTTCGTCGTGCGCCGGATGAGGCTCGACTTCGTGCGTCCCGCGCGCATGGACGACCAATTATGCGTCCTCACCCGCACCTGTTCCGTGCGCGGCGCGTCGATGCAACTCGCCCAAGAGGTCCGCCGGGACGGCGAGTTCCTGGTTGGCGCCGAGGTCATGGTCGCCTGCGTGCGGGACGGACGCGCTGTGCGCCTGCCGGATGCCCTGCGCCGACGCCTGGCTCCGGAGGACGCCGCGTAGGGCTATCCTGCCCGCGACGGGTCGGCCTCGCACAGCAGCCGGGCGAACGCGTTGACGATGGTCATCGCATCGTACTCGACCGACACGAGCTGGAAGCCCATGGCGACCATCTCCCGCGCCCGCGCCGGGGCGTGTGCGAAGGCGCAGGGGAGCTTGCCCGCGGCCCGGGTCTTGCGCACGATCTCGCCGAGAGCCGCGGTGACCGCCGACCCGAGTGGGTCCAGGGCCGCGCCCTTGGACAGGGCGATGGACAGATCGGCGGGCCCCACCAGTATCCCGTCGATGCCCGGCACGACCAGGATCGCCTCCAGCGCGTCGATGGCCTCGGCGGTCTCGCACATGGCGATGGTCAGCGCGCGGTCATTGGCGGCCGCGAGGTAATCGGATCCGTCGAGAAGCCCCGACATCCACATCGCACGGTCCGGTCCCCAGCTGCGCTGCCCGACGGGCGGGTACTTGGTGGCGGCGGCGAGCGCCCGCGCGTCGGCCACCGTGTTGATCATCGGCGCGACGATGCCGGACGCACCCGCATCGAGCATCCGCGAGGCCATGGCGAAGTCACCGACCGGCACCCGAACCAGGGTCGGCTTGCCGGCGAGCGCCACCTCGGTGATCGCCGCGCAGCTCGACTGGTAGTCGTGGGCGCCGTGTTGCTGGTCCAGCAGAACCGCGTCGAAGCCCGCCCGCGCCAGGGCGCCGGCGATCGCCGGGTCGGCGATGCAGGACCAGCCGAGGAACCGCGCCGGGCCGGCGGGCAGCAGATCGGGGAGGCTCGGAACAGGTAGAGTCATCTCGCATCCCGTACTGAGGCTCGCGGCGCTCTCGATGCGGCGCCGCCGGGCGTGAGCATAAGGGGGGCGGTTTCGGGAGGTCCAGCCTGCCAGAGATGACGCGGGGGCGCCTCGGGAAAACCCGGATCGAAACCGATCCTTAACCCTATCGCGCCCTTAAGACGGCGGTGCGACGGTGCCGGGTCCTCGAGGCAAGAACGGCCCTTACTTTCGACAGATTCGCGGGCGATAGCATTGATATCGCTCACGGATCCGGCGGACGCGGGCCTCGCCCGGCGCATCGCGATCCGGAGCAGGAGACCTCGACGGATGAACCCAGCCGACGCGATGCAGGCCGCGCCTGTCGCCGACATGACGCTGCTCGGGCTGTTCCTGCAGGCCCATTTCGTCGTGAAGATCGTGATGATCGGGCTGCTCAGCGCCTCGATCTGGTGCTGGTCGATCATCGTCGACAAGACGCTGCTGTTCCGCCGCACCAAGGCCGAGATGGACGCGTTCGAGGACGCGTTCTGGTCCGGCCGCTCGCTCGAGGAGCTGTTCCGTTCGTTCAATGACCGGCCGGCCACGGGGCTGGCCGCCGTGTTCGTCGCCGCCATGCGCGAGTGGAAGCGCTCGTTCGAGGGCTCGGGCCGGCAGGTTCAGTCCCTGTCGCAGCGCATCGAGAAGCAGCTCGACGTCACCATCCAGCGCGAGGTCGAGCGGCTGGAATCGCGCCTGCTGTTCCTCGCCTCGATCGGCTCGGCCGGCCCTTATATCGGCCTGTTCGGCACGGTCTGGGGCATCATGACCGCGTTCACCTCGATCGCGGCCTCGAAGAATACCTCGCTGGCGGTCGTCGCCCCCGGCATCGCGGAGGCGCTGTTTGCCACCGCCATCGGGTTGTTCGCGGCGATTCCGGCCGTGCTCGCCTACAACAAGCTTCAGGCCGAGGTCTCGAAGTCGCAGTCGCGGCTGGAGGGTTTCGCCGACGAGTTCTCCGCGATCCTCTCTCGCCAGATCGACGAGCGGCTCTCTCTCGCCGCCTGAGGGGGCTGATCCAGGAGCTTGACCCATGAGCATGGCGGCGGGAGCATCCCACGGCGGCAAGCGGCGGCGGCGCAGGGGCCGGCGCGGTGGCCCCATCAACGAGATCAACATGACGCCGTTCATCGACGTCGTGCTGGTGCTCCTGATCATCTTCATGGTCGCGGCGCCGATGATGACGGTGGGCGTCCCCCTCGACCTGCCGCAATCCAAGGCGTCGCCGCTCAATTCCGACGTCAAGCCGGTGACCCTGTCGATTCGCCAGACCGGCCAGGTCTTCCTCGGGGAGGACGAGCTGACCGACGATACGATCATCCCGAAGCTCCTCGAGACGGCGAAGACCGGGACCGAGGAGCGCGTGTTCGTGCGCGGCGACAAGCGGGTCGATTACGGCCGCGTCGCACAGGTGATGGCGATCGTGACCGGTGGCGGCTTCAAGAAGGTCGCCCTCGTCACCGAGCCTGAGCATCAGTAGGGCCAATCGCCGTGGAGTTCCGCTTCGACCGCAAGGAACCGGGTGTCTGGATCTCGGCCGGCACCCATGTGGCGCTGCTCGCGCTCGCGCTGTTCAGCGTGGCGGCCCCGGCTTTGCCCGAGGCGCAGGAGGGCGTGCCCGTCGAGGTGATCACCGAGAACCAGTTCTCGGAGATCACCAAGGGCGAGCGGCAGGCCGACAAGCCGATGCCGAACGCGCAGCCGCGGGCCGATCGCCAAGCCGAGAAGATCGAGGATCGCGAGCCCGAGAACGCCAAGACCGACGCGCCGAACGCGCCCACCCGCACCGCCGACATGAAGCTCGCCAACGCGGAGGAGATGCCGCTGCGCGCCGAGCCGGATCCGCAGGAGACGGCCAAGGCCGCCGAGGAGAAGCGCGAGGCCGAGAAGGCGGCCGCCAAGGCCGCCGAGAAGGCAGCCGAGAAGGCTGCGGCCGACAAGGCCGCTGCCGCCGAGAAGGCCGCGGCGACCAAGGCCGAGGCGAAAGCCAAGGCCGAGGCGGTGGCCAAGGCCGAAGCCGAGAAGCGCGAGCAGCTCGACAAGCTGATCGAGCGGCAGGAGGCCGAGGCCATGGCTGCGAAGGCCGCCGCCGCGAAGGCCGAGGCCAAGGCGAAGGCGGATGCCGCCAAGGCCGAGGCCGCCCGGGAAGCCGCCAAGAAGGCCGCGGAGGCCAAGGCTGCGGAGGCCAAGGCCGAGGCGGAAGCCGAGCGGCAGAAGGAGATCGCCGAGGCCAAGGCCGAGGCGGAGCGCGAGAAGGCGGAAGCCGCGGCCAAGGCCAAAGCGGAGGCCGCCGCCAAGGCGAAGGCCAAGGCAACGGCGGACGCGAAGGCCAAGGCCGACGCGGAGGCCAAGGCGCGCAAGCAGGCCGAGCTTGCCGACAAGTTCAACGCGGGCGACATCCGCTCGATGCTCGCCTCGAAGGCACCGTCCCAGTCCACCGGCGCCACAGGCCACGCGGTGCAGAAGGTGGCGGCGCTCGGCGCCGCGACCGGGACCGCGCAGCGCCTGTCGCCGTCGCTGCGTGACGCCCTGGTCGGACTGCTGCAGCAGCAGATCGAGCGCTGCTACTCGGCGCCGCCCGGTGCGGCCCAGGGGGTGATCCTGCCGGTGCTCGACATCCGCCTGAACCCGAACGGGTCGCTGAGCACCGAGCCGCGGATCATGCGCGGCGGGAGCAGCGCGGTCGACCAGTCGATCGCGCAAGCCGCGCTCCGGGCCGTTCGCCGCTGCGCGCCGTACAACATTCCCGCCACCTACGCGCCGTACTACAATGACTGGAAGGCCATCAACGCGGAGTTCGAGTTCACGGCGACCTGAGGTCTCCGCCCGCGCGACCTGCCTTCAAACACCTCCCCGTCTGATCGTCACTCGGATCCGACCCATGAAGAACATATCCTCCGTCGGGCGTTCCCCGACGTCCTTTGCCGCGCGCCTGATCGCGTTCCTGGCCGTGCTGACGGCGTTCCTGGGGGCGCCGGCCCAGGCGCAGCTGCAGCTGCGCATCGGCGGCGGCAACTTCCAGCCGATGCCGATCGCCATCGCGGATTTCGGCGGCGATCCGAGCCTCGGCGGCCTCGTGTCCGGCGTGGTCACCAACAATCTGCGTCGCTCGGGCTACTTCACGCCCCTCGACCACGCCCGCTTCCCGGAATCACCGAACTTCGACGCCGCGCCGAACTTCGAGAAGTGGCGCGCCACCGGCGTCCAGGGCCTCGTCACCGGGCGCGTCGCCCGCGACGCCTCCGGTCGGCTCAAGGTCGAGTTCCGCCTCTGGGACGTGACCTCCGGCCAGCAGATGACCGGCCAGCAATACGGCACCGACGCCGCCAACGCCCGGCGCACCGGCCACCTGATCTCCGACGCGGTCTACACCAAGATCACCGGCCTCGGCCCCTGGTTCGACAGCCGCATCGCGTTCGTGGACGAGACCGGCCCGAAGGAGAACCGGCGCAAGCGCCTGATGGTCATGGATCAGGACGGGGCTAACGTCCGGGCGATCACCAGCGGGGAGATGTCGATCGTCGCCCCGCGCTACTCCCCGGCCACGCAGGACATCGCCTTCATGGCGCAGGCCACCGGGCACCAGCCGCGGGTCCAGGTGATCAATCTGGAGACGGGCTCGCGCCAGGCGCTGGGCAACGTCGATTCGATGAGCGCGAGCCCGCGCTTCTCGCCGGACGGCCGGCGCCTCGTGATGAGCGTCCAGCAGGGCGGGAACGCCGACATCGTGACGATGGACATCGCCTCGAAGGCTCAGCATTCGATCACCAACGGCATGGCGATCGACACCTCCCCGACCTACGCGCCGGACGGTGCGCAGATCGCGTTCGAATCGGACCGCGGCGGCTCGCAGCAGGTCTACGTCATGGGCGCGGACGGCTCGAACCCGCACCGGATCACCTTCGGCCCCGGCTCAGCCTCGCAGCCGGCCTGGTCGCCGCGGGGCGACCTGATCGCCTATACCCGCCAGCGCAACGGCGGCTTCGCCATCTGCGTGTCCAAGCCAGACGGCACCGGCGAGCGGGTCCTGACCGAGGGCTTCCACAACGAGGGGCCGACCTTCGCGCCCAACGGCCAGTACGTGCTGTTCTTCCGCGATCCCGGCGGCCAGGGCGGCGGCAAGCTGTTCATGGTCGACATCACCGGCCGCGTGGAGCAGCCGGTCCCGACGCCCTCCTACGCCTCCGATCCGACCTGGTCGCCGCTGCTGGCGGGGCGCTGACCTTCGACTGCATCGACCCGGGGCCCGGCTGCCAGCCGGGCTTCAAGGTTGAAGAGCCCACGCGAAGCGTCTGTCAGAGAAAGGGTTATCCCGACCCGGCCGGCTTGGCGGCGCGGCCGGGATGAACCTTGGGGCGGCCGGACGTGATCGGATTGTCCGAACCGGTGTTCACCTCCGCCGATGCCTGTCGCCGATTTGGCCCGTCACCTCTGAACCATCAATTGGTCCCGTGCGCGCAGCGCCGGGAACAGCCGGCCCCAGAGCAGCGCGACGGCGATCGTGGCCGCGCCGCCGGCCACCACCGCCGGCACCGCGCCGATCGCGGCGGCGAGCAGGCCGGATTCGAACTCGCCGAGCTCGTTTGAGGCGCCGATGAACACCGTGTTCACCGCCGAGACCCGGCCGCGCATGGCGTCGGGGGTCTCGCCCTGCACGAAGGTCTGGCGCACGTAGACCGAGATCATGTCGGCCGCCCCGGTGACGAACAGGCAGGCCATCGAGAGCGGCAGCGAGGTCGAGAGGCCGAACGCCACGGTGGCGGCGCCGAACACGGCGGCCGCCCGGAGCATGCGCAGGCCCGCGTGGCGCCGGAGCGGGCGGTTCGCCAGCAGGATCGCCATGGCGACTGCCCCGAAGGCCGGCATGCTCCGGAGCGCCCCGAGCCCGAGGGGGCCGACATGCAGAACCTCTGCGGCGTAGATCGGCAGGAGCGCTGTGGCGCCCCCGAGCAGGACGGTGAACAGGTCGAGGCTGATCGCCCCGAGCACCACCGGCTGCGAGCGGATGTAGCCGATGCCGGCCGAGAGCGCCGCCCATGTGATCGGCGGCCGCTCGCTCGCCGGTGCCGGCCGGAACCGGATCAGCACCGTGAGGGCGCTGGCCAGCGCGAAGCTGGCCCCTGCCCCGCCGAACACCACCGACGGCCCCAAGGCATAGAGGAGGCCGCCCAGCGCCGGGCCGATCACGGAGGCGCTCTGCCAGAGCGAGGCGTTCCAGGCGATGGCCGAGCCGAACTGCGGGCCCGGCACAAGGGTCGGCAGCAGCGCCTGCAGGGCCGGATTCGCGAAAGCCCGGGCGGTGCCGACCACGATCACCAGGGCGTAGATCGGCCAGACGGATTGGTACCCCGCCAGCGCGTAGGCGAAGAGGCCGAAGCTCGCCGCGCTCTGGAGCGCGAAGGCCGAGGCGCCGACGAGGCGGCGGTCGTAGGCATCCGCGACATGTCCGGTGATCAACGCACAGAGCATCGCCGGTAGGAAGCCCGCGAGGCCGACGAGGCCGAGCGCCAGGGCGGAATGGGTCAGGCCGTAGACGAACCAACCGATCGCCACCGCCTGCATCTGGTAGGCCAGACCCGTCAGGAACCGGGCTGAGCCGAACAGGCGGAAGTCGCCGATGCCGAAGACGGCCCAGCCGGAACGATCGTATGCGGACATGCCTCGTGCTGAGCAGGACCGGCCGATTAATCAAGTCCGATACCGCCACCGCTTCACGCGATGGCGCGGCCCGACTGCCGAAACGGTCAGTGAAGCGCCAATCCCGGCTTGCGCGGCGCGGTCGCGGGCGGGGTGGCGAACGGCCGGGGTGGCTCCCGCTCATCGAGCCGCGGCGCCTCTGCTGCGGCGAGCGGGAAGGTGCAGGTCACGCGGGTCCCGTTCCCGGGCGCCGTCTCCAGCAGGACCCGGCCGCCGTGGAGCTCGACGAAGGACCGCACGATCGACAGGCCGAGGCCGACCCCGCGATGGCGCGTGCCGAGGGTGTGGCTCTCGAAGCGGTTGAAGACCGAATCCGCGATCTCCGGCGGCATGCCGCGGCCGTGATCGCGCACGCTCAGGAGCAGGTCGTTCGCGTCCCGCCGGGCATGGACCTCGACGCGCTGTCCGGGATCCGAGAAGCCGACGGCGTTCGAGAGCAGGTTGAACAGGATCTGGCGGACACGCTTCCCGTCCGCGTGGACGCTGCCGATATCCTCTGGCACGTCGAGGGCGAGGGTGATGTGCGATTCCGCCAGCCGGTCCTCGATGCCGCGCACGGCGGCCTCGATCGTGGCCTGAACGTCGACATCCTCCCGCTGAAGCTCGAGCGAGCCGGCATCGATCGAGGCGAGGTCGAGGATGTCGTTAATGATGACGAGGAGCGCGGCCGAGGAGCGCATGATGTGGTCGGCATATTCGCGCTGCCGCTCGTTGAGCGCCCCGACCGTCTCGTCGCCGAGCAACTGGGTGAAGCCGATGATGTTGGTGAGCGGCGAGCGCAGCTCGTAGGAGACATGGTGCACGAAGGTGTCGCGCAGCTGCGCGGCCTTCTCGAGGGCGTCGTTCTTCTCGGTCAGCGCCCGTTCGACATTCACGCTCGCGGTCACGTCGATCAGGGTCAGCAGGGTCGCGCCCTCGGGCAGCGGCTGGGCCGCGCAATCGAGGACGGTGCCGTCCACCACCTCCAGGCGGCACGCGCGTGCGGTCCTGGATTCGAGCCCGACCACCGCGTCGCGGATGTCGAGCCACGGCTCCTCGGCGGGGGCCAGAGACCGGCAGGCGACGATCACGGCGTCGACGTGCGGGCGCTCCTCGACCATCGCGGGGTCGAGCCGCCAAACGGTGCAGAAGGCGCGGTTGGCGAGGGTCAGGCGGCCGTCCGCGCCGAACACCGCGACCGGCTCTGCCAGGGTGTCCAGGGTCTCGGCCTGGAGACGGCGCAGGGCGATGTAACGCGATTCGGCGTTCAGCCGGTCAGAAACGTCGTCGAACAGGTAGGTCAGGCCGCCCTGCGGGTTCGGATCCGCAACCACGCGCAGCGTGCGGCCATCGGGCAGGTACCACCAGGTCTGGTTCGCCTCCGCAGCCCGGTAGGCCGCGAGCACCCCCTGCTTCCAGCCGCGGAAATCCGCCTGCTCCTCGAGCTTCCGCTCCGCCCGGAGGTGATCGAGGATCTCGCCGTCCGAGGGGCGGCTGTCGAGGAAGGCCTGATCGAGATCCCAGAGCTGGCGATAGGCGGCATTGTGGAAGATCAGCCGCTGCGAAACGTCGAACATCGCCACCGCGGTCGGCAACTGGTCGAGGGTGCGGACGTTCGCGTTCATCTGGCGCTGCAGGTCGGCGCGGACGCTTTCCAGCTCGGACACGTCGATGGCGATCCCGACGCGGCCGCTGTCGAGGGTCGCCTCGAACACGTCGAGCATGCGCCGGTTGCCGGCGACGACCGCCGAGAGACGCGGCACGCTCCGGGTCGGGCCGGCGAAGCGCGCCGCCTCGTCGCGGGCGATCGATTCGCGGGCCGGCCGGTCGAACAGCTCGGTGCCGCGATCCAGGGCGGCTTCGCGGCTCTCCGCCTCGACAGCCGCCACGTAGGCGGCGTTGACCCAGCTCAGGCTGCCCTCGCGGTTGCGCCGCCAGACCGGCTGTGGGATCGCGTCGAGGAGGCCGGCCAGCGCCGACAGGCCGCGGCGGGTCTCGTCGAGGGTGGCGCGCAGATCGGCGATCTCGCAGCGCTCCTGAGTGGTCTCGCGCAGCCGCAGGAGCGCGCGACCGGCCACCGCCTGCCCGTGCGCCTCGATGCTCCGCCCGGTCTGGGTGCGCAGGCTGAGCGTGAAGCTCGTGCCCCGCGCCCGCAGGGTCTCCACCGCGGCCTCGACCGTGGCGGCGTCCGAAGCGACCAGCCAAGTGCCGAACGCCAGGACGCGGCGGGCATAGCCCGAGGTCGGGCGCTCGCCGAAGATCGCCAGGCTGATATCACCCTCGACCACCGGTTCGCTGCGCCGGTCCCAGGTGACGATGATCTGGCGCTCGGCGTTGAGCAGCATCTCGGCGCGGTCGTGGGCGCCGCGCAGCACGTCGAGGGCACCGGCGAGCTCGCGCTCCCGGCGGGTCCAGCGCCCGCGCTCGTAGAGGTGGAGCAGCGAGAGAATCACCGCGAAGGCGATGAGGCCGCCGAAGATCGCCAGGGCGGCGACGCTGTGCATCTCGCGCGGCGCGCGCGCCGCGGCGGTCTCGGGCAGTTCGGCGAGTGCGGTGCTTGCCGCGGTCAATGCGAGCACGCCCACGCAGATCCGAACGTGCGCCGCACGACCGACACCCATGATTTGCCCCGCCCCGCCCCTCGCGGCCCGAACAGCGCGCAACATCGCGCGGCGCGGAACGCACCGTCCCCGGGCTGATTCTCGCGAACCGCCGCGGACCCATCGATCAAAGATTCGCCCACACTCTAACGTGCTGCGGAATCGCCCCGGAAGGGGAACGAAGCGTGGCTTTCAGCCGGGCGGCCACAATCATCCGTTAACGACACACAGAAGACACAGTTCGATGACGCGCGAATGCCTTGACAAACGAAAGGACCCGACGCAGCGCGCCGGGCCCTTTGAGACTCAGTGGCGGGCGGGGTCGTGACCCTGCCGGTGACGCGGGAGCGTTGGATCTGCAACTCCGGGTTCGGCGTGCGGGAGCGCGCCGAACCCGGTCCCGTCCGCGTCAGTAGCGGTAATGCTCCGGCTTGAACGGGCCGGATTCGGAGACGCCGATATAGGAGGCCTGATCGGGGCGCAGCTTCGACAGCTTGGCGCCGATCTTCTCGAGGTGGAGCGCCGCCACCTTCTCGTCCAGGGCCTTCGGCAGGGTGTAGACCTGCTTTTGGTACTTGCCCGGGTTGGTCCAGAGCTCGATCTGGGCGAGCGTCTGGTTGGTGAACGAGGCCGACATCACGAAGGACGGGTGTCCGGTGGCGTTGCCGAGGTTCACCAGGCGGCCCTCCGACAGGAGGATGATGCGGTGGCCGTCGGCGAACTCGATCTCGTCGACCTGCGGCTTGATGTTGTTCCACTTCAGATTTTTCAGGCCGGCGACCTGAATCTCGTTGTCGAAGTGGCCGATGTTGCAGACGATCGCCCGGTCCTTCATCGCCCGCATGTGATCGAGGGTGATGATGTCCTTGTTGCCCGTGGCGGTCACGAAAATGTCGGCGCGCGGCGCGGCGTCTTCCATGGTGACGACCTCGTAGCCCTCCATGGCCGCCTGCAGGGCGCAGATCGGATCGACCTCGGAGACGAGGACGCGGCAGCCGGCATGGCGCAGCGACGAGGCCGAGCCCTTGCCGACGTCGCCGAAGCCCGCCACCATGGCGACCTTGCCGGCCATCATCACGTCGGTACCGCGGCGGATGCCGTCCACCAGCGACTCGCGGCAGCCGTAGAGGTTGTCGAACTTCGACTTTGTGACCGAGTCGTTCACGTTGATCGCCGGGAAGAGCAGCTTACCCTCCTTGGCCAGCACGTAGAGGCGGTGGACGCCCGTGGTGGTCTCCTCGGAGACGCCCTTGATGCTGTCGGCCAGACCGGCGAACCAGCCCTTCGGCTTCTCGGCGAGCTTCTTCTTGAGCAGCGCGAAGAAGATCTCCTCCTCCTCGCTCTCGGGCTTGTCGAGGAAGGCGGTGTCGCCGCGCTCGGCGCGCAGGCCGAGATGGACGAACATGGTGGCGTCGCCGCCGTCGTCGAGGATCATGTTCGGCATGCCGCCGCCATGCCAGTCGAACAGGCGCGAGGTGTAGTCCCAGTACTCCTCCAGGGTCTCGCCCTTCACGGCGAAGACCGGGATGCCGGCGGCCGCAACGGCGGCGGCGGCGTGGTCCTGGGTCGAGTAGATGTTGCAGGAGACCCAGCGGATGTCGGCGCCGAGCGCCTTCAGGGTCTCGATCAGCACCGCGGTCTGGATCGTCATGTGGAGCGAGCCGGCGATCTTCGCGCCCTTCAGGGGCTGCGCGGCGCCGTACTCCTCGCGGACCGCCATCAGGCCCGGCATCTCCGTCTCGGCGATCGAGATCTCCTTGCGGCCGTAATCGGCCAGCCCGATGTCCTTGACGATGTAATCCTTGGCCATGAGTCGATGGCTCCGTGTTCGCGTTGCGGTTCGGGGGCAGCCCCTACCACCTCGCGGCCTATGAAGCAATCAAGACATAAAGATGTCTTTATGCGTTCATGTCTGCGGGGCGGCCGCATCGCCGCCCGCCCCGCCGCGGAACGCGCAGGCCCTCTCAGCGGCTGGGCCGCGCCAGCCAGCCGAGGCCGAAGGCCACGGCGGCCACGAGGGCGAGGGTGGTGGCGCGGTTCTCGTCCGCTCGCTCGGCAAGGCTGCGACCGTGGCGGACTGCTCGGTCGCGGTAATGCTGCCCGCGTTCGATGGCCTCATCGGCCAGGGCGTGCCCACGATCGCTGACCTGCCGAAAGCGGGTGCGGCCCTCCTCCACCAAGTGCTCGCCGCCGTGGCGCAGATCGCGCACGGCGTCGCGCGCCTCGCCGTAGGCGTATTGTGCGGCGCCGGCTGCCTGATCGTAGGCTCCGTCGAGCTGCGTGCCGGGCCGGCCGCGGACCGCGCCCGCCGCCGTCTTCACCCGGCCCCGCAGGTGGCGGACCCCGCCCTCTAAATGATCCCTGTTCATGGTTTCCCTCCGATCCAGCGACCGCCGTCGACGTGCGTCGCCTGTGTCGGGGCGGAACGATGACGCCGGGCCGCGGTTCCGCTCGCGCCCGAAGCGGAGCCTCAAGTTTCTGTGGGGTTACCCTGGAAATCGGGCGCGGAAGGATGCCGTCCGGAGCGCGAGCGAGCATCCTCTTATGACAGTCCCCTGACCCCGGGCATCCATCGTCGAGGTGATCGCCGGCGGCGAACCCCCCCCGGGTCCCGGTCGCGGCGGTACCGCGTCGTTCACGCCCGATCAGGTCCGATCAGATCTCGATCTCGGTGCCGACCTCGACCACCTGGCGGGTCGGCACCCCGAAGAACGCGCCGGTGCGCTCGGCATTGCGCTGCATGAAGGCGAACAGGTTCTCGCGCCAGTTCGCCATGCCGAGGTTGTCGCTCTTCGGAATGATCGTCTCGTGCCCGACGAACACGGTCAGGTCGTCGATCGCGTGCGGCGGGAGGTGGCGGGATTCGACCGCGCAGGCCAGTCCCTCCGGGATCGAGGCCTCCTCCATGAAGCCGTAGCGCAGGATCACCCGGTAGAAGTCCGGCGCCAGGATCGTCACGTGCGCCCGCCGTGCCACCGGGACGGTCGGCGTCTCCTCATACTGGGCGGTGATGATCAGGATCCGCTCCATCAGGGCGCGGTTGCGCTCGACGAAGCGTGAGAGGTGCAGCGGGATCCCGTGCTCGGCCGCTGACAGGAACGCCGCCGTGCCGGGCAGGCGCAGCAGGTCGCGGTGCTGGAGACCGGACAGGAACGCGTCCTCCGGCTGCCGCATCGCGACCCGCGCCTGCTCGACGAGTTCGTTGCCCTTCTTCCAGGTGAGCATCATCAGCGCGACGATCCCCGCGAGGATGAGGGGAAACCAGCCGCCCTCCAGGATCTTCACGCTGTTGGCCGCGAAGAACACGCTGTCGATGGCGAGGAAGACGCCGTTGACCGCGCAGACCAGGATCGGGTTGTAGCCCCACCGCAGGGCGATCAGGGCGGCCAGCAGGGTGGTGATGCCCATCAGCGCCGAGACCGCGATTCCGTAGGCACCGGCCAGCGCGTCGGAGGAACCGAACATCACCACCGCCACCAGGGTCGCGGCCGCCAGCAGCCAGTTCACCGCCGGCACGTAGATCTGGCCGCGCTCGTCCCGCGCCGTCTGGACGATGCGCATGGCCGGCAGGAACCCGAGCTGGATCGACTGCTGGGTCAGGGAGAACACGCCGGAGATGATCGCCTGCGAGGCGATGATCGTGGCCATCGTGGCGAGGAGGATGAGCGGCAGGTGCCCCCAGTCCGGGCACAGCCGGAAGAACGGGTTCTCCAGGGCGTCCGGCGCGGCGAGCAGCAGCGCACCCTGGCCGAAATAATTGAGCACCAGGGCGGGCAGCACGAGGCCGAACCACGCCGCGCGGATCGGCAGGGCGCCGAAATGGCCGAGATCGGCGTACATCGCCTCGCCGCCGGTCACCGCCAGGAAGGCCGCACCCAGCATCGCGAAGCTCACGTGCCAGCCCGCATGCAGCATGAAATCGAGTGCCCGGAGCGGGTTCAGCGCCGCCAGGATCTCGGGCCTGCCGAGGATGCCGCCGATCCCGAGCGCCGCGAGCACGACGAACCAGACGAGCATCACCGGGCCGAACACCCGGCCGATCACGGCCACGCCCTTGTGCTGCACCATGAACAGAGCGAGCAGGATCACGATGGTGATCGGCACGACGAAATGTCCGAGCGCCGGCGCGTCGACCTTCAGGCCTTCGATGGCGGAGAGCACCGAGATCGCCGGCGTGATCGCCCCGTCGCCGTACAGCAGCGCCGCGCCGATCAGCCCGACCACCAGCAGCAGCGCCTTCCAGGTTCCGGGCCGCGCCTGCCGTGCGCCGAGCAGCGCCAGCATCGCCACGATGCCGCCCTCGCCCCGGTTGTCGGCCCGCAGGATCAGCACCGCGTATTTCAGCGAGACGATCAGGATCAGCGACCACAGGATCAGCGACACCGCCCCGGTGGCCGCCGCCGGCACCGCCGCGCCGCCGGCGGTCGCGGCCTTCACTGCCTCCTTGAAGGCGTAGAGCGGACTCGTGCCGATGTCCCCGTAGACGACGCCCAGCGCGCCGAAGACGAGTGCCGGCCGCAGCCGGCCTCGGCCGGGCTGGGCCTCGTCCGCCCCGCCCTCGGAGCCTGGATTCGCCTCAGGAGCAAGGGACTGACTCAACGAACGGCTCCCGCAGGCCACATACCGGATTTCCGCATCGCCGACCCGGCTATCCCGAAGCTGGGCCTTTCGCCACCACCGGACAGGTAGCGACTGCTGCTGCTCCGTCCAGCGCCGGACCGGGATCCGAAGCCCCCGTCAGATCAGGTCGGCGAGCGCGTCGGGGCAAGCCTCGTCGCGCCTCAGGCGAAAGACCGGCACGCCCGCATGGCGGCCGATCGATGCGGCCACGGTGGCGGGCGGTGCCGGCGCCCCCTCGCTCTCGCTGACCGCCACGGCGAGCAGCGGAACGCCGTGCAGGCGCAGGGTCTCGCAGGCGGTCAGCGCGTGGCTGATCGCCCCAAGATAGCTGCCGGAGACGAGCAGCGCGGGCACGCCGAGCGCCCGGAGCCAGTCGAGTCCGGTCGCCGTCTCGGTCACTGGGCTCATCAGGCCGCCGACGCCCTCGATCAGCAGCGTCCCCTCGGTGCCGGCGATCTGCGCCCGGCACCAGGCGACGAGGTCGGGCAGCGCCAGGGACCGGCCCTCCAGCACGGCCGCCTGATCGGGCGAGAGCGGCGCCGAGAACCGCCAGGGCGAGCAGGCCTCGACGGTGGCGTCGTCGACGGCGATGTCCTGGGCGTCGAGCAACCGGGCGGTGTCGCTCTCGGCGAAGGCCGGGTCGCCGAGCGGCGGAACGCCGCTCGCGAGCGGCTTCAGCGTCCGGATCGGACGGCCCCGCGCCCGAAGGCGCCGGGTGAGCGCCGCGGTGACGTAGGTCTTGCCGATCTCGGTGCCGGCGCCGGCGACGAAGACCGTCCGCGCGGCCATGGCGAAGGCCGCCTCAGGCCTGAAGGCTGCCGTGGCAGTGCTTGTATTTCTTCCCGGATCCGCACGGGCACGGCTCGTTGCGCCCGACGCGCCCCCAGGTGGTGGCGTCGGTGGGGTCGCGCTCCATCACGGCGCCGTCGGCCGACAGAGCCTGCGCCGCGTAGCCATAGGCCGGCCCGCCGCCGCCTTCGCTGCCCGAGCCGCGCTCGGCATAGGCCATCTCGTTCTCGCCGGTGACCGGGTCGAGATGCTCGGCGAACATCTGCGGCAGCGCAGGGCTGGCGGCCGGGAAAGACTCCTGACCCGGCTCCTGGAACATGATCTCGACGCGCGAGAGCTGGGTCGTCACCTGTTCGCGCAGGGCCGTCACGAGGGAATTGAAGAGGTCGAACGCCTCGGACTTGTACTCGTTGAGCGGGTCGCGCTGGGCGAACCCGCGCCAGCCGATCACCTGCCGCAGATGGTCGAGGGTCACGAGGTGCTCGCGCCAGAGATGATCCAGGGTCTGGAGCAGCACCTGCTTCTCGATATAGGCCGTGACTTCGGCGCCGTTCTTCTCGGCGCGGGCCGCGTAGGCCGACTCTGCCGCCTTGAGCAGCCGCTCGCGCATCTCCTCGTCGGCGATGCCCTCTTCCTTGGCCCAGTCCTCCACAGGCGCGTCGAGGTTGAGCACCTCCTTGACCTGCTCGCGCAGGCCGGCAGCGTCCCACTGCTCGGCGTAGGCGTTCTCCGGAATGTGGCGGGCGACGAGGTCGTCGATCACGCCCTCGCGCATCTCGTCGACGGTCTCGCGCACGCTCTCCTGGGCCATGAAGTCCCGGCGCTGCTCGAAGACGACCTTGCGCTGGTCGTTCATGACGTTGTCGTACTTCAGCACGTTCTTGCGCATGTCGAAGTTGCGCGCCTCGACCTTCTGCTGCGCCTTCTCGATGGCCTTGTTGATCCAGGGGTGAATGATCGCCTCGCCCTGCTCCAGGCCGAGCTTCTGCAGCATCCCGTCCATGCGGTCGGAGCCGAAGATCCGCATCAGGTCGTCCTGAAGCGACAGGTAGAACTTCGAGCGCCCGGGATCGCCCTGGCGGCCCGAGCGGCCGCGGAGCTGGTTGTCGATGCGCCGGGATTCATGGCGCTCGGTGCCGATGATGTAGAGGCCGCCCGGCAGGGCCTTCTTGCGGCCGGCAGCAGGATCGGCCGGCTCGCCGGAGGCCAGCACCTTGGCGCGGTTGTCGGCGATCTCCGCCTTGATCGCCTCGATCGCGGCCTCGCGTTCGGAGCCGTCCGGGAGATGGCTGAGCTCCTTCTCGATGCGCATCTCGAGGTTGCCGCCGAGTTTGATGTCGGTGCCGCGGCCGGCCATGTTGGTGGCGATGGTGATCGCGCCGGGCACGCCGGCCTCGGCGACGATGTAGGCCTCCTGCTCGTGGAAGCGGGCGTTCAGCACGGCGAAGCGCTTGGTGACCCGGCCCTCCCGGGCCGCCTTGTAGACGTCGGTGAGCGCGTTCGGGTCGGAATAGTCGAGCAGGGTGTAGCCGGCCTTCTTCAGCATCTCGGCCAGGTGCTCCGACTTCTCGATGCTGCCGGTGCCGACCAGGATCGGCTGGTGGCGCGCATGGGCCTTGTCGATCTCCGCGATGATGCCGTCGTACTTCTCGGCCACCGTGCGGTAGACCTCGTCGTCCTCGTCGACGCGCTCGACTTCCTTGTTGGTCGGGATATCGACCACGTCGAGCTTGTAGATCTCGGCGAACTCGTCGGCTTCCGTCGATGCGGTGCCGGTCATGCCCGCCAGCTTTTTGTAAAGTCGAAAATAATTCTGGAAGGTGATCGACGCCAGCGTCTGGTTCTCGGGCTGGATCGTCACCCGCTCCTTGGCCTCGAGCGCCTGATGCAGGCCCTCCGAGTAGCGCCGGCCCTGCATCATGCGGCCGGTAAACTCGTCGATGATCACCACCTCGTCGTTCTTGACGATGTAGTCCTTGTCCCGGGTGAACAGGGTGTTGGCGCGCAGCGCCTGGTTCACGTGGTGGACGAGGGTGACGTTGTGCGCGTCGTACAGGTCGCCGTCCTTCAGGAGGCCGACCTCCCGCATCGCCTGCTCGACGAACTCGTTGCCGTCCTCGGTGAGCGAGACCGTGCGCTGCTTCTCGTCGAGGTCGTAATGCTCGCGCACCAGCCGGGGCATGAGCGCGTCGACGGCGACGTACAGCTCGGACCGGTCGTCCACCGGCCCGGAGATGATCAGCGGCGTGCGCGCCTCGTCGATCAGGATCGAGTCGACCTCGTCGACGATCGCGAAGTTGTGTCCCCGCTGGGCGAGCTGGGACAATTCGTACTTCATGTTGTCGCGCAGATAGTCGAAGCCGTACTCGTTGTTGGTGCCGTAGGTGATGTCGCAGGCGTAGGCCGCCTTGCGCTGCTCGTCGTCGAGGCCGTGGACGATGGTGCCGACGGTGAGCCCCAGGAACCGGTAGAGCTGGCCCATCCACTCCGCGTCACGCGAGGCGAGGTAGTCGTTCACCGTCACCACGTGGACGCCCTTGCCCTCAAGGGCATTCAGGTAGACCGGCAGCGTCGCCACCAGGGTCTTGCCTTCGCCGGTCTTCATCTCGGCGATGCCGCCCTCGTGCAGGACCATGCCGCCGATGAGCTGCACGTCGAAGTGGCGCTGGCCGAAGACGCGCTTGGCGGCCTCGCGCACCGTCGCGAAGGCGGGCACCAGGATGTCGTCGAGGCTCTTGCCGGCGGCGAGTTCCGCCTTCAGCGTCTCGGTTCGCCCCCGCAGGACGTCATCGGACAGGGCCTGGATCTCCGGTTCCAGCGCGTTGATCTGCGCCACGCGCGGGCGGTAGCCCTTGACGCGGCGGTCGTTGGAGGAGCCGAAAATCTTCTTGGCGATCGAGCCGAGCATCGTTGACCTGCAGACGCGCGAGCCCGCCCACGTGCGAGCGTGGCGGGCCGGCCTTGGCGGAGTTGGCCGGGCTTATAGAGGTAAACATCGCCCGGTGCACCTGAAAGAGGCGGCATCAAACGCGCCGGGGCCCGGCGGCGGTTCCGAACGGCGCGAAACTGCGGCGCTTGCCTTCTCGCGCCACGCGGGCCACCTGTGCCGCGGCCTGCCGCCCGGCCTCAACAGGTGCGGCGACGAGACGTCAGTCGAGGACTACGCCAGCATGCCGAACACCGCCCTCCTCCGGCGCGCGAGCGCGCTTGCCCTGATGCTCGCGATGCCCGGATTCGCGTTGGCGCAGGCGCCCCAGAAGGCTCCGGCCCCGACGCCCGCAGCCAGCACGCCGGCCGCCGCTCCGGGGCCGGACACGGTGGTCGCCAGCGTCAACGGCAAGCCGATCACGCAGGGCGATCTCGCGATCGCGGCCGACGACCCGGCCCTGTCCCTTCCGGGGGTCGACGACGCGCAGAAGAAGACCCTGCTGGTCGACTACATGGTCGACCTGCGGGTCGGCGCGCAGGCCGCCGAGGCCGCCAAGATCGGCGACACGCCGGACTTCAAGCGCAAGCTCGCCTATTTCCGCGACAAGCTGCTGCTCGACGACTACCTGGAGCAGGAGGCCAAGCGCTCAGTCACGCCCGAGGCGGAGCACGCGGTCTACGACCAGACCGTCAAGCTCATGAAGCCGGAGGAGGAGGTGCACGCGCGCCACATCCTGGTCGACAACGAGGCCGACGCGAAGAACATCGCCACGCGGATCAAGGGCGGCGAGGATTTCGCCAAGGTCGCGGCCGAGACCTCGAAGGATCCGGGCTCGAAGGCCGAGGGCGGCGATCTCGGCTGGTTCACCAAGGAACGGATGGTCCCGGATTTCGCCAACGCCGCCTTTGCGATGAAGCCCGGCCAAGTTTCGGACCCGGTCAAGACGCAGTTCGGCTGGCACGTCATCAAGGTCGAGGAGAAGCGCACCAAGCCGCAGCCGACCTTCGACGAGCTGAAGGAGCAGATCGACCAGCACCTGATCCGCAAGGCGCAGCAGGACCTGATCCTGAAGCTCCGCTCGCAGGCCAAGATCGACCGCACCGACGCGGCGCCCGCGACGGCGCAGCCTGCGCCGGAAACGAAGAAGCCGTGACCGGGTAGGACCCTGCGGCATCCCCCTCTCTGGCTCGGGGAGGGCGACCGCCGGGGAAGGCTACTCTGAGAAATGCGACGGTTTCTCAGATCTGCTCTTCAACCGGTGACGTGACGCCCGCAGAATAAAATACGTTGTCATTCCGGGCTCCGCTTCGCGGCCCCGGAATGATCAGGAGTGGGTCGGACGGCCAGGAAACTCGCGAGTCTTTGGAGGACCGGCGATCTTGGTCGCCTCGATCCCTCAATACGGCCGGTCGGGATGCAGGTAGGCGGAGCTCGCAGGCGGCGGCGGTGCCGTGACCCCGAGAGCGGCGAGTTCCGCCGTGCGGCGGCCTTCGGCGATCCGATCGAGCACGGCGATCAGGAGCCAGGGACATGCGATCCCGATGAAGAACGCCATGTGATCCTCCAGGCGCCGGATCGTGGAAACCGTCCAGCTTCGGAGGATGATAGGTCGGCCCGGGCCATCCGCAAGCGGCGCCCGGACGCTTTCCCTCAGAGCCAGCCCTGGAGTTCGCGGCGCACGACGTGCTCGATCACCCGCATGCCGAGATCGGAATCGTTCAGGCAGGGGATGTAGGCGAAGCGCTCCCCGCCGTTCTCCTCGAAATAGTGGCGGTTCTCGCCGTCGAGTTCCTCCAGCGTCTCCAGGCAATCCGCCGTGAAGCCGGGGGCGACGATCGCCATGCGCTTGACGCCGGACTTCGCCAGTTCCGTCACGGTCTCGTCGGTGTAGGGCTTCAGCCATTCCTCGTTGCCGAAGCGCGACTGGAACGTCACCTTCATGCGCTCGGGTGACAGGCCCAGGGCCTCCCGGATCAGCCGCCCGGTCTTGAGGCATTGGCAATGGTAGGGGTCGCCCTTGAGCAGGTAGCTCCGCGGCACCCCGTGGAAGGAGGTGAGGATCACCTCGGGCTCGAAGTCGAGCTTGGCGAGGCCTTCGCGAATCGAATCGGCCATCGCGGCGATGTAGACCGGATCGTCGTGGTAGGGGGGCGACACCCGCACCGTCGGCTGCCAGCGCATGTCCATCAGCGCCCGGAACGCCTGGTCGCAGGCGGTGGCGGACGTGGCGGCGGCGTATTGCGGGTAGAGCGGCACCAGCAGGATCCGGTCGCAGCCCTGGTCGAGGAGCGCCTGGAGCCGCCCGGCGACCTCCGGCTTGCCGTAGCGCATCGCCCAGTCGACCACGACGGAATCGCCCATCGCCGCCTGGAGGCGCTCGCTCTGGCCGCGGGTGATGGTCTTGAGCGGCCCCTCGTTCAGCGCGTTGTTCCACACGCTCGCGTAGTCGCGGCCCTTCGGCCCCGGGCGCTTGGTCAGGATGATCAGGTTGAGCAGCGGCCACCAGATCAGGCGCGGTACCTCGATGACGCGCCGGTCCGATAGGAACTCCTTGAGATAGCGCCGCATCGGCCAGTAGCTCGTGCCCTCGGGCGTGCCGAGGTTCATCAGGAGCACGCCGACGCGGCCCCAGGCGACCTTCGGGTGGTCGGCCGGAAGGCCGTCCGCCGCGGGCGCGCGGGATGCGAGGGGCCGGCTCTCCGCCAGCGCGGCGGGTTCGACGCGTTCGTTCATGGCAGCGTTCCGGCGCCGCGCGCCGAGTCCTTCCTCTGGCTTCAGATGCCCGGCAGCCGGCGCACGCGCTTGGGCCTGGACCGGACGCTTCCCGGTGTCGGATGCGATCCCATGTAGGGTGCGGAACTGCCCGGCGAAGGCCGGCAGCGACATGCCGCACCGATATCGCCGCACGCGGTCGACCAACCTTCCCTAATCACCGTGGCCCCGGCCCGCAACCGCGGGCGCCCTCGGTCGGCGCAAGCCGCCGGCAGAATGGCGCCGGGCGCCGGGCCGCTTATCTCGCCGCAGGCCGCCGTCCTCCCTGGAAAAGTCGAGACCCGATGACCGACACGCCCGTGACCGCTGCCCTCGCCACCTTCCGTGCCTCCGGTTCGCCGTGGCTGGCGCTGCCGTTCTTCGCGGACGGGGAGGCCGACACCGTGGCTGCCCGCGTCGACGCCCGGATCGCGGCGGGCGCGCGCGTGCTGCCGGCGCCGGCCGACATCTTCCGCGCGCTGACCGAGACGCCGCTGACCGCCGTCCGCGCCGTCATCCTTGGGCAGGACCCGTACCCCACGCCGGGCGACGCCAACGGCCTCGCCTTCTCGTACGTGGGCTCGGGCCGGCTGCCCGCGTCGCTCCGGGTCATCCTGGCGGAGGCCGGCTCCGACCGTGCCGCCGGCGGCGACCTGACGCCGTGGGCCCGGCAGGGCGTGCTCCTCCTCAACAGTGCGCTCACCGTGGAGGCGAGCGAGGCCGGCGCGCATCTGCGCTACGGCTGGGCGGCGCTCACCGACGAGGCGGTCGCCGCCGTCTCGGCGCGCCCGGAGCCCGCCGTCTTCCTGCTCTGGGGCGCCCAGGCCCGCGCCCGGACCGCGCTGATCGACGCGGCACGCCACGGCGTCTTCGAGAGCGGGCACCCCTCGCCGCTCAACCGCGCCCGGGACTTCCCGGGGTCCGACCCGTTCGGCCGCGCCAACCGCTGGCTCTCCGAGAACGGCGGGCGGCCGATCGAGTGGCGCCTCGGCGGCGGGTCATAGGGCGGTTCTCCCGCGATCCCGGATGTTGCGTCATCCGCCGGCGCGGGCGGCCGCTTCGGCGGATGACGCGCAGGCCAAGCCCGCGCTCGCCGTCACTGCGCCGGCTTGGCGGGTTCCGCCGGGGCGGGGGCTGCCGGATTCGCGCCCGCCGGCAGGAGGACATTGCGTGCGACCGTGCCCTCCGGCCCGTACTCGCCCGCGACCGCGAGGCAGGCCTGATCGCGATCGACGGCCATCTGGTTCGACATGAGCGTGAACATCGTCTGCACGCGGTTGCCGAACGGTCCGCGCGGCTGGACGTCGTCGATCCGCACGTTCTGCTTCGCCAGCAGGGCCTCGAACGCGTCCGTGCCGATCCGGTAGCCGCAGACGTTCGAGGCGGCGAAGATGTAGGCGGCGAATTCGAGGGTGCGGGGCGCCGGCGCGTTCCGGATCTGCGCCTGCGCCGGCAGGGCCGCGAGCATCAGGGCGGCGAAGGGTGCGACGTGGCGCATGGGTTTTCGTTTCCTCAATGATGGGCGACCTCTCGCGGGTCGCCTCGGGCAGGCGGGACATAGGCCGGCCCGTTGCGGCCGCCAATGCGACCGAAGTTGCATGCAAAGTGCTGTTCGCCGTTCACGACCTATTCGGCATAGGCGCAGTCCCGGGCCTCCGGAGGCCTGAAAGCGGGCCAGTGTTCCGATGGTGAGCGATCGTGAGACAGAGTGTTAACCTGCCCGCGTCACGCCAAGTCCACCGTTTATCCAGATCCAGGCGGTTCGCAGCGTATGCTAGGCGTGAACTCCTCTGCCGCAGACATGTCCGCCCCGGTGCCGGCCCCGGCGCCGCGCGACCCCGACCGGCGCTTCCGCGGGGCCGCCGGCCCTGCTCCCTACGACCCGCGCGCCGTCCAGGGCGCGCCCGCCGCGCCGATCTGCCCGCACCGCGTCGCGCGCTGGGCCTGCGGCGAAGGCCTGCGGGCCGGCGACGCGGTCGCCCTGCTGGTGCGGGACCTCGGACAGGCCGAGGGGATCCGCCTCGGCCTCACCCGAATCGGGATCCGCGTCGCCTGCCTCGACGGCAACCGGCGTGGCGCAGCCCTCGCCGACAGCCTTGCCCTGTCGGGCGCCGGGCTGGCGATCGTCGATACCGCGCTGTCCGATGCCTATGCCGGCGTGATGGGCCGGCTCGCGACCTACCCCGCGGTGTGGTGGAACGGGCCGGGCGCCGACTTCGCGAGTCTCGACTTCGCCCTGGCCGAGCAGGCATGAGGGTGGCGTACCCACCTCCGTCGCTGTGCTAGCGTCTCGCTCCGAGACTGGCCCCGCACGAATACGGGGCCGCCACCGGGAGACGCCAGCATGTCCGCAGTCCTGTCCGCCTCAAGTCCCGCCGAAGCGCCCGTCCTGCTGCGCCACGATGCCGATGGCGTCGCGATCCTGACGCTGAACCGCCCGCAGGCGCGCAACGCCCTGTCGATGGCGCTGATGGGTGCGCTCCAGGAGGCGCTGGACGCGATTCGTCAGGACCCCGGCGTGCGCGTCGTGGTCCTGCGCGGCGCCGGCCCCGCCTTCTGCGCCGGCCACGACCTCAAGGAGATGCGCGCTGATCCCTCCCGGGGAGCAACCGAGGCTGTGTTCCGCACCTGTGCCCGCCTGATGCTGAGCATCGCACGCCTGCCGCAGCCGGTGATCGCCCAGGTCCACGGCATCGCCACAGCGGCCGGTTGCCAGCTCGTCGCCACTTGCGACCTCGCGATCTGCGCCGAGGATGCCCGCTTCGCCACGCCGGGCGTGCAGATCGGCCTGTTCTGCTCGACCCCGATGGTCGCCCTGTCGCGCGCCGTCCCGCGCAAGGCCGCCCTGGAGATGCTGCTCGTCGGCGAGCCGATCGACGCGCCCGAGGCGCTGCGCATCGGCCTCGTCAACCGCGTCGTGCCCGCCAGCGCGCTCGACGGTGCGGTCTCCGCCCTCGCCGCCCGGATCGCCTCGAAGGCCCGGCGCGTGCTGGCGATCGGCAAGGAGGCGTTCGGCCGGCAGATCGAGATGGGCCTGGAGGAGGCCTACGGATACACCGCCGAGGTCATGACCCGGAACATGATGATGGCCGACGCGCAGGAGGGCATCGATGCGTTCCTGGGCAAGCGGCCGCCCCGCTGGGAGCCGTGACCCAGGCGCGATACGACGCAGGGCGCCTTGGCCCGCTTCGCGTAGGTTATGGCGCCCCGCTGCCCTAGGATTAAGGATCTCCCGGTCCTACCGGGCTCGGCGCCTCAATGCGGAACGGCTGATGAGCACCATCGACCTGTTCGGTCTGACGCTGGCATTCGTCGGTGCGATGCCGCCGCCCCGGCCGCCGCGCCCGCAGCGGGACGGTGCGACCTGGGCCGCATCCCTGCTGTTCGCCGGCATCTGCCTCGCGACGGTCGGGCCGATGATCACGATCTGGAGCTTTCACCGGCCCTACGCCGAGGCCAAGGCGCGCTGCATCGCGTCCGGCGGCCGCGTCCTGTACGGGGCACTGGACGGCAGCGGCCCCTATCGCTGCGCGCGGCCCATCGGTGCCGCGGATCCGTCGCGTATCCCGTGAAGAAGACGGATTAAATCCGCGCCCCGACGCTGCCTTCAGGTATATCCGGCGCCGTCTGACGCGAACCGGATGCCGAGATCTTGGAAGACGCGCTGTATCGATGGGTTCAGTCGACCGCCCTGCTGCGGGCGGATGTCGTGGCGCTCATCGGCTTCGTGCTGGCGGTCGGGGTCACCCTGCACGCCCTGCTGCGCAAGCGCCGGGTCAGCGTCGCGGTCGGGTGGATCGGACTCGCCTGGCTGTCGCCGATCTTCGGCACGGCCCTCTATCTGATCTTCGGCATCAACCGCGTCTCGCGCCGCGCCCGAAGGCTGCGGACGAAGCCCTCCGACGCGACGCAGCTTCCGGACTTCGATGATGCCGTGGTGCCGGAGGCACTCTGGCCCCTGGACCGGGCGATCCGGCGCATCACCGGCCTCCCGGCCTTCTCGGGCAACGACGTGCGGATGTTCCGCAACGGCGACGCGGCCTATCCGGTCATGCTGGCGGCGATCCGCGAGGCCCAGGCCAGCATCGGACTGTCCAGCTACATCTTCCGCGACGATCCCACCGGCCGCGAATTCTGCGACGCTCTGGCGGAGGCCAAGGCGCGCGGCGTGAAGGTCCGCGTCATCATCGACGGCATCGGAGGGGGCTATTTCCGCGCGCCCGTCTATCGTCGCCTGACGGACCTCGGGGTGCCGGTGGCGCTGTTCATGCACTCCGCCCTGCCCTGGCGGATGCCCTTCCTCAACCTGCGCTCGCACAAGAAGCTGCTGATCATCGATGGGTGCATCGCCTTCACGGGCGGCCTCAACATCTCGCAGCCGAACCGCGTCGCCTTGAAGCCCGAGCACCCGATCCGCGACACGCATTTCCGGCTCCGGGGACCGGTGGTCGAGCAGCTGGCCGCCGCCTTCGCGGCGGATTGGGCCTTCGTCGACGGCGAGATCCTGGATGCCGAGCCTTGGTTCGCCGATCTGGAGCCGGTCGGGAACATCGTCGCGCGGGCCGTCACCTCGGGCCCGGACGCGGACGTGGAGAAGATCGAGCAGGTCATCCTCCAGGCGCTCGCCTGCGCGCGCCAGACGGTCCGGTTCGTGACACCCTACTTCCTGCCCGACGAGCTGGTGACCGGGGCCCTGGCGCAGGCCGCGATCCGCGGCATCACGGTGGACCTGATCATCCCGCGGACGAGCGATCACCCGTTCATCGACTGGGCCACCCGGGCGCATCTCGAATCGCTGCTCCGGGCCGGGGTGCGGGTCTGGCTCGACGAGCCGCCCTTCGACCACTCGAAGGCGATGGTGGTCGACGACGTGTGGTGTTTCGTCGGCAGCGCGAACTGGGACATGCGCAGCTTCCGGCTCAACTTCGAGCTGAACGTCGAGATCATCGACCCGGACCTCGCGGCCCAGATCGACGCGTTCATGCGCGGCAAGATGGAGGCGCGCCTGAACCTGGATGATCTCAGCGCGCGGTCCCTGCCGGTCCGTCTGCGCGACGCAGGCGTGCGACTGCTGCTGCCATACCTTTGAAGCGGCCGGGCGCGTGCGCCTCGGACGCCGGCCCGAGATGGACGACGATCGGCCGGTGATCGGAGGGGCCGCGCGGCAGCACAGCGTGCTCGTGGCAGACGAGGCCCCGGGCGAGGCAGCGGTCGAGCCGCAGCGGCAGCACCTCGACCATGGCGTGGGTCGGCTGGCGGGGGCCGACATCGCGGAAGCCCGGGATCAGGGCGGGGCCGACGATGTTGTAGTCGCCCAGCACCGCGGCGCGCGGCGGCAGCTCGCTGACGATCCGGCGCAGCTGGCGGCGGTTCAGCATCTGCCCGTGCGACAGGTGGACGTTGGCCACGCCGAAATCGCCCAGATCGAGCACCTGGCAGACCCGGTGCACCAGGGCGCCGGAGGGCAGCGCGATCACCCGCGGCGGCGTCTGCCAGGGCTTCGGGCTCCACATGGCCAGCCCGTGGATCCGCCCCGGCAGCGGCGCCCAGGCATAGTGGCCGCCGACCCGCTCCCGCAGGAACCCGATGCCGCGGGTCGCCTCCTGCATCAGCAGCAGGTCGGGCTGCTCCTGCCTCACGAGCGCGGCTACGTCGTCCACCGCCGCGCCGGTGCGCCGAAGCAGGTTCCAGCTCACGATCTTGTAGGGCGTCCGCCCGCGATCCGCCGGCCGGATCGGATGCGCCGGGACCGGGGCGAGGCCGGACCGGGCGGGATGTGCAGCACTGTTCATCGGGCCGGACTCGTACCTCAACGGGGGGCACGCCCGCCACCGCCGCGCTTCAACGCGCCCGGGGCCGGAGCGTTCGCTTCGATCGTCACCCGGTGATCGTACCTGTGCAGCGATCCGCCGACGGCGCTTGAGGCAGGACGCCCCGGCGGCCTAAGACCCCGGTCCGCCCGGTGCGTGTCGCGCCATTTCACCGATCGCTCCCTCGGAGGCCGATGACGGGCTTCAGCTTCATCCATGCGGCGGACCTGCATCTCGGCAGTCCGCTGTCGGGCCTGGCCACGCGCGACGCGGAACTCGCCCGCCGCCTCGCCACGGCCGGGCGGCAGGCCTTCGAGGATCTCGTCACCCAGGCGATCGAGCGCGCGGTCGCCTTCGTGGTCGTGGCGGGCGACGTCTATGACGGCGACTGGGCGGACAACACGATCGGGCTGTTCTTCGCCCGGCAGGTGGCGCGGCTCGACCGGGCCGGCATCCCGACGATCCTGGTGCGCGGCAACCACGACGCCGAGAGCGTGATCACCCGCGCGATCACCCTGCCGGCCTCGGTGCACGTATTCCCGGCCGCCCGCGCCGGCACCCTGCGCCTCGAGGCCTTGCGGGTCGCGGTGCACGGCCGCAGCTTCCAGGGCAGGGCCGTGGAGGAGAACCTGTCGCTGACCTACCCGGCCGCCCTGCCGGGCTGGTTCAACCTCGGCGTGCTCCACACCTCCTGCACCGGCCACGCGGCCCACGAGACCTACGCCCCCTGCTCGGTCGCCGACCTGGTCGGCCGGGGCTACGATTACTGGGCCCTCGGCCACATCCACGAATACGCCGAGCTGTCCCGGGATCCCTGGATCGTGTTCCCCGGCAACATCCAGGGTCGGAGCGTGCGCGAATGCGGCGAGAAGGGTGCGGTCCTGGTCGAGGTGGCCGACGGGCGGGTGACCGGCGTCAGCCGCTTCCCCCTCGACCGGGCCCGCTTCGAGCAGGTCTCGGTCGACCTGGCCGACGCGGATGACACCCGCGCCGCCCTCGACGTCGTGGAGGCGGCGCTGCGGCCGCTGGCATCGGTGGCAGCCCGTCGCCTCGTGCTGGTGCGCGTCCACCTCACCGGCACCACGCCGGCCCACGACGCACTCTCGGCCGACCGCGAGAACCTCACCGCCGAGATCCAGGCCGCCGCGCACCGGCTGCACGAGGATATCTGGCTGGAGCGCCTCAAGATCGAGACCCGCCGCCCCCGCGCCGCCGCGATTCCGTCCGGGGCGGCGATCGACCCCGCCGCCCTGCTCGCCGACCTCGACCGCGATCCGGAGTTCCGGACCCGCGCCCGGGCCGCGCTCGCCGAGATCGAGGCCCGGATGCCCGCCACCGCCGCCGCGGAGGCGGATCTGGAGGCCGAGTTCGACGCCCTCTGCGCCGAGGCCGAGGCGCTGATCCTCGGCCGCCTCGGCGGCCGGCATTGCTGAGTGGCGCGCCATGCGGCTGATCCGCCTCGCCCTGGAGCGCTACGGCGCTTTCACGGACCGGACCGTGACCTTCCGGCCCGATGCGCGCCTGCACGTGGTGCTGGGCGCGAACGAGGCCGGCAAGAGCACCGCGCTGGCGGCGGTCACGGACCTGCTGTTCGGGTTCGAGAAGACCACCCGCTACGCCTTCCTGCACGACATGCCACTTCTGCGCCTCGGCGCCGAGGTGGAGGGCGCCGACGGAAGGCGTCTGTCGTTCCGCCGCCGGAAGGGCAACAGCCGGACGCTGATCGACGCCGACGAGGCCCCCCTGCAGGACGACGTGCTGGCGCCGTTTCTCGGCGGCATCTCCCGGACGGTGTTCTGCCGCGCCTTCGGCCTCGATGCGGTGAGCCTGCGGGCGGGGGGGCGCGAGATGGTCGACGTCGAGGGCGAGGTCGGCGCCAGCCTGTTCGCGGCGGGTTCGGGCCTGCGCGGCCTCACGGAGCTGCAATCCGAGCTCGACACGGAGGCCGAGGCCATCTTCGCGCCGCGCCAGGCCAAGCACAGGACCTTCTACCAGGCGCTGGAGAGGCACGAGAGCGCCCGCAAGGCGATCCGCGAGAAGGGCCTGCGCGCCGGGGACTGGCGCGCCCTGAACGAGGAGATCGCGGCCGCGGCCGCTCAACTCGACGCGCTCCGGGTCGAGCGTGAGCGCGTGGCGACCGAGCGCGCCCGCCTGGAACGGTTCAAGCGCGCCCGGCCGATCGTCGCCGAGATCGACGCCCTGGAACGCCGGATCGCCGCCGATGACGGGCTCGTCGAGGCGGATTCCGCCTGGATCGAGCGCCTCGCGGCAGCCCTCGAACGCTGCCGCGCCGCGGAAGCCGAGGCGGCGCGGGCGGATTCGGTCCTGGCCCGGGCGCGCACTGAGGCCGAAGCCGTGCCGGTGGAGCCGGCGCTGCTCCTACGGGCGGACGAGATCCTCGCCGCCTTCAGCGGCACCAAGGAGTTCGAGAAGGGCGGCACCGACCTGCCCCGGATCGAGGGCGACGCCCACAAGGTCGGGCTCGACCTGGAGCGGCTGCGCGCCCGGATCGGCGCCCCGGACCTCGCCGCGCTCGAGATCGGCCAGCCCACGGACGCCGCCCGCGCCCGGATCGACCGGCTGATCCGCGACGGCCGGACCCTGGCGGCCGCCGAGGAGCAACTCGCCCGCGACCTCGCCGCCGCCCGGGCCGAGCGCGACCTGCGGGCTCGGGAGGTCGATGCGGCCGACGCCGCCCGCGATCCCACGCCGCTGCGCGAGGCGTTGAAGCCGCTCGCGAGGCTGCACGAGCGCATCGCCACCCACGAGGCCCTCGATTCCGCGATCCGCCGGGAGACGGGGCTGCTGCGCAATCAGGCCGGACGGCTGTCGCCGCCTGTCGCCGACACCGCGAACCTCGCCCGCACCCCCCTGCCCGCCCCCGAGACGGTGTCGCGCTACCGGACCCGCCTCGACGCCAAGAGCCGCGAGCACGAGCGCGCGGCCGACCGGCGCGACGCCGCCTTCCGGCAGGCCGCCGCCACCCGGGACCGCCTGCGCGAGCGCGAGGCCGGACGGCCGATCGCCACGAGGGAGCGGCTCGACGGATTGCGCGCCTCCCGCGACGCGGCCTTCGCGTCCCTGCGCGACGCCCTCGCCGCCGGGCGGCCCGCCGGGCTCGCCGAGATCGCCGCCTACGAGCGGGCGCTCCTGGAGGCGGACCGCCTCGCCGACGAGCGCGCCACTGATGCCGCCCGGGTCGCGGCCCATGCGGCCGATCTGGAGCGCCTCGCCGCCGAAGAGGCCGCCGTCGCTGCGGCCGAGGCTATCCTGGCCGGGCTCGCCGGGGAGATCGCCGAAGGCGAGGCGGCATGGCGCGAGGCCTGGCAGCCCGCCGGCATCGTCCCCGGGCCCCCGGCCGAGATGGCGGCTTGGCTCGCCGAGACCGAGAGCCTGATCGAGGCCGAGCAGCGGCTGGCCGAGCAGCGGATCGAGCGGGACAGGCTGGGGGCGCGGATCGAGGCCGCCAGGGCGCCGCTCGCCGATCTCTGCGCCCGCGCCGGGCTCGATGCGGGGCCGGATTTCGAGATCGGCCCGACGCTCGAACGGCTGGAGGCGCGCGTCGCCACCCTGGCGAGCCGCTGGGAGGCGAATCTGGAGACCGGCGGCCTGCTGCGAGCCGCCACCGCGACCACGGAGAGGCTGGAGCTCGCCCTGGCCGAGGCCGGTTCGCGCCGGGCCGCGTGGCGATCCGAATGGGCGGAGGCGCTGCTGCCTCTGGGCCTCGACGCCAGCGCCCGGCCCGAGGAGGCGGAGGGCGCGCTGGAGGCGTGGCGCACGGTGCCCGACCGGCTCGCGGTGCGGGCCGACCTGCACCGGCGGGCGGCCGGTCTCCGCCGCGACATGGAGGGCTTCCGGGTCGGCGCGGCGAACCTCGTCGACGCCCTGGCGCCGGACCTCGCGGGCACATCGCCCACCGGCGCGATCCGCACGTTGCACGCCCGCCTCGTCGCCGCCCAGGCCCGGGAGGCCCGGCGCGCCGAGCTGAACCGCCGCCTGGAAGAGGCCGAGACCGCCCTGCGTGCCGCCGCGGGGCTGCGCGACGCCGCCCGCGCGGACCTGACCCGGCAGGTCGCCGAGGCGATGCCGGGTCTCTCCGAGGCGCCGACCCCCGAGATCGAGGCCCTGTTCGGCCGGCTCAAGGCCCGGGCGATGCTCCGCGCCGAGCTGCTTCGGCTGCGCGGCAGCCTCGCCGGGGCCGCCGATGGATTGCCCGAAGCCGAGCTGCGAAGCGGGCTCGACGCGCTTCCCCCGGAGGCGGTCGAGGCGGAGCTGGCCCGGCTCGCCATGGAGGCCGAGGAACAGGCCGAGCGCGGGCAAGTCATCTTCGCCGACCGCGACCGCGCCGAGCGCCGCCGGGCGGAGCTGGAGGGTGGCTCCGGCGCCGAGCTGGCGCTGGCCGAGCGCAAGGCCGCCGAAGCGGACCTGCAGGCGGCATCCCGCTCCTGGGCGGTGCTGCGGCTGGCCGGGCTGATGCTCGGGCAGGCCGTTGCCCGGCACCGGGCGGGCCAGCAGGATCCGCTTGTGGCGAGGGCCGGCGCCCTGTTCCGGGCTCTCACCGGCGGCGCCTTCTCGGGCCTCGCCCAGACCTACGACGAGGCCGACACCCCGAAGCTTGCCGGGCAGCGCGCGGGCGGCGGCCTGGTCGGGATCGAGGCGCTGAGCGAGGGCACCCGCGATCAGCTCTACCTCGCCCTACGGCTCGCCTACCTGGAGGATTACGCCGGGCGCGCCGAGCCGGCGCCGTTCATCGGCGACGACCTGTTCTCGACCTTCGACGAGGCCCGTACCGGCTACGGCCTGGATGCGCTGGCGGAGATCGGTGCCAGCGTCCAGCCGATCCTGTTCACCCACCACCGCCACGTCGCCGACATCGCCCGCGACCGCCTCGGCGCGGCCGTGGACGTGCTGGAACTCTGAGAGACGCGCCGCCCACGCGGGCGCGTCGAAGGCTCGGATCGTGTCCGTCCTGAGCGCGGCGCCTGGTCAGAGGAAGCCCGTCCCGTCCAACGGCGCTCAGCGCCGGAGCACCCTCTCCGTCGTCAAGCCGCCCGCAGGAGAAGCGCGATCGCCGCGATGCCCAGCGTCGCCATGGTCAGCAGGATGCCGCCGCCCCGGCAGGCGTACTGGCGCGGGGAGTTCGGCGGCGCGAACATGCCGACCGGATGCAGGATGCGGCCGACCAGCAGGGCGAGCAGAAGACCCTGCACAAGCCCATGGCCGGCGCCCCCGGCTTCCAGCAGGCCCACGAGGATCAGCGCCAGCGGCACGTATTCCGAGAAATTGGCGTGCGAGCGGACGCGCTTGAGCAGGACATCGTCGCCGCCGTCACCCACCAGGACGTTGCCGGAGACCCGGCTCGCCATGACCCATCCCGAAAGGCCCAGATAAAGGAGGGCGAGCAGCGCGGCGTAGAAGGCCGTGGTCGCGGGAAACATCATCGGCGCGGTCTCTCCTGTCGGGGGCTGCCGGTCCTTGAGCCGGACCCGGCCTTGCGTCACAAGGCGAGATAGGGCGCTCCGGCCCCGAGGGAGCCTGTTCGCCATGATCGACGACACGGAGCTTCTCGGGCGCGCCGAGGCGCTGATCGCCGCCTACGCGGCAGCCGGGCACATGATCGCCACCGCGGAATCGTGCACGGGCGGCCTCGTGGCGGGGCTGCTCACGGCGGTTCCGGGCTCCTCGACCGTGGTCGAACGGGGGTTCGTCACTTACTCGAACGCCGCCAAGGCGGAAGCTATCGGCGTGCCGATGGAGCTGATCCGCACGCAGGGCGCGGTCAGCGAAGCGGTGGCGCGGGCGATGGCCTCTGGGGCGCTGGCGGCGTCGCACGCCACGGTCGCAGTGGCGATCACCGGCGTCGCCGGGCCCGGTGGCGGCAGCGCGGAGAAGCCCGTCGGGCTCGTGCATTTCGGGTTGGCCCTGCGGGACGGCGGTCGGCGCCACCTGGAGCGGCGCTACGGCGACCTCGGGCGCGCGGGCATCCGTCGCGCCGCCGTCGCGGACGCCATCGGCCTCCTCGAAGGGGCGCTCGCGGACTGACCGGCCGGCACGGAGGCGATCGATGGACACGGTGACGACCCGGCTCTGCGTCGTCGGCGGCGGACCGGCCGGCATGATGGCCGGCCTGCTCTTCGCCCGCGCCGGGATCGCCGTGACCGTGCTGGAGAAGCACGCGGATTTCCTGCGCGATTTCCGCGGCGACACGATCCACCCCTCCACCCTGGATCTGATGGACGAGCTGGGGTTTTCCGAGCGCTTCCGTGCCCTGCCCCAGCGCCGGGTGGAGACCTTCTCCGGCGTCGTTGCGGGACGGAGCTACCGGGTCGCCGATTTCAGCCGGCTACCGACCCGCAACCGCTTCCTGTCCTTCATGCCGCAATGGGATTTTCTGGACTTTTTGGCCCGTGAGGCCGGGCAGTATCCAGAGTTCCGGCTGATCCGCCGTACCGAGGCGCGCGGTCTCATTGAGGCGGATGGCCGGGTGGTGGGCGTGCGGGCGGAGGGACCGGACGGGCCGCTGGAAATCCGCTCCGACCTCGTGCTCTGCGCGGACGGGCGCCACTCGCTCATGCGCGCGCAGGCGGGCTTCGCGCCCCGCACCTTCGGGGCCCCGATCGACGTGATGTGGTTCCGACTCCCGCGGCGGGACGGCGATCCGGAGGCGGCGGCCGGGCGGTTCGGCCCGGGGCGCATCCTGATCACCCTCGACCGGGGCGACACCTGGCAATGCGCCTACGTGGTACCGAAGGGCGGCGACACGGCGATCCGCGCGAAGGGCCTTCCGGCCTTCCGGGCTGCGGTCGGCGAGATCGCGCCGTTCCTGGCCGACCGCACCGGCGAGATCGCCGACTGGGACGCGGTGAAGCTCCTGACCGTCACGGTCGACCGGCTGGAGCGCTGGCACCGGCCGGGGCTGCTCTGTATCGGGGATGCCGCGCACGCGATGTCGCCGGTGGGCGGGGTCGGCATCAACCTCGCGATCCAGGATGCGGTCGCGGCGGCCAACATCCTGGTCGAACCCCTCCGGGCCGGCCGCCTCGCCGAGGCCGATCTCGCCCGCGTCCAGGCCCGGCGGATGTTTCCGGTGCGGGTGACGCAGGGGCTGCAGCGCGTGATCCAGTCCCGGGTCATCGCCGCGTCCCTCGAGGCCGACGCGCCGTTCCGGGCACCGCTCGCCCTGCGGATGCTCGACAGGCTGCCGATGCTCCAGGCCCTGCCCGCCCGGATGATCGGGATGGGCGTGCGGCCGGAGCATGTCCGCATGCCGGCTCGCGCCTGATCAGGCGGCCCGGTCGAGCGCCCTGCCCCGCCCGAGCATCGCGCCGAACAGATCCTTCGGGTCGTCCAGGTCCGGGACCAGATCGAGTTCGGGACCCGGACCCGCAAGGTCGCGCACGCAGCGCAACGCCGAGAAGTCTTCGAGGGCGAAGCCGACCGAGTCGAACACCGTCACCTGATCCGGCCCGGTGCGGCCCGGCGTCTCGCCGGCGATCACCCGCCACAGCTCGGTCACGGGGAAATCTGCCGGCATCTGCTGGATCTCGCCCTCGATCCGGGTCTGCGGCTCGTATTCCACGAACACGGCAGCGGACCGCAGGATGTCGACATGCAGCTCGGTCTTGCCCGGGCAATCGCCCCCGATGGCGTTGAGGTGCTGACCGGGCTCGATCAGGTCGGGGGTGAGGATCTTGGCGCGCGCCTTGTCGGCGGTGGCGGTGGTGACGATGTCGGCGCCGCGCACCGCGTCCGCCACGGACTTCGCGCAGGTGACGGAGAGCCCCCGGCCCTCCAGGTTCGCCCGAGCCTTGGCCATGGCGCCGGCATCCACGTCGAAGAGCCGCACCGCCTCGATGCCGTTGACGGCCTTAAAGGCCAGCGCCTGGAACTCGGCCTGCGCTCCGGTGCCGATCAGCGCGAGCGTGCGGCTGCCGGGACGGGCCAGCGCCGAGGCCGCCAGGGCCGAGGTCGCGGCGGTGCGCAGGGCCGTCAGCAGGGTCATCTCGGAGACGAGGAGCGGGTAGCCGGTGGCGACATCGGCCAGCACCCCGAAGGCCGCCACCGTGAGCCTGCCGGTCCGCGGGTTGCCGGGATGCCCGTTGACGAACTTGAACGCGTAGGTCCCCGCATCCGAGACCGGCATCAGCTCGATCACGCCGAGCGGCGACAGCGTGGCCAGCCGCGGTGCCCGGTCGAACGCCGTCCAGCGCCGGAAATCGGCGCGCAGATAGCCGGCGAGCCGGATCAGGAATGCCTCCGGCCCCTCGCGCCCGACCAGCGCCGCCATCTCAGCCGTGCCGATGTAGCGCACCACGTCGATCTCCCGCCCTCGCTTTTCGATCCCGCAGCGTGACCCGGGACGGATGGCGGTGTTGAGCCCGAGAAGTGATCATTCCGGGCACCGGGTCGCGCAGTCTGATAAGCTCTGCCGCTCAGAGTGCCGATGCGATGCCGGACGACCTCGACCACCGCCTGATCGCGCTGCTGCGTACCGATGCGCGGTTGCCGATCGCCAAGCTCGCGGCCGCCCTCGGCGTGACGCGCGCGACCGTGCGGGCCCGCCTCGACCGCCTGATCGAGACCGGCGTGATCCACGGCTTCACGGTCGTGCTCGCCCGCGACCTCGAACCGGGCGGCATGCGGGCGGTGGCGATGATCGAGGTGGACGGGCGCCACGCCGAGAGCGTGATCCGGCGCCTCGCCGGACTGCCCGAGATCCGCGCGCTCCACACCACCAACGGGCGCTGGGACATCGTCGCCGAGATCGAGGCGGAGTCTCTCCCGGCCTTCGACGCCCTGCTCCGGACGATCCGTCAGATCGACGGCATCGCCAATTCGGAGACGAGCCTGCTGCTGGGCGCGCGCAAGGGCGGCCGGTGAGGCCTGCGCCTTACGCCCCCGCGCCGTACATCCGGTTCGCCCGCCCCTCGAAGGCGTCGGTGAACTTGCGGAAGGCCCGGTCGAACATCGTGCCCATCAGCAGGCCGAGGGTGCGGCTCTTGAATTCGTAGGTGATGAAGAAATCGACGTTGCACGCCACCTCCGGCGCGTCCTTGAACAGCCAGCGGTTCTCCAGATGGCGGAACGGGCCGTCGATGTATTCGGCGACGATCTTGAAGTTCGCGGGATCGAGGCTGACCCGGGTGGTGAAGCGCTCGCGGATCGCCTTGTAGCCCACGCCCATCTCGGCGATCAGCACCTGGCCGCCGTCCGGCATGTCCTGGCGGCGGATCACCCGCAGGGATTCGCAGAGCGGCAGGAACTCCGGATAGCGCTCCACGTCGGCGACGAGGTCGTACATCTGCTGCGGCGAGTGCTTCACCGCGCGGGTGACCCGAAAGGACGGCATGGTCGTCGGATTTCCTCAGGCCGAGAGCGCAGGCGACAGTTTCGCGAGCCGGGCCGCCTGCAAGCGCGCGAAATCCTCGCCTGCATGGTGGGACGAGCGGGTCAGGGGCGTGGCCGAGACCAGCAGGAAACCCTTGGCGTAGGCGGTGGTCTCGTAGGTCTTGAATTCGTCGGGAGGCACGAAGCGCACGACCTCGTGGTGCTTCTTCGACGGCTGCAGATACTGTCCGATGGTGAGGAAGTCGACCTCGGCTGAGCGCAGGTCGTCCATGAGCTGCAGAACCTCGTTCCGCTCCTCGCCCAGCCCGACCATGATGCCCGACTTGGTGAAGATCGCAGGGTCGAGCTCCTTCACCCGCTGGAGCAGGCGCACCGAGTGGAAGTACCGGGCGCCGGGCCGGACCGTAAGGTACTTTGCCGGCACCGTCTCGAGGTTGTGGTTGAACACGTCGGGCTTGGCCGCGACCACCTCCTCCAGTGCGCCGTCCTTGCGCAGGAAGTCGGGGGTGAGGATCTCCACCGTGGTGCCGGGGCTCGCCCGCCGGATCGCCGCGATGGTCCGGGCGAAATGGGCGGCGCCGCCGTCCTTCAGGTCGTCGCGGTCCACCGACGTGATCACCACGTGGTGCAGGCCGAGCTTGGCCACCGAGTCGCCGATCTTCTCGGGTTCCTGGGCGTCGAGTGCGTCGGGCAGGCCGGTGCGCACGTTGCAGAAGGCGCAGGCCCGCGTGCAGGTGTCGCCCATGATCATGAAGGTGGCGTGCCGCTTCTCCCAGCACTCGCCGATATTGGGACAGCCGGCCTCCTCGCAGACCGTGACGAGGCCGTGCTCGCGCACGATCTTCTGGGTCTCGGCCCAGGCCTTGGAGCCCGGCGCCTTCACGCGGATCCAGTCGGGCTTCCTCGCCTGGACGGGCTGGTCGGGCCGGTGCGCCTTCTCCGGGTGGCGCAGGCGCACCGGCCGCGGATCGTTCTTCAGGATGTCGAGGACGACGGCCATGCCACACCGCGGGGAGGCGCCCGTGGGCGCGGTCGGGATCGCCCTGACTTAAGGTGCAAGACCCCGCGCCGCAAACCGCCGCGACGCCGGGACGCCATGCGGCGGTTGAGGATGCGGCGTTTCCGTCAGATCCCGAGGAACCGCACGAACAGCCCGGCCAGCACCGCCCCGACCACGGGTCCGGCGACCGGGATCAGCGCGTAGCCCCAGTCGGAATGGCCCTTTCCGGCGATCGGCAGGACGGCGTGAGCGAGCCGGGGCCCGAGGTCGCGGGCGGGGTTGATGGCGTAGCCGGTGGTGCCGCCGAGCGAGAGGCCGATGCCCCAGACCAGCATGCCGACCATGTAGGGTGCGACTCCGCGCGGGATCGTCCCCGCGACACCGACCGCGTTGGTCACGAGGGCCGAGATCGTCAGGATCAGGAAGAAGGTGGCGATGATCTCGGACATCCAGTTGGCCTTCGCGTCCCGAATCGCCGGCCCCGTGCAGAAGCAGGCGAGCTTGAGGTCCTGCTCCGGGGTCGCCGCCCAGTGGGGCAGGTAGTGGAGCCAGACGATCGCGGCGCCCACGAAGGCGCCGAGCATCTGCGCCGGGATGAAGACCGCGAGCTTCGAGAAATCCCCGGAGCTGACGGCGCCCGCCACGGTCACGGCGGGGTTGAGGTGCGCGTCGGGGCTGCCGGTCGCCGTGGCGACGAAGATCCCGGCGAGGACGCCGAAGGCCCATCCGGCGGTGATCGCGATCCAGCCCGCATTCTCGCCCTTGGACTTCTTGAGCAGCGCGCCGGCGACGACGCCGTCCCCCAGCACGATCAGCGTCATCGTGCCGAGGAATTCGCCCAGGAATGGCGATGTCATGGTCTTCTCTCCCCAATTTTATTGTTTCTTTTCAAAAATTTGGCCCGCACGTATCGCGTGCGGGCCAAGGCCGTCCGATCAATCCGCGTCCGTCTTCCAGTCGAAGGACCGCTGCACCGCCCGGCCCCAGGCGGAAGCGATCTTCTCGCGCTGGCCGGCATCCATCTTGGGCGTCCAGCGCTTGTCGACGCCCCAGTTGCGCTTGAGGTCGTCGAGGCCCTTCCAGTAGCCGACCGCCAGGCCGGCCGCGTAGGCGGCGCCGAGCGCCGTGGTCTCGGAGACCTTCGGGCGCACCACCGGCACGTCGAGCATGTCGGACTGGAACTGCATCAGCGTGGTGTTGGCGACCATGCCGCCATCCGCCCGTAACTCCTTGACCGGGATGCCGGAATCCTGGGCCATCGCCTGCAGCACCTCGCGGGTCTGGAAGGCGGTCGCCTCCAGAACCGAGCGGGCGATGTGGCCGCGGTTGACGTAGCGGGTCAGCCCGATGATCAGGCCGCGGGCGCCCTCGTTCCAGTGCGGCGCGTAGAGGCCCGAGAAGGCCGGCACGAAGTAGACCCCGCCATTGTCCTCCACGGTCGTGGCCAGCGTCTCGACCTCGGCCGAATCCTTGATCATGTGAAGGTTGTCGCGCAGCCACTGCACCAGGGCGCCCGTGATGGCGATCGAGCCCTCGAGCGCATAGGCGGGCTTCTGGCCGTCGAGGCGGTAGGCCAGGGTCGTGACGAGGCCGGCCTTCGAGGGGACCGGCTCGGCGCCGGTGTTCATCAGCGCGAAGCAGCCGGTGCCGTAGGTGTTCTTGGCCTCGCCGGGCGCGAAGCAGGTCTGCCCGAACAGGGCCGCCTGCTGGTCGCCCAGGATACCGGCGATCGGCACCCCCGCGAACGGGGCCTTGGTCTCGCCGTAGACCTCGCTCGACGAGACGATCTTGGGCAGCATCGCCTTCGGGATGCCGAAGACGCTCAGCATGCCGTCGTCCCATTCCAGGGTCTTGAGCGACATCAGCTGCGTGCGGCTGGCATTGGTCACGTCGGTGACGTGGAGGCCGTCCTCGGTGCCGCCGGTGAGGTTCCAGACCAGCCAGGTGTCGATGTTGCCGAACAGCACGTCGCCGGCCTCGGCCCGCTCCCGGGCGCCGTCCACGTGGTCCAGGAGCCAGCGCAGCTTGAGCCCCGAAAAATAACTCGCCAGCGGCAGCCCGGTGAGGTCGCGGAACCGGTCACGGCCGCCGTCGCGGGCGAACTCGGCCACCAGCCGGTCGTTGCGGGTGTCCTGCCAGACCAGGGCGTTGTGCAGCGGCTTGCCGGTCCGCCGGTCCCAGATCAGCGTGGTCTCGCGCTGGTTGGTGATGCCGATGGAGGCGAGGTCGGTGGGCTGGAGGCCGGCCTTGTCCAGGGCCTCGCGCATCACCCCTTGCGTCTTCGTCCAGATCTCGGCGGCGTCGTGCTCGACATGGCCCGGAGCCGGATAGATCTGCGCATGCTCGGCCTGGGCCAGCGCGATCACGCTGCCCTCGCGATCGAACACCATGAAGCGGCTGCTCGTGGTGCCCTGGTCGATGGCCCCGACGTAACGGCTCATCGTCACCTCCCTGTTTGCCCGATCGGTCTCGCGCCGACTCGGGTCCGAAAAGACTCGCGTCCGAAAAAACTCGGGTCCGAAAGCTCAGGCCGCCTCGGCCTTGCGGTCGAGGTAGGCGGCAAGCCGCGCCGCGCTCTCCGGGCCGGTGCGCAGGCCGAGCTTCGAACGCCGCCAGAGGATGTCCTCCGCGGTAACCGCCCACTCTTCCGTCCGGAGATAATCGACCTCGGCCGCCGTGAGGCCTCCGTCGAAGGCCTCGCCGAGATCGGCCATGGACTGGGCGGTCCCGACGATGTCGCGCGTCCGCGTCCCGTAGGCGCGGGCCAGGCGCCGCGCGGTCTCGGCAGGCAGGAACGGCTTCTCGGCCTTCAGCTTGGCCAGGAACTGGTCGAAATCGGCATCCCGCATGGCCCCGCCGGGCAGAATCGCGTCCCCGGTCCAGGCGCCCTTGAGGCCGGGGAAGAACGGCTTCAGCTTCTCCAGCGCGTGCTCGGCCAGCCGCCGGTAGGTCGTGATCTTGCCGCCGAACACCGACAGCACCGCCGCCCGGCCGCCCTGGTCTTCCACGTCCAGGACGTAGTCGCGGGTCACCGCCGAGGCGTTCTCGGCCGCGTCGTCGTAGAGCGGGCGCACCCCCGAATAGCTCCAGACCACGTCGGCCGGGCCGATGCGGGTTTCGAAGGAACGGTTGATGCAGCCGCAGAGGTAGTCGGTCTCCTCCGGGGAGATCGAGACCGATCCCGGCTCGCCGTCATAGGGCACGTCCGTGGTGCCGATCAGCGTGAAGTCGCGCTCGTAGGGGATCGCGAAGACGATCCGCTTGTCGGGCTGCTGCAGGATGTAGGCCTGATCGCCCGTGAACAGCCGCTTCACCACGATGTGGCTGCCCTTGATCAGGCGCACGGCCGCGCGGCTGTTGATGCCGAGCGTGCTGCCGAGCGTTGCGCTGACCCAGGGACCGGCCGCGTTGACCACGGCCTTCGCCCGGACGGTGCGCTCGGCCCCGCCGCGCTCGTCGCGGAGCGTCGCGACCCAGCCGTCACCTTCGCGCCGGGCCGAGACCACGCCGGTGCGGGTCAGCACCGTGGCGCCATGCTCGCGCGCGTCCATGGCGTTGAGCACGACGAGGCGGCTATCCTCCACCCAGCAGTCGGAATAGACGAAGCCGCGGGTGAGCCGTTTCTGCAGCGGCGCACCGTACGGGGAACTGCGCAGGTCCACCGACGTCGAGCCCGGCAGCGTGCGCAGCCGCGCAAGATGGTCGTACAGGAACAGGCCGAGCCGCAGCATCCAGGCCGGGCGCAGGCCCTCGTCGTGGGGCAGTACGAATCGCAGCGGCCAGATTACGTGGGGGGCGAGCCGGAGCAGCCGCTCGCGCTCGGCGAGCGCCTCGCGCACGAGGCGGAACTCGTAATATTCAAGGTAGCGCAGGCCGCCGTGGATCAGCTTCGTCGACGACGACGAGGTGAAGCCGGCCAGATCCCCGCGCTCGGCCAGCAGGACCGAGAGGCCGCGGCCGGACGCATCGCGCGCGATGCCGGTCCCGTTGATGCCGCCGCCGATGACCAGGAGATCGTAGGCGTCGGACGGCGTGCGCTGGCGCGTTGCTGCCGCCATTGTTCCTCCAATCCCGCCCTTGTGGCGGGTTGAGGATATATTGAGCGGGTCACAAATTTTCGCAAGCGAAAAAACGATGTTCGTTATGGTTCGTCGTCTGCGACGGCCAGGGTGACGCCCTGTCGCTCGATCATGGCGACGATCTCCGGCGGGGGCATCCGGTCGGTGAAGAAGGTGTCGATCTGGTCGAGCCGCCCGACCTGCACCATGGGCCGGCGGGTGAACTTGGTGTGGTCTGCCACCAGGAAGGTCCTGCGGGCATGGGCCAGGATGGTCTGCGTCGCCCGCACCTCCTCGTAATCGTAGTCCAGCAGGGCGCCGTCGGCATCGATGCCGCTGATGCCGATCACCGCCACGTCGACCCGGAACTGGCTGAGCGTGTCGCAGGTGAGCTGCCCGAGCACCGCGCCGTCGCGGTTGCGCACGGTGCCCCCCGCCACAACGATGCGGAATTCGGTGGCTTCGGCCAGGGAGATCGCCACGTTGAGGTTGTTGGTGATGACGCTGAGGTCATCGTGCCGGGTCAGTTCCCGGGCCACCGCCTCCGGGGTGGTGCCGATGTTCACGAAGACCGAGCAGTGCGACGGGATCCGGCTGGCCGCGAGCCGGCCGATCCGGGTCTTCTCGGGCAGCAGAGTCACCCGTCGGTCGGCATAGTCGATGTTCTCCACGCTGGAGGGCAGGCCGCCGCCGCCGCGGTAGCGCTCCAGCCTCCCCTCGGCGCTGAGTTCGTTCAGGTCGCGCCGGATCGTCTGCACGGTGACGCCGAACTGCGTCGCCAGGGCCTCGATGGTGACGAAGCCGCGCTGGCGCACCGACGCCACGATGGCACTGCGCCGTCCTTCGACGCCGGTCGCCTCGATCCTGTCGTCGGATCTCCGGTCGAGCGGTCGTGACATCGGGACTCCCTGGATTCCCCCGGCACCGCCGGGCCGGCCTACCCTTCCGGGTGCGGATGTTCGTTTGCGAACATCTTCCGGTTGAGACGGCTTTCGCATGAGAGTGAACCGACCCGCCTCTCCGGGCAACCGTATCCGTCGCGGGACGACCGCGCGCCATGACCCGGGCGCCGTGAAGGCTCGGCTCTGGGCGCCGCGAAGGCTTGGGCGCCGCGAAGGCTTGGGCGCCATGAAAAAAGGCCCGCCGCAGGTGCGACAGGCCTGAACGTCCCAGCGGTGCCGCCGAGTGGCGGCACCCGGGCCGATCACATCTGATGGTGCATCCGGCGGTGGTGCTTCATCATGCGCTTGTGCTTCATGCGCTTGCGCATCATCGGCCGCCGAGCCGGCGCGGCGCCCTGCTCCATGGCGGCGGCTTCGCCCGCGCGCTCGACCCCACCGCGGGGGCCGCCGGCCTGTGCGCCGATGTTGTTGTAGGGGGCGTTGCCCTGAGCGTACGCGGAGCCCGCGAGCAGCGTCAGCGACGCGGCGGCCAACAGTAGTTTCCTCATGATCAATCCCTGGCGTAGTCCGGCGCAGGCGAGGCGTCGCTCGTCGTCTGGAACGGCGCCGCTGCGTCGGAAAATAAGCGGGTTGGGTGAGACTTGGTTCCCCGGTGCCGCGACGGATCGATCGGGCGATTGCCTGGCGCGCTCTCGCGGCCTATCTCGCGACCAGTCCCGGCTCGTCCCGCGACCGCGTATCAGAGGCAGGGGGTGGCGGTGGCCAGCAGCGGTTCGGCCTATCTCCTCCTCGACGTGGCCGGAACGCCCTGCGCCCTGCCCCGCGCCGCCGTCGCCGAAATCCTGCCGCTGCCGGATCTGCACAATCCGCCCGCCACCGGGGGCTGGCTGGCCGGCTTCCTCAATCTCGGCGGCGCGCCGGTTCCGGTGATCGATCTGGCGACCCTGCTGGGCCTGCGCCCGGCCGCCTCCGAGCCCGGCCTCTACGCGCATCTCGTGCTCACGCGGGGCGAGGCGACCGCATATCTGGTCGATCGCGTCGCCGATCTCGTGAGCGTGCCCGAGGCTGCGATCCGGCCGGCCGAGGAGGCCGGGACCCTCAACGGCTGCGTCGCCGCCGAGATCGTCATCGGCGACCGCCTCGTCCACGCCCTCGCCACCGAGAGCCTCCTGACCGCAAAGGAGCGGGCCCGGGTCGCGGCGCTGGCGCAGGCCGCCGCCGAGCGCCTTGCCGCGCTTCCCCCCACCGCCTGATCCCGCGATGCCCCGCACGGGCCATTCCCGCCCAGATCCGGCCGACCCGGCCTATGCCGAGCTGAAGGCGCGGATCATCACGCGCACCGGTCACCACTACTATGCCGACAAGGACGACCTCCTGGTCGAGCGGCTGCGCCGGCGCTTCCGCGCGACGTCGGTGCCGGACTGCACCGGTTACGGGACCCTCCTGGCCGACGGCCAGCGCGGCGAGGCCGAATGGGCGAATCTCGAGGCCGAGATCACGGTCGGCGAGACCTTCTTCTTCCGGTATGCCGAGCAGTTCCAAGCCCTGCGCGAGACGATTCTGCCGGGGCTGATCGCGGCGCGGGAGCCCGAGCGCACCCTGCGGATCTGGAGTGCCGGGTGTTCGACGGGGGCCGAGGCCTACTCGCTGGCGATCCTGGTCCGTGAGGCCCTCGGCGAAGCCCTGCCCGACTGGCGGGTCAACATCCTCGGGACCGACATCAGCGGCGAGGCGCTGGCGACCGCGCGCGCGGCCGAGTACGGCCGCTGGGCCCTGCGCACGATGCCCCCTGAGGAGCGTCTGCGCTACTTCACGCGCCTGCCCCCCGCGCCCGGCATCCACCGCGAGGGCGGCTACGCCCTGCGGCCGGAATTCCGCGCGCTGGTCCGGTTCGAGCGCGGCAACCTCCTGAGGCTCGCCGAGCCGATGCCTCTGCAGGGCGAGGGGTTCGACCTGATCCTGTGCCGCAACGTGTTGATCTATTTCAACGCCGAGACGGTCTCCGGGGTGGTGCGCGGTCTCGGCCGCAGGCTGCGGAAGGACGGCTGGCTGCTCCTCGGCCATGCCGAGCCGAGCCCGGCCTTCTCGGCCTTCCTCGACCCCGTCAGCCTGCCCGGCACCGTGGCCTATCGCCGCCTTGAGGACGCGGTTCCGCCACCCGCCCCCTGGCCGGTGCTCTCCGCCGCCAGCCGTGCCATGCCGGAGCCGGACCCGGTGCGGCGGACCCGGGCGGGCGATGAATCGTGGGAGGTCCAGGGCTCCGTCGGTCCTGTCGCGGCCCTGGCTCCGCATCTTGCGCCCGCCGCCTCGGCGGCGTTCGCGCGGCCCGGTGCGGCAGGCGACGACACGCAGGCCGCGGACGAGGCACAGGCCGGAGACCTCGATCGCATCCGCGCCCTGGCGGATGCGGGCGAGACCGGCGCGGCCTGGCGGGCGCTGCACACCGCCCTCGACCGGGATCCGACCGTTCCCGCCTTGCGCTTCTACGAAGGTCTGCTGGCCCGCAGCCTCGGCCGGGACGCGGAGGCCGAGCGGGCGCTGCGGGCGGCGCTCTACCTCGACCGGGGCTTCGTGATGGCCCATTACCATCTCGGGCTGCTGCTCGTCGCCCTGGGCCGCCCGGAGGAGGCGGCCCGCGCCCTCGACAACGCCGTCGCCCTGAGCCAAGCCCTCAGGCCGGACATGACCCTGCCCGAGGGGGACGGCGCGGCGGCCGGCGAGATCGCCGCCGGGGCGGCCGCGGCCCGCGCCGGGCTCGTCGCGTCCCGCCGCACTGGCACTGGCAGCAGGAGTTCCTGATGGAGGCGCGCCCGAGCGCACAGGCGCGGGGCCCACGGCCGCGAACCGAGCGGGACCTGCGGGCCGAGCGCGCCGCGGCTCTGGCCCGGAGGGGCGCCGCCGCGGCACGGTCGGAGGAAGGCGCCGACCACCTCGTCTGCACCTGCGGGGGCGAGCGCTACGGGCTGCCGCTGGCCGCCGTGGCGCAGGTGCTGCCGATGCGCCCCTGCACGCCGATGCCCGGCGCGATGCCCGCGCTGATCGGCCTGATCGCACTCTCGGGCCGGATCGTCGGTGTCCTCGGCCTCGCCCGCGCCCTGGGCCGGCCGCAGCCATCGTCCGAGGCGGGGCCGGACGCGGGCCATCTGGTCGTGCTGCGCGCAACCCAGAGCCAGACGCAGCCCATCGCCCTCGCGGTCGACCGGGTGCTGGGAATCGTCCGCGCGCCGGGATCTGCCGCCGGGGGGCTGCCGGACGGCACGGACCCCGACGGATTGGGAAACGAGGCCGCTTCGGGTTATGCCCCCGCGGCGGCCGGCGACGACCGCCCCGACTTCGTCGTCATCGACCTCGCTCGCCTCCTGCGCCGCGCGCTGCCCTGACCGCGCCGGCGCGCCCCCAACCGGAGCCACCCCCGACCGTGACGCTCTCGATCGGAAGACGCATCCTCCTCGGCTTCGTCGCCGTCACGGTGGTGATCGTGGCCCTCGGCCTCTATGCGCTGGAGCAGATCGGTTCGGTGCGCGACACCACCGACATGATCGTCCGCCGCGACATGTCGGTCCTGCGCCAACTCGACGATCTGGGGAACGAGGCCCGCGACCTCGGGCTCCTGCGCCGCAACGCCGTGATCGCGATGCTGTCGCAGGGCCAGGCGACGGTGGTGCGCACCGACGAAACCGTGGCCGCCTGGCGCCAGACCGCCGCCCAGGTCGAGAACCGCCTCGCCGCCATCCTCCAGCTCTCCACCGAGTACCGGGCCCAATCGGCCTCCGCCGAGCGCCGTTCCGTCTGGGAGCGGACCGCCACGGCGGCGACCGAGGCTCAGCGCACCTTCCGCGAGGTCCGGAGCGCGAGCGAGGCGCAGTTCGCGGCGATCGCCAAGCAGGACACCGCCGCGGTCGAGGCCCGCAACGACGAGATCATCCGACTGCAGGCGCCGTTCCTGGACGGGATCCGGAACCTCCGCACCCTGCTCGATGGCGGCATGGCCCTCGGCCAGCGCGCCGCGCAGGAGGTCTACGAGCGCTCGCGCCTCTCGATCTACCTGACGCTGGCCGCCGCCGTGCTGCTCGCGATCCTCGTCACGTGGCTCATCAGCCGAGCGGTGGTGCGCCCGCTCGAAACGGTGATGGCCTTCGTGGAACGGGTCGGCGAAGGCGACCTCTCGGGCCGGCTGGAAGCGCGCGGTGGCGACGAGATCGGCCGCCTCGGCGTCACCCTGAACGCCATGGTGGCCGGCCTCTCCGACCTCGCGCGGACGAACCGCGCCGCCACGGCCGACCTGAACGCCGCCGCGGCCGAGATCCGCGCCTCGGCGCAGGAGCAGGCGGCCTCGGTCGAGCAGCAATTCGCCGCCGTGCAGGAGACCGCCGCCACGGTCGACGAGATCACCCATTCGGGCGCCCAGATCAGCAAGCGCGCCACCGAGGTGATCGCCACCGCGCAGGCCACCGCGCAGACGTCGCGCCAGGGGCTGCGCGCCGTGTCCGATACCGCCAAGGCCATGGACGCCATCCGCGAGCAGGCCGAGGCGGTGGCCGGCAACATCGTCAGCCTCTCCGAGAAGACACAGACGATCGGCGACATCATCGAGACGGTCAACGACATCTCGGAGCGCACGCATCTCCTCGCGCTCAACGCGGCGATCGAGGCCGCCGCCGCCGGGGAGAACGGGCGCAGCTTCGCGGTCGTCGCCTCGGAGATGAAGCTGCTGGCCGACCAAGCGAAGGCGGCCACCGGCCAGGTCCGCGGGATCCTCGGCGAGATCCAGCGCGGCATCAACACATCGGTGATGCTCACCGAGGAGGCGGTCAAGCGCGCGGCGGCCGGCAAGACCCGCTCCGACACGACCCAGCGCACCATCGAGGAGATCACCGCCCGGGTCGAGGAGAACGTGCAGACCTTCCAGCAGATCGTGGCCTCCACGAACCAGCAGCAGCTGGGCATCGAGCAGGTGATGGGCGCCCTGCAGAACATCCGGCAGGCGAGCCAGCAGACGGCGGCCGGAACCCGGCAGGTCGAGACGGCCTCGGCCAATCTCACCGAGTTGGCCCAGGCCCTCATGGCCCTCGCCGAACGCTATCGGCACTGAGGCCGGATCGCGCCTTGGCCGCCGACATCCGCCAGCTCCTGCTCGCGGCCTTCGAGGTCGAGCACCATGAGCACATCGCGGCGATCCGCGGCGCGCTGGGCAGCGCGACGCCGGATTGGAACGATGTGTTCCGCCGCGCCCACAGCCTGAAGGGGGCCGCGCGCGCCGTCGATCTCCCGGCCGTGGAGGCGGTGGCCCACCGCCTGGAGACCCTGTTCGAGCGGGTCCGCAACGGCGCGAGCGCCCTCGACCGGGACGGGGCCAACGCCGTGCACCTCGCCCTCGATCGGATCGAGTCCTACGTCGCCGGCCTCAAGGATGGGGCCGGACCGGACATGCCGGGTGACGCGCTGGCCGCGCTGGGGCGGTACCTCGGGCTGCACGGGCTGGCCCCGGAGGCGTCGGCCCCGCCCGCCGCATCGCGCGCGCCGGTCGCCGCGCCGGTCGCTGCCGCCCCCGCACCCAAGGCGCCCCCGGAGCCCGCCGAGTCCGGCGCCGCGATCCTGCGGGTGCCGGGCGAGGCCGTGGAGGCGCTGGCCCGGGCGAGCCATGACCTCGCCAGCACCCTGGCGGCTCAGGCGCCCGCCGCAGAGGGCCTGGCGCGCCTCGCCCGGCTGGCCCGGGACCTGCGTGCCGGCGCCGAGGTCCTCGCCGCCGGGGCCGAAACGGAGCGACCCGAACTGCGCGCCTTCGCGGCCCGCCTCGGCAGCTTCGCTCGCGAGGCCGCGGAACTGTCCCGGCGGCAAGGTGCCGCAACCAGCGCGATCGAGGCGGCGGCGGTCCGGGTCCATGCCGGGGCCGAGCGCCTCGCCCTCGTCCCGGCCGAGACCGTGCTGGGCCCCCTCGCCCGCTCGATCCGGGAGACGGCCCGGGAGCAGGGGCGCGAGGTCGATCTCGACCTGCAAGGCCTCGACCTGCCGGTGGAGCGCGGCACCCTGCAGGCACTGAAGGACCCGCTGCTGCACGCCCTGCGCAATGCCCTGAGCCACGGCTGGCAACAGCCGGAGTTGCGCCGTGCCGCCGGCAAGCCCGAGGCGCTGGGGCTCGGGCTGGAGGTGGCGGTGCGCGGGTCGCGCCTCCAGGTCACGGTGTCGGACGACGGGCCCGGCCCGGACCTGACCCGGATCGAGGCCGCCGCCCGCGCGCGCGGGCTGCTCGCCCCCGAGGGGCCGGCCGATTCCGAGACCCTGCTGCGCCTCGTCTTCGAGCCCGGCTTCTCCACCGCGGAGGCCGTCGATACCCTCTCGGGACGCGGCTACGGCCTGTCGGTGGCGGCGGACGCGGCGCGCCAGCTCCTCGGCAGCGTGCGCCTCGAGCCGCGCGAGCCCGCGGGCACCGCGCTGGTCTTCAGCCTGCCGCTCTCGGCGGCCCGCCGCAGCCTGCTCCTGGTCGAGGCGGGCGGGCGCACCTACGCCCTGCCGGGTGGTGTCGTGGAGCGCCTGCTGCGCCTGGAGCGGGCCGGATTGCCGCTGGCCATGGGCCGCACGATCCTGCGGCATGGTGCCGGCGACGCGGCGACCAGCCACCCGGTGACCGACCTCGCCGAGATCCTCGGCCCGGTCTCCGCCGCGCCCGATCCCGGCAACCCGGGCGGCGCGCCGCCCGACCCGGGCATCCTGACCGCGGTGCTGCTGCGAGCCGGTGGCGGCCGCCTCGCGCTCGCGGTCGACCGCCTGCACGACGTCCGTTCACTCCTGGTCCTGCCCGCCCCGTCCTTCGGGTCCGATCCCGGCCTGGTCGCCGGGACCGCGGTGCTGCCGGGGGATGTGCCGGTGCTCGTCCTCGACCCCGAGGGGCTCGCCGCGCGCGCTGCTGTCACGTCGGCCGTTGTATCGGCCGGAACGATGGCGCAGGCTCCACGTTCGACGACCGCATCCCGCGCCACAGCACGCGCGACGATCCTCGTCGTCGACGATTCGATCACCACCCGGACCTTGGAGAAGGGCATCTTGGAAGCCGCCGGCTACCGCGTGGTCGTCTGCGTCGACGGTCAGGATGCCCTCGATCGGCTGCGCGCCGAGATCGAGCCCGTCGATCTCGTGCTCGCCGACGTGGAGATGCCGCGTCTCGATGGCTTTGGCCTGCTCAAGGCCCTGCGCGCCGATGGCCGCTTCGCCCGGCTTCCGACGATCCTGATGACCTCGCGCGGGGACGCCGAGGACGTGGCCCGCGGCCTCGATCTCGGCGCGGATGCCTACCTGACCAAGCAGAAATTCGACCAGCGCCAGCTGCTCGACACGATCGGGCAGCTGTTATGAATCCGGTCCGGGTCATGCTGGTCGAGGACAGCCTCGTCGTGCGCGAGCTGCTGCGTTACATCGTCTCGCGCGATCCCCGGCTCGAACTCGTCGCCGCGGTGGCTTCCGGCGAGGAGGCCCTCGATACGCTCCGGGCGGTGCGGCCGGACGTGATCTCGATGGACATCCGCCTGCCCGGCATCGACGGGCTGGAGACCACCCGCCGAATCATGGCCGAGCATCCGACACCGATCGTCGTGGTCGCCGACTCGGTCGAGGATGCCTCGCTGCGGATCTCCATGAACGCGCTGCGCGCCGGCGCCCTGTCGGTGGTCGAGAAGCCCGTGGCCACGACCCACGCCGGCTACGAGGCGGTGGCCGGCGAGATCTGCACGCAGCTGCGGATCATGGCCCAGGTCCCGGTGATCCGAAGGCGGCCGATCGGCACCGAATGGGCGGGCCGCACCGCGCCCGCCTCCTTCGCGCCCGTTGCCGAGCCGACCGGGCAGGCACCGAGCCTTCTCGGGATCGCAGCCTCGACCGGAGGTCCTCCGGCACTGGCCCGGGTCATCGGCGCGCTCCCGAAGGGATTTCCGCTGCCGGTGCTCGTGGTCCAGCACATGGGGGCGGCCTTCATGGAAGGGTTTGCGAGCTGGCTCGACAGCGTGGTGGCGCTGCCGGTCTCGCTGGCCCGGGACGGGGAGCGGGCTGAGGCCGGCCGCGTCTACGTGGCGCCGGGCGACCGCCACCTGGAGATCGGTACGGGACGCGTGATGCGGGTGATCCAGTCTGCGCCGGTCTCCGGCCAGCGCCCGGCCGCGACCGTGCTGTTCCGCTCCCTGGCCCGGCAGGCTGGCGCTGCGGGCATCGGCGTCCTGCTCACCGGCATGGGCGAGGACGGAGCCGCCGGCTTGGCCGACATGCACCGGGCCGGCGCCCAGACGGTGGCCGAGCACGAGAGCACCGCGGTGGTCTACGGCATGCCGGCGGCGGCCGTGCGGCTCGGCGCCGCCCGGGCCGTCCTGCCCCTCGACCGGATCGCCGACCACGTCCTTCGGCTCGCCGATCCGGGGGCGCGTCCGTGAGCCCGGGCGAGGCCGTCGCCAGGGAGGAGCCCGCCCGGATCCTGCTCGTGGAGGATTCGGAGACGCAGGCGCTGGAGCTGCGCCTGCTGCTGGAGGCGCACGGCTTCGCGGTGGAGCGCTGCCCCTCGGCCGAAACCGCCCTCGACCACCTCAACCGCAACCAGCCCGACCTCGTGGTTGCGGATTACCACCTGCCGGGCATGAACGGCGACGAGCTGATCCGGCAGATGCGCCTGTCCCTGCGGACCCGCGCCCTGCCGGTGCTGATGCTGACCGGCGGGAATGGCGGCGAGCGCCAGGGGCTCGAAAGCGGCGCCGACGCCTACCTGCCCAAATCCGCCGACCGCGACCTGATGATCCTGCGGATCCGTGCCCTGCTGCGCGAGCGCCGCGCGGCCTCCGACGGCGAGGGCCCGGGCGCCGCCGCCTTCCGGCGCGGGCGCATCCTGGTGATCGACGGCAGCGCCACCTACCGGACCTACCTGGGCGGCCTGCTCGGCCAGGACGGGCACCACGTCGCCACCGCGGCAGGGCCGGAGGCCGCGCTCGCTGCCCTCGACGGGGCCGGTGGGGAGGCCCCGTTCGACTGCGTGACCGTCGACCTGCTCGGCCACGCCTATGACGGGCTCGTCCTGTGCCGGGTGATCAGCCAGCGCCGCTCCGGCCAGGCGGCGGGCGCCGGCTTCCACCTCGTGGGCATCGCCGGCAGCGACCCGGCCAAGGACTTTCTGGTCGAGGCCTTCGCGGCGGGCGCGGACGACGTGATCTCCAAGGCCGACGCCGAGGTTCTGGCGCTGCGGGTGCGCGGCTTCGTGCGCCGCCGCCTGCTGGAGGAGGACGACCGGCGCATCGCCGGCCAGTTCGGCGAGCGGGAGCGGGCGGTGGAGCGCGCCCGCGCCGAGGCCGACGCCGCCGAGGCCCGGGCCCGGCTCGCCGACGCCCTGGAGCGCGCCAACCGCGACCTCGCCGACGCGAACCGCCAGCTTACCGACGCCCAGGCCAAGCTGGTCCAGGCCGCCAAGATGGCCTCGCTGGGCGAACTCGTCGCCGGTATCGCCCACGAGATCAACAACCCCCTCGCCTTCATCCTGGCCCACCAGGGCACGGTCGAGCGCCTGCTCGGCGAGCTGCCGGAGGCGGCCCCCGAGGCCGCCGCCCGCGCCGTCGACAAGGCGCGCCAGCGGGTCGGCTCGATGCGGATGGGGCTCACCCGGATCCAGGACCTCGTGCTGAACCTCCGGAAGTTCTCGCGCCTCGACGAGGGCGAGCGTGCACTGGTCAACGTGCCCGAGGCGATCGAGACCGTGCTGGCCCTGCTCCAGCACAAGCTCGGCGACCGGATCGCCGTGGAGCGCACCTTCTCGGGCCGGGCCGAGATCCACTGCACCCCGGCGCTGCTCAACCAGGTCGTGATGAACATCCTCGGCAATGCGGCCGACGCCATGCCGGACGGGGGCACCATCCGGATCACGACGCAGTCGAGCCCCGAGATCGACGAGATCCGGATCAGCGATACGGGACCCGGCATTCCGGACGACCTGCGCGAGAAGATCTTCGAGCCGTTTTTCACGACGAAGCCGGTGGGCTCCGGTACCGGCCTGGGCCTTGCGATTGCCTACAGCGTCGTTCAGGCGCATAGCGGCGCGCTTACCGTGGAGACGGCGCCGGAAGGGGGAGCCTGCTTCGTGATCGGGATTCCGCGGCAGGCGGCCAGCGCATGACTGAAGGCACGGCGGGGAGCGGGAGGCTGAGCGGGACGATCTTGGCCGTCGACGACGAGCCGGACATCCTGATCGCCCTGGAGGACCTGTTCGAGGATTCCTACCGGGTTCTGACGACCTCGCGCCCGGCTGAGGCGCTCGAGATCCTCCATGCCGAGCCCGACATCGCCGTGGTGCTCTCCGACCAGCGCATGCCGGGGCTGACCGGGGACGCGCTGCTGGCGGAGGCCCGCACTTTCCACGATGCGCAGGCGATCCTGCTCACGGGCTACGCCGACATCACCGCGGTGATCGCCGCCCTCAACCGCGGCGGGATCGTCGGCTACGTCACCAAGCCCTGGGACGCGAGCCTGCTGCGCTCCACCGTCCGGCAGGCCTTCGAGCGCCACGGCCTGGGCCGGGATCTCGCCACCGAGCGGGCTCTGTTGCGCGGCCTGCTCGACCATGCCCAGGATGCCATCAGCTTCAAGGACGCGCAGGGGCACTTCGTGCGGCTCAACGCCCGCAAGGCGGCGCTGCTCGGCCAGGACATCTCCGCCTGCCTGGGACGCCGTGAGGACGATCTCCTCGGGCCAACGGCCGGCGCGGTCGCCGAGGCGGACGCGGCGGCGATCCGGTCCGGCGCGGTCGTCGAGAGCCTCACCAGCGACGGTCCGACCGGCGCCGAGCAGTGGAGCCACGTGACGCGCGTGCCGATCCGCGACGCGGTCGGCGCGGTCAGCCACCTCGCGGTGATCGAGCGGGACGTGACCGAGCAGCGGATTCTGGAGGCGCGGCTGCGCCAGTCCGACAAGATGCAGGCGCTGGGGACGCTGGCGGGCGGCATCGCGCACGACTTCAACAATCTGCTGACCGCGATCCTCGGCAGCCTGGAACTCGCCGGCCCGAAGGTCGCCGACCTGCCGCGGGTGCAGCGCCTGATCGAGAACGCCCGCGGGGCGGCCGAGCGCGGTGCGTCTCTGACCAAGCGCCTGCTCAGCTTCAGCCGCGCCCACGACCTCCAGGCCCGCGCAACAGACGTGAATGGCCTGATCGCCGGGATGAGCGATCTATTCGGGCGCAGCCTCGGCGGCCTCGTCAGCGTGCGGACCGAGCTGGCGGACGACTTGGCGGCCGTCCAGGTCGACCCCGACCAGCTGGAACTCGCAGTGCTCAACCTCTGCATCAACGCCCGGGATGCCATGCCGGAGGGCGGGATCATCACGGTGGCCACAAGGCGGCTCGGCATCACCGGCGATCCCGAGATCGCCGATGGCTCCTATCTCGGTATCAGCGTCACCGACGAGGGCACCGGCATGCCGGAGGAGATCCTGCGCCGGGTCTGCGAGCCGTTCTTCACCACGAAGGCCATCGGCCAGGGGACCGGGTTGGGGCTCGCGATGGTGTTCGGCCTCGCGCAGCAATCGAAGGGGCGGCTCGCGATCGAAAGCGAGGTCGGCCGCGGGACGCGTGTCGAGCTGGCCCTCCCGTTCGCCGCCGAAGCGCCGAAGCAGGCGACCCGGACGTCGGGGGCGGCGCCGGTGGCCGCGCGTTCGGCGCGCATCCTGGTGGTCGACGACGACCCGCAGGTCCGCCACGTCACAGCCTCGTTTCTCGCAGGCTTCGGCTACACTGCGATGGAAGCGGTCGATGGCGAGGCGGCGCTCCAGTCGCTGGAGGCCGGCCGGTTCGACCTCGTCGTCGCCGACCTCGCCATGCCGGGCATGAGCGGCATCGAGCTGGCCGCCGAGATCCGGGACCGCGATCCGAGCCTTCCCGTCCTGATTCTCACCGGCCACGCCGATGCGATGCAGATCCCCGAAGACCTGCCGGTGCTGACAAAGCCGTTCCGCTCGGCGGATCTGGCGAGCCGGGTCTCGGGGCTGATCGAGAGCGCCGACGCGGCGCGCCGCTAAGCGGCGTCAGGCGGTCGGGAACTGGCGTGGAGCCGGCTCATTGACCTCCACGGAGCATCGTTGCTCCGGCCAGAGACGGAGGTGGACCATGAGCGATCACGGCATCTTCCCAGGCGCACGGCGCGATAACGACCCGGACCAGGACGATCCGCCGAACAGGTTCCGGCAGGGATAGGGGTTTCGCGGATAGCGGCGCGGTCGAGTTCCCGGCCAGTCCGATCCTGGCCGCCAGGGAGAGTTCCCGCGACCTCCACGAAACGTGGACCCTGCTTCAGACCCGTCGGCGCAAGCCGGCGGGTTTTTTTTGACCCGGCGCAAGACACAAGAAAGCCGCCCCGGATCGTCCGGGGCGGCTTTCTCAGGTCAGTGGAGAGCCTCGAAGGTCTCTCCCGTCGGCTCAGGCCGCCTCGGAGACCTGGCTCGGACCGGAATCCTTGCCGCGGGCCTCGACATCGCGGTCGACGAACTCGATCACCGCCATCGGGGCGTTGTCACCCTGGCGGAAGCCCGCCTTCATGATGCGGCAATAGCCGCCCGGGCGGCCCTGGTAGCGCGGGCCGAGCACGGTGAAGAGCTTCTTGACCATGTCGGCATCGCGCAGCTGCGCCATGGCGAGACGGCGGGTGTGGACGCTATCGATGCGGCCCAGGGTGATCAGCTTCTCGACCACGGGACGTAGGTCCTTGGCCTTCGGCAGGGTCGTGATGATCTGCTCGTGCTTCAGAAGCGCGACCGACATGTTGGCGAACATCGCCTTGCGATGCTCGGCGGTGCGGTTGAAGCGGCGGCCGCGATACCCGTGTCGCATGATTCTGGCTTCCTTCTCATCTCGGCCGCCGTGCCACGGTACGGCCGGGCGCCCCAACAGCGGGGCTGTTCATTCCGCATGACCCCGCGGCGGGATTTTTTGGGACTTCGCGTCGTGCTCGCGACGATCCGACCCGGTCCGGCCAAGCAAGCGGCGCCGTGAAGCGCCGCCAAGTTCAGCCCGAGGCAGCTCGCCTCAGTAGTGCTCCTCGAAGCGCTTGGCGAGATCCTCGATGTTCTCCGGCGGCCAGCCGGGGATGTCCATGCCGAGGTGCAGGCCCATACCGGCGAGCACTTCCTTGATCTCGTTGAGCGACTTGCGGCCGAAGTTCGGAGTGCGGAGCATCTCGCCCTCGGACTTCTGGATCAGGTCGCCGATGTAGACGATGTTGTCGTTCTTCAGGCAGTTCGCCGAACGGACCGAAAGCTCCAGCTCGTCGACCTTCTTGAGCAGCGCCGGGTTGAAGGGCAGCTGCGGCGCCAGCGGGGCGGCCTCTTCCTTGCGCGGATCCTCGAAGTTCACGAAGACCTGGAGCTGATCCTGGATGATACGCGCCGCGTAGGCGAGCGCATCCTCCGGACCGACCGCCCCGTTGGTCTCGATCGTCATGGTGAGCTTGTCCTTGTCGAGATCCTGACCCTCACGGGTGGTCTCGACGCGGTAGCTGACCTTGGTGACTGGCGAGAACAGCGAATCGACCGGTATCAAGCCGATCGGCGCGTCCTCGGGGCGGTTGCGCTCGGCCGGGACGTAACCCTTGCCGGTGGCGACGGTGAACTCCATGCGGATCTCTGCGCCGTCGTCGAGCGTGCAGATCACGAGGTCGGGGTTCAGGATCTGGATGTCACCGACCGTGCCGATGTCGCCCGCCGTGACGAGGCCCGGGCCGGTCTTGCGCAGGGTCATGCGCTTGGGCGCATCGGTCTGCGACCGGATCGCGATGGTCTTGATGTTGAGGACGATGTCGGTGACGTCCTCGCGCACGCCCGGGATCGACGAGAATTCGTGCAGAACGCCGTCGATCTGCACCGAAGTCACGGCCGCGCCCTGGAGCGAGGACAGGAGCACCCGGCGCAGCGCGTTGCCCAGAGTGGTACCGAAGCCGCGCTCGAGCGGCTCGGCCACGACGGTGGCAACCCGCTTCGGGTCGTCGCCGGTCGAGACCTGCAGCTTGTTCGGCTTGATCAGTTCCTGCCAGTTCTTCTGAATGACCACGATCCTACCTCTCGTCCATGCCCGGGATCCGCGACGCCCGTCCCCGCGCTTCGGCCGCCCAGCGCCGCCCCCTGGCGCCCCGAACGGTCCCTGAATCTCTATTCGTCTCTACTCGCCGCCGACCCAGAGCGCCGGCACGAAGCTGTATCCCGCGCCGTCCCGAGCCACGTAGCCGAGGGCCGGGAATTCGAGATGCGCCCCGGCGATGAAGGATCGGTCGATCGCCACCGCGTCCATGATCGCCTTGCGGGTCTCCCGCGCCTGATCGCCGTCGACATCAAATGCGACGCCGGCCTCCGGGTTCTTGAACTGGATCGCCGGCAGGTGCACCACATCCGTCCACATCAGGAGTGACTGTCCACCGGAGACGATGCGGAAACCGCAATGTCCAGGGGTGTGGCCCGGCAGGTGGACCGCCGTGATGCCCGGCAATACCTCCCCGCCCCGATGCTGGCGCATCCGCTTCGCATAGGGCGCCACCGCCTTGCGGGCGCCCTCGAAATAGGGCTTGGCGCCGTCCGGAGCCCGGGACAGGGCCTCGTCCGGAAGCCAGTGCGCCGCCTCGTCGGCATGGACCACGATCTCGGCGTTCGGGTAACGCGCCGCCTCGTCCTTCACCAGACCGCCGACGTGGTCGGGATGCAGGTGGGTAACGAGGACCGTCTCGATCTCCTCCGGCTTCACGCCGGTGAGCGCGAGGGCCGCGCCTGCCCGGCCGAGGGTCTCAGCCGGCGCGAGGTCGCCATAGCCTGTATCGATCAGCACCGGCTTGCGGCCGGCACCGGTGACCAGGAACGCGTTGAGGGTGATTTTCGGCTGCTCTGTGCGGAAGCCCGCGACCTGCAGCGTCCCGGCCTCCGCCTTCGAGATCCCCGTGACGAGATCGAGGCTGGCCTGAAACCAGCCGTCGTTGAGCGCGGTGACCGTGAGGTCGCCGAGGTTCCAACGCAGCACGCCCGGAAGCGGCCTCGATCCCGTCATGAGCTTCTCCGTCAAAACGCTTCAATCAGACCCGGCGACGCTTGCGCGGACGGCAACCGTTGTGGGGGATCGAGGTCACGTCGCGGATCGAGGTCACGGTGAAGCCCGCGGCCTGGAGCGCGCGCAGAGCCGACTCGCGGCCCGAACCCGGGCCCGACACCTCGACCTCGAGGGTGCGCATGCCGTGCTCGGCCGCCTTGCGGCCGGCATCCTCGGCGGCCACCTGAGCGGCGTAGGGCGTCGACTTGCGCGAGCCCTTGAAGCCCATGGCGCCGGCGGACGACCAGGAGATCGTGTTGCCCTGCGCATCCGTGATGGTGATCATCGTGTTGTTGAACGAGGCGTTCACGTGGGCGACGCCCGACACGATGTTCTTGCGTTCGCGGCGGCGGACGCGTTGCGGTTCCTTGGCCATCTGGTCTCACTCTTCCTTCAAGCGCGCCCGTAATTCCAGGCGCTCGGGATTCTCTTTGGGATTTGGCTGCGGCGCCCGTGCAGGGTGATCGAGCCTTCGCCGGGATCCTCGCGGGACATCCGGCGCGACGGAAAGAAGGCCGAGCAAAGCACGGCCTTCCAATCGCTAAAACTTACTTCTTCTTGCCGGCGATCGGCTTCGCCTTACCCTTGCGGGTGCGGGCATTGGTGTGGGTGCGCTGGCCGCGGACCGGCAGCTGCTTGCGGTGACGCAGGCCGCGATAGGCGCCGAGATCCATCAGGCGCTTGATGTTCATCGAGACTTCGCGGCGCAGGTCGCCCTCGACCAGATAGTCGCGGTCGATCGTCTCGCGGATCTGGAGCACCTCTGCGTCGGTGAGCTGGTTCACCCGGCGCTCGGCGGGGATGTTCACCTTCTGGGTGATCTCCTCGGCCTTCTTCGCGCCGATGCCGTGGATGTACTGAAGCGCGATGACGACGCGCTTATTGGTCGGGATATTGACGCCTGCGATACGGGCCACGATCACTCTCCATGTGAGGCCCGGGCGAGCCGGGCGATGGTCGCACGCGTCCGGTGGAGGCCGGCCCATGCGCGCGTCAAACGACGAAGCGGCCCGTGGGCGGCCCTGGACAGGGCACCTCGGACCAGCGATCGGTTGAACGAAGGACGGCCTGCTAGCGTGCGCGGAGTCCGATGTCAACGACAAGCGCACGCCCGAACGTGCCGCCATGCGTCGCGCGCGGATCGAAGGCACGAACGAAGAGGTGGATATGTCGGCTGTGACCAGCGACGGCGCGACCCTGCGGGCTTTCGCCGATCTGGTGCTTCTGGCGGCGGAGGAATGCGCCGACGAGGTGGTCCCGGTGGTTCTTGCGGTGGTCGGCGGTGTGCTCAGCGAGGCCGATCCCGGCTCGGTGCAACTCCAGCAGCCCGGCGCTGGGCAGGACCTGCTCTGGGCCACCTTCGACGGGCGGAGGATGGTGTTCCGCTACAACGTGATGACCGCGATGATCGAGCTACGCGACGGCAGGACCGACGGGCATCCGTCCCGCCAGTTCGGCCGCCGCTCGCTTGCGATGGACATCGTCAACTTCTTCGGCGCTCTGCGGGCCGACCGGAAGCGGGCGCCCTGACGCTCCGACCTCAGCGCATCCGCTCTCCCAGAAACCGGCAATAGCCCCCGGTGTTGCGATAGCCGGCGGGGCAGTGGCGGACGCAGGCTCCGGCGGCGAATTTCAGCGGCGGCTGGCATGCGTGCCGGAACCGCTTCTCCCCGTAGAGGAAGGATTGAGCCGGGCTCTGGGCTGCGACCGGTATCACCGGCAGCGCCACAGCGAAGAGGAGCAGCGTCGTCGTGGCGAGGCGGAGTGACATCGAGGTTCCCAAGGATCTTGCGTCCCTCAACCGGTGACGCCGCGGATTGTTCGCACGTGCGGTTCAGCTTGGCGGATTGGCGCTTCCGATCGTTTTCAAGGCTCCGCGGTCCTTGTGCGGTCCCCGCGTCCGCATCGGATCGATCGACTTCATACGATCGACTGTCGTGGACAGACCTGTCCCGGGCCCGCCGGGGGGAAACCTTCGTCGAAGCGCCCCGGGGCACTTGCCGACCGCGTGTCGACCTCGCACCGGCGATGACCTGCCGGCTGGATAGGCTGTGGTGGCAGCCGAGGCTTCGACACCCTGCGCAGCCGTTCGTGAGGCACCGACGGTCAAGGCCGCCTGCCGAACGGCCTGAAAGCTCTCCCCGGCTGCTTGCGTGGCTGGGGCTATGCGCCCTGCGATCCGGAAGGGGTCTCCACCGCCGAACACGTCGCGACCTTCGCTGGCGCCGAGCGCACCGTCGGCTGCATAAGCGCGGCGATGATCAACACCGCGCTCTGCTCGCACGGGGGATCGCGCCGATCCGTATTACCTCGACCTCGCGGCGACGGTGGGGGGGCCGCGCAAGGCGTGTGCGACGGCAAGGCCGTCGACCCGGCGCGTCCGCACCAATCGGACTCGGCGTTGGATGCGATCACCTCGAATGCACGCTCGCGCGGCTCGACCGGAGCCGAGGCGTCATCCGGCAGACTGCCTGAACGGCGGCGCGCGCAGTCACGTCAGGAGGCGACGCGCTCCTCGTGCGGCTCGAGCACCGACATCAGCTCGGTGGTGACCGTATCGATCGGCTGCATCCCGTCGACGGTCCGGAGCAGGCCCGTCTTCGCGTAATAGGCCGAGAGGGGCGCGGTCTGGGCGCGGTAGGCCTCGAGACGCTGCTTGAACACCTCCGGGGTGTCGTCCTTGCGCACGGCCTGGCCGCGGGCCAGGGTCTCGGCCGCCCGCTTCTGGATCCGCCCGACGAGGGCGTCCTCGTCGACCTTCAGCTCGATGACGGCGGAGAGGCTCAGCCCCTTCCCGGCCAGCATGGTGGCCAGCGCCTCGGCCTGGGCGACTGTACGGGGGAAGCCGTCGAGGATGAAGCCGCGCCTTGCATCCGCCTCTTCGATGCGGTCGGCGACGATCCCGACAACGATCCGGTCGGAGACGAGCCCGCCGGATTCCATGACGGCCTTGGCCTCGAGTCCCACCGGGGTGCCGGCAGCTACCGCGGCGCGCAGCATGTCACCGGTGGACAGCTGCGGGATCCCGAATCGCTGTACGATCCGCTCGGACTGGGTCCCCTTCCCCGCACCGGGCGGTCCGAGCAGAATGATGCGCATGGCGTTGTCCTCGTCCGGCCCGGCTCTTTCCGGGCACAAGCGGCGGCTGGCGAAGCCTCCCCGGCATCGCCTGGTTCGCGTTTTTCTAGCCGGTCCTGCGCCCGGAGGCATCCAGGCCTTTGGGCCATAGGCGGGGTCTTGCGTGGGTCAGTCCCGCCTCTGTAGCAGGGTCAGCGGCGGCGTTGCGTGGTCGATGCGCCACGCAGCTTGGCCTTCTTCACGAGGCCCTCGTACTGGTGCGCCATCAGGTGCCCGTGGATCTGGGCGACGGTGTCCATCGTGACCGACACCACGATGAGCAGCGAGGTGCCGCCGAAGCCCAGGCTCGCCGAGGCGTAGGACGAGAGGATCTCGGGGCACAGGCACACGAAGGTCAGGTACAGAGCACCGATCACCGTGATGCGGGTGAGCACCTTGTCGATGAAGGCGGCCGTGCGCTCGCCCGGGCGGATGCCGGGAATGAAGCCGCCATGCTTCTTCAGGTTATCGGCCGTCTCCTGCGGATTGAACACGACCGCCGTGTAGAAGAACGTGAAGAAGATGATCAGCGCCGCGTAGAGGGCGATGAACAGCGGCGTGCCGTGGCCGAGATAGGCCGTGACCGTGCCGAGCCACCCGGCGGTGCCGCCGCTGGCCGAGAAGCTCGCAGCGGTCGCCGGCAGGAGCAGCAGCGACGAGGCGAAGATCGGCGGGATGACGCCCGACGTATTAAGCTTCAACGGCAGGAACGAGGTCTGGCCCTCGTACATGCGGTTGCCGACCTGGCGCTTGGGGTAATTGATCAGGAGCCGGCGCTGGGCGCGCTCCATGAACACGATGAAGTAGACCAGGGCCACGGCCGCCACGGCGACGCCCAGGATCACCGCCGGCGAGAGAGCGCCAGTGCGGCCGAGTTCGAGCGCGCCGGCGATCGCCACCGGCAGGTGGGCCACGATACCGGCGAAGATGATCAGCGAGGAGCCGTTGCCGATGCCGCGCGAGGTGATCTGCTCGCCGACCCACATCAGGAACAGGGTGCCGCCGGTCAGTGTGATCACCGTCGAGGCCAGGAAGAACGGGCCGGGATCGATGGCCGCCGACGAACTCTGGAGCCCGATCGCGATGCCCCAGGATTGAACCAGCGCCAGCACGACCGTGAGATAGCGGGTGTACTGGTTGATCACCTTGCGACCGGACTCACCCTCCTTCTTCAGCGTCTCCAGGCTCGGGATCACCGAGGTGAGCAACTGAACGATGATCGAGGCGGAGATGTAGGGCATGATATTCAGGGCGAAGATCGCCATGCGCTCGACGGCACCGCCGGAGAACATGTTGAACAGCCCGAGCACGCCGCCGGATTGCTGCTGGAAATTCCGGGCGAACTGTTCCGGGTCGATACCGGGAATCGGGATATACGTGCCCAACCGGAACACCACGAGGGCGCCCAGAGTGAACCAGATGCGCTTCTTCAGCTCATCGGCCTTGGCGATCGCCCCGAAGTTGAGGTTGGCGGCAAGCTGCTCGGCGGCTGAGGCCATAAGCGTCGCGTCCTGGGAGTGTCGCCGGGCGTCGATTGCCCGGATGAAATGAAAACGGCGGCCCGCGTGGTCGCAGGGCCGCCGCTCGAAGGATCGGCTTAAAGGGTGCCGGGGAACCGCGCAACGGGTCTCCGGGTCGCCCCTTGGCCGGCCGTCAGGCCGTGGCCGCCTCGCGGGCGCCGCCGCGGGTCGAGACGCCCGAAGCGAAGGCGACCGTGACCGAGCCTCCGGCCTTCTCGACCGCCTCGACGGCGGTCTTGGAGGCGCGGGTAACATCGAAGGCGAGCTTCGCGGTCAGCTCTCCGACGCCGAGCAGCTTCACGCCGTCCCGGGGACGGGCGATGATGCCGGCGGCGACGAGGCTCTCGACCGTCACGGTCGCGGCCTTGTCGAGCTTGCCCGCATCCACGGCTTCCTGGATCCGGCCGAGGTTCACCTCGTTCAGGTCCTGGCCGTGGATGTTGTTGAAGCCGCGCTTCGGAAGGCGACGATGCAACGGCATCTGGCCGCCCTCGAAGCCCTTGATGGACACGCCGGTCCGGGCCTTCTGACCCTTCACGCCGCGGCCCGCGGTCTTGCCCTTGCCGGAGCCGATGCCCCTGCCGACGCGCATCCGGTCCTTGGTGGCGCCGGGATTGTCGCTGATCTGGTTGAGCTTCATGGTGCCCTCCTCACGCCACGTCGCCGTGGACGCGCACGAGGTGCGCAACCTTGCGGATCATGCCGCGCACGGAGGGAGTATCCTCCAGCTCGGACACGCGGTGAAGCTTGTTGAGCTTCAGGCCGATCAGCGTCTGGCGCTGGCTGGCCTCGCGGCGGATCGGCGAGCCGATCTGCTCGATGCGGAGCGTCTTCTGTGCCATCGGACCCTCCCTTACGCGACCGCGGCTTCGGACTGGTCGGCCGGGTCGGCGTCGCGGCGGCGGGCCTGGAGGCTCGACACCTTGATGCCACGGCGGGCCGCCACGGAGCGCGGGCTGTCCTCGTTCTTGAGCGCCTCGAAGGTGGCGCGCACGAGGTTGTAGGGGTTCGAGGAGCCGAGCGACTTGGCGACGACGTCCTGCATGCCGAGCGTCTCGAACACGGCGCGCATCGGGCCGCCGGCGATGATGCCGGTACCCTGCGGGGCGGCACGGAGGATCACCTTGCCGGCGCCGTGACGGCCGTTGACGTCGTGGTGCAGCGTCCGGCCCTCGCGCAGCGACACGCGGATGAGGCCGCGCTTGGCCGCCTCGGTCGCCTTCCGGATCGCCTCTGGCACCTCACGGGCCTTGCCGTGGCCGAAGCCGACGCGGCCCTTCTGGTCGCCGACGACGACGAGAGCCGCGAAGCCGAAGCGACGGCCGCCCTTCACCACCTTGGCGACGCGGTTGATGTGGACGAGCTTGTCCACGAATTCGCTGTCGCGCTCCTCGCGATCATCGCGGCGGCCGCGGCCCCCGCCTTCACGTTCACGTGCCATGTTGGTCTACCTATCTCACTAGCGCGGATCGAAGGACCCGCTCGCTCGATTCTTCCCGCCCAGAGGGGAGGAAAGGTCCGCGCGGCCGATATGCCGCGCGGAAGGAGTCTTAGAACTCCAGGCCGCCCTCGCGGGCGGCTTCGGCCACGGCCTTGACGCGGCCGTGATAGATGTAGCCGGAGCGGTCGAAGATCACTTTCGTGACCCCCGCCGCCTTGGCGCGCTCGGCCACCAGCTTGCCGACCGCGGTCGCGGCGGCGACGTCGGCGCCGGTCTTGAGATCACCCTTGAGCGCCTTGTCGATCGACGAGGCGGCGGCCAGCGTCTTGCCGGCCACGTCGTCGATGACCTGCACGTAGATCTGCTTCGACGAGCGGAACACCGAGAGCCGCGGACGGCCGTTGGCGGCCGCCCGCAGCGCGCGGCGGACGCGCGCCTTGCGGCGATCGAGGGCTTCGAGCTTGCGAGACATGATGCCCTCCTTACTTCTTCTTGCCTTCCTTGCGGAAGATGAACTCGCCCGCGTACTTCACGCCCTTGCCCTTGTAGGGTTCGGGTCCGCGGTATTCGCGGATCTCGGCGGCGACCTGACCGACCTGCTGGCGGTTGATCCCGGAGATCGTGATCTCGGTGGGCTTCGGGGTAGCGATCGTGATCCCGGCCGGGATCGCGTATTCGATGTCGTGGCTGTAGCCGAGCGACAGCTTGAGGGCCTTGCCGGCCATCGCCGCACGATAGCCGACGCCCGTGATCTCGAGCTTCTTCTCGAAGCCCTTCGACACGCCCTCGACGATGTTGGCGATCTGCGCCCGCGACGTGCCCCAGAGGGAACGGGCGGGCTTGGACTGGTTGACCGGCTGGACCTCGATCGCGCCGTCCTTCATCGCCACATTGACGAGGGACGGGACGACAAAGTGCAGCTCGCCCTTCGAGCCCTTCATCTTCACGGTCTGGCCATCGACGGTGGCGGTGACGCCAGCGGGGACGGGAACCGGCTTCTTGCCTACGCGAGACATGGGATACCCTCCTTATGTCCCGATCAGAACACGGTGCAGAGCACTTCACCGCCGACGTTGCGCTCGCGCGCCTCGTGGTCGGCCATGACGCCCTGCGGGGTGGAGACGATGGTGACGCCGAGGCCGTCGGCAACGTGCGGAAGTTCGCCGACCGACGAGTAGACCCGACGGCCGGGCTTCGACACGCGCTTGATCTCGCGGATCACCGGGCGGCCGTCGTAGTACTTGAGCTCGATGGCGAACTCGGTGCGGCCGTTGCCGAGGTCCGTGGCCGCGTAGTCGCGGATATAGCCCTCGGCCTTCAGCACGTTCAGGACGCTGGCGCGCAGGCGCGAGCCGGGCGTCTGGACGACGTTGCGACGGCGCAGCTGGCCGTTGCGGATGCGGGTGAGCATGTCGCCCACGGGATCGTTGACCATGGGGACCTCCTTACCAGCTCGACTTGACCAGGCCGGGGATCAGGCCCCGGTTGCCCAGCTCTCGCAGCGCGACGCGCGAGATGCCCATCTTGCGGTAGAAGGCCCGAGGCCGGCCGGTGATGCCGCAGCGGTTGCGGATGCGGGTGGCCGACGAGTTGCGCGGCAGTTCCGCGAGCTTGAGGCGCGCCTCGAAGCGCTCCTCCATCTCGAGGCTGTCGTTGTTGGCGACTTCGAGGAGCGCCTTCCGCTTGGCCGCGAAGCGCTTCACCAACGCCTTGCGGGCCTCATTCTTCTCGACTGAGCTTTTCTTCGACATGTGGTCTATCTCCGGTGTCCGCGTATGAGGCGCGAGGGCCTCACTGCCGGAACGGGAACTGGAAGGCGGCGAGCAGGGCCTTGGCCTCGGCATCGGTCTGGGCGGAGGTCGCCACGACGATGTCCATGCCCCAGGTCTGCTCTGCCTTGTCGTAGGAGATCTCCGGGAACACGAGGTGCTCCTTGAGACCCAGCGCGTAGTTGCCCCGCCCGTCGAACGAGCGCGGATTCAGGCCGCGGAAATCGCGGACGCGCGGCAGCGCGATCGTGATCAGGCGGTCCATGAACTCGTACATGCGCTGCTTGCGCAGCGTCACCTTGCAGCCGATCGGCATGCCCTCGCGGACCTTGAAGGTCGCAATGGCCTTGCGGGCTCGGGTGATCACCGGCTTCTGGCCGGCGATCAGAGCGAGGTCGCCGGCAGCCACAGACGCCTTCTTCGAATCCGCCGTGGACTCGCCGACGCCCATGTTGATGACGATCTTCTCGATCTGGGGGACCTGCATCGGGTTCTTGTACCCGAACTCCTCGATCAGCTTCTGCCGCACCACTTCGTCGTAGTGCTTGCGAAGCCGCGGGGTGTAGGCGTTCTTGTCGGCCTCAGCCATCGATCTGATCCCCCGTGCTCTTGGCGAACCGGACCTTGCGCCCGTCTTCGAGAATGCGGAAACCCACGCGGGTCGGCTTGCCGTTGGCATCGGCGACCGCGATGTTCGAGAGTTGGATAGCGGCCTCCTTGGAGATGATGCCGCCTTCCTGGTTCTGTGTCTGCTTCTGGTGCTTCTTGACCAGGTTGATGCCGCGCACGAAGGCCCGACCCTCTTTCGGCAGCACCTGGATCACCTCGCCCGAGCGGCCGGAATCGCGGCCGGTGAGCACGACGACCTTGTCGCCCTTCTTGATCTTGGCGGCCATCACAGCACCTCCGGCGCCAGCGAGATGATCTTCATGTGGTTGCGCGCGCGCAGTTCGCGCGGCACCGGTCCGAAGATGCGGGTGCCGATCGGCTCCTTCTGATTGTTGATCAGGACCGCGGCGTTCTTGTCGAAGCGGATGACCGATCCGTCGGCGCGCTTCACGTCCTTGGCGGTGCGAACGACGACCGCCTTCATGACGTCGCCTTTCTTGACGCGACCGCGCGGGATCGCCTCCTTCACCGACACGACGATCACGTCGCCGACGCCGGCATATTTGCGCTTCGACCCGCCGAGCACCTTGATGCACATCACACGGCGTGCACCCGAGTTGTCGGCGACGTCCAGATTCGTCTGCATCTGGATCACGTGCGTGACTCCTTGTTTCAGGCGGGTTTCCGCACGCGGGCGGTATTGCCCGGCGGACGACGCCTGATGGGGATCTGATGTCCCCGGCTCATGTAATAAACCGCGCTTGCGGCGTCGAAGACGCCGGCGCGGTCGCCGCGTTCACAGGGTGCGAGCACCCAATGGGAATGTCGCGAAGGCCGGGCGCATACTACGGGCAGGCCGGGATGGCAAGCCGATCGGGACGAAATCGGCCGGCCCGGCCTTGGCGCACGGGCGTCTCGATCGCACCGGGAGCGGGCTCGCGTCACGCCGGCCGATCCCGTTTGAGCGGGCTCGCGGCTGGGCTGTTCGGTCAGCGTCCAATCCGAGTCGGCTTACCCCGCTCTTCGACCGGCCGCACTCGTCGAGGCCGCCGGCCCGACCCGTCAACGCGACGCTTCCGGTAGGACAGCCGCGTATTCCCGCGCGACGGACGCATCGCTCGGAGGCGAGCGGCTGTCAGAAAGGCTCGCCGGCCGATTCGAACAGGAATCCGTCGAGGCTTGGAATGGTGACGGCGGTACCGAAAGCCGGCTTCGACAAGCGCCACGGACGCTCCGACCGCGCGCGAATCGCTTCGGAGGGTCGCAAGCGGCGCATGGATCCGTCGGCTCTCACCTCCTCGATCGCCAGGAAGCCATAGACCTGGAGGCGGGACGCGGTGAGTTTGATGTCCCGATCGTCCGCGCCGACGATCATGCTGCCCGTCGCGTAGACCGCGTCCAGGAGCGACCGCTGTTCGCTCCGGCGGCGGTTGCGCGCGTCACGCTCGCCCGCCGCAGAGGCGGGAGTGATCCGCCGGAAGGGGACGACGTTGCTGACAGCGACGCAACCCATACGCAACATCCTTGACGCGAACCTGGGCGACCTGCTCGCCGCCCGACGATCGCGACACTTCGATGGTTCGCTTTAATCTTCCGTAGACCGTGAGGCCTGTGTCCTGCCCCGATCCGACACGTCGGCTTCGAATCCGAATACCGGCATTCGATGAGGTCGACGCCTCGAGGTATGTCCGCGCGCGGAAAAAACCTCGCCGGCGGAAACGGCTGACCGCCGGACGTCTATTATGAGAGGGAGACCTACGGAGCGATTCGCAGCGATGGGTCCACGACCGGACTACGTGGCCGACGGGCGTGGAACGGCGTGGGAGGTGCGCATGGCCTGTCCGCCCGGGATGGGGAGCTTCGGCCGCCGATTCTCCGCTTCCCGTCGAGGCGCCCGAGCAATGTCATGTCGGCGACAGCCCTCTGAAAAGCGGGAGGTCGCGCGGCTCGATCGCTCCGCCCTGTGACCGGACGTTAACGTCTCGATGGGCGCAGTTTTCTGCAGCGGATGCATTGACCTAGGCGCTAACCGCGTCTAGAAGCGCGCCACTTCGGACGGCCATCGGCTGCCGACGGCTCCTCGGTTCTTCCTTGTAGCCGCCATCGCCCCGAGCGATCCGAAGGTTCAAATCGCCTGACGCTCTAAGTCAGATCCGTAGGTACGAGCGCGTTCGTTTCGAGCGTGCTCCTCTGCCCACACCGCGCCGAGGGTTCGTGACAGGCCCTCCGGCGCATATTCGTTTTGCGGATTGCCCTGTGCAGTCCGGCCAAGGTGACCGAGGAAGAGGGCACAGGATGCCGACGATCAACCAGCTGATCGCCCAGCCGCGGAAGATCCAGCGGAGCCGCAACAAGGTTCCGGCGCTTGACGCTTGCCCGCAGAAGCGCGGCGTCTGCACCAGGGTCTACACGACGACCCCGAAGAAGCCGAACTCGGCGCTCCGGAAGGTCGCCAAGGTTCGTCTCACCAACGGCTTCGAGGTGATCGGCTACATTCCGGGTGAGGGCCACAACCTCCAGGAGCACTCTGTGGTCATGATCCGCGGTGGCCGCGTGAAGGATCTCCCGGGTGTGCGCTACCACATCCTGCGCGGCGTGCTCGACACGCAGGGCGTCAAGAACCGGAAGCAGCGCCGGTCCAAGTACGGTGCCAAGCGGCCGAAGTAAGGGCGACGACCGAAGTTTATTCGGACGTCAGTACAGGTTTTCACGGCCTCGTAAGGATGTCGCCGGCGTCACCAAGAACGCTGAGGCGGCCTGCGCGAGGCGCTTAAAAACTACTCGTTTGAGAGTTCTGAGACATGTCCCGTCGTCACTCTGCCGAGAAGCGTGAGATCATTCCGGACCCGAAGTACGGGGACGTCGTGCTGACGAAGTTCATGAATTCGATCATGTACGAAGGCAAGAAGTCGACCGCGGAGCGGATCGTCTACGGCGCCTTCGACATCGTCGAGAACCGCGCCCGGGCCAACCCGATCGAGGTATTCCGCGCCGCGCTCGACAACGTCGCTCCGATGATCGAAGTGCGCTCCCGGCGCGTCGGTGGCGCGACCTACCAAGTGCCCGTCGAGGTCCGGACTGAGCGTCGCCAGGCTCTGGCGATCCGCTGGCTGATCCAGGCCGCCCGGTCCCGGAACGACCGTACCATGATCGAGCGCCTCTCCGCCGAGCTGCTCGACGCCGCCAACAACCGCGGCAGTGCCGTCAAGAAGCGGGAAGACACGCACCGGATGGCCGAGGCCAACCGCGCCTTCTCGCACTACCGCTGGTAAGCGGTTCCGCCGTCTCTCAGGAGCAATCCGATGCCCCGCACGCACGCGATCGAGGACTACCGCAACTTCGGCATCATGGCCCACATCGATGCCGGGAAGACCACGACCACGGAGCGGATCCTCTACTACACCGGCAAGTCTCATAAGATCGGCGAGGTCCATGACGGCGCCGCCACGATGGACTGGATGGAGCAGGAGCAGGAGCGCGGCATCACGATCACGTCCGCCGCTACGACGTGCTTCTGGCGCGACAAGCGCCTGAACATCATCGACACCCCCGGCCACGTGGACTTCACCATCGAGGTGGAGCGTTCCCTTCGCGTGCTCGACGGCGCCGTGTGTGTGCTCGACGGCAACCAGGGCGTCGAGCCGCAGACCGAGACCGTCTGGCGCCAGGCCGACAAGTACGACGTGCCGCGGGTCGTGTTCGTCAACAAGATGGACAAGATCGGCGCGGACTTCTTCAAATGCGTGGCCGACATCATCGACCGCGTCGCTGGTAAGCCGGTTTGCCTTCAGCTGCCGATCGGCTCGGAGTCGAACTTCAAGGGCGTGATTGACCTCATCAAAATGAAGGCGATCGTCTGGTCCGGCGAGACCCTGGGCGCCGACTTCTCCGAGGTCGAGATTCCCGAGGATCTCAAGGACCAGGCGGTCGAGTACCGCGGCAAGCTGGTCGAAGCCTGCGTCGAGCTCGATGACGAGGCCATGATGGCCTACCTCGACGGCACCGAGCCGGACGTGGCGACGATGCACAAGCTCGTGCGCCGTGCCGTGCAGCTGCGGGCCTTCCATCCGGTGCTCTGCGGTTCGGCCTTCAAGAACAAGGGCGTGCAGCCGCTCCTCGACGCGGTCGTGGACTACTTGCCCTCCCCCGCTGACCGTGGCGACGTGGAAGGCATCGACTACAAGACCGAGGAACCGGTCGTCCGGCACCCGACCGACACCGACCCCTTCTCCATGCTCGCCTTCAAGATCATGGACGATCCCCACGTCGGCACGATCACGTTCTGCCGCGTGTACTCGGGCAAGGTCGAGTCGGGCGCCAACGTCATCAACTCGACGCGCGACAAGAAGGAGCGCGTCGGCCGCATGCTGCTGATGCACGCCAACAATCGCGAGGACATCAAGGAAGCGTTCGCCGGCGACATCGTCGCGCTGGCTGGCCTGAAGGATACCCGCACCGGCGATACCCTGTGCGACCCGACCAAGGCTGTCATCCTGGAACGCATGGAGTTCCCTGAGCCGGTTATCGAGATCGCCGTCGAGCCGAAGTCGAAGGCCGATCAGGAGAAGCTCGGCATCGCGCTCTCGAAGCTCGCCGCCGAGGATCCGTCCTTCCGGGTTTCCACGGACCAGGAATCCGGCCAGACCATCCTCAAGGGGATGGGCGAGCTGCACCTTGACATCAAGGTCGACATCCTGCGCCGCACGTACAAGGTCGACGCGAATATCGGCCAGCCGCAGGTGGCCTATCGCGAGAAGCTGACCCGCCGTCAGGAGATCGACTATACGCACAAGAAGCAGACTGGCGGCACGGGCCAGTTCGCCCGGGTCAAGTTGGTGGTCGAGCCCAACGAGCCGGGCGCGGGCTTCTCGTTCGAGTCGAAGATCGTCGGCGGCGCGGTGCCGAAGGAGTACATTCCGGGCGTCGAGAAGGGCCTTAACTCCGTCCTGGGCGCCGGTATCCTGGCGGGCTTCCCGGTTGTGGACATCAAGGTCGAGCTGATCGACGGCGCCTTCCACGACGTCGACTCGTCAGCGCTCGCCTTCGAGATCGCGTCCCGCGCTGCCCTGCGCGAGGCGCTCCAGAAGGGCGGCTCGGTCCTGCTTGAGCCGGTGATGAAGGTCGAGGTGGTCTCGCCGGAGGACTACACCGGTTCGGTCATCGGCGACCTGAACTCCCGCCGTGGTCAGATCCAGGGCCAGGACATGCGCGGCAACGCCAACGTCATCAACGCGATGGTGCCGCTCGCAAACATGTTCGGCTACGTGAACAACCTGCGTTCCATGTCGCAGGGCCGCGCGAACTTCACCATGCAGTTCGATCACTACGAAGAGGTGCCGCGCGGCGAGGCCGACAAGGTCATCGCCAAGTACGCCTAAGGCTACGCCTGAAACACCTCTTCAACCGCAACACGATTTCGAATTTAGGAGGCTCTGATGGGCAAGGAAAAGTTCTCCCGCACCAAGCCGCACTGCAACATCGGCACGATCGGCCACGTTGATCATGGCAAGACGTCGTTGACGGCTGCGATCACGAAGGTTCTGGCGGAGACGGGCGGGGCGACGTTCACGGCCTACGACCAGATCGACAAGGCTCCGGAGGAGAAGGCGCGCGGGATCACGATCTCGACGGCGCACGTGGAGTACGAGACGGCCAACCGGCACTACGCGCACGTGGATTGCCCCGGGCACGCCGATTACGTGAAGAACATGATCACGGGCGCGGCGCAGATGGACGGCGCGATTCTGGTCGTGTCGGCGGCCGACGGCCCGATGCCGCAGACCCGCGAGCACATCCTGCTGGCGCGTCAGGTCGGCGTTCCGGCGCTGGTGGTGTTCCTCAACAAGGTCGACATGGTCGACGACGAGGAGCTTCTGGAGCTGGTCGAGCTGGAGGTGCGCGAGCTTCTGTCGAAGTACGACTTCCCGGGCGACGACATCCCGATCACCAAGGGCTCGGCGCTGATGGCGCTGGAGGACAAGGAGCCGAAGATCGGCAAGGAGGCCGTCCTGGCGCTGATGGCGACGGTGGACAGCTACATCCCGCAGCCGGAGCGCCCGATCGACATGCCGTTCCTGATGCCGATCGAGGACGTGTTCTCGATCTCGGGCCGCGGCACGGTGGTGACGGGCCGGGTCGAGCGCGGGATCATCAAGGTGGGCGAGGAAGTCGAGATCGTCGGCATCCGGGCGACCACCAAGACGACGGTGACGGGCGTCGAGATGTTCCGCAAGCTGCTCGACCAGGGCCAGGCGGGCGACAACGTCGGCGTTCTGCTGCGCGGCACCAAGCGCGAGGACGTCGAGCGGGGCCAAGTGGTGTGCAAGCCGGGCTCGGTGAAGCCGCACACGAAGTTCAAGGCCGAGGCCTACATCCTGACCAAGGAGGAGGGCGGGCGCCACACGCCGTTCTTCACCAACTACCGGCCGCAGTTCTACTTCCGGACCACGGACGTGACCGGGGTGTGCACGCTGCCGGAGGGCACCGAGATGGTGATGCCGGGCGACAACGTGACCATGGACGTCACGCTGATCGTCCCGGTGGCCATGGAGGAGAAGCTGCGCTTCGCCATCCGCGAGGGCGGCCGCACCGTCGGTGCCGGCGTCGTCGCCGCCATCAACGAGTA
>NZ_JAUYZJ010000017.1:61895-111338 GCF_030700285.1 Methylobacterium sp. NEAU K | reverse complement strand
CCGATGGATCGATTGCACGATGCCTCGCGAACGGAGCGGATCGCCATGGCGAGCTGATCGACGCGCGCCTCGTTGCTGAGCGTCAGGCCGACGACGCCGAACCATTCGGACGCTACCAAAGCGGCGATCTCTTCCGGGCTGGAGGAGAGCCCGATCGACACCACCCAGCCGGCCCTGTGCAGGAACTGCTCGACGATCCGCACGCCGAACGTGTGCTGCTCTCCGGGTGCGCTCATCAGGAGCAGGCGGCGTTTCCCGTCGCTTGGGACCGCATCCCCGTCCACCCGGAACCGCGACACGAGACACTGTAGGCGGGCGACACCCGTCGTCACCTCGATGAAATCGCACAGATCGTCGTCCCACATGCGGCCCAGGAGGGCCGCGGAGGGCGCCAGCAGATCGAGGAACAGCCGATCGACGGGATGGCCTTCCGCCACCAGGGCCGAGAAAGCCTCGACCATGGGCGCATCATCCTCCGCAAGCGCCAAATCCGTGAAGGCCGCGACCTGCCCCACCTCTGGTTTGAACGTCGGTTTGGGCGCTTCCGAAACGAAACCGCGATGCAGCAGCATCAGCTGAGGGATGATCTCGGACTGGACGACTTGCCCCAGGGCCAGACACCGCTCGCGGGCGGCCGGGGCTGCCCGTTTGCGCGCATAGGTCGGGCGGGCTTCTGGCGTGCGCTTGGTCGCATGGGGGGAACTATCACCCCACGGATATTCAGACGAAGCAAGGTTCTGCATCGCCCCCCCTTTTGGCGTCACTGCGTCGACGGTCTCAATGGCCTGTCGATCGCGGGAAGCCATCAAAGCTGCCCGGGGTGGCAATGTAAAGACATGCGGCTCGCCGCCGCGTTGGTCTGTTGTCGCATCTGTGGCAATGTTCTGCATGTCGAACGACGACTATAAGAATTTATGCCTGCATGTCGAGGTCAGCCGGAGTCTTTACGGACGTCGGCTCTGGGCTTGGTCTATTTATGCTGGCGAGTACGAATACGCTGTCGATCGTTCTTATCCAATGTTTTCTAGCAGCGACCTCGCGATGAAGGTCGGAGTTACAGTAAGAAATTATATATATACCAAGTATGGCGTCAGCACGAGGACGCTACATTAGATATTTTTACATCGATTCAGACCGAATTTATGTATGTGTCCGCGCTAAAGTGACAAATTTGCGGCGCCTAATCTAGTGTTTCGGGGCTTCGAAATGGCCGCCTCGCGACGGAAGCATCGTGCGGCAGGGCAGCCGTGGAAGCAGAACCTGGGGTTTTGGTCCTGGACCCCTTATGCTCAGCACAGCCGGATACGAGAAGCCTGCAGCGGTGATCCGGTCCTACGGGGTGGTCCGGATCGAAAGTTAGTGCGCGGTAGGCAGGGCCACCACGGGTAGCTTGGCCGGCGGAGTTGGTCGGGCAAGCGCAGCTGGCCAAGCGGTAATGGCTGGGATGAACACCTCCAGGGCCGGCGGCCGGTATCCCAACGAGGCATGTAGGCTCACGGTGTTGTAGTGACGTCTCTAGTGCAGTGACGCGGACGAAGGATTCACGCACACGGTGAGACGTGCGAGTCTGGGCAATGGCTCAGACGGTATGCGTGCTCCTCGATGCGACTGAACCGCCCCGGGGTTCCCGGAGGCCATTTGGTTTGGGTCAGGCCGCCAAGGACTGGGCCTCGGCCTGGGCATAATAGCGCGCTTCGGCCTCGGTGGGAGGGACGTTGCCGATGGGTTCGAGTAGCCGGCGGTGATTGAACCAATCGACCCATTCGAGGGTGGCGAACTCGACCGCCTCGAAGGACCGCCACGGCCCGCGCCGATGGATCACCTCGTTCTTTAACAGGCCGATCACCGTCTCGGCCAGAGCATTATCGTACGGGTCGCCGACGCTGCCGACGGAGGGTTCGATGCCTGCCTCGGCGAGGCGCTCGGTGTAGCGGAGGCTCACGTATTGCGATCCGCGGTCCGAGTGACAGACGAGGCCGCTGCCGGCGAAGGGGCGGCGCTCGTGCAAAGCCTGCTCCAGGGCAGCGAGCACGAAGTCCGCTCGGGCCGAACGTGAAACGCGCCAGCCCACGATCCGGCGGGCGAAGACATCGATCACGAAGGCCACGTAGGCGAAGCCGCCCCAGGTCGCGACATACGTAAAATCCGCGACCCACAGACGGTTCGGGCACGCCGCCTTGAACTGCCGGTTGACCCGGTCGCGTGGGCAGGCCGCAGCCGGATCGGGGATCGTCGTCCGGACCGTCTTGCCCCGCACGACGCCCTTCAGGCCCATCGCTCGCATCAGCCGAGCGACGGTGCAGCGGGCGGCCACGACCCCGTCCCGGCCGAGTTGCCGCCAGACCTTGCGCACGCCGTAGACCCGGAAGTTCGCCTCATACACACGCCGGATCTCGATCATGAGCGTCGCGTCCCGCTTGGCGCGGGCCGGCAGCGTCTCGGGCGCAGCCCGTCGTGCGACATGGGCATGGTACGTCGACGGGGCGATCGGCAGGACCTTGCAGATCGGCTCGACCCCGTAGAGCATGCGATGATCGTCGATGAAGGCGATCATGACCGGGATCGGCGGTCGAGCTCCACCATCGCAAAATACGCGCTCGCCTTCCTCAGGATCTCGTTGGCCTGCCAGAGCTCGCGGTTCTCCCGCTCCAGCGCCTTGATCCGCTCGCGCTCGTCCGTGGTCGGTCCGGCCCGCACGTCTCGGTCGCGCTCGGCTTGGCGAACCCAGTTCCTCAGCGTCTCGCCCGAGCAACCGATCTTACCGGCGATCGACTGCATCGCGGCCCACGGCGAGCCGTGCTCGTCCTGATGCTCACGGACCATCCGGACCGCCCGCTCGCGGACCTCAGGAGAAAAAGGTGGGGTATGCTTCGTCATGGCTCCAGTCTCTCAAGAGTTGGAGCCTCCGGGAAACCCGGGGCAGTTCAATCAAGGCGCGCCGGCCCGCCGTGAATAGAGTTAGAGTTCTTGACGTTTCCGGATTCCCCACGATGCCGGGACCAATCCCATAGCAGGAAGGCCGGGAATGGGAGCACGATGGCGAAGAAGATCCAGTCGAACATTTGCGGCATGGTGTGGGCCTCCAATTCACTGGGTAAATGTCGCCCCTCGCCAGCGGTTCGCTTCGCCCCGGATGCAGGATTCGGATCGTGACTACGATCCGGCGATCGCCGGGGCCGAACTCAGCCCGGGCTGCATCGCCTTGGAATGGCATTCCAGTTCGAGCGCCACGATCCGATGGCTACGCGCCACGGCGATCAAGGCATCGGCTTCCTCGATTAAATTGACGGACCGAAGCTCGCTGGAAATTTCAGCGGCCTCGTCGGCGAGGTATCGGTGAACCACGGCGCTCTGTTCGAGCCTCAGCATCATTGACCGCAATGCGTCAGCCATGAACGATCCCCCTATCGTTCGATAACTTTCAAAGATGGGGGAATGTTCAAGTTTGCGTGGAATAATTGGTTGGCGGCTTGCCGACCCTCGTCGCCACGCCAACGGAAAAGGAATTCAACACTACGTCGTTTCGACACAGCTGCGCAGTAAAATGGCTGATCTTGTATGGAAAACAACCTGACCCTGTTGGCGAATTCCGAGCAGTGGTGAGCTGGGTGTAGGGTGGCTGTCCCGCCCGGAGACCGCTCATGTCGCTCCGCCCGCAATCCGTGCTCGCGCCGGTGCCTGAGGACACCTCTCGGATCGCCCAAACCGCGTTCCACCGCGGCAATCCCTACTGGTGCTGCGGGACCACCTCGGTCCCATCTTCGCCGACACGGCCTTTGCCGACCTCTATCCGGCGCGCGGCCAACCCGCCTACGCGCCCTGGCGTCTGGCCCTCGTCACGCTGATGCAGTTCCGCGAAGGCCTGAGCGATCGCCAGGCGGCCGAGGCAGTCCGGGCTCGGATCGACTGGAAGTACCTGCTGGCACTCGACCTCATCGATCCCGGCTTCGACCACAGCCTTCTGTGCGAGTTCCGAGGCCGGCTCCTGCAGCACGCGGCCGGCGAACGCTTGCTGGCCCGCATCCTCGATACCGCGCGCGATCAAGGCCTGCTCAAGGCGCGGGGCCGTCAGCGCACCGACAGCACGCACGTGCTCGCGGCAGTGCGGGATCTCAACCGGGTCGAGCTTCTGGCCGAGACGCTGCGCGCAGCCCTCAATGCCGTCGCGACAGTCGCCCCCGCTTGGCTGCGTGCTCTCGCCCTGCCTGAGTGGCACACACGCTACGATCATCGGGTCGAGGAAACGCGCCTGCCGGAGACCGGCGCGAAGCGCGAGGCTTACGTCCTCCGCGTCGGGGCGGATGGCTATCGCCTGCTCGACGCCGTGGACGACGCAGATGCGCCGCCGTTGTCCACGGCTTTCCCCGCCCTCGCCGTCCTCCGGCGGGTGTGGGCGCGCCACTTCGAGCGGGGGAGCGGCACGGACGGCGAGGCCGGCCTGGTGCGGTTGCGCGACGTGCGGGGTCGTGGTCCCGGCGACCGTGTCGAGTCACCCTACGACATCGACGCCCGGTTCCGGGCCAAGTCCGGAACCGACTGGACCGGGTACATGGTCCATCTGACGGAAACCTGCGACCCCGGCCTGCCGCGGCTGGTCGTCCACACCGACACCACGCCGGCCAACGTGCACGAAGCCGTTCGCACCGGCGCGATCCACGAAGCGCTGTCCGAGGCAGGCCTAGCCCCGTCCGAGCATCTGGTCGATGCCGCGTACGTGAGCGCCGAGCAGCTGGTGGTGGCCAACGCACGGCACGGGATCGCCCTGATCGGCCCGGCGCGGTCCAATCACAGTTGGCAGCGGCGCAATGCCGAGGCGATCCAGGTGGCGGACTTCGCCGTCGACTGGGAACGCCGCCGCGTGTGCTGTCCGGAGGGTCGTGAGAGCACGAGCTGGGGCGTGTACCGAGACACGGCGAGCGCTCGCCCGTTCATCCGAGCCGGCTTCAGCCCTGGCGACTGCCGTCCCTGTCCGGCCAAGCCACGCTGTACGCGGGCGACGAGCCGCCGGCTGACCCTGCACCCGCGTGCCGAGCACGAGGCGTTGGCGGCGGCGCGCCAGCAGCAACATAGCGAGCAGGGCCGACGCCTGTACGAGCAACGGCAGGGCATCGAGGGCACGATCTCGCAGGGCGTGCGCAGCTTCGGCCTGCGCCGAGCCCGCTACCGCGGACTGGCCAAGACGACCTTCCAGGGTGTGGCCACGGCCGCTGCCCTCAACCTGGATCGTCTCGCCGCGTGGTTCGGGCACAGACCGCTGGCTTCGGCGCATACCTCACGCTTCAGCGCTCTCGCCGCATAGCCGCCGACTTCGCCAACAGTGTCCGACCGTTTTCCCGACGATCCCCGGAGACGCGTGTCGGGCCGGCCAAAACGGCCGCAATCGTGTCGGAAAACCGTGTCGGCTGTTCAAGGGTCGGCATAACGTTCATCCCTTTACGGCGGCAGCAAGAATGCTGCGATATCTGGTTTAGCGCATCACGCGCCCGAAACCGGCCAGACGGCTTTCGGCCATACCCAGCCGGCCGGTCTGCGCCCGTTGCGGTCTTGAGAACGAGCTGTGCAGATTGCTGTAAGGGGACAAGGCTGCACCGTTTAGACGTCAGAGCTTTCGAGCGTATTCTTGCTGTCGGCCGGTGTCGGGATTTCACGCCAACCAACCGTCAGGACTGGTCTGCGCTCCTTACCAGTCGGCGCATTTGCCCATCATGCCTGTCGGCAGCCGAGGCCCGAAGGTGAGTGCCATCGGTCGCTCAGCCACCGCCAGTGCGCCGTCGATCCATGCGTAGAGATCGGTCCGCAACGCGGTCGGATCAGCCCCCACATCAGGTACGATGAAGGCTTTCAGACGGGAACCCTCATCCGGGCGCATCTGACGCACCGCCGCGTCGCGAACCCCCAGCCGCTCACGCAGGCGCGCCGCCACTCGGTCCGGGTACACGTTGATGCCGCCCACCTGTACGGCACCATCCTGTCGGCCTGCCAGCTCAAACCGGTTCCCATCTCGCAGCCGGATGCGATCGGGTAATGTGAGACGCCGTCCAGATCGATGGACGACCTCCGGAGCATCCTCGCTGATCGGCTCGACGAAATGCCAGTGCGGCATGAGAACGTACGAAACCTCGGGCCAGCGGCGCACGGCCACGCCGGCCGTCTCAGACGAACCATACACCTCCGTCATCGCCGACAGGCCGCGCTCGCAGAGCGCCGCGATCAAGTCCGGCGGACACGGGGCGGTGGAGACCACGCCAGCGACGTCCTCCGGCCAGCCGGGCAGCGAGCGCTCCAGCCAGCGCCAGCGGTCGGGAAACGTGACGACGAGATCCCCCGGCGCAAGGTAGCGAGTGATCTCAGCAGGGCTGAGCTTCGTCGCGTCGACATGGTCGACCCCCAGCGCATCGGGCAGGAGCGCGGCGAACAAAAAGCCATAGGCGTGGTGAGCCGGCACGAGGGAGACGACGCGCCGCCTGTCCCGGAACAGCTCCCCCAGGAACGCGGTCTCGGTGCGTAGAGCATCGGCCGTGTGCGAGCAGCGCTTCGGTCGCCCGCTCGTCCCAGAGCTCGAGAAGGTGATCGAAGCGACACCGGAGCTCCGGGCTGCCTCTACATGCTCAATCCAAGCCCCGAACGTGGCGTCCGCGAGCAGCCCGTCCTCACCGCCCGCCTCGTAGAGGTGGAACATCTCATTGACCGCGGAGGCCAGCCATAAACGCTCCAACGAGTCGCACCCTAACCCCTCTCCCGCTCCAGAGCTTATCTGCATGGTTTCGGGCCATGCGAGTGGCAGCTGCGCCGGAAGACGCGCGTCAGGATTACCGCGGCCGCGTGCTCTGAGAAGTTCAGTGATGAGCAGGCTTTGCAGGACCCTAGCCAGGGCGCTTCGCGATAGCATCACGGGATTACCAGCGTTCAGGCCGCTGCCTGATCTGAGTTTGACAGAGCGACCCGGTCGCGGCCCGCGCGCTTGGCACTGTACAGCGCACTGTCCGCGGCCGCGAGCAGGCCAGCCAAGGATGCGGCGGGATCGGTATCGAGCGCAGAGCAGCCAAAGCTTGCGGTGATGCACAGCTGGATCTCGCCCACATCGATCGGCTCGCGTGCGAGCGAGGCGCGCAAGCGTTCGGCCACAGCAGAGGCCGCCATCAGCGAGGTGCCTGGCAGAAGCACCACGAACTCCTCGCCGCCCATGCGGGCGAAGATATCCTCTGGACGCAGTTCCGCTTCGCAGCGGCGCGCGACTTCGCGCAGCACCACGTCACCGGCAGCGTGCCCGTGCTCGTCGTTCACGCGCTTGAAGTGATCGACATCGAGGACGACGAGAGCCAACGACCCGCCATCACGGAGTGCTCGTAGGAGTTGGCGTTCCGCTGTCTCGAAGAAGTGGGCGCGGTTGCTCGCGCCCGTGAGATGGTCGAGCGTCAGCATCCTGCGCAAGTCGGCCGCGTCACGCCCTTGGCGGGTCACTGCTCGGATGACGAGGGTATATCCCGCGGCAGCCCCCGCTGCCTCGTCGCGCACGGCAACCAAGCGCTGGCACCAGTAGCGACCGCCATCGGCAAGGGCGTGCCAGCCCTCATGCAGGTACCAGCCATCCCGTTGCGCCACGGCAATTGCCTCACCGGGCAGCGGCATCGCCGACGCGCGGTCCGGACGGTCGAACCACTCGAATGGTTTGCCGATGAGCTCGGCGTCCGTAAAGCCGGTCTGCCGTGCCGCTGAGGATGTGACCGCGTCAATGCACCCGTTCGCGTCGAGTGAGAGCACCGCGACATCATCGACGCCGTCGAGTAGGGAGGCGAACCAGGTCTCAGCTTGCTTCAATCGTCGCTCACGGGCGACCTGCTCGGTCACATCCGAGAGCGTAGCGACATACCGGTCCTGGGTCAGCTTCACGATGCTGCAGGCCAGGACGGTCGAGCGCTCCCCGCGTCCGGTCACGATGCGGTGGCCATCACAGACCGTACCCTGCGGCGGGGAGAAGTGCTGAACCAAGTTGCGCAGTTCCGGCGCGCAGCTGTCCATGACGTCAAATAGGTTGATAACGAAGGGCTTGCCTGCGATCGGCATCAGAAGGCCCATCGCGGCCGGGTTGACCATGCTGATGGCGCCGGCGGCCGAGAACTCGACGAGCCCGGCCGGGCAGGCATAGAGGAACTGCAGCAGGGCCGCATTCTCGGCTTCGAGATCTGTCGTCACCGCGGCCTCGCTCAGCGCTGGATCAGGATGAAGCGGCGATCGGCCCGCGGCGCCTTCATCAGCCGCAGCCGCACGGGTGTCGGACGCATGCGCAGGGTGAGCACGTAGTCGATGATCGCGTCGATCTCCGCCTCGTCCTCGAAGCGCTGCGCCACCATGAAGTTGTTCATGCACTGGGCGGTCACGGAGAAGTAGTGCGTGCCGATCACCCCATCGCGGTGAAGGCCGGCCAGTTGCGCCTCCGTGGCGTTGTAGGTCTCAACGATGCCCTCTGCTGACAGTCCGACGACCCCGAAAGGCAGCGTGTCGAGCTGATCCGCCTCAAGGGTGAGGAGCGTGTCGAGAGAGATGGCTTCGAAAGAGAGCACGGCAGCGCCTTTCAAATCGATCCGATGTTGCTCAGGCCTCAGGCTGCCCGCGTACCAACCTCACCATCCAGGGCAGCCTCAGTCCTTGACCAAGCAGAGCCTCGCTCCGGGAGCCATGCTGCCGGCAAGCTGGCCACGGCCGGTTTTGCGAACAGGTAGCCTTGGAACAGGTGAATGCCGGCCGCGCGTAGAGTGTCCAACTCGGCTTCTGTCTCCACGCCCTCGGCGATCACCTCGATGCCCAACTGGCGTGCAATCGCGACTACACCCGCGACGATGGTCTGGCGAGAGTGCGACACTGCGATGCCGCGGATCAGCTCCATGTCGAGCTTGATGAAGTCGGGCTGGAAGCTCGCGAGCAGGTTGAGCCCGGCGTATCCTGCACCGAAGTCGTCGAGCGCGGTGGCAAAGCCCTGTTTGCGATACTCGGTGACGATGCGCTGAACGTGGGCGACATCGGCCATGCGCTCGTTCTCGGTGAACTCGAACATGATCTTCTGATGTGCGAAGCCGACGCGGCGTGCAGCGTCCAGCGTCGCCCGGATGCACGCGGCTGGTTCGTAGACAGCGTTGGGCATGAAGTTGATGGACAGATGGGTATCAGGTTCGACAAACAGCGAGCTGGCGAGCTCGATCGCCTTCACGCGGCAGGCCTGATCGAACTTGTAGCGGTTTGCCTCATCGACCATCGCGAGGATCTGAGCGGCGCCCTGACCTGAGACGCCTCTGACCAAAGCCTCGTAGCCCCACACGCCATGTCGTTGAAGGTCGAGGATGGGATGGAACGCCATCGTGAACTCGAAGGGCAGCGGCTCACCAGCCTGGCAACCCTGGCATCCCCTTTTCATGGCTTAAGCTTCCCATGACCGCTTGAATCGGAACAAGCTAACAGCTTGACGGTTTCGCTGACGTGAATTTCCAATGAGCATCAAAACCCGAGCTAAGGTTCGCTATCGGGGCGCGCTCGCAAGGCTTTGTGCGTCAGGGTTGGGTCGGTAAAGGGCTGTCCGCTTTTCCGATGGCGCCGCTCCGAAGCAGACCAGCTTCTTTCGGCCAAACCCGGTCGGCGGCTTTGCGCCCTTCCGCGCTGTTCAAACGCTGTCGATCGTAACCCGCAAGCGGACGCCTGATCGATCGATTCAGGCCACCGCAGATCATACTTTCTCACTTTCTCCGACCAGATTTCCAATCAAGCTTCGGACCTGACCCTGCACTAATTTCGAACTCGGACCACCGCATAGGGGCAGGTCAGTTGACCGGGAGAAAGATCAAGACTGCTCCGTCCGACTAACATCGGGTAGATCAATCTATTGCAGTCGGAAGCGATTAACCCTGTCCCACCATACGATCCGCTGCTCGCTCGATCGCCGAATAGTCGATATGGCAGAGGCTTTCATTCAAGGGCCGTTCCAGGCGCGCTCGGCTTCCACCTGTAGGTGGGCGTCCCGCCACGGCGCAAGCGTGCCATGTGGACAATCACGATCGACGGTGGCAATCGTTCTGTTTCTGTTCTAGTGCTGGCTTTCGCCCATGATGAGGGTGAACTCCTGCCGCGACGCCTGCAGAGCATCTCGAAGCATTCGAGCCAGCCGCGTTGCCTTTCGATCCCGATATCCACGCCAGTTGCCGACGCTCATGCGTACGGCTGCGGGAGAAGTCGCATGTTCGTGCCATCGCATGCCATTGCACCATCGATCTCAAGTCCGCCGACCGACGAAGCCTCCGACCAACTCGCTCGCGCCTTCCTGCAGCAACTTGCGCAGGATGAGCGGCGGCGTCTGAAGGCGAATCATCGCTCCAATTCGTATGCACTCGAGGATGACGCTCCGCTGGATGACGGCGATGCCGTAGAGAGGATCGTCGCGCGGGACGAGGCGAACCGGACCGAGACGGCACATGTGCCCGTCCCGGCCGACCTCGCCGCGGTCGCCGTGATGCTCGCACGCGCAGTCGCGGCCGAGACAGGCCTCGTCCGCCGGCTGCGCCGCGAGGCGCCCGTGGTCACGCTCGCGACGAACGTCTCGGACCTCGTCGAGCCGGTCCGGATCGTCGCCGAGAAGTGCCTGTTCCGCTCGCAGACCAAGGTCGTGGACCTCGCCGTCGGGAGAACATGGCGCGAACTGACCCGACGCCATGCCGCTCTTTTCGTGTGCGACGGGATCGGTCGCGACGCTCGGCCGGAAAAAGGCAACGAGGTGATCGGCACCGCCTTGCACGTCCGGATTCCGATCGTCGGCATCGCGCCCGACCCGAAACGGCAGCTTCCGCGAGACCTGATGCGCTCCGCCGAACACCGGATTGCGCTACCCGGGTTGGATCAGGCCGGCCTCGCGCTCGTCGTCGAAGCCGTCGTCGGCGGCCTTCCCTCAAGGATGTTCGATCCGGATCTTCTGCGCATGATCGACATCTCCGACCTGCCCGTCGCGTTCCGCAGAACCGACACGCCGGACGCCTGCCTCGAGGCGCTCGAGCGGATCCTTGCCGCCAAAGCCAACTTTCTCGGCGACGGTCCGGCGCTGGAGGTGCTCGACGGCTATGGCGAGGCCAAGACATGGGGGTTGGCTGCCGCAGCCGATCTGCAAGCCTACCGCGCCGGACGCCTGGAATGGGCGGAGATCGATCATCGCGGGCTGCTCCTATCGGGTCCGCCCGGTGTCGGGAAGACGAGCTTCGCCAGAGCCTTGGCGAAGAGCGCGCGCGTCCCGCTGGTGGCGACGTCCGTCGCCGAGTGGAACGCCTCGGACTACCTGTCCGGGACGTTGCAGGCCATCCGCAAGGTGTTCGCCCAGGCCAAGTCGCAGGCCCCCTGCATCCTGTTCATCGACGAACTGGACGGCATATCCGATCGTGCTCAGATCCGGGGCGACCACGTCCAGTACTGGACGCAGATCGTGAACCTGTTCCTCGAGTTGCTTTCAGGCGTGGACGAGCGCCCGGGCGTCGTGGTCGTCGCCGCGACCAACCATCCAGGGAAGATCGATCCTGCGGTCAAGCGCGCCGGACGTCTGGACCGTGAGATCGAGATCGAGAAGCCTGATACGACCGCGCTGGCCCGTATCTTTCGCCATCATCTGGGCAGCGAAATCCTGTCCGATGCGTCGACGCTTCCGTTGGCGCTGGCCGCGCGCGGCATGACGGGGGCGGACGTCGAGGCCTTCGTCCGACGGGCCAAGGGAACGGCCCGTCGCAGGGACCGGGCTGTGACGATCGATGATCTGCTCGTCGAGATCCGACAGGGGCGTCGTCCGCCGATGGAAGCGGTGAGGCATCGCGTGGCCGTCCACGAAGCCGGCCATGCGGTCGTGGCTCGCGCTTTCGGCCACGGCGAAGTGACGGACCTCTCGCTCTACGACGACGGCGGGGAGGTGTGCCTCGAGTCCGTCGACGACGGTGCGGCGACACTGGAGCGTCTGGAAGCTGCCTTGTCTTTTCTTCTGGCGGGCAGAGTCGCCGAGGAGATCGAACTCGGCGCCGGATCCATCGGTTCGGGAAACGGTGCCGCTTCGGATCTCGCCGTGGCGACCAGGCTCGCTCGCGACATTGAGTTGCGATACGGCCTCGGCCGCCTCGGCAACATCCATCTTGAGACCGTCCCCGGCGAAATGGTCATGATCGCAGGACTTCTTCCGGCCGTGATGGAGCGCCTGCGTCGTGCAGGCGAACGGGCACACGCCGTCCTGGTCGCACACAGGGCTGCCCTGCAGGCGATCGCCCATCAACTCGACGAAAACAGCTACCTTTCGCGCGGCGAAATCGAGGTCACCTTGTCCGCCAATGGACTGGACGCAGTGCCGGGAATTGCCGAATTCCACCTGGATGACGAGGAGATATAGTAATGTTCGCGCTGCCACCATCCGACATGGATGTCGGTGATCTGCGATCACTTTCCGAAGCGATCGACATGCTGTGTGTGGTTCTTGACACCGATCGAGAGGCTCTCATCGAAGGATTGACGGATATCGTGAGGAGACGCGCGGGTTTCGAGGATTGTAGGCAAACGCTGGATCGACGCATTCGTCGCGAGTAGAACCACATCGATTCCCAATTCTTACATCATGCGTCATTCCAGAAAACTCCGTCGCGACCTTTGGACTTATCTGTCGCGACGGAATCGGTGGTCATTTGTTGAAATTTTCTCAGGTTAAGCGGCTTTTTACTGTATTTTACTGTCAAGTTTTATTTAAATATTTAGATATATCGCAATCATTTTGAATATATCGAAATCGGTAGGCGCAAGCTGACCTGCCCCTATGCGGTGGTCCGAGTTCGAAATTAGTGCAGGGTCAAGGTCAGGGTCAAACCCGCCCCTGACGATTCAGCTTGCCTCTGTCTTGACCTGCCGCATGGGACCGAAGGGGACAAATCGATCAGGATCGGGAGTCCCGCCGAGGTAAACACGATCGGCCCCTCAGTACCTCGTATAGGTTTCCGGTAGTTGTGTGCAGCCCCGCTACCCTCCGAGGAAAGAGCATCACCGCTACCGATGGCCGAATGGCGGCTTTCGATCGTCCATCGGATGTCGAGTGTTTCGTTCACATAAAACTAATGAAAGAGGCAAGTCTGGCCGCGATCATCGATCTTCATGCTGGCAGGTCGGCAGTTCTGTGGCTACCGTCCATCCCATGACAGGGATCGTCCATATCAACGAAGGGCTCCTTAGCGAGCGCTTTCGCCGCGCCTGAAGGCCGGTCGACGATCCATGAAAAGATCGCGGCCGGCTCTCGAAGCCCGGTACAGCGCTCTCCGAAGATCCTTCCACAACTTGATCGTCGCCTTTCGCCCGATGGCGTGATGCGTCGGTTCGGAATTCGACATGGAGGAGGCACCAATGACGATCAGCAGTGCAAGCAAGACCCTTCGACCCAGCGAAACGGCCGACGAAATGACTCGCGGTGATCAGACGATTTCGAGGTTGCAGGAGTATCATCATGCATGCGCGTCACCACGCCGATCAGCCGGCGGAGATCAATCGACCCGATAGCGATCGCTCCTGGCCAATGGATCAGGAGGGTCGGGGATTGGGACGAAAGGGTATCTTCCCACCGGCAGGCTCGATGCCGTTCCCGCCGTAATAGCCGTTGCACACCATTCAAGGATCCGGCCAGACGCTTCCGACGGGGCCGGATCCTCCGATCGCAACGCTTCGTTCGCCAAAGTCGAAGCTTGCGGGAAGGCTTAGCGCGCCTGCAAGGAACAGGATGGCATCGAACATGTCGAGAAGGAGCGACAACATCGTTGCCCAACGAAGCGAATGCCCTCAAGCCCGTGCCGCTTCGAGGCGGCCCCTATAATGACGGCGAACCGGCCTACGGGTTGTTCGAGCGGCTGGCCAGGCGCGCCGGCGTGCCTCCCATGGACATGGCGCTCGATCACGAGCTTCGTTGGAAGTCCATACTGAAGGGCAGAGCGGTCGATCAGGTCGCCGCGCTGGCAGACGTCGAACCTGTCCGACTGCGACGCTCGACCCTGGTGCTCTCTTCCCAGCAGACCGTGCAATTGGGTGACACGGTCATGGACCGTCGTCTTTGGGATTATGATCGAAACGTCCATTGTCCCGAATGCTCCCGCCTGGACAGGGCCGCGGACATCGAAAGCATTCCGCTCGGAGCCCGCAGGCGGGTCTGGTGGGACTGCCTGGCGATCCGCTTCTGCCATGACCACCAGCGTCCCCTGGAACCGCGACCGTCTTCCGATGAAGAATTCAAGGCCGCAGAACTCATTGCATCGACTCCCCCGGATGCTTCGGTCGATGCCACGTGGGAGGCCTATCTCGTCGGCCGGCTGGGCTTCGGGCCGAGTATTCCAAAACGGTTGCTAGACGAACTGACCGTTGTCGACGCCTTGGTTTCGGCGGCACTCTTCGGATGGATCGCGCTGCATGGAAAAAGGGAGCACTTCGACAAGACCGTGGCCTTCCGCGACGCCGACGTGTTCCGTCGTGGATTCGAGATCCTCGAAAGCGAAGGCAGCCTGTCGACCTTCCTGGACGCACGGTGGCTGGAGACGAGCATCGAGAGCGCACGTCTGTCGTTGAAGGCCATCTACGGCGAACTTCACACCTACTATCTCGAGGGTGTCAAACGGCCTCTCGGGTTCTGCGGCGAAGACCACGCACCGCTTCGCGACAGGATCGTCGAACACGCGCTTTCCAGACTACCTCTAGGCCCCGATCCGAAAATCTTCCGAACCATATATCCCGGACGGGGCCTGCCGCCGATGCCGGCATCCCGCGACAAGAACTATGCCTGGGAGCTGCCCTTTTTCAGAATCGCGGTTGCGCTGGGTCTTCTAGATCCTGCGTGGGCGTATATGGAGTGGCGGATGATCGGAGTGCCGATCCATGTGATCGAACAGGTCGACGCCTTCACTGCGTCGACCGACACGTCAGCTAAGGTCGGTTCGATGCTCGGCCTCAGCGGCGACGAGATGGATCGGCTCGTCGCAAAGAGGCAGATCGTCCCAGTCCTGCGAACCAATCTCATGCATTACAATGAGTTCTACTTCGAGAAATCGGTTGTCGCACATTTCCTCGACAGGCTTACGAGAATGGCACCGGTGATATCGGACATTCCCGCGAACAGCCTACTATTCGAAAAGTGGCGACGCCTACGGCGGATGTCACGAATCCGCGTCGTCGAGGAGCTACTCGCAGGACACATCTCCGCCGTCGGTAGACTCTCGGGAGCCAACGGACTGGACGGCATCATCATGCCGGACAGCTGTTAGCTGGTCAAAATGTACGACTGTTGTAATCCGCCCTCTAATGTCAATTTTCATGCCCATCCCTCACAACGCATTGCATTCGCGCAGTGTAACGCTGTTTAATTCTTATGAAATCATTCGAAATGATATCGATCATATCTTGGCATAACCAGGCATTTCCGCAGATTGCGATCCTTAAAACGTAGATTGTAATGCAAAATCGTTGTTGAACGTCTCTCTGTCCTAATCCTGGCCTACCCTGGCAATCGTCGCACGCTCGAAGAATCTCGGTCCGATCCGACCTGCTCTCTCAAATTCGATTGCTGGAAGACAGTTCGCGGCGCGCATCCGCTCAAGCACGACCGTAGTACTCGTCCGCCATATCCGGGCAACCTCCGAAGCTGAGACGTATCGTGCCGCGAATGCCTCGACGATGTCGGATCGGACGAGCTTGCGGTTTCCCTTCACGCTTTCCGACGGGATATGACCTCCGGCGATGAGGCCTGCCATCGTGGCTTCCCGAAGTCCGAGCCGACGCCTGGCGGCCGACACGGTCAGATGCGAATCTCGGTACGCATCATCGAACGATCGATGTATGTCCGCTCCGAGGACGATGGCTTTCAGTCCGGTCTCTCCGACGATCACCGCGCAAGGCTCCGTCAGACCGTCGAGAATCCGCCGGCACAGCTCGACCATTCCGCAGGTTCTACTGACGGAAGGGAGACTTCGGCCGCCGGCCGGCATCCGGTCGACTGAAATGGCGGACCTCGTCAGCCTTCTCGGAAGGGCATCGACATCGTCGGGATCGAACACCGTGGCATTGCCGAACGCCTGCCGTCCCAGGTCGGAACGAGGAAGAATGCCGCCCGATGCGAGGGCCAGAACGGATTTCGCATTGATGCCGAGCCGGGAAGACGCGGTCGGAACGTCGATCAGCCGGTCCAGAAGTCGCCGAACTTCCACGACTTGGCCACGATCCACGGTATGGCGGATATGCCGAGGTCCTTTCTGCGGCAGAAGACCTGTAGTCTCGAGAACGCGGCGCGTCGGAGTATGGCTGAGATCGAGTAGCTTGCCGGCCGCCCGCAAATTCACCCGTCCGATCGTCGGACTATGGGATCCGTCGCCTCGCCGCTCCATCCAGAGGAAGTGCCGTCCTTGGAAGACGGCGGCTAACCGATCCATGACCCAAGCCCGTGCCGGGGAGGGTCCGAGGTTCCTGAGCCAAATGTAGAATGATCCGAGCGCGGATTTGAACGCGTCGGTCCGACCGGTGGCGTCGAGATATTGCCCCAGCGCCGCCTCGACTGCCCGCTCGCCGAGGATGCACATCTCCATTCCGGCCACCATGAGGGGCACCCGGTCGAGTCGGGAGACGTCCGTCAGACGGACGAGCGATCCGGGCTGGGCGATGCATCCGAGACGTTGCAGAAAGACGATCGCATCGCCGAGTGTCAGGTCGTCGAGGATCGGCATCTGCGATGATGGAAGCGCGGCCAAGCGTCCGACGATGTAGCTGTCGACGGAAGCAGATCCGAATGCGCCGCCCGCGCTCGGCGAGATGATCAGATCGGCGCCGCATCTACAGGTCGTGAGACCACCGCTCTCGAAGTCGCCTGGGCGTCCGCAGGCGTGGCAACGATCCGTAAGTCTCGTCAGATGGAACGGACAGGCGGACACGGCTGCAACCGACCACCAGCATCGTATGTGTGGCCCGTCTTCCCGCGCTTGGATACGGTCCTCGGCCCAACAGCTCGGGCAAAACCTTTTTCGACCGAAGACGAGGTGCGGCCGATGGAGGACCTGCCCGCACAGCCGATAGCGGCCCGGTCCGCAGAGCCGCGGTGTGGAGAAGGCGAGCTGTGCGAGATCCGCCTGCCCGTGACGGCAGGCGAAATCGAATCCCATACCGTTCGCGAGACCCGAAAGACTCGCGCCGACCTGCGAAAGTTTGCAGCCGCGCCATGCATATCCGTTGGCCTCCACGAGCCGAAGCACGTATCCATGTGCTGGCTCGTGGAGCCGGTGACGGGGTCTCAACGGGAAATACATCCTCGCTCTCCCGTCATGCGGCCGCGGCGCCCTTTGCCGTGCGGGATCGTGCGGATACCTTTTCCACATGGCCGCGCTCGGCCTTCCCTCGGGCGTTCCCCGCCGAAACCGCGCGACGGTCCCTCCCGCCCGCGCTGCCCGTGTCGGCGGCCTCGCGCTCGACGAGCCTTTCTCCGACCGGTTCAAGCTGGGCCTCCTCGTCGCCGACGAGCGCTTCCCGGAAGGGATTCGTCGCGTCCCCCGGCAGGCTCGTCTCATCGTAGACGTGCGCCAGGAAGTAGTCGTCGATACGCGCGATGCCGCGCTCGAGGCCGTACTCCAGGGCATTGAGCATCAGACGGGCGCAGAAGCCGATCAGACCACCCGTCGCGCGATGGATCCGAGCGGCGCGCGCCGGATCGTCGAGGTACGATGGCTCGGGCAGATCCATCGCGGCCTCCCAGCCGCGCAGGAAGGAGCGGAACTCCTCCTGCTCGACTCTGCTCTCGCCCCAGCCGAACGGGGCGAGCGGGAAACGGACCTTGCAGCGGCGGTTGAGCTGCGTGCTCCGGTCGACGGGTTTCGATGCGAGCCCCATTCCAGCGATCACGATATGGACCTTGGTGGACACGAGGAGGTCCTTGACGAGTTCGGAGAGGGCTTTGACGACCCTGTCGCGATCCTCGTCGACGCAATGGTGAAATTCGTCGAGGATCAACACCTTGGTCTTCTGGCCCACGATCTGAGCGCGCAGGCGGCCGAGGATCTGGTGCTTGCGAAGCTGGTCAGGGGCCTGTGCGCCGTAGGCGCGCAGGATCGCAGCGGCCAGCGCCGATTGCGACTGGGTACTCGGCACGCTGACGTAGACGATGGGGCGCTCGTCGCCGCTCGGGCCATCCGAGAGCACGAGCCCGTCGAAACCGATGCCGGCACTGCGGCCAGTCTCCCGGCGGATCCGCCCTCGTTCCTGCTCGATGAACCAACGAACGAGCGTCGTCTTGCCCGATCCGGACTCGCCGGTCAGCAGCATGATCTGGCCCGGATTTCCGCGTTCGGCCGATCGGCGCAGCCGATTCAGATGCTCCAGGCCGTCGACGAGGTCGGCGTGGTCGGGCACCAGGGCACGGGATGCCCGCGCCAGGATGGCTTCGGCTGCGGGGGCAAGATCAGTAGAAGCGGACATAGGACGCCTTTCTTGCCACCTGGGGGGACTCGCCGGACGACGGGAGAGCCGCCTTCGGGAGCATGGGTGCGCGGCGTCGAGCCACGCGGATCTCGGCCGCGGTGGTCGGCGCCGTGGGCGCTCCGCCGATCGCGGGAACAGTGGGGATCGGCCCGGTGCGTGAAGGACCAGGGACGGGAATGGGCGGCAGCCGCGGTCGCGGCTGCTGCCGCCGGGAGGTGGGACGAGGCGCTAAGGCATTCGGGCCGTCAGTCAGCGAAGGCATGGGGCCGAGGTCCATGGCCTCGGTCTTCTGCGCGGCCATCGGATCACGAACCTTGACGGTCCTTCGCGCCTCCTGAGCCGCGACGCGCTTGGCGAGGCGGCTCCTGAAGACTTCTTCCGTCCCCAGTTTCAACGCGCGCGTCGTGGCATCCAGAGCTGCTCGATGCTTGCGCCTGTGCACGCGCTTGTCGGCGTTGCGTCCGGCGCGAATCAGCTTGTGCTCGTGCTTCGTACGCCCGTGCGCGTCGGGATCGTTGCATTGCAGCGTGATCCAGCGGCCGCTTCCGGGTTCGAGAAGATAGGCACGACCGACATCGAGCGCGTCGATGCCGATGTCGAACTTCACGCCTTTGAGCTTGCGCTCCCAGAGGAGCTCCTGCAGCTCCTCGGAGCCGGCCCCGTAATGCAGCCCCTCCCATTCGACGCCGGTGTGCTGGACGGTGCGCCTGCAGCGTGTCGAGATGAGCGAGATCAGCTGATCGACGTCGTCGACCCATTCGACGCGTTTCCGATCGACGAGCTTGTTCCACCTGTCCAGCGGAGATCCGCCGATCCCCTCGTGCCAATCGATCATGTAGTAGTCGACGAGGAACTTCGTCACGACCCAGATGGCCTGATCCATCGTGAGGATGGCGTTTCCGGAAGGGTCGTAGTCGACGCGGCGGCCGCCGTCCTTGAACAGGCGACCCGGAATGCCGTCGAAGATCGCCTGCTTCGCGGTCCTGAAAAGTCGCTCGACCGCACCCTTCAGATCGGGATGGCCGGCGGGCGTATGCATGAGCCGGATCGCGAGCTGCGACGTAGCCGTGACGAGGCTCTCGGAACGGTAGTCGGCTCCTTGATCCGTGAACACCAGTTCCGGCTTCAACGTGCAGGGCCACGGGTTGACGATGTCGTGCATCGTCGCCACCCAATCCTTGGGCAGCATCGTCATGCGCAGGGTTTCCTGGATGGTCGCCCAACCGCGTTCGAGACCGACGTAGAAGCCGAGCGGGGCACGCGTCGCCAGATCCACGGCCAGGGTGAACTGGACGTGCTTGTAGGCGATCGACTGCTCCGGATCGCACAGCACGACCGGCAACTCGGTGGTGTCGATCTGGATCGCCTCGCCTGGCCTCGTGTATCTGCGTCCCGCCTGCTTGAGCCGGAGCGTGCGATCGGCCGTCTGGGCATCGTCACGGTAGGTGATCAGGTCGCGTCGTCGGACCCTGTCGATCAGCCGGTAGAACGATTTGATGTCGGGGACGAGCGTCTCGATCGCATCGGGATCGAGGTTTCCCGCCTCCCGAAGATCCTTGTCGACACCGGCCTCGCGGAGCTTGTTGCGGATGGCGTCGGATACGATTCCGAACAGGCCGGCCACCGCCGGGCGTTCGGGCTGCAGGAAGTAGAAGGCGGCGTACTCGTTCATCACTTCGACCGCGATCTTATGATGACGCGTGCCCCAGCGGCCCTGATGATGGTATTGAGGAATGAGGGCGCAATAACAGCGACCGCTTTTACGATACCGCGCGTACCAATCGAGCAGCGCGGCACCGCTACAAGGCATGTCGTCCTTCGGTTTGTTCCTGATCTGCTTCGCAACCCGCTCGCAGAGGCGATCGAGGCTCGCCGCCGTCAGGATGATTTTTGATTTCGGCTTGATACGCGCCGGGCGGAACAACGACCTGCGTCCGACCTCCCGGAGGGACAGGGCGAACTCGAGCGCCCGGATGAATTTCATCCGATAGCGGGCGACCTCCTGCTGGTGCTCCGAGAAAACGGAGATGTCCTTGCGCATGTCTGCGACGAGCTTGGCGGGGAGGCCAGCCATGCCCGCGCGGGTGATCGTCAGGCGACGGTCGCTCCAGAAGCGCGTGATGTCGCTCCATGTGAATGGACGGCTGTTGCCTCCGGCATGCGGTCGTAGGGCGATGCCGTTCTCGAGCAGGAGTTCCGGATCCCAGCGCTCGCCGTCGAACACGATATAGTCGCCTGGATGAAGCCGGAACGGGGGCATCGAACCTCTCTGTGATGCGTCGGGAACGGTCCGGCGGCGAGCATCGTATGCGTCAATGCTCGGCCGGTGCGAAGCGAGCCGCCCCTGATCCGTCAGGGGCTTCGAAGGACCGGATGGACGAGCGCGCGCTCGTCGATCTCGACATCGAGGTCCAATCGGACCTCCGACCGCACATGCAGACGCAGGACGGCCATATCCGAAGCCGTGCCGATGCCGGCCGCCCTGCGGATCTCGCCCATGGTCGGAACCGAGCCTTCGGCCTCGCGGAGGACGGCCCGCACGCGGTCGAGCGCACCGACATCCTCCATGGGCCCGGTATGCGGGAAGAGCATCTTCGCGTTCGCGAAGCGCGGCTCTTTCCGGATCTCGATTTCGGTCATCACCTCGTACAGGAAGCCGAGGCGTTCGAAGTTGCGGCGTATCAGGATAATGTCCTCCTCCAGACGCTCGACGTATTTCTTCGGCTTCACCTGCACGAATGTACGGGCGTTCCGATCGGTTCGCTTCGCCTCGAAGTCCGGAATGTGGGTACGCCAACGGCTCTTTCTCGGATCCCACCACCTGAGCTTCTCCGGCTGGGGACGGACCATGGTCGTCACGCCGTCGAAACGCGCCTGGACGACGAAGTCGTGCTCCAGCAGGGATTCCACCTCGATGATACCTTCGTAATGCTCGCCGAGACTGGGCCCCATCAGGTTGCCGAGATCGAACCAGGGTATGACACCGGTGAAGCTGCCCCTGTTCGTCTTCTTGTCGGCTTTGCGGACGCCGTTGATCCGCTTGAGCTGCTTGGTTCTGAAATCGAAACCCATCGCCTGATCCCCGTGCGCGAAGCATCCGGATGCCTCGCGCCGGTGGATCGGCGGGAGGGAGGAGTTGTTCGGGAGGCGGCTCGCCGTCGGCGTGGCCCCGATCGGCTACGCGTCGAAGAACTGCGGTGCGAGACGGCCACGGAACGACGCCGACGGCACCCGCAGACGGCGCGGACCGAAGGTGCGGCGTGTGCATCCGGGCAAGGAGCGGCCTTCTCGGGCGGAGTTACTGCTCGGTCTGCCGATGCGGAGGGTGATGCCGTTTCGATGGCCGCGCATCGGATCGATCGGGAGCGACCGACGGGCGAAGGCGGTCGACACCGACACATGAGTGCTCATGCAGACAACTCCTTCGCATGGACGCCGGGAATGGCTCAGAAAGGCGGCTGAACGCCGGATCGACGGCCGAAGGTCTGCCGAGATCGCGGACGGCTAACAGATGGGCGCCCTCTGAGGTGATCGAGGCCCCAACGGGTGGAACTCGGCATTCGCGGCCCGATGCCCTCGCGTGTCACGCCGACGACGTGACGGGCGGCATGGCCGTCTCCTCCCGACCAGGAATTCGGGAGATGCGTGCGACGACCCCGGATTGAGGCCGGGGTCGCCGATATTGGAGGGCGATCAGAAGAAGCCGCCGTCCGAGCAGGGCTTGCGTCGAGGATTGATCGGTCGATGCAAGTCCCGGAAGACATCGCCATCGACACGATCGAAATCGGGGTCGACGCAGTAATCACGCCCGTCATTCGAGAAATCTTTCGGATCAAATCCGAAGACGTCGAAATGGACGATTTTGGTGTCGGTACGCATGCAAGCCTCCTTGCGTTGTCGTTACTGGAATGCGCCAGCAGTAGAGCCCGCTCGTCTTCGGGCGAAACTCGGACAGAGGGAGTATCCTTGCGGATCTCACCCCCATCACGCGCTCGATCTGAACCGGAGTTCGGATTCGTCAGCCTCGTTCGAGCGCGATCGGGCCGGTGAGCGGGATGAGCGCGAATTTGGAAATGAGCATCGACATGTCAGCATCTCCTTTCCAGCTCGAGTGGAACCGAGACGTGGAACCGATCTGGATTCCGCGAGATGCGGAAACCGGGTCCTCGTCGGATTCCCGGCGGCTCCTCTCGCGAGGCGCACCCGGGGGATGTGTGCCGACGAGCCGGAAGTTCGATGCGCTCGGCGTGTTGCGACCAAGAGCAAAGGTCGGAACCTCGGTCCCGACACGGGCATATGCCCGCTTCCGACTGTTGGGCTCTCGTGAGGAAGTATCCGCGGGGCACATCGGCTCGCCGCGGTCGATCAGACCGAACGAACCGTTATGCGGCACGGACTCCCGTAAGGAGCCCTCTCGAAATAAGTTCGATCATCGTTTTCATACGCTCTAGTTAGCCCCTCCATACGCAAACTGCCAAGGTCGAGTTCCCCGGATCGACGTCGCGAGGAAGACGGGTTCGATGTTCGGTAAATTCGAGCGATACACCACCTAAAATATTTCATTTCAAATTGTCAGCATTGATCGTTAGCGCCGATCGCCAGTCCCGGGCCGGAAGCGGTCGGGGCAGGAAGTTTGTTTGGAACAGTCGTCCGGCGCCTGACGGGCGTGCTTGGCGAAAGCGGCCCTCGGAGGTCCACATCGACGAGGCCGGCGCATGCCAGCGCAAGAACGGCTTCGGTCGGGTCGACATCCCCGCCGCGAACGAGATCGGCGGTCTTGGCCAGCGTCGAGCCGTCGGACTGTTCCTCGAGAGATCGAAGGATACGCAGGCGGTTGCCCGGCGAGACCTGATGCCGCCGCGTCGACCAGACGGCGCGTGCGTCCGAGCATCTCGGCTCCGCGAGCACCACCGACCGCGGAAGAATCGCTTCTTCGAGACCGGCGATACCGAGCCCTCGCACGATCGGCTCCCGAACGGCGGTAATCAGTCGTCTCACGGCGTCGATATGGATTATGATCGAAAAGACGCTGCCGTTGCCGACGATGCCGGTTACCGGTTCGATGGACTCGATCCTTGAATCCAAGCTCACCTGAATCAGCAGATCGCGGTGCCAACGCGCCGGATAAACGATGGGCGTCGACGTCTTGAACGATCGAAAGCCGGGACGGCCCGTGTGAGCAACGTTCGATGCGCTAACGTGTGCTTTGTCGTGCGAGAGCGGCATGGCCACAACTCCGCCTTCGGCCATACGTCGCCGCGGGAACCGGAAGGCTTCGGCTCCGCCGGCAGTCGGCGTTCGTGAGGGGGCTGCATCTTGGCCTCGTCCGGAGAGGTCGTGTTCGTGGACCTGGCTCGACTGGCCGCGACATCCGCTCTGCGTCGGAATTTATCGAAGTGTGGAGGCAATTATTGCCCAAATCAACCCAATGATCGCCCACATCGAACAGCGGGAAATTCGGGCAAACACTCACCAAATCGATATTTCATTCAGCAATTCGCAGCATATTCATGCGTCGAGCCCGTCGTCGTCGGCGTTCGCGCCCCGCCGTTCCCCGACCCATGTCGAAAGGACGTCGAGGAACTCCCCTTCACGTTCGGGGACGATGGTGGACAGAAGGCGCTCCATTTCGGCTTCGACGGCACGACGAAAGGCTGCGGGGTCGGCACCAGCAGGTCCGAACGGCATCTCGGTGATCGTCAAGACGTCGAGGAATTGAGCGATTTCGTTCGGTGGTCCGTCGCTCGCCCAATAGTGGACGGTACGCAACGCGACGCCAAGTTCGGCCGCGAACGCCGTCTGCGTGCGCCCAAGCAACTTCAGCCTTGCCTTGAAGGAGCCGCCATCCATCCGCGATGCCAGAAGAAGACGCTGCCGGAGCCGTACCGAAGGAGTGGTCGGCAGAACATGCCATCGCCGCGCAGTCGACGCCAGGGATGTCGTGCCCTCATGGCGGAAGGGCGAACGGGCCGGCCCCGGACACTCGGACGCCCTCCGTCCGGCTACTTGGTCTCATGGCGCAGCGGACGCCGTTCACAGCCGGCCAACCGGTCGGGGAACGGGCATAAGCATCTGGCAACGATCACGTTTGCGATTTTCAAGACCACGATTCACCCTTGTGATTCGGCTATTCGAAGAAGTGAACGATGTTCGAGGCCACGAGGGCGATGCACGATGCCCGAGAGAGCGAAGCGGCGGCGTCGGAGCCGCAGATCGCGTTTGGGTCGAAGACCGGAGCGCGCTGGATCTCCCTGACCGCCATGTGCAGCCTGGCCAATGTCAACTGCTGCTCGATGGCCTCGGACGTCTGGCAGTCGCTCGTCGAAGCGACGCGTGCCGACGGCGTAGCCAAGCTCGGCGGCTGTCCCGTACGCATGTCGCTGCGGACGATCAGGGGCGTCGACCGCTGGTGCATGAACGACGTCGATGCCCGCGCGACGGCGATGGCGTTCAACCTGCGGATCCAGGAAGTCAGGAGAGCCGAGGCGCGGAACGGCGGCTTCCGCCGCGGCGCCGTCGATCACGATTGGCTCGATCGTGCCGCGGTTCTCAAGCTGCTCGGCAAACCGACCGACGATCCCGACTTCCAGCAGGTCTGGTTCATGCTGGCATACTCGAAGCGGGACGGCCGAGATCCGCACCTCGTCGATCGCGTCGTGCGCCTGCAGATTCTAGCGGTCGAATGGGGACGCCGCCTCCACGTGCATCGCGGCGACGTCGAACTGATCGGAAGAGTTTCCGAGCGCAGCTTCCGCGACCAGTTCCTTCAGCCCGATCAGATCGCCGCCCTTCTGGCGCAGCTCTACGAGGCGGAACACGGGCGCATCGCCCGCGAGGTCGCGGACTCCCTCGTGGCGATGTACGAGCGCACGGGACGCGTTCATCTCGAAGGCGTTCCCGTCAGGCTCGGATCAATCCCGAAACGGCCGCCCGGCGTCACGACCTGCCTCCACGTCTCATCCCTGCCGGCGATCGAGCGGGCAGTGTGCAATCTCTACGACGAGAGAGTTCTGGCCGAGGCCGGCAACGACATCGACCGCGGCGGCGTGGATGGCGACTTCGACAACGATACCTGGACGTACCGTCCCTGATCCTCGTCGTCGCCCCACGTCGCCCTGCTCGACGACGCGGCCCATCCTGTCGCCGATCGCAAAACGAGGCGACGGCAACTACAGGCGCGGACGGATGGCGGGCGAGCCAGCGCTCGATCGTCCGGCGCCCATCGAGCGGCGATGCCAGCAGTCGACGGGTCGCATGCCGCGGGCACGCTCAGCTCGGCACGAGGGCATTTCGGTCCGATACTCTATTGCCACGCGCCCGATCGGCGGCTCGCGGTGAAGCCAGCAGCGCAAGTCCAGCGTCCGGGCAGGAGGTGGATGGGTTTACGCGGTTTCCGATCGACGAAGCTCGCACCGGACGTCCAGCTTGCAAAGCGCCCTGTCATCAAAGCCGACAAAAAAATTTTTCCTAGTTAGGCTTCGGCAAAGGCTGGGATGCCGGCGACGGGTCTGTAGCGCGGATCGAATTGGTCCAGTGCGTTCAAGCAGTCGGTCGGTGGCCGGCATTTGGCGAGAGGCCCCTCTGGTGCTCAGCTTCGACATAACCAAGGTTGAAGTGCGCCACGAGGCAGCGATCACGCCTCGCCTTCCGCCAAACCGGACTGAAAGCCAGGGTCGCGGAGGAGCGATCAGACCCTGTTTCGGCCTGGTCTCGCCGCGCAAAGGGTGAGGCGAGCAAATTTGTTTGAGAACCGAGACAAGCTTGTCTGAGAAAGCAGAAACTTTTCCGTCAAACTACACTCGGCACCGTCGACGGAATCGTCGCGGATCTCGGCATCGCCGAACAGGGCGTAGACCGGCACCGAGCCTCGGGGCGGCTCGTCGTGCAGCCGGACCCGGCCGCCCAGCAGGACGGCGAGGCCGGCATCGGCGGCGAAGCGGGCGATCAGGCCGGCGCGGAGCGCCAGCAGGGGGCTCGGGTCGTTCACGACGCGCCCTCCCGCGCCAGTTCCTCGACATGGCAGATCAGGTCGCGACCGAGCGCGTCCGGCTCGGTGACGGCGCGGATCGCGAAACGGCGGGGGCCGGCGGCGAGGCGCATGGTCGGGTCGAGGGCGGGCCGCCCCCGCAGGGTGACTCGATAGGCGGCGAGCGTGTCGGTCCGGCCGCCCGCCGGGCGTTCGACCACGCCGGCCGGGGCGATCGCGCCCCACAGGACCGGGCCGGCCACGTAGCGGCGCAGGACGCCCCCGAACCCGTCCGGCTCCTCCAGGGGCCGTTCGAGCACGAAGCGCCGGCGCCGCGCCCCGAGCGGCGGCCGTGGGGGCGTGGTCGGCATCGGCGATGCTCCGGTCGGTCTCGATCGGATCGGGGGCCGCCGGCTCACAGCCGCATCCGGCGGAACGGCGCGGCGAGGTCGGCGGCGTCGGTGCCGGCGGCATCCGCCTCGTCGCCCCGATGCTCGTAGCGGGCGGCGGCCAGCCGCAGGATCGCGAGGCGCAGGGGCGCCGGAAGCGGCGGGCCGTCGCCCCCGAACCCGGCTGCGACCTCGATCAGGATCGTGCGGCCGGCGGGATCCGGCACCGCCGGATCGACGCGCAGGCCCGGCGCCTCGACCGGGTCGGGCCCGAGGCGGAGCAAGCCGGCGGCGAGTTCGGTCACGCCGCCCGCCGCCTCCGCGAACCCGGCACGGACGACGGCCACGAGGGGGCTGAGCGGCAGCGGCAGATGCCCGTCCGGCGGCCAGGCGGCGAGCGCGATCCGGTAGCGGCCCGGGACCAGGACCCGGCGGGCCTCGATCTCCAGGCTGGCCCGGACGGCGGTGATCAGAGCCTGGAGGAGCCCGTCCTCGGTGCCGTCGTGGTCGGAATCGAGGCGCAGATAGCCGCGCAGGTCGGCCACGCTCACCGGCTCGACGGCCGGTCCGTCGGCGCGTATCGGAATCATCGCGCGTCCCTCTCACAGGTTGTCCGATGCTGGTCCCGAAGCGTCGCCCTGCGGCCCTGCCCGCCCTGGCGGCGGCCCTGTCGCTCGCCGCGTTCCCGGCCCGCGCTATCGTGGGCGGCGCGGAGGCGCCCGCCGGCGGGGCCGTGATGGTCCTGTCGTCGAACGGCGGCGTCTGCACCGGCGTGGTGCTCGCCCCCGACACGGTCCTGACCGCGGGCCATTGCGCCGCCGCCGGCTTGGAGCACCGGGTCCATTTCCGCGACGCCGCCGGCGAGCCGGTCCTGGTCGCGGTCGCGGCGCGCGCCGTGCACCCGGGCTACGATGCCGGCGCGGCGGCGGGCCGGCGGCGGTCGATCGACCTCGCGCTGCTGCGCACCGCGACGCCGCTGCCGCCGCGCTTCGCCCCGGTCACCCTGAGCGCGGCGATGCCGCGGGCCGGCGAGAGCCTCACCCTGTCGGGCTACGGCGCCGGCAAGCCCGGCGACCCGCGCTCCACCGGCACCTACCGCAGCGTCGCCCTGCCGGTGATCGAGCCCTACGGGCCGAGCCGCATCCTGGTCTGGTTGCGGCGCGACGCCGCGTCACCGGCCGGCGGCTGCCAGGGTGATTCCGGGGGCCCGATCGTGGGACCGGAGGGCGGCGTGCTGGCGCTCGCCGCCTGGATCGGCGGCGCCTGCGGCGGTCTCACCCAGGGCGTCCTGGTCGGCCCCCAGCGCGGCTGGATCGACTGGGTGCTGGGCGGCTGGAGCCGCAGCGCGCGCTGGGACGGTTAGAGCCTCCGCGGGGAACCTCAGCTTGGCCGGGCCATTGGCTTGCTCTAGGCTCACAGGGCGCCGCACCCTCGCCGACGGCGTCCCACACCGCGCCCACGGCGCGCCCCCGGAGTTCCCGATGTCCCCTCGCCCGTTCCGCCAGGCCGGCCTTCGCGAGCGTGTCTTCGGTGCGGGCCTGAGGACGGGGCTTCTCGGCTCGGCCCTGCTCGGCGCCCTGGCGGCCCTGCTGCCGGCCCCCGCCGGCGCGGTGATCAACGGCACCACGACCCGCAATCCGGAAGGCGCCCGCAGCTTCGTGGTGCGCATCGAGAGCACGGAGGGCGAGATCTGCTCCGGCACGTTGATCGCCCAGGATCTCGTGCTCACCGCCGCCCACTGCGTGATGCGCCCGGCGGGCTACACGGTCATCAGTGTCGATCGGGGCTTCCGCCAGCATCGGACCCAGGTGATCGCCGCGACGATGCACCCGGACTTCGTGCCCGGCACGACGCCGGAGGACCAGCCGGGCGTCGACCTCGCCCTGCTCAAGCTCGAATATCCCCTGGGCGCCGACTACGTGCCCCTCGACCCGCGCGGCGCCGCCTCCATCGATACGGGCGCGGCCGTGGAGATCGCGGGGTACGGCGTCGTGGCGGAGAACCGGCGCAACACGGCCCGCACCCTGCGGCTCGCCCATCTCGTCTCGATCGGCTCGCTGCAGGTCGCCAACCGCGTGACCGTGGTGACCGACCGGCGGCGCATGGCCGAGACGTCGGGCGCTGGCGCGTGCCTGGGTGATTCCGGCGGCCCGATCCTCGCCGGCGGCCCCGGCGGCTACAGGATCGTCGGCGTGGTCAGCTGGTCGAGCGGCGCCCTGCAGCAGGGCGCCCGCCGGACCGCCTGCGGGGGCTTCACCGCGGTGACGCCGGTGGCCGAGCATACCGGCTGGATCGCCAGCCGCTCGGCGGAATTCGCGCGGATCCAGGTCGGCGACGCCCCGGCCCGGGGCAACCGCTCCGACTGGATGGCGAACCCGGCCCGGCGCCGCTGAGTGCGGGCGGCCGCCGCTCCGGGGCCGCGGATCGGCCGGCACCGTCCCGTGGAGTTCTCGCGACGGCCGGGAACCCGGGGGCGCATCGGCACTTTCGCATCCATCCGAACGCAGGTTCACGGAGCACGATACATGGCTGACACAGGCAAGGGCGATACCCCCCGCCCGCACAAGACCCGCAACGACACCGACTCGAACGCCAAGCGCGTCTCGGTCGAGGCCCTGAACGCCCGGCTGGCGGACGGCATCGATCTCGCCCTGGCGGTCAAGCAGGCGCATTGGAACCTCAAGGGTCCGCAATTCATCGGCATCCACGAGATGCTCGACGGCTTCCGCACCGAGCTCGACGACCTCAACGACAAGGTCGCCGAGCGCGCGGTGCAGCTGGGCGCCACCGCCCTCGGCTCCACCCAGGTGGTCGCCGAGCGCACGAAGCTTCCGGCCTACCCGACGGGCATCTACGCCATCGCCGACCACGTCGCCGCGCTGATCGACAGCTACGCCGCCTACGCCAACGCCGTGCGCGAGAACATCGACGAGACCGACGAGGCGGGCGATCCCGGCACCGCCGACCTGTTCACCGAGATCTCGCGGGCCGTCGACAAGCAGCTCTGGTTCCTCGAAGCCCACGTGCAGGAGCCCACCGGTGCCCTGCGCGACGGCAACGCGGGGCGGTGAGCCGATAGCGCTGCGTCCCGTCCTGGCCGGGCTCGACCGAAGCCGGCCCGGACGTGACACGCGTTTCCCTCCCCCTTCGTGGGGGGAGGGAAACGCGCGCGTGCTGCGCGCGCGGGCCCTCAGCCGAACTTCAGCAGCTTGAGCGCGTCGAAATCCTGCACCCCGCCGCCGACGCGCTTGGTGGTGTAGAACAGCACGTAGGGCTTGGCCGAGTACGGATCGCGCAGCACCCGCATCCCGGTGCGATCGACCACCAGGTAGCCGCGGCGGAAGTCGCCGAAGGCCACCGACAGGCTGCCCGCCGCGATATCGGGCATCGCCTCGGCCTCCGTGACCGGGAAGCCGATCAGCGTCGCGGCCCGGCCGGCGGCCAGCGGCGGCTGCCACAGGTAGTTGCCCTCCGCGTCCTTGAACTTGCGGATGGCGCTCTGCGTGCGCCGGCTCATCACGAAGCCGGCATTCTGGCGGTAGCCGGCCCTCAGGCCGTAGACCAGGTCGAACAGCACGTCGGCCGGGTTCGTGGACGGGAAGGCGCCGGCCGCCCCGGTGGAGACGAAGCCGAGCTTGCCCGGCACCCAGGCGGCGTTGGCCACGGTGTCGTAGTTCAGGAAGCCGCGCGGGCGGCTCGCGCCGTTCCCGGTGACGAAGGCGACGCCCTCCTGCTCGGCGAAGGCCATCTCGACCTCGGCCGACAGCCACGCGTCGAGGTCCACCACGGCGTCGTCCAGCAGCGTCTGGGTCGCGGCCGGCATGGCGTAGAGTTCCATGGCGGGGAACGCGATCTCGGAGAGCGCCGGACCGTCGGTCTGGGGGCGCGGCGCGGTCTCGGCGACCCAGCCGGTGGCGGCGGCCCCCACCGCGACGGCGCGCTTGTACTGGGCGGCGGAGATCTGCTGCACGCTGGCGATGGACCGGATCGGCGAGACCTGCGCGAGGCGGCCGAGCACGGTCCGCTCGATCGTATCGGGCACGAGGTAGCCGCCATCGGGCCCGGAGCCGGCCGACAGGGCCTTGGCCTCCAGGCGCTTGAGGCCGGCGCTCTCGCCCGCCCGGACGTAGAGGTCGAAGGCGGCCTTGTGCTCGCTCGCGACCGCGTCCTGCCGCAGCCCCGGCTGGTCGAGTGGCGGCCGGGCCCGGTCGAGGCCGATCCGGTCCAGCCGGGTGCGGGCGGCGTCGAGCGCCGCGTCGATCCGGGCGAGCTTCTCCTCGGTGAGCACGTCGGCGCCGAGGCGCCCCTCGATCTGGCCGAGCCGGGCGTCGTTCGTCTCCTTGAAGGCCTCGAAGGCGGCGGCCAGCTCGTCGAGCGCCGGCTGGACCGGGTCGCCCCCGGGCCGGGCGGCCTTGTTCTCCAGGCCGGGGAGCGCGCCCCTGGTTTCCGGGGCGGCGCTCGGATGCTGGGCGGAGTTCGACATCATCGGATGACCTCGTGGCTGCGGGTGGCGGATCGGAGCCGGACGCCCGGCCTCGGTCGGACGGCGGGTTCGCGCGGGCGGAACGGGGCGATCCGGCGGGCGAGGCCGCGGATCTCGGCGGCGCCGGAGCTCGGCCGCGCGCTCGGGCTCGCCCGGGCCCCCGGCTGCAGCGGGAAGGTCACGAGCGAGATCTCCCACAGGTCGACCTGCTGGAGCCGGCGCTCGCCGCCCAGGCCCCTGCGGGCCAGCAGCGTGCGGAAGCCGATCGACAGCCCGTCGAGGGCGCCGCCGCGCATCAGCGCGTCGATCTCCCGGGCGCGCTGCACCGCGAGGTTGAGCTGCCCTTCCGCAAACAGGCCGCGGGTATCCTCACGCAGGGACAGCCAGCGGCCGATCGGCTCGGCCGGGTCGTGCTGGAACAGCAGGCGCACGCCCGCCGCCCCGCGCCGGGCCAGACTCGCCGCGAAGGCGCCGGGCACCACCACGTCGCGCCCGAGATCGGGCACGCCGAAGACGCTGGCATAGCCGGTGAAATGGCCATCCATCGCAAGGCTCCGAGAAACTGAACCGCCGCGACAGCGGCGTGCGCACGACAAGGCGGCTGCGGGGTCTGCCCGCGCCCGCCGGGGGCTCAGGCCCCGGACTCTGGGACCGGCATCTCCGGCGGGTAACCGACCGCCTCGCGCTTCTCCGCGGGCGACAGGAACCCGGCGGCCTCGACCCGGCGCCACAGGGATTCCCGCTCGGCCGACAGCGCCTCGATCCGGTCGAGGTCCGGTTCCAGGTCCACCGCCCCGTAAGCGGGCTCCAGCCAGCCGGCCAGCGCCTGGGCGGTGCGGGCGGCGAGCGGGATCAGGGTCTGGCGGTAGAGCGCCCGGTTGGCCTCGGCGTAGTTGGCGTGGGTGTTGTCGCCCGGCAGCCCCAGCAGCAGGGGCGGTACCCCGAAGGCCAGGGCGATCTCCCGGGCAGCGGCGTTCTTGGCCTCGACGAAGTCCATGTCCTTCGGCGACAGGGCCAGCGGCTTCCAGTCGAGGCCGCCCTCCAGCAGCAGCGGCCGACCGGCATTGGCCGCGCCCTGATAGTTCGCCTCCAGCTCGGCCTTCAGGCGGTCGAACTGCGGCTCTGTGAGCGTCGCGCCGGCGAAGACCAGCGCCCCGGAGGGCCGGGCGGCGTTGTCGAGCAGCGCCTTGTTCCAGGCGCTCGCGGCGTTGTGGATGTCGAGCGCGGTCGCGGCCGCCTCGATCGGGGCGAGGCCGCCGTAATCGTCCTCCGGGTGGAACAGGGCGAGCGCCAGGATCGGCGCCACCTCGGGCGCGCCCGGCGCGGGCAGGTCAAACCGGCGGCTGCGCCCCCCCGCGGTGTAGATGTAGGCCGCCGGCCAGCCGTCCGGGCCCGGCAGCATCCGCATCCGGCCAGGCCGCAGAGCCTGCAGCGCGGCGACCCGCCCGTCCAGGCTCACCGCCTCCAGGTAGGCGGTCCCGGTGAGCAGCAAGTCGGCGTAGACGGTCTCCAGGAGGCGCGCGCCGCTCTCGCGCGGATTCGGCCGGGCGAGCAGCGCCAGCAGGTCGGCCGCCCCTGCGGCGCCCGGTCCGGTGGCGGCGAGCGGCAGGCTCGCGGCGCTCTCGGCGATCAGCCGGACCGCCCGGTGGACCACCGGGTTGCCCTGGTAGCCGGCCCGCGCCAGCGCTGCGGGGTCGCGGGGCGTCCAGCTGGCCCGGCCCTCCGCGTAGAGGGCGAAGGCCGGGGCGGCCTTGGTGGCGAGCCCCGGTGCCGCGGGGCCGCCGGTGGCGCGGCGTGCGACCCGCGCCAGCCGTTCGAGGAGGGTCGACATGCCGGTTCGTTCTCGCGCTACGATTCCGAAATCCGAGCCGTGCGGCGGCATCCCAGGAAGCCCCTGAGCCCCGGGAGCCCGATGCCGTCGAGGCCGCTCGCCGGGCCGCTTCCGGCCCGACCTGCGCCGATCCTGCCCGCGGCGGCCGGCGTGGCGGCATTCGGCGCCCGGGCTGCTTGGTCCCGATCGGCGCTGCGGATGCACCCCACCCGATGCCTCCACCGTGTCCACGGCGCTACAGCACGGGAGCGCGGCATCGTGTATACAACATCCAGTTCGCTCCTGAGACCGCGAACCGACTTCCGGCGCGCTTCCCGCAGGGGCGCGCCGCATTGTTTTGGGGCGGCCGACGGCGGAGGCCGCAGGGGATCCTGACCGGCCCGGCTGGGTCTGTCCGTCGGCCTCAGAGCCGACGGATCCGTGGCTCGCGGCTCCCGTCGAGCAGCAGGTGGGTGACGGCCCAGACCAGGGCGTCGAGCCGGTCGGGCGAAGTCCCGCTCGACAGGCCGTCCCGCCCGAAATCGCACATCTCGTCCTCCAGCGCCGGGAAAGCCCCGACATGGTGGACCAGGCCCCGGGCGTAGAGCAGCGAGACCGGCTCCGCCCGCAGGAACTTGCCGCGCGTCGCGTGGACCGGCGTCACCGGCACGGCGGGGTCGCACTGCGCCAGGACGGCGGACGCCATCTCCCCGTCCTGGTTGACCTCGACCACCAGGGCATCGGCCTCGAGCCGGCGATAGAGCGCCAGCGCGGTCCCGGCCCAGGCCTGCGGGCTGGCGCGGGCGAGGCTCGCATCGGCCAGCACGTAGGCGTGGGCGCCGGCACGGCCGGCCGCGACGATGCCGCAGGCGTCCGAGCGCGCCCCCGAGGCGGCGGGGGGATCCACCGCCACGACGATCCGGCCCAGCTCCGGCGCGGCGGCGATGCGGGCGGCCTCGAGGGCGGCGCGCGCCCACAGGGCCTCCTCCCGATCGGCGATGAGTTCGCCGTCCAGTTCCTGGCGGCCGAGCCGGGTGCCGGCGTAGCGCCCGACCACGCGCTCCAGGAAATCCGGGGCGAGGTGCGCGGCGTTGTCGCGCGTGCGGGCGCGGCTGACCACCGTGCGCGGGTCGGCCAGCAGCCGCCGGATCAGCGGCACCGGGCGCGGCGTCGTGGTGACGAGGTTGCGCGGGCGCGCGCCCAGCCGCAGCCCGAATTGCAGCATGTCGAAGGTGGCCTCGGGCCGGCGCCACTTGGCGGCCTCGTCGCACCAGGCGGCGCCGAATTGCGGGCCGCGCAGTGCGTCGGGCTCCTCCGCCGAGAACGCGAAAGCGACCGCGCCGTTGTCCCAGGCGAGCCGGCGGCGGCTCGGGGACCAGAGCGGGCGGGGCCGGCCCCGCCGCGGCAGGCTGAGGATGCCCGAGGGCCCCTCGATCATCACGTCGCGCACGTCGAGATGCGTTTCGCCCACCAGGGCGATGCGCCCGACCGGCTCGGGCGTGAAGGCCGGGTCGCCCCGGGCGAGCGCGTCGACCCATTCCGCTCCGGTGCGGGTCTTGCCGCTACCGCGGCCGCCGATCACCGCCCAGGTGGTCCAGATCGCATCCCCGACCGCCCCGGGGGCGGGATCGGCCGGCGGCAGCTGGTCGGGCCGGGCCTGGTGCAGCCAGTCGCCCGCGAGGGCGGCGAGCAGCGGCGCCGGCAGGGTGGCGAGGAAGTCAGGCAGCATCCCGGCCGCCGACAAAGCCAGCATAGCGTCGCGCGATCTCCGCCCGCAGGGCCGGCAGGTCGCGTGCGGTGCCGCCATCGCCCCCCTCCCCCGCGTTCCCCCCGCTCGCCGGGGCGACCTCGTCGAGCAGTCGCTTCAGGCCGCCGAGGTCGCGCAGGACCCGGGCGGAATCGAGCACCGCCGCCCCCTCCCCGTTCAGAGCCGCGTCGAAGGCGGCGATCTGCCGGGCGATGTGGGCGCGCAGATGCGCCCGCAGGGTCGGCGCGTCGGCCGCCGAGGCGGGGTCGAGCAGCGCGGGGTCGGCGGCCGCCTCGGCGGCATCCGGTGAGGGACCCGGCGGCGTCGCGCCGCAGGCCGCGACGAGCTGGACGGCCACGGCCCGCCCGACGCCCGACGCCTCGGCGACGTCGCCGGGATCGTTCCGAGGCTCGCTCAGGAGCCGGGCGACAGCGGCGCGGCGCGTCTCCGTCCAGCGCGCCGCCAGATCACGCCGCCAGCGGGGCGGCCTCAGCCAGCCGGACCGGGCGTTCCAGGTGTAGACCGTCCTCGGGTTGACGCCGGTGCGCGCGCTGATCGCCTCGATGGACAGGTCGGTCTCGACCAGGAGCCGCTCGACGGCCGCGCGCCGCTCGGCCGGGAGGGCACCGAGTGACCGCATCGCCGCCGCTCCGCATACGTCTCGACCGTGCCTTCCTTGTACCCGAGGAGCGCGACGGTGTCAATCCAAAAATTCCTAATTTCGGATTAAAGGCCGGATTGGTCGCGCGGTGCGGCGCGACGAATGTGGCGCGTGACGTGGTGTAGCCGGACACCGCGTGGCTGAAGCCGCTCGACCCGATGCCGCCGAGGCCATGGCCGCCGCCCCGGGCGCCGGCGCCCGCGGTCGTCGTCAGCAGGGCGGTCACGATCAGGACGGCTCTCAGGGAGCGAACTCTAGGTTGTGCTGACTGCCATCAGAAAAAAACCGAAGCGCGGCGGCAAAATGCTATCTCCGGTTAGTCTTAAATCTCCTCCACGTTGTCGATCGTTCGTTACGGGCCGAGCCCGGGGTTATCCGTCGATCCGTGATGCCCGCTGCGGCGGGATGAACGCCTCGTCCTCCCGGGCGGTACATCTATTGGGTCACCCGGATCGGGGTTCAGACACGGCATTCGTGCGCAGACCTGCATATTGCGCATGGAATCCTGAGCTTTCGTAACCTGCTCCGCAAAAATCGGGGATTGCTCGGGCGGCGACGGCAGCGCAAAACTGAACCGATGGTCGAATCAGAAAAGACATAAGCTGGTTGCAGGGGGTGAGGTGTTCGTTCTAGTTTTGGCTACCCTGGCGGGTGGCATTCTCACCTTCGTGGCCGCGTGGCCCTGGTTCGGCCTGGGTTCGATCCTTCTCATGCCCCTCGGCGCGGGGAGCGCGGCGGCGTTCATGGGGCTGCTCCTCGCCCGCCTGCGGAGAAGGGACTCCTCTGACGGACGCACGCGCCCCCTGGGCTGGCAGGCCGAAGGGCCGCGCGCTTCGGTGAACGACGACCTGCCGGTCCAGCGCCGTCGGGCGTGATCCGGAGCGCCCGCCGCCTGCGCCGCCTCAGGCCCGATGGCGCAGGGACGGCGCGAAGCCGAAACGGGCGATCTCCTGATGCAGGCTGACGAGGGGCAGGACCTTCGCGGCCGCCCCGCGCTCGATCCCTCCCTTTTGCCTGCGGAAGACGACGCGATTCTCCTCAGCCCGCGCCACGGTGAGCGCGCCGGCGCATCGCGCGGCCGTGCAGCTCGGGCACGATCCGCCAGACCTTCTGAGCCTCGCGGGTCGTTTCGACGAACGCGTCCGGGACAGGCTGCGGCACCCCGGTAAAGCCGCACATGGGAAGCTTCCAAGCGGGCCATTCAGCCCTTAAAGGATCCCCGCGCCGGGCCGAGAGCTTCGGCACGGCCTGCATCGTGCCCGGGATCCCGGAATCGGATGATACTCCAGCGCTTCATGTGGACGGCAGCGGCAGCGGCAACTTAGGACCGGAACGGTGACCTTACCGGCACGTTGACCGGCGCCATCCGCACGCGAGCACGTCGGCTCACAGACTTCGTCAGGGCGATTCAGGTACAGAATGGTCGGTCAGCCACCAGATAGCGGAACGGCTGAGCCGCCGCCCGCGAATCCCGCAGGGGAATCCGAGGCGGCGCCGGGGGCGGCCGATGCGGTCGCCCTGAGCGACAGCTTCAAGCGCTTCGCCGACGTGGTGCCACTGATGTTGTGGCGCTCGGACCAGCATGGGCACGCCATCCACCACAACGAATGCTGGCTGGAATTCACCGGCCGGCCGTTCGAGGCGGAACTCGGCCTCGGCTGGCGGAGCGGCCTGCATCCCGAGGATTTCGAGCGGCATGCCCAGATCGTGGCCGAGGCCTTCGAGGCGCGGGAGCCGTTCACCGTGGAGTTCCGGCTGCGGCGGCATGACGGGGTCTATCGCTGGCTGCTCGACACGGCCCGTCCCCTCGTTGAGGACGGCCGCTTCCAGGGCTATCTCGGCTCCTGCTTCGACATCACCGACCGCAAGCACGCGGAGGAGCATATCGAGCACGCGCTGGCCGAGAAGGAGGCGCTGCTCGCCGAGGTCTATCACCGAGTGCGCAACAACCTGCAGGTGATGGTCAGCCTGATCGGCCTCTACGGCCGGGCCGCGCCCGATGCCTGCCGCGGCAGCTTCGAGGCACTTGGGCAGCGGGTCCGGGCGATCGCGCTGGTGCAGCAGCACCTCCACGAGGCGCCCCACATCGCGTCGATCGACCTGCGCGACTACCTCCATCGCCTCGCCTCGGGGCTCGGGCAGCTCCGGCGGGCCGGACGCATCGGAGTCCAGGTCGGCGGCTCCGGGACCGGGCTCGTGGAGCCGCGCATCGCCAACGCGCTCGGCATGATCGTCGCCGAGATCGTCGCGGAGTGCCTGGACGCCACCGCCGAGCACGTCGCCTGCTCGATCGCCCTCGAGATCGAGGCCCAGGAAGGCATGCCCCTGCGCGTGTCGATCGTCTCCGGCGTGAGCGAGATGGCCGCCACCGGGCGGCCGAACGTGCCCAAGCTGGGGCCGCGACTGATCGCCGCCTACGCGGCGCAGGCCGAGATCGCGGTGACCGGCGATGCCAGCCCGGCGACCCCCCTGATGCTGACGCTGCCCCCGACGCACCCCGCCCCGGCGCCGTGAGCGCGCCCCCGCGACCGATTCGCCATGACGGCGCCGGAGGCTTATAGCGGCGCCGGCCAACCCCATATCCGGCAGACCATGCTTCCCCCAATCGATACCATCGTCGAAGACTTCGCGTTCATCGACGATTGGGAAGAGCGCTACCGCTACCTGATCGAACTCGGCCGCGCCCTGCCGCCCGCGGACGCGGCGCTGCACGCCGAGTCCAACAAGGTCCAGGGCTGCGCCAGCCAGGTCTGGCTCGACCTCGACGTCGACCGCTCCGGCCCCGAGCCCCGGCTGCGCATGCGCGGCGACAGCGACGCCCATATCGTGCGCGGCCTCGTGGCGCTGATGATCGCGCTGTTCGACGGCAAGACGCCCCGCGACGCGGCCGCGACCGATGCCTTCGCGCTCTACACCAAGCTCGGCCTGGGCGAGCACCTGACGCCGCAGCGCTCCAACGGCGTGCGGGCGATGGCCGACCGCATCCATCGCGACGCCGTTCGGTTTGCGGGCGCGCAGGGGTAGCGGTCGAAATCTGACGCTTGGTATCCACTCACAAGGGCCGCTCACGGCCCAACCCGGCCGTCACACCGCCCGTCAGGTGACGCTACAACGGACGTTCGTGAGGCGGCGTCGACGGCTGCGTGCCCATCACAGCCATCGCCCAGTCCTCCCGTGAACTCAGCCCGCGGACATGCGGCGGGCGTCCCCGTTGCGGGTGCGCGCGAAACAGCGCCCGACAACTCGGTGTCGAGCGCTTTGATTCCTCAACGCGTGGCGTAGGGTGACAGGGCAACCAGTTGCCCGCGCGTCTTTGGGCCGCCGGTGAAAGCACCGCCATCGGTCACCACGTAAAGCGTGCTGCGGTCCGCGTCGGTGATGCCGAAAACAGCGTCAGTCGCGCCGATGATCTGTTGACGGGCATCGGCGACGATCGACCTGCGGCCATCCGGCGCCACTCGCACCAGCGTATTATAAGGGTGCGTGGTGACAAACAGGGATCCGTCCTGCCCGATAGCAAAATCATCGCCTGGGATACCCCGCGCAAGTTCCACGGGACCGCTGAAAACGCCGGCCTTATTCATTTCGAACCGCAATATTCTCGCACTGTCCGATACGGTGACGATCATAGTGCGGCCTGAGAAATGCAGACCGTTGCCTCCCGGTGCCAAGGCAATGAAGGGCCGCGCTGACAATGACGGGTGCTTCAGAGCGGGCTCCGCGTGGCCGGTGATTGGATTGATCCGCCAAACAAGGCCGAGTGCGCTGTCGGGTGAATACAGATTGCCATCCGGCCCGAAATCAAGACCGTTTGGCCATGCGCCTTGCGGCAGGTGGACAAACATTTCACCGCGGCCATCCTGGTCAATGCGCCAGATACCGGGTGTCACGCCGTTACTCGGCATATAGAGCGTGCCATCCGGCGCCACAGCAAACGCCCCGGCCGCGGAGCCGGTTGGGGTCGTGAACAAGATCCGCTCCGACCCGTCTGGCCGGCGGGCGATGACCTGGCCGTGTGCCTTATGGAAATAGTCGGTCCTGGAAAAATCTAGACCGATATTCGCAGCAAGGTAGAGCGTGCCGTCCGAACCAACGCGCACACTTTCGAACCAGACGCCTTCATCGTAGGTTTTCACAACGTGGGCTTGGACGGGTTCGTATGGAAGGTCGTCTGCTTTAGGCAGCAGCATGATTTTCAATCCTAAGGGTTGCAGGCCCGCAATCAGCAGTGACGCCAGCGCAATTCCGGTGACCAGTGGCCAGACGTTCCGGGAGCCCCGGATGACGGCATAGAGGCCGAGAGTTACTGCAGTTGAACCGGAAAATACGGCGGCAAAGAAAGCGAGGAACGGAATAAATATTGATAGACCCAGCGCAAAACCTGGTATCAAAGCCAAAATTGCAAACAGAACTCGGGCGGACATTGCGGACGGGAAGTGCCTCAGTGCCGTGAGAGCGGCATGAGGCCGGATCAGGAAACACGCGGCCGTCGCAAAGAGCGCGAACGCCGTGAGCGCCTCGGTGATGAAAGTGAAAACAAGCATGGCTAAACTCCGGTAGGAAGCTATGTTTTTGAAGGGATTGCCGCATAACCGTAGGAAGCTACCGAATTCGTTGCGGGGCTTCAGCGTGCGGCTTGCTTTAAGGCGCGATGACCCTGTCGAGGTTTGTTTCGATGCGGACCAATGCGTTTAGAAATGCCCCGCGTTCGTCGTCCGTGAATCCGTCAAACATCTGTCTGACCAAGGCCTCACCCGCGGCACAGAATTTGTCTGATGCACAGAGCTGCCTTGCCTGGCTGGACATATGAATTGTTTTGATGCGGGCATCAGGCGTGTCGGAGCGGCGCTCGATATGACCCTCTCGTTCCAGAACATCGAGAATGTTGGTCAGGGTCGGAGAGGCTATGGATAGACGCCGCTGCAAGTCCCGATGTTCAAGTCCATCGTTGTGCATCAAGAGCTGCAGTACGTCGAACTGGCCACCCGTAAAATGAAACGGCTTTACCGTATGCTCCAACGCTCTGCGAAGAGACAGGTAAGCGCGCTTCAATGCCAGGGTGGGGTGCGACATGAACGGTAGCTTCCTACTAAGCGGCACCTCTGTCAAGGGCATGTCGCCACTGTTGATGTTGCCCCCCGGGTCGGAGGCCTGCAGGCGGGCTCTAACGAGGCAAGGCGGACGTTGAAGGGTGTGCCGGCCGCGATGTCGGCCTGGTCGTCCGGTCCCTTGAAACGAGGCGGCCAGGTCTCGGCCAGACCCGGCCGTGGCTACAACGTCCGGTAAGCGCCGCATCGATCGAAAACTGGACAGTCGCGAAACCATACGCACCGGACCTCGGGAACGGGTACCAAGGGTCAAATTTCGACCCCTAGACCATCCTCGGTCGCCCGGCGCCTCGGGATGCGGCCGGTGCTCACGCCCGCCAGAGCCGCATCCGCCCGCGCTCCGGCCCGGTCGCCTCCCGTTCCAGCCCGTAATGCTCGGCGAGCCGCCCGAGGGCGATGCGCGCCACGACCTTGGCCGAGCGGGCCGGCCAGCGGCGCTCCGCCTCGATCCGCTCCAGCCCCTTGAGGAAACCGCACAGGTCGATCAGCAGCCCCGACAGGTCGCTCCCGACAGCATCGAGGGCTCCGCGCACCCGCTGCCGGGCCGCGATCACGTGGTCGGCGGCGGCGGCCGGATCGCGCGCACCGCCGTCGTCGATCCGGGGCGCCCCGAAATCCGTCCCCATGCGCGGCAGCATCGCCGCCGTGGTCATGTCCCGGCGCAGCCGCTCGCCGGCCTCGAAGGAGGCCGCGTCGATCAGTGGCGTGCCGTCGCCACCCCGGCGCCGGACCATCCAGGCGAGCGGGTTCTCGGACGCGTTCCGCAGGGCCGGCTCCGAGCCGCCGCCCTGGACCACGGTCAGGTCGTGGTGCTGCGCCAAGTAGGCCATCCCGGCGGGCGCCTGCTGGCGGCGCAGGCGCGCCCGTCCGGCGGCGCTGATCGTCAGCCGGGTGCCGCCGGGATCCCAGGCCGCCAGGTCGGACGCCGCCAGCACCCGGGCCGCCGCCTGCGCGAAGCGCCCGCTCCCGACCGAGATCCCGTCGCCGCCCCGGCGGACGAGGAGGCCATCCTCGGTGAGCGGGTCGGGCATCGCGTAGGCCCCCGCCTCGTCGAGGCTCGTCAGCAGGCGCGCGGCCTCTGCCGGCAGGACGCCCGGGCCGGTGGCGACCCCGGCGGATTTCCGCGCCCCGACATCCCCGGCCCGGGCGACCCGCGCTCTTATGTTCATGTTTTGTTCCTAGGCTGCCGCTCAAACCGACCGACCGCGCAACCATCGCAGGAATTTTCACAAAGTCAAGGTTTTTTTGCCTAACATGGCGTCCGGTCAGCGCGGGCGTGCTCGGTCCGGTGGCCGGCGAAGGATCTCGGCGACCTCATCTTCAGGCTTGCCGCGGACCGCGTAGCCCATCTCTTCGAAGCGATCGATCAGCGTCTCGCTGTCGGAGGCAGAACGCGCGGCCCATTCGGAGAGGGCCACGTTCATCCGCTCGAGATTCTCCGCGGGATCACCGTCCTGCGGATCGGGAGAAGCGATCATGCACGGCACCTCGGCGTCGGTCGGGCGAGTTCGGCCGCATCGCATACAACGTGCGGAGACTCACCAACGCCCGACCGCGCCCGGGTATCCCGGGACCGTGCCGATCGCTTCCCCCGGCCTACCGGCCGCCCTCAGGCGGCGGCCTTGTAGGGGTCCAACCGTCCGAGTCCGGTCGCCTTGGCGAGATCGGAGCGGGTCTTGGCATAGTTCGGCGCCACCATCGGATAATCGGCCGGCAAGTCCCACTTCGCGCGGTATTCCTCAGGGCTCATATTGTACCGGGCCCGAAGATGCCGCTTGAGCGACTTGAAGGTCTTGCCATCCTCAAGGCAGACGATGTGGTCTGGTGTGACCGACTCCGCGACCGGGATGACCGGCTGCGGCGTCTCCACCGCGCGGGTCTCGGTGACCTGCCTCAGCGCTGTATAGACGCTGCCGAGGAGCGGGCTGAGATCGTCCGCCAGGATGGAATTGTTGCTCACATAGGCTGCCACGACCTCGGCCGTGACGGCGACAAGATCGAGCTTGATGCGGTTCTCGTTCAATGCGAAGCCCCCAGATGTAGCGTGGACAGCTGTATCCGCTGACACACAGATTTCGAGCCTATTCAGGCTCGCATTCCGAGGCGGACAGGACGCAGAAGCAGCCTAAAAGGCCCCAGACCACGTCTTGATCCCATCCGTCCCGTATAGCCCTATACGATTTTTGGTTTCGTGTCTCAAGACATGATAATGTTACGAAAATATGGACGATCCTCGCATTTGGCGACAAAACTGATTTAACGCTTAAATCTACAAGTAGTCTCGCCCCTCGATCGATGCTTACTTAAAGTGAGCGACACGCCGCCGGGCCGGCGGCTCGGCGGGGTCCCGGATCGTGACGGCTTGCCTCGCGGCCCCCGGCGCGACACATGGCCAGACCCAGACGTGACGGGACCCGGCGGGAGATACGATGACGGAGATCGGGCGCGGCTTTCATGCTCACCAGACCGGAGCGCCGGTCGCGGAGACCCGGCCTCGGCGCTTCGGCGTCCACGGGCGGGAGATTACCGACGACTACGCGTGGTTGAAGGCGGCGAACTGGCAGGAGGTCCTCAAGGACCCCTCCGCGCTGCCCGAGGACATCGCCGCTTATCTCAAGGCCGAGAACGCCTTCGCGGAGGCCGCGCTGGCCGGCACGGCGGCGCTGCGGCGCGATCTGGTTTCCGAGATGCGCGGGCGGATTCAGGAGGACGAGAGCGGCGTGCCGGACCCGGACGGGCCCTACGCCTACTACACGCGCCACCGCGAGGGCGGCCAGCATCCGCTGGTCTGCCGGCGGCCGGCCGCCTCGCCCAAGGTGCCCGAGACCGGCCCCGACCCGGACGAGACGATCCTGATCGACGGCGACCGCGAGGGCGAGGGGCTGCCGTTCTTCGAGATCGCCGCCGCGGTACATTCCGACGACCACGCCCGGCTCGCCTGGAGCGCCGACACCAAGGGCTCCGAACTCTACACGATCCGGGTGCGCGACCTCGCCACCGGCCTCGACCTCGACGACCGGGTCGAGGCGACCTCCGGTGAGGCGGTCTGGGCCGGGGACGGCGACAGCTTCTGGTACGTCGCCCTCGATGCCAACCACCGGCCGGCCAAGGTGATGCGCCACCGCCTCGGCACGGCGCAAACGTCCGACGAGACCCTCTACACGGAGCCGGATGCCGGCTACTTCGTCCATATCGGGCAGACGCAGTCCGGCGCGTTCCTCGATGTGACGGCGAGCGACCATGAGACCTCGGAGGTCCGGCTCCTCGACCGGCACGCCGACTCTACCCGCCTGCGCCTCGTGCAGCCGCGGGAGCCGCTGCTGATCTACGCCGTCGAGCATCGCGGCGACCGCCTGTTCATCCGCACCAACGCCGACGGGGCCGAGGACTTCAAGATCATCACGGCGCCCCTCGACGACCCGGGCCGCGCCAACTGGACGGACCTCGTGCCCCACCGCCCGGGCGTGATGATCCGCCATCTCCACCTGCTGGCCGGCCACCTGATCCGGCTCGAGATCGAGAACGCGCGGCCCCGGATCATCGTGCGCGACCTCGGCGACGGCCGCGAACACACGGTCGCCTTCGCCGAGGAGGCCTACGCCCTCGGCCTGCAGCCGGGCCACGAATTCGACACGGCCACGATCCGCTTCGTCTACTCCTCCATGACGACGCCGTCGGAGACCTGGGATTACGATTGCCGCAGCAGAGAGCGCGTCCTGCGCAAGCGGCAGGCCGTGCCGAGCGGGCACGACCCGGCCGCCTACGTGACCCGCCGGCTGTTCGCCACCGCGTCCGACGGCGAGCAGGTGCCCATCTCGCTCCTGCACCGCCGGGACCTGGAACTCGACGGCGGCGCGCCGCTCCTGCTCTACGGCTACGGCTCCTATGGGACGCTGATGCCGGCCGGGTTCCGGACCAACCTCCTGAGCCTGGTCGACCGCGGCTTCGTCTATGCCATCGCGCATGTCCGCGGCGGGACCGAGAAGGGCTGGCGCTGGTATCTCGACGGCAAGCGCGAGAAGAAGCCCAACACCTTCACGGACTTCATCGCCTGCGCGCGGGCGCTGATCGCGGCCGGCTACACGGCCGAGAAGCGCATCGTCGCCCATGGCGGCTCGGCGGGCGGCATGCTGATGGGGGCGGTCGCCAACCTGGCGCCGGAGCTGTTCGCCGGCATCGTCGCCGACGTGCCCTTCGTCGACGTGCTCAACACCATGCTCGACGCGGAGCTGCCCCTGACCCCGCCCGAATGGCCCGAATGGGGCAATCCGGCCGAGAGTGAGACGGCGTTCGAGACTATCCTGGCATACTCGCCCTACGACAACGTCGCCGCCCAGGATTACCCGGCGATCCTGGCGCTGGGCGGCCTCACCGACCCGCGGGTCACCTACTGGGAGCCGGCGAAATGGGTTGCCCGGCTGCGCACCACGATGACCGGCGGCGGCCCCATCCTCCTGCGCATCAACATGGAGGCCGGCCACGGCGGCGCCGCCGGCCGCTTCGACCGGCTGGAGGAGGTGGCGCTGATCTACGCCTTCGCGCTGATGGCGGTGGGGAAGGCGTAGACTGCTCGCCGCCGAAGTGGCAGCCGGTTCGTTTACGGCCGCGCTTCGGCCGGCGCAGGCTCGCCCGCCGGTGTCCCCTCACCCTGCGCCCGCGTCCGGGCCTGCCGGGCGGCCTCGTCCGCCGCAGCCTTCTCGGCGGCGGCCTTGAGGGCAGCGGCGCGGGCCCGGTCCATCTCGATCCGGGCCCGGCGGCGCTGCCGCTCGACCTGATCGGCCTCGGTCAGCTCGATGGTCTCCAGCTCGCGCTGCAGCACGAAGGCGGCGAGCCCGGTCGACAGGGCGCCGACGTCGAGCACCCGCTCTGGCGCGCCAGGCGGCCCGTTGAAGCCGAGCTGGACCGCGGGGGGACCGGCGCTCCAGCCCCGGGGGACCGGACCTCCGGACAGCAGCCCGCGCACGTCGAGGCGATTGCCGCGCAGGTCGTAGCCGAGGGTGCCCGACCAGCGGGCCGGGCCGAAATCGATATCGAGGGGGCCGGCCCTCAGGAGCCCGCCGACGATCGTGGCGGCGCTGGTCGCGGGCGCCCGCGCCTGCGCGCCGCCCTTTGAAAGCTCCTCCGAGACCAGGGCCTGGAGCCGGCCCTCCCGGAGAGGATCGTCGATCTCCGCCGCACGCGACAGGGCGCGGCCGAGGGCCGACGGAGCGGCCTCCGGGACGCTCAGATCCTTGAAGCCGAGGGTGCCGCTGCCGGAGAGGCTCTCGGCGAGGCCCGACACGGTATCGGCAGTGGTGCTGAAGCGCAGGGCGGCCGTCAGGCGGCCGCCGATCGGGCTTCCGCCGGCCAGCGCGGCGATCGACAGGTCGTCGAGGGTGCCCTCGCCCGCGATCGCGGCGGCGGGTCCCTGGCGCGTGATCGTGGCCGAGCCCGCGATCCGGCCGCCGGCGAGCTTCGCCGTGAGGTCCCGCAGGGTCAGCGTCGCGTCGGCGAAACCCAGGGCCGCACTGGCATCCGTGGCGGTGAGGCCGCGACCGAGATCCAGGGCCGCGACCCGGGCATTGAGCGCGACCAGCGGACGGGGTGGCGGGGGCGGCCCGAAGCGGTCCCCGCCGGCCGGATCCGGCGGCAGCAGCAGCGCGGCGGCCAGTTGCGGCACCGACAGGCGGTCGAGGCTGACATGGCCGCGCATGGGCCCGCCCGGCGCCCGCGCCAGGTTCCCGCTCAAGCCCGCGCCCGCGACCCGGCCGGTGATCGTGGTGCCGATGTCGCCCCCGTCCTTCGAGAGCGTGAAGGTCAGGTCGGCCGGCCACGCGCCCGGCGCCAGCCTGGCGGCCCCGGCGAGGGTCAGGAACGGGGCGAGATCGGCCGTGTCGGCACGGAGCTCGCCGGCGGTCGGCAAGGCGTCGGGGCCGATCAGGATGGGTCGGCCGGTCGCGAGCCTCAGGCCGGCGACCGTCCCGTTGAGGGTCAGGGCGAGCACGTTCGGAGCGGGCCGCTCGGCGCTCAGGTGAAGTTCGGCGGCCTGCCGCAGGCCGGCGATGTCGGTGCGACCGAACCACACGCCCGCCCGGGGGGCGGTCAGGGTCGCGGTCCCGCCCTCGGTCCGCGTTCCGCGGCTCGCGAGCGTCATGTCGAGGGTGCCGCCGCCGGCGCTGCCCCGGGCCTGCGTGCGCAGGACATCGGAGGCGCCGGCCTCGCGGTCCAGGGTGACGGCGAGATCGAGGGGCGCCTCGCGCAGGAAGGCGGGCAGCAGGCGGATCTCGCCGAGCCAGACCCGCTCCAGTAGGCCGAGCAGCGGTGCCGCCACGGGCGCCCTCAGCCGCCCGAAGACGCGGCCGGTCCCATCTGCGCCGATCCGGCCGGTGAGCTTGGCGCTCGCGCCCGCGAGATCCGCGACGTCGAGGCTGTCGACCACGAGGCTCGATCCGTCCGACTGGATGCTCGCTGCGATCGTGCCATTCCCGGAGCCGGCCTGTCCGAAGCGCACGTCGCGCGCCTCCAGGGTCAGGGCGAGGTCATGGTCGCGCAGGCTGCCGAGCGCCGTCCCGACGGGCGGCAGGGCGGCGATGTCGATGCCGCTCGCTCGGATCTGCGCCTCGAAGCGCCCGCGCGCGCCCGCCTCCGCGGCCGTGTAGCGGGCGTTGCCGGTGATCCGCGCCGACCCCAGCCCGAGGCGCAGGTTGCGCAGAGACAGGCCCGAGGCCGCCGCGGAGAGGTCGGCGGCGGCCTCGACCCGGCGCCCGTCGAGGAGCGCGACCAGGGGGCCTTCCACGTCGAGCCGGCGCAGATAGCGCCCGAGCGGGTCCGAATCGGCCACGACCAGCGCCACAGGACCGGTCAGGCGGAACGGCGACGCCTCGACCTGCCCGCTCACGGTCACGGTCGCCTCGCCGGGGCCGACGGCGGAGAGGCGGCGCAGCAGCACGCCGCCGGCGCGCTCGACGGTGCCGGCGAGCGCGAGATTCGACCATTCCTCGCCGCCGAGCGCCGCGCTGCCCACCGCGAGGTCGAGGTCGAGCATGGTCGGCAGGCCGCTTCCGAGGCCCGGCAGGCCGCGGGCGATCAGGTTCTGGCCCTCGGACGAGGCCAGGAAGGCGTCGAGATCGAGGCGCCGGGCCTCCAGGTTCAGGCCGGCGCGCCACTGGCGCAGGTCGAGACGGCCGGTCCCGGCGAGCCGGAGCGCGCGTCCGCCCGGATCGATCGCGAGGTCGACGCCCTCGAACCGCACCTGCGTGCCGCGGGCCTTGAACGTCCCGCCGAGCGAGAACGGCATGTAGGCGCCCGCCGCCTGGGTCGGCGGCCCAACCACGAGGCGGGCCCAGCCCTCGGCCTCGAGCAACGCGGCCCCGTCGGCCTCGGTGGGGACGAGCCCGAACCGGGCATCCGCCTCGAAACGGGGATGCGCGTCACCGCCGCCCGAGATCTTCACCGCGAGCCGCCCATCCGGCCCCGGCGTTCCGCTGACCGCCCGGAACGGAATGCCGCCGCTCGATCCCTCGATCCTCCATGGTCCGATCAGGGCGGGGGCCTGCAGGTGCAGGTCCTGGACGTAGAGCTGATCGGTCCGGCCCGTGGCCGGCACCTGCGTCGTCACGAGGAATTGTTGGACGTGCAGGTCCTCGATGGCGAGGTCGCGGGCGCGCAGCGCCTCGCCGAGATCGGGCGGCACCCGCAGGGCGTCGCTCGCGGCGACCGGGAGCTTAATCTCCGCCCGGCCGATCCGCGTCTCGGTGAAGCGGAACTCGCCCTTCAGGAGCGGCGCCAGCGCGATCTCGGCCTTGACGAAGCGGGCGTCCAGGGCCGGCCGGCCCGGGTCGGTCCCGAGGTGCAGCCGATCGATGCGCAGCCGCGGCGAGGGCAGAAGGCGGACCTCGATCCGCCCGTCGGTCCTGGCCGGCACGCCCAGGGAGCGGGCGAGCGCCCGGTCGACGAGCGCCCGCTGGGCCGGCCAGTCGACGAAGGGCGGGACGGTGAGCGCCGCGACGAGAACCAGGATGACGGCGCCCGCCAGCGCGGTCAGAAGATCACGCACCGTTCCCGTTCCGCACTCTTTCCCGCACGAGCCGGCCGCCGCGATGCCGCCCCGCGTGCCCCCATGGGCAAGCCGATACGGCCATAGCACGATAAACCGCGGAGGGCGCCAGCCGTGATCCTCTCGGTCAAGGGCTGCTTCGCGGCGGGCTCCGTGCCGGATCCCGGATCAGGTTCCGCTTCGCTCCACCTGTCCGGGTACGGGTCGCGTCTGCCCCGGCCTCCCCTCGTGGGCGCATGCGGCGAGAGCGGAACGCGACCCGGACCTTAGGTGTATGGCGGCCAGGACGTGCGTGCTGTCCGTGCGCTGCCGACCGCGGGCCTTCAGCAGCCCACCGTCGCGGGCCGCGTCCAGCAACCGGGTGAGCAGGCGCTCGCCCGCCTCGCATTGGAGCAGGCGGCTCCGGAACTCGCACAGGACGGAGAAGTCGAAGCCCGCATCCGCCAGATCGAGGGCGAGCAGATACTTCTAGTCGATCCGACCACGCACCGCCTCGGCCGCTCGCCGGTCGCTCAGCCCCTCGCGGAACTGCATCAGCGTGACGAGCGCGAGGCGCCAGGGCGCGTAGGCTGGCTTGCCAAGCTTTGGGTAGAGATCGGCGAAGTCGGCATCGGCGAATAGGGCGACGAGCCGGTCGCGCAGGAGCATGTACGGGTTGCTGCGCCGGAATGCGGCCCGCGCGATCCGGGCGGTATCCTTGGGCACAGGCGGCAGCGGTTGCGAAGGGAGCGACATGGGCGGCCTCCGGGCTGGGAAGCCATCTC
>NZ_JAUYZJ010000017.1:0-61885 GCF_030700285.1 Methylobacterium sp. NEAU K | reverse complement strand
AACGTCCGACAGTCCGACCATGCCCACTTCGCCAACAGGGTCCCACCCTTATGCGTAAGACCGGATTGGGTGGATTTCTGCCGGTCCGCTTCCGAGCGGCAAAGGCATCAGAGCGGACGTCGCCGTCCGCCCGCTCACGACCCCAAGCGGCTCGTGACGGCACGGGCGCCGAACGTCCGGTTGCGAGCGTTTTCCGGATACTGGGTTTCCCGCCAGCATTTTCAGACATCCGCCATGGCGGCTCCCGCGCCGCTCGCGCGGTATCGCTCGGATATGGGGGAAATGATCGCTTTGCCGACGCATAACTCTGTGCTGCTCGGAACGTTTCGTTCCGTAAGACGGTCTAGAGGCATTGCATATTTTAACTTGCAGCTAAAAAATAACACGGCCTCCCATGAGGCGCCTTCACCACGTGCGGTATGCCGCTACCTAATCTGCAGATCGGCCCCACAAGTCCCCGCATGCGCCACTCGATTTGAGCGCAGGAGCGCACGGACAGGGCGTTCAAGCAGCCGCCAGGACAGTTCAGCCAGCACCAGTGTGATGCTCAGCTCAATTACCATCATAACCGAATGTCTGAGCTGAATATGGATGCCGACGAGCGGCAGGAGACGATCGGCGTGGATCACCGGATGGAACAGGTAAGCACCGTAGCTGATGAGGCCGATCTCGCGGATCCAGGAAATTTCAAGGAGACGCACAATCCTACTGTACTGGCATTGGATGATCTGCACTAGCAGGAGGGCCATTAGAAGTCCGCTGGGACGGCCCACGACCGGCCATAACCCCGTGTCCGCGACCCCCAGCGGCAATGCCACGAGGGCCGTAAGGACGAGAACGATCGCAGCATCATTGGCAAGCCGGCGCGGCAGCGGACACTCGGCCCAGAGCCCAGCAAGGCCACCGAGAGCCAGAAGCCCCAGGTTGGCGGCGGTGTCGACGTCGAAGCTGACGATCCAGGCCCCTCTCACCCAGAGAAAGACATGAGCCAGCACACTGACGCCAATTAGACATAGGCAGAGCTTGGCAAAATGCCGTCGGGGAAGGAGGAGCGCGAGCGGCGCGAACGCGAGATAAAACTGCTCTTCGACAGCGAGACTCCAGAGGTGGCCAAGATCGGTTCGCCAGCCATGCCACTCAATGTAGATATTGGCGAGGTAAAACCAGTTCGCCAACTGTCGGTCTTCCTCGCCGAGGTCGACCAATCTCCTGAGAGCGAGCACCGATAGAACGGTGAGGAAGACGTAATAGACTGGAGTGATGCGTGCGGTCCGCCTGAGATAGAAGGCTTTGAGGGCCATGGAGAAGCTCGACGTCCCGGCCTCGATCTCGTCTCGAGACCTAGCCAAGATTCGGGCGATCAGGAAGCCGCTGAGGACGAAGAACAACCATACACCGGCGGATCCGAGCGCATCTGTCCACGGAGCTGGCGCCTTGTGGCTGATAAAAACCATCAGGAACGCCGCAGCACGCAGGCCATCGAAGCCGAGAACGCGTCGATGCAGTGAGACCGAGCTTACCTTTTTCTGGTGCTTGGACACAAATTCAACTCACGAGCGGAGGAATTTTTCATTTGTAACGATCTTACGGCCGGTAGCTAAACGGTAGGCGAGCTTAATCACGCGTACGGGTGTCGGAAACCTAACTCTCTGAAGTGTGAATATTGACCTCCGCATAGGGGCGCTAATGAAATTTTTGCCATTGTGAAGCTTATGACGGATCGTTCCGGGAACGATCCGCTGGTAGCAATGCGTAACAGAGTTAAGCGTTGTTATATTAATAAAACCTCGTTTCTGAAGTCGGCAGTCGAGATCTATGGCATCATGATAGAGGTGGGATGCGCTAGCCTCAGAGTCACGTGCCCGGATATCAAAATTTGCGAATAGCCATCCGCCAGCGTGGAGCGCTCGATGCAGCTGATCGATGGTGTCATCAAAATCAGTCACATGGACAAGCGTATCGAGGGCGGTAATACAGTCGTATGTGTTCTCAGGCAGCGTTTCATTGTTGAGATCGATGTATCTTGCGGTGTCACCGCGGCGCTCAAGCCGCCAGCGGGCAAAATCCAGGAGCGGACACGATACATCTGCGAGACTGGTCTCGAAGCCAAGACGCCGGAAAAGCTGACTGGTGACGCCCACGCCGGATCCGAAATCGAGGTGCCGCCGCCCGCTGCTATGTTCCAATACAAATCTCGATGTCATAACTGCGGCTGGAAAACTATGACCAGTTGCTTGTAGATAAGCATACCACATTAAGTCGAAGGACCATGATTTTGTTGTGTTATAGAAATCGCGTATGCCTAGATTTGTAGTCCTGTCCGCCGATTTCCATTCCTCAACGCTCCATTTCTCCCAATGCAGGCATTTCTCTCTGCATTCTTCAGACGAGATTTGATAATAGGCCGAAAGATCGTTGAGCACGGACTCCCGTATTCTCAATGTTCCAATCCGGATAGCGTCACGGAACAGCTCCATTTCGACGCTCTGCCAGGCCTCCCGCTGGGATTTGGTCCAAGCTGCTGGATCAGGGACGGCCTGTTCCTCAGGATCCGCATGCATTCCCTGCGCATCCTGAAGGGGAATCAAAATGATATTTGCGATCTTCTGTAGGAAGGATTTTTTGGAAATGGAAGGCGCCTGAATGTCCATCTGAATCTTCCATCAGTTTGAATTGTCCCGACGCATAAACCGGATTATTCTTGTTAGCCAATATAGGCATACGTAAGTATCATAAATTCGGCAAAAAGACGTAGGTGAATATATTCCAATAAATTGTGTATTTATTCTGCCGACAATTTAGTCATCGGCAGCGACTGGACGTGTCGAAATGTTGCTAAGGCGCCAATCGATTTTGAGCCAACAAAATGTTGGCCGCGGGCATTTGCTCCTATAAGCGTTCCATACCCGCGCAGACGGCGAAGCTTCGCTTCGGACGGTCCGTAGGCACTCCTTAGGCGTATCGCTCAAGGCAAAGTAAGAAGGTCGCTTACGGATCAGAGTCTCAGGCGGCTGAATATCTGGGATTGGCTTGAATCGGACCTTCGTCGCGCGATAGCCGAAAAGCTGCTATCCGCCCCAAGCCGACCTTGAACGGCGGCCGACATATGACCGCTTTTGGGAAGCTCTGGCGATCTTCAGCATGCCCGAGAAGGGTCGTTTGCGACGATCCGCTTCCGAGCGGCCAGGAATTTCAGATTGACCTCTTGCGCTCACCAGACCGTCCTGCAATTATAAACCATATGGTTGAGCAACCGCAGTCGGCCCTGGACGGCGTCTTCCATGCCCTCGCCGATCCAACGCGCAGGGCCATGGTCCATCAGCTCGCGTCCGGTGAACGCACCGTTTCCGAACTCGCCGAGCCCTACGCCATGTCGCTGGCCGCCGCCTCCAAGCATGTGAAGGTGCTGGAAGGGGCTGGACTCATCCATCGCGAGATCGAAGGCCGGGTGCATCGCTGCTCGCTTGAGCGCGAACCCCTCGTGCGAGCGCTCTCCTGGCTGCGGACCTACACCGATTTCTGGGACGCACGGCTCGATGCTCTCGACGATCTGCTGAACGCCGAGAACGATGATGACCGACACTGACGCCGCCGTCGTCCTCATCCGCACGTTCCGGGCGACCTGCGATAAGCTCTACCGGGCCTGGACCGACCCGCTGATGATCCAGCGTTGGCTCGCGCCTGGCGCGAACGTGGTCGAGCAGGCCGAGACCGATCTCCGGGTCGGCGGACGCTTCGAGTTGTGGACCCGCGGGCCGGACGGCGCACAGCACCGGATCAGCGGCCGTTATCAGGAGCTCGAACCGGGCCGGCGCATCGTCCAGACCTGGATCTATGACGGCCCCCTCGACTTGCTGCCGGGCGAGGAGACGTTGCTCCAGATCGATTTCATCCCACAGGATGACGGCACCAGCGAGATGCGCCTGACCCACAGGCGGATCGCCCGTGCCGATGTCCGCGAAGCCTACCGAGAGGATTGGCCGAGCTGCTTCGACAAGCTCGAACCCGTGCTTCACTAGAACAATAAAACGAGGAAACGCCATGCTGAAACAAGGCTCACCTGCGCCACTCCGGCGCGGGATGGTCAAACTGTGGTTCGCGCTCGACGCCATCGTCGCGCTAACCCCGCCGCTCTACTGGGCGGCTGACGGCCGCACGACCCCAATTGCCGGGATCCCGACCGCCCTCTTCTACTTCCTCGCCGTCAGCCTGTGCATCACCGCGAGCCTGATCGCCGCCTACCTGCTCGACGCGGCCGATGCCAGGAGTGCGGCATGATCGTCACCTTCGGCATGCTCGCCCTGTTCTTCGCCGGCGTCGTCTGGGTGCTCCAACGCAACCGCACTGTCGACCAATCCTTCACCGACTACGCCGTGGGCGGCCGGTCTTTCGGCGCGCGCTACCAGGCGATGTCGTTCCTCAACACCTGGTACCCGGGCTCGATGTTCACCGCCTTCGGCGCGCTCTCGGTCACGGCCGGGGTGATGTCGTTCTACGTCCTGTCCTACTCGCTCCTGACCGTGGTGCTGCTGTTCGTGCTCGCCCGGCCCGTCTGGATCTGGGGCAAGGCCTACGATCTGCGCACCCAGGGCGACCTGTTCGCGCTGCGCTACGGATCGCGCCACATCCGCACAGTGGCCGCCCTGATCGGCATCGTTTCGGGCCTGCCCTGGCTAGTGCTCGGCATGCAGGCGCTCGGCAACCTGTTCCAGGCCATGTCGCTCGGCGCGCTGTCGTTCTCGATCTCGGTGGTTGTCGGCGTGCTCGTCATCGCCTTGCGGCAGGTCTGGACGGTGCGCCTGGGCATGCGCGGCGTCGTCATCTCGGATTACCTGCAAGGCATCGTTGCCTATATCGGCGGCGGCCTGATGCTCGTCGCGCTGATCGTCTGGCTGATGGTAGCTCGTGGCAGCACCCTCACCACACTCGACCCGAAGATGTTCGCGATCCCGAGCTTCGGGTCCAAGGAAGGTCCGCTCTATCTTTTCGCGCTGATGTTCACCGGCGCGCTCGGCGGCTGGTGCTGGCCCTACATCTTCGTGCGCCTATTCACGGCCGATGGCGTCCACACCCTGAAGAAGTCGGCCGCCCTCGCCGTGCCGCTGACCTTCATGTTTGGGGTGGCGCTGCTGATCTTCGGCATGCTCGCCTCGAAAGTGCCAGAGGCGGTGGCCAAGCCCGACGACGTCTGGTTCATCGTCTCCCAGCAGGCCGGCGGCCTTGTGCTGCTGGGCCTTGCCGGCGTCGTGCTGCTGGCTGCCTCGATGGGGCATACGGACGGGAACATACAGGCCTATGGCGCGCAGCTCGCCAACGACCTCGTCGGCAACTATGTCCAGCTCGAACAGCGGCAGATGATCGTCATCGCCAAGGTCGGCATGCTGCTGCTGACCCTGCTCGCCTCTTGGCTCGCCACCCTGACGCTGCCGGCGCTGTTCTCGCTGGCGGTGCTGGCCTACCAGGGCATCATCCAGCTCTCGGTCCCGCAGTTCCTCGGCATCTTCTGGAAGCGTGGGAACCGGCAGGGCGCGTTCGCCGGCATGATCCTGGGCTTCGTCACCGCGGTCGGGCTGGAGTTCGCCTATGGCGGGCACTTGCCCTTCGGCTATGGCCTGACCTCCGGCTGCTTCGGCCTGGTCGTCAATCTGCTCGTCTACGTCGCCTGCGCCTATCTGCTCCCGCACTCGGCCGACGAACAGCGCCGGATCGAGGACCTGTTCGCGGTCGTGCGGGCCAGGAGAGAAAGGCAGGCGGAGGTAAACCCTCAGACCCGACCGGTTCTGGCCTGAGGAGGCTCGCGATGGGAAGCTTCTACACGTCCGAGCAACGGGCGCTGCAGGACCGCTTCGGCACGCGCCGGCTGGCGGACACGCAAGAGCGGGCGATCGTCAGCGACTGAACCGCCCCGGGATTTTCGGAGGCAGTTTGGTTTGGATCAAGCGGCCAAGGCTTGGACCTCGGCCTGGGCATATTAGCGCGCTTCCGCCTCGGCGGGAGGGATGTTGCCGATCGGTTCAAGCAACGTGCGGTGGTTGAACCACTCCACCCATTCGAGGGTGGCGAACTCGACGGCCTCGAACGAGCGCCACGGCCCGCGTCGGTAGATCACCTCGGCCTTGAACAGACTGATCACCGTCTCGGCGAGAGCGTTAATCGTAGGTGTCGCCGACGCTGCCGACGGAGGGTTCGATGCCCGCCTCGGCGACGCGCTCGGTGTAGCGGATGCTCACGTATTGCGATCCGCGGTCGGAGTGACAGACGAGACCGCTGCCGGCGAAGGGGCGGCGCTCGTGCAGGGCCTGCTCAAGGGCATCGCGCACGAAGTCCGCCCAGGCTGAGCGCGACACGCGCCAGCCCACAATCCGGCGGGCGAAGACGTCGATCACGGAGGCCACGTAGACGAAGCCGCCTCAGGTCGCCACGTAGGTGAAATCCGCGACCCATAGCCGGTTCGGGCACTCGGCCTTGAACTGCCGGTTGACCCGTCGAGCGGGCAAGCCGCGGCCGGGTCGAGAACGGTCGTGCGAACTCTGCGTCCTCGGACGACGCCTTGCAGGCCCATCGTCCGCATCAGCCGGACCACCGTGCACCGCGCCAACGCGATCCCCTCGCGGGCGAGTTCCCGCCAGACCTTGCCCACGCCGTAGACCCGGAAGTTGGCCTCTTACACGCGCCGGATCTCGTTCATGAGCGCCGCATCCCGCCTGGCTCGGGCCGGTAGCCTTGCGGGATCGGCCGCCGCGCAGCATGGGCGTGATACGTCGACGGGGCGATCGACAGGACCCTGCAGATCGGCTCGACCCCGCCAGTGGCGCGATGCTCGTCGATGAAGGCGATCATCTCCGTGATCGGCGGTCGAGCTCCGCCACCGCAAAATAAGCGGATGCCTTCCTCAGGATCTCATTGGCCAGCCGGAGTTCGCGCACTTCCCGCTCCAGCGCCTTGATCCGCTCGCGCTCGTCCGTCGTCTGCCCGGCCTGCACGCCCCAGTCACGTTCGGCCTATCTCACCCAGTTGCGTAGCGTCTCACCGGAGCGGCCGATCTTGGCGGCGATCGAGCGGAGCGCTCCATCCTGCGAGTCGTGCTCGCCCTGGTGCTCCAGCACCATCCGCACCGCGCGTTCGCGGACCTCAGGAGAAAAGGGTGGGGTATGCTTCGTCATGGCTCCAGTCTCTCAAGAGTTGGAGCCTCCGGGAAACCCGGGGCGGTTCAACATTGCGACGCGATGATTAAGTGCCTGAATCGCACCAACGATGGTCTCTCATCCGTGACGACTGAGCGCTCGGCACGAGGAGCCGCCGGTACGAAGCCCGCAGTCGCGAGATCAGTGGATCATCGTGTTCCGAGCCGAACATAGTCCGAGAGGCCCCGATACGCGAGGCGTTGCCTGCCCGTCCTCAAAAAGTGTCCCCAAACACGCGAGATTGGAGACCCATCGCCGGCTATACTTTGCCGTGCCTTCGTGAGGCGCAGTAGAATTTATTGCAACCGAGTTCTATTTACTGTGTCGTCCAGCTGCCGTTCTTTACGGCGCGCAGTTCGAGCTCGACCGGAAGCTTGGTCTGGCCATTCTCGTCGAAGCTGGTGTGACCCATGGCGCCGTCGTACTGCGTCTCGCGGATCGCCTTCGCGATGGCGGCCTTGTCCTTCGTGCCCGCCTTCTTCAACGCTTCGATGATGATGTTGGCCGCGTCGAAGGCATTCTTCGTGTAGGTCGTCGCAGGCTCGGAGAACTTGGCCGCTTGGTAATCCTGCGTCAGCTTCGCGAGTTGCGGATTGCCCTTCTCCTTCGCGATGCCGGCGATGGTGCCTTCAGCCGCCGGGCCTGCGATCTTGATGAACTCGGCGTCGTGGAAACCGTCGACACCGATCATGGGCGCGGTCATTCCGAGTTCCGCCATCTGCTGGCGGACGAGGGCGGCCTCCGTCACGACGCCGCCAAAATAGATGGCGTCCGGCGACAAGGGCTTGATCTTGGTCAGCAGCGCTCGGAAATCGGTCGTGCCGACCGGCGCGGCCTCCGTGGCGACGATCTTGCCACCTGCCGCCGTGTAGAACTTCTCGAAATTCTTCGTGTTCGCTGCCCCGTAATCGCTCGTGTCGGACACAATGGCGATCGACTTACCGATGTTCTTCGCCGCCCAGGCGGCCAGCGGCTCGTTGGTGTTGACCAGCGTCGTCACCACCCGGGAAATCATGGGGTTGTTGCGCTCGGTGATCTTTGGCGAGATCGCGCCCCAGACGACAAAGGGGACGCCGGCGCGCTGGAAGACCGGGATGGTCGCGAGCGCGACGCCGCTGTTCCAGTGCCCGGTCGCCGCAACGACCTGGCTGTCGTTCGTCAGCTTCAAGGCGGCGGACACGCCGGTTTGCGGATTGGCGGCGTCGTCGAGAATGACCGGCTCGATTTTGAAGGGCAGGCCCGCGGCGTTGGCTTGGTCGATCGCGAGCTGGAAGCCGTTGCGTGCGGAGAGACCCTGCTGGGCATTGCCGCCCGATAGCGGGCCGATGAAGCCGATCTTCACGCTCTCTTGGGCGAACGCGCCGCTCGCGCCGCCGGCCAGGATCGCGGCGGTCGCCAGCGCGAGGACAGCGCCAAACCGGCCCGCAAGAAACCTGGATCTAGAGCGCATTGACCCCTCCCTCAAAGGCGCCCGCGGCGGGCGCGTCGGCTCGGGCGACCCTCCGGCGGCCCACGCTCAAGCATCCGTTCTTCGATACCGCAGGCAAATCGGATGTTTGGAAGCCGAGGTGCTTTTTTTCCGAAGCAGCTGCGAGGGCGCCGGAGCGCCTGTTCCTTTCGCTGCGGCGAAGCGCAGGTTCAAAAAATTTAACCCCTGTCCCTCCCTTCCCCGGTCTACGGTCCGCGGAAGAGCCGGCACCCGCGTGGCCAGCCGCACGTTCGGGCGAGGGAGTATATGGCCGCGCAGATCACACAGCAGCTCCTGAATTTCATTACTCTCGGCGCGATCTACGCCCTTATTGCCGTCGGCTTCAGCCTGCTCTTCGGGGTGCTCAATATCATCCATTTCTCGCACGCGGACGTCGCACTGACGGCGCCGTTCCTGGCGCTCGCCATCGTGCCGGTGCTCGGCGGCGCCTTCGGAGTGGCCCCGCTCCCGGTCGGGTTCGCGCTGGCGGCTCTGCTCGCAGTTCTGGTGACGGGTGCCCTGGGCGGTGCGCTCTACGCCACGATCATCAAGCGGTTCCGTAACGCGCCCGCCATGATGGCGCTGGTGGCCACCGTCGCCCTCGGCATCGTGCTGCGCGAGCTGATACGGCATGTGTTTCCGAACGGCTCGAACCCCCACGCTATCCCGCGCCTCTTCACGGGCAGCATCGACCTGTTCGGGACCGCGGTGCCGCTGTTCAGCCTCGTGGCGATCACGGTGTCGGTCCTGTGCGTGGGCAGCCTCTTCCTGGTTCTCGGCCGGACCCGGCTCGGCCTGCACATCCGGGCAGTGTCGCAGGACCGCGACGCGGCACGCCTCATGGCGATCTCGCCGGAGCGGATCTTCCTGCTCACCTTCTTCATCGCATCGGCCATCGGCGCGTTGGGCGGCCTGTTCTTCGCGGGCTACGCGGGCATCGTCCGCTTCGATTTCAGCATCGATGTGGGGCTCATCGGCTTCTCGGCGGCGGTGGCGGGGGGCCTCGGCTCGATGCCGGGCGCGATCATCGGCAGCCTGCTCATCGCCGGCATCGACACCTTGGTGCAGGCCACCATCCCGAATGGCGCCTCCTATCGCCTCGTCTTCGTCTTCCTGCTGGTGATTGCCGTGCTGGTCTTTCGTCCAAGCGGGCTCCTGGGCCGCACCGTCGTCGAGAAGGTCTGAGACGATGTTCGCATCGACCCCTGCGTCGAATCCCGCCCCGGCGGCCGTCGCCAGCCCCGCCGTCACAGCGCCCCGGGCCATCGCCCTGGTCGCAGCGATCGAGATCGCGGGTGCCCTGTTCCTGCGCCAGTTCCTGCTCGCCGAGGATTGGCGCGTCGTCGTCGCGCTGCTCGTCCTGTTCGGCGCCGCGCTCGTCGCCATGCAGTATCGCCCGGCTTTGGAGGCACGGATCGAGACCGCCTTCGCCGATCAGGCGCGCTTCGCCATCCTGCTCGGTCTCGTCATCGTCCTCGCCTTCCCCTTCGTCGTGGAGAGGAGCACCTATGCGCTGCACCTCCTCGTCCTGGCGCAGCTCTACGCCGTGCTGGCGCTGGCGCTGAACTTTCAGCTCGGCAGCGCCAACATCCCGAACTTCGCGACCGGCGCCTCCTACGGGATCGGCGCCTACGCCTCGGCGCTCCTGGCGCTGAACTGGGACGTCAGCTTCTGGCTCGCCCTGCCGGCCGCCGCGATCGTCGCCACGTTCTTCGGATTCCTGCTCGGCGTTCCCTCGATGCGCACGCGGGAGAGCTATCTGGCGCTGGTCACGATCGCCTTCGGCGTCGTGATCCACCAACTCCTGAACAACCTCGACTTCACCGGCGGCCCGAACGGCCTCGTCGGCATCCCGGTACCCGAGCTGTTCGGGCATTCCTTCGCCGCGCCACTGGTCATCTTCGGCTACGAGCTGCCGTCGCAGGCGAACTTCTACTATCTCTCGGCGGTGCTCGTCGGGATCGCGATCCTGTTTGCCCGGCGCGTGCACGATTCGCGGGTGGGTCTCGCATGGAACGCGATCCGGGCGGACGAGCTCGCGGCGCGCTGTCAGGGCATCAACACGACCTGGTACAAGGTCCTGGCCTTCGCGGTCGATGCGTTCCTGGCGGGGTTTGCCGGCACGATCTACGCGTTCTACGTCGGCTTCATCTCGCCCGACAATTTCACCTTCCTGGTCTCGGTGACCATCATGACGATGGTCATCGCCGGCGGCATGGACAACACGCTCGGCGTCATCGTCGGCGCTTTCCTGCTCACGCTGCTGCCGGAGAAACTGCGCGCCTTCTCCGATTACCGGATCTTGTTTTTCGGCGTGACGGTGATCGCCTTCCTGATGATCCGGCCGCAGGGCATCTTCCCGCAGCGCCTGCGTCGCTACGGAGCCTGACCATGCGCGCCACCGACGCGGTCCCCGTCGTCCTGGAGGGACAGAACCTCACCATGCGCTTCGGCGGCCTCGTGGCGATGGCGGAGGTCGACTTCACCCTGCGACAGGGCGAGATCCTCGGCATCATCGGCCCGAACGGGGCCGGCAAGTCGACGCTCCTGAACATCATCACCGGGCTCTACAAGCCGTCCTCCGGGACGGTACGGCTCGCAGGCGAGCGGATCGACGGGATGCCCGCCCACCGGATCGTCGCCCGGGGTATCGCGCGCACCTTCCAGTCGAGCCGCCTGTTCGGCGACCTCTCGGTGATCGACAACGTCGTGATCGGCCGGCACGCGCACATGAGAAGCGGCCTGCTCGACGCCATCCTGCGCCGGGGCCGCGCGCAGGCCGAGTTGCACGACGCGGCCGAGCGCGCAGCCACCCTGCTCAAGGCTGTCTCCCGCGATCTCTACGCGCAACGCCACCGCCCGGCCGCCGAACTGCCGCAGGCCGACCGGCGGCGCCTCGAGATCGCCCGGGCATTGGCGAGCGAGCCGCGAGTGCTCCTCCTCGACGAGCCGTCCTCCGGCATGGACGACGCGGACACCGACGCGCTGATGGCCGACATCCGGGCGATCTGTGCGGAGCGGCCGAACCTCGCACTCATGATCATCGAACACGACATGCGCCTCGTCGCATCCCTGCCGCACCGCGTGCTGGTGCTCGATTACGGCCAGAAGCTCGCCGAAGGTACCTACGAAGACGTGCGCCAGATCCCCCGGGTGCAGGAAGCCTATCTCGGCAGAAAGGTGGTCCGGCATGCTCACGCTTGAGGGCGTCGACACCACTTACGGCGCGGTCGCGATGCTGCGCGACGTCTCCTTCGAGGTGGCGGAGGGCGAGCTGGTCTGCATCCTGGGGCCCAACGGCGCCGGCAAGACCACGACCTTCCGCGCCCTGTCGGGCCTCCTGCCGCTGGCGCGCGGGCGCGTGCGCATCATGGGGAAGGACATTGCCGGCCTGCGCACCGAGGCGCTGAGCGGCCTCGGGGTCGGCTTCGTGCCGGAGGGACGGCGGCTCTTCGCCGACATCACGGTCCGCGACAACATCCGCCTCGGCTTCGAGGCGCAGCGCGCCAGCGATTTCGCCGCCCGGCTAGAGGAGATGCTGGAGCTGTTCCCCCGCGTGCGCGAGCGCATCGGGCAGCGGGCGGGGACTCTCTCGGGCGGCGAGCAGGCGATGGTGGCGCTCGCCCGGGCCCTCATCGGCAAGCCGCGGCTCGTCGTGATGGACGAGCCATCGCTCGGCCTCTCGCCCAAGCTGATCGACGAATATTTCGACACCGTCGCCGAAGTGAACCGACAGGGTACGACGGTCCTCCTCATTGAGCAGAATGCCGAGACGGCGCTCTCGATCGCTCATCGGGGCGTCATGCTGGTGAAGGGCCGCGTCGTCGCGGCCGGCAGCGCCCGCGAACTTCTCGACACCGACGCCGTCCGGCATCTCTACCTGTGATCGCCGTCACGGCGAGGCAGGCAAGCCGGGAAGGGGACGCGATGGACACGCTCACGTTGCTCGATCGGTTGATTGCATTCGAGACGGTGAGCCGGGGCCCGAACCGACCCCTGATCGACTTCGTGCGCACCGTCCTCGCCGAGCACGGGATCGCTGCCGAACTTGTCGAGGCCGAAGACGGGGGCAAGGCCAACCTCTTCTGTACGATCGGGCCGAGCGACCGCCCCGGTATCATGCTGTCGGGCCATACCGACGTCGTGCCGGTCACCGGCCAGGATTGGACGAGCGATCCGTTCCGGCTGCGCATCGCGGACGGGCGCGCCTACGGCCGCGGCGCCGCCGACATGAAGGGCTTCGTCGCCTCGGCCCTCGCGATGGCCATGCGGGCCGCCGGCCGCGATCTCGCCGTGCCCCTCCACCTCGCCTTCAGTCACGACGAGGAGATCGGCTGCGTCGGCGTGCGCTCCCTGATCGACCGCCTCGCCGCACGGGGCTTCCGCCCGCGCCTCACCATCGTCGGCGAGCCGACCGGAATGCGCATCGCCACCGGCCACAAGGGTAAGCTGGCCGCCCGCGCCACTTGCCGCGGGGTCGCCGGCCACTCGGCCCTCGCGCCGCAGGCCCTCAACGCGATCCATCTCGCCTGCGATGTCGTCGGCGCCCTGCGCGCCCGCCAGGATGCACTGGCCGAGAGCGGCGCCCGCGACCCCGACTACGCGGTGCCCTACACGACGATCCATGTCGGACAGATCGCGGGCGGCACCGCGCTCAACATCGTGCCGAACCGCTGCACCCTCGATTTCGAGATCCGCAACGTCGCGGCGGACAATCCCGAGACGATTCTCGCCGAGATCGTCGCCGCCGGCGAGGCGATCGCGGCCGCGCAGCAGGCCGACTTTCCCGAGGCCCGCATCGCGATCGAGCGGCTCAACGCCTATCCCGGCCTCGCGACGCCCGTCGACTCCGAGGCCGTGGCGTTTCTGGGTTCCCTGGTCGGGTCCGGCGAGACCCACAAGGTGGCCTTCGGCACGGAAGGCGGGCTCTTCGCCGGCCACCTCGGCACGCCGACCCTCGTCTGCGGTCCGGGCTCTATGGACCAGGGGCATAAGCCCGACGAGTTCGTCACCCTCGCGCAACTCGCGGCGTGCGACGCCATGATGGACCGCCTCCTCGACCGGCTGGCGGCGTGAGCGCCTCCACCCTCCGCCTGCAGGTGTGTCGCGGCATTTCGGGAAAACCGAAGCACGGCCAACCCGAAATGTAATGGGCGAGGTCTGGTCCGAAAGATAACGTGCCGGTGGACGTGTCTCAGCGACCAATACCGGAAGAGTCAACGATGTCTGTCGAGACGGTGGATACGCTGGTCGTCGGTGCCGGCCAGGCGGGCGTGGCGATGAGCGAGCATCTGAGCCGGTGTAGCATCGGCCATCTCGTGCTCGAACGGGGCCGGATTGCCGAGCGCTGGCGCTCCGCCCGCTGGGACTCGCTGGTCGCCAACGGCCCCGCCTGGCACGACCGCTTCCCCGGCCTCGAGTTTCCCGGCACCGATCCCGATGCGTTCGTCGGCAAGGAGCAGGTGGCCGATTACTTCGAGACCTATGCCCGCATGGTCGATGCGCCGATCCGCTGCGGCGTGGAGGTGCGCGAGGTCCGCAAGCTAGCGCGGCGCCCCGGCTTCCGCGTCGAGACGTCGACGGGCGTGATCGAGGCGCTGAGCGTGGTGGCGGCGACAGGGCCCTTCCAGAACCCGGTCATCCCGCCCCTGGTCCCAGAGACACCGGGCCTGACCCAGATCCATTCGAGCGGCTATCGCAATCCCCGCGATCTGGCGGAAGGCGCCGTTCTCGTCGTCGGCGCGGGCTCGTCGGGGGGCCAGATCGCGGACGAATTGCTGCGCGCCGGCCGGACGGTCTATCTATCGGTCGGGCCGCACGACCGTCCGCCACGGGTCTATCGCGGGCGCGATTTCTGCTGGTGGCTCGGCGTCCTCGGCAAATGGGACGCCGCGACCCCGGGCCCCGGTGCCGAGCACGTGACCATCGCGGTCAGCGGCGCCCGCGGCGGCGAGACGGTCGATTTCCGCCGGCTCGCGGCGCAGGGAATGCTCCTCGTCGGCCGGACGGAATCCTGCCGCGACGGCGTGCTCACCTTCGCGCCCGATCTCGTCGACAATCTCGCGCGGGGCGATGCCAATTACCTGTCGGTGCTCGATGAGGCCGACGCCTATGTCGCCCGCAACGGCCTCGACCTCCCGGACGACCCCGGGGCCCGCGCGATCGTGCCGGACTCGCCCTGCGTGACCGACCCGATCCGGAGCCTCGACCTGGCGGAAGCGGGGATCACCACCATCATCTGGGCGACGGGTTTCGCCGCGGATTACCGGTGGCTCGCCGTCGATGCCTTCGACGAGCGGGGCCGGCCAAAGCACCAGCGCGGCGTCTCGGCGGAGCCCGGCATCTACTTTCTGGGTCTGCCCTGGCAGTCGCGGCGGGGATCGAGCTTCATCTGGGGCGTCTGGCACGACGCCGCGTATGTCGCCGACCACATCGCCACGCAGCGCCGGTATCTGGCCTACCACGCGGCCGCGAGCCGCGAGGCGGCCGCCTGACGCGGCTTGCCGGACCCCCGATTCCCTCTTTCCAGGAAAGCCCGATGGTGCACACGCGGATCCGACCGTTCAATACGAAGGATACCTATCCGGAACAGAAGCTCGACAACGACCTCTGCCACGCGGTCGTCACCCGTGGCGGCCGGACGGTCTACCTGCGCGGCCAGTGCCCGCAGGATCTCGACACGGCGCAGAACATCGCCAGCCACGATCCCGTCGAGCAGACCCACAAGGTGATGCAGAACATCCGCCAGCTCATCGAGGAGTGCGGCGGCCGGATGGAGCATCTGGTCAAGGTGGTGGTCTACATCACCGACGTGCGCCACCGCGAGGCGATCTACCGGACCATGGGCGAGTACATCCGCGGCGTGCACCCGGTCTCGACGGGCCTTGTCGTCCAGGCCCTGGCGCGACCTGAATGGCTGGTCGAGATCGACGGCACCGCCGTCATTCCGGACGACGTGCCATGACATTCTCGATCGCGGCGCGCTGCGCCGAAACCGGCATGTTCGGCGTCGCCGTCTCCTCGTCCTCCCCCGCCGTCGCGGCGCGGTGCGCTCACGCCCGCGCGGGCGTCGGCGCCGTCGCCAGCCAGAACGTCACCGATCCATCGCTCGGCACCCGCGCCCTCGACCTGCTCCGTCTCGGCGCCAGCGCCGAGCAGGTCATCGGAGTGCTGCGCGGATCCGCGCCGCACATGGACTTTCGCCAGGTACTGGTGGTCGATGCGCAGGGAGGGTCGGCGATCCATTCGGGCCCCCGGGCGCTCGGAATCTGGGCCGAGGCGCGGGCCGCGAACGTGGCCTGCGGTGGCAATCTCCTGGCCGATCCGGGTGTGCCCCAGGCGATGGTCGAGGCCTTCGGGCGAGCGAGCGGCCCCCTCGGCGACCGCCTGATCGCAGCGATGCGGGCCGCGCTCGCTGCCGGCGGTGAGGCCGGCCCCGTCCACTCGGCCGGCATGATGCTGGTGCGCGAGGTCCCGTGGCCCGTGGCGGACCTCCGGATCGACTGGACCGAGGAGTGCCCGATTGCCGGTCTCGCCGCGCTTTGGGAGCGCTACAAGCCGCAGCTCGACGATTATGTGACCCGCGCCCGCGATCCCTCCGCCGCCCCGAGCTACGGCGTGCCGGGCGACCTCTAGGCCCCCGGCGGCCCGGCGCGCTGCTACCGGGCCGCCGGGCCGCATGGTATGAGCCGTCACATGCGGTTCACCTTGCGACAGCTCGAATACTTCATCGCTGCCGGTGAAACCGGAAGCATCACGCTGGCCTCGGAACGGATCCACATCTCGCCGCCCTCCATCTCCACGGCGATCTCGCATCTTGAGAAGGAGCTGAACGCGCAGCTCTTCGTGCGTCACCATGCGCAGGGCCTGTCTCTTACATCGGCAGGGCGAACGCTGCTTAGCGAGGCGAAGCGCGTCGTCGCGCAGGCCGAAGGGCTGTATACCGTCGCTTCGCAGACGAGCCTGACCGTGCGCGGCTCGCTCTCAGTCGGCTGCATGGTGACGCTCGCGCCGATGCTGGTGCCGGAATTGAGCCAGTCCTTCATGACGGCGTTCCCAGCCGTCCAGGTAAGCCACGTCGAGGGGCATCAGGAAGATCTGCTTGAGGGCCTGCGCCGCTGTGAGACCGACATCGCCCTGATCTACGACCTGCAGCTTGCCGACGACATCGCATTCCACCCCCTCGTCAGCCTGCCGCCCTACGCGGTCGTCTCCGACAAGCACCGGCTCGCCGCGCAGGCGGCAGCCACGCTGCAAGAGTTGGCGGAGGAGGCCCTCGTCCTGCTCGACCTGCCCTTGAGCCGGGAATACTTCATGGCACTCTTCCTGAATGAGGGGCTGGTGCCGCGTGTCGCCGCGCGCTCGGCGCATCAGGACGTCGTCCGGACGATGGTCGCTAACGGTTTTGGCTACGCCCTCTTCAACGCACGGCCGAAATCGAGCCAAGCGCTCGACGGGCGCGGCCTGACCTCGGTCCGCATCGTGGGCGAGCACCGTCCGATGACGATCGGTGTCGCGACGCTGCGCGAGTTGCAGCCTTCGCGGCTGGTCGAGGCCTTTCACGCCCATTGTCGGGCTCACATCTCGCGCTCGTACATCCCCGGAATGATCGCTCCGGTCGGTTCAGAGCGGGTACGCGTCGAGTAATTTGAGGGAGGATGCTCGGTCTGGCCGCCTCGTCCGGACGTGGCGGCTTTTCTGGTAGCATAATACGCGTCATCTCGGGCGTGACCGGTCGATAACCAATATAGACTTGCGTGCCTCCGATCCGACATTTGTGAAAATACGCTCGACATCGACCTCGACGAAAAGGCAGTCTCCGGCCTCCGCCCAAACCCCACGCTCAGCTCGGATCCGGCCGACCGCTCGCGCTACCGCATTGCGATGTTGCGCGAGGCCACCCCCGCGGCGGCTCGCAGACTATCCACGACGCCTTCCATGTCGGGCGCCGGGTGCGGTTCACGCCCCCGCGCAACCACGTCGCGCCGGCCCAGGCCCCCACCACCTGCTGATCGCGGGCGGCACTGGCGTGACGCCGATCATCGCGATGGCCTACGCTCTCGCGGCCAGGGTGGAGGATTTCGCCTGGCACTCCTGCGCTTACAACGGCGTCACCGCACCGTTCCTGGTGGAACTGGAAGCTGGCTCGTTCGGCAATAGCCTCCAAATGCATCTGAGTGGCGAGGAGAACGGCCGCGTTTCGATCCCCAGTTGTGCTGGCAGCCGAACCCAGCTCCATCCACACCTATGTCTTCGGGAGCATGCGCCTGCAGGACGGCGGTGCGGCGCCGCCGATCTCAGCGGGGGCATGGCCCACCTCCACCGCAAACGCTTCAAAGCCGATGTCGACCGCTGGGGCGACGCGTTCCACATCACTACGGCGCGCTCCGGGATCCTTGTCGAAATTACGCCCGAGCGCAGCGTCTGCCAAGTGCGGGCCAAGCATGGGGTCGAGATCGAAGTCTCCTATGAGCAGAGATTGTGCGGCACCTGCGTGACTTGTTCGCTCGACGGAGTGGTCGATCATCGGGATCTGTTCCTGTCTGAAGTCGATAAGTCCCGGGGGCACCATCACGATATGCTGTTCTATTGGAGCAGCTCGGCTTGTGAGTCTGAGTTGCGCCATCAATAGACCTTGACTCGTCGCCGAAAAGCCAGCCTTCAACTCGCGCCTACAGATGTCATTCTGGCTGTTTTCCGCGGTTGACCGATCTCGGCAGTTCGTGCCGGAAATAGCGTCTAATCGAATTCCAGAGCGCCTGACAGCGGTCAATCGGAATGACACCAAGGCAGTCGCGTTACGACGAATTTGCGGAAGCTGACCAATGAATCGATTTAGTCAACTGATCTTCCAGCTAGGTCGTCGACCGCCGTGAGGATCTCGTGACCGGCGTTAACGCGGCTAAACGCATCGGCGGTCTCGGCGGTGCGGCGTCGGAATGCAGGTTCGTCGAGCACGTGCAGGATTGCCAAGCGAAGGGCCTCTACGGACGGCACGTCTGTCGCAAGGTCGATCCCGACACCCGACCAACTAATGCGCGCGCCGACCTCGGCCTTGTCCTCCGTCCGGCCGGCCGAGACGATAGGTACGCCCGCAGCGAGCGCCTGCGATACGCTGCCGTAGCCGCCATTGGTCACGAGTAGGTCCACCTTCGGCAACAGCAGGTCGAAAGGCAGAAAGCTCGCAGCCCGGGCGTTTGGCGGCAGGCTGCCGCGAAGGGAGTCCAAAGGGCGGCCGCCGGTTGTCGCAACGACGAGGAGGTCGCCTCGGTCAGCAAGCGCAGCCAGCGTCGGTTCAACCAGCGCCCCAAAATCTGAGTTGGCGAGTGTGCCTTGCGTAACAAGGACGACGCGCTTGCTCCCATCGAGTTCGTGCCACCACGCGGGCAGCGGGATGTCGGTATGGGGACTGGGCAGCAGACCGACGAAGCGCAGGCCGGGCGGAAGCACCCCGAAGTCATACTCGAAGGCCGGAACAGTCGGCTGGAGGAAGAGGTCCGGCAACACAACGATCGAGTGCGGAAGCGAGGCCGGCAACGGCCGCAGTCCAAGCTCCGCAAGGAGCACATCGGTATGCGCACGCACGGGATTGACGAAGGCAGCGTCCGTGCCCGCCTTCAACGCTGCGTAGCGCACTCTCTCGGCGGCGTCCTTGGCTGGGGGTAGGCCGGCACCCACCGGCGCTTGGTCGGGCCGATCGAGGAAGAGGAAGCTCACGTTCAGGACAGCAATCGGTGGCCGCGCCCGCGTATCGAGGAGCAGGGGCAGGACGCCAAGGAACAGGCTGCCGGCGATCACGACATCGGGCCGATGATCCGCGATCAACCTTCGCAGGCCCGCAGCCTGGCCCGGCATGCCGTTAATGAAGCGCTGCTCGAACTCGTGCCGCCAGCGTTCCGGTCCTGGCGGCAGATCGACGTCGAGGTAAGCGGCAGCGCCCCCATCATTGCAGGGGGCGAAACGCAGTCCTGCCGCCTCGATCCGAGACTGAAAGGTCTCGGACGTGGTGAACAGCACGTCGTCGCCGCGGGCGTGCAGCCGGTGACCGATGGCCAGTAGCGGATTGACGTGTCCCGTCAGGGCAGAAGCTGCGATCAGGACCCTCATATTGAACCTGACTCTGCTTGTGTAAACCGCGCACTTCAGCGCACGACTTCGCTCATAAAGGCCCTAGTTGCGTTGCGTCGGCTCTCCACGACCAACTTCGGCTACGGCCTGTCACAATTTGTCTGGCATGAATTCCGCCGCGTCCACATCCGCTGAGTACGAGCCACGGCCGAGCACGAGTTCGAGCTTGCTGGTGCCGGCGGCCTCAACCTTGTGGGCGATCACGCCTATGAAGATCGCTAATTTCTCAACATGGACAGAAACAAATCAGCGGGAGTTGCGGATATTTGTGTATGTAACCTCCGGCACGAAACCCTCACGATTTGGCATTCGGACCTGCGCCAGATTGTCCTTAGAGAGGGTAGCGTTTGCTGGCATAATACCGTTTAGGTCGAGGATATAAGCCGTAACGGCATAGGTCTCATCTGATTTTAGGCTGCCGGGCGCTGGATAAGGCATCGCTCTGCGAATGTAGTCGAATAGCGTTGTAGCGTAGGGCCAGAAACTGCCCACAGTCTTAACCGGCCTAGCAGAGGCGAGAGTACCTTGGCCTCCGACAAGCCGATCCTTGATTCCGCCCTGTCCACCTTCGCCATGGCAGGCTGCGCATTTCTGCTCAAAGATCACCTTTCCTTGCGCTACTGTACCAGCGCCGGCCGGCAACCCTTGACCATCTGGCCGGACGTCGATGTCCCAAAGTTCGATCTCTTCCGGGCTCGCCGGACGGCCGAACTCGGAAGCTTGTACTGCTGAGGAAGCGGCCGTGAGGATGGCTGCGCTGAGAATGAACTTACGCCAGAACATTGCGGACGCTCCCAGCTTCGTCGATGCCCCAGGTCTGCTGTGCGCTGTAGTGGAACAGTGCATTGGTCCCGACTTGCGCGATGAAGCTGGCGCGGTCAGGCTGGACATTGCCCTTATCGTCTGTCGAGCGACTCACGATCTTAACTGGTCGCCCGTCCCACACCCAATCGCGCTGGAAGCGCGTTTGCGCCTTCGGAAGAACCTGCCCGGTCAGCGTCGCATCAGTCCAGGTCGTGCCACCGTCGGTGCTCACCTCGACCCGCGTGATTTGACCGTGGCCACTCCAGGCAAGTCCCGTGATGCGGTTATAGCCGGCCTTGATCCGCATCATGCCCGAAGGAGACGTGATGACAGAGTTGACGTCCTGCTTGAGCTGGAACTGACGCGCCTTGCCGTCTGTCTGCAACTGTGTGTAGCGAGCGGTCTCCCAGCGCGTCATGAAAGGCTGATCGCCAAATTTCAGCCGCCGCAACCACTTAATGTTTAGGTTGCCCTCGAAGCCAGGTAGGAAGAGCCGAACCGGAAACCCGTGCGCGGGCCTAAGCGGCTCGCCGTTCTGCCCGTAGGCCAAGATCCCTTCGGCGATGATTTCGTCGGTCAGGGGAATGCTGCGCGCGACGGCGGCTCCGTCGTCCCCTTCTGCCAACATCCAAGTCGAGGCACGCTCTACACCGACAAGGTCGATGAGGAAGGAGAGCGGTACGCCGGTCCACTCGTGGGTGCTGACGAGGCCGTGCGTATGCTGCACGGTGACGTTGTCGGGGGCTGCCTTCCAGTTCTCCCATCCGTTGCCCGTGCACTCTAGGAATGCAATGCGCGAAATCGACGGCATCGCTCGGAGATCGTCCAGGGATAGGACGAGCGGCTTCCTCACCATGCCATGGACAAGCACGCGATGCTTACTCGGATCGAGGTTGGGAACACCGGAGTGGCTGCGTTCGTAGTGCAGGTCGGACGGTGTGATCGCTCCCAAGAACTTATCGAGCGGCGACTTGGAATTGATCGCGACGCTTGGGTCTACGTTGCGCTGCCCAGGGGCTGCCTCGGGGATGCGGGCGATCTGCACGTAGGGTGAGCGGAGGCTGTATGCGGTGAGGTCATCGCCCGGCTCCCGTGGTGGCACGTCCGCCAACGTTTCGGCTACGGCAGGAGGCGCGATGATGCCGCCGGCGGTTGCCGCGGTTGCGGTCAGAAGGCGTCTACGCGACAGCTTACCGGCGTCAGGCGATGTCTTCAGCATGGGGGCCTCTCTCGTCGTTCGGCGTGTCCGCCGTGGTCGGCAAGTGGGATCGTGCCCTGGTGTTGCGCTGGCGGATCAAGGTCCGGCAGCAGGGGCCGTCACCGCCTCTGCGATGACCTTGCCGGCGGGCGCTAGCCGCTCGGCCATCCCAGACGGGAGGTCGTGCTTGCCTTCGAGAGTCGCGGCGGAGTTATAGACGACCCAGGCTCGGCCATTTCCGTCCTCGCGGACGAGGACTCGAAGTGGGAGTTCTAGCGCGAAATCCGGGGCGGCGACCATCAACGGCGTGCCGCCTCGCGGATTGCCGAAAACCAGCACGGTGGTCGGCGGCATTTCGAGTCCGACCGATTGAGCGGCGGCGCGGTGATCAATCGTGGCAAAGATCGTGAAGCCCTTGCTCTCCAATGCCGCGCGCAAGCGTCCGATCGTCTCGGCAAACGTGTAGATGCTCGGAAGACGAGTAGTTTCAGGATCCTGCCGCGCCATCTCACCACCTCCGATTTCCATGCTTGCGAGATATTCGACGATAGCTGGCACATCGGCCGGATCTACGGGCGCCCTGTAGGTGTGGATCATCTTGTCGACTTCGGACTGCCATTCTGTCCGGGTAAGCTGGGGCTGAGTCAGCACCATGCTGGCCGAGTGACAGGCCAGGCAGTTGTTGTTGATCGCATCCGCCTCCGATCCGCCTGGGAAGATACGGTCTACCGTCGGCAGATTGCCCTTTACCGAGCGGAACTGCATCGGCTCAGCGGCAAATGAGGGAGCAGCGAACGCGGCGAGGCCCGCTGTAAGCGTAAGGATACGCATCATCGCAGGCCTCCCTCAGGCTGCGGTCACGGAGACGGTCTCGACGCCGCCGCGCATGAAGCCGTTCGGATTCCAAGTCTGCTCCAGCGGCTGCGTCACGTCCTGCGCGTTGGTGCAGCGGGCTATCAGACTAACCTGGCCGGCTCTCGGCGCGGGCAGCACAACGTCGAAGCGCCGGAAGCTGTAGCGGCCCTCGTCCGACCCTAGGCGCGTGGGCAGCCATGTACGACCGCCATCGCTTGAAACCGTGATCGCTTTCACCCCGCAGTCGCCGCCGAGGGCAATGCCCCGCAGCGGCAGCGGTGCGCCGGCCTTCACCACGGCGTTCGGCGCCAGGTTCGTCAGGAAGGCGCGTGGCACCATCCGGCTGATGGGCATGGTTTGATAACCGATCTCGCTAGGTCGGACGCTACCTCCCGGTGTGTTGGGGATGCGATAGGCCACCTTCATCCAGAACTGGCCGTCGGGATAAGCGAGCACCTCAATGTCGCTCAGCATCTTCACCCAGTAGGTCGAGTACCACCCGGGCACGAGGAGGCGCAGCGGGAAGCCGTTGAGGAGGGGCAGTTGCTCGCCATTCATGGCGAAGGCAACCATCACCTCGCCATCGCGGGCGTGATCGATATTGAGGGACTTGCGGAAGTCCGGAGCCTCCGGGACAACCGGCGCGTCGAGTCCATCGAAACGGACCTGCACAGCTCCGGGCCGCACGCCGGCACGGTCGAGGAGATCCTTGAGGCGCACGCCCATCCAGCGAGCGTTGCCCATCGAGCCATGAGCCCACTGTGCTCCTGGAACGCGTGGCTCGAACAAGCCACGTGAGTTGCCGGAGCACTGATTGACTGCAGCGATCTCGACATGCGGCAGGCGTCCGATTTCGTCGAGTGAGAGTGACAGCTCGCGCTCGACGTGGCCGCGCACGCGCAGACGGAAGGCAGCTGCATCGATCTCGGTTGGGATCTCGGCCCAGTGCCAGCGCACGAAGAAGCGGTCGTTCGGGGTGAAGACGCCTTGATCGAAGACCTCCAAGGGCGTCTCCAACAGTGGAGGACGGGTGCGTTGCAGGATCATAGCGCCTTTGCCGGGAAAGGCCGTTGAGAGTGCCCGTTCGTTAGGTCCACCCGGCAGCGGAAGTCGGATCGACTGCGTGTCCGTGGCACCAGCCGGCCACACGCCGACCGTAGCGGCGAGGCTGCTCAGAAAAGCACGACGGTCCAGAACAGCACTCAGGCGCGACATGTCGATTTGACCTTCACCATATTTAAGTTCGATGGCCTTTAATGCGGAACATAACGCGTATCCGAGTTTTCAGTAAATCTAAAAATGTTCAGAAAATTTCAATTTGATAGCTGTTCGAGGTAGAGCCAATCTCAGATCGAATTTTTATGGGAATGAGTTGCGACTTAACACGCAGCATCGCTTCCTCATCAACTTCGCGATATTATTGGCCTTCGACTGATCGCTGGTTCGCGTCTCCACAGACAGGGCGACTTCGGCATGGCGGAGAACGCTGCGACGATCATCAGATTGCGGCACATGACGGAATTGTGTCTCAATTCATGATCGCTTCAAGAGTCCTGCCAACAAAAAACAATCTATCAGATTGTTATTAACTATATATTCAGATATACATCCGTAATTACGCAATATTACTACGGTTATAAGATACCAAAGTACTATAGGATATCATGACCGCACTCGACTTGGCATGACCACCTACCCGCTCGCATCCTTATTCCGGGCAGGGCCTTATAGTTATCAATCGCTGCCAGTCTGTTTTAGCTTCTTTTCCAGACCGCATCTCCGCGTGCCTGCGCCAGCGGCGCGGCCTGGACCGACGGTAGGCTTTGCCGTGAGGAGATCCGACCACCGGCGACGGTGGCAATCGGCCTTGCCGTCCTCAGATCTGGGCGGAGCCGCCATCCGCGAAGAGTTCCGAGCCGGTCACGTAGCTGCTCTCGTCGGAGGCGAGGAACAACGCCGCCGCCGCGATCTCGTCCACCCGCCCCATGCGTCCGAGCGGTGTCGCCGCAACCGTCAGCCGCTGCATCTCCCGATCCTGCTCTTCGGTCTGAGCCAGCCCGTGCCATCCGGGCGTCGACGTCGATCCCGGTGCAAGCACGTTGACCCGGATGCGGCGCGGGGCCAGATCTAGGATCCAGCTGCGCGCGAAGCTCCGGATCGCCGCCTTGCTCGCGCTGTAGACGCTGAAGGCCGGCGTGCCCGTCACGGCCGCGGTCGAGCCGGTCAGGATGACCGAGGCGCCGTCGCGCAGGAGCGGAAGCGCCTTCTGCACGGTGAACAGCGTCCCTTTGACGTTGCTGGAGAAGGTTCTCTCGTAATGGTCCTCGGTGATGTCCTGCAGCGGCATGAACTCACCTCCACCCGCATTGGCGAAAAGGACGTCGATGGCCCCGGCTTTCTCGCGTACGACCGCATAGAGGCGGTCGAGATCGGCGACGTTGGAGACGTCGCCCTGGATGCCATGCGCTGTGCTGCCGATCTCGCGCACGGCCGCGTCGAGCTCAGCCTGACGCCGTCCGGTCATAAAGACACGTGCGCCTTCGCTTGCGAACCGTTTCGCGGTCGCGAGCCCGATGCCGCTGTTCGCACCGGTCACCACGGCGATCTTGCCGCTGAGTCTCTGGGTCATCAGGACAATTCCGATTGATCGACGAGCGTTGGATGGCATCAGCTCGCGCAGAACCGGCTCGGCGTCGAATATCGACCATGAGAGTTTCGCCCGCTGAGAACCTGCACGGCCCGGCCCCGCGCATCTTGCCTGCCCGATACATCAATTGCTGCTGATCGTGCGGCCGAGAAAGTTTCCGATCAACGGCGCGATGACATCGAGCTTGTCTTCGAGCGCGAAGTGTCCGGTGTCGAACAGGTGCAACTTGGCATCGGGCAGATCCCGCAGGTAAGGATGCGCCCCGTCGGCCGGGAAGATCGTGTCGTTCTCACCCCAGACGATCAGTGTCGGCGGCTTGCGTTCGCGGAAGAAGGCCTGGAATTGCGGGTAGAGCGGCACGTTGCTGCCGTAGTCGCGGAACAGGTCGAGCTGGATGTCCTTGTTGCCCGGCCGGTCGAGCAGTATCTGATCATGTAGCCAGTTGTCCGGATCGATCCGGGAGACATCTGCGACGCCATCGACATACTGGAACTTCGTCGTCTCCGGAGCGACGAGGAAGGCGAGCGCTTCGCGCCGCTCCGGTGTATCCTCGCGCCAGTAGGCCTTGATGGGATCCCAAAACTCCTTCAGCCCTTCCTCGTATGCATTGCCGTTCTGGATGACGAGCGCACTGACGCGTTCGGGATGCTTGAGCGCGAGCCGATAGCCAACCGGGGCACCGTAATCCATCACGTACATCGCGTAGCGCTCGACACCGAGCTCAGCGAGCAGGCCGTCCACGATCTCGGCGTAATGCGCAAAGGTGTAGGCGAAGGTCTTGTGGTTGGGAGCATCGCTCTGACCGAAGCCCGGATAGTCCGGTGCGAGGACGCGGTAGCGATTGGCCAGGAGCGGGATGAGATTGCGGAACATGTGCGATGAGGTCGGGAACCCGTGCAGCAGAAGCACGACTGGTGCGTCCGAGGGTCCCGCCTCCCGGTAGAACACGTTCACGTCCGCGATTTTGGTGGTACGATAATGAACCACCGGTATGGTGACGGGACTCATCACGATCATTTCCCTCGCATCGATCCTGCTGCCGGAAGCTAAGGCATCGTGTGGCAAGGCAGAATGCCTAATCTGCGACAGTCTAGATTTCGCGGAGCGGAACAATGATCGACCGTCTCGATGCGATGCGGATCTTCGTCACGGCATTGGACGAGGGCAGCCTCGCTCGCGCAGGCCGGCGCCTGGCGCGCTCGCCTGCCGCCGTGACGCGAGCCATTGCCGCTCTCGAGAGCCATGTCGGTACCCAACTCCTGCACCGGACGACCCGACGGCTCCAGCTGACCGAAGCAGGTGAACGGTATGCCGCCGTCTGTCGCCGGGTGCTCACGGATCTCGAGGAAGCCAACTTCTCTTTGGCGGGAGACAAGGCCGCCCCGCGCGGTGTTCTGACGGTCACTGCCCCGGTGATGTTCGGGACACGGGTGCTGCGCCCGATCGTGGGCGAATTCCTGAGAGCAAACCCGGAGGTGCAGGTCCGCTACCTGCTGCTGAATCGGATGACGAACTTCGTCGACGAAGGTATCGACGTCGCGCTCCGGATCGCGCCGTTGCAGGACTCCAGCCTGATCGCGGTCCGAATCGGCGAGGTGCGTCGTGTCCTTTGCGCGTCGCCGAAATACTTGGCAGACCGCACCCCGATCGAAGCCCTGTCCGACTTGGCTCGGCACGACTGCATCGGGATCGAGCCCACGAGCCCGAACGACATCTGGAGCTTCCCGCCCGCTGTCGGCGGCAGGGTCGTACGCACGGTTCAAATCAGGCCCCGCCTCATGGTCAACACCGACGAGGCTGCCGTCAGCGCGGCGGTGGACGGCGAAGGCATCGTCAGGGTTTTCTCCTACAAGATCCAGCGTGAAGTGACGGGCGGCAGCCTGGTCGTTCTGCTCCCTGAGTGCGAGCCTCCACCAGTGCCCGTGCATCTGATCACCTCGTCCGAGCGGCTGGCGCTCGCCAAGGTCCGGGCCTTCATGGATTTCGCCGCCGCCCGTCTCAGAGCCGACTTCGACCAGATGGCGCCGCAGCGCTTAACCTTGATGGCGACCGATGATGCCGGTCGTCACTCGGATCGGCCGTCGGTTCGCCGTGTCAGCGCCGCAGGTGGGAGTCGGCCTGCGTGACGCGACTGCGCAACGTGAAGACGCCGCTGCCCGACAGGATGGCGCTGCGGGCGAGCAGGCGGCCGTTCTCCCAGTTGGACAGTCCGAGCTCGGGTTGATCCAGGGCATATTGCCCGTCCACCCAGCGCGTGAACCCGTCGCTCACGAAGGGCGCGTTCACCATGTCGTAGAAGCGCCGATGTGCCGCCGGGTCGCGGCTGATCAATGAGGCCACGAATTGCGGGCTGTAGCGGTTGAACAGCGCAGCCGCATGATCGAGATCGTCCACGATCTTCAGGCTGACCTCGGGGGTGTCCTCCCATTCCCACTCGCGTCCGAGATCATGCTCCGGCAGAACCTCGGTCAACGGCTCGACCCGTTCACCCTCGGCGCGCCGGACGCGGACGGTGGCCGTGCGCCAAACATGCGGTAGGAATGGCTCGTCGCCGGCCACCACGTGGAGTTTGCAGCCGTGGCCCTGAGATCGTCCGGCGGTCTCCAGCGCCGTCAGGAAGGCCGGCACGAGATCGGCCATCCGTGCACGATGGATGCAGCAGACGTTCAGGGTGTTGCAGACCTTCCGATCCAGCGAGGCCTCGACCGCCGCGGCGAAGCGCTCCGGATCCGCGTCCCGGTCGGCAACCATCCACGCTCCGCCCGTCCCGTGCAGGCTGACAGCGGTTCCAGCCTGCCGCGCAACACTTCCGAGTTGGGCGACAGCATGCCCCGATCCGCGCGCTACCGCCAATGAGAGGCGTCGATCCGCGAAGAGAGCCCAGCCGGCCGATCGCTCCGGGCTCTCGACGAGCGAGATGGCACCGGGCGGAAGTCCGGCGACCAAAAGGGCTGGAGCGAGGGCGTAGCGCGTAATGGCTTGCGCCGTGCCCAGCGCATCACTGCCGATCCGCAGGACGGCCGTGTTGCCCGTCCGCAGGACACCCGCGGCATCGGCGAACACGTTGGGGCGTCCTTCGAAGACGAAGCCGACCACGCCGAGCGGAGCCGCCACCTGCTCGATCGTCCAGCCGGAGTGGGCGATACGTTCGACGATCCGACCTCGCGTCGTCTCGCTGTCTCGCCATGCCCGCAAGCCAGCAATCATGTCCTGTCGCATACGCTCGCTCGCCACGAGGCGCGTCGTCGAGCGGCCGCGGCTCTGTGCGCGCTCCGCGTCGCGGTGGTTCGCATCCGCGATTGCGCTCCAGACGAATGGGTCTTCCAAGAGAGTGGCGAAGCGGTCGAAGAACCGGCCGATGGCCCGATCGGGGACGGCCGACATCGCCAGGAAAGCCCCGTGAGCCTGATCCACCGCGCTGGCTGCGAGCGCGATCTGGGCTGCCGGGATATGGAGGAGATCGCCGGTCTCCTGCAGGATCAGCAGGTGATCGCCTTTCTGGAAGCGCTCGGCGAGCTCCGGCGTGATCACGGCAGCGCGCGTTCCGCCGAAGGGCACGAGCGAATTAGGAATGAGGCGGTCAAGGGCGATGGTCGTCATGGCAGCAGGCGCATAGGGCAAACCAGCCGCGCATACCAGTTGTGACCGCCGTCTTGCCGGCAAGGAAGCCGAGGCGATCGTGTATGTATTTTAAAGCTTTCCGGCGTTGCCGACCCTCGGAGACAAGGGATGGAATCATTTACTACCTGTCCCAGGCCGAAATAAAAAAACTTTTTATGGTCATATCGAACTCAATTACTTCCACATAACTAGACGTACAAGCTACGGCTCGAGGGCTCGTCGACAAATTCATCTCCATCAGCGACCGGCATTGGTGCCAGCCGCCCATCGGAGGAACTTACGATGTCCCGCAATCTCGTTCTCGCCCTGGCTCTGCTCGCCGGCACCGACGGACCTGCTGTCGCCGAGGGCACTCACACGGTCAACGCCTGGGGCGCCCGCTTCGAGGTCCCCGACGCTCCGGCCGGCGGCGCCGTCGTCGCTCCGGCGTCTTACGACAACCTCGCGCCGTTGGTCCGCAGCATGCCGCGGCTATAGCTCCGTGAAGAGCAACGTCGCGCCGGCTCCGACCTCGGGAACGGTCTCCGCACCAACCCGCACCCTCAACGTGTGGGGCGCCCACATCGACGTCCCAGCCTACTGATCGGTGACGCCTGCGCGACGGCGATTGGAGGCGGTCGAGCCTGATCGGCCGCCTCCGCGCGATGCGAGCCGTTCTCCGCCGGCGGATCAGCAGGCGCCGGAAATCTCTCAAGGCGTGTAGCGCGTGAAGACGAAGTCGTCCGCCTTGTTCGCCCGGGCATGGCAGGGAAAGCAGGTGTTCATCAACGCCTCGCTACGGTTCGGCTTGCCGTCCTCGAACTGGCCATAGCCCCAACCGCCTGTGTTGGCGTACTTCTCTATGTCCTTGACGCTGAACTGGATGTTCGTCGCATGTCCAGGCACGAACGATTGGACCTGACCGAAGATCGCGTTGTTCTCGTCCGACGGCACGTATCTCCAAGCCAGTCTTCCGATGATGGCGCCGTCGGGGAAGGGACGCGTCCCCTCCCGGTAGGCTTTGACCGCGATCCTGTTTCCGAGAACGGCGCGCAGATCGTTGAGGCTGCCGGCCTCGTGAGCCAGGCCGATCAACTGCCAGTCGCGATATCCGGCAGGAAGCTTGACGCCGAAGATCGGAGAGCCGTCGTCATCGACACCTCCGGCCGCGACGGGCATCAGGACGGCGACGCAGGCTGCCAGCGCAAACGCAGACGACACCAGGAATGTCTGCTTCATGGACCGTCCTCCCTCGACATCCGGTGTACTTCCGCGGTCGGAATCCGCGCCCCGTTGCAATCACTTCCAAGCGTCTGATGGGTCATCGTGCGCCGCGATGTAGCGGTAGCCGCAGCTGTCCCGCTCGGCATAGCCCACGCCGGGGTAGGGCCAGTGCTAGCCAAGCAGTTTCGCATGTTCGCTCGCTGCACGATCCAACAAACGCTTGCGGCTTGCGATGGCGTGCTCGTTATCGGCGTCGAAGCCGAACGTCCACGCCGGATGCGGGAAGAAGATGGAAGGCGTTGTCACGACATCGCCGACGACGATAAGTCCGTCACCTCCCGCGAGTTCGAAGGAGAGATGGCCTGGCGTATGACCTGGCGTCGCGATGGCGAGGATTACTGAGACAACCTCGTCACCTGGATGGATCATCGTCACCCGGTCGCGTATGGCGGCATATTGGCGCCAGTCGCCAGTCGCCAGTCGCCAGTCGCCAGTCGCCAGTCGCGAACGAGTGCTGGGCGCTTGGCAGCTTTGTCCAGACATCCTCGCCGTTCCAGAAGTCCCACTCGGACGCGCCAGATTAGTAGGCAGCGTTCGGAAAGCGCAGCGCGTCGTCGGCCAGCATGGTTCCCCAGATGTGATCCGGGTGCCCATGGGTGAAGATCACCTTCGCGATGCTGGCGGTATCGAAACCCCTCGACAGGAGATGGTGCGAGAGCTGACCAAGATGTGCCGGGAACCCGACGCCGCCAGTGTCGAACAGGATCCAGTCGGCGCCGCTCCGGGTATGCGCAATATTCGCTGCTGGCTGGTAGTTCTCGGAGACGATGAAGGCCGCTTCTAACGCCGCCGCTCGCTCGCGCGCCGGCGCCTCCGGGCCAGAAGCGAGGTGGTCAGCACCAGATGTCCGTCGCTGAAGACAACAACCTCGTGGGAGCCGTGTCGGAAACGGTGAGCTTCGAACTGCGTCACCTCGCTGGTTCGGCCGGGCGACAGGCCGGCAGCCGTGGGCGAACGATAATCGTCCGTCGAACGAAACTCTTCGGTCATGCTGTTACCCCCGTGAACAGGAAGATGCGCCCGAGCATTGTCGAAAATCCGGAATCGATGAGACGACCGGCAAAATGTAGGAACACCGTTAAAGCCGGCCACGTCCGCAAGCCTCGGATCAGATGATCCTCGCGAATGTTAAAATAGTGCGGTCCGCAGCAGAATAGCTGTCAGGCGAAAGTCGGGATTTCGCGGGATGGAACGGTGATGGATCGTCCGGCGTGAGGCGCGCGCATGGCCGCCCATGAAGATGCCGACCGATCTGATCCACCCCGACTGCATCGCAGCCTTGATATTCGTAGGTCCAGCAGTTCGCGATCCGGAGCTGCCTAGGCAAGTATACGATGCGCAGAATGAAGGGTGTACGCCACCATCGGATCGTAGACCGTGCGCTCGAAGCCGGGGTCGTCGAGGTTCGGTTCTGCGTAGCGATGCCCGGAGGATGCGACCATGACCAGTCTGTCGCCGTCCCGAGCCAGGGACGCGATCCGGTTCACGAACACGAAGTGGCCGAGATGGTTGGTGCCGAACTGGGTCTCGAAGCCGTCGGTCGTGGGACCGCGGGGTGTAGCCATGACGCCGGCATTCGCGATCACGACATCGAACGGCCTTCCGTCCGCTTGCAGCGCGTCCGCGCAGGCGCGCACGCTCGTCAGCGAAGCGAGGTCGAGCTCGACCAATTCGAGACTTCCGCCACCCGCTGCCTGATCGCGGACCCGAGCGGTCACCGCCTCTGCCTTGGCGAGGTCGCGGGCCGTGCCGACGACCTGTGCGCCGTGCGCCGCGATGGCACGAGCCGTCTCGACACCCAGACCCGCGGAGACACCGGTGACGAGGACGCGCTTTCCGCTGAGGTCTACGCCGGCAGGCACCTCATCGGTGGTTGAGGTGGCTCCGAATGATGCGGCCATGTTGCTCTCCTTGGATGGCAGACCTTCGTACGCTGCTGTGAGCCATTCGCGTTAGGAGCGCGAGCAGGCCGTCTTCGCCTGCAGGGCCAACCACCCGAAAGACCTTGACCACGCGATCATCGTCGTCGTCATGCCCCACCGCTATCCGGCAGGCCGAGGTTACGGCCGCCAAGCACATCATCGAGTGGCCGCGCGAGCGCTTCGACCTGTACCCGGCTCGGACGGTTCAGATGTATGCTGAGGCGAGGGCCGGCGAGCCTTCGAGCGCGTGGGCGAGCACTTCCAGTCCGTGCGTGATCTGCTGCCGGGTCGAGGGTCCGCCGAGACAGAGACGCACCGCCTCCGGCGGTGTCCCCGCGACGCAAAAAGGGTCGCTGCCGATTACGCCGAGCCCAGCCGACCGACCTTGGCTGGCGAAGGCCGAGCGCGTCCAGCCCTCCGGCAACGTGATCCAAACGTGGAAGGCATGCGGATCGGCTGTGTAAGTCCCGGCTGGAAGCATCGCGGCCGCGATGCGCTGGCGCGCGGCCGATTCCTCGCGAACGAACTGCACGATGGCCTCCGCCGTGCCATCCATGATCCAGCGCGTCGCCAATGCCGTCGCTATCGGCGAGGCCATGACCGTGGCGGCGCGCAGGGCGCCGCCCAGCGGCAGGGCGGAACGGGCGCTCGGGGCGACCAGAAAGGCGAGCCGAAGTCCGGCGCCCAGGCACTTGGCGAGACCCGCCACGTAGTAGGTGATCTCCGGCGCGAGTTCCGCAAAACTCGGCGGCGGAGTCGGGCAGATGCGCGCGTAGGCGTCGTCCTCGATGATGGTGACGGCGTATCGCCGCGCAACCGCGATAATGGCCTCGCGCCGCAGCCTGGGCAGGGTCGCGGTGGTGGGGTTCTGCAGCAACGGATTCAGGTAGATGGCCTTCGGTGCGACTTTGGTGCAGGCGGCGGCAAAAGCATCAGGGTCGACCCCGTATCGGTCCATGGGCAGATCGACGAGACGCAGTCGCAAGTGCGCCGCAAGCGCGCGGATGCCGGGATAGGTGATCCGCTCAGCGCAGATCGTGTCGCCCGCCCGGGCGACCTGCCCCAGTATGCTGAACAGGGCGCTGTGCGCACCTGGGCAGATGAGCAGGCGCTCTCGGGGCGTGACGACCCCGCGCCCCTTCAGCCAGCGCAGAGCCGCTTCCTTGTCCTCCTCCGTGCCGCCGAAGCCCTGGTAGCGCAGCAGGTTGGTGAGATTGCCGGACAGTTCCACGAACGAGGCTTGCATGCGTGCTTGCAGGGCCGGCGCGTCGGGCTCGGGGGGCAGGTTCATGGTGAAGTCGACCGGCCCGATCCGACGCGCTGCCGCGGCACCGGTCGAGCGGGGCGGGCGCGCCGGATCGACCACGAAGGTCCCCTGGCCGACGCGCCCCTCGATCAATCCGCGCTTATGGGCCTCGACGTAGCCGCGCGAAACTGTCGTGAAGTTCAGGTCGAGCGCCTCGGCTAGTGCGCGCTGAGTTGGTAGGCGCGTACCTGCCGTCAGGCGCCCAGTTCGGATGTCGTCGGCCAACGCCTCGGCAATGGCGAGATAATGAGGCTTGCCCCACCGCTTCAGATCCGGCGTCCAGCCCCCGGCCCCTCCAGTCTGCGGGTTCGGTCGTTCGTCTCGCCCTAGCGAAGTCATTCGTGGCCGCCCAGATCATGATGCGATCAATGCTCGATTGTATGGCTAGCAATAGCTGTACCGCAATCGCTGCCGGGCGCGCTCACCGAGCTGTCCATACAATGCTTACAATCGGCGATTGTCTAACGTGCATTTTCTGGACGATGAATAGGCATCCGCCGCACGGCGATTGGGCGCCTTGACGGCAAATTGGCAACAAGACACCCGCGATTGATCGTTTTATTGTATGCATATTATATCAGCGCATTGATGGCTTATTGATCGCCGCGCTTTGGCACACCGCTTGCCATGGATGACTTGTGACCGCCGGAAGCTCCGGCTGCTGCGGTCCAATCCATCGAGGAGAGAGATCAATGCCTGCCGTAAATCGCGAGCCTCACAAGAAGGGCGACTTCCTGGTCGATTACGAGGAGAAGGTCTTCGAGGACGTCAAGGCCGAGCCGGGCCAGAAGGCGCTGGTCACCTTCCACACCGTCGCGTTCGAGGGCTCCATCGGCCTCGTGAACCTGCTCCAGGCCACGCGCCTGCAGCGCAAGGGCTTCGAGACCTCGATCCTGCTCTACGGCCCTGGCATCACCCTGGGCGTCCAGCGCGGCTTCCCACGGCTCGGCGACGAGGCCTTTCCGGGGCACCTCAACTTCAACAACCAGCTTGAGAAGTTCATGGCCGAGGGTGGCAAGGTCTACGCCTGCCGGTTCTCGACCCAGGCCCTCTACGGCCACGGCGAGGCCGCCTTCATCGAGGGCATCCGCATGATCAACCCTCTCGACGTCCTCGACTGCATCCTCCTGCACAAGCGCGACAACGCTGTGATCATCGACACCTGGACCGTCTGACCGGCCCCTTGGCCCCCAGTCCGGGACGTCGCATCCGGCGGCCACGCGCGACGTGGCCGCCGTCACAGCCGGAGGATCAACCATGTCAGAGAACCGGATCGTGCGGGCCGCCGCCGTCCAGATCGCGCCGGATCTCGACCGGCCGGAGGGTACCCTGGAGCGGGTGCTGAACGCCATCGACGAGGCCGCCGCCAAGGGCGCGCGCTTCATGGTCTTCCCCGAGACCTTCGTCCCCTACTACCCCTACTTCTCCTTCGTGCTGCCGCCCGCGCTGCAGGGCACCGAGCACCTACGCCTCTACGAGCGCGCGGTGGCCGTGCCGGGACCCGTGACGCAGGCCGTCTCGGCCGCCGCGCGCCGCCACGGCGCCGTGATCGTGCTGGGGGTCAACGAGCGCGACCATGGCTCGCTCTACAACGCGCAGCTGATCTTCGATGCGGACGGCACGCTGAAGCTCAAGCGCCGCAAGATCACACCGACCTACCACGAGCGCATGATCTGGGGTCAGGGCGACGGCGCCGGCCTCGCCGTGGTCGAGACGGCGGTCGGCCGCGTCGGCGCGCTGGCTTGCTGGGAGCACTACAACCCGCTCGCCCGCTACGCCCTCATGGCGCGCCACGAGGAGATCCACGCGGCGCAGTTCCCGGGCTCGCTCGTGGGCCAGATCTTCGCCGATCAGATGGAGGTGACGATCCGCCACCACGCGCTGGAGGCGGCCTGCTTCGTGGTCAACGCCACCGGCTGGCTCACCGACGAGCAGGTGGCACAGGTCTGCCCGGACGAGCGCCTGCGCGGCGCTTGCCGGGGGGGCAATTGCACAGCCATCGTCTCGCCCGAGGGCAAGCACCTCGCGGATCCCCTCGGGCCGGGCGAAGGCATCCTCGTCGCCGACATGGACCTCGCGCTGGTGACCAAGCGCAAGCGGATGATGGACTCGGTCGGTCATTACGCGAGGCCCGAGCTCCTCAGCCTCGTCCACGACGACCGCCCGGCCTCGTTCGTGCACCCGCCGATGCGTTCCCAGACTGATTTCCGGAGCCTCGACCATGAGCAGTTCCCCGCTTCCGACGAGCCTTCTCTCGTTTCCGCCGGGCGTGGCGGGCCTGGTCGGGATGCCGACGGAACGCCTGATCAACGCGTTGCAGTCCTACGGCGTTAGGCTCGCCGACAGCCACGCCGGGGCGCCGAGCCGCCGCGGCGGGGCCGGCCCCTCCGACCACAAGGCGATGACTATCGCGGGGCGGACCGTGATGGTCCCGGTCCATACAGAGACCGCCTTCGACTCGCCCTTCCTGGTCCGCCGCCCGGACGCCAACGGGGTCTCGGTGATCGAGCACGACGGCGTTGTGATCGGACGCGCCACCTTCCCGGGCAAGCCGCGCTTCTACGCCCTCTCGACCTTCGACGGCGTGCCTTACTCGAAGATCGCCGTGCTGCACGGGCGCGACGTGCTCGCCACCACGGTGCTCCAGACCTGCATCCGATATGCCAGCCGCACCAAGAGCTGTCAGTTCTGCTCCATCGGACAGTCACTCGCCGCCGGTCGCACCGTCGCGCACAAGACGCCCCAACAGCTCGCCGAGGTGGCCCGCGCGGCCGTGCTCCTCGACGGCGTCAAGCACATGGTCATGACGACAGGCACCCCGAACGCGACCGACCGGGGCGCCGCCGTCCTCTGCGAGAGCGCCTTCGCCGTCAAAGCCGCGGTCGACCTGCCGATCCAGGCTCAGTGCGAGCCGCCGGATGACGACCGCTGGTTCGAACGCATGAAGGCCTCGGGCATCGATGCCCTCGGCATGCACCTGGAGGCCGTCACCCCCGAGGTCCGGGCCCGGATCATGCCCGGCAAGGCGAGCGTGCCTCTGGAGCGGTACTATGCGGCCTTCGAGGCCGCCGTTCCGGTCTTCGGGCGGGGCCAGGTCTCGACCTACATCCTGGCCGGCCTTGGCGACGCGCCGGAGGCGATCCTGGAGATGGCCGAGCGCCTCATCGGGATGGGCGTCTACCCGTTCGTGGTGCCGTTCGTGCCGATCTCCGGCACGCCGCTGGAGAGCCACCCAGCGCCCGGCCCCGACGTCATGCACGGCATCCTCAAACCCCTCGCGGACATGCTGGTCGGCGCGGATCTCCGCTCGACCGACATCAAGGCCGGCTGCGGGCGCTGCGGGGCCTGCTCGGCGCTCTCCACCTACGAGCGCGCGGGGACGGCCTCATGATCCTCGAACCCGTGCCGCCGTACTGGCCAAGCCACTTCCGCATCAAGTTCGCCACGAGTTCGTGGGAGCGGCACGCCTGCGCGGCCCTGCGCCGCCAGGTCTTCTGCGCGGAGCAGCGCATCTTCACCGACGACGACCGGGACGCCGTCGACGCGCACGCCATCCCGATCTGTGCCCTCTCGACGCTCGGCGGCGACGCCGATGCCGTCGTCGGCACCGTGCGCATCCACGAAAGTCAGGAGCGTCCCGGCGAGTGGTGGGGCTCGCGCTTGGCCGTGGCCGGACCGTTCCGCGGCACCGCCGCGCTGGGCGCCGGGCTCATCCAGGTCGCGGTCTCCTCGGCACACGCGCGAGGCTGCACCCGCTTCCTGGCCCACGTCCAGGAGCGGAACGTCCCGTTGTTCCAGGCCCTGCACTGGACGAGCCTCGACGAGGTCGACCTACACGGGCGGCCGCATCAACTGATGCAGGCGGACCTCACGGCCTACCCGCCGATGCACGATCCCGAGCACGGGCTCATCACGTTCCGAAGGGCTGCGTAATGACGGCGGCCGTCGACCTGCAGGCCCTGGCCCGCCAGATCCGTGACGCGCGCGGCGTCGCTCACAAGCGCGACATCGATGCCGTGGTCGCGCGGCTCGGGCTGAACAGCCGCCACGCCGCGGTGCCGGTCGGTGATGACTGCGCCGCCATTCCCGACGGCGACGGCCACCTGCTGCTCGCCATTGAGGGCTTCCTGGACAGCTTCGTCTCGGCCGATCCGTACTTCGCCGGCTATTGCGGCATCATGGTCAACCTCAGCGACATCGCCGCTATGGGTGGGAGCCCGCTCGCCGTAGTCGACGCGCTGTGGAGCCGGGATGCCGCGGCGGCGGACCCGATCCTGGCAGGCCTGTCCGACGCAGCGGCGCTCTACGGCGTCCCGATCGTCGGCGGTCACACCAACGCGCGCGCGCAGGCGGCCAACCTGGCGGTCGCCGTGCTCGGCCGGGCTGGCCCGTGCCTGCTCACGAGCTTCGACGCGGCGCCCGGCGATGACCTCGTCGCCGCGATCGACCTGCGCGGACGCTTCCGCGATCCATATCCGTACTGGGACGCCTCGACCGGCACGGCGGGCGAACGCCTGCGCGGTGATCTCGCGCTGCTGCCGGGCCTCGCGGAGGACGGCCTATGCCGGGCGGCCAAGGACATCAGCATGGCGGGCGTCGTCGGCACCGCCCTGATGCTGCTCGAATGCTCGAATGTCGGCGGTGTCATAGACCTCGACGCGATCCCGCGACCTGCGGTTGTGCCGCTCGCCCGCTGGCTCACCGCCTTTCCGAGCTTCGGCTACCTGCTGAGCGTTCGCCCTGAGCGCACGCCCGCCGTCCTCGCGCGGTTCGCCGAGCGGGACATCGCGGTCGCCACGGTGGGTCAGCTCGACGCAAGCCGGGTCGCCCGGGTGCGCGATGCCTCCTGCGGAGAAGCAGTGGTCTGGGACTTCACGGTGAGCCCGCTGATCGGCTGCGGCCAGGACGCCATGGGTGCCGTCCGATGACAGCCCTGCGCATCGCCGTCCTGACCCACTCCACCAACCCGCGGGGCGGGGTCGCGCATTGCCTCGCCCTTGCCGAGGCCCTGTGCGCGCTCGGGCACGAGGCGGTGGTCCACGCGCCCGATCCGTCCGGGCGCGGCTTCTTTCGTGCCGCCGCCTGCCCGACGATCTCGGTGGCCGCAAGGCCGGTTGCCGGAACGACGGTCGACGTCGTGCGGGCTCGCATCGACGACTACCTACGCCACTTCGCCTCGCCCGCCGCCTGTGACTTCGACGTCTTTCACGCCCATTGCGGCATCGGCGGCAATGCACTCGCAACGCTCAAGCATCGCCGCCTGATCCCCGGCTTCGTGCGCACGGTCCATCACCTCGACAGCTTCGCCGACCCGGTGCTCGCGGACTGGCAGGATCGCTCGATTCGTGAGGCCACGCGCCTGCTCTGCGTGAGCCGCGCCTGGGCCGACCGGATCGCGGGCGACCTCGGTGCGGAGATCGGCGTCGTCGGGAACGGGGTGGACCTGTCGATCTACCAAGCGGTGCCGACCGAAGCCGACGCGATCGTGCGGGCGCGCTGGGGCCTCGGTGACGGACCGGTCATCCTGAGCGTCGGCGGCTTCGAGGAGCGCAAGAACACCGCCGGGATCATCGAGGCCTTCGCGCTCCTGCGTCGACGCCATCCGCAGGCGCAGCTCGTGGTCGTGGGCGGCGCATCGCTCCTCGATCATGCGTCCTACGGCGCCCGCTGCCGCGCCGCGCTCAGCGCACACGGGCTTGTGGTCGGGCGCGGCGAGGCGGTGATCGAGACCGGACCGGTCTCGCAGGCGGAGATACCGGCCTTCTATCGGAGGGCGGACGTCCTCGCCTTTCCCTCCTGGAAGGAGGGCTTCGGCCTCTGCGTGCTGGAGGCGATGGCCTGCGGCACACCGGCTATCGTCTCCCGCCGGCCGCCCTTCACCGAGTACCTCCAGAGCGACGACGCCCTCTTCGTCGATCCTGGCGATCCCCGGGACATCGCCGACGCCATGACGGCCGCCCTGGCCCCGATGACCTGCGCAGGCCTGCAAGCTGCCGGGTCGGCCCGGGCCGCCGCCCACTCCTGGCGCGCCTGCGCCGAGCGTCACCTCGCGACCTACGCGGCCTGCGCCCGCGTCGAACAAGAGCCGATCCATGCCTGAGATGCATTTCCACATCCGCTGGCCCGATGGCCGGCGCGAGGCCTGCTACTCGCCCTCCCTCGTCGTGAAGGACTTCCTCACCGCAGGCGAGAGCTACGCCCTCGACGACTTCGTCGAGAAGACCCGCACGGCCCTCAACATCGCGAGCGAGCGGGTGCGCGAGAAGTACGGCTTCGCATGCTCGTCGGCGATGGCCCAACTCGCCCGGATCGAGGACGCGGCGAAGCGGCAGGACTCCGGTGGCCTCGTCACGGTCGAGACCTTCGAGCCCTGAAACAGCCGGGTCCTCTCAACACATCACGGAGTGAGAGCCATGACGTCCACGCCCCATCACGTCCCCGTCGCCATCGTCGGCGGTGGCCAAGCCGGCCTCTCGGTCAGCTATCACCTGAAGCAGCGCGGGATCGATCACCTCGTATTCGAGAAGCATACCGCCGCCCACACGTGGTCGAGCCAGCGCTGGGACACGTTCTGCCTTGTCACGCCGAACTGGCAGTGTGACCTGCCGGGGCACCCCTACGATGGGCCGGATCCGGACGGGTTCATGAGGAAGGACGAGATCGTCGCGTACCTGAAGGACTTCGTCGCCAAGGTAAACCCGCCGATCCGCGAGGGTGTCGCGGTCACACGCGTCGAGCGGCAAGCGGACGGCACATTCTTGGTCCAGACCTCGGACGGCGACTACACGGCGAACGAGGTCGTGGTCGCGTCGGGTGGTTATCACACCCCGATCATCCCGCGAATGGCCGAGAAGCTGCCGGAGAGGGTGACGCAGATCCACTCGAACCAATACCGGAACCCGGCCCAGCTGCCCGAGGGCGAGGTGCTTGTCGTCGGTTCAGGGCAGTCCGGCGCACAGATCGCCGAAGACCTGCATCTCGCAGGCCGAAAAGTGCATCTCGCAGTGGGCGATGCGCCTCGCTGCGCCCGGTTCTACCGGGGCCGCGACGTCGTCACGTGGCTCGCCGACATGGGCTACTACGAGATGACGGTCGACAACCACCCGCTGCGCGACGGCGTTCGCGACAACACCAACCACTACGTGACCGGCCGCGACGGTGGCCGGGACATCGACCTGCGCCGCTTCGCCAATGAGGGCATGAAGCTCTACGGCGTGCTGGAAGATTATGACGACGGTACTCTGCGCTTCCGCGACAACCTCAAGCGCTCACTCGACGGAGCAGACCGGACGTACAACGGCATCAACGCTGCCATCGACAAGTACATCACCGAGAACAATATCGACGCTCCGGTGCAGGAGCACTATACGCCCGTCTGGGAGCCGGGCGAGCCCGTCACCAGCCTCGCTCTCGCGGGCTCCGGCATCACCTCGATCGTCTGGTGCATCGGCTTCACGCCGGACTTCCGGTGGCTCGATGCGTCCGTGTTCAACGGCGCGGGGAGCCCCAAGCACAAGCGCGGGGTGACGAAGGAGGACGGCGTCTACTTCATTGGACTGCCCTGGCTGAACACCTGGGGCTCGGGCCGCTTCGGCGCGGTCGGCCGCGATGCCGAGTTCGTCGCGCAGGCCATCCAGAAGCGCCTCGGCGCTGAGCGGTTCGCCCTGAAGTTCGCCGTGTAGCCGGGCGCCCCTGAGGCGGCGCTCAAGGCATCCGCTCGTACGGCACCGATGGCTGCGTCGGCCCATATTAAAGACGACCTCGCCATCGCTTCCTCTCCGGTGCGGATGGAACCAAGCCTTGAAACCTGCTGCCACGCTGCCCCTCACACGCGCATAGGAGAAGGCCTGTGAGTCTGCACATCAGGCTTGATCGGGTTGGTCCGTCCCTGTCGAATGCCGCCCCCTACACATTGGGTATGCCGCATCTCTGCGCGAACGGTCTGTCGGAGAACTGGCTCCGGAAGGAGCTGGGACACCGCCATTGGGAGTTGATCGCTCAGGCGCCCGGTAGAGTAGCGGCTAAGTTCCGAGAAGTCGCCCTTGCTCGCAGCTCCGGGCTGCCGAAGCCATACGACCATGCGCCAACATTTTTCCGACGTGGTCGCTGACAAGCGTGCTTTCGCCGCAACACGAACAAATCCCCTCGTATCGGCCGTCGTTTTTGCAGTAGACTCAAAGTAAAATGTTGGCACACTTATAGTCGTTATGGAAATGCGTACAAATTGATCGCGTTTCCATACAACCAAGACACTGCAGTCCAACAACACAACCTATCGACATCTCTGCCGAGGTCTTTCGGCGAACGGGAACGCTCGGCCTGCGCTTGGCGGAAAGGGGATTGAGGATGCTGAACAGGATCACGGCAATGCTCGCGGGAGCTGCGGCCGTCGCGCTGAGCGCGACGGCCGCCTTTGCCCAAGCGACAACCATTCCGGGCGAACAGGTCGGGCTCGCCGCCGGCGCGCCGTTGCCCGAGGGCCTCTACGCGGTGGACACCTTTATCTACCGTCGCACCGATCAGCCATTCTCGCCCGACACCGCGATCAACGTCCCGTTCCTGCTTTGGTCGACCCCGCTGACCCCTCTCGGCGGCCGTATCGAAGCCCTCGTCGCTCAGCCCACCGTGTTCGCCTTCACCCGCAACGGCGGCGGCCAGCGAAACAAGGACATCTCGATCAACGTCGGCACCCTGCTCGCCGGTATCTGGGCGTTCGACCTCGGCAACAATTTCGGCGTCAGCTTCCTAGGCGGCGTTCACTTGAACGACCTTGATGCCGGCCGCGGTTCTCTTGGGACCGGATTGGCTGGTACGCCAGTGCTGCCGCAGTTCTCCTCGAACACTTACAGGTTCGGAGTCGCCGGCAGCTACACAGGCGACGGCTGGAACATCACCGCCAACCTGACCGGCAACGTCTACGACACGCCCGGTCGCTTCGGCGGCCCGGTCGGTGCAGCGATCGGCCCGATCCGCCTCTCGGATGCAATCCTGCTCGATCTGACCGCCACTAAGAAATTCGGCAACTTCGAGATCGGTCCGATCGCCTACGGCGCCTACAACTTCGATATCAGCCAGTTCAGCGCGGCGAACGGCAATCGCGGCCGCTTCGCGGTCGGTGGCCTCGTTGGCTACGATTTCAAGGCCTTCACCGTTCAGGCTTACGTTGCCCGTGACGTGATCACCGGCGCCCAGTACACGAACGCGCTCGGCCGGACGCGCGACAACTACTCGACCGATGGCTTCATCAGATTCATTGTCCCGCTCTACACCCCGCCGGCCCCTGCTCAGGTGGTGACGCCGCTGGTCCGCAAGGGCTGACGTCAAGCGATCATGCGCCGCGGTCCGCACACCGCCGCGGCGCGCTCGGTATCGAAGTGAAAATCCTTCCCAGGGTCTACGCTTCGATAGGGGCCGAGCGGCCCGGTCTCAACAGCTAAACCCGCTCGGCCCCGCCTATTTACGCTGGCGGCGCAATGCCACCGAAACGACCTCCGTAGGAACGGCCATGTTCCGGCACCGAGTAGACTGGCCTCAATAGTGAGGTTGGGTCACAAGCATTCGAATTCCCAACGTCGGCATTGCAGTACAGTTCGTTGGGCAGGAACCATTCAGTTATCTGCCAGCTCCGGTCTGCCGCTTCGCGCCCAAAGCAATCATAAGACACAGTGCGAGGATGTCTCCAAAGCGGACTTCGCAGGAGTCTAAGTTATGGGTCGCCTACTAAGCCGACCTTGACGTCAGACCGTTGCGCATCGACCGCGATCTTGGGGACAATCGTAACAGATTGTATATAATAAAAACTATGATTTCAATAAAAATTACAAATTAATTATGCCGCGTGAGCTCATCTCGAAATCCCATTTCCCCGAGAGCAGGCATCATATTGTCTGATGACCTAGATCAGTTTTGCTTGTTTGCTCACCGTCCTCGTGGCGTCTAGGTTTTCCGACAATGATCGGCCCTTCTCGCTCCCAGATCCGGGGGTGTTAGGACCAATGGGCGATCCCGAAGGAAACATGATGGATTTCGATGTCCCGCCCGCGCCGCGGCGTTACCGTTAGTCTGCGCCGATGCAACCGAATTGGATCGTCCTCTCCTTGACGTTAGCCTATATGGCGGCGATGGGGCTGATCAGCATCTCGGCCCGGCGCTACGCCAAGAGCGCGGGAAGCTTTACCTCCGGTGGCACGCGCTACCCCGCGTTCCTGATCGGCTTCCTGCTGATGTCGGAGTTCATCGGCACCGCCACCAGCGTTGGCACCACGCAGACGGCCTACAAGGTCGGCCTGTCAGCGGCTTGGAACGTACTGGCCCTCACAATCGGCTTCGTACTCTACGCCATCCTCCTGGCTCCCCGCTTCAAGCAGCTCGGCGAGAACACGATTTCAGGTGCGCTGGCCAAGGCCTACGGCCGCCCGACCAAGCTCGCCACCTCACTCATCATGATCTTCGCGCTGCAGATCGTGGCCGTGTCGACCTATGCGGGCGGCGGGACGATCCTGGCGGCCCTCCTCAATGTCGATCGGGCGAGTGCTATCGTCATCACGGGCGCCATCGCGACGCTCTACGTCAGTGTCAGGGGCATGCGCTCGGTGATCTAAACCAACGTCCTGCACGCGTTGGTCAAGTATGTCGACATTCTGACCGCTGTCGTCTTCGGACTCTCCCGGGTTGGCGGCCTCGCAACCCTGCAGGCGCGCCTGCCCGAGCGGATGTTCGCGATAGATGCGGTCGGCTGGCCGCAGATCTTCGCCTGGCTTGTAGCCGGCATCGGCGCCGTCTTCTCGACGCAATACGTAATCCAGGCGATCAACACCGTGCAGGACGGGCGCACGGCGCGGCAGGCGAGCTTCTATTGCGCCATCCTACTCGTCCCGTTCGGGATCTGCGCTGCCCTGGTTGGTGTCTGCGCGGCGGCTCTCCGGCCCGAGATCTCGGCGATCCATGCTCTGCCGGGGCTGATCACCCAGATGGACGACCTCCTCGCCGCTGTCGTCGTAGCAGGATTGGCAGGATCGCTGTTCGGAACGATCTCGGCCCTCAGGATCGGCGCCGCGACGCTGCTGTACAAGGACTTTTATCTCTCACGCCTCCGCACAGAGGAAGGGGCGTCGACCCTGCGCTTCGTGCGCGTCACCACGATTCTCGTTGGCCTGTTCCCGATCCCTCTGGCAATCTTCGCGCCCGACATCCTGAAGGTGACGTTCCTGGCGAAATCACTGCGGGCGACCCTCGCGGTTTTGGTCCTTTTCGCCTTCTATGCGCCGCGCTTCGGCAGCCCACGCGCCGCGGTCGTCAGCATCCTGGCCTCCCTCGTCCTGACGATCAGGTGGTTCTTGGCTGGGGACCCGAGGGGAATCGACAATGCCTACGTGGCGCTCGTCATCCCCATCGTCGTGATGGCGTTCGCTCAAGTCTGGAAGAGTGCCGCGCCCCGGAGCGAGCCAGCGACATCACCCTGAAGCGAATCGACTGCTCGGCCAGATCTGGCTGCGTCCCGGATGCCATGCTAAAAATTGTCGATGTCCGAGGCTCTTGAGATCGCCCATGGCGCCTTCGGCCGCGTCGCTCTCCTCGACATGGACCGCGGCCTCGTCCGCCACGCGCACCCGCATTGCCATGTGCTGCTGAAGGTCGAGGGGGACGACACGCAGTTCCTCGTCGGCGACCGCGTGGTGGCGCTCACCGATGATCAGGCCATCCTGGTCAACGCTTGGGAGACCCACGCCTACCTGCACGATCCGCGGCGCGACAAGGCGATGATCCTCGCACTCTATATCGAGCCGGACTGGCTCGGCGCCTTCCGGCGCAACTGGGCGGCGAGCGGGGCGCCCGGCTTCTTCGGCCAGTCGTCCGGCGGCGTGACACCGACGATCCGCCGGCTCGCCCATGACCTCGCCGCGGAAATGGTCTACGCGCCGCATTCCTCGCACATCCAGGACAAACTCCTGTCCGGCCTGATGATCGCGGTGATCGAGCGCTTCACGGCTTGGCGGGAGGCGGGCGAGGCCCTTCGCGCCGCCGCCCGGCGCAATGCCGGCGATTGGCGCATCCGGCGCGCCGTCGCGCAGATGCGAGCCGAGCCCGGCGCCGCACGCGGGACCGACGCGCTGGCGCGCCAAGCGGGCCTTTCCCGGGCGCAGTTCTATCGCCTGTTCGAGCAGTCTACCGGGGCTCCGCCCCATGTCTTCCTCAACGCGATCCGGGTCGAACAGGCCGTCGAGGCGATCGTGCGCAGCGAAGAGAGCCTTGCCGAGATCGGCACGCGCCTCGGCTTCGCCGCGCCCGCGCACTTCTCTCGCTTCTTCCGCGACCATGTCAGCGTGCCTCCGAGCGTCTTCCGCAGCATCGTCAGACGGGGCGGCGAGCCCGCGATCTGACGGGCTGTTCTCACGGGGACAGGGACTTTCACGCGCGGCAATACCCGCAAAATGAGACGTTTCGGTAAGTCGCGAGACGCGTCGGCATCGTCGCTCGCTCACCGGGCCGCCATCCTCTTCGCAGCACGGAACCCAAGAGAGTTCCGGCGGAGGAAGCGGATTGGGCATCGAGCACACGGCATTCATCGGACGATCGGTGGAGCGCGTCGAAGACGCCGCGCTGCTCTCGGGGCTCGGCCGCTATATCGACGATCTCGGCACCGGGCCCGGCACGCTGCACGCGGCGATTCTGCGTTCGCCCCACGCCCACGCGGACATCGTCGCCATCGACACCGAGGCGGCGCGGGCGCTGACCGGGGTCGTTGCCGTCGTCACGGGCCGGGACCTCGCCGCCATCACAACCGGCCTCGTCCCGGCGGTTCGGGCCGCCGTCGATGCCCGCGCGATCGCGGTCGACCAGGTGCGCTACGTCGGCGAGCCCGTCGCAATCGTGGTGGCGCGCGACCGTTACCTCGCGGAGGACGGCTGCGACCTGATCGAGCCGCAATACCGGGTGCGGCCGGCCGTCGTCGATCCCGTCGCTGCGCTCGCCCCCGACAGCGTGGTCCTGCACGAGGGTGTCGGTTCGAACCTCGTGAGCGACCGCCGGTTCCGGTACGGCGACCCCGAGGCCGCCTTCTCGGAGAGCCCGCACAGCCTGTCCGTGACGGTGCGCTATCCGCGCAATACCGGCACGCCGATGGAAACCTACGGCGTCGTCGCGTCCTACGACCCGACGGACGATTCCTATGACGTCCTGGCGAACTTCCAGGGACCGTTCAGCATCCACGCGGTGGTGGCGCGGGCGCTCAAGGTTCCGGGCAACCGCCTGCGCCTGCGCACGCCGCCGGATTCCGGCGGCAGCTTCGGGGTGAAGCAGGGCGTCGCCCCCTACGCGGTCCTGATCGCCGCGACGGCCCGCCTCGTCGGCCGGCCGGTGAAGTGGATCGAGGACCGGCTGGAGCACCTCTCGGCCTCCGTCTCCGCGACGAACCGGGTCACCACCCTCAAGGCCGCCTTCGGCGCGGACGGGCGCGTCACCGCCCTCGACTGGGACCAGATCGAGGATTGCGGGGCGTATCTGCGCGCGCCCGAGCCCGCCACGCTCTACCGGATGCACGGCAACCTGACGGGCGCCTACGCGATCCGGAACGTCGCCGTGCGCAACCGCGTGGTTCTCACGAACAAGACCCCGACCGGTCTCGTGCGCGGCTTCGGCGGGCCGCAGGTCTATTATCCCCTCGAACGGCTGATGCAGCGCATCGCCCGCACACTCGGCCTCGACCCTTTTGCGGTGATCCGCCGGAACCTGATCCCAGCCGACGCCTTCCCGTACCGCACCGCGACCGGCGCCCTCTACGATTCCGGAGACTACCAGCGCGCCCTCGACGAGGCAGCCCGGGACGGGGGCCTCGTCGAGCTGAAGCGGCGGCGCGACGCGGCACGGGCTGAAGGACGCCTCTACGGCATCGGACTGACGGCGGCGGTGGAGCCGAGCGTCTCCAACATGGGCTACATCACCACGGTGCTGACAGCGGCCGAGCGAGCCAAGGCCGGCCCGAAGAACGGCGCACAATCGACCGCCACCATCACTCTCGATCCTGTCGGCTCGGTGACGGTGCAGGTCGCCTCCGTGCCCCAGGGGCAGGGGCACAGGACGGTCCTCGCGCAGGTGGTGGCCGACGTCCTCGGGATCCCGATGGAGCAGGTCCGGGTCACGGCCGACCTCGATACGGCCAAGGATGCGTGGTCGATCGCCTCGGGCAACTATTCGAGCCGCTTCGCCGCCGCCGTGGCGGGCGTCGCGCATCTCGCCGCCACGCGCTTGCGCGACAAGCTCACGCGGATCGCGGCGGCACAGCTGAACCTGCGGCCCGAGGATCTGGTCTTCGCGGGCGGGCGCGTCGCCTCGCGCACGAACCCGGATGCGGGCCTGCCCTTCGGGCGCGTGGCCGCCGCGAGCCACTGGTCGCCGGGGCTCGTGCCCGAGGACGTCGGCGCGGCCATCCGCGAGACGGTGTTCTGGACCCCCCCGGAGCTGACGGCGCCCGACGCGGAGGACCGCGTCAATTCCTCCCTCTGCCACGGCTTCATCTTCGATCTGTGCGGCGTCGAGATCGACCGGGTCACCGGCAAGATCGGCATCGACCGCTACGTCACGATGCATGATTGCGGGCGCGTGCTGCATCCGGGCATGGTCGAGGGGCAGGTGCGCGGCGGCTTCGCGCAGGCGCTCGGCGCCGCCGTCTACGAGGAGCTCGCCTACGGCGACGACGGCGCCTTCCTGTCCGGCACCTTCGCGGACTACCTGTTGCCCACCGCCACCGAGGTGCCGGACCTGCGGATCCTGCATGTCGAGAGCCCCTCGCCCTTCACGCCGCTCGGCGCCAAGGGCGTGGGCGAGGGCAATTGCATGTCGACGCCGGTCTGCCTCGCCAACGCGGTGGCCGATGCCCTCGGCCTCGAAGAGATCGACCTGCCCCTGACGCCTGCCAAGCTTGCGAGGCTCGCGGCAGGGGGGGACGAACTGGCGCCCCCGGCCGGCCACGCCGCCTCGAAGCCGCCGACAAAGCCCGGCGATCGCACCCTGCGCGGCGAGGGCACGGCCGAGGTCACCGCACCACCGGAGTCGGTCTGGGCGATGCTCCTCGACCCGGATGTCCTCGCTTCCGTAATCCCCGGATCTCACGGGGTGCGGAAGCTCTCGGACACCCATTTCCAGGCCGATGTCAGCCTCGGGGTCGGCCCTGTGAAGGGCCGGTACAAGGCCGACGTGACCCTCTCCGACCTCGACGCGCCGCGGGCGGCGACACTGACCGGCACTGTCACAGGCGGCCTCGGCAGTGGTGGCGGCAGCGGCCGAATAACCCTGGAGCCCAATGCGACCGGGGGTACCCGGGTCTCCTACGTTTATGAGGCGTCCGTTGGCGGCAAGGTCGCGGCGGTGGGAGGAAGGCTCCTCGACGGCGCGGCGCGCGTGATCATCGGCGGGTTCTTCGCGGCCCTCGCCCGTCGGGCCGGCGGCTCGTCCAGCCGCTTTCCGCAGATCCCGGGCTTCCTGCGCCGGCTGCTCGCGCGCCTCGGAGTTTCGGCATGAAGCCCGCCCCGTTCGGCTACGTCCGCGCTGCATCCCTGGAGGAGGCCCTCGACGCTCTGCGTCAGCACGGCTCCGAGGCCCGGATCATCGCGGGCGGTCAATCCCTGATGCCGATGCTCAACATGCGGCTGACCAAACCCGCCATGCTCGTCGACGTGATGCGCATCCCCGCTCTTCAGGAACCTCGCGTCGAGCAGGGAGCCCTCATCGTCCCGGCCGGTGTGCGCCAGGCGATCCTGCTGGAGCGGCCCAAGCTCGCCGAGGACCTGCCGCTCCTGGCCGCCGCCCTGCCCTGGGTCGGCCATCTCCAGACCCGGGCGCGCGGCACGCTTTGCGGCTCCGTGGCCCATGCAGATCCGAGCGCCGAGATCCCCCTGTGCCTCCTGGCGCTCGGCGGCGAGGTGCGCCTGCGGAGCCGCCGGAAAGTCCGCGGCGTCGCCGCGGAGGCCTTCTTCACCGGCATGATGGTGACCGAAAAGGCCGACGACGAGATGATCGAAGCCATCGCGTATCCTCTGCGCCGACACAGCACCGGCTACGCCTTCGCGGAGGTCGGCCGCCGCCACGGCGACTTCGCGATCGTCGCCTGCGCGGCCGTGGTCGACGGCACGCGAATGCGGCTCGCGATCGGCGGCGTCGCGGACCGGCCCACCGCGCGAGACTTTCCCCATCTCGAAGGGTCGGCGCTCGACGATGCCCTCAACGCCTTCGCGTGGGACCTTGGGGCGGGCGACGATCTCCACGCCACTGCCCGCTACCGCCGCGACCTCGTGCGCAACCTCGGGCGGCGCGTGCTGCAAGACGCGGCCAAGGTAGCGAAGGGCGAGACCAACCGGGAGGCCGCGCCATGCCGCAGCTAGACGCGAAGGGGCGCCACACGGTCGCCTTCACCCTCAATGGACACCCGGCCACGGTCGAGGTCGAGACCCGCACGCTCCTGACCGACGCGCTCCGGCACGGGCTCGGCGCCACGGGCACGCATGTCGGCTGCGAGCACGGCGTCTGCGGGGCCTGCACGATCTCCATCGATGGCGTGCCGGCCCGCGCCTGCCTGACGCTGGCTATTGGAATCGAAGGCTGTGCGATCCGGACAGTGGAGGGCTTGGCCCCGGAGCCTGGTCGGCTCGGCATCCTCCAGGCGGCGTTCCGGCGCCGCCACGCCCTGCAATGCGGGTTCTGCACCGCCGGGATCCTGATGTCGCTCGATGCCTACCTCGCCCTGCGACCGCGCCCGTCGCGCCGGGAGATCACTGAGGTCATTGGCGGCCATCTCTGCCGCTGCACCGGCTACGCGCCGATCATCGAGGCCGCGCTGGAGGCGGCCGCGGAACTGCGGGGCGAGGGCCCGGCCCCGACCCCTTCGGAGAGCGCCCATGCTTGATCTCGGCACCAGCTTCCTGGCGAGCGTCTCGCGCGATCCGCGGGCGCTGGCCATCGTCGACGGCGACGTCCGCCTGTCCTACGTGGAGTGGATAGCGGTGATCTCCGCGACCGTCGCGGGCCTCGGCCGGATGGGGCTCAAGCCCGGCGACCACCTCGTTACCGTCCTGCAGAACCGTCACGAGGCGGCGACCCTGCACTGGGCCTGCCAGTTCGCCGGGATCGTGATCACGCCGATCAACTGGCGCGCGAAGCCCGACGAGATCGACTTCGCCGTTGCGGACGCGGAAGCCTGCGCGATCGCCTACGAGCCGGTCTCGGCAGAGAGCCTACGGGCCAGCGTGGGGCCGAGCCGGATTCCCCGCATCGCGGTTGGCATGGCCCCCGGCCCCGGCGACACGGCGTTCTCGGAGCTTGCCGCCGGAGAGGCCGCGCCAGCGAAGCCGCGCGCCGACGCGGAAGCGATCTCGCTGATGCTCTACACCTCCGGTACCACCGCCAAGCCGAAGGGCGTGCCGCGGCGGCACAGAACGGAACGGGCGGCGGCCCTCGCCCATGTGGCGCAGAATCTCTACGGACGCGCCGAGCGGACCCTCGGCGTCATGCCGCTCTACCACACCATGGGCGTGCGCTCGCTCCTGGCGATGTCGCTGATCGGCGGCACCTTCGTCTGCCTGCCGCGCTTCGACGTGGCCCGCGCCCTCCGGCTGATCGCGGCGGAGCGGATCACGAACCTCTACCTCGTGCCCACCCTCTACCACGACCTCGTCCACCACCCGGATTTCCCGGCGACCGACACCGGCTCCGTGCGCAAGCTCGGCTTCGCCGGGGCACCGATGACCGACGGATTGCTCGCGCGCCTCACCGAAGCGTTCCGGCCGGACCTCTTCGTGAACCATTACGGCTCGTCGGAGGTCTACACCTTCACGATCAACCACGAGGCCGCGACCAAGCCCGGCTCGGCCGGCCGGGCCGGGCTCAACACCATGGTGCGCATCGTGCCCCTGACGGGCACCCCGGACGCGCCCGCCGCGCCCGGCGAAGAGGGGGAGATCGCCGTCATTGCGAGTGGCGACGAGGCCTTCGAGGGCTATTGGCGCCGCCCCGAAGCCACCGCCAAGGCGTTCCGCGACGGCTGGTACTTCACCGGCGACATCGGCTTTGCCGACGCCAACGGCGACATCTTCGTCACCGGCCGGGTCGACGACATGATCATCACCGGCGGCGAGAACGTCTCGCCCGTGGAGATCGAGAGCCGGCTCTCGCTACACCCCGCCGTGTCCGAGGTCGCCGTCGTGGGCTTGCCCGACGAGCGCTGGGGCCGGATCGTCGCTGCGTTCATCAAGCGGAGCGGCCGCGTCGACGCGGCGGTCCTGGACGCCCACTGCCGGGAAGGCGGCCTACCAAGCCACAAGCTCCCGCGCCGCTACGTCTTCGTCGACGAAATTCCGAAATCGCCGGTCGGCAAGCTGCTGCGCCGCCAGCTCGTCGCCGGCGAGTACGTCCCTGAGCGCGCGGCCGAGCCCCGCGCCGAAGGGAATGCCGCGGCCTGACCGCGCCGTTTCGCGCGAACGTCGCCCCCTCAACGCCCAGAGAGCCCCGAAGCGAGAGCCCGAGTCCATGACGACAGATCATCAGACCACCGATCCACGCCTGACGAACCTCGACGGGTTCCGCGTGGAGATCGACGCGGAGCGCGAACGCGCCGACGTGATCCTGGCCCGGCCGCCCATGAACGTGATCGCGATGCCTCAGAGGGACGAGATCCGAAAGGTGTTCGAGGCCCTCGATGAAGATGAGCGCGTGCGTGTCATCGTCCTGCGCGCGGAGGGCGAGCATTTCTCCTCGGGTGGCTACATCAAGGGCTTTCTGGAGGCCTCGCCCGAGCACGTCTCCAGGCTCGCCTGGAACATCGCCGCGCCCGCCCGCTGTTCGAAGCCGGTGATCGCGGCCAACCGCGGCTACACCTTTGGGGTCGGCTTCGAGATCTCGCTGGCCTGCGACTTCCGCATCGTCTCCGAGACCTGCCGTTACGCGCTGCCAGAGCAGAAGCTCGGCCAGATCCCCGGCTCAGGTGGTTCGGCCCGGCTCCAGAAGATCGTCGGCATCACCCGCACCAAGGACATCGTGATGCGCTCCCGGCGCATCCCCGGCCATCAGGCCCTGGACTGGGGCATCGCCACGGAATGCGTGCCCGATGCGGAACTGGAGCGGGCGACGGACGCCCTCGTCGAGGAGCTGCGGGCCTTCTCCCCCATCGCGCAGCGCACCGCCAAGAAGCTCCTCAACGATACCGAGGACGCGAGCCTCTCGATCGCCATCGAACTCGAGGGTCATTGCTACAGCCGGCTGCGGCAGGCCGACGACTTCCGCGAGGGCGTCGAGGCCTTCCACGCGAAGCGGGCGCCCCGCTTCGTCGGCTCCTAGCCCCGCCGGGGCAGCGGCTGGTCCGACGGGGGGAAACGCGTAGGGACTGCCGCGACGCGGGGGCGGCACGCCATGCCCCCCGCGTCACCTCTGGAAACGATCGGTCGTCCCGCTCCGGCGGGACACGATGGCGCGCGCCCGGACAGGCCGCGCTCCGAGCCGGCGCGAAGACCGGCCGACGACGACCCAAGCAGCAACGACCGCATCCCAGGGAGGAAAGCCATGTCTACCGCCGCGGCGCTCACGCCCGATCCCCTCGCCCTCACCAAGGCTACGGGCCGACAGACCTTCACAGCCGCCCTGGCGTCGCTGTTCGGCTGGGGCCTCGACCTGTTCGATCTCTTCATCCTGCTCTATGTCGCGCCCGTCGTCGGGGCGCTGTTCTTCCCAGCCGACAAGCCGATGCTGTCGCTGGCCGGCGCCTACGCCTCCTTCGCGGTCACGCTGCTGATCCGGCCGCTCGGCTCGGCCCTATTCGGCTCCTATGCCGACCGCTTCGGCCGGCGCCGCGCCCTCATGTTGGCGGTGACCGGCGTCGGGCTGTCCACGGCGATCTTCGGCCTCCTGCCCACGGTCGGGCAGATCGGCTGGCTTGCCACCGCGATCTTCCTGCTGTTCCGCCTCGTCCAGGGCATTTTCGTCGGCGGCGTGGTCGCGGCCTCCCACACGATCGGAACCGAATCCGTGCCCGAGCGCTGGCGCGGCCTGATGTCGGGCGCGGTCGGCGGCGGCGGCTCGGCCATCGGCGGCCTCCTCGCCTCGCTCGTCTTCTACGTCGTCTCGTTCATCGCGCCGGGCGATGCCTTCGCCGTATGGGGGTGGCGGCTGATGTTCTTCTCAGGCCTGCTCACCTCGGTGATCGGCCTGATCCTGTTCCGCAACCTGGAGGAATCGCCGATCTTCCGGCAATTGCAGGCACGCAAGGCCGAGATCCGCGCAGGAGCCACCGCGGAGGCTTCGCCGCTCCGGACCCTGTTCTCGCCGGCCAATCGGACAAGCTTCGCGGTCTCGGTGCTGATCGCCTTCGGGGGTGGGGCGGCCTACTACCTGACCTCGGGCTACCTGCCGACCATCCTCAAGCTTGTGAACGGCGTGCCCAACGCAAGCGCCTCGATGATCCTGGTCGGCGCCAATGTCGCGGCGGCGGTCGGGGCCTGCGGCATGGGCGCGTTGAGCCAGCATCTTGGACGGAAAAAGTCCTTCATCCTGATGGGGGTAATCCGCCTCTTCGCCTTCCCGGCCCTGTTTCTGACCATGGCGAACACGACGAGCCTCGCGGGGGTGGCGGCCTGCGCCTGCCTTCTCGCGCTTATCGCCAACGCCAGCTACGGGCCGCTGTTGATCTTTCTGAACGAGAAATTCCCAACGGCGGTGCGCGCCACCGGCACCGGCCTGACCTGGAATATCGGCTTCGCCCTCGGCGGCATGTTGCCGACCCTGGTCTCCCTCGTCTCCGATGGACCGAGCCAGATCCCGATGGTTCTCGCCGTGGTCACGACCGGCGTCACGTTGGTCTATCTCGTGGGTGCCTTCCTGACCGAGGAGACGCAGGGCAATCTCGACCTGACCTGAGCACTCCAGCGCGCGAGGCGGCGCATCCCGATGACCGGCGATCCTCTCTGGACCTTCGCCTGCGAACTCTACGGCCGGCCCGGCATCGCCCAGGCCTGCCTCGCCCTGCAAGACGAAGGCGGCGTCGACGTGCCGCTCCTCCTCTACCTGATCTGGTGCGACCGGACCGGGCGGCCGGTGGACGCGACGGCGATCATGCGGGCAAATGCCCGGGTCGCCCCCTGGAGGGGACAGGTGATCGCACCGCTGCGGGCGATCCGCCGGGCGATGCGGTCAGAGCTCCTGCCGGGGCAGCCGACAGAGGCACTCCGGGAGCGGATCAAGGCTGCGGAACTCGACGCGGAGCGCCTCGCCCTCGCGGCTTTGTCGGAGGCCGCGCCGGCACCGAACGGCCCCGCAGGTTCGGGCACGGACGCCCTTGCGCACTACGCCGCCCATCTCCGCCTGCCTTGGCCGGACGGGCCGCTACAGGTCCTGACGGCGGCGCTGGCCACAGGCTGATCGCCAATCAGGCCTCCTCGGCCCGCCAACGCCGCACCCCGTGAAAATCGATGTCGAACAGGTCGAGTACCCGCCCGAGCGTGTGGTCCACCATGTCGGCGAGGCTCTCGGGACGTGCGTAGAAGGCCGGCACCGGCGGCGCGATGATCACCCCCATCTCGGAGAGCGCCGTCATGGTGCGCAGGTGCCCGGTATGGAGCGGGGTCTCCCGCACCATCAGGACCAGGCGTCGGCGCTCCTTCAGCGTCACGTCGGCTGCCCGCGTCAGCAGACCAGAGGTGACGCCAGTGGCGATCTCGGCCTGGCTCCGCATGGAGCAGGGCGCTACGATCATGCCGCGCGTCCTGAAGGATCCGGACGCGATCGACGCGCCGATATCGGCTTGGGCGTAGGTCCTGGCTGCCAGTGCCCGCACGTCGGCGACCTTAAGGTCGGTCTCGTGGGCGAGCGTCACTTCCGCCGACCGCGACATCACGAGATGCGCCGGGATCGCGAGGTCGCGCAGGATCTCCAGGAGACGGACACCGTAGATCACCCCGGAGGCCCCGGAGATGCCAACCACAAGGGGCAGGGTGTTCATCACTCCTCCCGGTCCCGTCGCATTGGGCGCGGCGCTTTCGCCGCAAAGTATCGGGGTGCGGGCGCGCCTGTCGAATAACGTTGGCTGATCGGCGCCATCAGGCTCGGAGGAGCCTAACCGGTGATGATGTGCGCCTGCAGCGCGGCAGCCGCAGCGCTCAGCTCCTCCGTGAGAATAGCGAGGAAGAGCTGCGCCGCCTTGCTCAGCGGGTTCTTCGGGTGGTGAATGATCACCAACTCGCGCGCGATGCGCGGCGCCACGATGCGGTAGGCCTTGAGGGATCCGTCCGCGAGCTGGCGGCTGACGGCGATGCTCGGCAGCACGGTGAAGCTCGCGGAGCGCGCCACGAAATCCGCGATCGCGGACGGCAGGTCGAGTTCGAGCTTCGGGCTGAGGGTGACGTCGGCCGACCCGACGCGGCGGTCGAGTTCGAGGCGCAGACCGTGCCGGGTCGAGGGCAGGATCAGGTCGAGGGCGGCGAGGTCGGCCATCCGGAAGGGCAGTGGCACCGGCAGCGGCGTGTCGCGCCCGCCCACGACCACCATCTCCTCGTCGAGGAGCGGTGCCGTGACGAGGCCGAGCCGGCGGGCGGGCCGGTTGATCACCGCGAGATCGAGGGCGCCGGTGCCGACGCCCTCGATGAATGTGCTTGTGTAACCGTCGGCCAGCGACAGCTCGACATCCGGATAGGCCGCCGCAAAACGCACGAGGACGCTCGGCACCACGCTCATCGATAGGGACGACAGGATGCCGACCGTCACGCGCCCGGAGACCGTCTGCGAGAGGCGCGCCATGACGGCGCGGGCCTCGGCAACGTCCCGCTGAATCGGCTGGACCAGCCGGTGCAGGGTGCGGCCAGCGGCGGTTGGCATCATCGCCTTCGGCTGGCGGTCGAACAGGCGCTGGCCGAGTTCGCGCTCAAGCTTGGCGATCTGCATGCTGAGCGCGGGCTGGACCACGTTCATCCGCTGCGCCGCGCGAGTGACGCTGCCCTCCTCGAACAGGGCGACGAAGTAGGAGATCTGGCGAAGGTCCATGGGCGGGACTCGGGCTGGCATGGGCGGCGGACGCCAAGGGATCATGCCTGGGACGATGCGGGCAATTCAGACCGGGTGATGCACGGCATCAGCAATCGTTATTTTTCCCGCGTGCTGGAAGGGCTTAACGCTTCCATCCATGACGGCACCGGCCGAGAACGCCCCCTCCGCGAGGACAGCATGAACGCGCCCGCCCCCGTCCGTTCACTGCGCGACTGGCTCGATCGGCTCGCCGGGAACGGGCGCCTGGCCGTGGCACGTCCGGGCATCGGACTCCGGCACGAGGCGGCGGCCGTGGCGAACCGGCTCGACGGACGCCGCGCCAGCCTGTTTCCGCAGCCCGGCGGGCATCCGGGAACCATCGTCTCGGGCCTCGTCTCAAGCAGGGCCTGGATGGCGGAGGCGCTCGACATCTCGCAGGATCGCCTCGTCGCCCATTTCCGGCGCGCCGCGGCCGAACCGCTGCCCTGGCGCGAGCGGGCCTCCGCCCCCGCACAGGAGGAGGTGCACCGGGAGGGCATCGACATCCTGAAGCTCCTGCCGGTCCCGACCCTGAACGAGCACGACAGCGGCCCCTACATCTCGGCGGGCCTCATGATCTCGCGGGATCCCGAGACCGGCCTGCAGAACGTCGCCATCCTGCGCTGCCAGATCAGCGGTCCGGACCGGATCGGCGTGCTGGTGCTGCCGCGGCACACCGACAACTTCTACCGCAGGGCGGAAGCTCAGGGACGGGGCCTTGAGGTCGCCCTGGTGGTCGGTGTCGATCCCGCGTGCCTCTTGGCCTCACAGGCGATCGTCCCCCTCGGCAGCGACGAATTGGAGATCGCCGGAGCCCTCACCGGCCGGCCCCTCGACGTGGTGAAGTGCCTGACGAACGACGTGCGCGTGCCGGCCGAGGCCGAGATCGTGATCGAGGGACGGCTCCTGCCCGAGGTCCGCGAGCCCGAGGGTCCGTTCGGGGAATTCCCGCAATATTACGGGGAGCGGGCCAAGCGGCACGTCATGCAGGTCGATGCCGTGACGCATCGGCCCAATCCGATCTTCCACATGATCGTCGGCGGCGGCCTCGAGCACCTGCTGCTCGGCGCGATCCCCCGGGAAGCGACCATTCTCGCGACCCTCCAGCGCAGCTTTCCCGGCGTCGAGGACGTGCATCTCTCCCTCGGGGGTGTCGGGCGCTACCACCTCTACGTCCGGCTGCGGAAATCGCAGGAGGGCGAAGCCAAGAACGTGCTGCTCGGGGCGTTCGCGGCCCATTACGACATCAAGCATGCCGTCGTGGTCGACACGGATGTCGATATTCACGACCCGAAGGAGGTCGAGTGGGCGGTCTCGACCCGCTTCCAGGCGGATCGGGACCTCGTGGTGGTCCCGAACGCGCAGGGCTCGAAGCTCGACCCCTCCGGGCGCGACGGCGTCGGTGCCAAGATGGGCCTCGATGCGACGGCTACCCTCGACGCCCCCCCCATGAAGTTCAAGCGCATCCGGGTCCCGGGCGAAGCCGAGGTCGATCTCGATGCGGTGCTCGCGCCCGACGCCGACTGGCGCAAGGCCGTCGGCTGAGCCGCCCGTGAGCACCCTGCCCGAGGCGGTCGATGTGTTGATCGTTGGCGGCGGCTCGGCCGGCTGCGTGCTGGCGAACCGCCTCTCCGCCGATCCGCGTCGCCGCGTGCTCCTCGTCGAGGCCGGAATCGACACCCCGCCCGGTCGGGTGCCGCCCGAGATCCTCGACAGCTACCCAATGCCGCTGTTCCACGGCGACACCTATGTCTGGCCTGGCCTCGACGCCGCGGTGACTCGCGATGCCCGCGGACAGGTTCGTCGCCGGGCCTACGAGCAAGGTCGGGTGATAGGCGGTTCATCCAGCATCAACGTCCAGGCCGCCAACCCCGGATTGCCTCGCGACTACGACGCCTGGGCCGAACTTGGTGCCGAGGGTTGGGCCTGGGACGACGTGCTCCCGTATTTCCGCCGGCTTGAGACCGACCTCGATTGCGGCGGCCCCTTGCATGGATGCGACGGGCCGCTGCCGATCCGGCGCATCCTAGAGCCCGCTTGGCCACCTTTCGCGCATGCGGTGGCCCGCGCCTTCGACGCGAGTGGCCTACCCCGCTGCGTTGATCAGAATGGCGAGTTCACGGACGGGATCTTTCCGCCAGCTTTTTCCAACCGCGACGACGCGCGGGTGTCGGCTGCCGCGGCCTATCTCGATGCCAGGACGCGGGCGCGATCAAACCTTGCCATCGCCGCCGAGGTCGAGGTCCGCTCGCTGGTGATGGATGGCCGCCGCGCGGCCGGAGCGGTGCTGCGGAGGGACGACGGATCAGAGCAGCGGGTGGAGGCATCCTCCGTCGTGATCTGCGCAGGCGCCCTCCAATCGCCGGCTCTCCTCCTGCGCGCCGGGATCGGCCCGGGCGACGCGCTCACCGCCTGCGGGATCCCGGTGCTGGTGGACCGTCCGGGCGTCGGAGAGAACCTGCGCGACCATCCGGCCCTGACCATCGCACAGATCCTACCGCGCGCCCTTCGGCTGCCTGCGGAGTTCCGGCGGGCCAGTCTTCTGGCACTGCGCTACACGTCCGATCACCCGGACGGCAGCGCCTCCGACATGTACCTCACCGCCTCGGCTCGGGCCGGCTGGCACGCACTCGGCGCGCGCCTCGCCCTTTACTTTCTGTGGGCGAACCAGCCACATTCGGTCGGGCGCCTGCGCCTCGACCCAGCGAACCCGGCCGGGCCGCCCGACATCGACCTCAACCTGCTGTCGGACCCCCGCGACCTCGACCGCCTCGCCTCCGGGGTCCGGTTCCTCGTCGATCTCGTCGTCTCGGCCGCCCTGAATCCCGATCCGGCCGACCTGTTTCCAGCGAACTACTCCCCGCTGATCAGGCGCCTCAGTGCCGTATCGGACCGGAACCGCCGCATCACCGCGCTGCTCGCGCGCCTCCTCGACGCGCCGGCCGTCCTGCGACGCCCGATGCTCCGCGCGTTCACGGGGGGCAGGGACTGGGCCACGCTGATCCGGGACGACGCGGCACTTCGCGGTTTCGTCCGCGACAACGTCTTCGGGGTCTGGCATGCGAGCGGCACCTGCCGAATGAGCCGCGCGGACGACCCTCGCGCGGTGGTCGACCCGGCGGGCCGCGTCATCGGCACCGAGAACCTTCTCGTCGCCGACGCATCGGTGATGCCGCGCCTGCCGAGTGCCAACACCAATGTCCCGACCCTGATGATCGCGGAGAAGATCGCCGACCAGATGAGATCGGGGGTGGGATGACTTGCCTCTAGGCCACCGGCTTCCTCGATGTCGATAACGTTCGCCTGGAATACAACTTCTTCGGCCAGCAGCCGGACGCGGCTCCGACGCTGGTGCTGCTTCACGAGGGGCTCGGCTCCGCGAGCCAGTGGGGCTTGCTGCCGAAAACCTGATCCTCCCTCGGTTCACGGACACCTCTGATACGCTCTGGCGGAGCGAGGAAGGTGTCGGATGGCGCAGACGAGACGGGCGTTCACGCCCGAGTTCAAGCGCGAAGCGGTCGCCCTTCTGGAGAGCAGCGGCCGGCCGCAGATGCAGATCGCGGCCGAGCTCGGGATCCAGCCCTCGATGTTGCGGCAATGGCGTGCAACGCTGAACGGAGCCCCACCCCGACCGCGGCCGGCAGGATCGACCGGGGCCTTGCCACCAACTGCGGTCGCATCGCCGTCTGATCAGGCCGCCGAGATCGCCCGCCTGCAGCGTGAGCTCGACCGCACGCGGGACGAGGCGCGGGCGGACGTGTTTGATTACATCGAGCGCTTCTACAACACGGTACGGCGGCACTCGACGCTCGGCTATCTCAGCCCGGTCGAGTTCGAAAACCGAGCCAAACCAGCTTAGGCCGGTGTCCACCGAACCGGCAGCAGGCCATTCATCGGGCGTCAGTACGGTGGAGCGTGGCCCTTTCGGACCCATGGCGGCGTCCGCCGTCGTCCGCCGAGCGCGCCACTTCTGTACTGTTGTCGGGCTGACCCCGTAGCGCCGGGCGGTGGCCCTCACACGCTCTTGACGTAGCTGTATTGCGCGACGGACCGCCTCCATCCTGTGGGCGCTGCCGGGACGAACCTCGCCCATGGTGCATCCCTCGCAGCGAGGTGGTCAATTCTAATATCACACTGCGCGATCAAATCCCTGGGCGACCGACCTCCGCCTCAGACTCGGCCTTGCGGGTGCTCTCCGGCGAAGCGCCGCCCAACGCCGCATACACCACATCTCTCGGCGTTTTCGATATCAGGACCTTGGAAACCCGGGTCGGAGCAGTCGAGACACCCCCCTTCGAGAACACTGCGCAAAGATTGCGATATTTAACGCACTTGTTATTGCGAGGCCTCAACTTTTCTCCGCGTCGTGTCTTCCAGAACACAGGCGCGCCACCCACGGGTGCTACTCGCGAGCTTCCCGCCCGCAAGTTTAAAACTTTATTTTGAAAAGAAATGTTGCCGAGCGTAACGGCTCAGGCATGATCCGGAGCCAGCAAGCATTCATGATTTGTGAACTTGCTGGAGCCCGCCACCAAGACGCAGGCCCGAACAAAAACGAGCGGCGTGACCCGGAAAACCGGGCATCGCCCAGGCTACGGGTCTCGAATGTTTTGGGGGTACGGATGAGATTTTTGAAAGCATCGCTGCTTGGGTCCGCTGCTGCATTCGCGGCCGTCGGGGCCGGCCAAGCCGCTGACCTGCCGGTCAAGAAGGCCGCCGCAGTCGAGTATGTCCGCGTCTGCAATGCTTACGGGGCGGGATTTTTCTATATCCCCGGAACCGACACATGTCTTCGAGTTTCGGGCCGGGCGCGTTTTGAGTACCTGTACCAGAACAGCGGCAACCGGAGCGGCACCAACGGCGACGTCTCAGGCTACCGATCGGTCGCCCGCATGAACCTCGATGCGCGGACGCAGACTGCGTACGGCACCCTCCGTGCCTTCACCCGTATCGAGATCCAGAACCGGACCGGGCCGTACTTCACCTCCGGATCGCGCCAGAGAGAAGCACTTGCCTTCCCTGCGCTTGGCGCGGATGCGTTCGGGCGAGCGCAACAATACGTCGATATCGACAAGGCCTTCATCCAGTTCGCCGGCATCACGGCCGGTCGCGCGTCGTCGTTCTTCGATTTCTACGCCCACGACTACGAGTTCATCGGCGGCACGACGGGCTCCGATACGTACAGCACCAACCTCCTCGCCTATACCGCCACGCTCGGCGGCGGACTGAGCGCGACGATCTCGGCCGAAGATCCGACGTTCCGGCGCTTTCCAGTCTTCGGCAGCGGATCGAACACCGCCGCCTCTCCGCTCGCGTTCAACGGCGGCTTCGCGCCCTTCGGGTCGGCGACGTTCCTTTCGCCGATCGTGGTGGGCACGAACCAGATCGCCCTCGTCGACGTCACGCAGAAGAACCGTGTCCCCGACGTCGTGGGCGTTCTCCGCCTCGACCAAGCC
>NZ_JAUYZJ010000016.1 GCF_030700285.1 Methylobacterium sp. NEAU K | reverse complement strand
GACCATCTTCGTGGCGGGCCACCGCGGAATGGTCGGCTCAGCGATCGTGCGTCGCTTGCGCGCGCTCGGCCATGAGCGGATCCTCACGGCGGACCGGCAGGCGCTCGACCTGCTCGATCAGGCCGCGGTCCGCCGGTTCTTCGCCGACCAGCGCATCGACCAGGTCTACCTTGCTGCTGCCAAGGTCGGCGGCATCCACGCCAACAACACCTACCCGGCGGAGTTCATCCACGAGAACCTGCTGATCCAGGCGAACCTCATTCACGCCGCGCACGTGGCCGATGTCGACCGGCTGCTGTTCCTGGGGTCGTCGTGCATCTACCCGAAGCTTGCGGCGCAGCCGATGCGCGAGGACGCGCTGCTGACCGGGCTTCTGGAGCCGACCAACGAGCCCTACGCCATCGCCAAGATCGCCGGGATCAAGATGTGCGAGAGCTACAACCGGCAATACGGGCGACGCTACCGCAGCGTCATGCCGACCAACCTGTACGGGCCGAACGACAACTTCCATCCCGAGAACGCCCACGTCCTGCCGGCTCTGATGCGCCGCCTGCACGAGGCGAAGGACGAGGGCCGACCGAGCGTCACGGTCTGGGGCACAGGCCGTGCGATGCGCGAGTTCCTGCACGTTGACGACATGGCCCGGGCCAGCGTGTTCGTGATGGGGATGGACGACGCGGTCTACGCGGCCAACACCCGGCCGGACCTGTCGCATATCAACGTCGGCACCGGCGCGGATTGCACCATCCGCGAACTGGCTGAGGCGCTGGCACGTGTGATCGGCTACGCGGGCCGCCTGGAGTTCGACGCGACGAAGCCGGACGGGACACCGCGCAAGCTGATGGACGTGTCGCGCCTCACCGCCATGGGGTGGCGGCCGGAGATCGGCCTCGAAGACGGCCTGCGACAGACCTACGGTTGGTTCCTGGAAAACCACGCGACGCTCCGCTGCTGAGAAGGCGGAGACGCCTCGCCAGTTACCTGGCCGCGACGCTCGCGGGGCGATCCGCGTGCCGGACCAGAGTAGTACATCCGACCGGGTGGGAGACCCAGCATGGCCAGCGCCCCTGACGATGCCGAGCGCGCGCGACGCCGCAAATTTCTGCAGAGCTTCCACGCCTTCGATTCGAACATCCGCTTCCCGGCACCCTATACGCATTTCGCCGGCAAGCCCCTGGCGCCGAGCGCCGAGAAGGGCTGGCGCTTCGATGCCCTCGGCTACCGCAACGACATCCACCCCGAGGGGCGCCCGGCCACGGAGACGTTGCGTGTGTTCGTGGTCGGCGACAGCACCCTCGTCGAGGGGCAGGTTTTCGCCGACACCATTCCGGGACGCCTGGAATCCGGGCTCAAGCGCGTGCACGGCGAGGGTGCACGCGTCTACAATTTCGGCGCGGTCTCGGCCTGCCTGAATCAGATGATCGCCCTGATCACGACACGGCTGATGGATCTCCAGCCCGACATGATCTTCGTCGTCGGAGGTGCGACCGACATCTTCCAGCCCTGGAGCTTCGACCCGCGGGCGGGCTATCCGTACAACCACTTCGCCAGTGAGTGCCTGTCCGACTTCTTCTTCGACCAGAGGAAGACCGAGCAGGACGTCGAGGCACTGTCTTACGATAGCCTCGAGCAGTTGATCTTCGGCCGCCTCGCCAATCTCCGGGCGCTGACGAACTGGCAGTCGGACATCTGGGAATGGGAGGTGGTGCGCCAGTTCGAGCTGGCGCTGAAGCGCCTCGCCCGTCTTTCCGGCGGGATCGGGGCGCCGGTCCGGTTCGTCCTCCAGCCGGCCATCGTCCGCAAGTCGGAACGGGTCGGTGACGAGCAGAACGCGGCCTCCGGCGCGTTCCTGGCCTATCTCGACCGGCAATACGACCGGATCGAGCAGGTGCTCGGCCGGCTCGAAGCCCAGGGGCTCGCGCAGGGACCGTTCTCGATCCGGGACCTGAGCCGGATGTTCGAGGACGATGCCCGGTTCCTGTTCACCGACATCGTGCACGTCACCTCGGAGGGCCGACAGTTGATGGCCGACCGGCTTCAGGCGGAGGTCGCCGACCTGCTCGGCGCCGCCTCAGCACCATCCGCACAGGGGTAGGTCTTGGTCGCGCCGATCGTCTTCATCGGGGACTCGATCACGGAACTGTGGGGCTTCCACAGGGCCGGGACCTTCGAGGCCTACGACCTGATCCCGCGGGGCGGCTCCGGCCAGACCGCACGCTGGATCACCATGCGGTTCCGCCGGGACCTCGAGGAGACCGGCGCCCAGGGCGTGCATCTGCTGTGCGGCGTCAACGATATCGGCCGCAACGAGGGATTCTTCGTCCCCGCCGAGGAGATCGCCCGGACGCTGGCCGGCATGCTCGATGAGGCGCGGGCGATGGGTGTGAAGGCCTGGATCGGCTCGATCATGCCGGCCGCACGGATCCCCTGGAACCCGGAGGTGAAGGACGCTCCCGCCATGATCGCGGCGGTCAACGCGTGGCTGCGCGAACATGCGCACGCGCACGGCGCGACCTTCATCGACTACCATGCCGTGCTGGCAAACGAATCCGGCGCACTCCGCGAGGAATACGGCACCGATGGGCTGCATCTCAGCCCGGCCGGCTACGCGGCGATCGAGCCGCTGATGCTGTCAGCCCTTGGCCACGTCGTGCCGCCTGCACCGGCGCTCGAACCCGCGGCACAGCCCGGCGGAGTCGCCGAGCCACTCTTCCGCGGCTTCGTAACCGCGGCCCTTCTGGCCACGGCCGCCATACTGATCTTCGCCTTCCGCTGATCAGGCCCGGCGCACCGCCCCATGGGCAGCGCTGGTCGTCAGCATCGCGTAGGCGCGCAGGGCCGCGCTGACCTTGCGCTTCCTCGGGCTCGCCGGCTGCCAGCCGACCGCCTCCTGCTCGGCGCGACGCCGCTCCAGCTCGGCCGTCTCAACGTCGAGGCGGATCCTGCGGGCCGGGATGTCGATGGCGATGATGTCGCCGTCGCGAACGAGGGCGATCAGGCCGCCCTCGGCCGCCTCCGGGGAGACATGGCCGATCGACAGGCCCGAGGAGCCGCCGGAGAAGCGCCCGTCCGTCACGAGGGCGCAGGCTTTGCCGAGCCCCTTCGATTTCAGGTAGCTCGTCGGGTACAGCATCTCCTGCATGCCGGGGCCGCCGCGCGGGCCCTCATAGCGGATCAGCACGACCTCGCCGGCCGAGACCTTGCCGTTAAGGATCCCGTCCACCGCCGCATCCTGGCTCTCGAACACCCGGGCCGGGCCCGCGAAGGTGAGGATCGAGGCATCGACGCCCGCGGTCTTCACGATGCAACCCTGCTCGGCCAGGTTGCCGTAAAGCACCGCGAGGCCGCCATCCTGCGAGTAGGCGTGTGCGGCGTCGCGGATCACACCGCTCTCCCGGTCGAGGTCGAGCGCGTCGAAGCGGGATTCCTGGCTGAAGGCTACCTGCGTCGGCACGCCGCCCGGGGCAGCGCGGTAGAAGGTCTCGACCGAGGCGCTCGGTTCGCCGCGCACGTCCCAGCGCGCCAGAGCCGCGCCGAGCGTCCCGGCGGCGACATTGCCGACCTCCGTGTCGATCAGCCCGGCGCGATCGAGTTCGCCCAGGATGCCCATGATCCCGCCGGCGCGATGAACGTCCTCCATGTGGACGTTGGCCACCGCCGGCGCGACCTTGCACAGGACCGGCACCCGACAGGACAGCCGGTCGATATCCGCCATCGTGAACGGCACTTCGCCCTCGTGGGCGGCGGCCAGCAGGTGCAGAACCGTGTTGGTCGAGCCGCCCATGGCGATGTCGAGGGTCATGGCATTCTCGAACGCCTTGAAGCTCGCGACCGCGCGCGGCAGCACGCCCACGTCGTCCTGCTCGTAGTAGCGGCGGGCGAGGTCGACGATCAGGTGGCCGGCCTCCACGAACAGGCGCTTACGGTCGGCATGGGTGGCCAGCACCGAGCCGTTGCCTGGCAGCGCCAGCCCGAGCGCCTCGGTGAGGCAGTTCATCGAGTTCGCCGTGAACATGCCCGAGCACGACCCGCAGGTCGGGCAGGCGGAGCGCTCGATCACCTCGACATCGGCATCGGAGATCCGGTCGTCGGCCGCTGCGATCATGGCGTCGACGAGATCGACCTTCTTGGCGATGCCGGACAGCTGAACCTTGCCGGCCTCCATCGGGCCGCCCGAGACGAACACGGTCGGGATGTTCAGCCGCAGGCAGGCCATGAGCATGCCGGGGGTGATCTTGTCGCAGTTCGAGATGCACACCATCGCGTCGGCGCAGTGCGCGTTGACCATGTACTCGACGGAATCGGCGATCAGCTCCCGCGAGGGCAGCGAGTACAGCATGCCGTCGTGACCCATCGCGATGCCGTCATCGACCGCGATGGTGTTGAACTCCTTGGCGACGCCGCCGGCCTTCTCGATCTCCCGGGCCACGAGTTGGCCGAGATCCTTCAGGTGGACGTGGCCGGGCACGAACTGCGTGAACGAGTTGACCACGGCGATGATCGGCTTGCCGAAATCGCCATCCTTCATGCCGGTGGCGCGCCAGAGGCCGCGGGCGCCGGCCATGTTGCGGCCATGGGTGGTGGTGCGGGAACGATAAGCGGGCATCGCGGGATTCGATCGTTTCAAAGGTACGGGGCTTCTGCTCCCACCGCCGCGCGGCTGCAAGCGTCGCCGAACCGGGGGGAGCCGTGGCATGCTCCTGGCAGATGCCGGGGCGCACGAAGGGGCACGCGCGCGATGGGACAGGTGGATTTCCTGCGGCGGGCCATCGACCAGGGCCAGGGCCGGACCGAAGCCGACCTCGTGCTCAAGGGCGGCCGCTTCCTCGACCTTGTGACCGGCGACCTCGTCGCCTCCGACATCGCGATCTGCGGCGACCGCATCGTCGGAACCTACGGCCACTATCGGGGCCGGCGAGAGGTCGATGTCGGCGGCAAGGTCGTCGTGCCGGGCTTCATCGACACCCATTTCCATGTCGAATCCTCGCTGATGCCGCCGCAGGAATTCGAGCGCTGCGTCCTGCCGCACGGGGTCACCACGGGGGTCTGCGACCCGCACGAGATGGCCAACGTGCTGGGCATGGCGGCCTTCAGGTGGTTCCTGGAATCCGCCGAGACCCTGGCGATGGATCTGCGGGTGCAGCTCTCCTCCTGCGTGCCGGCAACCGACCACCTCGAGACATCGGGCGCCCGGATCACCGCCGCGGACCTGCTGCCCTTCGCCAGCCACCGGAAGGTGATCGGGCTCGCCGAGTTCATGAACTTCCCGGGCGTGCTCGCGGGCGACCCGGGCGCGCTGGAGAAGCTCGCGGCCTTCCAGGGCCGGCACATCGACGGCCACGCGCCGCTGCTGCGCGGCGCCGGGCTCAACGGCTACATCGCGGCCGGCATCCGCACCGAGCACGAGGCGACGACGCCCGAGGAGGCCCTGGAGAAGCTCTCCAAGGGCATGACCGTGCTGATCCGCGAGGGCTCCGTCTCCAAGGATCTGCACGCTCTGGCGCCGATCCTGACCGAGCGCACGGCGCCGTTCCTGGCCTTCTGCACCGACGACCGGAACCCCCTCGACATCGCCGAGGAGGGACATCTCGATTACGTCATCCGCACATCCATCGCCCTGGGAGCCCCGCCGCTCGCCGCCTACCGAGCGGCATCGTGGTCGGCTGCCCGGGCCTTCTGCCTGCACGACCGGGGGCTCGTGGCGCCGGGCCAGCGCGCAGATCTCGTCGTCCTCGACGATTTTCTGGCTTGCCGCGTCTCCCAGGTCTTCAGCGCCGGGCGGCCCGTGGACTCGGCGCTGTTCGCGGATCGGCCCGCCATCGAGCCGATCGGCCGCGGCAGCGTCCGGGCCCGCCAAGTGACGGCGACGGATTTCGCGGCCCCGGGATCCGGGCCGTCGACACCGGTGATCGGCGTTGTGCCCGGCAAGATCATCACCCTGCGCTACGACCTGAGCCTACCGTATTCCGGCGGCGAGCGACGGATCGACCTTGAGCAGGACGTCATCAAGGTCGCCGTGGTGGAGCGGCACGGAAAGACGGCGCCGGGGGAGCGCGGCATCGGCGTGGCCTTCGTGAAGGGCTTCGGCCTCAAACGCGGCGCCATCGCCTCGTCGGTCGGGCATGACAGCCACAACATCACGGTGGTCGGCGCGGACGAATCCGACATGGCGGCGGCGGTCAATCGGCTGGGCGCGATCGAGGGCGGCTTCGTCGTGGTGGAGGGCGGCCGCGTGCTCGCCGAGATCGCCCTCCCGCTCGCCGGCCTGATGAGCCTGATGCCGTTCGACGCGATCCGCCAGTCGCTCGTGACGCTGCGGGCGGCGGCGCGAAGTCTCGGGGTCGTCTTGCCCGAGCCGTTCCTGCAGGTGGCGTTCCTGCCGCTGCCGGTGATCCCCCACCTCAAGATCACCGACAAGGGTCTCGTGGACGTCGACCGCTTCGCACTGGTCACCCCGTGAATTAGATTGCGCACAATCGATTTCTGGGCTATGTGGGGGATGTGACGGCGCTAGATGCCGACTCTCTTTCTGCAACCGGAGATCGTCCATGTCCGTAGACGTCAAGTACCGCACCACAGCGACCGCCACCGGAGGCCGCGACGGCGCTGCCCGGACCGCCGACGGCAGCTTCGAGGTCAAGCTCTCGACCCCTAAGGAGCTCGGCGGTGCGGGCGGTCCGGGCGCCAATCCGGAGCAGCTCTTCGCCTCCGGCTACTCGGCCTGCTTCCTCGGCGCCATGAAGGCGGTCGCCCCCTCGCTGAAGCTCAAGGTGCCGGCCGATACGAGCGTCACCGCAGATGTCGGCATCGGTCCGCGCTCCGAGGGCGGCTTCGGTATCACGGCTGACCTGACGATCAGCCTCCCGGGCCTCGACCGGGCCGACGCGCAGAAGCTCGTGGACGCCGCCCACCAGGTCTGCCCGTACTCGAACGCCACCCGTGGCAACGTCGACGTCGGCCTAAAGCTCGCCTGAGCGGGCCACCATCGCCCGGGCATCCCCGCCCTCACCTCACCCTGAGGAGGCCGCGTCGGCGGCCTCCAAAGGAGGCATCCGGAAGTCGCCGCGACAGCTGGAGGTCTCCTTCCAGGGCGTCGCCTTGCGTCGCCGACTCGGGATGACGCCGCGGGTTGGACCCTGGTCCCCGGGCGAGGCGAAAACCGAAGGTGTCTCGAGGTTCAGCAAGCGCTGGGCCGCCGCGGGTCAGGAACGGAGGACGCCCGGTCGGAGGCCGCGTCGTCCGCCTTTACATTGCGGCCTGCGCCCGCATGCAGACGCGGCCATCCTCATCGAGAGTCAGGCCCTCGAACCCGCCTTCGGTGCGGCGCCCGCAGACGCGAAACGTCTGGTTGGCCGTCATGGGTGACAGGCCCCGATACGCGAACGTCCGCGGCACGCGGCCGATCAGCGTTGCGGCGAGATTCATCAGGAGCGTCGCCTGCAACGGCCCATGCACGACAAGGTCGGCGTAGCCTTCGACCTGCGTGGCGTAGGGCTGATCATAGTGAAAGCGATGGCCGTTGAAGGTCATGGCCGAGTAACGGAACAGCAGCGTCGGTGTCGCCGATACGGCCCAGTTGCGTTCATACGCTTCCGCATCTCCGCGCTCCGGCGCGACACCCGCGCTGGTCTGCGCACCGGCCGCCTCCCGGTAGACGATGTCCTGCCGCTCGCGGATCGCGTCTCCGCGGGCGGTAGCGAGCGTGTGATCGACGGTGACGAAGCACAGTCTGCCGCTTCGTCCTTCCTTGAAGTCGATGTTCCGCACGGTTTCGGTGCGCGTGATGAGATCGCCCTCATGCAGATCCGTCAGGGTCTCGATCTGCCCCCCAGCCCACATGCGCCTTGGCAGTTCCACTGGGGGCAGGAACCCGCCCCTGGCCGCGTGCCCGTCCGGCCCGAGGGCGTCGGCCAGCGGCGTCTCGGGTGCGAGGCACCAGTGCAAGGCTGGCGGTGCGACCCCATCCTGCACGGGCGCGAGATGCGGCGCGAAGGTCGCCCGGAACTCGGCCAGCAGCCGCGGGGTGACGAGGTCGGAACTCTCGCGGCTGCGACCGATCCAGGCGGCAAGGTCGGTCATGTCAATACGAGCGCGGCATGCCGAGCACGTGCTCGGACAGGTAGGCGAGGATCAGGTTCGTGGAGATCGGCGCGACCTGGTAAAGGCGCGTCTCGCGGAACTTGCGCTCCACATCGTATTCCTCGGCGAAGCCGAAGCCGCCATGGGTCTGGATGCAGGCATTGGCAGCTTCGAACGAAGCGTCGGCGGCCAGCATCTTTGCCATGTTGGCTTCGGCCCCAGGGTTGGCGCCGCCCTCGTAGAGGCTGAGCGCCTCGCGGACCATCAGCTCGGCCGCGCGCATGTTCGCGTAGGCCTTGGCGATCGGAAACTGCACGCCCTGATTGGCGCCGATCGGCCGACCGAACACCGCTCGCTCGCCCGCGTAGGTCTTCGCCCTGTCGATGAACCACTTCGCGTCGCCGACGCATTCCGCGGCGATCAGGATACGCTCGGCGTTCATGCCGGACAGGATGTAGCGGAAGCCCCTGCCCTCCTCGCCGATCAGGTTTTGCGCCGGCACGCGAAGGTTGTCGAAGAACACCTCCGTGGTGGCGTGGTTCATCATCGTTCGGATCGGCCGGATGGTAAGGCCGTTGCCTCGCGCCTCGCGCATGTCGACGAGCAGCACCGACAAGCCGTCCGTGCGCTTCATGCCCTCGGTGCGCGGCGTGGTGCGGGCGAGCAGCAGCATCAGGTCCGAATGCTCGGCCCGGCTGGTCCAGATCTTCCGACCGTTGACCACGTAGTGGTCGCCCTCGAGTCGCGCGGTGGTCTTGAGGCTGCCGGTGTCGGTCCCGGAGGTCGGCTCTGTCACCCCGAAGGCCTGGAGCCTCAGGCGCCCCTCCGCGATGGCGGGCAGGTACGCGGCCTTCTGCTCATCCGACCCATGCCGGAGGAGCGTGCCCATCGTGTACATCTGCGCGTGGCAGGCGCCGCCGTTGCAGCCCGCCCGCTGAACCTCCTCGAGGATCGCCGCCGCGGCGGAGAGCGGCAGGCCGGCCCCGACGTATTCCTCGGGGATCAGGACAGAGAGATAGCCGCTCTCGCTCAGGGCGTTCACGAACGCGGTCGGATAGGCCATCTCGCGGTCGAGCGCCCGCCAATATGGGCCGGGAAAGCCCGCGCAGAGCTTGGCCACCGCCTCGCGGATCTCGGTATAGGCTTCCATGCCGAAACGCTCCTCAGGCCGTGCGGCCGCCGTCGACCGGCAGGTCGATCCCGGTGATGAACGCCGCCTCGTCGGAGGCCAGGAACAGGGCCGCCGCCGCCAGGTCGCTCGCCTGGGACATCCGCCCCAGCGGAATCGTCGCGATGAATCGCTCGCGATTCTCCGGGGTGTCGGGCAGGCCCATGAACTGTTCGAGGAGGCCCGTGGCGCCCATCACCGGGCACAGGGCGTTGACCCGGATCTTCCAGGGGGCCAGCTCCAGGGCCAGGGATTTGGAGGCGAGGCTCGCCGCGCCTTTGGAAGCGTTGTACCAAGTCAGTCCCGGCCGCGGCCGCAGAGCGGCCGTGGAGCTGACGTTCAGGATCACGCCGCCGCCGTTGTCGCGCATCAGTGGTGTGATCGCGCGGACGGAGTGGAAGATCGACTTCACGTTCACCCGGAACACGCGGTCGAATTCGTCCTCAGTGACCTCCATCAGCGGCTTGTTGCGATGGGTGGTGCCGGCGTTGTTGACGAGGATATGCGGGACTCCGAACCGCTCCCGGGTCTCGGCGACGCTGGCCTCGACATCCGATGCGGCCCCGACATCCGCGGCGATCGGGATCGCGTTCGCGCCGATGCCGTTCGCCACCCGCTCGGCCGCGCCCCGGTCGATGTCCACGCAGGCGACGCGTGCGCCCTCGGCGGCGAAGCGCTGGGCGATGCCGGCGCCGAAACCGCTCCCGGCCCCCGTCACGATCGCGACCTTACCGTCCAGCCTCATCGTCTCCTCCAGATCTGACGTTGCGCTCTCAATCTAGGGCTCGACCGCGGGACGCGAACCCCGCCCGGATGCGCGCATTGTGCTCCCCGATATCCGGCACCCGGCCCAAAGCCCGGACCTTCCCATCGATCAGGACGGGCGGCGCGACGATGCACGCCGGGCCGTCCGGCGTCTCGACTTCGGCGCGCAGGAGCGCCGGATGCGCGGCGAGGTCGGCCAGCGTGTTCACGAAGCCGTAGGCGGTGCCGGCGGCCTTCAGCCGGGAGGCGGCTTCGTCGCGGCTCAGCCGCACCAGGACCGCGCCGACGCGCAGGTCAACCGCGGCCCGGTTGGCCACGCGGGCGTTGTTCGACGAGAAACCCTCGGCCCGGGCAAGGTCTGGCTCGTCCAGCACCCGGTCGCAGAAATTCGCCCATTCGCGCTCGTTCTGGATCGAGATCAGCACGAGGCGGTCATCCGCCGTGGGGTAGGCGCCGTACGGCGAGATCGAGGGATGAGCGAGGCCGACCCGCTGCGGCGCGCGGCCAGTGCCCTCGAAATAGAGCAGCGGGACGTTCATCCAGTCGGCCGCAGCGCTGAACAGGCTGACCTCCAGGGCGCAACCCTGCCCGGAGATGCCCCGGGCGATCAGTGCCTCCAGCACCGCGGCGTGCGCGTTCATTCCGCAGGCGATATCGCAGACCGAGACGCCGACGCGACCCGGCCCGGCCGGGTGCCCGGTGATGCCCGCCAAGCCGCTCTCGGCCTGGACCAGCAGGTCGTAGGCCTTCATGTCGCTGTAGGCGTGGCCGGCGCCGTAACCGGAGATGTCGACCGTGATCAGCCGCGGATAGCGTGCCCGAAGCGCCGCCGAGCCGAAGCCCGCGCGGGCGGCGGCCCCGGGGGCGACGTTCTGAATGAACACGTCGGCCTCGGCCAGGATCGCGTGCAGCAGGCGGGCATCGTCCGGATCCTTGACGTCGGCGACGAGGCTCTCCTTGCCACGGTTAAGCCAGACGAAATAGCTCGCCAGCCCGTTTACGGCGGAATCGTAGCCACGGGCGAAATCGCCCTCACGGCGCTCGATCTTGATCACCCGGGCGCCCGCGTCGGCCAGGCGCGAGGTGCAGTAGGGCGCCGCGACAGCCTGCTCAAGGGCGAGGACGGTCAGTCCGCGCAGCGGCAGGGTCTCGGCCATCCTGATACCTTCGCGTCCGGAACGGCTCGCAGGGCGAGGCCGGGGCCGGGTGAACTGGGTCGGCGTCCCGCCGCGCCAACCGGAAGCGGGTTACATTTGGCGTGGAGCCCTACTCCGCCGCGCGCAGCGCTTGCGGCCCACGAACCTCCTCGGTCGCGAGCGCCTCGACCGCATCGGGCTTGTCGCGGAAGGACAATCTCTGGGCCAGCCGGTCGAGGTAGATGTAGATGACCGGCGTCGTGAACAGCGTCAGCACCTGGCTCACCGCGAGGCCGCCGACCATGGCATAGCCGAGCGGCTGCCGGATCTCTGATCCGGTCCCGGTGGCGATCATCAGCGGGATGCCGCCGAGAAGGGCCGCCATCGTAGTCATCAGGATCGGGCGGAACCGCAGCAGGGCCGCCTGCCGGATCGCCGCCTCCGGATCCAAGCCTTCCTCTCGCTCGGCCACGATGGCGAAGTCGACCAGCATGATGCCGTTCTTCTTCACGATGCCGATGAGCAGGATGATCCCGATGAGCGCGATCAGGCTGAAGTCGAAGCCCGCCCACATCAGCACCGCCAGGGCACCGACACCGGCCGATGGCAGCGTCGAGAGGATGGTGATCGGGTGGATGAAGCTCTCGTAGAGGATGCCGAGGATCAGGTAGACGACGAACAGGGCGGCCAGGATCAGCAGCGGGACCGTCGACAGCGACTGCTGGAACGCCTGCGCGGTACCCTGGAAGCCGGTGACCACGGTCGGCGGAACCTGGAGTTCCTGCATCGCCCGAGCGATGGCGTCCGTCGCCTGCCCGAGCGCCACGTCGGGAGCGAGGTTGAAGCTGATCGTCACCGCCGGGAACTGACCCTGATGGTTGACGGAGAGCGGGGCCACGGGATCCGTCGTCCAGCGGGCGAAGGCGGCCAGCGGCACCTGCCCACCGCCGGTTGGCGCCTTGATGTAGATCCTGTCGAGGCTCTCGGTCTTGCCTTGAAGCGCCGGGAGCACTTCGAGGATCACGTGGTAGCTGTTGAGCTGCGTGAAATACTGCGCGATCTGCCGTTGGCCGAACGCATCGTAGAGCGTGTCGTCGATCAGCTGGGGCGTGATGCCGTAGCGCGAGGCGGCGTCGCGGTCGATCGCCAGCGTCAGGGTGGTCCCCCGGTTCTGCTGGTCGGTGGCCACGTCGCGCAGCTCGGGAAGCGTCTTCAGCCGGTCGAGGATGCGCGGCGCCCAGGTGTTCAGCTCGACCAGGTCGGGGTCCTGCAGCGTGTATTCGAACTGCGTTCGCGAGGTGCGGCCGCCGGTCCGCACATCCTGCGAAGCCTGCAGGAATGCGCGAACGCCCTCCAGCCGCTCGAGCTTGGGCCGCAACCGGCCGATCACCTGGAACGCATCCGCCGTCCGCTGGTCGCGGGGCTTCAGGGTGATGTACATCCGGCCCGAGTTCAGCGCCGCGCCGTTGCCGCCGATCACCATGGCGATCGTGGCGACCGCCGGATCGGCCTGGATCACGGCCCCGACCTTCTCCTGGCGCTCCTTCATGGCGGAGAACGAGATGTCCTGGGCCGCTTCGGTAACGCCGATGATCAGCCCGGTGTCCTGCTGCGGGAAGAAGCCTTTCGGGATGGCGACGAACAGGTACACCGTCAGCCCCAGCGTGGCGAAGAACACCAGCAGCGTGACGAAGCGGAACCGCAGGGCCACGTCGAGGGCGCTCTCGTAGGCCGACAGCAGCCGCTCGAAGGCAGCCTCGCTGATCCGGTACAGGCGCCCATGGCGCTCGGCATCGTGCGGCTTGAGTAGGCGCGCCGCCATCATCGGCGTGAGCGTCAGCGCGACGAAGGCCGAGACCGCGATCGTCATCGACAGCACCACGGCGAATTCGCGGAACAGGCGGCCGATGATCCCGCCCATCAGCAGCAGCGGGATCAGCACCGCGATCAGCGACACCGAGATCGACACGATGGTGAAGCCGATCTCGCCCGCGCCCTTGAAGGCGGCCTCCATGGGCCGCATCCCCTCCTCGATGTAGCGGCTGATGTTTTCCAGGACGACGATGGCATCGTCCACCACGAAGCCGACCGAGATGGTCAGGGCCATCAGCGACAGGTTGTCGAGCGTATAGCCCGCAAGCCACATCAGCGCGCAGGCGCCGAGCAGGGCGAGCGGCACCGTCACGCTCGGGATCACGGTCGCCCAGAAGCTGCGTAGGAAAACGAAGATCACCGCCACGACCAACGCGATGGTCAGGAGCAGCGTGAACTGGACGTCCTCCACCGAGGCCCGGATCGTCTGGGTGCGGTCGCTTAGGATACCGATCTTGATCGCGGCGGGCAGGGTCGCGGTGATCCGCGGCAGCTGCGCCTTGATGCTGTCGACCGTGTCGATGACGTTGGCACCGGGCTGCTTGAAGATCACCAAGAACACGCCGCGCTGGCCGTTGGTCCAGCCCGCCTGCTTGATATCCTCAGGTCCGGCCACCGCGCTCCCGATGTCGCGTACCCGCAGGGGCGCGCCGTCCCGGTAGGCGATGATCACGTCGTTCCAGTTCTGCGCCAAGGTCAGCTGATCATTGGCATAGATCGTGTAGCTGTGGCTCGCCCCGTCGATGCTGCCCTTGGGGTTGTTGACCGTGGTGAGCGAGAGCGGCGTCCGCACGTCCTCCAGCGACAGGCCCTTGGCCACGAGCTTGGCCGGATCGACCTGAATCCGCACCGCGGGCTTCTGCTGCCCGCCGATGAAGACCTGCGCGACGCCGGAGATCTGGCTGATGCGCTGGGCGAGCTGCACGTCCACCGCGTCGTCCACCTCGGTGAGGGGCAGGCTGTCGGACGTCGCCGACAGCAGCAGGATCGGTGAATCGGCCGGATTCACCTTGCGATAGGTCGGCGGGCTCGGAAGATTCTTCGGCAGCTGGCCGCCCGCCGCGTTGATCGCAGCCTGGATGTCGTTGGCGGCGGCGTCGATGTTACGGTTCAGGTCGAACTGCACGGTGATCGACGAGATCCCGAGCGAGCTCGTCGAGGTCATCTGCGAGACGCCCGGAATCTGTGAGAATTGGCGTTCCAGGGGCTGCGCCACAGAGGACGCCATCGTCTCCGGGCTCGCGCCGGGCAGCTGCGCGGTGACCTGGATCGTCGGAAAGTCCACCTGCGGGAGCGGCGCGACCCCCAGCAGCGGATAGGCCACGATCCCGAGGAACAGGATGCCGACCATGATCAGCGTGGTGGCCACCGGGAAGCGGATGAAGGGCGCGGAGATACCGCCTTTCATAGCCGGACTCCGCGCGGATTCGGGCCCGCCACGCCGGAACTCCACCCCATCAGCGGCCGGCCTCGGCCTGCCGGCCTTCGATCGCGTCGGCGGTGTGCGCTGCGTGCGCATCGGCGACGAGGCTGCCGTCCTTGACCTTGTACTGGCCGCCGGTGACCACCCGCTCGCCCGGTTTCAAATCGCCGCCGAGGACCTGTGTCCGGCCGGCCTCGGAGCGCCCCGCCTTCAGGACGCGCTGATGCGCGTGGCCGGATTCATCGATCACGAATGCGAACAGGCCGTCGGGACCATGCTGGATGGCATCGTCCGGCACCGTCGTGGCGACGTCGACGGTGCCGACCCGCATCTTGGTCGAGACGGACAGGCCGGGCCAGAGCGCGTGATTCTTGTTCTCGTAAACGGCCTTCAGGCGGATCGTCCCGGTCGCCGTGTCGACCTGGTTGTTGAATAAAGCGAGCTTGCCGTCCGCGAGCTTGGTCAGGCTGTCTGAACTCCAGGCCTCGACCGGCACATCCCCCTTGCGCAGCGCCGCGACGATCGGGGGAAGCTGGTCCTCCGGCGCCGTGAACACCACGAAGATCGGCTCGACCTGGGTGATCGTGACGATCGCCGACTGGCCCGTCGCGTTGACGATGTTACCGATATCGACCTGCCGGAACCCGGTGACGCCGTCGATCGGCGCGCGGACCGTGGCGTAGCCGACCTGCGTGGTCGCGTTGTCGATCGCGGCCTGGTCGGAGGCGACCTGCGCGGTCAGCTGGGCGACCAGTGCGGTCTGCGTCTCGGTCTGCTGCCTTGACGCGTAGGCGCCTAGACCCGTGTAGCGGACAAGATCAGCCTTGGCGTTGTTGAGGTTGGCCGTATCCTGCTCCTTCTTGGCCTTCGCCTGATCCAGGGCCGCCTGGTAGGGGCGCGGGTCGATCTGCACCAAGATGTCGCCCTTCCGAACGGTCTGCCCCTCGCGGAAGGCGACCTGCTGGATCTCACCGTCGACGCGGGTGCGGACCTGAACGGTATTGTAAGCCTGGACGGTGCCGAGGCCGTTGAGCACCAGCGCGAACGGCCCCTGATCGACGGAGCCGAGCGTCACCGGGACGGGTGCCGGCGCGGACGCCTGCGGCTTGGCGACAGGCTGGCTGATGCGCGTGTAGCCATACGCGCCGCCGGCGACGATGGCGAGCGCCAGGAACGTGGTCACGAGCCCGCGGAAGCGCCGCGGTTTCCGTTCAACCCTCATCCGCTGCGGCTCCCTCCCTGTTGCAACGCGACGACCTCACGCGACCGAGGCCCGGTGCAATGTCCGCCAGCCCTCTCCGGCATCGACCCTTGACCGCATCGAGGTCGGGCAGCGGACGAGGCCAGGCCCCGCCGCCCCGAGCCAAGGTGCCGCCAACCATATTGCATTCCCTAGCATACAATCTGCGCCCTGACACCGGTGCGCCTCGGCGAAGGCGAGGCGGGACGCGGCGTACGATCTCGTAAAGCCCAGCTTGATCGTGAGCGGCACCGTCGCAACTCGGCCGAAAATGGGCCAGAAGACCGGTCCGTCGACGCGTGCCGAACGGCAGTGGACGGCTCGATTTTTGGCGCGGCCGGCGCGTAAGCTCCGCCGACCAGCGATCGCCGAGGCGTTTCGCGCTACGTCGGATACCGCGAGCGGAAGAGAAACCAGGACGCCGCATGGCCGTGAATCTGGAATTGGACGGATTGAACGAGTTGCTGGCCGCCCTCCTCGAGGAGCGGCAGACCATCGTCGCCTCCGTGCGGACATTGCGGGACTCGCGCCGGCAGAAGGGCACGTTCGTGCTCGGCGACGGCGCAGCCGCGGGGCCGCGGCTCGTGGCGGTGCAACGACAAATCGACGTCGTCGAATCTATCATTGCCGCAATCATTAATTCTAATTAGAAGTATTTTCTCTCCGTAAATTTAAATCGATCTTATTTAATAGCGCCTAAAAATGATCGAAACATTTTGTTCGCAAATATGTTCGATCGAACACACGTAAGTATTGTATCCGACCGAAAAAAACCGATGATCGCCCGGTTCGATCGCGGGAGCATTTCAGCATTTGCAGTGTCGACCGGGGCGTCCGTCCGAGCGTCGCTGTACGACTCGCCCTGCATGGAAGACAGCAAGCGACCCCATCGGCTAAACATCCTATCCGGCGTGATCTCGCGGGCAGCCTGTACTGCATCTGCCTCAATTTCAGGCTGGACTGCCAAAGAGGTGTGCTGATACCGGGCTGCAGCTCAAAGCGAAGGATACCCGGACATGGACGCCTTCGATCACACCGATCGCTCAACCGAGGCCGGCCAAGCGATCGAACCGCAGATCAGCCCCGAGGCGGTCGCGCTCTGGACGGCCCTCGAAGCGGATTGGCGGGCGCGCGACGAGCGCACGGCGCGGCTGCGTGCGATGCGCCTCACCGCCGGGGATGACGAAACGATCTGAACGGCTGAGCCGCGTTTAGTCCTCAGCTGTTTCATCCTGGTCGGACAGACGGGCGGCCAGCGCGAATCCGACCGCCATGGCCACAGCTTCGGCCTGCGCGACCAAGCCCAGATCCCCGAGATCACGGGCGGCCTGAAGCAGTCCGACCGCGTGCCGTCCGAGGCGTAGAGCGGCGTCGTCGTGGCCAGGGCCGACCCCGTCCGTGTCCCGTTCGTCCTGGCCTGAATCGATCATTGGCGTGCCGAAGGTTTCGAAGAGGCTGACGCGGGTTTGAAGGGCGCGGACCCAGCGATCCAGGATCGCGTGTCCATGACATCGGCGAAGGCGCGCATGACTGCGCTCACCGTGCGGTGGATGTCCTCGGCCGCTATGTCCTCAAGGTCGTGACTGGCCGAAGCGTCGGCCAGGAAGGTGACCTCCTGACCCCGATGGAAGCCATCGATCGTCGTGGCGAGGCAGGCCGCCTCGCCGGCGAAACCCGCGATCACCAGCCGCGCGCCGCCGCGCTCCATCGCGTCCGCGAAGGCCGGGCTGGCATAGCAGGACGGTCGATCCCGATCGAAGATCATGTCGCAGCCATGCGGCTCGAAACCCTCGATCCAGCGGGCGAAACGCGTCCCCGCCTGGAACAGCGGCCCACCGATCCAGCGCACATAGGCGACCGGGATGCCGCTGTCCCGGGCATGATCCAGGGCGAGGCGGCAATTCTCCAGGGCCGGGGCGATCCCCCGCAGCGCGAGGGGTCGACCGGCAATCTCGTATTCCTGTTGCATGTCGACCAAGACCAGGACCGGAACGCTGCTCGGCCGGCGATACAACGCCGGATTCATGTGCCGGATCATCGCGCCGGCACCCTGCCGTCGAACGAGGGGCGCGTCACGGCGCGGCCGCGTGACCGGTCGAGGACCCCCGCCTTATGCCAGCGTCCCTCGGGCCGGATGATCACGTAGGGATCGACGCCGATCCCGATGGCCTGGGGGTGAGCCTCCGCCTCCATCAGCATCTCGACATAGTCGAAGTCCGAGAACACGAGCTCCTGCGCGCCCTCGAACACCCGGAAGCCGAACCGGCTCCAGAAGCCGACGAGACGCTTCTGCGCGTGCCCGTACAGGCGGCGATAGCCCTTGATGCGGGCCAGCTCGATTCCGGCACGGACCAGCGCGAAGGCCATGCGGGTGTTGCGGAACTCGGCCCGCACGGCGAGGCGCTCGATCTTGGCGAAGTCGGCGAAAAACCGGATCCGCAGGCAGCCCGCCGGCTCGTCGCCGGCATAGCCGATCAGATGGGTGGCCGAGAGGTCGTTGCCGTCGAACTCCTCCTCGTAGGGGCAGGCCTGCTCGGCCATGTAGACCGCCGCGCGCAGCGAAATGACACGGGCGAGATCCTCGAAGCTGCGCGCGACGGCGACACTGACGCCGCTCATACCGGGGCGGTGGGTGTCGTAGGGGGGCGACGCGTCTGGCAGGGGCGCGCGCGCGAAATGATAGAGCCGACCGCTCGCCGCGCAGCCGGGCCTGAAGCCAAGTGCGGTCAGCAGACCGGCACCCTCCCGGGTCGCGCCCCGGGCATAGAAGTCGACTCCCTGGTAGAGCGGGCTCGACAGGCGGTCGAAGAAGAGACTGACGCCGCCCGCGAGCCGCCGGCGCGCGTAGACCGCCCAGACATAGATCGCCGCCGGACGCTCGTGCTGGGCCGCCAAGAGGGCTGCGCGCGGCTCAGCGGCATCGAACGTTCCCGCCTTCAGGGCAGCGAGCCCGTCGGCGTTGAGCATCAGGCAGGCGATGAAACCTTCACCGCGCGGAGCCGCGGCGTCGAACCGATGGCGCTGGGCAATCGCGACCACGCTGTCGGGATTGGCCGATATGACCCGCTGCACCGTTGCAAGCGGTGCGAGATCGGGGAGATCGACTCGTGCAGCCTCGATGAGCCGTCCGAGGTCGTCCGGAGTCGGGCTGAAGACGACGAGGTGTCGGGCGATGCGCCCAACCTGCATCATACCGAGCCCATGTCGCGGCTCCGGCGCGAGCGAAGAAACACTCAATCGAGCATGGTCACGCGCGTCGAAACGGGATCGAGCAACGTGCACCGTCATCGGATGACCTGTCATTCGGAAACGGATTGACGCTGCAGCACTTCGCATCTAGCGCTTCGGCTGTATGTGTATAATTTGAAATAGGGGTGTTCCCCGGATGGAACGCGTCGAGGTCGACCACGGCACGATGCCCGACTGGCATAGTGTCTGGGTGTTCCTGACCCTGCATCGGTGCGGGAGCTTCCGTTCGGCGGCCGCAAAGCTCGGCCTCTCGATCAATTCGGTCCGGAGGCGGATCGGCGACCTGGAGGCGCTGATCGGGGCTCCGCTCATCACCCGCCACGTGGATGGCGTCCGTTTGACTGCCGAGGGTCAGTCCATCCTGGACTCGGCCTGCCGCATGGAGGCTGCGGCGTTCGGGCTGATCCGCGCGGGCGAGGCAAGTCCCTTCGCCGAGGCCGGCGAAGTACGCATCGCGGTCACCGAAGGCCTCGGCGCATTCTGGCTGGCGCCGCGACTGGTGGAGTTCCAGCGGGCCAATCCCCGACTGACGGTCGATCTGCGTTGCGCCATGGAGTCCGCGGATGTCCTGAGGCTCGAGGCGGACGTCGCGATCCAGCTGACACGGCCGACGAGCCCAGACCTGCGGGTCGTCAAGCTCGGGCGCATGCACATCATTCCTTACGCCGGGCGCGGCTACGAGCAACTCTACGGACTGCCCTCCGAACCGGCGGACCTGGAACGTCACCGCATCGTCGTGCAGGCTGCGAGCCAAACGATCCGTCTTGAGGAATACGCCAAGGATCTAACCGGATTTCCCGAGAACATCCCGGTGACACTGAAGATCAACGTCAGCAGCGCGTATTATTGGGCGATCGCCAAGGGGGCCGGGATCGGCCTGTTGCCGACCTACGCGACTGCCATCGGTGCGCAGGTCGTTCCGGTGGACAATCTCGGGCGCTACAACCTGGATATCTGGCTGACGTATCATCCCGATTCCGAGCGGATCGGCCGGGTGCGTCGCGTGATCGACTGGCTGCGCGCCTCCTTCGATCCTGCTCGCTATCCGTGGTTCCGGGATGAGTTCATTCATCCCCGCGACCTGCCGAGCAGGATCAGGGGCGAGCCGCTTCCCGACCTGTTCGCGGGCTTCATGGCAATGCCCGACTGACATGCGTCGGTCTTGACCGCGCCGCGAGCATGATTCTTGCTCCCGCCGCCGCGACGACGAGGTTTCCCGTGCTGCTGACGCCCCGCGAGAAGGACAAGCTGCTGATCGCCATGGCGGCCCAAGTGGCGCGCAACCGCCTGGCACGCGGGGTGAAGCTCAACCATCCCGAGGCCGTGGCGCTGATCAGCGACTTCGTGGTCGAAGGCGCCCGCGATGGGCGGACGGTGGCCGAGCTGATGCAGGCGGGCGCGAACGTGCTCACCGCCGATCAGGTCATGCCGGGCATCCCCGAGATGATCCACGACATCCAGGTCGAGGCGACCTTTCCGGACGGCACCAAGCTGGTCACGGTCCACCACCCGATCCGGGGCGCGGCTTCGGCCGACGTGCCCGGCACCGTGACGACGCTGCCCGGCGAGATCGTCTTCAATGCCGGTGCCGAGCGTACGGTGATTGAGGTCGCCAACACCGGGGACCGGCCGATCCAGGTCGGCTCGCACTACCACTTCTTCGAGGTGAACCCCGGACTCGTGTTCGAGCGCGAGAAGGCGCGGGGCCGGCGGCTCGACATCGCCCCCGGCACCGCCGTGCGCTTCGAGCCCGGCTCGACCCGGGAGGTCGTGCTGGTGCCGCTCTCGGGCGGGCGGACTGTGTACGGCTTCCGCGGCGACGTGATGGGCAAGCTCTGACCATGGCGAATACCCCGAAACCGGCTCGCCTCCCCCGCGCCGCTTACGCCGACATGTTCGGCCCCACCACGGGCGACCGGATCCGCCTCGCCGATACCACCCTCGAGATCACCGTCGAGCGCGACTTCACCACCTACGGCGAGGAGGTGAAGTTCGGCGGCGGTAAGGTCATCCGCGACGGGATGGGCCAGGGCCAGGCGACAAATGCGGACGGCGCCGTCGATACGGTGATCACCAACGCAGTGGTGCTCGACCATTGGGGCATCGTGAAATGCGATGTCGGCCTCGTGCGCGGCCGCATCTTCAAGATCGGCAAGGCCGGCAACCCCGACGTGCAGCCCGGCGTCGATATCGTCGTCGGACCCGGCACGGAGGTGATCGCCGGCGAGGGAAAGATCCTCACGGCCGGCGCTTTCGACAGCCACATCCACTTCATATGCCCGCAGCAGATCGAGGAGGCCCTGTGCTCGGGGGTCACCACGATGCTCGGCGGCGGCACCGGGCCGGCGCACGGCACCTTCGCCACCACCTGCACCCCCGGCCCCTGGCACATCGCCCGGATGATCGAGGCGGCCGATACCTTCCCGATGAACTTGGCGTTTGCCGGCAAAGGCAACGCCTCGCGCCCGGAGAGCCTGATCGAGATGGTTCGGGCCGGGGCTTGCGCGCTCAAGCTCCACGAGGATTGGGGCACGACGCCGGCGGCCATCGACACGTGCCTGTCGGTGGCGGATGCGCACGACATCCAAGTGATGATCCACACCGACACGTTGAACGAGTCGGGCTTCGTCGAGGATACGATCGCGGCCTTCAAGGGCCGCACGATCCATGCCTTCCACACGGAGGGGGCCGGCGGCGGCCACGCGCCGGACATCATCAAGGTTGCGGGGCTGCCCAACGTCCTGCCCTCGTCCACGAACCCGACGCGGCCGTACACGCGCAACACCATCGACGAGCATCTCGACATGCTCATGGTCTGCCACCACCTCGACCCTTCGATCCCCGAGGACCTCGCCTTCGCGGAGAGCCGGATCCGGCGCGAGACGATCGCGGCGGAGGACATCCTGCACGATATCGGCGCGCTCTCGATGATGTCCTCGGACAGCCAGGCCATGGGCCGGGTCGGCGAGGTCGTGATCCGGACCTGGCAGACGGCGGACAAGATGAAGCGGCAGCGCGGGGCGCTCCCGGGCGACACTTCCGGCAACGACAACTTGCGCGCCCGCCGCTACGTCGCCAAGTACACGATCAACCCGGCCATCGCGCACGGCGTATCGCGCCATATCGGCTCGGTGGAACCGGGCAAGCTGGCCGACCTCGTGCTCTGGAGCCCCGCCTTCTTCGGCGTGAAGCCCGATCTCGTGCTCAAGGGCGGCAGCATCGCGGCCGCGCCCATGGGCGACCCGAACGCCTCGATCCCCACGCCCCAGCCTGTGCATTACCGCCCTATGTTCGGCGCCTATGGCCGCGTGCCCTACGCGACGGCGCTCACCTTCGTCTCCCGGGCCGCCATCGAGGACGGATTGCGGGAGCGGCTCGGCGTGCAGAAGGAGCTGGTCGCGGTGGAGAACGTCCGCGGCGGCATCTCGAAGAAGAGCATGGTGCTCAACGACGCCACCCCGGTGATCGAGGTCGATCCCGAGACCTACGACGTCCGGGCCGACGGCGAGCTCCTGGTCTGCGAGCCCGCCGAGGTGCTGCCGATGGCGCAGCGTTATTTCCTGTTCTGAGTGCTTCGGGCCCATGATCCGCGCCACCCGCATCCTCCGCAGCGACAGCCTGACCGGCGGCGAGATCGTCGACCGGGTCGTCCTCGATCATGGAGAGCGCCATCGCCGCCGAGTCGCCATGCGGGGGGCCGGCGGACTCAGTTTCCTGCTCGATCTGCCCGAGGCGGCTGTGCTGGAGGACGGTGACGCCGTGGTGCTGGAGGACGGCCGGCTGATCTGGGTCGAGGCGGCCCCGGAGCGTCTCCTGGAGATCCGCGCCGGCAGCGATCATGCCCTGAAGCGGCTGATCTGGCATATCGGCAACCGCCACATCGCAGCCGAGATTGGCGCGGATGCGGTGTGGATCGCGTATGATCACGTGCTGGCCGACATGGTGCGAGGGCTCGGAGGCACCGCCGAGCCGGTCGAGCGTCCATTCCGACCAGAGGGGGGCGCTTATTCCGGGAGCCAGGGACACGGCCACGATCACCCGCACGGACGACACCACCACCACCCCGTCCATGGCTGAGACCCTGGACGGGCTCCGGCTGATGGCGTGGCTGTCGCCGGGCTATCCCGTCGGCGCCTACGCGTATTCGCACGGTCTAGAATGGGCGGTGGAAGCGGGCGACGTGCGGGATGAAGCCAGCCTCGCGGAATGGCTCGCCGACGTCTGCGAGCGCGGCGCCCTGCGCAACGACTTGATCCTCGCGGCGCATGCTCAGCGGGCCGCGCAGGCGGACGAGCCGGACGTGATCGTGGAACTCAATGAGCTCGCATTGGCGCTCGCACCGTCCCGGGAACTGCATCTGGAGACCAGCCAGCAGGGTCGCAGCTTCCTCGACGCGACCCTGGGCGCTTGGCCCTGCGAAAGGCTTGCCGCATTGGCCGCGCGGCTCCCGGGCACGGTCGCCTATGCGGTCGCGGTCGGTGCCTCAGCGGGCGCACACCGCATGGCGCTCGCGCCCATGCTGGCCGCCTACGGTCTCGCCTTCCTCCAGAACCTCGTTTCGGCGGCCCTGAGGGCGGCACCGGTCGGTCAGGCCGCCGGCACGCGGTTGATCGCCGCCCTGGCGCCGCGCATCGTCCTACTCGCCGAGGCCGCCTGCACCGCGGACCTCGACGCGGTCGGCGCAGCCACGTTCCGCCTCGATCTCGGCTCCTTCCGGCACGAGACCCAGTATTCCCGCATCTTCCGATCCTGAGCGCGCAGCATGACCTACTCGAACGGCCCTCTCCGCGTCGGCATCGGCGGCCCCGTCGGCTCGGGCAAGACCGCCTTGATGGAGCAACTCTGCAAGCGCTTCCGAGATCGCTACGAAATCTGCGCGATCACCAACGACATCTACACAAAGGAGGATGCGCGTATCCTCACGGTGGCCGGCGCCCTGCCGGAGGAGCGCATCCTCGGGGTGGAGACCGGAGGCTGCCCGCATACCGCTATCCGCGAGGATGCCTCGATCAACCTCGCCGCGGTGGCCGAGATGAGCCGGCGCTTCCCGAAGCTCGACCTGGTGCTGATCGAGTCCGGTGGGGACAATCTCGCGGCGACGTTCTCGCCGGAACTCGCCGACCTCACGCTCTACGTCATCGACGTGGCAGGCGGGGAGAAGATCCCACGCAAGGGCGGCCCCGGCATCACCCGCTCGGACCTGCTGATCGTGAACAAGACGGATCTCGCACCGCTGGTCGGTGCGGACCTGTCGGTGATGGAGGCCGACACGAAGCGGATGCGCGGCGCCCGGCCCTACGTCTTCGCCTCCCTGCGCGGGGGCGCCGGCGCTGATGACGTCGCGCGCTTCATCGAGGAGGCCGGCGGCCTCCGTCCCTGATCGACCGGCCGCCCGTTCCCGGACGAGGCGGTCCTGGATGTGTCCTGCAGCGCGTCAGCGTCCGGCCTCGGCGGAGTGCGACCGCGGAGACGAGACCGAGGGCGTACCCATGAGGGCGTCGAGCCGGCTCATCCGCGCGCCGAAATCGTTCATCACGGACTGGCGTGCCTTGATCGCTGCGCTGATCTGGGGCTTGGCCGTCGCGCGAACCGGACGCGCCTCAGCAATCGGAGAAGCGAGAAGCGCGGCCAACGGGAGGAAGGTGAGAATACGAATCATGACGGAGGTCCCTCGCGCATCCATGGCGCAGCTCGGCAAAACCGTCGGGAGCGTATGTTCGCGCTCAGCGTGGCAGCGTGCGCGAGCGCACCGAACGAGCACCCGGACATCTGGCCGCCGGTCCGAACCGGACTGGACTGGGCTTCTGTCGTTCGAGATTGGTCTGCCCCGCTACGTCAGGGTGCATCGATCTGCATCGCCGACGCGAAATCTGCGGTGGCTCGCCGCGCTGCCTTTCCTCGGCAACCTGGTCGGACCATTCGTATTTGAATGGGCGTCGCGCGATTGCCGCGCGGCGGGCGCCCGGGCTGCGGGGTGAGAGACCTCAGGCACGTCCGCGCCGGTCGGTCAGCCAGGAAGCCAGGAGCACGGCCGCACTCACGAGGCCGACGAGGAGTGTCGATGCGGCGTTGATCTCCGGATTCACCCCGAGCCGGACCTGGCTGTAGAGCCGCATTGGCAGGGTGGTCGAGCCGGGACCTGAGACGAAGCTCGCGATGACGAGGTCGTCCAGCGACAGCGTGAATGACAGGAGCGCGCCGGCCACAACCGCGGGCGCGAGCAGCGGCAGGGTGATGGTGGCGAGCACGCGCACCGGCGTCGCGCCGAGATCGGCCGCCGCCTCCTCGAGGCTGCGGTCGAGCCCGCGCAGGCGCGCGGCGACCACCACCGTCACGAAGCCGGTGCAGAACGTGGCGTGCGCGATCACGATCGTTGCGACGCCGCGGTCGAGGCCGATGCCGATGAACAAAAGCAGAAGCGACAGGCCGATCATCACCTCCGGCATCACGATCGGCCCGAAGACCAGCCCGGTGAACAGCCCCCGGCCGCGGAAGCGTCCCTGGCGCTCGAGGGCCAGGGCCGAAAGGGTCCCGAGCACGGTGGCGATCAGGCTCGCCAGGACCGCGACCCTCAGGGAGACCCAGGCGGCGGCCAGGAGTGGCGCATCCGCCATCAGGGTGCCGTACCAGCGGGTCGAGAATCCGCCCCAGACGGTGACGAGGGTCGAGGCGTTGAAGGAATAGACGATCAGCACCAGGATCGGCGCGTAGAGGAAGCCGAGCCCGGCCACCAGCGCGGTGCGGGTCACCCAGGTCACGGACGCTCCTCCTCACCGGCCCGAAGGCTGTCGCGGAACAGCACCACCGGGCCGATCACGATGGCGAGGATCAGTACGGCGACCGCGGAGGCGAGCGGCCAGTCGCGGTTCGAGAAGAACTCGGTCCAGAGCACGCGGCCGAGCATCAGTGTCTCCGAACCGCCCAGAAGATCCGGGATCACGAACTCGCCGATCATCGGGATGAAGCACAGGCCCGCACCAGCGACGATCCCGGGTAGGCTCAGCGGCAGCGTCACGCTCCAGAAGACCCGCATCGGCGATGCGCCGAGATCGGCGGCGGCCTCCCTCAGGGCCGGGTCGAGGCGGTTCATCACCGCGTAGAGCGGCAGCACCATGAACGGCAGGTAGGCATAGACCAAGCCGATGACCACCGCGGCATCGGTGTTCAGGATCGTCAGCGGCTCGGAAATCAGGCCAAGCCGGAGCAGCACGAGGTTCAGCAGCCCCTCGGGCTTGAGGATCGCGATCCATGCGTAGACCCGGATCAGGAAGCTCGTCCAGAACGGCACCACCACCAGCGCGACGAGGCGCGGCTGCCAGCGGGACGGCGCCCGTGCCAGAGCGTAGGCGAACGGCGTGCCGAGCGCCACAAGGATGAGGCTGGCGGCGACAGCGTAGGCGAGCGAGCCAAGGGCGGCGTCGCGATAAAGGGTGTCGGCGGCAAGGGTGGCGTAATTGTCGAAGTTCAGGGCTTCGAGGAAGGTCGACCAGCCCTCGAGGCCACCCTGCCAATCGAGCACCGGCAGGTACGGCGGGATCGCGGTCGCCGGTTCCGAGAGGCTGATCTTCAGCGTGATGGCGAAGGGCAGCAGAAAGAACGTGGTCAGCCAGAGGAACGGCGGCAGCCGGACGAGCCGGTCGAACAGCCTCCTCGGTCCCGCGGCCTTCATCGATCCAGCTCCGTCCTCAGCCACCAGACCGGGCAGGCGAGCGCGGCGGCGATCGCGGCAGACGGCCTCATGCCGGCAGGATCACCGCATCGTCGGCCGCGAAGCCGGCCCGCGTCTCCGAGCCCACGGGCTGGTGCGCGTCTTGGGGCCGGCCGCTGGCCCGCAGGATCGTCCCGTCCGGCAGGTGCAGCGTTCGGCGCAGGCGGTCCCCCAGGAAAGTGGCTTCGGCGACCGTGACAGGCAGCCCCTCGGTCCCGAGGACGATGTTCTCCGGGCGCACGGCCACGACGACCGAGGCGCCCTCCGTCAGCGCTGTCAGGGCAGCGCGCACAGTCCCGTGCGCGGTCTGGACCGCGCGTGTGCCGCCCGGCTCGTCGGGCCCGAGACGGCCGGGGATGAGATTCACGTCACCGAGCAGGCCCGCCACGAAGCGGCTCGCCGGCCGCCGGTAGAGTTCTGCCGGCGGTCCGACCTGAACCAGCCTGCCGCGCTCCATCACGCCGATCCGGTCGGCGAGCATCATCGCCTCCTCGGGATCGTGGGTGACCACCACGAAGGCGGTGCCCAGGCGCCGCTGCACGGCGCGCAGCTCCCCTTGTGTCTCCTCGCGCAGGCCTCTGTCGAGGGCGCCGAGAGGCTCGTCGAGGAGGAGCAGCTTCGGCTCTCGGGCGAGCGCCCGGGCCAGGGCCACCCGCTGGCGCTGCCCGCCCGACAGGGTCTCGGGCCGGCGATCCGCGAAACCGTCCAGGCGCACGAGCCGCAGCAAGTCTGCCACGCGGGAAACCGCAGCCGCCCGGCCCATGCCCTTGAGGCCGTAGCCGACATTGCCGGCCACGCTCATATGCGGAAACAGGGCGTAGGATTGGAACATCATGTTCACCGGCCGGCGGTGAGGCGGCAGCACCGTCAGATCCAGTTCGCCCAGCCGCACGCGGCCGGAGGTCGGGGTCTCGAAGCCCGCGATCATGCGCAGGAGCGTGCTCTTGCCGCAGCCCGAGGGACCGAGCAGGCAGAAGAACTCTCCGGGCTCAAGCTCCAGGTTCACCGCGTGCACGGCTGCGTGCGTGCCGAACCGTTTGGTGAGGTCCTCGAGCCTCAGGCGCAGCGCGGTCGCGTCCGGCAAGGTGTCAGGAATCCTCGCGCAGCGCCTCGGCCACGCGCGCTTCCAGGAGGTCGGGCCTCCGCAACACCAGGGCGCCGCGGGTTCGGTCGACCAGACCCTCGGACGCCATCGCGGTGAACTCGCGGGTCACCTGCTCGCGGCGGCAGCCGATCCGGGCGGCCAGCACATGGTGATAGGGCGGCGGCGACACTACGCGCTCGCCGGAGGCGCCGGCCCTGGGAACCGAGAGGCGCAGCAATTCGGCATAGAGCCGGTGCTTCAGGTCGAGGAGCGCGTGCTCCATGATCCGGGTGTTCAGCTCGCGCACCCGCTTGGCAAGCAGTCGGAACAACCGGTCGGCGATAGCCTCGGAGGCGAATACCATCTGCCGGAACACCGCGGCCGGCACCACGCAGACCTCGCCGCGGGTAAGGGCCGTCACGTTGGCGGAACGGCCGATGCCGTCGATGGCGGCCAATTCTCCGAAGAACGCGCCGCCGCGCATTTCGCCGAGGATCACCTCCTTGCCGGACTGGGTCCGGTTCAGGATGCGCACCTCGCCCGAGGCGATGAAATAGACGTCCGTGGAAATGTCATCGAAATCGACGAGCACCTCGTTCTCGTCGAAGCGGCGCCAGTGACAACGGGACTCGTACGGGCCGAGTTCGATGCCTGGATCCTTGAAGAAGGGTATCGTCCCCAACCGTGCCATCGATCCTGTCCCCCCGACCCCGGCCTCCGTCCCTGCCCTGACGGGTGCCGGCCAGCAACTCTGGGGACGGGAGCAGCCCACATCGTTAGGCGGCGTGCCGTTCCGGCCGCGCTCGATGGGGCCTAAATATCGTGACGACCGCGCGTTGGCCGGTCAAGCCACGCTCTGCTGAACAGGAGTTTATTAGCGTGGACCGATGAACGGGGATAATTTCCCGCGCCGCTGCGGTAGGCGGTTCGCGATGCACGATGAGTACGAAATTGCAGGCCTCAAGTCCGGCACGGTCGCGCCGACGGGCCGCATGCAGGCAACACTGGCCGTTGCGTTCGAGCGCTCGGGGCGAAGCCTGCATTCGGGACGTCATGCCACCGTCCGGGTCTGCCCAGCGCCGGCCGGACATGGAATCGTGTTCCGCCGTCGTTTGAAGGACGGGCGCGCGATCGACGTGCCTGCGCTCTGGAAGTTTCGGGAATCGCAGCCGCTCTCATCGGCGATCCGGCGCGAGGGCGTGCTCGTGCGCACGATCGAGCACCTGATGGCGTCGTTGAGTGCCCTGAAGATCGACAACGCCCTCGCCGAGATCGACGCGGACGAGTTGCCTATCTTCGACGGGAGCGCGACACCCTGGTGCGAAGCGATCCAAGAGGCGCGCCGTGTGGAGCAGCCGCATCCCTGCCGGACGATCCGGCTCCGGCGGACCGTCTCGGTCCAGGATGGACGCCGTCGGATCAAGATCGGTCCGGGGACGGGTCTGCACGTCACCGGCCATGTCGCGCTCGCACATTTCGGCTCGATCGACTGGTCCGGCGCCATCACGCAGGAGAGTTTCGTGCGCGAGATCGCGCCCGCGCGCAGCTTCGGCCGCTATGTCCGTGCCATGGCCGGGCGTGCCTACGGATACGCCACCCGAAAGGACTTTCTGCAGGGCGTCTCCCCGCGCTCGGCGGCACTCCTGGTGCGCGGGCGCGTGCTCGGCGGAATTCGCGTCCCGGGTGAGCCGGTCCGACACCGGATCCTGGATCTCATCGGCGACCTGGCTCTGGCGGGCCACCCCGTGGAGGGCCGGGTGGCGGCCTTCCATACCGGCCACGAATTGAACCACGCGCTGGTCGCGGAACTGATGCGCGACGAATCCGCCTGGGAACTGGTCTGACGGCCGCCGCCGGGTCGGCGCGCGCGTCAGGCCGAGGCGCGATACGGCGGCGGTTCGCAGGCAATGGCGACACGGCCGAAGGCTCGGACGAGATCCGGGTCGAGTTTCGTGCCCATGCGCTCCAATATCGCGTAGGCTTCCCGGGCCGGTTTGGCCGCCTTGTAGGGCCGGGACTCGATGAGCGCCGCGAAGATGTCGCAGATCGTGGTCAGCCGGACGAGGTCCGGGATCTCGGCAGCCCGGAGCCCGTCCGGATAGCCCGTTCCATCGAGATACTCGTGGTGCGAGCGGACGACGGCGAGCGTCAAGGCGTCATAGCCACCATCCAGAAGCATGGCATGGCCGATGGCCGGATGACGATCCATCGCGACCCGCTCCTCCGGGGTCAGCGGGGCCGGCTTGTTCAGGATGGTGATCGGGACCCGGGCTTTTCCGATGTCGTGCAGCAGCGCGCCCCTGGTCAGGTGATGGGAATCCGCATCGTTGAGTCCGAGCGTACGGGCGAAGGCTGCGGCGAGTCCGGCCACGGTCAGGCAATGCCGATGGGTCTGGTCGTCGAAGCTGGCGACGACGTTCAGCCAGTCGCGGACCTTCGACTCGCGAATCGCCCTGTTGACGATGGCGGTTCCGGAATCGACGATCGTCGGCGCCGGCGCTTTGTCGCCGCGGAAGATGACCGTGAACTTGGCGCGGGCCTCCTGGGCGCATTGCCGGAGACTGCCGATTCCGACGGACGTGGGGTCGTCGGTGGCGCCCAGGGCCGCGACGGCGTTGAGGAGCATGGCGATCGCCGTCGAGGCCGGCAGGATCCGGGTCGCGCCGAGGGCTGTGGCCTGGATCTCGCCACGTCCAAGATTGCCGTGGATCAAGGCGAGGAACGGCGTGGACCCGCCCCGCGCTACAGCCAGTGCCCGGCGCAGCCGGAGCACGGCCTCCGAGGTCAGCGCGCTCACGTCGCTGATGACCAGGGTCGAGCCCGAGGGCGGCTCCGCATCGCCGTAGAGATCGTGGAGAACCAGGCTCGGACCGCCGCCAAGGCTGCGCACAAGCCGGTCGCCACGGCCGAGATCGTCTGTCAGGATCAGCGTGCGGCCCACAACGTCTCTCCTTCACAGCCCCCTGACAGGCCTGCGACCCAGAAGATTTTCGTGCCCCCGCGACCCGATGCTTCACGGCCGCGGAGATTCGACCGCCCGGAGCCGGCCATCGATCCGATGAAATGCCGACCGCGACGCAGTCACCGGAACCATTTCGCACAATCAGCGCGCGATTGATGCGATTCCGTTAAAATCAACGTTCCCGGTTCCACATTCAGGCCGCGCTACAGGCAATGTGTTCGTGCGCGCGCTTGCCGTGCAACACGCCGGGCGCCTGTGCGGACGGCGCGCTTGCCTCCCCGCGCCCGGACGGCCAGAACGCCGCCATGCTGCGCGTCAATGACCTCACCTACCGCATCGGCGACCGCCTGATCCTCGATTCCGCGAGCTTCTCGATTCCGGACGGGGCCCGGGTCGGCCTCGTCGGGCGCAACGGTGCCGGCAAGACGACGCTGTTCAAGGCGATCCTCGGCGATCTGCCGGTCGACGCGAAGTCGGTCTCGCTGCCCAAGGGGATGCGGATCGGCGCAGTCGCCCAGGAAGCACCGGCCGGACCGGAGACGCTGCACGCGGTCGTGCTCGCCGCCGATACCGAACGAGCCCGGTTGATGGCGGAAGCCGAGCACGCCGACGGCCTGCGGCGGGCCGAGATCGAGACCCGCCTGGTCGATATCGGCGCACATTCCGCTCCGGCACGCGCCGCCGCGATCCTGCACGGGCTGGGCTTCGACGCAGCCGCACAGGCGCGCCCCTGCTCAGACTTCTCCGGCGGCTGGCGGATGCGCGTCGCGCTGGCCGCGGTGCTGTTCTCCGAGCCTGACCTGCTGCTCCTCGACGAGCCGACCAACTATCTCGACATCGAGGGCACGCTCTGGCTCTACGACTACCTGGAGCGCTACCCGCGCACCGCGATCATCATCAGCCACGATCGCGACCTGCTCGACACCAGCGTCGACCACATCCTGCACCTCGACCGCGGCAAGCTGACGATCTACCGCGGCGGCTATACCAGCTTCGCCAAGCAGCTCTCCGAGAAGCGCGTGCTTCAAGCGAAGGCCAAGGCCAAGCAGGATGCCGAGCGGGCACATCTCCAGAGCTTCATCGACCGGTTCAAGGCCAAGGCCACCAAGGCGCGCCAGGCCCAGTCCCGGGTGAAACGGCTCGCCAGGATGGAGCCGATCGCCGCTCTGATCGACGACGACGTGCCGGTGATCCACCTGCCGAGCCCGGAAAAGCCCCTGTCCCCGCCGATCGTCGCGATGGAGCGGGTGAAAGCCGGCTACGGCGAGCGCGTCGTGCTCAGCGGGCTCGACCTGAACCTCGCCCCCGACGACCGCGTGGCGCTGCTCGGCGCCAACGGCAACGGCAAGTCGACCTTCTGCAAGCTGATCGGCGGCCGGCTCGGGCCGCTCGCCGGCGAGGTCAGGCGCTCCTCCAAGATGGAGGTCGCCTACTTCGCGCAGCACCAGCTCGACGAGCTGCGCCCCTCCGAGAGCGCCTATGCGCATGTCCGCAAGTTGATGCCGGACGTGCCGGAGGCCAAGGTCCGGGCGGCAACCGCCCGGCTCGGCTTCGGCGCCAACAAGGCCGACACGCCCGTGGAGAAGCTCTCCGGCGGCGAGAAGGCCCGGCTGCTGATGGGGCTCGCCGCCTTCCACGGCCCGCATCTCCTGATCCTCGACGAGCCGACCAACCACCTCGACATCGAGAGCCGCCAGGCACTGGTCGAGGCGATCAACGATTACGAGGGCGCCGTCATCTTGGTGAGCCACGACCGCTTTCTGGTCGAGGCCTGTGCCGACCGGCTGTGGCTGGTGGCCGACGGCACGGTGAAGACCTTCGACGGCGACATGGACGATTACCGCCGCTTCGTCCTGTCCGGCCCGGAGCGCGAGGACGAGCGCGATGAGGAGCCCACGGGCGGGCAGAAGGCCGAGGCGCGCCGGGCCGGGGTCGAGCGCCGCGCCGCGCTCGCCCCGTTGCGGAAGAGGCTCGAGGCGATCGAGGCGCGGATGGCGAAGCTGACAGCCGCGATCGAGAAGATCGACGCAGCCCTGGAGGACGGGTCCGCCTTCCGGGAGAACGCCGCCAAGGCCGGCGAGATCGCCAAGATGCGGGCCGACGCCGCGAGCGCTCTCTCGGTTGCCGAGGAAGAGTGGCTGACGGTCAGCGCCGAGATCGAGGCGGCCTGAGCCTGGCTATCCTACAGGCAGTCTTCGAGGGCGCGTTCCAGGATCTCGACGCCCAGGTCGATCTCCTCGTCCGAAACGGTCAGCGGCGGGGCGATGCGGAAGACGCCGCCCATGCCCGGCAGTTGCACGATGTTCATACTGAGGCCGAGTTCCAGGCAGCGCCGGGTGATCGCGTCCCCGAGTTCGGGCGCCGGAACCTTCGTGCGCCGGTCGGCCACGATCTCAAGCCCCTGCAGCAGACCCCGGCCGCGCACGTCGCCGATACAGTCGAACCGCTGCTGTAGCGCGCGCAGCCGCGCGGCGAGCCGCTCTCCGGCCCCGGCGGCCCGGGTGATGAGTCCGTCGCGCTGAACGATCTCCAGCACCTTCAGGCCCACCGCCGCCGGAAGCGGATCGGAGACGTGGGTGGTGTAGAACAAAAAACCGCGCGCATGGCAGAGTTCTTCGATTTCCGCCGTGGTGACGAGCGCGGACAGCGGCAGCCCGGCGCCGAGGGTCTTGGACAGGGTCAGGATGTCGGGCACGACGCCGTCTCGCTCGCAGGCGAACATCAGGCCAGTGCGGCCGACGCCCGTCTGGGCTTCGTCCAGAATGAGCAGCATGCCCCGCGCGATGCATTTACGCTTCAGCGCCGCGAGATAGCCCAGCGGCAACTCGATGATGCCGCCCGAGCTGAGGATCGGCTCGGCAAGGAAAGCCGCGAGGTTGCCGGTCGATTGCTGGTCGACCAGCGAGAACGCGTAGTCGAGTTCGGCCTGCCAGTCCGCGGCGCCGTCCTTCTCGAAGGCCGGCCGGTAGGCGTTCGGAGCCGGGATCGCGAAAGACCCGACCGCGGCCGGACCGTAGCCCTTGCGGCCGGCGCTGTAGGTCGCCGCGGCGGCACCAGCCGTCATGCCGTGCCAGGACTGAGCGAAGCTCACCACCTCCCAGCCCCCGGTTGCGAGCTTGGCCATGCGCAGCGCCGCCTCGTTCGCCTCGGCTCCCGTCGTCAGCAGCATCGCGCGTTCGAGGCCACCCGGTGCGAGGCGGGCCAGCTCCGTGGCGAGATCGACGACGGGCCGGGTCAGCATGCCGCTGAAAAGGTGGTCGAGATGCTCGGCATGATGCGCCACCACCGCGGCGATCTCGGGATGGCCATGGCCCAGGATGGCGCTCATCTGGCCGGAGGTGAAGTCCAGGATCGGCCGTCCATCTGCGTCGTAGACGAAGCTGCCTCTCGCGCGCTCGATGATCAGCGGCGCAAAGGTCCCCCCGTATCGCACGAGGTGCCGGCGTGCCCGCCTCCAGAAGTCAGGGTCCGCATTCCGTGCCATGGCCGCCTCGGGTCTGTCGAAGGTGCGGTCATGCTAGGGACGGCGGAGATCGCATGGTAGCTTATAGAGCTGAACCGAGACTTCAGAATTCCTGATGGCTGCCAGCATGGACATCGATCTGCTGCGGAGCTTCGCGCTCGTGGCCGAGACCGGCGCCTTGAGCCGCGCCGCGGAGCGGATCGGACGCAGCCAGGCCGCGCTCAGCATGCAGATGAAGCGCCTGGAGGACATCGTCGGTCAGCCGCTCCTGACGCGGACTGGGCGCGGGATGCTCCTGACGGTGCAGGGCGAGCGCCTCCTGGTCCACGCGCGCCGCATCCTGGCGTCCCACGATGACGCCCTGGCGGAACTCTCGGGCCGCAGCCTGGACGGGACGCTGCGCTTCGGGTGTCCAGATGATTATGCGGACGCTTTTCTGCCGGCTCTGTTGCGCAGCTTCGCGCAACTCCACCCTGCCGTGGTGATCGAAGTGGTCTGTGCGGCGACACCCCGCCTTGAGGGCCGGTTCGAGCGCGGCGGCCTCGATCTCGCTCTGATCTCGGTTCCCCTCGACACCGAGCACGGGATCCTGCGCCGCGAGGAGCTTGTCTGGGTGGGTCCGAAGGGCGACGCCGCCGACTGGCCGGACCCGCTCCGCTTGGCGCTCGGCGATCCGGACACGCTGGACCATCGCGCGGCGCTTTCAGCGCTCGACAGGGCCGGACGCGCCTATCGGATCGCCTATGCCAGCGGCAGCCTGTCGGGGCTTCTCGCCGTGGTGCGATCCGGCCAGGCTATCGCGGTGCTCACCAAGGCCGCCGTGCCGGCCGATCTGCGGGTCTTGTCGCGCGCGAGCGGGTTGCCCTCCCTGCCCCGGATCGGCCTCCTGCTGCGCATCGCGGATCGCCATGCTTCGCCGCTCACGCGCGCCTTCGCGATGCATATCCGGACCGTGCTTCCGATTCTCTGAACTGACGCGCTTTCCTTCAGCGGACAGTTCCTTTGCCAGCCGAGAGGGCCAATCTGGGATACCTTCGCGGCACGCCGTGACATGGGAGGGGATCGACGCGACCTGCCATCCTCGGCCGTACCCCATAGGACGAAGCTTGCAGGATACGGCTCAGCGGAAAGCGCGATGCGAGTGGCTTATGGCCCCCCGTCGCCGATACGAAGCCCGATCCACGACAGCTTCGCCCGTCACACAAGGACGGGCTCTTAGAGCAAAAACTGCTTTTCGAGCGTTGTCTTTGGCCAGAAAACCATAATTTTTTTGTCGTCCACATTGACCCAATATACATTTAAATTCGGATTTTTGTTCTTGAAATCCTCATAGTGCATATTGTTGCACATGAGGTAAACGCCGATCGCATTGATCCAGTCACAGCCGGGACGGGCCATGACCAATGGCTCATCCTTTGCCGCCGATGCACCGACTGACTTCAGAAAATCTTGATTTCGTTCGTACAAAGGACGCAAATCCAACGGTGTCGCGGCATCCGCTTCGTCCGTCGACAAAAGCGTGATGGAAATTGTCGGATCGACGGCCTCGTCATCGGAATGACGCCCCTGAACTATGGCCGGGCCTGAAGCGCTCTCCCCGCCCTCAAAGCGGATGGACAGGGCGGACCGAGACTCGAACCCGCCGGACTCCGGAAATGCATGTTTCGTCTGTGCCAACGACAGGATGGCATCAGCCGCTACGCTCGACAGGACAAAAGTCGATCTCGGATCCGGTGCCGCCGACTGAACGGGCGAGCTCTTTGTCGCGGATGCAACTTCCCCAGGCGTCTCAACCTGTGGAAGCAGGAAAGCCGCCATCGACCGAGGCGATACTGGGCTTACGGCGAACATATTTAACACCTCACTTCCGATTTTGATAATTGAATATCAGATCTAGTTGTCTTTATACATTATATTTTACTAAAAATTACATCGTAATTATCATATTGAAATCCCCTGACTGGGACCGGAAGCCGCCACTGCGACCGCAGACACATGGCTCCAGCATGGATACGCTCTGACAGCAGTCATTCGTGTCGTCGCTCGACAATCGCGCCCGATGACTGGCTCTTCCCACGGCTGATGCCAGTGGCAACCGAGCGTCTTGAGCGAGTCCGGAATTCAAAATAACTGCGCCTATCCGACCTCCGAAGGTCATCATGACCCAAGAGGCCCCGTTCTGAAGCCTCACGCTCCAGCACAGGCATTAGGCGCACTGGACGAGAACCGTGTCAATGAACGATTGGAAGAAAATCTAAGATATTTTTCGGTTGATATACATGGAATAAAATCACATTTTGTCATTTTTTAATTTCATTTTTTGGATTAATCAGAATATTAGTCATACACATTTACCAAGTATGATCGATAACAGGACTTCATCTGTCTCATTTGCCATACCGAACACGCTTCACAGCGCCCACGCGTCACAAAATACGGTTGGAAGCGACGATCCAGGCATGCGCCGACGAGGAAAGCGCCTGCCGTCGGCGTGAGCTTGCCGCGGGTTCGCGATCGTAAAAGATACGGCGCCGGGCTGACCGGCGAATCAGGCCTGCGCCGGCTCGATCGCTTTGGCACGCCGCCGCCCAAGGAGCAGAGCGAGCAGGCAGCCGGTGCCGGAGAGCACGGCCAGCGGCAGCAGCCCGAGCGGGTAACTGCCGGTGGCGTCCTTGATCAGGCCGAGCAGGTAGGTGCCGATGAAGCCGCCGATATTGCCGATGGCGTTGATTTGCGCGATGCCGGCCGCCGCCGCGCCGGCCGAAAGCCATTCGGTGGAGAGCGCCCAAAACGGCCCCTTCACCGTATAGGTGGCGGTCACGGCGAGGCAGAGAATCAGGATCGTCGGCACCAACTGTGTAGTGGCGGTCGAGGCGGCGAGGCTCAGCGCCAGCAGCCCCAGCGGCAGTGCCGTGTGCCAGACCCGCTCGCAACTCCTGTCCGAGGACCGGCCCCATAGCACCATCAGCACCGAGGCGATCCCGAACGGGATCGCGTTGAGCAGCCCGGTCTCCAGGTTGGAGAGGCCGAACGATTTGATGATCTGCGGCTGCCAGAGCGACAGGCACTGGCTGGCTCCCGACGCGCCCGCGTAGATCAGCGAGGCGGCGAGCACGTAGCGATTGCGCATCACCTGCCAGACCGAGAGGTGCCGGGCAGGAGCGGCCTTACCCGGGACCACCGACGCACGCTCGCTCGCCAGCCTGTCCTGAAGCCAAGCGCTCTGCTGGGGTGTCAGCCAGCGCGCATGGCCCGGACCGTCCGGAAGGAAGACCAGGGCGAAGAAGCCGAGCAGCACCGCCGGCACCGCCTCCAGGATGAACAGCCACTGCCAGCCGCGCAGGCTGAGCATGCCGTCGATGCCGAGGATCGAGGCCGAGATTGGTGAACCGAGGAAGCTTGAGATCGGGATCGCCACCATGAACACCGCCACGATTCGCCCGCGATAGGCGCGTGGGAACCAGTAGGTCAGGTACAGGATGACGCCCGGGAAGAACCCGGCTTCGGACGCGCCGAGGAGCAGCCGCACCGCGTAGAACGAGGAGGGCCCGACCACGATGGCCATCGCGGCCGAGACGAGGCCCCAGGTGATCATGATCCGGGCGATCCAGATCCGGGCGCCGAAGCGCTCCATGGCGAGATTGCTCGGCACCTCGCACAGCACGTAGGAGATGTAGAAGAGGCCGCCGCCGAGCCCGAACTGCGCCGCCGAGAGCCCGATGTCGTGGTTCATCTGCAGCGCGGCAAAACCGGCATTCACCCGGTCGACGAAGGCGACGAAGTAGGCGAGCATCAGGAACGGCAGGATGCGCCACGCCACCCTGCGCAGGGTCGCCCGCTCGATGTCCGGAACCGCGGCCGGCGCCAGCGTCGGGACCATGTCGCTCTCCTCCCCGTTCCAGCAGCCCGGCTCGGAGCAGGCGCATACTGGCCGCCAGTGCTGGTGCACGACAGCTTTGCTCGACTGTCATAGCCATGAATCGGGCGCGATCGTGCCGGCCCGAGACCTGCGAATAGCCGCCATGTCCGCGCCGGTTCGGTTTGCCCGCGGCCCGCGGACATGCGAGAGAAGCCCGCATGTTGACCGTCGATAGCCTTTGGCGCGCGCGGCACCGGATCGCGCAGATCGGAAAAAAGCGAACGGGATCGCCCCGCATTCTGGTGGTGGGTGTCTGCCAGGCCGGCGCCATCGCCAAGGCGACGCGATACCTACTGCCCGACGCGCAGGTGGATTTCGTCTCGGCCTTCACGGCGGGACGCCGCTTCGCGAAGCTCGCCGACCTCATGGCCCATGCCGATGGCTACGACCATGTCTACTCCAGCATCTACCTCCCGCGGTTTAAGGACGGGGGTACGATCGACACGCTGCGGACGCACCCTAAGGTCCGCCTCATCCCGACGATCGTGTTCGGCGCCTACCACCCCGATCTCGTCCATGTCGGCATACAGGATTCCGTGACGCTCAAGGGCCTGATCTCCGGGCCGATGGGGCATTCGCACTCCGCCATCACCCTCTACGCCTACCTCGCCGGCTTCTCGCAGGCGCAAGCCCTGCGCCTTTTCGCGGAACCGGTCTTCGAACGCCTCGGCTACTTCGATCTCTGGACGGATTCCGTGGCCTACCTGCGCGGCCTCGGTGCCCAGGCGCAGTACGACCTCGACACGCATCTCACCCGCTGGGCGCGTAGGGGGTGCTTCATGCACTCGATCAATCACACCAAGCTCTACGTGGTCGCCGACCTCGCCCGCGGCCTGCTGAGCAGGTCGGGCGTCGCCTACCCCGATTGCGACCTCGACGCGTTCCTTCCGGACGATCTCGGCGGTCAGGGCAGCTGGCCGGTCTATCCCGAGATCGCAGCGCATTACGGCGTCCCCGGCAGCGCCCTGTTCTTCAAGGCTGAGACGCGGCGCTCCGGACCGGCTCGTACGATGACGCGGGCCGAGTTCGTGGCAGCGGCATACGCGAATTACGACAAGCGCCCGCGCGAGGTCCTCATTTCCCAGCGCGTCCAGGGCTGGCGCGCCGATCCGGCGACCGTTGACTTCCTCCGCGAAGCCGCGGGCCGGGGCAGCGGCACGATCCGCCCGGCCGGCCGCGCCCCGTCGCTCGCCGCGGGCAGCCTCGCCGGCCACGCATCCTGAACCGGGGGCACTTTCGCCCGCCCCTGGCGTTGTCGCCCACCTAGGTCGGGGTGACCGACGCCGAGGCTACGATGAGCAGCCAAACTCCGGATCGAGGCCGCGCCGGTTCCTATCTGGCCGCAGCGGCTCTGAGTCTCGTGGGCGCGGCCGCCGGCCTGGTCGGCTGGACCCGGTTGGCGGTGGACCGCCGCATGCCTCTCCCAACCGCCCTCCCCGGCCAGCATGAACGCCTCGCCGCCGGGCCCGCCGGCGACGTCTCGCTCTACAGCTCTGCCGAGGCCGAGGGCGTGCCGCTCCTGTTGATCCACTCCATCAACGCGGCGGCGAACGCCTACGAGGTCCGCCCCCTGTACTTGCATTACCGTACGTCCCGGCCGGTCTACGCTCTCGAACTGCCGGGCTTCGGCTTCTCCGAGCGGTCGCGCCGGCGCTACACCCCACGCGTGATGGTGACGGCGATCGATGCGGCCGTCGCCGAGATCCGCCGACGCCACCGCGGCAGCATGGTCGATGCCGCGGCGTTGTCGCTGTCGGCGGCCTATCTGGCCCGGGCGGCCCTTGAGCGGCCCGACGACTATCGCAGCCTCGCCCTGATCAGCCCGACCGGCTTCGACGCGCGGCTCTCCGGCGAGCAACCGCCGGACGGGCATCGCGGTCGCGACTGGCTGCGCGACGTGCTGGATCGGCCGCCCTTCGGACGGGCGCTCTTCGACGCCCTGGTCACGCGCCCGAGCATGCGCTTCTTCCTCCGGAAGACCTTCGGTTCCAAGGACGTCGACGAGGGCCTGTTCGCCTACGATTACGCCTCGGCGCACCAACCGGGCGCCGAACACGCGGCCTTCTGCTTCATCGCGGGCCACCTGTTCCCGACCGACACCACGCGCCTCTACGAGGATCTGCGCCTGCCGGTGTGGATGGTCCATGGGACCCGGGGCGACTTCGTCGATTACCGGCTGGTGCCGCGGGTCGCCGACCGGCCGAATTGGCGCATCACCCGTCTGGATACCGGCGCATTCCCGCATTTCGAGCAGCTCGACGCAGTGACGGCAGCCTACGACGCCTTCCTGGCGGATCTCACGCGCGATCGGCGTCCGTGACGGGGTTGATGCGGTAGCGCAGCCACACGACGCCACCGGGGAGTTGCTCGCAGGCGGTCAGCACGAGCTTGGCCCGGCTTCCCATGGAATCCGCCTCCTCGCCGGGAACATCGAACACCGCGGGGGTGCCCGGAAGCCCGTCGACCGCCGGCGCGAGCAGAAGGCTCAGTTCGTCGATCACGCCGGCCTTGAGCATGGAGCCGTTGATGCGGCCGCCGCCCTCGACCAGCAGCCGCTCGATTCCGAACAACGACCGCAGCTTGGCGAGTGCCAGCGCGAAATCGATCTCCCGTTCGCCCGCGAACAGATAGGACTGGCCTCCGGCCCGCAGTGCCCGGAGATGTGCATCGGGTACGGATCGCGTGAGCACGACAACGACATGGTCGCCCTCGATCTCGTTCCGCGCCCCCCAATTAAGACGCCCGCTCGCATCGAGGGCGACGGCGTAGCCGGACGCTCCGCGCCGGGCGAGGTGATCCTCCCGGGATACCGCGCTGGCGTCATCCGGGACCGGGTCCGGCAGGGGATCCGCACTGTCGGCATAGCCCTGCATGGTGACGCGTCCGCACATCCAGGCATCACCCTTCAATTCGGCGTGGACGCGCTCGTAATGGCCATCGGCGTCGAGGGTCTTCCAGCGGCGAACCATGATCCGGCCGTCCACCGACGAGGTCATGTGGCAGATGACGTAGGGGCGCTGCGCGTCGGCCATGGAACTTCCCGGGCGTTTGATCCGGCAAGAACGATAGGGGCAGAGTGTGTCGCGGCAACGCGCGCGCTCGCGACGAACGGATTTCTAGCCGTCAGCGAAGGCGCGACAGGGCGAGGAGGCGGTCGATGGGACCGGGATTCAATTCCCGCCGGACCCTGCGCTCCGCGAACGCGTCAACCGAGAAGCGGTCGGTTGGCACCCGCCGCAGAAAACGCTCGGCGATCTCATAGACCACGAGGTCGGGCTTCACCGCCGCCACGTAGGTCCAGTCGATCTCGGCGGACCAGATCGTGTGCACTTCTCGAAAGCTCTCGGCCAGCATCGCCGTGAGGCGTGGCCCCTGGTCGAACACGTAGGAATCGCCGAACAGAACAACGCGCCGGGGGTCGCTCGCCTCAGAATTGCGCATCACCGCGCGCGACCCCACGAAGAAGCCGCTTCGCCCGGCGACGCGCCCCGTCTCGCGCAACTGCACCAGCGCGTTGGCCTCGCTCCTGTGCGCGCGCCTCGGGAAGTCGTGGGCGAAGTATGCCTCGTCGACGGGCGGGGTTAGCTTGCCCCCTAGGTCGAACACGAAGCGCGCGGAATGTCCCGTGCCGTCGAGCACATGGGCTGCGGGGGTGACACCCAGCGCGGCACATAGAGTACGGTAGGCCGCGATGTAGCCGCGATGGTTCCAGTGGGTATCGGTGCGGAGGTAGACAGGCCCCTCGCACCGCGCCTCCTGCAGGGGCCCGTAGAGGTCGACCACTTCGGCGCCGGTGCCGCCTACCAGAAACCGGCCGAGCCGCGCCCCGGGCGGATCTTCAAGGTTCGGGAACGGCCTATCCAGCGTGTCGGCGTGGACCGCGATCTTCTCGGGCACGATCATGTGAACGTAGGTCGCGCCGACGGCCTTCGCGCGGCGGACGCGTCCGTCGACGAGGCGCAACCAACGTTGCAGCAGGCGGCGGGACGCCGCGGTATCGGCGTACAGGCTGGCCAGTTCGTTCGCCCGCCCGACCCAGAAGAGCCAACCGTCCCGCCCGACCGCGATGCCGCGCGCGCCTGCCTGAGCCACCAATCGACCGTCCCCGAAGAATCCTTCCCGGCATTGCCATACCCATGCTGTCCGCCGGCCGCGGACACAAGCCGGAACCACACTTCACTACGGCGAAGCGGGGCGAGAGGTCGCGCGAGGTGACGGCGCGGTGCTGGGCAGGCTTTTGCGCGCAGGCTGAGGACGGCCTGCCTGTCGGCATGCCCGCGCTGTGGTGCCGCCACGTCCCGATCCGTTGAAGCACGATACCTTTTCGCGGACGCATCATCATGCTCTATCTCTTTGGTGTCGCATGATGATTTCGAACAATCGGATTCCACTTCTGCACATCATGCTCTAAGGAGATGACCGCCGCCCGGAGCGGCGCCGGCACGTGGAATCCGATGATCGACCTAACCCTCGAGGCCGCCAACACCATCGTGGACACCGCCCTGCGCGAGGCCCGTACCCGCGGATTGAAGCCTTTGGCGGTGGTGGTCTACGACGCCCGCGGTTCGCTGAAATCCGTAGCGGTCGAGGACGGCACGTCCCTGCGCCGGGCCGAGATCGCCTGCGGGAAGGCCAACGGTGCCCTGGCGCTCGGCCTCGGCTCCCGGGCGATCCACGCCCGCGCGGAGGCACAGCCCTATTTCGTGGCGGCGGTCAGCCATGTGGCCGGCCCCGCTGCGCTCGTTCCGGTGCCGGGTGGCGTACTGATCCGATCCGGCGAGGGTCGCCTGCTCGGCGCGGTCGGTATTTCCGGCGACACCTCCGACAACGACGAGATCTGCGCGGTAGCGGGCATCGAGGCCGCCGGCCTGGTGCCCGAGACCGGCGCCTGAGGATGCCGGTGCGCCGGCGCGACTGGCTGGCTGGCGCGGCCGCCATCGCCGCTGTCGGTCCCGCCCGCGCCGGCGCGGCGACGCTCTACCGGCGCGGCAACGACGCGGATCCCGAGACGCTGGATCCGCACAGGTCCTCCACGGTCGCCGAGGCGCATCTCCTGCGCGACCTCTGCGACGGCCTCCTCACCTACGACAATCGCGGCACCATCATCCCCGGCGCCGCCCGGTCCTGGACCGTCTCAGGCGACGGCCTGACCTTCGGCTTCGCGCTGCGACCCGACGGAAAATGGTCGAACGGCGAACCGGTAACCGCGGAGGACTTCGTCTATTCGCTCCGCCGTATCCTCGATCCGGCCACGGGGGCGAAATACGCCGAGGTGCTGTTCCCGATCCGCGGGGCGGCAGCCGTGAACCGCGGTGAGATTCCGGCCAACGCGCTGGGCGTCGTCGCGCAAGAGCCGCTCCGGCTCACGATCGCGCTCGAGCAGCCGACGCCATATTTCCTGGAACTCCTGACCCACCAGACCGCCCTGCCGGTGCACCGGGCGTCGGTCGAGCGCCACGGCGAGTCCTTCACCCGGCCGGGAAACTTCGTGACCAACGGCGCCTATCGGCTGCTCGACCGGGTGCCGGGCGGCGCGATCACCCTGGAGGTCAATCCGCACCATCCCGAGGCGACGACCATCTCGATCCCGCGCGTCGCCTTCATGCCGACGCCGGATCTGTCGAGTGCCGTCCGCCGCTATGCCGCAGGCGAAATCGATTCCCTCGCACAGCTCCCCGTCGATCAGATCGCAGATCTGCGCCGCCGCTTCGGCACGCAGGTGGTCCTGGGACCCTCGCTCGGTCTCGAGGCCCTGGTGGTCAACACCCGGAAGTTGCCGTTCTCGGACCGGCGGGTCCGCCAGGCCCTGTCCCTCGTGATCGACCGCGAGTACCTCGCCGACGGGCTCTACGGCGGCACCATGAGCCCGGCCTATTCCCTGTGCCCCCCCGGCCTCGACAATTACCGGACGCCCCCCGAGACCGAGGGGCGGAAGGGCTTGCCGATCGACCACGAGGCGCAAGCGTGCCGGCTGCTGGCCGAGGCAGGGTTCGGGCCCGGCCGGCCGCTCACGATCGAGTACCGCTTCAACGTCAGCGACAACAACCGCAACACCGCGGTCGCGGTGAGCGAGATGTGGCGCGATCTCGGGGTCGTGACCCGCTTCGTCTACACCGATTCCAAGACGCATTTCGCCCATCTGCGAGACGGCGGCGACTTTGACATCGCGCGCTACAGCTGGATCGCCGACTATTCCGACCCGCAGAACTTCCTGTTTCTGCTCCAAAGCGGAAACGACGGCCTCAATGCCGGGCACTGGTCGGACCCCGCCTATGACGGCCTGCTGGCCGCGGCTTCCGCTGAGCGAGACCTCGCCCGCCGCGCCGACCTCCTTTACGACGCCGAGGCCATCGCCCTGCGCGAGCTGCCCTGGATCCCGCTCATGCACTACCGGTCCAAGGCACTGATCGCGCCGCGGCTGCACGGCTACCATCCCAACCTGCGCAACGCAGCGCCGACACGCTTCATGAGACTCGACGCGTGATCCGCTTCATCCTGCGCCGCCTCGCGCAGGCGGTGCCGACGCTGCTCGCGGTCGTGACCGTCAGCTTCTTCCTGATGCGGCTCGCGCCCGGCGGCCCGTTCGATCTGGAGCGTCCCCTGGCGCCGGCCGCCATGGAGAACCTGCGCCGGGTCTACGGTCTCGATCGGCCGCTGATCGTGCAGTTCGGCAGCTATCTGGCGGCGCTGGCGCACGGGGATCTCGGCCCGTCCTTCTCGTTCCGCGACATGAGCGTCCTCGACCTGATCGCCCGGGGGCTGCCGGTCTCCGCGACCCTGGGGGCGCTGGCGCTGGTCCTGTCTGCCATCCTCGGCATCGGGCTCGGCACGGTCGCAGCGCTCCGGCGCGGCGGCGCCGTCGACCGGCTCCTCGGGCTCGGCGCAGCGCTCAGCCTGTCTCTGCCGAGCTTCGTGGTCGCGCCGCTCCTGCAGATCGCCTTCGGGCTCAGCCTCCGCTGGCTCCCCGTCAGCGGCTGGGATGGCGGCGCGCCGAGCCACCTCGTTCTGCCGGTCGTAACCCTGGCGTTGCCGCAGGTGGGCGCCCTGGCGCGGCTGACGCGGGCGTCCCTGGCGGAGGTCCTGCGCACCCAGCCGGTGCAGACGATGCGCAGCCTCGGTCTGCCGCCGTCCCGCATAACCCGGCACGCACTGCGGGGCGCGCTCCTGCCGGTGGCGGCCTATCTCGGACCGCTCGCAGCGGCGCTGCTGACCGGATCTGTGGTGGTCGAGACGATCTTCGGGCTACCCGGGATCGGGCGCTATTTCGTCGAGGGGGCGCTCAACCGCGACTACACGCTGGTGATGGGCACGGTGCTGCTGGTCGCCGGTCTCGTAATCGCCCTCAACCTTGCCGCCGATCTCGCCTGCGCGTGGCTCGACCCGCGCCTGCGGGTGGCGGCGTGAGCGCCCGCCTTCCTCTGGTCGGGCGAGGTCGACGCACCTTCCACCGCCTCGCCCGCGAGCGGGTGGCGATCGTCTGTCTGGCCGTGCTGGCCCTGATCGCTCTCACCTGCCTCTTTGGCCCTGGCCTGACCGGACACGAACCCGAGCGCACCTATCCGGACCTGCGCCGGCTCCCGGCCGGAATCGCGGCGCAGCCGGATGCCGATCACCTGCGCCCGGCGCTTGAACGTCTCGCCTTCCGCATGCGCGTCCGCCTCGATGACGTATCGCGCGAGGGCGACGCATTGCGCCTGACCCTGGGTTCCGATTCCGGGATCGACCGGCGCAGTCTCGTCTACCTGCCGCGCTCCGACCTGTTCGGGGAGCCCCGGGTCGTGGCAGACGCGGAGAGCGGAAAGCGGCTCGTGGTATCGGTGCCGGTCCGGCACCTGCGCTTCCCGCTCGGCACCGACGTGCACGGCCGGGACCTGCTCACCCGCTGCCTCGTGGCCGGGCGGATCTCACTGTTGATCGGGCTCACCGCCACCCTGGTCGCGCTGCTGATCGGTGTCGGCTACGGCGCCTCGGCGGGATTTCTAGGGGGGGGCGTCGATGCCGCGATGATGCGCCTCGTCGACGTGCTCTACGCCCTGCCCTTCGTGTTCTTCGTCATCCTGCTGCTGGTGTTCTTCCGCGCCAGCCTCGTGCTGATGCTGGTTGCGATCGGTGCCGTCGAATGGCTCGACATGGCCCGGATCGTGCGCGCGCAGACCCTGTCCCTGCGCGAGCGCGACTTCGTCCGCGCGGCCCGCGCCCTCGGTCTCGGCGCGCCCCGCATCATCCGCCGGCACATCGTCCCCAACACCCTCGGGCCGGTGGCGGTGGCCGCCACCTTGTTGGTGCCGCGGGTGATCCTGCTGGAGAGCTTTTTGTCGTTTCTCGGACTCGGCGTGCAGGAACCGCAGACGAGCTGGGGAGTGCTGATCGCCGAAGGCGCCCGGGCGATCGAGTCGGCCCCGCACATGCTGGCGGCCCCCGCGGCCTTCCTGATCGCGACACTGGTCGCCCTCAACCTCCTCGGCGACGCCCTCGCCGACGCCCTCGATCCGCGGGCCGAGTAGAGCGCTCGGCACAGGGTAAAGCCTGGGGAGACCGAGTATCGATCCGAAGTCACCGGCGATCTTAGCTATCGCGGTGCGTCAGGGGCACTTCACCTCTCGGCAGCAGGCGGCGAACCGTTCGAGGAAATCCTCGGCCGCAGAGCGATGGGCCGGGCCTCTGACGATCGTCATGATCGCGTCCGGTGTCTCCGTCAGCAAGGGAAGCCGCCAGAAAAGCTCGGGCCTGAAATTGGAGCTTATCGTCGAAAGCACGACCCGCAAAGCTTGCAACATCTGGTCTCCGCGGTGGGAAGCGTGCACGAGCGCTATTGGCTTGTCGATTACGTAAGGGGTCGAGACAAGCCAATCGATCGCGTTCTTCAGGCCTCCCGGGATGGCCCGGACATATTCCGGACTTGATATGATCACCCCGTCGCTGTCGCCTATCTTGCACATGAAGTCTTGTACATTTCCCGGTACGCGATCACCTTCCAGATCCGGGGAGAAGACAGGCAGGCTCCCAATGCGATCGAAGACTTCGATGTCGATTGTGCCGGGCGCCACGGCCCGCAAAGCTCTTAAAAGCGCAGTGTTCGTCGAGGCCTGACGCGCACTTCCCGATATCGCGAGAATATTCATATCTGCCTGAGCTATAGAACCGCCCTCACCGGCGGTCCATCGTGCACCGGGGAGCCGGAGCCGGGCAAAACCTCCACTTCGACCTCGGCGCTCAGCCGGCTGCGGCAAGCGCTCGGAACGCCTCTGCGACGCCCGCAGCCCCGGGATCCTGCACGCCGACGAGATCTGCGACCGCGAGATAGCTGGATCGGCCGGTCGCGGCGCGCTCCATCCGGGCCGTAGCGTCTGCCCCTTCACGCGCGGCGGCCGCCGCGGCTTCGAACCCACCGCTTTTCAGGGCTTCCACGGCGGGGATCAGGGCGTCCAGCAGCGTGCGGTCACCCGGCCCCGCGCCGCCGTAGCCCTGCACCCGGGCGACGCCTTGCGCCAAGGCATCAGGCCAGGGCGCACCATCGGACAGCGCCGCCGCGGTTGCGGCGAAGAAGGTCGAGGCCAGCACCCCGCTTGAGCCGCCGACGGCGCGGCCGATCCGCTCGGCCAGGGCCCGGCACAGGGCGGCCGGGTGTGCCTGCGGCAGCCGGTCGAGATCGGCCTCGACGGCGCGCGCTGCGCCCGCGAAGGTCGTGCCGGTGTCGCCGTCGCCGACCTTGGCGTCGAGGGCGTTCAGCGCGCGCTCCGCGGCGATCAGCGCCCGCGTCACGGCGGCGATCCGGGCGGACGCCACGGGATCGCGCGAGGGCGTGAAGGCTTCGCCCGCGAGCCCCTCCGGGACCGGTCGCAGGACCGGCGACGCGATCCGCACCGCGCCGGGCCAGGCCGGCACAGGCACCGGCGCGAGGAGCGCCGCCTCGAGTTCGTCGTCCAGCGGCAGGATCGACAGGGACGCTCCATGCATGTCGAGGGCTGTCATCAGCGGGGCCGGGCCGATCAGCAGGCGCACATTCCGGCCGAGATCAGTGGCGAGGACGGCCCGGGTCAGGACCTGCATCTCCAAGGCGCAAGCCGAGCCGAGATTGTTGACGAGGAGGGCCAGGGGCTGGGCGCCGACGCCCGTGAACCGCTCGGTCATCAGCCGCGCGAGGTCGCTCGCCTTCGGCATCGTGATCCGTTCCGCTCCCGGTTCGCCGTGGATGCCGAGGCCGAGCTCAGCCTGCCCCTCGGCGAGGCGCTCGCTGCGCGGCGAGCCGGGAATCGTCGCCGTGGAGACCGCGATGCCCAGGGACTGCGCCGCCGATGCCGCCCGGCGTGCCAGCGCGGCGACCGCCTCCAGCGGCGCGCGGGACTGCGCCGCATGACCCGCGACCTTGTGCACGAACAGGGTACCGGCGATCCCGCGGGGCTGCTTCACCCCCGGCAGCGCGATGTCGTCGGCCACGATCACGGCCTCGACCTTGAGGCCCATGGCGCGCGCGCGCTCTGCGGCGAGGCCGAAATTCAGCCGGTCCCCCGCGTAGTTCTTGATGACGAGCAGGCATCCGGCCGGTCCCGTCACCGCCAGGATGGCGGCCAGCACCGCGTCGACGCTCGGTGAGGCGAAGACGTCGCCGCAGACCGCCGCGGTGAGCAGGCCCGGGCCCACGAAACCCGCATGGGCCGGCTCGTGGCCGGATCCGCCGCCTGAGACCACCGCGACCTGGCCGGCATCCAGCTCGGCGCGCAGCACAACGCGGATCTCGGGATCGCCGTCGAGGCGTGCGAGACGGCCACCACTGGCCGCCAGGAAGCCGTCGATGGCGTCGTTGACGAGGCTGGCACGGGTCTCAATGAAATGGGCCATGCGTGACCTTCCGCGCTTTCGGTCCGCGATTCGGGATCCGCGGCCTCAGGACCGCTCGTCTGAGCGCTCGCGCCCGCCGTTACAATGGCTGCCGCCGCGGTTCATCGGCGGCAGGGCCGCCCTTGCCGATGTCCGACCCTGCGGATGCTCAGTTCCCGCGGCAGAACCCGACCCCGCACAGATCACTCCTTAACGGCGCCGGTGAGCGCCGACACGTAATATTCCACGAAGAACGAGTACAGGATCACCAGCGGTAGGGAGCCCAGCAACGCGCCGGCCATCAGTGAGCCCCACTTGTAGACGTCGCCGTCGACGAACTCGCTGACCACCGCGATCGGGACGGTCTTGTTCTGGGTCGAGGACAGGAATGTCAGCGCGTAGATGAACTCGTTCCAGCACAGCGTCAGCGAGAAGATTCCCGCCGAGATAAGGCCCGGGAAGGCGAGCGGCAGGATAATCTTGGTCAGGATCTGCCACCGGCTCGCGCCGTCCATCAATGCGCATTCCTCCAGCTCGTACGGAATCGTCTTGAAATAGCCCATCAGCAGCCAGGTCGAGAACGGGATCAGGATGGTCGGGTAGGCCAGGATGAGGGCGATCGGCGAATCGAACAGCCCGTAGGCCTGGATGATCGTGGCGAGCGGGATGAACAGGATCGAGGGCGGCACCAGGTAGGCGAGGAAGATCGCCGCGCCGACCCAGTTCGCGCCGCGGTAGCGCACGCGCACACAGGCATAGGCGGCGAGCACGCTCGCGAACAGCGACAGGACCGTGGCCGCCACCGATACGTACATCGTGTTCCAGAGCCAGCGCGGATACTGCGTCTCGAACAGAAGTTTATGGATGTGCTTGAACGTCGGCTGCACGACCCAGAACGGGTTGTACCGCTCCATGTCGATCAACTGCTCATCCGGTTTGATCGCCGTGAGCGCCATCCAGTAGAACGGGAACAGCAGGACCGCGAGGATGACGAGGAGCGGCAGGTAGGTGGTCACCAGCCGCCGCGGCAGGCGCTCCAGGTAGGCCATCCCCTCGGAATCGTCGGTCAGCGCCGCTTGTCGGGCGTCCATGGCGGGCGACAGGCGCGGATCGGCGTGGGCGGGGGGTGCGGGCGCGCTCATCGGTCGGTTCCCCCGGACTGCCAGGCCCGGCGCTGCAGGCCGAACCACGAGATCCCGATGGCGGCGAGCAGGAACGGCACCATCGCGGTGGCGATCGCCGCGCCCTCGCCGAGGGTCCCGGAGAGGATGCCGCGCTGGTACGACAGGGTCGCCATAAGGTGCGTGGCGTTGACCGGCCCGCCACGGGTCATCGCCCAGATGAGCTGGAAATCGGTGAAGGTGAACAGCACCGAGAACGTCATCACCACGGCGATGATCGGCGTGAGCAGCGGCAGGGTGATGCGCGAGAAGATCTGCCAGTTCGAGGCGCCGTCCAGCGTCGCGGCCTCGTAGAGCGAGGGCGAGACCGTCTGGAGCCCGGCCAACAGGGTGATGGCGATGAACGGTACCCCGCGCCAGATGTTGGCGAAGATCACGCAGGCCCGCGCCATGTTCGGCTCACCCAGGAAATCGATGTTGCCGTCTATCACCCCGAGATGGCGCAGAGACCACGAGATGATCGAGAACTGGCTGTCGAAGATCCACCAGAACGCGATCGCCGATAAAACCGTCGGCACGACGAACGGGATCAGCACGATCGACCGGATGATCGACTTGAACGGCATGTTCTTGTTGAGCAGGAGCGCCAGATAGAGGCCGACCGCGAACTTCACCACGGAAGCGACGGCGGTGTAGAGGCAGGTGTTGAACACCGACAGCCAGAACACGTCGTCGTCCCAGAGCCACGCGTAGTTCTCCAGGCCGATGAACGTGCCTTCGCGACCGATCCGGGTGTTGGTGAAGGACAGCCAGATGCCCTTGAGCAGGGGATAGGCCAAGAACAGGCCGAGGATCAGGGCGGTCGGCAACATGAACCAGAAGCCCGCCCAGCCACGGCTCGCGCGCAGGCGCTGCCAGGCCGAGCGGGTCGGGACCGCGACCGGGACAGGCTGTGTCAGGGCCGTGTGCGCCATGGGCTCGCCTCGAGGTCGTGGCCGGGATAGACGTCCGCGTCAGTTGTTCCGGAAGATGCGCTGAGCGGCGCGCTCGGCGTTGCGGATCGCGCCCTTGACGTCCTCCCGTCCTGTGCAGTGGCTCGCGAACATGTCGACGACCACGAAATCGGCGAGCACGGCGGCGATGCGCTCGCTGACCGGCGCCAAGCCGCCCGCCGCGAGCGACCGCCGGCCAGCCTCGGCGAAGACGGCATTCTTCGGGTCGCTCGTCCAGATCGGGTTCTTCGGATAGTTGGACAGCGGTTCGCACAGGTAGCCCTGCGCCGCCTCGAGCCACGGCCCGTAGTTCGCGGCCTCCATCATGAAGGCGATGAAGGCCTTACAGGCGTTGGGCGCCTTCGTGTACTTGAAGGCCAGGATCGGGAAGGCGAGCTGGAACTCCGTGGGCTTGCCGACAGGACCGATCGGCCAGACGGCATGATCCATGTCCTCGGCGAGCTTCGGGTTGTCCTTCTTGGCGGCGGCATAGATCGAGATACCGTTGTTGGTGAGGTACAGGTCCCCCGCCAGGAACGCCTTGTTGTTGGACGAGTCGTTCCACGAGACCGTGCCCGGGACGAAGGTCTCGTAGAGTGCCTTCACGTATTCGAGCGCCTTGGCCGTCTCGGGCGAGTTGATCACGATCTTCTCGTTGGCATCCACGAGATTGCCCCCGTGCGACCAGAGTGCCCAATGGCACCAGGTGTTTCCGTCGCCCGTCGCGTGGCCCAGCGCGAAACCGGCCGGCGTGTTGTTCTTCTTCAGCCCCTTGCACAGGTCGAGAAAGCCGCCCGTGTCGGTCGGAAACTTATCGAAGCCGGCCTTCTTCATCGCCGAGATACGGTAGTTCGGATAACCGCCGTTGAATGCGACCGGGACGGCGATCCATTTACCCTTGACCTTCCCGTAGGCCTCCGCAGACGGGAACCAGGGGCCATATTTCTTGCCCAGCGTGTCGGCGACATCCTCGAGCGGCAGGCACTTGTCGGGAAAGAGTGCGGGGAACGAGAACAGACCCCAGACCAAGTCGGGCCCCTGACCGGTATTGGCGGCCACCGAGGCCTTGGGCTGAATGTCGTCGAAGGACTCGTTGGTGACGGTCACCTTGACACCGGTCGCCTTCGTGAAGGCGTCCACGAGCTTCATGAAGGCCTCGTCCTCGCTGGGCACGAAGCGCTTCCAGCGCAAAAGCGACAGGCTCGCCCCCGGTTCGGGTTTCCATTCGGCGTTCTGCGCCCAGGCCCTGGCAAAGCCGAGCAGGTCCCCGCCAGCGGCGAGGCCCGTCGCGGCGGCACCCGCGAGCAGGGAACGGCGGTCGAGAACGGACATCGTGGCGTCACTCCCTGGGTGGTTCGGTCCGGTTTTCGGTCTCTGGCGGACGGCGCGGGTCACCCCTCCGGCGGCCCGGATCAGGTCGGCAGGCGTCGCCCAGTCTCGGCATCGAAGAAGTGTACCCGGTTGGGGCGCAGGTGGATCGTCTCGCCCGGACCCTCGCCCACCCGTTCGCGCAGGACGCAGGTGAGATCCTGACCACCGGCCCGCACCGCCAGCATCGTCTCGGAGCCGGTTGGCTCGACCACCACCACCTCGGCGGCGATCCCATCCGCGGCGAGGTCGAAATGCTCGGGCCTCAGGCCCAAGATCAGCGGACGGCCTAGCGTGCCCGCCGGAGCCTCGTTCAACGGTATCGTCAGCCCCGAATCTGCGGCGAAGACCAACTGCCCGTTCGACCGGACCGTCCCGGCCACGAAATTCATCGCCGGAGACCCGATGAAGCCCGCCACGAACAGGTTGTCGGGCCGGTCATAGAGTTCCAGGGGCGGGCCAATCTGCTCGACGACACCGTCGTGCATCACCACGATCCTGTCGGCCATCGTCATGGCCTCGATCTGGTCGTGGGTGACGTAGATCGTGGTGGTCTTCAGGCGCTGATGCAGTTCCTTGATCTCGGTGCGCATCGCCACGCGGAGCTTGGCATCGAGGTTCGAGAGCGGCTCGTCGAACAGGAAGACCTGGGGATCGCGCACGATCGCCCGACCCATGGCCACGCGCTGGCGCTGACCGCCGGAGAGCTGGCGCGGGTAACGGTCAAGGAGGTGGGTCAGCCCGAGAATCTGCGCGGCCTTGCTGACCCGCTCATCGATCTCGGGGGCCCGCGCCTTCCGGATTCGCATCGAGAACGCCATGTTCTCGCGGACCGTGAGATGCGGGTAGAGCGCGTAATTCTGGAACACCATGGCGATGTCCCGCTCTTTGGGCGGTACATCGTTGACGACGCGCTCACCGATGCGGATCTCGCCGCCGGAGATGTTCTCCAGGCCGGCAATCATCCGGAGCAACGTCGATTTTCCGCAGCCCGAGGGCCCGACCAGGATCACGAATTCGCCGTCACGGATGTCCACAGACACGCCGTGCAGGACGTTCGTCGATCCGAAAGCCTTGCGGACCTCGCGGATTCCCACCGAGGCCATGCTTCCTCCCGATCAGTGTCGCTCTAACGGCAACTCCTGTGGTGTCAGTACAGGTGAGTGAGCGCCGGAAAGCAAGCGTGCCCCGGCTCATTCCCGCAGGATGTTTCCGATCTGTCAGCGGATCCGCTCCGAACATGGCATGCCCGGCGCCTGGCCGGCCCGGTTCTCGTCCGTAGACGGCTCGTGCGCAGATCCCTCGGCGAAGGGCCGGTGGCCACCTGCGGGACCGCGCCGGATCCGCAAGCGGCCAGAGGTGGGTCACCCACCCCTGCATCGGACTCGCCGCGCTCCGGACCGGTGACGAGCATGCCGGCATGAAACATCCTGCCGGTCCGCCGGCCGCCAGGAATGCTAGACCGGGCGCCGCTCCGCCCGCGATGCCCGGTACGGTTCGGGAGGATCGAGCGCGATCGCCGGGCGCCGCTGCTTGCGCGGCACCGGATGTCCCGGAGGCGAAGGCCGCGCCGGGCTTCCTGAAGGATGGGAACTGCATGTCATTTTCCGGTCTGATGGCACGCGAGATCCTGCCCGCCGACGGCAGCCGCGGTGCGCTCGTGGGTCGGGTGTGGCGACCGGAGGTGAGCGGGCCGAGCGTAGTGGCCGTCCGGGCGGACGCGGACGGCGATGCACGGGTCATCGACGTCACGGCCCGCTTCCCGACCGTGAGCGACTTGTGCGAGGCGAAGGACGCCGCCGCCGCCCTGCGCGATGCGGAGGGCGAGGACATCGGCAGCCTCGACGCGATCCTGGCCAACACGCCGCCGGACAGCCGGGATGCGGGACGGCCGTGGCTCCTCGCCCCGGTGGACCTCCAGGCGCTCAAGGCGGCGGGCGTCACCTTCGCGACCTCCATGCTGGAACGGGTCATCGAAGAGCGTGCGCGGGGCGACCTCGCCGCCGCGGCGGCGATCCGCGCCGAGGTCGAGCGCCTCGTCGGCCACGACCTGCGCCGGCTCAAGCCGGGCTCGGCCGAGGCCATGGCGCTCAAAGAGGTGCTGGTCGCCCAGGGCGCCTGGAGCCAGTATCTCGAAGTCGGGATCGGGCCGGACGCGGAGATCTTCACCAAGGGGCAGCCGCTCTCGGCGGTCGGCTGCGGGGCCGATGCGGGCCTGCACCCGGACTCGCACTGGAACAATCCCGAGCCCGAGGTTGCACTCGCGATCACTTCCGACCAGCGCATCGTGGGGGCGACGCTCGCCAACGACGTGAACCTGCGCGACTTCGAGGGCCGGTCGGCCCTCCTGCTCGGCAAGGCCAAAGACAACAACGCTTCCTGCGCCCTCGGGCCGTTCCTGCGGCTGTTCGACGAGACCTTCGGCCTCGACGACGTGCGGCGCACCACCGTGAGCCTGGAGGTCACCGGCACGGACGGGTTCCGCCTGGAGGGCACATCGCCGCTTGCCGAGATCAGTCGCGCCCCGGAGGACCTGGTGGGGGCCCTGATGGGGCGCACGCACGGTTATCCGGACGGGGCGATCCTCCTGCTCGGCACGATGTTCGCGCCGATCCAGGACCGGCACGGGCCGGGCCTCGGCTTCACCCATGTCGAAGGCGACCGCGTCGTCGTGGCGAGCCCGGAACTCGGGAGCCTGATCAATCGCATGCGCCCCTGCGACGCCTGCGAGCCTTGGTCGTTCGGCACCCGCGCGCTGATGCGCAACCTCGCCGCGCGCGGGATTCTATGACAGAGCCTCGCGCCGAAGCCCCCCGGAAGGCGGTCCCCGCCGCAGAGGCCATGCCGATGATTGCCGCCGAATCCTTCCTCGCGCACCTGTCCGCGATCGTCGGGCCGTCGGGCCTCGTCACCGGTGCTGAGCTGCGCGGCCGGTCGGCCAACTGGACCCGGCCGACCGAACCCTGCGCGGCGCTGGCGCTGGTCCGGCCGCGCAGCACCGCCGAGACGAGTGCCGTCATGGCCGCCTGCCATGAGGCGGGCGTCGCCGTGGTGCCGCGGGGCGGCGCCACCGGCCTCGTCGACGGGACGCTCTGCGCGCCCGACGAGATCACCCTGTCCACCGAGCGCATGACCGGCATCCAGCCGGTGGACCAGCTCGGGATGACGGTCGTGGTCGGCACCGGCGCCACCATCGAGAGCGTCCAGAATGCGGCCGCGGAAAGCGGCCTGTTCTTTCCCCTCGACCTCGGCGCCCGGGGCTCGGCCACCATCGGCGGCGCGATCTCCACCAATGCCGGCGGCCTGCGCGTCCTGCGCTACGGCATGATGCGCGAGATGGTGCTGGGCTTGGAGGCGGTGCTGGCCGACGGCACGGTGGTGTCGTCCATGCGCCCGCTGATCAAGAACAACACCGGTCTCGACCTCAAGCAGCTGTTCATCGGGACCGAGGGGACGCTCGGCATCGTCACCCGGGCGGTGCTGCGGCTGCGCCCGGAGGCGGCCGGCTACGCGACTGCCCTCGTCGCCTGCCCGGGCGTCGATGACGGTGCCCGGGTGCTGCGCGCGGCCCAAAGCGCCTTCCAGGGGCGCGTCTCGTCCTTCGAGGGCCTGTGGCCGGACTTCTACCGGTTGATGACGGCCCACGGCCGGGCGACCCCTCCGCTGGGTCACGAATACCCGTTCTACGCGATCATCGAGGTGGAGTGCGTGCCCGAGGAGTCCGACCGCTTCCTCGGCCTGCTGGAAGGCCTGATGGGCGATGGCACGGTCCTCGACGCCGCCATCGCCTCCTCGGAGGAGCAGCGCCGGTCGATGTGGCGCATTCGCGACCGGGTCGAGCACCTGAACGCAGACGGCATCGAGCGCGCCTTCGACGTCAGCGTGCCGCTGGCGAAGATGGACGGCTACGTCCGCGGCGCGCTGGAGCGGCTCGCCGCCATCCCGGGCTGCCGCGCGGTGGTCTACGGGCATATCGGCGACAACAATCTGCATTGGAACACGACCCGCCTCGACGCCGCGGGCAACGCGGCGATCGACGCCGCGATCTACGAGCCGCTGGCAGACCTGAACGGCTCGGTGTCGGCCGAGCACGGGATCGGCCTGGAGAAGCGGAGCAAGCTGCCCCTGTCGCGCTCCCCGGAGGAAATCACCGCCATGCGGCTGGTCAAGCGCGCGCTCGACCCGGACAATCGGCTGAATCCGGGCAAGATCTTCTAAGGACGCGACCGGTGGCGGCGACTCGGCTGTCCGTGCGCCTCACGCCCCGCGGCGGCCGGGATGCCGCGGAGGGGTGGGCCCGGGACGAGAAGGGCGCGCCCTATCTCAAGGCGCGTGTTGCCGCTCCGCCCGTGGAGGGCGCGGCCAATGCAGCCCTTGAGAAAATGATCGCCAAGGCGCTGAGAGTCGGCCGCGGCGCGGTTCGGATCGTCGCGGGTGATCAGAGCCGGCTTAAGGTCCTGGAGATCGACGGCATCTCTCAAGGCGATCTCGAGCGGATCTTCGGTGTGCCGGAGTGAGTGATGGGCCGGGACCGCATCGGTCCCGGCCCGCGCCCTCAGAACGCGACCTTGTCGCCGCCCTTCAGCGCCAGCATCTCGCGCGCCTCGTCCGGCGACGCAATGGCGAGGCCGAGCCCCTCGATGATCGAGCGGACGCGCCGCACCTGCGCGGCGTTGGTCTCGGCGAGCTTGCCGGGACCGTCCCAGAGGCTGTCCTCCAAGCCGACCCGGACGTTGCCGCCCATCGCGGCCGCCATGGCGGCGATGTTCATCTGATTGCGACCAGCCCCCAGCACCGACCAGCGGTACTGGTCGCCGAACAGCCGGTCGGCGGTGCGCTTCATGTGCATCACGTCGTCGGGATGGGCGCCGATGCCGCCCTGGAGGCCGAACACGGTCTGGATGAACAACGGCGCCTTCACCAATCCGCGGTCGAAGAAGTATTTCAGGTTGTACAGATGCGCCGTGTCATAGCACTCGAATTCGAACCGCGTCCCGTTCGGGCCGCAGGTGGTGAGGATGTGCTCGATCTGGCCGAAGGTGTTGCGGAAGATGATGTCCTTGTTACCGAGATAGTCCCGCTCCCACTGGTGCTTCAGGTCCTTGAAGCGGTCGAGCATGCCGAACAGGCCGAAATTCATCGAGCCGAGATTGAGCGAGGCGACCTCAGGCTGGAAGGTCGCGGCGGGGCGCACACGCTCCTCGATCGACATGGTCGGCGCGCCCCCCGTGGTGAGGTTCACCACGCAGGCGGAGCGCTGCTTGATGACGGGCAGGAACTTGGCGAACGCTTCCGGCGACTGGTCCGGCTGTCCGGTCTCGGGGTTGCGGGCATGCAGGTGGATGATCGCAGCGCCCGCCTCGGCCGCGCCGATCGCGGCATCGGCGATTTCTTCCGGCGTCACCGGGAGATGCGGTGACATGCTCGGTGTATGGATCGCGCCGGTGACAGCGCAGGTGATGATGACTTTCCGTTGTGAGGCCATGCTCAGTCCTTCCGTGAAATCTTGTGGGCCCTCAGGGCCGCAAGCCGCTCGTCCCGGCGGCGCATGCGCGCGGGCAGGTCGCGTGGAGCCTGCCAGTTCGCCAGGATCGCCTCGGTGGCCGGCGCCTCGTAGACGGTGGGGGGCGCCGGATCGGCGGCGAGTCTCTTGTAGAAGCCGGTGTAGCGCGCGCAGTAATCGGCGATACCGCCGGGGGCATTGAGCTCGATGGTCTCGAAGGGTCCCATGAAGCTCCAGCGCAAGCCGAGCCCGTCCGAGACGGTCTTGTCGAGGTCCTGCGGCGTCACGTAGCCCTCCGAGGCGAGCCGGAACGCCTCCGCCAGCAGGGCACCCTGGAGCCGGTTGAGGATGAAGCCCTCGATCTCCTTGAGCACGGTGATCGGCACTTGGCCGATGGCTTCGTACGTCTGTCTGGCGCGAATGAGCGCCGTCTCGTCCGTCCACGGTGCGCCGGAGATCTCCACCAGCGGGATCAGGTGGGGCGGGTTGACCGGGTGGCCGATCAGGCAGCGTCCGCGGCCGGGCAGCGCCTCCGTGAAGAGCGAGCAGCGGATCGCCGAGGAGGACGAGGCGATGATCGCATCCGGAGGCGCGAGAGCGTCGAGTTGGGCGAACAGGGACCGCTTCACGTCAAGCGATTCTGGGCCGTTCTCCTGCACGAAGCCGACGCCGTCGAGGCAGGCGGCGAGGCTGTCGGGCGCCCGAATGTGACCGGACGCCGCCTCCGGATCAGGGCAGAGTCCGTGGGCCGCGAGGTTGCGCAGCCCCTCGCTGCAGAGTGGGATCGCTGCTTGGGCGACGCCCTCGGCGGCATCGAACAGGCGCACGTCCCAGCCGGCGCGGGCGAAGATCATCGCCCAGGCCCGGCCGATCAGGCCGGCGCCGACGATCGCGACGCTGTCAGTCATGCTGCGCTCCGGTCGATCTGAGCCGCCGCACCGATCCATTCCCTCACCCGGACACGCGGGGGAGCCGCCTCGACGGAGGCCACAAGGGATCGCGCGGCCGGCCCGAGGGCTCGTTCGCGGCCGCCGCTCCGCGGCCGGATCCCACGATGCAGTCTGGGGGTGGGATACACGTGTTCTTCGGACGTGCGAATCATGAACTGCCTCAAAGCCACAGAACCTTCCGCCGCAGTTCCTGATCCTCGCGCAGCAGGCGCGACGTCCCGGTCCACTGCACGCTGCCCCGCTCCAACGCCACGGTGCGGTCCGAGAGAGCGAGCGCGAGATCGAGATGGTGGTCCACCAGGATGATCGCGATCTCCCGGCGCAGGCGGTCGAACGCCTCGAACAGCTCTTCTGTCACGGCGGGCGACAGACCCTCGAACGGCTCGTCGAGGAGCAGGAGCCGGGTGTCGCCGGACAGGGACCGGGCCACGGCCACCATCTGCTGCTCGCCCCCCGAGAGGCGCGAAGCGTCCACGCTCCAGCGCTGTTTCAACCGGGGGAAGAACTCCAGGACCTTGTCCTCGTCCCAATGGATGCCGGCGCCCGTGAGCCGCCGCAGACGACCGAGGCCGAGATTCTCCGCGACGCTCATCCCGGAGAACAGCGCCCGCCCCTGCGGCACATAACCGATGCCGAGCCGGGCGATCCGGTCGGGCGTCAGACCGGCGATGTCCTGGCCCGCGAGTACGATCCGGCCAGACGCCGGCGGCGCCATGCCGATCAGCGTCTTCAGAAGGGTCGACTTGCCGGCGCCGTTGCGGCCGAGCAGGGCCACGACCTCACCCCTGTGCACCGCAAGGTTCACGCCGTTGAGGATGTGCGACTTACCGTAGAAGGTGTCGACGCCGTCCATGGACAGCAGCGTCTCGGAGGCGGCGGCGCTGGCCCGCGGCTTGGCCGCGATCGCCTCGGTACCCGAGCCGAGATAGACCGCCTGCACCCGCGCGTCGTCCCGGGCATCGGCCACGGAGCCGTCGACCAGCACGGCGCCGTCGGCCATCACGGTGACCCGGTCGGCCAGCCGGAAGACCCGGTCGATGTCATGTTCCACGAGCAGCACGGGGATATCGGCCGAGAGCGCCTTGATCAGGTCGCCGACGCGCTCGCGCTCGGCGGCGGCGAGGCCGGCGAGCGGTTCGTCGAGGAGCAGCACCCGCGGCCGGGTAGCCAGCGCGAGCCCCATATCGAGGAGCCGTTGGCCCCCGTAAGAGAGGCTTCCGGCCTCCGCGTGCTCGATCCCGGAGAGCCCTGTCCAGCGCAGCAGTTCGGCCGTATCGTCGGCGATCTCCCGGATGGACAGCGCGTCCCGCCACGGGCTGAAATGGCCGGGGTGGCGCGCCTGGACGGCGAGCCGGACGTTCTCCTCCACCGACAGGCCCGGGAACAGGTTCGTGATCTGGAACGAGCGTCCGAGGCCCGCCCGGGTGATCGCGTGCGGCTCCATGCCGCCGATCTCGGCGCCGTCGAGGAGGATACGCCCGGCATTCGGCCGGAACATCCCGGAGAGCAGGTTGAACGCCGTGGTCTTGCCGGCGCCGTTCGGGCCGATCAGCGCGTGCAAGGTCCGGTCGGCCACCGCGAAGGACACGCCGCGCACCGCCGCCACCGGCCCGAAACTCTTCCGGATGTCCTCGGCGACGAGGACAGGTCCATCGGAACGGCTTTCTGCGATGAAGCGTGCCGGCACGCGGCCGGACGCGCCGGCGCGGCGGGCCGACATCGCGGCGCCCTCGGAGGGGACGCGGCGGAACGGCCGCATCAGGCGCGCGGCGATACCCACGAGCCCATCCGGGGAGAACACGATGAAGGCGACGAACAGCAAGCCGAAATACAGCAGCCAGTCGCCGGTGTAGATCGACAGGAACTCCCGGAACAGGATGTAGAACAGAGCCCCCAACGCCGGCCCGAGGAACGAGCGCATTCCGCCGATAACCACCATGGCGAGCAGCTCGCCCGAGAAGGCGATGGAGATCGGGTCAGCCGAAGTGAAGCGGTGGCTGTAGGCGGAGAGCGCCCCGGCGAGCCCGGTGATGGAGGCCGAGATCACGAAGGCCGCAAGCTTGTAGCGGTTGGTCGCGTAGCCGAGGAAGCCGGCGCGCTGCTCGTTCTCGCGGATCGCGACCAGCACGGTCCCCATCGGCGAGCGGCGGAACCGCCAGAGCCCGATCAGTACCAGGAAGGCGATGCCCGAGACCGCCGCGTAATAGGCGCCGGGCTGCTGGAGCGCCTCCCAGCGGTGCAGATTGCCGATCCCGTTCTCGCCGCCGGTGAGGTCGGTCCAGCGAAACGCGATGGCGTAGAGCATCGCCGTGAAGGCGAGCGTCAGCAGCGAGAAGTAGACGCCGCGCCGGCGCAGGATCAGCGCCCCCCCGGCCAGGGCCGCGAGGCCGGTGATGGCGAGCGCGCCCAGCAGCGGCAGCGCCATGTCGCCGGGGGCCAGACGGGCCTGCAGGATCGCCACCGCGTAGGCGCCGATCCCGAACCATGCCCCGTGCCCGAAGGAGACGAGGCCGGTCCAGCCGACCAGGATGTTGAGGCCGAGGACGGCCAGCGCGAAGATCACCACGTCGGTGGCGGTGATCAGCGTCAGGCCGATTGCGTCGAGGGCGAAGGGCAGGACGATCAGCGCGGCGAGCGCCGCCCAGAGCTGGCGGCTCTCGCGCCGGATCGGGCCGCGCTGGGGGATGGCGAGCGGCAGCGGCTCGGCGGCTCCGGACATGAAACCCTCTCCGCTCACTCGAATCGGGCGATCTGCTCGCCAAACAAGCCGCGCGGACGCAGCAGCAGCACGAGCACCATCAGGGCATAGACGGCGGCCTCCGTGGCCGGCGGGTAGGCATAGGCGGTGAGCCCTCGGACGACGCCGACGATCAGCGCGGCGAGCACCACACCCCAGAACGAGCCCAGGCCGCCGATCACCACCACGACGAACGCGAAGGTGAGGATCTCGGCGCCCATGGCGGGCTGCACGCCGGTCACAGGCGCCATCATGGTCCCGGCGAGCGCCGCAAGGCCGACCGCGAGGGTTACCACCGCGGTCATGTAGGGCCGGAGTGAGATGCCGAGCGCCGCCACCATGTCGGGATTCTGGACGCCGGCCCGGACCACCCGCCCGAAGCTGGTGCGGGTCAGGAGCAGCCACAGGCCGCCGACGCAGGCCAGCGCCACCACCAGGATCGAGAGCCGGTAGCGCGAGTAGATCAGGTCGCCGATGAAGACTTGTCCGCGCAGCCAGGTCGGTATTCCGTATGGAAGGGGTGCCGCCCCAAAGGCCATGCGCAGGGCCTGCTCGGCCACCATGGCGAGGCCGAAGGTCAGGAGCAGCCCGAGCGTCGGGTCGCCCCGGTAGAACCGGCGGAGCAGGAACCGCTCTATGACGAGGCCGAGGATCGCCACCAGCAGCGGCGAGGCGACGAGAGCGCCGCCGAAGCCGATCGTCGGGGTCAGCACCACCGTCAGATAGGCGCCGATGGCATAGAATGCGCCGTGGGCCAGATTCACGATCCCGCCGAGGCTGAAGATCAGCGACAGACCGAGCGCGATCAGCAGGTACTGCACACCGATCAGCAGCCCGTTGAGCACCTGCTCCAGGATGAAGACGAGCTGCATGGCCGCCTCACGCCGGGAACGTGCATGCGTTCTCGTCGCGCGTGGTGGCGAGCACCTCCAGGCTCTCGCCGGGACCGGGGAGCGGCCCGGTCGCGGTGAAGATGTCGTAGGGATTCTTGACCTGTTCCGCCGGCAATGCGGTGATCGCGTACATCTCCTGCATCAGCTCGTGATCCCAGGGGCGGAAATAGCCCTCGCGGGTCTTGGCGATGTCGAAGGTCGCACCCTTCTCCAGATGTTCGACGATTTTGATCGACTCGGTCGATTTCAAATCGTTCATGGATTGCGCGACGATCTTCATTGCGGTGTAGTCGCCCCACCCCTGGTTCTCGGGCGGCTTCTTGTACTTGGCCCGGAAGGCCGCCACGAACTTCTTGGCGGAAGGCGAGTCGACCTGATGGTGCCAGATCACCGGCCAGGTGCCGAGGAAGTTCCCGGGACCGGCGCCCCAGGCGAGCGCCGTGTCGAAACCGAACCCGGCAACAGGATAGGGAAGTCCGAATTCGCTGTACTGCTTGAGGAAGTTCGTGATCTGCGTGCCCGAGAGGTTGCAGATCACCAAGTCCGGCCGGCCCTGCCGCAGCTTCAGCAGGAACGGCGAGAAGTCGGTGAGCTCCGTGGGGATCAGGTCCTCGCCCGCGATGGTCGCGTCGTTGGCGGCGAAGAATTTCTTGGCCTGCTTGAGGAGATCGTGCCCGAAGGCGTAGTCGGCGGTCAGCGCGTAGACCTTCTTGCCCTTGATCAGGCCTTTGTCGACCAGGGCGCGGCCGGCCGCCCGGACCATCATGGTGTTCTGCGCTTCCACGTGGAACATGAACCGCTTGCAATCGGCGCCGCGCAGCGCGTCCGAGTTCGCCCCGGTGTTGATGAACAGCACCTTCTCGCGCAGGGCCACCTGGCTGATCGCCAGCGCCGAGGCGGAGTTGATCTCGCCCACCAGGCAGGCGACGCGGTCGCGCTGGACCATGCGCTCGGCCTTGGCCGAGGCGGTCTGCGGATTGACACTGTCCTCGGCGAGCAGCTCGACCTTCCGGCCGCTGATGCCGCCACTGGCGTTGATCTCCTCGACGGCGAGCTGAGCGGCCTGCACGGCGAATTCGCCGAGCGGCCCGAGGAAGCCCGTGCGCGGCGTCAGGTGGCCGATCCGGATCACGTCCGACTGCCCCTGCGACAGCGCCGGACTCGCCAGCACCGGCGCGATCAGCGCCGCGCCACCGGACCGCAACAGGTTCCGGCGAGAGAGAGAATCCCCGAACCGATCCGTCATCGTTCCGCTCCCGTGCGTTTCCTCCAGCCGGGTTTTTCCGATGGGCTCTGGTGGCCCTCACCCAAACTGTGATCACAGATCACTAGCGCGATAGTGCCGATCTCGTCTAGTGTCGGCATATGAGTTCCACACCGGCCCTGGCGGAATTGCCGCTGCTCGAGCGGCGCACCCTCGCCGACACGGCTCACGAGGCCCTCTCGGACCTGCTCGCCTCCGGGCGCCTGGCGCCGGGCGACCGACTGTCCTTGCGGCAGAGCGCGGCGGCATTCGGCGTTTCCGTGATGCCGGTGCGAGAGGCGGTGAGCCGCCTCGTGGCCGACGGCGCCCTGGAAGTGGCCCCGACCCGGGCGATCCGCGTGCCGGTGATGACCGCGCAGGACTTCCGGGCGCTCGCCGAGACCCGCATGGCGGTGGAGGGGATCGCCGCTTCCCGGGCCGCGGAACGCCGGGGCGAGCCCGAACTCGCCGCGATCCGCCGCGCGGAGGCCGCGTTCCGGGCCGAGGCCGAAGCCGCGCTGCCGGACCGCGCCCGGGCGGTTCGCCTCAACCGGGATTTGCACTTCGCGATCTACGCGGCCTGCGGCCTGAATCCTCTGCGCGAGATCATCTCGCGCCTCTGGTTGAAGGCGGGCCCAGTGATCAACCTCGACTTGCGTGCCCATCCGGAAAGGCTTCTCCAGGGCTTTGCACTGCACCGGCATGCCGAGGCCCTGGCGGCGATCGAGGCCCGGGACGGACCGGCCGCCGCCGCGGCGATCGCGGCCGATATCCGCGAGGCGGCGGAGTTCATCATGTCCCGCGGCGGTCTGCGGGACGCGTAACTGGAGGAACGACCATGGATCTCGGGATCGCCGGCCTGCGCGTACTCGTGACGGCGGGAGCGGCCGGCATCGGGCGCGGCATCGTCGACGCCTTCGTGGAGGAAGGTGCGCGGGTCTTCGCCTGCGACATCGACGCGGAGGCCCTCGCGAGCCTGCCCGCAGAGGTGGGACGCAGCCGGACCGACGTGGCCGACCGGGACGCGGTCGGCGCCATGATGGCCGCTGCGGTCGATCACCTCGGCGGCCTCGACGTGCTGGTCAACAATGCCGGCATCGCCGGCCCGACCGGGCGTGTCGAAGAGATCGCCCCCGAGGAATGGGACCGCTGCCTGACCGTCTGCCTGACCAGCCAGTTCAACTGCGCCCGGCTGGCTGTGGCGCACCTGCGCGAGAGTTCCAACGCGTCGATCGTCAACCTGTCCTCTGCCGCCGGCAAATTCGGCTTCGCCCTGCGCAGTCCCTATGCGGCGGCGAAGTGGGGCGTGATCGGGTTCACCAAGTCGCTGGCGATCGAACTCGGCGAGGCGGGCATCCGGGTGAACGCGATCCTTCCGGGGCTGGTCGCCGGGGACCGGCAGCGCCGGGTGCTGGAAGCCAAGGCGCAGCAGCAGGGCACGAGCTTTTCCGAAATGGAATCCCGCGCCTTCTCATACGTGTCGGTCAAGGACTACGTCACCGCCCGCCAGCTCGCCGACCAGATCCTGCTGCTCTGCTCGCCCCGGGGGCGGACCATCTCGGGCCAGGCGATCTCTATCGACGGCGACACGCGGATGCTGTCCTGAAGCGACCCGGCGCGGGTTACGCCGTGGATCGGATCACGGCAGACTGAGAGGCGGCGGCGCGACGGTCGCGCGGAGCGGAGGATCGGGAGCATGCGTCTCGCGGGCAAGACAGCGCTGGTCACCGCCGCCGGACAGGGTATCGGCCGGGCGAGCGCCCTGGCGATGGCCCGGGAAGGCGCGCGGGTGCTGGCCACCGATGTTCGGGCGGAGGCGCTCCGGTCCTTCGACGGCGTGCCCAACGTCGCGACCGCGCCGCTCGACGTGCTCGACCCTGGGCAGATCAAGTCCGTGATCGGCGGCCTCGACCGGATCGACGTGCTGTTCAACTGCGCCGGCTATGTCCATGCCGGAACGGTGCTGGAGGCCAGCGACGACGATTTCGATCTCGCGGTGCGCCTCAACGTCCGATCGCAGTTCTGGACGATCCGTGCGGCGCTGCCGCGGATGCTGGAGAACGGCTCCGGCAGCATCGTCAACATGGCGAGCGTGGCGGGATCCCTGCGCGGCCTGCCGAACCGCTTCGTCTATGGGCTGACCAAGGCCGCGGTAATCGGGCTGACCAAGTCCGTGGCAGCCGATTATGTCGGGCGCGGGATCCGCTGCAATTGCGTCTGCCCCGGCACGGTCGACACGCCGTCGCTGGCGGAGCGGATCAACGCGTTCGACGATCCGGTCGAGGCGCGGAAGGCCTTCATCGCGCGCCAGCCGATGGGTCGGCTGGCGAAGGCCGAAGAAATCGCCCCGCTGGTGCTGTTCCTGGCGAGCGACGAGGCCGCCTTCGTGACCGGGCAGAGCTATTCCATCGACGGCGGCATGACGATCTGAGAGTTTTGACCATGAGCGACAAACGCCGCGTGACGTCCGCCGACCTTCGCTCGAAGGCCTGGTTCGACAACCCGCACAACCCGGGCATGACCGCGCTCTATCTCGAGCGCTACCTGAACTTCGGGCTCACCCCGGAGGAGTTGCGTTCGGGCAAGCCGCTGATCGGCATCGCGCAGACCGGCTCGGACTTGTCCCCGTGCAACCGTCACCACCTGGAGCTGGCCAAGCGCGTGCGCGACGGCATCACAGCGGCCGGCGGTGTCGCCTTCGAGTTTCCGTGCCACCCGATCCAGGAGACCGGCAAGCGGCCGACCGCCTCCCTCGACCGCAACCTCGCCTACCTCTCCCTGGTGGAAGTGCTGTACGGCTACCCACTCGACGGCGTCGTGTTGCTGACCGGTTGCGACAAGACCATGCCGGCCTGCCTGATGGCTGCCGCCACCGTGAACATCCCGGCGATCTCGCTGAATGTCGGGCCGATGCTCAACGGCTATTTCCAGAAGGAGCTGACCGGCTCCGGCACGATCGTCTGGAAGACGCGCGAGCGCCACGCGGCCGGGGACATCGACTTCCAGCAGTTCATGGACATCGTCGGCTCGTCGGCGCCCTCCACAGGCCATTGCAACACGATGGGCACGGCCTCGACTATGAACGCGCTGGCCGAGGCGCTCGGCCTTGCCCTGCCCGGCTCGGCGGCGATCCCGGCACCCTACCGGGAGCGCGGACAGGCGGCCTATGCCACCGGCCAGCGCATCGTCGAGATGGTTTGGGAGGACCTCAAGCCCTCCGACATCCTGACCCGCGAAGCGTTCGAGAACGCCATCGTGGCCAATGCCGCCATCGGCGGCTCGACCAACGCGCCGATCCACATCAACGCCATCGCCAAGCATATCGGCGTCGACGTGACCTGTGACGATTGGGAACGGGTCGGCTTCGAGATCCCGCTGCTGGTCGACATGCAGCCCGCCGGCCGCTGGCTCGGCGAGGAATATTTCCGCGCGGGCGGTCTGCCGGCCGTGTTCGCCGAACTGATCGACGCCGGCAAGGTCCACGAGGGCGCGCTGACCTGCAACGGCCAGACGGTGGGCGAGAATTACCGCGGCCGGCACAGCTGGAACCGCGACGTGATCCGGGCCTACGACGCGCCGCTGATGGAGCGGGCCGGCTTCCTCAATCTCAAGGGCAGCCTGTTCGACTCCGCGATCATGAAGACCTGCGTGATCTCGGAGGAGTTCGCCGCCCGCTACCTGCGCAATCCGGCAGACCCGATGGCGTTCGAGGGCCGGGTGGTCGTTTTCGACGGACCGGAGGATTACCACCACCGCATCGACGATCCCGCGCTCGGCATCGACGAGACCACCATCCTCATCATGCGCGGCGCCGGGCCGATCGGCTATCCCGGCGCGGCCGAGGTCGTGAACATGCAACCCCCCGGGGCGCTGATCCGGCGCGGCGTGACCTCCCTGCCGTGCATCGGTGACGGGCGACAATCGGGGACCTCCGGCACGCCCGCGATCCTCAACGCCTCGCCCGAGGCGGCGGCTGGCGGCGGGCTGGCGCTCCTCCAGTCCGGCGACCGCATCCGCATCGACCTCAACACGCGCCGAGCCGACATCCTGCTGCCGCCCGAGGAGTTGGACCGGCGGCGCGCGGACTTGGCCGCGCGGGGCGGCTATGCCTATCCGGCGACGCAGACACCCTGGCAGGAGATCTACCGGGACCAGGTCGCGCAGCTCAACGAAGGCATGGTGCTGAAAGGCGCGGTGAAGTTCCAGAAGGTGGCACAGGCTTCGGGCGTGCCGAGGGACAACCACTGATACGGTTTTCGGTTGAAGAGTTCGGCCGATCGTCCCAAGCCGTCATCGCGAGCGCAGCCAGGCGACCCGGGGACACACCCCGCACGGCGACCGCGCGAGCCGGTCGAGCACTCGGCTGCGCTCGCAAACGCTGTGACAGGCACCGCGCGTCCTTCGACCGGAAACCGTGTGAATCCGGCAGTCCTTTGAGCGCGGAGGACCAGAGATTCTCAGAGTCCACGATTTCGTGATCCCGATCGGGTTCCGGTCCCGAGGTGACGCGGGGCGACCGGCCGTTTCCCCATCTATGAATTTTGAATACAATCATACCGGGGCGGAAGACGCACCCCCGGGAGGGATCGGTCGTGACGCAGGCCAAGGCTCGGACCACGGCGACGCCGCGTGCGGCTGCGCGTCTGGACGGCGGATTGGCGCGCAGGCTCGCGGAACAGCTGCAGGGCGAGGCGCGGTTCGACCCCTTCACGCGCGGACGCTACAGCACCGACGCCTCGATCTATCAGATCATGCCTGCCGGCGTGGTGCTGCCGCGCTCGGCCGCCGATATCGCCGCGACCCTGCGGATCGCAGCCGATCACGGAGCATCGGTGATCCTGCGCGGCGGCGGCACGTCGCAGAACGGCCAGCCGATCGGCTCGGGGATCGTGGTCGATTGCTCGCGCCACTTCAACGACGTTCTCGCCTACGACCCGGTGGGTGGCACGATCACCGTCGAGCCCGGCATGGTGCTGGAGCGATTGAACGCGCGGGTGAAGGCCGACGGCTGGTTCTTCCCCGTTGAGCCATCCACCGCGACCCGCTGCACCGTCGGCGGCATGGCCGGCAACAATTCCTGCGGTGCCCGCTCCCTGCGCTACGGCAAGATGAGCGACAACGTTCTGGCGATCGAGGCCCTGTTCCACGACGGCGAGGCGTTCGGCCTCGGCCTCGCCGGCAACGACGGTTCGGGCGTCACAGGCTCCGGCCGCGCGGAAGCCCTGGCGGCGCGCATGCGTGCCCTCGCGCAGACCCATCGGGACGAGATCGCGGCGCGGTACCCGAAAGTGCAGCGTCGCGTGGGCGGCTACAACCTCGACGCCCTGGTCGAGCCGGCCCCAAACCTCGCCAACCTTCTGGTCGGCTCCGAGGGCACTCTGGCGGCCACCACGTCGGTCACCCTCAAGCTGTCGCGCCTGCCGGCGCATCGGGTGATGGGTGTCTGCCATTTCCCGTCATTCCGCGCCGCCATGGAGACGACGCAGCACATCGTCGCCCTCGATCCCGCGGCGGTGGAACTGGTCGACAACAACGTGCTGGTGCTGGGCGCCGACATCCCGCTGTTCCGTTCGACACTGGCCGACATCACCCGGGGCAAACCCAACTGCCTGCTGCTGGCGGAATTCGCCGGCGACAATCTCGCCGACCTGAAGCGCGACCTGAAGCGCCTCGACGCCTGCATGGCCGATCACGGTCTGCGCGACGCCGTCGTCGAGGTGCTGGAGCCGCCGCGACAGCGATCGGTCTGGGATGTGCGCGAAGCCTGCCTCAACATCATGATGTCGATGAAGGGCGACGCGAAGCCGGTCTCGTTCATCGAGGATTGCGCGGTGCCGCTTGAGCACCTGGCCGACTACACCGACGCGGTCACGGAGGTCTTCACCCGGCACGGGACCCGCGGGACATGGTACGCCCACGCCTCGGTGGGATGCCTGCATGTCCGCCCGATCCTGAACATGAAGGACGGCGCCGACGTGAAGCGGATGCGCGCCATCGCGGAGGAAAGCTCCGAGCTGGTGCGCCGCTACAAGGGTTCCTATTCCGGCGAGCACGGCGACGGCATCTCGCGCTCCGAATACATCGCGCCCCTGTTCGGTCCGGTCCTGACCCGCGCCTTCGAGACGGTGAAGGACGCGTTCGACCCCGAGAACCGGCTCAATCCCGGCAAGATCGTCCGCCCGCTGGCGATGGACGACCGCGCGCTGTTCCGGTTCAAGCCGGACTACGCCGTGACGCAACCGCTGAAGCCCGCCCTCGACTGGTTGGAGTGGGGCGGCTTCGGCTCGGCTGTCGAGATGTGCAACAACAACGGCACCTGCCGTAAGCTCGCTGGCGGCGCGATGTGCCCGTCCTACCGGGTGACCCGGGAGGAGCAGCACCTCACCCGCGGCCGGGCCAATTCCCTGCGGCTCGCCATTTCGGGCCAGCTCGGGGCGGACGCCTTCACCAGCCCGGAGATGAAGCGCACGCTCGACCTGTGCGTCTCCTGCAAGGCCTGCCGCCGGGAATGCCCCACGGGCGTCGACATGGCCAAGATGAAGGTCGAGTTCCTGCACCACTACCACGCCCGCCACGGGCTGCCGCTGCGCGACCGGCTTATCGGACTGATGCCGCGCTACGCCGGCATCGCCGCCAAGCTCGCGCCGCTGCTGAACCTGCGCGACCGGCACCCGGCGCTCGCCGCGCTGTCGGAGCGGGTGACCGGGCTCTCCGCCAAGCGCTCGCTGCCCCGCTGGCGCCGTCCCTGGAGCGAGCAGGGCGAGCCGGCCCATCCCGGCGACGTGGCGGGCGAGTTCCGCGACGTGATCCTGTTCGGCGACACCTTCAACCGGGCCTTCGAGCGCGAGAACCTGGAGGCGGCCGAGCGCGTGCTCCGGGCCGCGGGCTATCGCCTCCACCGGGTCTACCCGACGCATGGGCGGCGCCCGCTCTGCTGCGGCCGGACCTGGCTCGCCTCCGGCCAGACCGACCGGGCGCGCCGGGAGGCACGGCGGACCCTCGACGCGCTGCTGCCCTTCATCCGGGGTGGCGCGCGGGTGGTCGGCCTCGAGCCCTCATGCCTGCTCACCTTCCGGGACGAGTTCACGGCGCTGCTGCCAGGGGACGATGCCGCGCTGCTCGCCCGGCACTCCGTCCTGTTCGAGGAGCTGCTGGCTGCCGACCTCGCGACAGGCCGGATTGCGCTGCCGCTGTTGGACCAGGGCGGCCGTGTCGCGCACCTGCATGGGCATTGTCACCAGAAATCCTTCGGCGTGATGGGTGCGGTGGAGAGGGTGCTGCGGGCGGTGCCGGGCCTCGACGTGCGGCCGATCGAGTCGAGCTGCTGCGGCATGGCCGGCGCCTTCGGGTACGGGGCCGAGACGATCGAGACCTCCTTCGCGATGGCGGAGCTTGCGCTGTTCCCGGCGCTCCGCGCGGCCGACCCAGGGGACCTGGTGGTCGCCGACGGTACGAGCTGCCGGCACCAGATCCGGGACGGCCTGGGCATCCAGGCGGAACATGTGGCCCGCGTCCTCGATCGGGCGCTCGCGCCTCGACACTGAATTGCCGGACACCTACACATGCGCGGCAGGTCGCTTTGTCCTGGCGTGCTTTGTGGGCCCATGAACAAGATCGAGCCCGGTATCGGCATCAGCCGTCGCTATCTCCATGACGAGGTGGCGGACCGGATGCGCGAGCTGATCCGTTCCGGCGAGATGGAGCCGAAGGCGCGGATCAACGAGGGCGAGCTGACGGAGCGCTTCGGGATCTCGCGCACGCCCCTGCGCGAGGCGATCAAGATCCTGGCGACCGAGGGCCTGCTGGAACTGCTGCCGAACCGCGGCGCCCGCGTCGCCAGCATCTCCGAGACCGAACTCGAGGAGATGATGGAGGTGATCGCCGGGCTCGAGGCCACCGCCGGGGATCTCGCCTGCCGGACGATCACCGACGGCGACATCGACGCGATCGAGACCGATCACCGGGCCATGGTGGTGGCCTGGAAGGGCGGCGACGAGGCCGGGTACTTCAGCCACAACCGCCGGATCCACGAAGGCATCATGGCGGCGAGCCGCAACACGATCCTGTCGAACATCTACGAGAGCCTGTCCGGTCGAATTCAGAGATCGCGCTACTCGGCCCACCAGACCCCGGACCAGTGGGCGCGGGCCGTCTCCGAGCATGAGCAGATGATCGAACTCCTGCGCGCCCGGGACGGCGCCGCCCTCGCGACGCTGATGCGTGAGCACATCCGCGGGAAGAAGCCGGTGATCGCCGCCAATTACGGAGACGCCGAGGGCGTGTGAAGGCACATTCTCGCGCACCAGGGCGCGGACCAAACGCATTCCTTCGTCGCGATCGCGCGGCCAAGGCCCGCTCAGGCGGCGCTTTGCGCCCGCAGACCGGCAACGAGGTCGGTGAAGCGGTCGCCCTGGACGATGACGTGGCCGCGCAAGGCCTCTGCGGCGCCGACCTCGTCGCCGGCGACGATGGCCGCGACGATCGCCTCGTGCTCGGCCAGCGATTGCGGCAGTCGCTGACGGGCCCGCAATTGCAAGCGGCGGTAGGGCGCCAGCCGGCGGTGCAGCGACAGGGCTTGGTCCGCCAGGAAGGCGTTCCGGCTCGCGCGGTAAACGACCGTGTGGAACACGTAGTTCTCGGCGTAGTAGCCCTCGGCATCCTCCACCGCGACGGCCGCTCGGCAGCCGGTCAGGGCCGTCTGGAGGGCAGCCTCGTCGTCTTGGACCAGACGCCGCGCCGCGAGCCGGCCGCAGGCCGCCTCGATCTCCGCCATGGTCTCGAACATCGCGAGCAGCAAATGCGGCTCCGGCGCGCTCACGATGGCGCCGCGCCGCGGCTTGGTGTGCACAAGGCCTGTGACCGCCAGCTGTAGCAGCGCCTCCCGGATCGGCGTGCGTGAGACCCCGAAGCGCGCGGCCAGCTGGTTCTCGTCGAGGCGAGAGCCGAGCGCGAGTTCGCCGGAGACGATCTCGTCCTCGATCTGCTGCCGCAGGCGTTGGGCGTGGCTCATCCCTCCGGTCCCTCCCCCGACAGGCGGGCGATGCGTCGTCCCGCTTCCTGGATGGCTGGCGTTACGCCCATCCCTTATGCTCGACCATTGACAAAATATACAAGAGAGTCTTTCGTGCATACATACGCTGCGCCACCAATATTGCAGCGCACACAATAGAGTCGCCAATTGTGCGGCGCGGGAGAACGCCATGACACCGACACGTCGCGCGCTGGTCGCGGCTGCTCTCGCGGCTCCGGCGGTCCTCAGATTCGGGCTCGGCGCAGCTCGGGCCGCTACGACGCTGAAGCTGTCCCACCAGTTTCCCGGCGGCACGATCGAGGAAGGCGACTTCCGGGACCGCATGTGCCGGAAGTTCGCCAAGGCGATCGGCGAGCGCTCCAACGGCGCCATCGACGTGCAGGTCTATCCCGGCTCCTCGCTGATGAAGACGAACGCGCAGTTCGGCGCCATGCGCAAGGGCGCCCTCGACATGTCGCTGTATCCGAGCCCCTACGCGGGCGGCGAGGTGCCGGAGCTGAATATCGGCCTGATGCCGGCGCTCGTGACCTCCTACGCGCAGGCGGTGGCGTGGAAGTCGGCGCCGGTGGGCCGCAAGCTCACCGAGATCCTCGACGCCAAGGGAATCATCCTGGTCTCGTGGGTCTGGCAGGCAGGCGGGGTCGCCAGCCGCGAGCGCCCCCTGGTCTCACCGGCTGACGCGAAGGGCATGAAGGTCCGCGGCGGCTCGCGTGAAATGGACATGATGATGAAGCAGGCCGGCGCCGCAACGCTGTCGATCCCCTCGAACGAATCCTACGCGGCGATGCAGACCGGCGCCTGCGACGCGGTGATCACCTCGTCCACCAGCCTGATCTCCTTCCGGCTGGAGGAATTGTCCAAGGCCCTGACTTCGGGCCGGGAGCGCTCGTACTGGTTCATGCTCGAGCCGATCATGATGTCCAAGATCGTCTTCTCCGGGATGCCGAAGGACCAGCAGGACCTGATCATGGCTGTGGGGTCGGAATTGGAAGCCTTCGGGCAGGCGGGCGCCAAGGCGGACGACACCCGGGTCGAGGAGATTTTCGCCAAGGCCGGGGCCAAGGTCTCGCAGCTCGACGAGCAGGCGCTCGGACAATGGCGCGAGCTGGCCCGGGACACCGCCTGGAAGGACTATGCCGGCCGGAACGCGAGTTGCGCGGAGCTGCTGAAGCTCGCGGAGCAGGTCGCGTGAGCCACGGTTTCGACGCGGCTACCGCGATCCCGGACGCGAAGGGTGCCGAGGAGCCCCGGCTGCCTGGCCTCCTCGGCGTGTTCGACCGGGCCATGCGCGGCGTTAACCGGGTGATCCTCGGCCTCGGCGGCCTTTGTCTCGTCGGCGCCTGCCTGGTGCTGAGCCACAGCGTCGTCGTCCGCTACCTGTTGAAGGAGCCGACCGAGTGGCAGGATGAGATGGCGGTGTTTTTGATCGTCGGAGCGACCTTCTTCTCAGCTGCCGGCGTCCAGGCCAAGCGCGGCCACGTGGCGATCGAGGCGATCACCGGCCTGCTGCCGCCGTCCGCGAACCGCGTCCGGTTGCTGCTCGCCGACCTGATCAGCCTCGCCTTCTGTCTGTTCTTCGCCTGGAAAAGCTGGTCCCTCGACCTCGAAGCCTGGACCGACGGCCAGACCTCGCAATCGACCTGGGGGCCGCCGCTCTGGATCCCCTACACGCTTATGGCCGCGGGCATGAGCCTGCTCTGCCTCCAGTTTGCCCTGCAGATCGCCGAGGCGCTCGCCTACGGTCCGCGCGCGGCCGGCTGGGCCAAGCCCAAGATCGGCATCGCCGCCGACGTGAACCGCGATATGCACGGCGAACCCGGGATCACGCCCGAAGGACCTGACCCGATGGGACAGACGATCGGCGCGAGAGTGAAGCGATGAGCACGGCGGCGATCGGCTTCCTCTACGCGGGAGCCACCCTCAGCGCGATGCTGGCAGGGATCCCCATCGCGTTCGCGCTTGGCTTCGTCGCCCTGACCTTCATGGTCGCGTTCATGCCGGGCGCCTCCCTCGATACGGTGGCGCAGAACGTTTACGAGGAGATGGCCTCGATCACCCTGCTGTCGATCCCGCTCTTCATCCTGAAGGGCGCCGCGATCGGACGCTCGCGGGCGGGCCAGGACCTCTACTCGGCCATGCACGCCTGGATGCACCGCATTCCCGGCGGCCTCGGTATCGCCAACGTCTTCGCCTGCGCGCTGTTCGCCGCCATGGCGGGATCGAGCCCGGCCACCTGCTCGGCAATCGGCTCCGCCGGCATCCCGGAGATGCGCAAGCGTGGCTACTCCCCGGGATTCGCCGCCGGGATCATCGCGGCCGGCGGCACCCTCGGGATCCTGCTGCCGCCCTCAATCACCATGATCCTCTACGCGGTCGCGGCGGAGCAGTCGCTAGGGCGCCTGTTCCTGGCCGGCATCGGGCCCGGCCTGCTCCTCGTGGGGCTGTTCGCGACGTGGTCGATCATCCGCTTCCGGTCGGAATACGCGACCGCCAAGGCGGCGCTCGAGCGCGGCGGCCCGGCCTCGCCGATCCTGGCCGACGAGCAATACAGCATGGCCCAGCGCTTCTCGACGCTGCCGCGGGTGCTGCCCTTCGTGGTCCTGCTCACCGGCGTGATGGTGGCGCTCTACGGTGGCTACGCGACGCCCTCTGAAACCGCAGGACTCGGCGGGTTGCTGGCGCTGGCGCTCATCGCCGCGATCTACGGCGTCTGGCGCTTCCGGGACGTGAGCCCGATTCTGACCGCGACGCTGCGGGAATCGACCATGCTGATGCTGATCATCGGCATGTCGCTGCTCTACGCCTACGTGATGAGCTACCTGCATATCTCGCAATCGGCCGCCGCCGCGATCGTCGCGATGCAGCTCTCGCCCTGGGTGCTCCTGGTCACGATCCTGGGCCTGGTGATCGTGCTGGGCTTCTTCCTGCCGCCGGTCTCGATCATCCTGATGACCGCGCCGATCATCCTGCCACCGCTCAAGGCCGCGGGCTTCGATCTGGTGTGGTTCGGGGTAGTGATGACCATCACCATGGAGATGGGCCTGATCCACCCGCCGGTCGGACTCAACATCTTCGTCATCAAGAACATCGCTCCCGACATTCCGCTCTCGGACATCATCTGGGGCACCCTGCCCTTCGTGATACTGATGGCGTTCGCGATCCTGATCCTGTGCCTCGTGCCCGGCATCGCCCTGTGGCTCCCCGACCTGCTGCTGGCGACGACGCGGTAGGGCACGCTCGATCCGGCGACCTGCCCTCGCTTCCGGAGGGCAGCGCGCTATTTATAGGTCTTGGGCCGGACGCTTTCGCGGATGGCGAGCAGACAGGCGGGCCGACATGATCGAGTATTTCGACAAAAGCGGCCGCCCGACCGCGTTCTGCGATTCCGGCACGGACGTGTATCTCTGGAACGGTCGGCCGGCCGCCTTCATTCACGACGACGTCGTCTTCGCCTTCACCGGTCAGGCGATCGGCCGGGTGACGGATGGCTGGATCTGCGACCTCGCCGGGGACAGGCTCCTCTTCGAGTACGACGCGGTGGGCGGCCCGCCGAAGCCGGAACGCCAGAAGCGGTCGGCCGTGGGCGCACGCGCACGGAAGCCGACCCGGCACCCGCCAGTTGACGTGAGCACGCACGCAGCTCCGTCGCTCTCCTGGTCGGACCGGGATTTCGCTGAGCTGATCTGACTCCGGGCCTCGACGAAGCCTCCGATTCTGTCGCGGATCTCACGGTACGGAGGCGGCGGACGCCCTATCTCTCTGCGATGAACGACTTTCAAACGATCCAGATGCTGCACGCGGCGAATGTCATCGCCGGGGACGAGATCGATGCCGGCGTCGAGGCGTTCCTGAATGGGGCGGTGGCAGAGCCCTTCGTGTTCCGAAGCGGGCACCGACTGAATCTCGTCAAGGCGGTGCGCAGCCACCCCGGAGCCCAGGAATTCGTCGGGCGCTCCAATATCGGCCCCTCCCTGAAGCGCCCCTTCGTCCGGGCCGCGATCCTGCAGGCGCGCCCCATGAAGGCGTGAGACACCGCGCCGGAAGATCCCACAGACCAGCCGATCCCTCGAAGGTGCGTCCCGCCCAGATCGGTCTTGGCGCATGTCGTCCCGGTCCGAGCATGGTATCCGGCGATACGCGTCGGCAGCATCGCCGCAGAGACGCGCTTGTCCGCGTCATAAGGCTGCGTGAGATCGGCCTCGATGCTTCTCCCATCTAACGATCATCGCTGCCTCGGCTACCGTTATTCCAAGGACATTCCATGAGTCTTGAATCCGTCCGCGCATTCTTCACCGAGAAGGCTCCAGACATCGCGGTCATCAAGCTTGAGATCAGTACGGCGACCGTGTCGGAGGCCGCAGCGGGCCACGGCGTCGCCCCGGCGCAGATCGCCAAGACGCTCTCGATCCGAGTCGGCGAGCAGGTCGCCCTTGTGGTGACCCGCGGCGACGCGCGCCTCGACAACAGGAAGGCCAAGGCTGTCTTCGGCGGCAAAGTCCGGATGCTCGACCTCGGCGAGGTCGAGGCGATCACCGGGCACCCGGTCGGCGGGGTCTGCCCGTTCGGATTGATCGCCCCGCTGCCGATCTATTGTGACCTCTCGCTCAGGGCTTTCGACGAAGTCGTCCCGGCCGCCGGCGACACCCGCAGCGCGGTGCGCATCGCGCCCGATCGCATGGCCGAACTGGTGGGGGCATCTTGGGTCGATGTCTGTCGGGCGCCGGACTGAGTGCCGGTCGGGCGCAGCGATGACCTCGAGCGAAATCGGGCCGGGACGTGCTTCTCAGGCACCGGCACCCGGCCGCCTTCATCCGGGTGGAGACGATGATCGCCTATCCTGGGCTGCCGTCCGGGCGCCAGGAGTTTCTTAGGCCAGGATCATGTGGGCCCGGTCCTCGAACATGCCTTCAAACCCCGGGCGGCTTGAAAACGGCCGCGCATGGTCCAGCTCGTTCTGACCGAGCTTGGCTTTCACGAAACACGCGCTACGCCGTCCCGGGCAAAGGGAGCAGTCTCGGCGATCGCGGGTGTCGGGGTGCTCTCAACCGCGCTCGGACTTCTTCATCGCCGAGGCGACGGTATTTTTCTGCGAGGGTGCCGACGCGTTCGTCTTTGGCACGGGCTTCTTCGGCTTCTTCGTCTCGCGGTTGCCGCGCTGCTTCTCGATGCTCATGGCGTCGTCCCTTCGGTTTGGCTTCGGTGGGCTGGCGACTGATGCGACCGGTCGGGCGATCACCGGTCTACGGTTTGACATGCGCGATGAAGCGCCCGCGCGACCAAAGTTCGATGCGGTGTCCGTCGAGGAGGGTCATGGCGTGGCGCTCGGCCTCGTCGTCGTCCGGGGCGTCCACCGGGACGGTGGACCGAACGCCGCCGTTGGGTGAGAACCGATAGGCCTGATAGGTCGTCGGCGCCGTGCGCGGAGCCTTGGGAAAGTGAAACAGGGTCGCCATGTGCGCTGCCGCCGGTCACAGGCGGGGACACGCAGTCCTCAGCCACCGGAGCCTGTTGCTGCCGTTCCGGTGGTGAAAACATCCTGCGCTCAAGCAGCCGCGAAAGATAGTCCCGCGGCAGACCAAGCGCCCAGCGGTATCGCGACCATGCCGGCCGGGCGGGCGTCCGGGCTTTCCGAGCTCAGCGCCCGGACCATTCCGGGATGCGCTTGCCCAGAAACGCCTCCATCCCCTCCCGAAAATCCTGGCTCATGTAGCACATGAGGATCAGGTCATCGCCGGGATGCGGGACACCTTCGGCAGGAGCCTCCTCCTCGGCGAGGCGCCGCAAACCCTCCTTGGTGGCCTGCATGGTCAGGGGCGCGTGACCGGCGACCAGCCGCGCCAGCGCCTCGACCCGCTCGGTCAGCCCCGTGCGATCCTCAACCACCTCGCCGACGAGCCCGATGGACATGGCCTCCTCGGCGCCGACGAGTCGAGCGGTGAAGATGATGTCCTTGACCCGGGCCGGACCGATCAGTCCGGAAAGCCGCTTGAGATTGCTCTGGCTCAGACAATTGCCCAGTGTCCGGGCAATCGGGAAGCCGAAGCGGGCGTCCCGGGTGGCGATGCGCAGGTCGCAGGCCGCCGCGATGGCGGCGCCCCCGCCCGTGCAGGCCCCGGCGATCGCCGCGATGGTCGGCACCCGCAGCCGCTCAAGGGCGCCGAGCACCCGGTCCATGAAGCGTTCGTAGCCCAGCGCATCCTCGGCGGTCGTGAAACTGCGGAACTGGGCGATATCGGTGCCGGCCGCGAAGGCCTTGTCGCCCGCGCCGGTGATGATCAGCGCCTTGGCGGCCGGGTTCGCGGAGATCGCCTCGCAGCAGGTGATCAGGCCCTGATACATCGCGAAGGTCAGCGCGTTGCGGGCCTGCGGCCGGTTGAGGACGATCCGGGCAATGCCGGCCTCGTCCGTGGTGAACAGCAGCTCGTCGGTGGCGGGCGTGGCACTCATCTGAAGCATCTCCGGGTGGCGGGTTCAGGCCACGGTCTCGCGCACCACGCCCCTGGCGACCAGGCCGTCGATCTCCGCGGCGGTGTAGCCGGCTTCCGCCAGGATCGCCCGGGAATGCTCGCCGAGCAACGGGGCCGGTCCGTGCACGCGCCCGGGCGTGTCCGAGAACTTCACCGGCAGGCCGAGGGTCTTCATCCGCCCGACGCGCGGGTGATCGACCTCCACCACCATTTCGCGGGCGAGCGCCTGCGGATCCCGGTGCATCGCGTTCACGTCGAGCACCGGGCCGGCCGGCACGCCGCCGGCTTCTAGCCGGGCGAGCCAGGCCGCAGAGGTGTGCGCGCGGAAGATCGGGGCCAGCGTCGCGGCAAGCGCCTGCCGGTTGGCCATCCGGTCCCGATTGAGCGCGAAGCGCGGATCCTCCGCGAGGACCTCGGCGCCGATCGCCTTCAGGAGGCGCAGCCAATTGGTCTGGTTGGCCGCTCCGATGGTGATCCAGCCGTCCTGGGTCTCGAAGGCCTCGTAGGGGGCGTTCAGCGGGTGGGCCGAGCCCATCGGGCCCGGGGCGATCCCGGTGGCCATGGCGATGGCCGATTGCCAGTAGGTGTGGGTGATCCCGGCCTCGAACAGCGAGGTGTCGACCGCCTGCCCCTTCCCGGTCCGGAGCCGATGGGAATAGGCCGCCAGCACGCCCATGGCGGCCAGGATTCCAGCGGTAATATCGGTCACCGGCGGGCCGCACTTCATCGGCGGCCGGCCCGGCCCTTCCCCGGTCACCGACATGAGCCCGCTCATGCCCTGGGCGACGAGGTCGAACCCGGCCCGGTCGGCATAGGGCCCGGTGCGGCCGAACCCCGAGAGGGAGCAGTAGACGAGCGCGGGAAACTCCTGCCGCAGGGTCTCGTAGCCGATGCCGAGGCGTTCCATCGTGCCGCCGCGGTAATTCTCGATCAGCGCGTCGGCGCCCCGGAGCAGGCGGCGCAGCACCGCCACACCGTCCGGATCCTTCAGGTCGAGGCTGATCCCGCGCTTGCCACGGTTCATCATCATGTAGGCGGCGCTCTCGCCCTCCAGGGCGGGCGGGACGGTGCGGCGGGTGTCGTCGCCGTCCATCTTCTCGACCTTGATCACCTCGGCGCCCATGTCGGCGAGCATCAGCCCGCAGACGGGGCCCGCCATGATATGGGCGAGTTCGATCACCCGCATGCCGGCGAGCGGACCGGACCGTCCGGCTTGTCCCACCATCGCGGCTTTACTCCCCGGCTGGCAAGGTCGCCACCGGGACCGTCGGCCCCGGCGAAAGGTCCACGAATTCCCGCTCGGGATGCATCGTGAAGGCGAGGCCGGCTCCCAACAGGCACAAGCCGATCGAGCCGATGAACGGCAGGGTCCAGCTTCCCGTCCTGTCGACGATGAGGCCGAAGACGATCGGCGACACGATCGCCGCCACGGCAGAGCCGGTATTCATGAGCCCGCTCGCAGTGCCGGCGTATTTGGGCGCGATGTCCATCGGCACGGACCAGATCGGCCCGATCACCAACTCCGCGAAGAAGAATCCGGAGGACAGAAGCAGGGCCACCAGGGTGAGGTTGCGGGTGAGGAACACGCCGGCGAGGCTCGCGGCAGCACCGAGAAAACCCACCACGATCACCGAAAGCCGGGCGCGCTTCACGTCACCGGTATGGCTCAGGATGGCGTCGCTCATCATGCCACCGATCGTGTCGCCGACGACGCCGGCGAAAAAGACCCCTGAGGCGAACAGCGCCGAGTTCTTGAGGTCGAGGCCGTAGTTCTCCTTGAAGAAGCTGGGCAGCCACCCGAGGAACAGCCACAGGGTCCAGCCATAGCAGAAATAGGTGATCGTCACAGGCAGCATGCGCCGGGTCAGCGAACCCCACGGCACGGATTGCGCCGCGCCGACCGTGCGCGGCGGCGGCAGCATGTCGAGTTCCTGGCGGGTGATCGCCGGGTGATCGGCGGGATCATCGCGAAAATACAGATACCAGATCACGACCCAGACGAAGCTCGCCGCACCCAGGCTCACGAAGCTGGTGCGCCAGCCGAAATGGTAGATGAGGAAGGCCACGATCGGGGGGGCCACCGCGTTACCGAGGCGGCTGAAGGCATGGGTGATGCCCTGGGCGAAGCCGCGCTTGCCGGGCGCCGTCCAGTTCTGCATCGCCCGGGTCGCGGTGGGGAATGTCGCCCCCTCGCCGAAGCCGAGCAGGACGCGCGCCAGAAACAGGCTGACGAGGCCGCCGACCATTCCCGTGACGATGGTCGCCGTCGCCCAGATCAGGCCACAGACCAGAAGCGTACGCCGGGCCCCGAACTTGTCGCCGATCGAGCCCCCCATCACCTGGAAGACTGCGTAGGGATAGGCGAAGGCCGACAGGATAAGACCGAAATCGGTCTTCGTCAGGCCGAAGTCGCGCATGATCTCGGCGCCGGCCGTGGCGATGTTCACCCGGTCGAGGTAGGTGATGAAATACATCACACAGAGCAGGCCGAGCACGCCGTTGGTGGCGCTGACGCGCTTCAGCATCGACCGTTCCTCCGCTCGCAGTCGCCGCTTTCCGCGATCATCGGTCGCCTCGTCCGCAGGACGGGCGCACTTTCATAATACGTTATTCAAACGCCTTGGGCAGAAGAAGGCAACCGTGCGTGGATGGGTCGGACGGTATTTCGCTCGGCCGCCGGCAAAGCAAAACGGGAGCCCCACGGCTCCCGTTTTACAAATCCGACCGACGGGCCGCCCAGCCGGCGGTCGCAACCCTCAGACCGCGGCGGGCCGGAGCTGTCCGGGCGCGGTCTCGTCGATCGTGTTGAGCGCCTTGCCGCGTGGGCCGACCCAGGCGCCGACCCACTTGCGCTGCCACAGCATCAGGCAGCCCAGCACTGCGGCGGTGAACACCGCATAGCCGATGAAGCCCATCGAGAACGAGCCGCTGTATTGCTTGGAGAGGCCCATCACGTTCGGCAGGATCGCGCCGCCGAGCGCACCGACCTCTCCGATCATCGAGCCGGCCACCGCGGTGTTGTTCGGCCAGCGCAGGGGCACGAGCTGGAACAGCGCGCCGTTACCGGCACCCAGCGCCGCGAAGCAGAGCATGAACAGGATCGTGGTGACCGCGAGCGAAGGTGTCGCCATCAACGACAGGAAGGTCGCGATTGCCGCGAGCAGGACCACCGACAGGACTGCGATCCCACCCATGCGATCGGCGAAATAGCCGCCGACGATCCGGATGCCCGAGCCCATGAAGGCCGCCAGCATGGTCAGGCGCCCGGCCTCGACCTTCGTCACGGAGAACTGCTCATAGAAGAAGGTCGGCAGGAAGTTCGACAGGCCGACGAACCCGCCGAAGGTGATGACGTAGATCAGCGAGAACGCCCACCCGTCCTTCGTGAACAGGCAGGAAATATGCTCTTTGAGAGACTGGTGCTCACAATCCGGCGGCTCCTTGGCCAGCACGATCATGACCGCGAGCGGCAGCAGCATCACGATGCCCGCGAAGGCGTAGGTGGTCTGCCAGCCATAGGCCTGCGCCAGGGGCGGCGCGAACAACACGGCGAGCACGGTGCCCGAATTGCCGGCGCCCGCGATGCCCATGGCCAAGCCCTTGTGCTCCGGCGGGAACCAGCCGGAGCCCAGCGACAGGGCGACCCCGAACGACGCGCCGGCGATGCCGAGCAGAACGCCCATGGCGAGCACGTCGTTGTAGGAGGAGACGATGAAGTAGCCGTAGCCCATCGCCAGAATGATCACGCACATCTCGGTGATCGCCGCGTTTTTGCGGCCGATATACTGGGCGAGCACGCCGAGCGGGAAGCGCATCAGCGCTCCGGCGAGGATCGGCAAGGATATCATGAAGCCGGTCTGGGCCGGCGAAAGCTTGTATGTCTCGGTGATGAACGGGCCCATCGCACCGTTCAGAACCCAGATCGCGAAGCAGAAATCAAAGTAGAGGAAAGCCGCGAACAGCGTCGGGGGGTGCCCCGACTTCATCACCGTCTTGAAGCTGGCCATAGCTGGTGCTCGTCTTGAGAGGGCGAACCGTCACGCGGTCGCTCATGCCGGGGATCCGGACTCACACCGTCCGCTGTTTGGAGCGCCGTTGCTCCGCCGCCGCAGCAGGCGCGGCTTCTGCGGCAATGCAGCAAGCGTGCCAGCCCGGGCACCACGGAAGTCTGCCCGCAGGGCCGGGCATGCCGGTACGGGCGCGCTCGCGGCGCGAGCGCGCAACAGGGCCAATCCCGCGTGCGTGTCATGCCCTCAAGCGAGGCAGGCTTGCCGATGAATCGGGCGCACGGCAGTCGCGGGCCGCACGATTCTGAGGCGCTGGTCGGTCAGCGGCAGGAGCCGATCGTTCGGACGATCCAGCCTTCCTGGGGCAGCCAGAATTTGCGCCGGGCGCGGCCGCAATCGCCCGCCGGTCGCGTTCCCGATGTCCAGACTCCGACGGGGTTCACGACCTTCGCCGGCTCCTGTGTGGCAGCACGGCGCGCCTGCGCGGGCGGGCAGAAACCCAAGGCGGTGGCTGCGACGGCCGCGCCCAGTAACATTCTCGCGCGCACGGACGCAGCCCTCACCCGGCCCGGATGCCGGCGGCCAACGTCAACCCCCTGTTGCTGGCCGGCGCAAGGCCGATCCCGCCCGAAGCCCGTGCCGTCCCGCCGGATCGCCCGACAGGGTGAACAAGCCGCACCCCGCATTGAGGCACGAACGCAACACAGGCGAAGAGAAACACAGGCGCCCCTGCCGAAGATCGTCCGGGCGGGATACCCGGAACTTGGCGGTGCCACGCGATATTTGCTAAGGCTTGGAACGAGCTTGGCTTTGTATTCGTGCAGGCCCGCTCGATCGCGCGCCGCAGCACGATTCGATGTCGCCGCGCCATCCAGGGAAATCCGAAGCATGTCCGCCCCGATCCGCCGCCTCCTTTTGGCGGGCTTTACCGTCCTCGCACTCGCATCGACCGCTTACGCCCAGGGCCGGGGCCCGGTCGGCGATGCCGGCATCGACGGGTTCGGCGACGACGGCCAACTCTACCAGGATCAGAACGGCGCGCTCTACGTGCGGCGCGGCGACCGCTACCTGCCCTATACCGGGCGTGCACCGGTGGTCCGCCAAGCGCCGGCAGCCCCCGCCTCACCGGCCTTCGCGCCGGAAGCGGACCCGACCATGCCGGCCCGAAAGGCGGCGGAACAGCCGGCCGAAGGTCTGTCACCGATCGAGGCCGCCAAGGCGAAGGCCGTGCTCCGTGCACCGGATGACGCGCCGATCGATTACGCCAAGGCCTACGGCCCGGTCACTGACGACGTGTATCCGGTACAGGCTTTCAACTACAAGAAGATGGACCCCGCCTTCCTGAGGCACGAGATTGCCTACAACGGCCCCTACGAGCCTGGCACCATCATCGTCGACCCGCGTGCGCACCAGCTCACGCTGGTCGAGTCCGGCGGCCGTGCCCGCCGTTACGGTGTCGGCGTCGGCAAGCAGGGCTTCTCGTGGTCTGGTACCGCGACGGTCAACTCGAAGCAGGCGTGGCCCGACTGGTATCCGCCCAAGGAGATGATCGCCCGCAGCCCGAAACTCGCCAGTGAGGTCGACAAGCTGCAGAGTGGCCTCGGCGTGGCGGGCGGCCTGCGCAACCCCCTCGGCGCGCGGGCGATGTACCTGTGGCAGGGCAACAAGGACACGCTGTTCCGTATTCACGGGACCCTCGAGCCGTTCTCGATCGGCAAGAGCGTCTCGTCAGGCTGCATCCGGATGATCAATCAGGATGCGATCGACCTGTTCAGCCGCGTCAACGTCGGCACCAAGGTCGTCGTCCTGAACTGATCGGCGATCGTCGCAGGTCCCGGCCCGCGCGGTCCGGGTTGGAATGAAACGGGTCGCGGCCGATTTGCGCGGACGCGGCCCTCATCCAGCGGCGAACTATCGATCAAAAGCCCGCTCACGAAAGGCCGCGCGGAGCGGCTCGCGTGGGCCAGCGTGTGAAGACGATAGCGTCTGTGGCAGCGAGACCTGGCGCCTCGTTCGCCATCGGGCGAATGGGCTGGCGTGCGACCGCCTCACCTGCCTCAATGGAGCGCGTCAGGCCGTGGTGCGGCGGTGCTCACCGAGGATCCGCCGGACCGTGCCCGCCTCGGACCGGTAGACAACCGTCTCCGTCTGGATCCGATCGGGCCGAAACCGGACGCCGCGCAGGAGCGCGCCATCGGTGACGCCGGTGGCGGCGACGATAACGTCGCCGCTGGCGAGATCGACGAGATCGTATTTCCGGTCGAGGTCCTCGATTCCCATCTCGGCGGCGCGGCGCCGGCGCTCGGGCGTATCAAGAATCAGGCGCCCCTGCATCTGGCCACCGATGCACCGCATGGCTGCGGCGGCCAAGACCCCCTCGGGAGCGGCTCCGGTCCCGAGATAGAGGTCGATGCCGGTCTCCTCGGGACTGGCGGTAAAGATGATTCCGGCGATGTCGCCATCCGAGATCAGCCGGACCGCGGCGCCGGCCGCGCGCACCTCGGCGATCAAGGCCGCATGGCGCGGGCGATCGAGGATCAGCGCGGTGATCTGCCGGGGCTCGACCCCCTTGGCCCGAGCGAGCGCGTTGATGTTGTCGGCGGGGCTGGCGTCGAGATCGACCAGCCCGGGCCTGTAGCCGGGGCCGATCGCGATCTTCTGCATGTAGACGTCGGGCGCGGCCAGCAGCGAGCCGCGCTCGGCCATCGCCATCACGGCGATCGCCCCGGGCATGTCCTTGGCGCAGAGCGTCGTGCCCTCCAGGGGGTCCACGGCGATATCCACCTCGGGCCCTTCGCCCTGCCCGAGTTGCTCGCCGATGAACAGCATCGGCGCCTGATCGCGCTCGCCCTCCCCGATCACCACGGTCCCGCGGATCGGAAGTGCGTTGAGTTCGGCGCGCATCGCGTCGACCGCCGCCTGGTCGGCGGCCTTCTCGTCGCCTTTGCCGCGCAGGCGCGCGGCCGCGATGGCGGCGCGCTCCGTGACGCGGGCAAGCTCGAGGGCGAGCGTGCGCGGCACGCCACGCGAACCGGAATTGGGGGCTAAAGCCATGTTTCCTGCCTCTGTCCAGGCCCGATCTTGAAGTCGGATCCCGGTTTGAACGTCGTAGACCGACGGCTGTTCAGCCTACGCGTCATGCACGACGATCAAATATCCTCCATTAAGGCTTAGCCTGTCATCGCCGGAGATGCACTCTTATTCACGCTCGATGCGGATCAGCTGGGGGGGCTCGGCCAGGAGGCCGTCCGCCCCGATGGCGTCGAGGGCGGCGCGGATGCTGCCTTCGGTGGCGGCATAGGTGATGAGCACCAGCGGCACCGGACGGCCGGAGCGTCCGCGCGGATCGGTCTCGGCGCCCTCGGTGCGGCGCTGCAGGATGCTCTCCAGAGAGATCTCGCGCTCGGCCATCCGCTGTGCGACGCCCGCCGCAACGCCGGGGCGATCATGGACGGTGAGCCGGATGTAATAGCCGCCCTCGTGGCGCTGCATCTCGACGCGCTCGCTCGCGCGCATCCCGGCGGCCGGCACCCCGAAGGTCGGTCGGACGATCCCGCGCGCCACGTCGGCGACGTCGGCGAGCACCGCGGAGGCCGTGGCCTCGCCGCCGGCGCCGGGGCCGATCAGCGTCAGCTCGCCGACCGCGTCGGCGTCGATGGTGACCGCATTGGTCACGCCCATCACCTGCGCGATCGCGGAGGATTTCGGCACCATGGTGGGATGGACGCGCTGCTCGATGCCGGCCTCCGCGCGCTGCGCGACGCCGAGCAGCTTGATCCGGTAGCCGAGCTCGTCCGCCATACGCAGATCGAGGGGCTGCACCCGGGAGATGCCCTCCACCGAGACGCCGTCGGCGTCGACTGCGGTGCCGAAGGCGAGGCTCGTGAGGATGGCGAGCTTGTGGGCGGTGTCGAACCCCTCGACGTCGAAGGTCGGGTCCGCCTCGGCGTAACCCAGGGCCTGCGCGTCCTTCAGGCAGGCCTCGAAGGTCAGGCCCTCGCGCTCCATGCGGCTGAGGATGTAGTTGCAGGTTCCGTTGAGGATCCCATAAACGCGCGAGACGGCGTTGCCAGGCAAGCCCTCGCGCAGGGTCTTGATCACCGGGATCCCGCCGGCCACCGCCGCCTCGTAGGCGAGCGCGACGCCCTTCGCCTCGGCGAGCGCCGCCAGCACCGCGCCGTGGCGGGCGAGCAGGGCCTTGTTGGCGGTCACCACCGGCTTCCCGGCCTGGAGTGCCGCCTCCACCACCGCCTTGGCCGGCCCCTCGGCGCCGCCGATCAGCTCGACGACGCAGTCGATGTCGCCCGAGCGCGCCAGTGCCACGGGATCGTCGAACCACGCGACGTCGGCGAGGTCGAGTCCGCGGTCGCGACCGCGGTCTCGCGACGACACGGCGGCGACCCGTAGGTCGAGGCCCGACGCTACGAGTGCGTCATGGCGGCGGGCGATCATCCGGACGACGGACGCGCCGACGGTGCCGAGCCCGGCGACGCCGATGCGGTAGCTCACTGTCATGATTCCTTCCGTGCCCGGGCGCCCGCATCATTCCGGGCATCCGCTGCGGCGCACTTCTGCAAGAATTCCGGTCGTCCCGCAAGGAAACCGCCGGGTGCCGCCGGCCGCCTCACCCGACGGTCTCGCGGTGCCGGATCGCCGTGACGACGAGCGCGTAGAGCACGACGGCGTTCAAGACATGCCAGAACGGGTGCGTGCCGGTCGGCAGCACGGAACAGGCCGCCTGGTCGACGGTCCGCGCCGCAAGCGAGATGAGGAAAAGCACGGCGATCCCGAGGAGTTGCCGGCCAGTGCCGACGAAGCGCGCCTCCGGTCGCCTGAGCGAAGCCAGGGCGACGCCGATCAGCGCCAGCAGGGCCGGTACGTAATCGATCGAGCCGCCCGTCAGGGCGGACATGTCCGCCCCGCTCAGCCCGTCGAGGGTCGGGGTGAGCGCGAAACCGAACAGGGCGAAGCCGGCGGTCGCCGCCGCCACCCGGACAGGGGCCAGTCTCAGGTACCGGCGCAGGCCCAGCGCCAGATAGGCGTAGATGAACAGCGCGATCGGGATCACGTCGGCGAACATCGCCCAGGTGACCGCCAAGGTGTGGAACAGGAAAGAACCGACCGCGACGACCGCGATCAGCCCGGCGAGGCCCAGGCAGGCGCGATCCGGAGGATCGGCCGCGCGGGCACGGCGCGCCGCGGCGGCTGCGGCCAGCAGGAATGCGGCATTGCTCAGCGCGTTGGCGGGCTCGGCCCAGAAGCCGGCCCCTCCCCGCTCGCAATAGGCCCTCACAGGCTCGAACCAGTCCGCTGCCATGCTGCGCCTTAGATCCGCGGCCTTGCGTGAGGATGACCTTGTCAGCGCGGCGCGAAGCGCGGATGACGGCCCGGCGGCGACCGGAAGCGAGGCGATGCGGATCACGACCTGGAACGTCAACTCGATCAAGCAGAGGCTGCCGCACCTGCTCGGTTTCCTGGACGAGGCGCGGCCGGACGTGGTCTGCCTGCAGGAGCTGAAGTGCCAGGACGAGGCGTTCCCTCGCGCCGAGGTCGAGGGCGCCGGCTACGCAGTCGAGACGCTGGGCCAAAAGGCCTACAACGGGGTAGCTCTCCTGGTCCGCGCGCCGCTCGCCCTGAGCGAGGTCCGGCGCGGTCTGCCTGGCGACGCCACGGACGAGCAGGCCCGGTACATCGAGGCCCTGATCTCCGGCGAGGGCGCGAAGCCGGTGCGGGTGGCGTCGATCTACCTGCCGAACGGCAATCCGGTAGACAGCCCGAAATACCCCTACAAGCTCGCCTTCCTGAAGCGGCTTCGGTTGCACGCCCGCGCGCTCCTGTCGGACGAGACCGCGGTGGTGCTTGCGGGCGACTACAACGTCATCCCGGAATCCGCCGACGCGGCGAACCCGGAGGCATGGCGGACGGATGCGCTGTTCCTCGGCTCGACCCGGGCCGCCTTCCGCGCGCTCCTCGCCGAAGGCTATACGGACGGCCTGCGCGCCTGCGACCCGCGCGATGGCCTCTACTCCTTCTGGGATTACCAGGCGGGCTGCTGGCAGCGGAACGACGGCATCCGCATCGATCACCTGCTGCTTTCGCCGCAAGCCTGCGACCGGCTGGTCTCGGCCTCGGTGCAGAAGCACCTGCGCGGCGTCGAAAAGCCCTCCGATCACGTGCCGGTTACGGTGGAACTGGCCGCGGCCTGAAGATGCGCCCTATCTCCCACGTGCCGGACCGGGAGCTCGAAGTCCGGCGTGTTTCTCCACAGATGGAATCATGATGATCGTCTACGGCACCGGCTACTCGCCCTTCGTCCGCAAGGTTCTGGTCTCGCTCAACGAGAAGGGCGTACCCTACGAGCACAGGCCCGTGATGTTCCACGCGCCGGACGCGGACTTCCAGGCGGCGAGCCCGCTCGGGAAGATCCCGGCCATCACCGACGGCGATTTCAAGCTGGCCGATTCGTCCGCGATCCTCTGGTACGTCGAGCGGAAACACCCGACGCCGGCACTCGCCCCCGCCGATCCGCAGGCGCTCGGCCGCGCCGTCTGGTTCGACAAGTTCGGCGACACAGAGCTGTTCGGTAAGCTGATCGTGCCGTTCGTCGAGCGGATCCTGAAGCCCAACATGATGGGCAAGACCACCGACGAGGCTGCGGTGACCCAGGCCCTCGACAAGGACCTGCCGCCGCTCTTCGACTATCTCGAGCGGGAGATCTCGGGCGCGTTCCTGGTGGGCGACGCCTTCAGCATCGCGGATATCTCGATCGCGACGGGGTTCTACAATTTCCAGTTGGCGGGCGCCGAGATCGACGCCGGTCGCTGGCCCAAGCTCGCGGCCTACGTCGCCTCGACCCTGGCACGTCCGTCGTTCCAGTCCGCCCAGGACGCCAAGAAGGGCTGAACCGGGGCGCCCGGGCCGGGCAGCCTCAAGGCCGGACCCGATCGCGCCGCGATCGGATCCGGCCTCAAATCGTCGTTGTGACGCGCTCGCGTTTGCCGGACCGGCCTCCGCTTCGGTTGAGAGCGCTCAGTGCCGCCGCCGGATCGAGCCCACGGTCTGGAGCTGCGTCTGCGCTTCGGACCGATCGTCCTCGTTGGCGGCCGCCCAGTTCTTCTCGTAGAGCGCCACGATCCAGTCGTCCTTGCGGCCCTCCGCACCCTCGCGAGCGAGAGAGAGCCACATCAGGCCCTTCACGCGCTGGATCGGCACGCCGCCGAGCCCATTGACGAGGATGTCGCCGAGCAGCGCCTGCGCCGGGTGGTGGCCCTTCTCGGCGGCGAGGTTGAACCAGCGCGCGGCCTGTCGCGGGTCGGCCTCGACGCCGTTACCGTCGAGGTAGAGCCGGGCGAGATTGTACTGCGCGTTCGGGTCGCCGTAATACGATGCCGCGTAGTTGAACATGTCGTAGGCGCGCTCTGGGTTCGGGCGCACGTAGGTGCCCTTGATTCCCTCAAGGAAGTAGGTGCCCAGCGCCGTGAAGGCGCTGCCCGTCACCGCCGAGTTCTGTGGATCGGGCCCATCGTCCGTGCTCGCATCGGCGATCCGGGAGAAGAACTCGAACGCCTTCAGGTCGTCGTGGGGCACGCCGTCGCCGTCGGCGTACATCCGGCCGAGCTTCCACAGAGCGAGGGCGTGGCCCTGCCCGGCGGCGTATTCGAGCGCACGGGCGGCACCCTGCTTGTCGCCCGCGTTGTACTCGCGCACGCCGGCCCGGAGTGCGTCCTTGGCTGAGCGATAGCCCTTATCCGCCACCGGCACCTGGACCGGCATGCGAATGCTGGCATCCAGCGCCCGCGGCGCATCCGTCGGAAGGGCGAGCAGGACCAGGGCCCCGGCCGCGGCAGCGATTCGGGCGACGGATCGGGACCGACCGGGATCGGCCCCGGCCGGCGCCTTGCGCCGGCTGAGGTCAGTCCTAGACGTCCGCATAGCTCTGCATCTCCTTGGCGCCTCCCGGATGGGTGACGGCGCCGTACAGCGCCGGGCCGACGCCCTGCGCGTATTTCCAGAGGTATCCCGAGGTGGCGGTGTTCGGCCGCGGCGTCCAAGTCTTCCGGCGCTCGGCGAGCTCCTCGTCCGAGAGGGCGACGCTGAGCGTGCCCTGGATCGCGTCGAGGGTGATCATGTCGCCGTCGCGGATCAGGCCGATCGGGCCGCCCACCGCCGCCTCAGGGCCGACATGGCCCACACAGAAGCCCCTGGTCGCGCCGGAGAAGCGCCCGTCCGTAATCAGCGCGACCTTGTCGCCCATGCCCTGGCCGTAGAGGGCCGCAGTGGTCGACAGCATCTCCCGCATCCCGGGGCCGCCGCGCGGTCCCTCGTAGCGGATGACCAGGACGTCACCTTCCTTGTAGGTCCGCGACTGCACGGCCTCGAAGCAGGCCTCCTCGCCGTCGAACACCCGGGCCGGGCCGGTGAAGACTTGGCTCGAGGCCGGCATCCCGGCGACCTTCACGATCGCCCCCTCGGGGGCGAGGTTGCCTTTGAGGCCGACCACGCCGCCCGTAGGGGTGATCGGGCGGTTGGCCGGGTAGACCACATCCTGGTCCGGGTTCCAGGTCACCCGGTCCATGTTCTCCGCGATGGTGCGGCCGGTGACCGTCATGCAGTCGCCGTGCATGAACCCGTGGTCGAGCAGCGTCTTCATCAGCAACGGGATGCCGCCGACCTCGAACATGTCCTTGGCGACATACCGGCCGCCGGGCTTCAGGTCGGCGATGTAGGGCGTGCGCCGGAAGATCTCGGCCACGTCGAACAACGTGAACGCGATGCCGCATTCGTGGGCGATGGCCGGCAGGTGCAATGCCGCGTTGGTCGAGCCACCGGATGCGGCCACGACGGTCGCAGCGTTCTCCAGAGCCTTGCGGGTGACGATGTCGCGCGGGCGGATCCGCTTCGCCAGCAGGTCCATCACCTTCTCGCCCGCGATGGCGCAGAACTTGTCCCGGATCTCGTAGGGGGCCGGGGCGCCGGCCGAGTAGGGCAGCGCGAGGCCGATCGCCTCGGAGACGGTCGCCATGGTGTTGGCGGTGAACTGCGCGCCGCAAGCTCCGGCGGAGGGGCACGCGACCTGCTCCAGCTCGTCGAGGTCTTCGAGGCTCATGTCGCCGACCGCGACCTTGCCGACCGCCTCGAACAGGTCCTGGACGGTCACCGGCTTGCCGCGGAACGAGCCCGGCAGGATCGAGCCGCCATAGATGAAGATCGACGGCACGTTGAGGCGCACCATCGCCATCATCATCCCGGGCAGCGACTTGTCGCAGCCGGCGAGCCCAACGAGGGCATCGTAGGCGTGGCCGCGCATGGTCAGCTCGACCGAGTCGGCGATGACCTCGCGGGACGGGAGCGAGGCACGCATGCCGGCATGGCCCATGGCGATGCCATCGGTGACCGTGATTGTGCAGAATTCGCGCGGCGTCCCGTGGGCGGCCGCGACGCCCTTCTTTACCGCCTGCGCCTGACGCATCAACGAGATGTTGCAGGGCGCAGCCTCATTCCAGCAGGAGGCGACGCCGACGAGCGGCTGGTGGATCTGCTCTCGGGTCAGACCCATAGCGTAGAGATAGGAGCGGTGCGGAGCGCGATCGGGCCCCTCCGTGACGTGGCGGCTGGGCAGCTTCGACTTGTCGTTCAAACGCGTGTCCATGACCCTAAACCAAGCCTTCACGCCGCCAGCCCCGAGGTTGCGAAGGACCGCTGCGCGTCGCCGTTCGCGATGCGCCGGAGGTGCCGTCCGCCTGCTCGGAAATCCTCGTTATCGAACGGTAAATCGTTGTCGAACTTGTCGTTTACCGCGGATGTCGGGGTGGGCCCGGACTATGGCGGGATCGCGGCGTTTGCGGGCAGGTCTCGAGGCGGACCCGGGATCGTTTTACGGTGTTGCGACCCCGCCACAGCCACGCTTGCGGACTTTTACTGAGCCACGGGGAGACCAAGTATCTTGGCATCCTCGCACGCTCCGTTCATAGGATTAAAATATCAGACGCCCACCCATGAAACACAGACGCGCCATTGATCCGCTGACAGGCATCATAATTACCGCGAACCATCGGGGCGATGTTTTATGGGTCGACGACAATCGTCGTTCTGGCCCTTGGGCTACCCCTCCTGCCTCGTTCGGCGCCTCAGCCGATCTTGCCAGGACCCGCAGCGATGAGAGTGTCGGTCTTTTGCCGCCTCATGAGTCATCCAATGTCCTGTCACGGACCGCCGCGCGTTGGCCGGCTCCTCTCAAACAGGCGGGACGCCCGACAACACCGGCACCGCGGCTGCCCCATTCAACGCAAGATCGCTCTCGTCTTTAAGTGCGACACCGGAAAGGCCGAGGGCGAGCGCGCGCGTCAGCAGCCAGTTCAACTTGAACGCGGCGAGGTCGTGCGTCAGGCCGGCTGCCCGGACGTTCGAGATGCAGTTGCGCTCTGCGTCCGAACGGCCGATCCGGGGTCCGAACGTCAGGTAGATGCCGAGGCTGTCAGGGGAGGACAGGCCCGGTCGTTCGCCGATCAGGACCGCGACGGCGCGCGCATCCAGGGCGCCGCCGATATCGTCGCCAAGCGCCACCCGGGCTTCCCGCGCGATCACCACGGGCGCGATTTTCCAGGCGGCCTTCCCGGCATAGGGCTTGAACGCCGCGAGGAGCGGCACCGCATTCTCGTGCACCGCCCGGGCCGAGAGCCCGTCGGCCACCACGATCGCGAGGTCGACCGGGGCGGCCTTCGCCTCGAGTGCGGCGCGATCCGCGGTGCCGAGGCGGCGCCCGAGATCGGGTCGGCGCAGGTAGGTCGCCCGGTCGGGCGCCTGCGAGGCGACCGAGACCGTTTCAAAGCCGAGCTCCGCAATGCGACCGGCCAGCACCTCCGCGTCCATCGGCGCATGCACGGCATCCCGCGCCTGGGCATGGTCGAGGCCGAATCTGAGGATCTCCCGGGTCGGCAATCCGCTGCCCGCGCGGCCGAGGCCGATGCGGGCCGGCGTCAATCCGGCGAGCCGTGCCCAAATCTCCCGTGTGTCGCTCACGCGGCGAGATCCGGCGCTGAGGCGAGGAGCGGTGCGCCCGCCCCCGGCAGAAGGGTGCCGTCGCCGTCGGTCAGGCCGATCTCATGTAGCCAGGCCTCGAATTCGGGGGCACGCTTCAGGCCGAGAACCTCGCGTAGGTACAGGGAATCGTGGAACGACGTGGACTGATAGTTGAGCATGACGTCGTCGGCGCCCGGCACGCCCATGATGTACGTGCAGCCCGCGGCACCCAGCAGCGTCAGCAGCGTGTCCATGTCGTCCTGATCGGCCTCGGCATGGTTGGTGTAGCAGACGTCGACGCCCAGCGGCACGCCCATGAGCTTGCCGCAGAAATGGTCCTCCAGCCCCGCCCGGATGATCTCCTTGCCATCGTAGAGGTATTCCGGCCCGATGAAGCCCACCACGGTGTTGACCAGCAGGGGCCGGAAGGTGCGGGCGACCGCGTAGGCGCGGGCCTCCAGGGTCTGCTGGTCGATGCCATGATGCGCGTCCGCCGAGAGCGCCGAGCCTTGGCCGGTCTCGAAATACATGCAGTTGTCGCCGAGCGGCCCGCGCTTGAGCGCGAGCGCGGCCTCGTGGGCTTCCCTGAGCAGGGCGAGCGTCACCCCGAAGCTGGCATTGGCCTTCTGCGTGCCTGCGATCGACTGGAACACCAGATCGACCGGCAGCCCGCGCTCCATGGCGGCAAGCGTGGTGGTGAGGTGAGTGAGCACGCAGGCCTGGGTGGGGATGTTGTGGGTGCGGATCAGCCCGTCGAGGAGATTGAGCAGGTCGCCCAGGGCCTGGACCGAGTCGGAGGCGGGGTTGATGCCGATCACCGCATCGCCGCATCCGAGGGTGAGTCCGTCGAGGATCGCGGCGGTGATACCCTTCGGATCATCGGTCGGGTGGTTCGGCTGAAGCCGGACGGCGAGCGTGCCGGGCAGCCCGATCGTGTTGCGGAAGCGGGTGACGACCCGGCACTTGCGCGCCACCGAGATCAGGTCCTGGTTGCGCATGATCTTGGAGACGGCAGCGGCCATCTCGGGGGTCACCCCCGGGGCGATCCGGGTCAGCATTTCCGTCGTGGCGGTGAGCAGGAACTCGCGGAAGTCGCCGACCGTCAGGTGGGCGATCTCCGCGAAAGCGGCGCCGTCGTGGACATCAAGGATCAGGCGGGTGACGTCGTCGGCCTCGTAGGGGATCAGCGGCCGGGCCAGGATCTCCCTGAGGGGCACCTCGGCGAGGCACCAGCGCGCGGCGGCGTTCTCCTCGGCGGATTCGGCCGCTATGCCGGCGAGCCGGTCGCCGGAGCGGACCGGCGTCGCCTTGGCCATCAAGGCGGCGAGGTCGGCGAACGCGTGGGTGCGCGGGCCGACGACGTGGCGGTAGGCCATGCGGATCCATTCCAGAGGAGGATTACCGGATCACAGGATAACGCGATCCGGGGCGGCTGTCCGGTCACGCCGCGCCGGCATGCGGTGCGGGGACTTCCGTCGAGATCGCGTCGATCGTGCGCGGCATCGGGCTGCCCTGCCCGTCCGAGCGCTGGATCCGCACCTGCTGGTTGACCGGCTGCATGTTGCCGAACGGCGTCGAGAAGGCGATCTCGGCGGCATCGCGCCCGACACCGATGCGCACCAGCCCGTCGAGGTCCGCCTGGCGGGTGGCGTCGAACAGCCACCAGCGGCCGTCGAGATAGGCCTCGAACACCGCGTGGAAGTCGCTCGGCACGAGGCCGTGGGCGTAGCAGCTCACGAACCGGGCCGGGATGCCCAGCGCCCGGCAGAAGGCGGTACCGATATGCGCGAAGTCGCGGCAGACGCCCGCCCGCTTGAGCAGGGACTCGTCCGCGGTGGTCTCGCCGTCGCTGGTGCCGGGCTTGTAAGTGATGTGATCGTGGATCCAGTTGCAGATCTGGTTCACCCGGGCATGGCCCTTCGGCAGCGCGCCGAACTCGGCCTGCGCGAAGGGCGTCAGCCGGTCGGACGAGACGAACCGGCTCGGCAGCAGGAACGGCAGGATGTCGAGGGGCAGTTGCCCGATCGGGGTCTCGTTGATGGTCGCCGGGTCGGCCCGGTGCACCGTCAGGTCCACCTCGGCATTGTATTCCAGCGCGAACTGGCCGGTCGGCACGTTGACGCCGACATAGCGGTTCAGCAGGTCGGGCGTGGTGTAGAGGTCGCGCTTCAGGTTCGGCGTCAGGACGAGGCTCTCGCTGAGGATCTCGACGCTCCTCAGCCTGGCCACCTCAAGGTTGAAGATGAAGGTCGTATCCGAGAGGATATTGTAGGATAGGCTGCAGCCGAGGGTATAGCGCATCGGATCTCCTTGCCGGGTGACGAGATGATCGCTGCCCAAGCAAGGTGCGCGCCCGATCGCGGGTTCCCGATCAGCGCGGCACCAGGAGGACGGTCAGCGAGCGAACGCCCTGCGCCCCGTGGATCAACACGCCCTCGATATCCGCAGTCGCGGACGGGCCGGTGTGCAGCACCGCGTATGCGGAGCGGGCGAATTCCGGCCGGCGGTAGGCCGCCTGCACGTTCGGCAGGATATCGGCGGGATCGAGCAGCACGACAAGGTGCTGGGCGAGGTAGGCCACCGCGTTCACGATCAGCTCGTCCTGCGTGAACAGCACGGAGCCGGTCTCGGCGATGCCGAATACCGCGCGGACGACAGCCACGTCGACATCCTCGACCTCCTGCGGGCTGCGCACGGACTGCAGGTCGCGGTTGCCGGCGAGCTCCGGGACCGCGGAGGCGACGACCTTTGCGGCATCGAGCCGCTCGCGCACGCCCGCGAAGACATCAGCGCTGCCGGGCTCCGCTACGCGGCCGCCCATGCGCTTCAGCCGCTCGCCGAACTCGGCCACGAGGTCGTCACCGACGAGCGGCGTGAAGTCCGGTACCGTCGGCAGCGGATAATCCCCCGCCGGACGGTTGGCCCGGATCGCCGCCAGGATGCCCGCGCGCGCGCTCATCGGCCCGTGTCCTTCATGCGGTTCTGCTTGTACCAGGCGTGGAAGGTCTGGCGTGGCGCGTCCGGCATCTCGCGCTTCTTTCCCCAGGTGTTGAGCGGGTTGTAGACGGCGAAGCGCGGCAGGACCTTCAGGGCGGAATCGGCCGCCCCGATCGCCGCCCGGTAGGCGGCCGGCCGGGACAGCACCGCGCCGGCGGCCTTCATCATCCCCTGTTTGAGCGCCGGGATCTGATGCTCCTCGACCAGCACCTTGCGCCACGCGAAGATCTGCTCGTGAATGTTGATCTTCACCGGGCAGACATTGGTGCAGGATCCGTTCATCGTCGAGGAAAACGGCAGCGTCGAGTATTTCCGCTTGTTGAACGTCGGATCGATGATCAACCCGATCGGCCCGGAATAGGTCGCCCCGTAGGAGAGGCCGCCCGAGCGTCGGTAGACCGGGCAGGTGTTCATGCAGGCGCCGCAGCGGATGCATTTCAGGGAGGTCCAGAACTCCTCCAGGCCAAGCCGGGCCGAGCGGCCATTGTCGACCAGGACCATGTGCATCTCGGTGCCCTTGCGGGGGCCTCGGAAATGCGAGGTGTACTGGGTGATCGGCGAGCCCAGCGCGGAGCGCGAGAGCAAGCGGATGAAAACCCCGAGATGCTCGACCTTGGGGATGATCTTCTCGATGCCGATCGAGTGGATCTGCAGCGGCGGGACGTTGCCGGACAAATCGGCATTGCCCTCGTTGGTGCAGGTGACCACCGTCCCGGTCTCGGCGATGGCGAAGTTACAGCCGGTCATGCCGGCATCGGCCTTCAGGATGTAGGGCCGGGTCGTCTCGCGCTGGCTTTCGGCGAGGTAGTGGGCGTCGTCGTTGTCGGGGTCGGTACCGAGCGTCTTGGCAAAGACCTCCGCGACATCCATCCGGGTCTTGTGCACCGCAGGCGCCACGATGTGGCTGGGCTCCTCGTCGTCGAGCTGCTGGATCCGCTCGCCGAGGTCGGTCTCGATGATCTCGATGCCGTTGGCCGCCATGTGGTGCCGGAAGCCGCATTCCTCGGTCAGCATCGACTTCGACTTCACCAGGGTCCTGGCGCCGTGGCTCCTCAGGATCTCCAGGACGATACGGTTGTGGTCGGCACCATCCGTCGCCCAATGGACATGCACGCCGTTGGCCTTGGCGGCGGCCTCGAACTGCTCGAGGTAATGGTCGAGATGGGTGAGCGTGTGCGCCTTGATTGCGGAGGCGATTTCCCGCAGCTCCTCCCATTCGGGGATGCCGTGCGCGGAGGCGTCGCGCTTCTTGCGCAGGTCCCACAGGCGCTCGTCATGGGCGGCCTGGTGCAGCGGCGCGGCGAGGAACCGCTCGGCGGCCTCCGCCTGATCGATCGGCCGGTCACCCCGGACCTTCGCGCCCCGGGGCTGCTTCTCGCGGGTCTGCGGCGCCCGGATCGGCTTGCTGGCGGCCTCGGCGTGCTGGAGGCGGCCGCCGTCCTGCGCGCGCTCGCTCTCATCATGGGGAGCGCGAACCTCGGGATGGATGACGCCGTCGCGCGCGCGCGGGTTGAGATCCTCGACGCTCATGCGGCGGCTCCGTTCAGCACCTGCGCGATGTGAATGTACCTGAGCGGCAGCCCGAGACGCTCGGCGCAGCCCTTCTGGTGCATCAGGCAGGACGAATCCGCCGAGACGACGTATTCGGCACCCGCCCGATTCTGATCGGCGACCTTATCGTAGCCCATCTTGGCCGAGACCGCGGGCTCGAACACCGAGAAGGTTCCTCCGAAGCCGCAGCACTCGTCCGGCCGGGCGAGGTCGACCAGCTCGACGCCCTTCACGAGGCGGAGCAGGTCGAGGGGCTTGGAGAAGAACGGCTTCACGATCTCCGACGGCCGCGCGTGGTGGATCCCGCGGAGCGCATTGCAATTGCCGTGATAGGCGACCTTGTGCGGGAACTCGGCCCAGGGCAGCGCCTCGACCTTCAGCACGTCATGCAGGAATTCGACCAGCTCATAGGTGCTGGCGCGGACATGCTTGACCTCCTCGGTCTGCGGGATCGCGGTCAGGTGCTCGCGCACCTGATGCACGCAGGATCCCGAGGGCGCGACCACGTAGTCGAACCCGGAGAAGTTCTTGACGAACAGCGCCTCGGTGGCGGCGGCCTCGGCGTGGCAGCCGGTGTTGGTCATCGGCTGGCCGCAGCACGTCTGATCGAACGGATACTCCACCGTGCAGCCCAGACGTTCCAGCAGCTCGAGGGTGGCGATCCCGACTTCCGGCTCGAAGGCGTCGACGTAGCACGGCACGAACAGGCCGACCCGCATGGTCCGGACACTCCCTGGATCGCCCACTCCGTTGGTCTGGAACGGGTCTAGATTATCATGTGAGGTCTACCGGATGAGGTTGGTTTTGGCGAGGTCAAGAACAGCGTCACCGCGCCCGTCCATCACGGCCCGCAGCACGTAGAGGCTGAAGCCCTTGACCTGCTGCCCGTCGATCTTGGGCGGCATCGACAGCTCGTTGCGGGCGGTACGAACGTCGAGGAGGGAAGGCCCGTCGAAGGCCAGGAACTCGCGCACGGCGCCGGGCAGTTCGGCCGGATCCTCGACCCGCAGGGCGAAGATGCCGGCCGCCCGCGACATCGCGGCGAAGTCCGGATTGTCCAGCGCGACGCCCGTCTCGAGATAGCCGGCAGCCTTCATCTCAAGTTCGACGAAGCCGAGGGTGCCGTTGTTGAAAACCACGACCTTGAGGGGCAGCCGGTGCTGGCGGAGCGTCAGGAAGTCGCCCATCAGCATGGCGAAGCCGCCGTCTCCGCAGAGGGCGACCACCTGCCGGTTCGCCTCGGCCGCCTGCGCGCCGATGCCCTGTGACAGGGCGTTGGCCATGGAGCCGTGGACCCAGGAGCCGAGCAGCCGGCGCCTGCCGTTCATCGCCAGGTAGCGCGCCGCCCAGATCGTCGGCGTACCGACATCGGCGGTGAACACGGCATCGTCCGCCGCCGCCTCGCTGATCGTGCGCGCCAGGTATTGCGGATGCAACGGGCCGCCGGGCTTGGCCGTGGCGAGTTCCTCAAGGCCGCTGCGCGCCTTCGCGTAGTGCTTCAGGCTGGCGTCCAGGAACGCGCGATCGGCCTTCGGCTTGAGACGCGGCAGCAGCGCCCGGATCGTGGCGCCGACATCGCCCACGAGACCGTGGTCGATGCGGCAGCGGCGCCCGAGTTCGGTCGGGCGCAGGTCCACCTGGGCGACCTTCGCGTCCTGCGGATAGAACTGCTTGTAGGGGAAGCCGGTGCCGAGCATCAGCAGGGTGTCGCAGGCCATCATGGCGGCGTAGCCCGACGAGAAGCCGATCAACCCGGTCATCCCGACATCGTAGGGGTTGTCGTATTCGACATATTCCTTGCCCCCGAGGGCGTGCACGATCGGGCTCTTGAGCGCCTCGGCGAGCTGGAGAAGCTCGGCATGGGCGCCGGCACAGCCGCGACCGCACAGCAGCGTCACGCGCTTGCCGGCATCGAGCAGGGCCGCGAGGGCGTCCAGATCCGGATCAGCCGGCCGCACCTCCGGCTTGGCCGGGATCAGACCGGCATGTGACGCCAGGGCGCGTTTCGGCGCCGCCCGCAGGGCGACATCGCCCGGGATGACGATGACCGCGACGCCGCTCTCCCCCACGGCAGCCCGGATCGCGTTCTCGAGCACGAACGGCATCTGGGCCGGATCCGACACCATCTCGCAATAATGGCTGCACGCCCGGAACAGCTCGGTCGGGTTGGTCTCCTGGAAGTAGCCAGAGCCGATCTCGGCCGACGGAATATGGGCGGCGATCGCCAGGACCGGGGTTCGGCTGCGGTGCGCGTCGTAGAGGCCGTTGATCAGGTGGAGGTTGCCGGGGCCGCAGGATCCGGCACAGACGGCGAGCCGCCCGGTGACCTGCGCCTCCGCGCTGGCCGCGAACGCCGCCGTTTCCTCGTGGCGCGTGTGGATCCAGCTGATCCGCCCGCGCGCGCGCAACGCCTCGGTGATCCCGTTCAGGCTGTCGCCGACGACGCCGTAGATGCGCGAGACGCCCGCCACCTGAAGCGTTTCGGCGAGCAGATCGGCGACGTTTTCGATGCGCATGGTTCGGCTCCCGATTCCGGAGCCGAACCATGCGGCCAGGGGCGATGTTCCGCGACGTCAGTGGCGGATTTCGTCGACACCGCGCGCCACCACGGCGAACAGATCGCCCAAAGCCGCGAGGCTGGCTGCCTGGAGCTGGGCTGCGGGGAGGACGGAGCCGTCGGGCGCCGGGAGATCGCGCGTGGCGGTCGCGGAAGCGACCACGGTCGGCTGGAAGCCGAGGTTGAAGGCCGAGCGCGCCGTCGAGTTGACGCACATGTGCGTCATGAAACCGGCGAGGATCAGGTCGGTCACGCCCGCACGCTTGAGCTGCTCCTCGAGGTCAGTGCTGACGAAGGCGCTGGGGAACGCCTTGGTGATTACCGGCTCGTCCCCCTGCGGGCCGACCTCGGGGGAGATCTGCCCGATCTCGGCCGTCACGTCGTAGGGCGATCCGGGGCCGGCATTGTGCCGGATATGGAACACGGGTGCGCCAGCCGCGCGCGCCCGTTCCAGCAACGTCTTCGCCTCAGCGATCGCCGGCTCGACGCCGGACAGGCGCAGGACCCCGTCCCGGTAGGTGTTCTGGAGATCGATGAGAACGAGCGCCGCGCTTTTCAGGCTCGCCGGCTCGGCACTGAGGCCGGAAAGGCCGCGAAGGGTCTTGAGGTCACTCACCCGAATCTCCTGTCAGCGCTCGGTCGGGATGGAAGGGAGATCGTCCGGGAACGTGGCGACGGCCGCGGTACCTGAACGGCCGCCGAAACTCGCGGATGGCACGGCTCCGCCTCCCGGCCCGACCCACTGCGGCGGCGTCTGAGCCCGCCTGGCCGGCCCGAATGGTCCTGGTCGCCCGCCATGAACGTCCCCCATGCGCATCCGCGTGCATGGTTATGACCGGCATGTCCGGACTTTTCCAGCGAACTCGGGACCTGCGCTTGATTTCCGACGCCTCAGAGTCGAAGGACGTCTGGAAGCGTTCCTAAGAGATCACCGCCATGGAAGAGTTGCTCGCCCGCGTCACCGCCCGCACCGGACTCGACGCCGCGACGGCGCAGACTGCGATCGGCCACATCCTGGCCTTCCTGCAGAAGGAGGGGCCGGGGACCGAGGTCGGTCAGCTCATGGCGGCGCTGCCGGGTTCGGAGTCGCTGGTGGCCGAGTCGAATGCCGGGGAGAGCGGCGGCGGCCTGTTGGGCATGCTCGGCGGCATGGTCGGGGGCGGCGGCGTCATGGCGCTTGGCCAGAAGTTGATGGCGGCGGGCGTGCCCATGGGCCAGATGCAGCCCCTCGGTCAGGAGCTGTTCGCCTTCGGTCGCGAGAAGGTCGGCGAGGACGCGATGGGTCCGATCATCGGTTCGATCCCGGGGCTCAACCAGTTCGTCTGACCCTCCGGCCCGGTGTGCGCGGGCGCACCGCTTTCGGGCAGCGCCTGGACGATCGTAAAAATGTGGTTTCGCGGCGCGAGCTTGGCGGAACCCGTCCACGCGATCCCCGTTATTCGGGATGCGATTCCGCTCGGAGCCTTCGGCAAAGGGCAGGATCGCGCACCAGCAGGCCGGCCATGCCCGTCTTCGAAGCCAAGAATCTGGACAGTGCGTTCGAGGGGCAAGCGCTTCTCGCCGCGATCCTGCATCCGACCCGCGCCGCCCAAACGCGCGCTTTGCGCCACGGCCGCCGCAGAGCGGAGCGCGCGTCCGCCCTGGCGGATCCGATGACGATCGAGCCGCGCTTCCCGACCGTCCACGACGAGCTGGCGCCGGCTTCGCTCCCGGCACGCTGATCGCGCCGGTCCTCTACCAGGGCTGCGGCGTAACGAGGCCCTGGCGGGTCACCACGACCCAGTCGCGCCCGTGGCGCTCGACCCCCTCCACGCGGCCCACCCCCGGCAGCATGTCGCCGGGACCGACCTCGACGATGCGACGGCGGCGATTCTCCAGGATCGCTGCGCCGTCGTAGACGTCGCGGACCGCCCAGCCATCGATCACCGGCGGTTTCTCCGAAGCGACGGGCTTCGGCTTCGCATCCACGACCTTGGCATCCGATGCCTTCGCGTCGACGATCTTCGCGTCGACGGTCCGCGTCTCGGCAAGGCTTCCGGTCTGCGTGGGCTCGGCCTTGGCGGCGGCCGGCGCGCCGACGGCAGCCCGTCGCTCGAGCTGCACCGCGAGATTGGCGATCCGCCCGCTCTGCTCGCGCTCGATCTGGTCGAGGCGCTCGCCAAGGGCGGCGGTCTTGGCGTTCAGGTTGCGGTCAAGCTGCGCGAGGCGATCGCCCAGGGTGCTGCTGCGTGTGGCGGCATCCTTGCGCGCCGTGTCGGTGGCGGCCCGCAGGTCGGCCAGAACCTGGTGGAGCTGCGTGATATCGGCCCCGAGGCGCGCGGTCTCCGTTCGGCCGGCATCAACGGTGGCGCTCAGCGCGACGACGGCGTCGCTCGGCGCGCCGGTGGAGCCGGACCGGGCGGCGATGCCCGCCCCGAGCGCGAGTCCGACCGCGAGCGCAGCGCCCGGGACGGCGAACCGGCGAAGCTCGAACCGCGCCAGGGAAGGAATCGTCACGCTCGGCCCCGCGGGACGCGCCTCAGCAGTCGCGGGGGCGGGTCGCGGGTCCGCCTTGCCGGCCACCACGGCCTTGAGCAGCTCGTCGGGAGAGACGGCCGGCCTGGCTTCACTCTTCGTCATCGCCCCCAACTCCGCTCGCAGGGTAACTCTGCAAGCGTTCGTTAAGGACGTTTGTTTACGAAACCCTTACCGCACGCCGGCCCTCAGGCGGCGAGCCCGCGCTTCTTCAACAACGGCGCGATGCTCGGCATGCGTCCCCGGAAAGCCGTGTAGGCCTCCCGCGGGTCGCGCAGGTTTCCGGCACCGTACACGAACGTACGCAACCGCTTGGCCGTCTCCGGATCGAAGATGTCGCCGGCCTCCCGGAACGCATCGAACGCGTCGGCGTCCAGAACCTCGGACCAGAGATAGCTGTAATAACCGGCCGCGTAGCCGTCGCCCGAGAAGATGTGGGCGAAATGCGGCGTGCGGTGCCGCATGCTGATCTCGGCCGGCATGCCGATCCGCTGCAGGGCGTCAGCCTCGAAGACCGGCACGTCGAGGCCGAATTCGCCGCCCGCCGAGAGGTGCAGCGTCATGTCGACGATCGCCGACGCGGTGTATTCCACGGTGGCGAAGCCCTGGTTGAAGGTGCGGGCCGCGAGCAGCTTGCGCAGCAGCGCGTCCGGTATCGGCTCGCCGGTCCGGTGATGCCGGGCATGGGCGCGCAGTACCTCCGGCTGCTCGAGCCAGTGCTCGTAAAGCTGGGACGGCAACTCAACGAAATCGCGCGACACGGAGGTGCCGGAGAGCAACGGATAGGTCACGTCCGACAAAAGCCCGTGCAAGGCGTGGCCGAACTCGTGAAACAGCGTGCGCGCATCGTCGAAGGACAGAAGCGCGCTCTCACCGGCGGGCGCCTTGGCGAAGTTCATCACGTTGACGATGACCGGCGTCACGGTGCCGTTCAAGCGTTCCTGCGAGCGGAACGCGCTCATCCAGGCGCCGGAGCGCTTCGACGCGCGTGCGAAGTAGTCGCCCAGGAACAGGCCGACCTCGGACCCATCCGGGTTGCCGACACGCCAGACCCGCACGTCAGGATGGTAGCGCGGGACGTCGGACAGTTCCTCGAAGGTCAGGCCGAACAGGCGGGAGGCCGTGTCGAAGGCGGCCTGGATCATCCGGTCGAGAGGCAGGTACGCCTTCACCTCGCTCTCATCGAGGTCGTGCTCGGACCGCCGCAACTTCTCGGCATAGTGGCGCCAATCATGGGCCTGGACCGCGAAGTTGTGGCCCTCCGCCTGGACGATGGCCTGGAGGCGTTCGCGCTCGTCGCCTGCCCGCGCCCGGGCCGGCGTCCAGACGTCGCGCAGCAGATCCATGGCAGCCTCGGGGCTGGCCGCCATCGTGTCGTCGAGCTTGAAATGCGCGAAGCTGTCGAAGCCCAGGAGCCGGGCATGCTCTGCGCGCAGCCGGACCATCTCGGCGATGATGGCCCGATTGTCGGTCTCACCCCCGTTCTCGCCACGCCGGGTCCAGGCCGCGTAGGCCCGCTCGCGCAGATCGCGCCGGGTCGAGAACACCAGGAACGGCTCGATCAGCGAGCGCGACAGGGTGATGACGTGCCCCTCCAGCCCGCGCTCCCGGGCCGCGCTCTCGGAAGCGGCGCGCAGGAACGGCGGCAGGCCGGCGAGATCGTCCTCGCCGGCCAGCGGCAGGATGAAGCTGCTCTCGTCGGCCAGCAGGTTCTGGCTGAACTGGGTGCCGAGTTCCGACATGCGGGCGGCGATCTCGGCGATGCGCGCCTTGTCCTCGGCGGCGAGGTCGGCGCCGGACCGGCGGAAGCGGATACGGTAGCGATCGAGCACGCGGCGCTCTTCCGGGCCCAGCCCTTCCGCCTCGGAATCGACCGCCGAGATGCGTGCCCAGAGCTGCGGGTTCAGGTAGATCGCGCTGCCGTGGCGGGCGAGCTTCGGGCCGATCGCCCGCTCGATCGCCTGGAGGTCCGGATTCGTGTGGCTGCCGGTCAGGTTGTAGAAGACGCCGGCGACCCGCTCGAGGGGCTGGCCGGCCCGCTCCATGGCGGCGACGGTGTTGGCAAAGGTCGCGGGCGCCATGTCCGCCGCGATGGCCCGGATCTCGGCATCGTGGGCCGCGAGCGCCGCCTCGAAGGCCGGCATGTAATGCTCCGGCCGGATACGCTCGAAGGGCGGAAGCCCGTACGGTGTGCTCCACTGCGCCTCGTGAAAGGGGTTGTCCTGCGGCAGGCTCGGAAGCCCGGCATCGGCTACATCCGGCATTGGGTCCTCGATGCGGCGTCGGTCCGACGGTGGATCGGAACGGCGAATTCGGTCCACGACATGGGGTCTGCGACCGCTTCAAGGAAGACAGAAGCCCGATAGGCGCTTCCGTCAACCGGGGCGTGCGATCCGAACGGCGTTCCGTTCGTTTCTTCCGGCCGACGCCCACGCTTCGAGGTCTCATGCCGATCCGCCGACCCAGCCACATTCCGGCGCGTTTTCCAGCGCTGGGCACCCTCGCACTTGGGCTGTTCGTCCTCGCGTCCGCGGCCGGCTCGGCGGCCGAGGCTCCAGCCGCCAGCGTCCCGGTGCCGCCCCCCCTGCCCCCTGAACGGCCGGGCGAGTTGAAGCCGGCGCAAGCGGGGGCGCCGAAACAGCCGACCGCCGAGCCCGCGACCCCCACGCTTCCCACCCGGCCGGCCGAGCCGCCACCGGCCAAGGGCGGCGGCGAACCGCCGAAACCCGAGATACCGACTCCGCCGCCAATTCCGCCGGAGCGGCCGCCGGAACTCTCCGGCGAGGCGGCCCTGGCCCTCAAGGTCGCGCCACCGGATGATTCCGCCTGCCGGACGCGCCTCAAGCGCCTCGGCGTCGAGTTCGAGCCACTACCGCCCATCGTCGAGGGCCAGTGCACCGCGCCGCTGCCCTTGAAGGTGACCCGGCTCGCCGACGGTGTCGCGCTGCCGCAGGGAGCGACCCTCACCTGCCGCGCGGCCGAGGCTTTCGCGCGCTGGGCGACCGAGGTCCAGGTCGAGGCGGACCGCACGCTCAAGCACCCCCTCACCGGATTCGAACTCGGGGGCACCTATGTCTGCCGTGGCCAGAACCACGACATCGATGCCAAGCTGAGCGAGCATGCCTTCGCGGGCGCCATCGACGTGATGGGCTTCAGCTTCGGCGGACGCGCGGCCATCGCGGTCAAGGCGATGCCTCCGGGATCCGAGGAGGCCGATTTCCTCAGCGCGGTCCGGACCAAGGCCTGCGGGTTCTTCCGCACGGTCCTGGGGCCCGGCACCAACGCGGCCCATGCCAACCACTTCCATCTCGACCAGCGCGAACGCAACGCAGGGCATCGCCTCTGCGAGTAGCGTGAGCGTGGAACGTTCAAGCCGGCTCGATGCTTGAGCGACCGGAGCGCGTCTGCTCCCGGAGAGCTTGACGTCAATGATGCGGAGACCCTCGCTGCCGGCTTGCGCGGCTCTCCTGGTGACATGCCTCGCTGCACCGGGTGCCACGGCGAAGCCGAACGAGGCGCCGACCTTGAACGCGGACGCCATCAACGCCGCGACCTTCACTGCGCCGCAGGCCGGCAAGTCCGATCGGAAGAAAAAGTCCGACCATAAGACGCATGCCGCGAAGGGGGCGGACGGGAAGCCGGATCCGCTCATCGTGAAGGCGCAGGTCCTGCTGGATCGCGCGCATTTCTATCCGGGCGCGATCGACGGCCGAAAGGGCGAGAACTACCAGCGTGCGCTCTCGGCCTTCGCGGTGGCGCAGGGCCTGGCCGCCTCGCAGGATCTGACGCCTGAACTCTGGGACAAGCTCCAGGCCACGAGCGACAAGCCGGCAGTGACCGATTACGCCATCACGGAGGCGGACGCGTCCGGTCCCTACGTCGAGAAGATCCCGCCCAAGATGGAAGAGCAGGCCGACCTGAAGGAGCTGGGCTACACCAATCCGCGGGAGATGCTGGCAGAGCGGTTCCACATGAGCCGGGACCTCGTCAGCGCGCTCAATCCCGATAAGCCCCTCGACAAGGCCGGCACGTCCATCACGGTGGCCGCCGTGGATCCGATGGGCACCGACAAGCCGAAGGCCAAGGACCTGCAGCAGGAACCCAGGGTCGAGCGCATCGAGGTCGACAAGGCGAGTCGCGACGTGCGCGCCTTCGGAGCCGACGGGAAGCTCCTGGCCTATTACCCGGCCTCGATCGGCAGCACCGAGAAGCCGGCGCCGAGCGGCGAAACGAAGGTCAAGGGTGTCGCGTTCGACCCGGACTACACCTACAACCCGAAATACGCGTTCAAGGGCGTGAAGGCCCAGCGTAAATTCTCGATCAAGCCCGGACCCAACAACCCGGTCGGCCTGGTCTGGATTGATCTCGCGATCCCGAGCTACGGCATCCACGGTACGCCCGAGCCGGAAAAAGTCGGCAAGACCGAGTCACACGGCTGCATCCGGCTGACGAACTGGAACGTGCGCGACTTGGCGGCGCACGTGGCGCGGGGCGCCAAGGTCTCCTTCCAGGATAACTGAACCCAGGCGCCGGCCTGCGTCCTGGTACCGCAACGCCTCACTGCCCTCGAAAAATGTATCGCCCCTTAACATCCCGGACAGCATGGGGCCCGGAACGCCAAGGGAACGCTTGACACGTTCGGCATTACGGGCGACCCCTCGGGTGGTCTCGCGGACCGCCCGGCGACGTCGCGTTGGCGCTTCCAAGTACTGCTACCGCGGCTCGCGAGGCGCCACCAACCGTACGGCAAGATCCCCGGCGACGGGGCGATCGAAGGGAAGACGGCCCGGCGTGATTGCTGACCCCAACGATGACGTTCTCAACGGCGTCCGTGTACTCGTCGTCGAGGATGAGGCCGCGATCTCGATGCTCCTCGAGGACATGCTGCTCGACTTCGGCTGTGCCGTGGTTGGTCCGGCCGCACGTTTGGCGACCGCCCTCGAAATGGCGTCGCACGAGACCTTCGAGGTCGCCATCCTCGACGTGAACGTGGCGGGTGAACCGATCTACCCGGTGGCCGAGGCGATCGTCGCGCGCGACCTGCCGCTGGTGTTCTCCACCGGCTACGGCGGCGCCGGCATCCGCGAGCCGTTCCGCGACAGGCCGGTGGTCCAGAAGCCCTTCAGCCAAGCCGATCTCAAGCGGACACTGATCGGAGCGATCCGCGCGGCCCGGGCCTGAGCGGCGCCGTCACAGCCCTTCGATCGTGAACGCATCCGGCAGGTGCGCCGGCCATGCGCGGTCGCCGATGAACACCGCGTCTGCGCGCAGGGTCATCCCCGCGCACCAGGGATTCCGGCCCACCCACGCCCGAACGGCGCGCGAAAAGCGCCGTCGCTTGGCTGCATCGATCGCCTCCCGGGCATCCTCCAGCCTGGACCGGGCCTTTACCTCGACGAACACGATGGTGCGCGGGCGTCGGACGATCAGGTCGATCTCCCCGCCCGCGAAGCTCACGCGGCGCCCGATCGGCCAGTAGCCCTCCAGCAGGAGCGCCGCCATCGCCAGCCATTCGGCCTTATGGCCGCGCAGATAGGCGGCGCGGCGCTGCAGCGTTTGATCCGGCATGGTCCCCGCTCACGCCTCGCCTTCCCGGGCCAGCACGAGCGCCCGGGCGTAGATCGCACGGCGCGGCTGCCCCGTCTCGTCCGCCACCAAGCTCGCCGCGTCCTTGATCGAGTGCCGTCCCAGCGCCGCCCGTATCAACGCGTCCAGGGCGGCATCGCCTTCGACCGGACGCTCCGCCGCCGTCGCTGCGCCGATGATGACGACGATCTCGCCCTTCGGCGCTCCTTCCTGGGCAAAGCGCTCGCTCAGCGCGCCGAGCGTGTCGCGGCGGATCGTCTCGTAGAGCTTCGTGAGCTCGCGGGTCACAGCGGCTGGCCGGTCCGGCCCGAGCACCGCAGCGGCATCAGCCAGCATCTCTGGCAGACGGTGGGGAGACTCGAATACGACCAGCGTGCCCGGCACCTGGATGAGAGCCTCGAGGCGGTTGCGCCGGGCCCCGGCCTTCTGGGGCAGGAAGCCCTCGAAGAAGAACCGGTCGGTCGGGAGGCCGGCCGCCACAAGGGCGGTCATCACCGCCGACGGACCCGGCACCGGGGTGATCGCGATGCCGGCCTCGATGGCGGCCTGCACAAGCTTGTAGCCGGGGTCCGAGACCAGCGGCGTGCCGGCATCCGAGACCAGGGCCAGTGCCTCGCCGGCCCGCAGACGTGCCACCATCCGCTCGCGGACGGCGTCATTCGAGTGCTCGTGATAGGCCAACAGCGGCGTCGTGATGCCGTAATGCGCCAGCAGCGTCCGGGTGACGCGGGTATCCTCGGCCAGTACAGCGTCGGCCGCCGCGAGGGTTGCAAGCGCGCGGATGGTTATGTCCCGCAGGTTGCCGATCGGCGTGGCCACGATGTGCAGCCCCGGCGATAGGGGCTCCGTCTCGCTGGCCAGCCCGAAGGCCGTGAAGGTTGTGCTCCGCGGGCGGTCCGCGCCGGGCTTGTGGGATGGGGCTCTGGTCGAAATCGCGGGCCCCGGGGCATCGAATCGGCGGGTCATCGGAGACGATCTTGCCACACTGGCGGCTTCGCGTCGCGGCCGGGCATCGAGACCGGGGGCAAGTCGGTAGCCGCGCGTTTACATTTGAAATCCCGGCGGTCACGGTGTTCGAGCCTGCCCGAAGGAGACCGCGCCATGGCGCGTCCGAAGTGTGCGCGGGACCGTCTCGTGCGTGTCGCCGCCTTAACCGCCGCGTTGAGCGCCGTGACGCTCGCCCTAGGCGGCTGCATGGGCGGGTTCGGGGGAACGGGCGCGAACCGGCGCGGCGCCGCGTCCCAGGTCGAGCTGTCGCCCCCGGCGGACGTGCCGCTCGGCAGCGGCCCTACCACCCCGGGCGTTCCCGCAGCGCCGGTCACGCCCGCGGCGGTGAGCGGCCAACGCATCGGTTCCGGCACCGTCAAGGTCGCGCTCATCCTTCCGCTCACCGGCCCGGGGGCGGCGGTGGGCGGCGCGATGCGCAACGCGGCACAGCTCGCCTTCGACGAGGGGCAGCAGCCGAACCTGACGATCCTGGTCGAGGATGACCGGAGCAGCCCGGACGGCGCCCGGGACGCGACGCAGGACGCCCTGAAGCAGGGCGCCGACATCGTACTCGGGCCCGTCTTCGCCGCCAGCGTCCAGGCCGCCACCGTGCCGGCGAAGGCGGCGGGCAAGCCGGTGATCGGCTTCTCGACGGACGCCTCCGTGGCGGCGCCGGGCGTCTACCTCCTGAGCTTCCTGCCGCAGCCGGAGGTCGACCGGATCGTCGAGGACTCCGTGGGAAGCGGCCGCCGCTCCTTCGCGGCCCTCATCCCCGAGACCGCCTACGGCAACGCCGTCGAGGCCGAGTTCCGCGAGGCGGTGGCGCGCAGGGGCGCCCGGGTCGCGGCGGTGGAACGCTATGCGTCGGGCGCGCCCGGCCCGGCGGTCGAGCGGCTCGCGCGCGTCATCACGGGTCCCGGCGCGACGGCCGACACGTTGTTCATCCCCGAGACCGCCGAGGGCATGCCGCTCGTGGCGTCGGCCTTGACGAAGGTGGGCTACGCCCCCGCGCGGGTCCGGCCGATCGGCACCGCCCTGTGGAACGATCCGTCCCTGTTCGCACTGCCGATGCTACAGGGCGGGCGGTTCGCCTCGCCGGACCGGAGCGGATTCTCGAATTTCAGCGGACGCTATCAGGCCCGCTTCGGCGCGGGCCCGCCGCGGGTTGCCTCGCTCGCCTACGACGCCGTGATGCTCGCCGCGGCGCTCACCCGGCAATACGGTTCGCAGCGCTTCGCCGAGACGACCCTGACGAACGCCTCCGGCTTTGCCGGCATCGACGGTACATTCCGGTTCCGTCCGGAGGGACTGAGCGAGCGGGCGCTCGCCGTCTACGAAATCCGCAACAACGCCGCACCCCTGGTCAGCCCGGCGCCGCGGGTCCTGGCCAAGCCCGGGATCTGATCAGGCCGCCAGTTCCGCCACGAGGGCGTTGAGCACAGGCGCGCCGCGGGCCGTCGCGGCGATCCGGCCGTTGGGCAGGCGATCGAGCAGGCCGTCGCCCACCAGCATGCCGATGCGGTTACCGTTGAGCGGCCGGCCCTTCAGCGCGGCGTAGCGGTCGGGATCGATCCCCTCCGTGAGCCGCAGGCCCATCACCAGGAACTCGTCGGCCTGATCGGCGGCCGAGAGTGTCTCGGTCTCCACGATGCCGTGGCCGTCGCGCTCGACCCGAGCGAGCCACGCCTCGGGCGCGCGCTCGGTGACGGTGCCGAGCCGGCCCTCGGACGTGACAAGGCGGCCATGCGCCCCTGGGCCGATTCCGGCATACTCGCCGTAGCGCCAGTAGAGCAGGTTGTGGCGGGATTCGGCCCCGGGCCGGGCATGGTTGGAGATCTCGTAGGACGGCAGGCCCGCCGCCGTGCAGACCTCCTGGGTGACGTCGTAGAGGACGCGCCCGGTCTCGTCGTCCGGCGTCACCAGCTTGCCGGCGGCGGCGAGGCCGTGGAACGGCGTGCCGGGCTCGATGGTGAGCTGATAGAGCGAGAGGTGTTCGGCCGCCCGCGCCAGCGCCTCGGTCAGCTCGGCCCGCCATAGCGCGGGTGTCTGGTCGGGCCGGGCATAGATCAGATCGAAGGAGGTCCGGTCGAACACCGCCTGAGCGATACCGATCGCCGCAAACGCCTCGCGGGCGTCGTGCAGCCGGCCGAGCTTCTTCAACGACGCGTCGTCCAGAGCCTGCACGCCCAGCGAGACGCGATTGACCCCGGCGGCGCGGTAGCCGCGGAAGCGGGCGGCCTCGACGCTCGACGGGTTGGCCTCCAGGGTGACCTCGACATCGGGCGCCATCGCCCAGTGGGTTGCCACGGCATCGAGCAGGCCCCCGACCGTCTCGGGCCGCATCAGCGACGGCGTGCCGCCACCCAGAAAGATGCTGGTGACGGTGCGACCGGCGGTGCGGGCGGCAATGTGGGCGATCTCGGCCCGGAAGGCGGCGAGGAAGCGCGGCTCGTCCACGCCCGCGTGCCGGACGTGGCTGTTGAAGTCGCAATACGGGCACTTCGCCGCACAGAAGGGCCAGTGCAGGTAGATGCCGAAGCCCGCGTCGCGGGTCGGATGGTCCGGGCCGGTCGAGTCCATGATGGACGGGATGTGAGCCCGGGGCCCCGGTTTGGCAATCAGGGCGCGGGCGCGAGGCAAGCGCGGCTCAGCAGCACGAAGGCGCGGGCCCGGTGGGACAGGCCCTCCCCCTTCCGCCAGTCGACGCCGTGCTTCTCCTCGGCGCTCATCTCGCCGAAGGTCCGGGCGTGACCGTCCGGCCGGAAGATCGGATCATAGCCGAAACCGGCCGAGCCCCGCGGCTCCACCAGGTCGCCGAACACCCGGCCCTCGAACTGCTCTGTGTGGCCATCCGGCCACGCGAGCACCAACGCCGAGACGAAATGCGCCCGCCGGTCGCCTGCTTCGCGCCGGTCCAGCTCCGAGAAAATCCGCGCCATCGCGCCGGTAAAATCCTTGTCCGGACCGGCCCAGCGGGCGGAAAAAATGCCCGGCGCCCCGTCGAGTGCGTCGACGCACAGGCCCGAATCGTCCGCGAAGGCCGGCAGCCCGGTGGCGTCGGCGGCGGCCTTCGCCTTGATCGCCGCATTCTCGGCGAACATCGTACCGGTCTCATCCGGCTCGGACAGGCCGAGGGCGCCGGCCGAGACCGCCTCGACCCCGAACGGCGCAAGCAGCTCGCGCATCTCGGCGAGCTTGCCGGGATTGTGCGTAGCGATGACCACCTTGCCGGTCAGGATACGGCTCACGCGATCGCCTCCTTCTGGAGCGCAACAAGCCGGTCGGTGCCGGCGCGGGCGAGCCGCAGCAGCTCGAGGAGCTGATCCTCGGAGAACGGTTCCATCTCGGCGGTACCCTGCACCTCGACGATGCCGCCCTTGCCGGTCAGCACGAAATTCGCGTCGGTCTCGGCGGCCGAATCCTCGGCGTAGTCGAGATCGAGCACCGGAACGCCCTTGTACAGGCCGCAGGATACGGCCGCGACGTGGTCGCGCAGCGGGTCGACCGAGATGATCGAGCGGGTGCGCATCCAGGTGAAGCAATCATGGAGCGCCACCCAGGCTCCGGTGATCGCGGCGGTGCGGGTGCCGCCATCGGCCTGGATCACGTCGCAATCGACCGTGATCTGGCGCTCGCCCAGGGCGGGCAGGTTGGTGACCGCCCGCAGGGAGCGGCCGATCAGACGCTGGATCTCCTGCGTGCGGCCGGACGGCTTGCCGGAATTGATCTCGCGGCGTGTTCGGTCGTGCGTCGCGCGCGGCAGCATGGCATACTCGGCCGTGACCCAGCCTTTGCCGGAGCCGCGCAGCCACGGCGGCCCGCGCTCCTCGAGGGAGGCGGTGCAGTGCACCCGCGTGTTGCCAAAGCTGACGAGGCAAGAACCCTCGGCGTAGCGGGAGACCGCGCGCTCCAGGGTAACGGGCCGCAGCTCGTCGGCGGCGCGCTTCGAAGGCCGCATCGCGGGCCCTTTCTGTAGAGAGTGAGGGCCGGGCTCATAGGCCGCCGCGCGGGCGCGGGCAAGCATGGCGATACGGATTGATCCTCGGGCGCCGGGCGGACATGATCGGACGACAGGATGACCGCGTGACAGACCTGAACCCCAACGTTCTGCAAGGCCCATCCATGCAGGCGCTAGCCGCACTCAACGAGCGCGCCCGCGAGATCTTCCGGCAGATCGTCGAGAGTTACCTCACGACGGGCGAGCCGGTCGGATCGCGCAACCTCGCGCGCATCCTCCCGATGGCGCTGTCCCCAGCATCGATCCGCAACGTGATGTCGGACCTGGAGCATTCAGGGCTGATCTTCGCGCCGCACACCTCCGCCGGGCGCCTGCCGACCGAGCTGGGTCTGCGCTTCTTCGTCGACGCGATGCTGGAGCTGGGCGATGTCGGACAGGAGGAGCAGAACCGGATCGAGGCGCAGATGCGTGCAGCCGCATCCGGCCACACCTTCGATTCCGCGTTGGCCGAGGCCTCGACCATGCTGTCGGGCATCTCGCGCGGGGCCGGCGTCGTGCTGACCACCAAGGCGAATGTCCACCTCAAGCACATCGAGTTCGTCCGCCTCGATCCAGCCCGCGCCCTCGTGGTCCTGGTCTCGAACGACGGCTCGGTGGAGAACAGGCTGGTCGACCTGCCGCCGGGCCTGCCAGCCGGGGCGCTCCAGGAGGCGACGAACTTCCTCAATGCCCGGCTTCAGGGCCGCACCCTCGGGACGCTGCGCGCCGAGATCGAAGCCGGCCGCAAGGCGATGACCCGGGAACTCGACGCGCTCACCGAGCGCCTCGTGGATGCGGGCCTCGCGACGCCGGTGGGCCCGACTGAGGCGCGCCAGCTGATCGTGCGCGGGCAGGCAAACCTGCTCGACGACCTGCGCGCCGTCGAGGATCTCGAACGGATCCGCCTGCTGTTCAATGACCTGGAGACTCAGAAGGACGTGATCGACCTGCTGGCCCGCGCCGAGGGCGGCGAGGGTGTACGAATCTTCATCGGCTCGGAGAACAAGCTGTTCTCGCTCTCGGGCTCGTCGCTGATCGCCGCGCCGTTCCGGGACGGCTCGCAGAAGATCGTCGGCGTCGTCGGGGTGATCGGCCCGACGCGGCTGAACTACGCCCGCATCGTACCGATGGTCGACTACACGGCCCGGGTGGTCTCGAAGCTGCTCGACGGCGGCCGGTAGTTCGTCGGGTGATGGCCGGCACGCGTCATGCTCAGGCAACCGCCTTGCCGCGCGCGCCGGGGGAGCCCGAAAGGGTCAGGCCGGGATCACGTCCACGATCTCGTAGGTGTCGGGGTCGATGATCACGATATCATCGCGCACGAGGATGAACTCGTAGCCCTCGTATTCCGGCACGATCTCGATGATCTCCCGCGGCAGCCGATGGAGGGTCACGGAACGCGGGATCGCGGTGCCGACCGCGAGGCCGAACGCTACGTCCCGGAGCGGCGACACCCCGAGATGGGTGATCGAGCTACGGAATTCGGTGCGCTGGCGGGTATCGAGGCGGGTCACGGCGCCGCGGGCGGAGCCGCCGCCGCGGGCACCCCGCGCACCTTCGCGTCCGCCGCGTTCGCCCGCAGCACCCCGATCGCCGCGCTGGCCGGGACCGGCCTCTCCCGGGCCGCCGCGCTTCTGCTCGGCCTGCCCGTTCTCGCGACCGCCCCGATCCGCCGCTCCGGGCTTCTCACCCGGGGCGCCGCGCTGCTGCTCGGCCTGCCCGTTCTCGCGACCGCCGCGATCCGCCGCTCCGGGCCGCTCACCGGGAGCGCCGCGGTCGGCGCCACCGACGCGGTCGGCCGCGCCGCCGGGCGCGCCTCCCTGGCGGCCAGGTGCCTCGGCGCCGCCCGGACTACGCATTCCGCCACCCTCGGCACCGCCACGCGCGCCGGCGCCACCCGGTCCCGCGCCGCCGCCGGCGGCCGGTCCGCCAGCACCGCCACCTGGGCCGCCACCGCCGGGGCCACCGCCTGGCCCCCCCTGTGCGAAGGCTGTCGCTGCGCCGGCAATGAGGATTGCGGTCGCGACCGTATTCCTGAGAATTCGCTTCATGGCATTTCGTCCTGTCGCCGGTGGAGCGCCCGCGGCACTCGCTCGGGCCCGCAACGAGGCCCCGGGCGAAACCGTTCCGTGACGGCGTTCCCGCAGGCGGCGGCGAATGACACAAGCGGCCCCTGTCCAGGGCTAAGTCCGATCACGCACTTGCGATCACGGTCGTCGCCTGTAACGTCCGGTCCATCGAAGAACAGACCGGCTGGTACCGGTCGAAGTGTGATTTTCGGAGACGCCATGTCCGCCTCGCGGGACGATACGATCGGTATCGCACCGAATGCCCACGACGCCGCCGCGGACCGCCGCCGTCGCATCTGGGCGATCGTCGGATCGTCCTCGGGCAATCTCGTCGAGTGGTACGACTTCTACTGCTACGCCTTCTTCGCGCTCTACTTCGCGCCCGCCTTCTTTCCGAAGGGCGATTCCACGAGTCAGCTGCTCCAGACCGCCGGCATCTTCGCTGTCGGCTTCTTCATGCGGCCAATCGGCGGCTGGCTGTTCGGGCGGATCGCCGACCGGGTCGGACGCCGGACCTCGATGGTCGTCTCGGTGCTGATGATGTGCTTCGGCTCGCTGCTGATCGGCATCCTGCCGACCTACGAGCATGTCGGCACCCTGGCGCCCGTGCTGCTGCTGCTCGCGCGCATGCTCCAGGGCCTGTCGGTGGGCGGGGAGTACGGCACCTCGGCGACCTACATGAGCGAGGTGGCGATCAAGGGCCAACGCGGGTTCTTCGCCTCGTTCCAGTACGTGACGCTGATCGGCGGCCAGTTGCTCGCCTCTCTGGTCCTAGTCCTGCTCCAGACGGTGATGACCGGCCCCGAGCTGACAGCGTGGGGGTGGCGCATCCCGTTCTTCATCGGCGCCGGGCTGGCCGTCGTGGCGCTCTATCTCCGGCGCTCCCTCGCCGAGACCAAGCAGGGGGGCGACCGGGAGACGGCCGGCACCTTCGCGGAGCTGTTCAAGCACTGGCGCGCGTTCTGCGTGGTCGTCGCCTATACGGCTGGCGGCTCGCTGAGCTTCTATACCTTCACGACCTACATGCAGAAATACCTCGTCAACTCCGCCGGCATGCCGAAGACCTCGGCTTCCCAGGTGATGACCGTGGTGCTGTTCGTCTACATGGCGATCCAGCCGATCTTCGGTGCGCTCTCCGACAGGATCGGCCGCAAAGCGAACATGCTGCTCTACAGCGGCCTCGGCACGCTCATGGTGGTGCCGCTGATGACGATGCTGGGGACCAACAAGGACCCCTATCTCGCCTTCGCGCTGATCACGCTCGGTCTCGCCGTGGTGTCGTTCTACACGGGCATCAGCGGCATCGTGAAGGCGGAGCTGTTCCCGAGCAACGTGCGCGCCCTCGGGGTGGGCCTGTCCTACGCAGTGGCCAATGCCACCTTCGGCGGCACCGCGGAGTTCGTCGCCCTGTGGTTCAAGGACAACGGCATGGAGAGCACGTTCTTCTGGTACGTCACGGTGCTGATGGCCATCGCCTTCGTGGCCTCTTTGATCATGCCCAATCCCAAGGTCCACGGCTACCTCGACGGCAACGGCACCGTCGAAGAGGCTCTCGGCAAGAAGCCGCGCTACGCCCACGCCTGACGGGGCGGCCACCGGGACCGGATGCCCTTAACCCGTCGCTTACCCTCTCCCGCGAGGGTGCTGCCCGTCATACGACGAGGCTTTGCATGACCGACATGACCGACACCGTGGGCGTCGCGGGCGACCGCATCCGCTCGATCATCGAGCGCGTGGAACGGCTGGAGGAGGAGATAAAGGACCTGATGGAGGCCAAGAAGGAGGTCTTCGCCGAGGCCAAGGGCGAGGGTCTGGACGTCAAGGTGCTCAAGGAAATCCTGAAGATCCGCAAGCAGGACAAGGACGAGCGCGACGAGCAGGAGACGCTGCTCGACGTGTACCTGCGCGCCATGGATGCGCCCTCCCCGGCTCCGATCGCCGCGGCGGCCTGACATAGATCCGGAGTGGCGGGACGGCGCGCGCCGTCCCGCCCTCAGCGGCCCGGATCGGTGCCGAGATAGGCGGCCAGATTACGCCGGATGCGCTCCAGCGGGACTTCATCGGGGTCCGGAAGCACGAAGCGCGCACCGGTGATCGTCTCGTAGGCGCGGATGTAGACGGCGGCGGTCTCCAGGACGACCTCCGCGGGGATCTCGGGGATGGGATCCGTGTAGGGGTCGCAACGGGCCACGACCCAGTTGCGCACGAAGTCCTTGTCGAAGCTCTCGGGCGCGGAACCCGCGGCGAACCGCTCGGGATAGCTCTGCGCGAACCAGTAGCGGCTGCTGTCCGGGGTGTGGATCTCGTCGGCCAGGACGATGCGGCCCTCGGGATCGGTGCCGAACTCGTATTTGGTGTCGGCCAGGATAAGCCCCCTTTCGGCCGCGAGCGCCTGGCCGCGGGCGAAGAGGGCCAGCGCCGCCTCGGACACGGTCCGCCACTGCGCCGGGGTGAGCAATCCGCGCTTCAGGATCTCGGTTTCCGTCAGGGGCTCGTCGTGGCCGCCGTCGAACGCCTTGGTGGTGGGCGTGACGATGGGCTGCGGCAGGCGCTCGTTCGGGCGCATCCCGTCGGGGAACCGATGCCCGTACATCTCCCGCTCGCCCGCCCGGTAGCGCGTGAGCACGGAGGTCGAGGTCGTGCCCGCGAGGTAGCCGCGCACGACCACCTCCACCGGCAGGATCTCCAGGCGGCGGCCGACCACGACGTTCGGGTCGGGATAGGCCAGGACGTGGTTCGGGCAGAGATCGGCCGTCTGCTCGAACCAGTAGCGCGCGGTCTGCGTCAGAACCTGGCCCTTGAACGGGATCGCCGCGAGTGCGCGGTCGAAGGCACTGATCCGGTCGGAGGTGATCAGGATGCGCCGCCCGTCCGGGAGATCGTAATTGTCCCGCACCTTGCCGCGGTAATGGTTCGGCAACTCGGGCAGGGTCGCCTCGCGCAGGACCTGATGGGCGTGCGGGGCGAGATCTGCCGTGTTCATCGAGGCGTTCCGTCAGGCTGCACGGCGATCGCGCCGCCGCGTCTGTGTGCGCGGACGGGACGGAGATTTCCAGCCCCGGCATGCCGCCCCTCGCTCGGGCAAAACCCGTTTCGGTGCGGGCAGGCGCAGCGGATCCAGGACGTTCAGCACTGGTGCGCCCGCGCCGATGTGCTGGCCTGGACCGCTGGCCGGCCGAGCGAAGCTTCCGGCCATCGACATGAGCGATGGTCGGCGACGCGGCGATCCGCGCCCGGCGCGGGTCAGGCGGCGATGTCGGCGGAGGCCGATTTCATCAGGCGGGAGACGAAGCCGTAGGTTTCTGTCCAGGCATCCTGGACCTCTGGCGTGAAGTCGGCGCCGATGCCCTGCTCCAGCGCCCAAAGCAGCGCAGCTCCGACCGGCTCGTAATGGGCGTCCTGTGTCCCGTAGGCCAAGTGCCGGCGCCCGAGATCCTGGACGGCTGCCGTCAAGGCCTCCGGCTGATCCAGGTTGGCGACTACCAGCCCGATCATCGTCATCAGCTTCCGCTTCTGCTCCGCGAGATCCTTCGGGAACAGCGAGCGCACCTGCGGAGCGATCTCGAACAGGCGCCCGTAGAAGAGATCGGCGGCCGTGTCGGCGATCGGCCGAACCTTCGCGAAGCTGTCCTGCACGAGCCTGACTTGGTGGGCTGCCATCGCGTAGGCGGCACGCACGTTGATCAGGAAGCGCGCCACCTCGGCATCGAGGTGCTCGGATTGGCGCGACAGCTCCGAGGCCGCGTTGAGGACCTGGCCGGCCGCCGCCCCGGTCTCCTCGGCCGCCCCGGCCACGTCGGCGATGGTGGCGGTCACTGCGCCGGTGCCCTGCGCCGCCTGCCCGACGTTGCGCACGATCTCCCGGGTCGCCGCGCCCTGCTCCTCCACTGCCGCTGCGATGCCGGTCGCGACCCCGCTGATCTCCCGGATGCGCGCCGCGATCGCGCCGATCGCCGACACCGCCTGACTGGTCGAGGCCTGCACGTGCGCGATCTGGCCGGCGATCTCCCCGGTGGCCCGGGCGGTCTGCTCGGCCAGCGCCTTGACCTCCGCGGCCACCACGGCAAAGCCCCGGCCGGCCTCGCCCGCCCGGGCC
>NZ_JAUYZJ010000015.1 GCF_030700285.1 Methylobacterium sp. NEAU K | reverse complement strand
CTAGGGTCTGAACTCAATCAGCTTGGCCGTGATGATGTCCGAGAAGGGTGGCGAGCGGACGCTCAAATGCTACGGTTAGCCAGTGATCGTCCCGATTGGGTATCTGTCATGTTACTGTATCTAATTCCATATGTCGCGCTTTTGTTGCTAATATTTGGTTTCGCCGTTGGCTATCGTAAAGGTAAGCAGCGACCAAGATTAGGGTTAAAATCGCCGCTGAGTTTATTTTTAATCATATTAGCAGCAATAATATTTACTAAGGCTATAGACAAGAATGGATTTTCTGGCAATGCAGGGCATATCATATTCTTGATAAGCTCTTGCCTACTTTATGCTTCTCTTTGGATCGGAGCTTCAATCGGAGGCTGGGCAAGTAAATTTGGTCACCGAAAAGTTTCCTGAGTTGCAACGTCCATGACAAGGCCGCAATTCTGCTTCCACACTCAACCTGACCGTCCGCAATGGGTCGAAAGCGGGCGGCCCTCCCAGGGTCAAGCTGATTAGGTTTTGACCCTAGTGAACCGACGAATGGCTTGACACCAGGAAAATAATCATCGAATAAAATATGAACAAACCAGACGGGTGGCGGCGCTATGCGAAGTCATGATCGAGATTGGGTCTTGGATTGTTCTGTTTCCGAGATTAGGCTCGGTCTTGCTATCTTAAAACTATGTCTATTGGACATAAAAGCTGGCTTCAGACAAGACCAGCCGCGTGGATGTTACGGTCGATGGTGCGGAGGGGCGCCTCGCTCACTGTCGTTCGCAAGGACCGAACCGGTGATCCGCGCATCGACGCGAAAACGGACGAGATCCTCGACGTTCGGAAGGAGGTCGTCGAACGCACAGAGCCCGGAAACGGAGCCTTATACGGAATTCGAGTTCATGCAAATCTAGCCGCGCGGCTGCGTGAGCTGGATCTGCCCGGCATCGGCAGGCACGGTGTCGAACAGAGCTTCGTGGCCGGAGACATCGTCCGCCACGGTCTCTCGGGAAGCATACGCACGGATGTTCTCCTCCGGAATGGTCGAACCAGCGCGGCTCCGATTATCGCAATCTGGGACATCAAGACCGAAGAAATGGGGTTATCGCCGCAGAGCATTCGAGAATTGAGAGATGGAGCAGGTGTCGACGACAGCGTTCCCGTCATCGAAATCCATCTGATCCGAGGTATTTCTGTCAAACACCGATCCTCAGTCGCCGTTACGGTCGGAGTCATCGCCACATGAGTATGGAAGCCTATGCGCTGTGTCCGCGAGCGCTCACCGGCACGTCGGAGTGGCAGTCAGCCCTTGATGCGCTCGGTTTCGACCTGCGGCTTCAGGCGGACCGTATTCCACCGGCTTCTTCGGGACATCTGCCGGCGATGCGGCACGGCCGGGAATTCGGCTTCGAATGCTCCGTCATTGCGTTCTCGGCTGTAGCGGAAAACTTTCCTAATATCGATCTCGGCGGCCCATGGCTTGCGTGTATGTCTTCTACTTCGGCCCGATCCCGAGTTGTATCGGCGCGATGTTGGCGATTGCTGCTTGCGTCAAGCTGTTGGGAGGGATCGCCTTCTACCCCGAGGATAGCCGATTGCTGACCGCCGATCAGGCGGTCCATTACGCGTCCGACATGGTGCCCAAAATCGTGGCTCTGGAGGCGGAGCTCGGCCGGGGGCCGGAATGACCGGGATCGCGCTGGTCCTGGGACCGACCTGTCGAAGAACGTCGGTGGGCTGGGACGGCCAGCCGTGCCGAACGGACCTTCCGGGCGAACAATTTCAGCCCGGCGCCGGGAGATTGGTCTCGATCAGCACCGTCTCAGTCTCGAATGCGGCCGCGTGCCACGCCCCGGCCGGGAAGTGGAACACGCTGCCAGCGGCGAACGGCTTGCGGCCCTGCTCGGTCTCCAGGATCCCCGAGCCCGAGAGGACCTGCACGAACTGCTCGTGATCGTGGCTGTGGCGGGGCGCCGAGACGCCGGCCGGCACCACCACGCGCACGAAGCTCGCGCCCGCGCCCGGGATCTCGCGTTTGGCGACGCCATTTGCGGCAACGCTCTCCACGCGGTCGTTCCAGGCGGTCAGATGGTCGGTCATGGCTGCATCTCCTGGGCGACAGGAGATGCGTCCCGGACCCGCCGGGTCAACGACCGCAGAGGAGGCGTCCCTGCGTCAACCGGTCCCGCCGCCGGGCGGACGTCCACGCCGGCTCTTGGGGGCCGTCGGATCGGGCGCGGACGGCGCCGGGCCCGGCGCGGCGGGCGCGGTGCCGCCGGGCGGCGCACCGGTCGACGGCCAGAAGGTCTCGAACAGCTCCTGCATCGCCCGGATGTTGTTGCCCTGCACCTCGGCCCCGGTGCGCAGCATCTGATTGATCATGTCGGAGCTGGCCTCGCCCACCTTTGTCTCCGGCGGCTTGGGTGCGGGCTTCGCGGCCGGGGGCTCGGCCGCCGGCATGAACGCCTTGGCCATCTCGGCCCAGGCCGGGCCGAACGGGAACGGCATGGGCGGCGGCGGAGCACTCGGCCGCATCGATGCAGGCTCGGCCTGCGGCTGGTTCAGCATGACGTGCACGATGCTCGCCACCACGGCGCCCGCCATCATCGGCAGCATCTGGCGCAGGACCTGCGCGCCCACGCCGCTCGTGGCCGAGGCCTGGCGCAGTACCGCCTGCATCAGCTGAGCCGAGCCGAACATCTGGCCGAGGGCATCGAGGCCCTGGGGCGCGGCGGACCGGGCGACCTCGGGCATGCCGAACATCCGGGTGAAGCTGTTCGGGTCCAGGCCGGCGCCGCGCTGGAGGCCGAGGGTCAGCGCCGGCATCAGCGCCTCGAAGGCGCGCGCGGTCTGCTCGGTGGTCAGGCCGAATTGCTGGGCCATCGCCTGGATCCCGGCCTCGCCCTGGGCCTGGAACATCTCGAGCGGGTTGAACATGACGCCTCGATCCTGCCTCGGCCTGACCGGCCGGGGCGCGCCATCGTGACCCGTTGTGCGGCGAAATACCAGTTCCCGCCAGAGGAACTTGTGCTCAGCCCGGGTCAGCCAAGCGAATCAGGCCGTATTGCGGTCCGTGCCGGCCAGCCCGGGGCTGCCCTCAGCTCACCGGTCCGGGATGGGGATGGCCGGCGGGCAGCGGCGCCGCGCGGTGGGCTGTCTCCCGGGCGCGCTCCGGCACGGGCAGGTCCTTCGCCTCGAGCCGGTCGACGGTGCGGCGCGCGAGCAGGATGCCGGCGACGCCGAAGACCAGCGCGCCGAGGCCCATGCCGGCCACCACCCCGCGGGGCCCGTAGAGCGTTGCGCCGAGCATCGCCGGCGGCACGGTGCCCAGCGTCGCCCGGGCCCAGTTCAGCAGCGTCGAGCGCACCGGGAAGCCGAGGTTGTTGAAGGCCGCGTTGCCGAGGAACAGCAGCCCGTTGAAGAACCAGATCGCACCGCCGACGAGGCAGAAGAAGCCGAACAGGTCGGCCGCGACCCCGTGCAGGCCGAACAGGGCCGCCAGCGGAGCGCGGGCGAGGGCAAGCAGCAGCCAGACCGACGCCACGTAGGCGAGTGTCACCCGGACGGCCTCGCGCAGGACGCCGCGCATCCGGTCGAACCGCCCGGCGCCCCAATTCTGCGCCAGGATCGGGCCGATCGCCCCCGACAGGGCGAACAGCCCCCCGAAGGCCACGGGCGTCAGGCGGTCGATCACCGCGGCGGCCGCCACCGCATCCGCCCCATAGCCGGCAAATAGCCGCGCCAGGAAGGCGCTCGCCACCGAGGGCGCGAGGTTCGTGAGCACGGCCGGCCCCGCCACCGCCGCGAGCGCCGGCGCGTCGGCTGCCGCGTCGGCAAGGCGCAGCGGACCCAGAAGGCCATGACGGGTGACGCCGTACAGGCCCACCGCCACGAAGGTCGCCCGCGCCACGCAGATCGTGATCGCCGCGCCCGCCACCCCGAGGCCCGCCCCGAAGATCAGCAGCGGGTCGAGGAAGGCGGTCACGAGGGCGCCGGCCAGCGTGACCAGCATGGCTTGGCGTGCCGCGCCGACTGCGCGCAGCAGCCCGGTGAACAGCATGCCGGCGGCGAGCAGCACGTTCGACGGCAGGGTGATGCACAGGAACAGCTCGGCCACCCGCAGAGCCTCGCCGCTGGCGCCGATCAGCCCCAGCAGCGGCTCGGCGAGGGCGAAGATCAGCAGCGCGATCAGCGCGGAGACGAGGCTCCCCAGCGTCAGGGCCGAGGTGGCCAAGCGGCGCGCCGCCGCCCGGTTGCCCGCGCCCACCGCCCGCCCGACGAGGGCGCCGGCGGCGATCATCAGGCCGATATTCGCCGCGGTGGCGAAGAACTGCACGATCGCCGCGAAGCCGACCGCGGCGGTGAGCTGAGGGTCCCCGAGCTTCGAGACGTAGAACAGCGACAGCAGGTCGACGACGAAGATCGCCATCAGCCCCACCGAGCCAGTGGCGGCCATCACGGTCACGTGCCGGAGGATCGAGCCGGTGACGAAGCGGCCCGTCGCGACCGGGGGAAGGCCGTCAGGCATGGTGGCCGTCACGCATCCCGGATGCCGCCTTCCGCCTCCAGCTCGGGTTCCCGATCGGCCTCCGTCTCCGCCGCGTCCGGGTCCTGCGGCGCGGGCGCCGGCTTGTCCAGGAGCCGCTCGGCCGCCTCGCGCCGGTCGTTGCCGATCAGGTCCCGGGTCTCGGTGCTCAGAGCCCGGGCCGGCCGGACCGGCTCGGTCAGCGGCTCGGGCTTCAACCCCGCGGCGGCCCCGCGCATCCAGCCGGCGCCTTCGGGCAGGGCGCCGGCCTGCTGCAGCACGAGGCGTGCGATGTCGCGCTTGCGCACGTCCGCGGCCCGGGCGGCGGCGGCCTCCGGCGACAGGCCGAGCCCCTCCAGCGCCGCCCGCCCGAAGGCGAGGGCCGACTCGGAGGTCTCGCGGATCTGATAATCCACGTCCCGGTTCATCAGCTCCACGGCGTGCAGGCGGTCGTAGGCGCGCACGAAGGTGCGCACACTGGCGAATTCCTCGTGCACGATGTCGACGATCTTGAGCGCGCCGTCGCGGTCGTCCACGCAGATGCAGATCAGCTCGACCCGGCCGATCCCGGCGGCGCGAAGCACGTCGAGCCGGGTACCGTCGCCGTAATAGATCCGGAAGCCGAAGCGCGAGGCCGCGCGCAGCTGCTCCACGTCCTTGTCGATCACCGTGACCGGGATGCCCTCGGCCAAGAGCACCTGCGTCAGCACCTGCCCGAACCGCCCGAAGCCGATCACCAGGACCCGGGCCTCCCCGCTCTCGGCGAGCTCCGAGGCGGGTTCCGCCACGTCGATCCGCCCCTGGGCGCCGCGCCGCTCGATGAGCTTGTCGAGGCCCTTGGCGGCGATCGGCCCGATCAGCATGGTCAGGGCGGCCAGCGCCACGGCGAAGCGCGTCGCCGTGGCGCCGGTGAGCCCGAGATCCTCCGCCTGCGGCAGCAGCACGAAGGCGAACTCGCCCGCCGGCGCCAGCACGGCCGCACCGCGCAGAGCTCCGAGGGTATCCGAACCGAACAGCCGGAACAGGCCGGCCACGAGCGCGACCTTGACCAGGATCGCCCCGAGCGTCGCGCCGAACAGGGCCGGCCAGACCTCCCGGACCAGGCTGCCGTCGATCGACATGCCGACGCTCATGAAGAACAGGCCGAGCAGCATGCCGCGGAAGGGCTCGATCTCGGCTTCGAGCTGGTGGCGGAAGTTCGATTCGGCCAGCAGGATGCCGGCCAGGAAGGCGCCCATCGCCATCGACAGGCCGACCTGCTCCATCAGCAGCGCCGTTCCGAGCACCACCAGCAGGGCCGCCGCGGTCATCACCTCGCGGGCGCCGCTGGCCGCCAGCAGCCGGAAGAACGGGTTGAGGCCGTAGCGGCCGACCAGCACCACCGTCAGGATCGCGGCGAGCGCCTTGCCGGTGGAGACCGCGGCCCCCCCGAGCCAGGGGCCGCCTGCGTCCCCGCCCGCCGAGGCGAGCAGGGGCATGAGCGCCAGGATGCCGACCACCGAGAGGTCCTGGAACAGCAGCACCGCGAAGGCGCGCCCGCCGTAGGCGCTGTTCAGGTCGCCCCGCTCCTCCAGGAGCTGCAGCGCCACGGCCGTCGCCGACAGGGCCAGCGCGATGCCGATCACCGACGCCGCGCCGAGGCTGAGGCCGGCGAGCACGCCGGCGCCGCCGAGCACCAGCGCGCAGACGACGAGCTGCGCCGCCCCGAGGCCGAAGATGTCGCGGCGCATGGAGACGAGCTGCGACAGGTGCAACTCCAGCCCGACGATGAACAGCAGCAGGACCACGCCGATCTCGGCGACGCTCGCGGCAGTCTCGGGCTCGGCGATCAGCGACAGGCCCGACGGGCCGATCAGCACGCCGGCCACGAGGTAGCCGAGCACGGCGCTCTGGCCGATCAGCCGGAACACCGGCACGCCGATCACCGCCGCCGCCAGGAAGGTCAGGACGGGCGGCAGGAAGCTCGCATGTTCGACGGGGCTCGCCATGCGGTTCTTCTCGGTTCGCAGATGTGAGGTTTCGGCTTAGCGCGGGCGGCCCCGCGATGCGAGACGTGCACGGGTGCCGTTCGGCACAAGCGGGGGGCGGGTGGTCACGTGAGCAGGCGGGTGCGGGCCCGCCGCGACCCGTCGATGAACTCGAAGCCACCGGCCGCACTCAGCATGTGCAGGCGCGAGCCGGGCCAGGCCGCCCCCGGCCCGAGGCGCGTCTCGACCCGCTGCTCGTACCCGTCCTCGTCCAGCCGCAGGATTCGGGCGAGGCCGAGCGCCGCGCCGTAGCCCCGGCGGCAATCCTGGACCGGCCGGATCAGCGCGCCGTCGCGGGCCACGATCGGTCCGGCGGCCCGGGCCGAGCCGACATCGATCAGGACCGGGTTGCGCGGGTGCGGGGTCCAGGGGCCACGGAAATGGGGGGCGTGCCAGAGGTGGAGGGTGTCGGAGTAGCTGCCCCCGCCGGCCCGGACCGTGGCGAACATCCACCAGCGGCCGTCATGGCGCAGCAGCGTAGCATCGCCCGCCACCACGTGGTCGACCAGCACCGCCTCGTGCACCCAGCCCCGCGGGAAGGCGGTGGCGCGGTAGAGGTCGATCGTCCCCGAGGCGTGGGATTCCGGGATCATCCAGATCTCCCCGTCCGCCTCGAACACGAACGGGTAAGAGAGGTGGGTCTCGAGTTCCAGCACCGGCTCCGGGCGCCCGCGTGGACCTTCGGCGTCGAAGCCCACCGCGGCGATGACCCCCTTGCCGCGGCGATAGTCGAACTCTTCCACGAACAGGGTCACGGCCCCCTCGTGGGCGATGGCGAAGGGGTCGGCGTAGAAGCGCCGGCCGTCATCCGGCAGGTCGGTCCAGCCCCCCTCCGGATGCCGGCGCAGGTCGATCAGGTCGGGGCCGACGACCCGCCGCCAGCCGACCCGCCATTGCGGGCCGTGGAAGCAGAGCGCGTAGAGCCTGCGGGCGATCTGCCGGGTGAGACCGCAGGCGGCGCGCCCTCGGGCCCCGAGGCCGCCGAGGTCGAACCCCGCCTCCGGCTGAAGCGGTGCCTCGGACCCGTCCGGGAGCCGCGTCGAGGCGGCCCCGTCGAGGGCCGCGGCGATCAGCGTGATGGTCCGGGCGAGATAATCCTCGAAGGCCGCGAGCATCACCGTATGCGACTCCGCGCCGAGGCGGCCGACCGCCACGGGCGCGCCGTCCGGGCCTCGCAGGGCCGCCACCGGAGCCCGGCCTGCGAACAGGGCGGCGAGCAGGCCGGACTCGCCCGGCATCCCGTCGAAATCGAGCCGCCACACGCTCGGTGATACATCGTCGGCCGGCGCTGACGCACCCGAGAGGTCGAGGACGAGGTCGGGCTCACCGGCCTCGGCATCCGTGCCGTAGGGGGCGAGCGCCATCGGCTCGGCTGGGGTGGCCAGGCCCGGCCGGGGCAGGCCGTGGATCGCCGCTTCCAGCCGGAACAGCAGTTCGGCGTTGGGCGGCAGCCCGCCCGCGCCGGCGACCCACGCGATCCGGAGCCGACGGTCGGCCCGCTGTCCCAGCTGGTCGAGGAGGCGGATGTGCCAGCCGCGCAGAGTCCGGCGGTCGAGCCGCACGGTGATCCGCGCGGCGACGGGGCGCGCGTCCGCAGCCCGAGGCTCCGGCCAGGCGGGCGCCCGGCCGCCCCCGGCCACCGGCCGGTCCGCGCCTCCGATCGACCGCTCCATCAGCCGGACCGGCTCGCGTGCGGCGTGTCGGATCCAGAAACCACACTCACCGCGAACCCAAATCCTGAAGAAGCCCGAAGTCGACCGTCGAAACGATCATCGGAGGAGCGAATGCTATCGCTCCGCCGCACGATCAAACAAGTTTGGTCGAAGGTCCACTGTTCCGTGCGGTTGATCCAACGCGGATTCTGCTGGGAAACAGAAGGACCCAGAATTTGCCCGCCGCGATAACTCCTCGTTATGGCGGCGTGCTACCATGCCACGTGCGGGGCGCGTCGGCGCTCCGGAACCGGCCGGCTGACGTGGCCGTTCGCCCGTGTGATGTGGTGCGGAGATCAGGACATGACACGCAAGACGCTGACGATGCCGATCGCCGCGATGCTGCTGATCGGCATTCCGGGCGCGGCCTTCGCCATCGGCGGGGGTGGCGGTGACAGCGGCAGCGGGCTCTCGCCCTATGCCGCGCTCAGTGGCAACGACCGCTCGGCCGGGGTCAACAACGGCAATTACCGCGATCCGGCCCTCGACCCCTACGTCCGGACGTACCGTCCGGAGGCCGCGGCTCGCTACGCTGCACCGCCGGCGGCCCAGCCGCACCTGCGCCTGCGGCCCTATTACGGCTATCCCTATTGAGGCGTCGGCCCGTCGCCGCGCCCCTTGGCGGGTGCCCCGGCGCTCCTCCGTCCCATGCCCTGCCTCAGGAGCGCTCGGATCCCGCGCTGCGGATGCGCTTGAGCGTCCACTGGCCGCCCGAGGGCTTGCAGCCGGTGCCGCGCACGAACCGGCTGCGGCCCGGCGCGATCACCGAAGCGAGGAAGTTGCGGCAGATCAGGTCGTCGGCGACGTAAGGCAGGCCCGTCGGGTTCACCGTGCCGTGCAGGCCGCTCTCGGGATTATCCCACTTCACCGGGCGGCCGTTGCCCTGCGGATCGAGGGCCACGGACAGAGCCGCGCGGGCGCGCCGCCAATCCTCCTCCGCGAGGTCGTTCCCGAAGCTCACGGGCCGTTTCTCGATGCTGCCGGTGACGGTGGGCTCCTCGACCACGGGCGCAGCCGCGGCCTCGCCCCGGAAGACGAGCAGCGGCTGGCTGCAGCCGCACAGGGCCATCGCCAGCGATACGGCCGTCGTCACCGCCACAGGGATACGCAGCCGCCTGCCTGGCTCTTTACACGCGCATCGCCGCATTACACCTGACTCACGACGGGCTTTCCGCTCGACCGAACATGCCGATGTCGGTGCCCCCTCAGGCCCTGGACGCGGCAGGCAGGAGTGTTGCCGTGGATCAGTTAAGGACCGATGACCCGGGTGCCGGCGCGCGTTCTCCGTCACCGGACTTCACACTGAGCGACGATCCCGTCGCGCTGTTCGCCACCTGGATGAAGGAGGCGGAGGCCGCCGAGCCCGAGGATCCGAACGCGATGGCGCTGGCCACCGCGGGACGCGACGGGCTGCCGGACGTGCGGATGGTCCTGCTCAAGGGCTTCGACGCACGCGGCTTCGTATTCTACACCAACACCCAGTCCACCAAGGGCGAGGAACTGGCGCAGAACCCCCAGGCCGCCCTGGTGCTCCACTGGAAGAGCCTGCGTCGGCAGGTCCGGGCCCGTGGCCCGGTCTCCCCGGTGACGCCCGAGGAGGCCGACGCCTATTTCGAGAGCCGCCGCCGGGAAAGCCGCCTCGGCGCCATCGCCAGCCAGCAGTCGCGCCCGCTCGCCGACCGAGCCACGCTCATGGGGGCGGTGGAGGCGCTCGCCGCCCGCTATGGGGACGGTCCGATCCCCCGTCCGGAGCACTGGACCGGCTTCCGCATCGCCCCGGTGACGCTGGAGTTCTGGCAAGACGGCGACTACCGCCTGCACGACCGCGTCCGCTTCACCCGGACCGGCGACGGCTGGAGCCGCGCGCGGCTCTACCCCTGAAACGAAGAGAGCCCCGGCACGGGCCGGGGCTCTCGGGATCGATCAGCGGTGCGAGGAGGCTCAGGCCTCCTCGCCCTCCTTCTTCTCGCCCTCGGTGGCCTCGCCCTCGGCTTCGGCCTTCTCCTCGGCGGCTTCCGCCGACTGCGCCTCGGCGATCGCGGCCTCCTCGGCCTCGACCTCGGCGCCGAGCACGGTCGGCGGCACGATGTTGGCCACCGGATCGCTGGGCGTGCCGGTGTGGGTGCCCGCCGGGATCTTGATGTCGGAGACGTGGATCACGTCGCCGATCTGACGGCCGGTCAGGTCCACCTCGATCGCGTCCGGGATCTGGTCCGGGGCGACGTCGAGGGTCAGGGTGTGGGCGACGATGTTGAGGGTGCCGCCGAGCTTCTTGATGCCGGGGGCCGCGTCCTCGTTGACGAAGTGCACGGGCACCTCGACGGTCACGGTCTGGCCGGACACGACCCGCAGGAAGTCGACGTGCAGCGGCACGCCGCTCACCGGGTCGAGCTGGAAGTCGCGCGGGATCGCACGGACCTTCTTGCCGCCGGCCTCGATCTCGAACAGCGTCGTCTTGAAGCCGCCCGCGTAGATCAGGGTGCGGGCGCGGACGAGGTCGATCGCGATGGCCTGCGGCGGCTGGCCGCCTCCGTAGACGACGGCGGGAACTTGGCCCTGGCGACGAACGGCCCGGGCGGCCCCCTTGCCGACCCGGTCGCGTGCCACGGCCTCAAGCGTCTTCACTGCGCTCATGGCGTGATCCTTAATGAATGCTGGAGCCGGAAAACGAAAAGGCCGCCCGAGGCGGACGGCCAAACCTTCCCGGCGCGCCCCTGCCTCCAAGGGTGTCTCGGGGGCGCGCCGTGCGCATACACGGATGGGGACGGATTGGCAACGTGCGTGCCTCTTCGACCGGGTTCGGCTGCGCGGCCCCGGCACGGTGCGTCGACGGCCTTCTACGGACGCAAGCCCGCCAGCGCCCGCCTGGCCCGGCGCTTCTGGAGCCACAGGGTCAGGCCCAGCGCCGTCCCGATCGCCAGCGCCGAGAACGCCGTCGTCGTGGTGCCGAGCGCGTAGATCTCCGGCGTCGTCACCGTGGTGGTCAGGCCCTGCAACTCCAGCGGCAGGGTGTTGCGGCCGCCGATCGCTTGGCTGGTGCGGGCGAGTTCGTCGAACGACAGGGTGAAGCCGAACAGGGCGACGCCCACGAGCGCGGGCGCCAGGATCGGCACCACCACGTGCCGGAGCGTCTGCGCCCCGGTGGCGCCAAGGTCGCGGGCGGCCTCCTCGTAGGCCGGGTCGAACCGGTTGAACACCGCGAACATGATCAGCAGACCGAAGGGCAGCGTCCAGGTCAGGTGCGCCCCCAGCGCCGAGCTGTAGAGGCCCATCAGGGTCCCGTGGTCCTGCAGGAAGCCCCAGCCGGTGGCGGTGGCCAGCGCCTTGACCCCGTCGTCGAGGAGCCGGAATTCCAGCCCGATCCCCAGCGAGACCACGATCGAGGGCACGATCAGGCTCGACACCGCCAGCGCGAAGACGAGGCCGGCCCCCCGAAAGCCCTTGCGGAAGGCGAGGCCGGCATAGAACGCGATGGTCACCGTGAGCGCCATCACCACGAGCCCCAGCGCTAGGGAGCGCCGGAGCGCCGCCCAGATGTCGACGACGCCGACCCCCTCCCACAGCTTGGCGAACCAATGCGTCGAGACCCCGTTCATCGGGAAGGTCAGGCCGCCGGACGGGCCCTGGAAGCTCAGGGCCAGGATCGTCAGCGTCGGCCCGTACAGGAACAAGACGTAGAGGGCGAAGACGCAAGCCAGCAGGTAGAAGGCGCGGCCGCGCGGGCGGTCCATCCTACAGCACCCTGCGCAGGTCGATCATCCGGGTCAGCCCGAGGATCATCAGCAGCACGGCGGCGAGCAGCACCATGGCGTTGGCGGCGGCGGCCGGGAATTGCAGATAGGCCATCTGCACCTGGATCACCTTGCCGACGCTGGCGATCTGCTGGCCGCCCATCACGCCGACCGTGACGAAGTCGCCCATCACCAGGGTCACCACGAAGATCGCCCCGATGGCGATCCCGGGCTTGGCGAGCGGCAGCACCACGTTCCAGAGGGTCTGCGCCCCGGACGCGCCGCAATCGCGCGCCGCCTCGATCAGTCGCCGGTCGATGCGGGCCAGGCTGTTGAAGATCGGCACGATCATGAACACCGTGTCGAGATGCACGAAGGCCAGGACCACCGCGAAGTCGGAATAGAGCAGGCCCTCGATCGGCTCCCGGATCAGCCCGAGGCCGCGGAGCGTGTCGTTGACGAGGCCGTTGCGGCCGAGCAGCGGGATCCACGAGATCATGCGGATCACGTTCGAGGTCCAGAACGGGATCGTGCAGAGCAGGAACAGGCCCATCCGCACGGTGTTCGAGCGGATGTGGAAGGCCAGGAAGTAGGCGATCGCGAATCCGAGCGGCAGTGTGATCGCCAGCGTCAGGGCGACGAACTTCAGCGTCGACAGATAGGTGCGGACGGTGGTGCAGAGGTCGGCCGACAGGCAGCCGTCGAACACGTCGGCGTAGTTCTGCAGGGTCAGCGCCGGGACGATCGCGTACTCGTTGTACTCCCAGAGGGAGACGATGCCGGTGAGCACCAGCGGCACCACCAGGAAGACCAGGAAGACGAAGGCCAGCGGCGCCGCCTGGAGGTAGGCGAGGGCGCGGCGTCGGCGGCGGCCTGATGGGGCCGGGGATGCGGCGGCCTCGGCGAGGCGGGAGAGGGCGAGATCGTTCAACGGACCGCTCCCGGCAGTGCCGCCGCATCTCGCGCCGTGCTGGGGCTACGATGTTCAAACCCCTTGGCCGGAGGAGGGGTACGGCCCGACCCACGCGCATCTCCCTCGCCCCTCTGTGGGGGGAGGGAGGGCGCGCGCCAGTTCTGACTTTGGATTCCCGTCGAGCCGCCGATGATCCGGAACCCGGCCTGTGGGGCCGCTTGTCCGCAGAGGTGAGAGGAAGAGTGGGCGCGCAGTGCCTTCACGCGGCGATGAACTCGTTCCACTTGCGCACCATGTAGGTGTTCTCGTCCATCACGGCGTTCCAGCAGGCGACCGAGCCCATGCGCTGGTCGAAGGAGCCGCCGTCCCGGGTGGCGCCGGCCTTCTCGATCAGCGCGCCGTCGGGGCCGAGGATGTCCTTCTCGGCAGCCTTCCCCTCCATCCAGAAGGCCCATTCGTAGGGCTGCATGTTCGCCTTGGCGGTCTCCAGCACCGCGGAATAGTAACCCTGGCGGTTGAGGTAGGCCCCGGCCCAGCCGGACAGGAACCAGTTGATGAAGGCGTAGGCGGCGTCGAGCTTCCGGCCGCTCAAGGTCTTCGGGATTCCGAAGCCGCTGGCCCAGGCCCGGTAGCCCTCCTTCAAGGGCTGGTAGGTGCAGGGCACCCCCTGCGCGCGGACCTTGGTGACGGCGGGCGACCACATCGACTGGATCACCGTCTCGCCGGCCGCCATCAGGTTCACGGATTCGTTGAAGTCCTGCCAGAAGGCCCGGAACTGGCCGGCGCGCTTGGCCTCGATCAGCAGCTTGATGGTGCGGTCGATCTCGGGCTTCGTCATGTTGCCCTTGTCGCCGTAGGTGTAGTCCCCGGTCGCCTCCACCACCATGGCGGCATCCATGATGCCGATGGAGGGGATGTTGAGGATCGCCGCGCGGCCCTTGAACGCCGGATTCAGGAGCTCCTTCCAGCTCGTCACCGGGATGTTCACCAGGTCCGGCCGAATGCCCAGGGTGTCGGCGTTGTAGACGGTGGGGATCAGCGAGATCCAGCCAGTTTGTTCGCCGGCAAATTTCTTAGAATCCTGGCCCTCGAGGTAAAACACCTTCTTGGGCGCGGTACCCTGGTCGCCGATTTTTTTGCCGGCCACCTCACCCTGGGTGAAGACCGACGAAATCTTGTCGGCGAGCTTGATCCGCTTGGCATCCATCCCGGCCAGGTTGCCGGACGGCAGGATCTTCTTCAGGCTGAAATACTCGGTGTCGACCAAGTCGAAGGAGTTCGGCTGGGTGACGACGCGCTTCGTCACCTCGTCGGTCACCACCGGGATGTACTCGATGGTGAGGCCCAGATCCTCCTTCACCTTCCGGGCGATGTCGGCGGATTGGTTCACGGCGGTGCCGAGGTAGCGCAGGGTCACGGGCTCGGCCGCGTGCACCGCCGGGAAACCGGTCACCGGCGTGGTGGCGAATGCCGCCGCGCCCTTCAGCAGCGCGCGCCGGCTCGGCCTCGGGAACTGGTTCATGATCGTCTCCGTGCGGGTCACGCGTCGAGGCGGTGGGCGGCGGCCATGTCCCAGCCGACCGTCACCGTGTCGCCCGGCCGGAGCGGGCGGGCGGCGAAGTCGACGTCGCTGAGCACGGCTGTCAGCGCGGCCGAACCCTCGGAGGGGCGCTCCAGCCCGTCGGCATCGAGGCCGACATGGACGCTGGTGCCCTGGTATTCCACCGCCACCACGCGGGCCGGCATCGCGGCGTGGCCGGCCTCGGCGCCCAGCCGCATCCGGTCCGCCCGCACGGCGATCATCCCGCCGGGCAAGCGGATCACGTTGTGGCCGCCGATGAAGCGGGCCACGAAGGCGGTGGCCGGCCGCTCGAACACGGTTCGCGGGTCGGAGGCCTGCTCGATCCGGCCGGCATTCATCACCACCACGAGGTCGGAGAGCGCCATCGCCTCCTCCTGGCTGTGGGTGACGTGGATGAAGGTGAGCCCCAGCTCGGTCTGGATCCGCTTCAGCTCGACCCGCATGCGCACCCGCAGGAACGGGTCCAGCGCCGAGAGCGGCTCGTCGAGCAGCAGCACCTTCGGGCCGGTGAGGAGAGCCCGGGCCAGCGCCACGCGCTGCTGCTGCCCGCCCGAGAGCTGGGCCGGCAGGCGCCCGGCGAGGTGGCCCATCTGCACGAGGTCGAGCATCGCCATGGCCTCAGCCCGGCGCTCGGCCTTGCCGACCCCGCGCATCTTGAGGCTGAAGGCGACGTTGTCCCGCGCGTCGAGATGCGGGAACAGAGCGTAGCTCTGGAACATCATCGCGGTGCCGCGCTCGGACGGCGCCGCGTCGCCCACCGCCTTCGGGCCGATCACCACCTCGCCCGCGCTGGCGCGCTCGTGGCCGCCGATCATCCGCAGCGTCGTGGTCTTGCCGCAGCCGGAGGGGCCGAGCAGGCAGCAATAGGCCCCGGACGGTACCTTCAGGTCGATGGCATCCACCGCGATGGCCGTGCCGTAGCGCTTGGTCAGGCCGATCAGCTCGACATTCATGCGAGGCTCCCCGCGGCGGGGAGGCAAGGGCCGGGCCAGGGCTCGTCAGGCGTCCCGGCGCTCCGCCGGATCGACCGCCCGGTCGAGCACCCGGCCGCGGCCCGGCTCGGACAGCACCCTGCCGTCCTCCGCGATCACCTGCCCGCCCGCGATGGTCATCACCGGCCAGCCGGTGACGGCAAACCCCTCCCAGGGGGTGTAGTCGGCGCCGTGGTGGAGGATCTCCTGGCGGATGGTCTCGCGCTTGTTGGGGTCCCACAGCGTCAGGTCGGCATCGAAGCCCGGGGCGATCGAGCCTTTGCGCGGGTACAGGCCGTAGAGCTTGGCATGGTTCGTCGCGGTGAGCGCAGCGAACTGGTTGAGGCTGATCCGTCCCTTCGAGACGCCTTCGGAGAAGAACACCGGCAGCCGGGTCTCGACCCCCGGGATGCCGTTCGGGATCCAGCGGAACGAGGATTTGCCGCGCGGGTTCAGCTTGCCCTGCGGGTCGTCGTAGCGGAACGGCGAGTGGTCCGAGGAGACCACGTCGAAGATCCCGCGCCGGATCCCCGACCACACCGCCTCCTGGCTCTGGACATCCCGGGGCGGCGGCGAGCAGACGTATTTCGCGCCCGCCATCGGATCGTCGAGGCCGAGCCCCTTCATGTGCTCGGCCGTGAGGGTCAGATATTGCGGGCAGGTCTCGGCCCGGATCTTCAGGCCGCGCGCCTGCGCCCAGGCGATCTGCTCCGTGGCCTCGCGGCCCGAGACGTGGACGATGACGATCGGCAGGTCGATCAGCTCGGCATGGCTGATCGCCCGGTGGGCCGCCTCGCGCTCGACCACCTCTGGTCGGGACAAAGCGTGGCCGTAGGGCGCCGTCTCACCCGCCCGCTCCAGGCGGTCGCTGAGATAGCGGATCGCGTCGTACCCCTCCGCGTGGACCATCACCCGGGCGCCCTGCAGCCGAGCCACGTGGAACACGTCCAGCAGCTGGCGATCGTTCAGCACCAAGTCGTCGTAGGTCATGAACACCTTGAACGAGGTGTAGCCGTCGGCGACCAGTGCCGGCAGCTCCTGGCCCAGCACCGCCTCGCTCGGGTCCGAGATGATCATGTGGATCGCCACGTCCACGTGGCACTGCCCCTCGGCCTTGGCCCGGTAGGCGTCGACGGCGGCGCGCAGGGACCCGCCCCGCGGCTGGACCGCGAAGGGCATCACGCAGGTGTTGCCGCCCGCCGCCGCGGCCCGGGTCGCGCTGGCGAAATCGTCGGCCATGACGATGCCCGGCCCGGGATCCTGGGCGATGTGGACGTGGCTGTCGATGCCGCCCGGCAGGACCAGCAACCCGGAGGCGTCGATCACCCGGGCGGCGTCGGCGATGCCCTCGGCGACCGCCACGATCCGCCCGCCGCGCACGCCGACATCCGCCCGCACCGTGTCGCTGGCGGTAACCACCGTGCCGCCGCGGATCGCCAGGTCGAATTCGGGCATGCGCTTCCCCTCGCTCCGTCTCGGGTCCAGCCCGCTCTTCTGCGGCGGACCGCATGGGCGCCATAACAAGTGCGTTCGGCTCGGAGGTTCAAGCAATCGCCGCGCCGACCCGGTCCAACGATGGCCTTGACTGAGCGCTCGCCGCCGCGCCCGCTATGCGATGGACGGGCGTGCGGCGCCGGAGCACGGACATGACGGCAAGCCCTGAAACGATCTTCGTGCTGACCGGGGCCGGGGTCTCGGCCGAGAGCGGGCTCGGCACGTTCCGGGACCGCGGCGGGATCTGGGCGCGATTCGACCCGATGCGGCTCGCCACCCCCGAGGCCTACGCGGCCGATCCCGACACGGTTCTGGACTTCTACGACCATCGCCGCCGGGGCGTGGTCGCTGCCGCGCCCAACGCGGCGCACGCCGCCCTGGCCCGGGCCGAGGCGCGGCTGGCCGAGCGGGGCGGCCGACTGTTCCTGTGCACGCAGAACGTCGACGATCTGCACGAGCGGGCGGGGTCCCAGGCCGTCACCCACATGCACGGCGAACTGCTCAAGGCCCGCTGCACCGCCTGCGGGACGGTCACGCCTTGGCGCGCAGACCTGAGCCGGGCGGAGTCCTGCCCGGCCTGCGCGACGGTGGGCCGGATGCGGCCGGACGTGGTCTGGTTCGGCGAAATGCCCATGCACCTCGACGCGATCGACGCCGCGCTCGCGGCCGCCGACCTGTTCGTCGCGGTGGGCACGTCGGGGGCGATCTACCCGGCGGCGGGCTACGTGCGGCAGGCTCGAGCCCTCGGCATTCCGACCTGCGAAATCAACCTGGAGCCCCCGGATAACGCCGACGCGTTCGATGACGCCCGCTACGGGCCGGCGAGCACGGCCCTGCCACGCTTCCTGGCCGAACTCGGTCTGTAACGCTCCGACCGGATGCAACGTGTTGCACCGACTGAGGTTTTTGATTCGTCTCGGCGGTTCTCGGCCAAAGACCAAAATCTTAAATAGCGCGAATCACATCCGCGCGAGCTGTCAAGAACTGTTCGGACAGTTGCCCGCGGGTTACAACCGTCAAGCTTGGGTTTGGCGTCGCGGCCCGCCCAAGCGTTCGTTGAAGCCACAAGGGGAAGCAAAAGACCCATGCAGCACTTCACCGTAACCGACCGCGAGCGCGACACCGTCCTGGCGGCCCTGCGCTACTACCAGTTCTACCGGATGCAGGGTCACCCGTTCGACCCGCGCCAGGACCACCTGATCGACACCATCGCGGGCCGGGCCGGTGAGGCCCTCGACCTCGCCGAGATCGACGATCTCTGCGCCGGCCTGAACGGCAACCCGCACGCCCTGGCCGCCGCCTGAGGCTGCCTCGCGGGGCGGGTTCCTCTCTGCCCCCGAATGCCCGGCCGCCCATGAGCCGGGGCCGGGGATCGTCGCGTCCGAGATGAGCGATGCCGCCGCCGGAGCGAAATCGATCCCCGGTCGGGCCGGGATGGACACAGATCGGCCCGCCGTCACATCCGGCGTACCGCGCCGGCCCCGATCACTTGGCCCGGGACGATGCACCCCCCGTAGACCGTCCCGGGCCAAGTGATCCGCGACGGGATGTTGGAATCCAGTAGCCGGCACAGAGCATAGGGATGGCGCGGGCCATCGCCGGACCGGGCTCCCTTTCGAGCCGCGGCCGGGACCCCTTGCGCAAGCTCCGATCTGCCGTGCCCGCCGGGATACCCCCGGAAAGGCCGATTTCGCCGCGCCGGAAAACATGCCCTAAGGAGGCCGCGACGGTCCTTCGGCCGGGCGAGGTCCGGGGGCGCCGTTGCCGATATCGCGGTCGGGTTCGGGGTGGCTGCGCCGCGGCGCAATGCGGGTGGCCGGCGCGCTGATCCTTGCCGCGGATCCCGCCGCCGCGTCGGAGAGCGTCGCCACCGCGCTGCTCGTCTCCGTGGACGTGTCGCAATCCGTGGACGACACCCGCTTCCGGCTGCAGATGGAGGGGATCGCCGAGGCACTGGAGGACCCGTCCGTCGTCGGCGCAATCACCGGCAACCCGGGCGGCATCCTGTTCGCGATGGTGACCTGGGCGGACCGGGCCGACCTCGTGGTCGGCTGGCGGCGGATCGCCAGCCGAGCCGACGCGGCGGCGACCGCGGCGCTGGTGCGCGCCACACCCCGGCAGGCTGGCGAGTTCACCTGCATCGGGCAGATGTTCCGGACGGTCAGCGCCCGCGTGCTGCCGGCCCTGCCGGTCCCGGCCGAGCGCATGGTCGTCGACGTCTCGGGCGACGGGATCGACAATTGCACCGACGCCGACACGCTGGCGGACGCGCACGACGCGCTGCTCGCCACCGGCGCGACGGTCAACGGCCTGCCGATCCTGGTGCCCGGGGAGAACGACGTGGTCGGGGCTGGCGCCTACCGGGCCCCCGGATACGGCCTGCGCGCGACCCCGCTGCCGCAGGAACGCACCAGCCTCGAGACGTGGTACCGCGCCCACGTCATCGGCGGCCCTGGGGCCTTCCTTCTGGCGGCGGCCGGCTACGGCGACTTCTCGCGAGCGCTGCGCCGGAAATTCGTGATCGAGATCAGCGCGCTGGGCCGGTAATCCGGCGACGCCTCAGGGTGCTTTCTTGAGCTGCTGCTCGGCGCGCGACACGGCGGCCTGGCAGGCCTGCGCGTCGCCCTTGGAATCCGCGGTGCGGGCTTCGTCCAGGGCGACCTTGGCCTGCTGCGCGGCGTCCGCGCCCTGGCCGGCCTGGGCCGACTTCTCCGGGGGGGCCTGCGGGGATTCGTTCGCGCGCTGGCCCTCGGTTCCGGTCATGCCCTCGCCGCCGCGCTTGGCTGCGTTGCCCTGGCCGCTGGTCGAGGCGGAGATCGAGGCGGTCGACTCGGACTGGACCCGCTTGGACAGGCCGTCGATCTTGTCCGAGCAGGGCGAGGCGAGGGCGGGGGCCGCCATCAGGATCAAGGCCACGGGAATCGTGAAGGCGGCGGAACGCATCATCGTGTCGGACTTTCCGTGTCGGGGGGCCGGGGATCTGGTCCCCGGTCCCCCAACGCGTCGCGATGCGCCGCGGTTCAGGAGCTGAGCTGGTCGCGGATCGGCAACTGCCGCACCCGGCGGCCGGTGGCGGCAAAGACCGCGTTGGCGATGGCCGGCGCCACCGGCGGCACGCCGGGCTCGCCAACGCCGCCGAGCGGCCCGTCATAGGTGCCGCTCGGCACGAGGTGCACGCGGACCACCTTCGGGGCGGCGTCGATCCGGATGATCTCGTAGCCGTCGAAGTTGTTCTGCTGGGCTCGGCCCTGCTTGAAGGTGATTTCGGAGGTGAGGGCGAGCCCCATCCCCATGACCACCGCGCCCTCCATCTGCGAGCGGATGCGCTCCGGGTTCACCTGCGGGCCGCAATCGACGGCGATGTCGATGGCGTGCACCTTCACCTGGCCCTTGTCGTCGACCTCCACCTCGGCTGCCACCGCCGTGTAGGTGACGAAGCTGTAGTGGCCGGCGATCCCGAGGCCGCGGCCCTTCGGCATCGTCCGCCCCCAGCCGGCACCCTTGGCTGCCGTCTCGATCACGCCGCGCAGGCGCCCCGTGTCGATCGGGTAGAGCTTCGGGTCCTCGCCGTGGTTCCAGACGTCGCCGATGGAGGTCGGGTCGATCTTCCGGGCCGGCCCGATGAGATCCAGCAGGTATTCCTTCGGGTCGCGGCCGGCGGCATGCGCCAGCTCCGACACGAAGGACTGGATCGCGAAGGCGTGCGGGATGTTCGAGACCGAGCGGAACCAGCCGATCCGGACATGGGCGGCGGCTTCCGGATTCTCCATCCGGGCGTTGGGCAGGTTGAACGGCGTGTTCACCAGACCCATCCCCAGCTCGAACGGCAGTTCGTGCTTCGGATCGGGCGCGAAGATCGAGCCGATCGTCGGCGCCACCGAGCGGTGCAGCCAGGCCACCGGCATCCCCTTCTCGTCGAGGCCGGCCTCCAGATGCTCCACCGAGATGGTGTGGTAGTAGCCGTGGTGGATGTCGTCCTCGCGGGTCCAGGCGAGCTTGACCGGCGCGCCGTCCACCGCCTGCGAGCACAGGGCGGCCTCGACCACGTAATCCGGCTTGGACTTGCGCCCGAAGCCGCCGCCAAGCAGCGTGACGTTCACCTTGACCTTGTCGTCGGGCAGCTTGAGCGCCTTCATCAGGCGGTCGTTGGCCGCTTGCGGACCCTGTGTGCAGGCCCAGGCCTCGCAGAAGCCGTCTTTGACCCGGGCCACGGCGGCCGGGGGCTCCATCGGGGCCTGGACCAGGTGGGGCACGAAGTACTCGGCCTCGACCTTGGTCTTGGCCTTGGCCATCGCGCCGTCGACGTCGCCCTGGTTGCGCACCACCTTGCCGGGCTTGCGCGCGGCCGCCTCCAGCTCCTTGCGGAACGCGTCGGTGTCGTAGCCGGCGTTCGGGCCGTCGTCCCAGGTGATCTTGAGGGCGTCGCGCGCCTTCAGGGCCGCCCAGGTGTTCTTGGCCACCACGGCGACCCCGCCGAGCGGCATGAACTCGCTCGGGATCTCGCCGCCGTCGATCTTGAAGATCTTGACGACCCCCGCGACCTTCTTGGCCTCACTGTCGTCGTAGGACTTGACCTTGCCGCCATAGACCGCCGGCCGGGCGACCACCGCGTACAGCATCCCGTCGAGCTTGGTGTCGAGGCCGTAGACGGCCCGGCCCGTGGTGATGTCGAAGTTGTCGATCAGCCCGACCTTGCCGGTGCCGATGTACCGGAAGTCCTTAGGGTTCTTCAGCTCGACGTTCGTCGGAACCGGCAGCTCGGACGCCGCCTGCGCCACGGCGCCGTAGCCCAGCGTGCGCCCGGACTTGGCGTGCGTGAGCGTGTGGTTGACGGCGCTCACCTCGGAGGCCGGCACGCCCCACTGCTTGGCGGCGGCCTGGATCAGCATCAGCCGCGCGGCCGCGCCGGCATGGCGGAAATGCTGGAAGAAGTGGCGCAGGGAGCGCGACCCGTCGGTGTCCTGATTGCCGAAGCGGGTCTCGTCGCCCCAGGCCTGGACCACTTTCACCTTCGGCCAGTCGGCCTCCAGCTCGTCGGCCACCGTGAGCGCCACGGAAGTGCGCACGCCCTGGCCCATGTCGGAGCGGTGGTTGGTCACCGTGACGATCCCGTCGGGCGCGATCGCGATGAACACCTTCGGGTCGTCGCGCCAACCGTGCGGCATGCCGTCGGCGCCGAACTTCTGCTGCTTCTGCTCCTCGGTCTGGCCTTCGTCGGCGCGCGCATCGCGCAGGGACAGGGCCAGCACGAGGGCGGCGCCGCCGCCGAGGATGCCGCGGCGGCTGACATTGGCGAGCACCGGCGCCGTGGCCGGCTTGGTGGCGGCCAGTTCGGCCATCAATTTCGCGTCGTGAATCACAGGCGCTCTCCCTTGCTGGCGGGCACCGGCTGGCCGGCGGCCTGATGGATCGCCGCGCGGATGCGCGGATAGGTGCCGCAGCGACAGATGTTGCCGCTCATCGTGTCGTCGATGTCCTGGTCGGTGGGCTTGGGCGTGTCCTTGAGAAGCGCAGCCGCCTGCATGATCTGGCCGCACTGGCAGTAACCGCACTGGGCGACGTTGAGGTCGCGCCAAGCCGCCTGCACCGGGTGGTTGCCGTCGGGCGACAGGCCCTCGATGGTCACGACCTCCTGGCCCGCGGCCGCGGAGACCGGCGTGATGCAGGCGCGTGTCGCCGCGCCACCGAGATGGATGGTGCAGGCCCCGCACAGCGAGACGCCGCAGCCGAACTTGGTGCCGGTGAGCCCGAGCTCGTCCCGTAGGTACCACAGCAGCGGCATGTCGGGGTCGCCGTCGAAGCTGCGCGCAGCCCCGTTCACGGTGAGTTTGATCATCGCTTCGTCCTGTTTGGCGGCGCCGGAGCGGCGTTAAGTCGGGTCTGAGCCGGGCCCTGAGGCCGATGCCGGTTTTGCCGGCTCACGTGTGCCGGTGCGGGGACACTTCAGGACCAACGCTCAAGCTCAGAATAATAAATATTCTAAAGCAGGCCCTGGGTCGGGTGCAACGCACGGGATGGGGCCGGTCATCCTTGAGTGGTTGCGTCCAGAGCATGCCGCGTGTGGAGGCGCACATGAGGTGATCGGCAGTAGCAACAGCCAAAATTTGTGTCCGCTCAGCCGGCGCTACCTGTCCAGCCGCGCAACCAAGTGTTGCGGGTCCAACCTTCCGATTTTCGGCTCGGATCCTGGTCCGAGGAGGGTGAAGGACGCGACCAGGCGTAATAGGCGGTCCGTCGCGTTCCTGGCCGGCGAAGGGAGAACGGCGTTTTCGGCCCGGCGTTCGACGGGATCCGGTCCGGTCAGCATGGCTCGGCCACACCGCCGTCCTTGCGAACGCAGCCAAGCAATCCGGCGGCGCCACGCTCATGGCAGTCGCGCCGCCCAGGACCGTCTCATCGCCCGCGAAGACAGCGCCGAGCGGCGAGCGAGGCGACCTACTCCCGAGCTCACCCCTCAAAGATCTTGTCGTTCCCGATCAGAAGGTCGCGTCCGTTCTTCGGAATGGGAAATCCGTAGCCGTTACCGGGCCGATCGAACACCAAGACACCTGCTTTGTGATAGGCGCTCGCGTAAAGCTCGATCCCAAACTTCTATAGAGTCAGGTGAAGAGCCTGGATGGAATCGACGCCGGCGCCAAAACTGTCCCGTACAGACTCCGGCCACCCGATGCTATAGCGGCAGATCCACATGCCGTCCGACCGTTCCGGGACATGCATTGTAATTTTACATTCTGTGGATTCGGGACCATTTTATACTGACAGAGATCGCTCCGCGATGATCATAAATTCACCATCAGAATTTCGGCGGTGGACTCGTCATTCGTCCAGCGTCCCCCAGCTGTTTGATGCGCAGGGATACGAGGCTGGTTTGGATTATATTCTTTGACTTGGAGCCCGGTCCCAAGTGTGTCGATCGCGCTGAAGATGAGCCAACTCCACGCGCCGCAGAGCGATCAGGGTGCCGATTTCGGGGCTTGTCCGCATTGCGGCCTCCGCCAAGCCCGTGCCGACTACAAGATGTTTGTCAGAAAATCAGTGACAAATGCCTATCAAGATGGATGCGGGCAATGCCCGCTTGCACTCAATCATTTAAAAAACCGGGTCTTTTGTCGGATTTTTTCGGTTAAAGGATCGCAAATATAGATAATCGCAAATTTGATACGTGGGACATCAAAGGTTTAGTCCGCATGCTACGGAGATCGAACACTTGATCTATACCGTCACCTGGGTCCCCACCTCCACCACCCGCCCGGTGGGGATCTGGAAGAAGTCCGTGGCGTCGTTGGCGTTCTTGGCGAGGGTAATGAAAATCCGGTCCTGCCAGAGCGGCATGCCCGAATGGGCTGCCGGCCGGATCGAGCGGCGCGACAGGAAGAACGAGGTCGCCATGATGTCGAACTTGAAGCCCTGGCGGCGCAGCAGCACCAGGGTCTTGGGGATGTTCGGCGTCTCCATGTAGCCGAACTTCATCACGACCCGGAAGAAGTGCGGGCCCACCGGCTCGATCCGGACCTTGTCGGCCTCGTTGGAGCGCGGCGTGTCTACCGTCTCGACGGTGAGGATGACGTTCTTCTCGTGCAGCACCTTGTTGTGCTTGAGGTTGTGCAGCAGCGCGGCGGGGGCGATCTCGGGGTCGCTGGTCAGGAACACCGCGGTGCCGCGCACGTGGTGAGGCGGGCTCTTTTCCAGCATCCCGACCAGCTCGATGAGCGGCACGTCGGTCTTCCGGGTCTTGTTGAACAGGATCGTGACCCCGCGCACCCAGGTCCACATCAGCACGACGAGGCCGCCCGCGAGCAGCAGGGGCACGTATCCGCCCTCCACGACCTTGATCAGGTTGGAGAGCAGGAACAGGAACTCGACCACGATGAAGGGCAGCATCACCGCCGCTGCCGCCACCGGGGACCAGCCCCACATCCGCCACATCACCAGGAAGGTCAGCGAGGCCGTGAGCAGCATCGTGCCGGTGACCGCGATACCGTAGGCCGAGGCCAGCGACGAGGATGTCTTGAACAGGGCGGCCAGCAGGACGACGCCGAACATCAGCAGCGCGTTGATCTGCGGCAGGTAGATCTGGCCCGCATGCGATTCGGACGTGTGGCGGATCTCCAGCCGCGGCAGCAGGCCGAGCTGGATCGCCTGCCGGGACAGCGAGAAGGCGCCGGTGATCACCGCCTGGCTCGCCACCACGGTGGCGATCGTGGCGAGCACCACCATCGGCAGCAGGCCCCAGGCTGGCACGAGCTGAAAGAACGGGTCGGCGGTGTCGGGCTTCTCCAGCACCAGGGCCGCCTGGCCCAGGTAGTTCAGGGCGAGCGCGGGGAAGACGAGTCCGACCCAGGCGACCTGGATCGGCTTGCGGCCGAAATGCCCGAGATCGGCGAACAGCGCCTCCGCGCCGGTGACCGCCAGGAACACCGCGCCGAGCGCCACCAGCGCGCCGGTGCCGTGCCCGAGCAGGTAGTTCACGGCGTGCCAGGGATTGGCTGCGCGGAACACCTCCGGATGCAGGCCGATATGCGGTAGCGCCGCGAGCGCCATCGCGAGGAACCACACGACGGTGATCGGCCCGAAGAAGGCGGCGACCTTGCCGGTACCCCGGTTCTGCACCAGGAACAGGGCGACGATGATCGCCACCGTGATCGGCAGCACGTAGTCGTCGAGCGCCGGGGTGACGAGCTTCAGCCCCTCCACGGCCGAGAGCACGGAGATCGCCGGGGTGATCACCGCGTCGCCGTAGAACAGCGAGGCACCGAGCAGCCCGAGCATGAACACGATGCGCGAGCCGCCGAGCGCCTTCCGGGCCAGCGCCATCAGCGAGAGGATGCCCCCCTCGCCGTTGTTGTCCATGCGCAGCAGGATCGCGACGTACTTCACCGTCACGATCATGAACAGCGCCCATAAGATCAGCGAGACGGTGCCGATCACCTCCTCGGGCAGCAGGATGCCGTCGGTACGGGCGGGGACCAGCGCCTCGCGGAAGGCGTAGAGCGGGCTCGTGCCGATATCGCCGTAGACGACGCCGACCGAGCCGACCAGCAGCGTCCAGAAGCCGGCATGGCCCTGCCGGGTCTCGGCCTTCTCGGGCGCGTCGAGGGAGCCGGAGGGCGCCGGCCCCTGTCCGGGATCCGGCCCGCCGGCCTCATCGGCCCTTAGGGCGGGATTGCTGGGCGTGGCGTCGGACGCCGCGGGCGCGGGCTGAGGTGCTACGCCGGGTGCGAAGGTCTGGCTCATACGGATCGTTGGAGGCTCGGGCGTGGCCGGCGCTTCGCGGTTCGGCTCAGGGGGCCAATCGGGGCCGTGCGGGAAACGCGAAAACTCCGCCGAACCGCGGGCCGGCCGCCGGGCCGACCGCTCACGGAATCGTGCGGCCTTGCTATCACGGCCTCGGGCGGCCGGGAACCGTGTGGTGTGGCGAAGATCGCGGCATCGCGTCTCCGTCCGGGCGCCGCTGCTGTCGGGCGCTCGCGCCGGACCCGATCACGTCTGCGGGGATCGGGCCTGGCGCGCGCCCACGCCCGGGAGGTTCGAGAAGGCGTCGCGCTGCGGGCCTCACTCGGCCGCGGTACGCGTGCCGCCGCCCTGCTGCCCGAATCGACGCTCGATGTAGTCGATCACGATCGCCTCGAAGTCCTTGGCGAGCGTCGCGCCGCGCAGAGTCATGGCCTTCTTGCCGTCGATGAACACCGGCGCGGTCGGGGTCTCTCCGGTGCCGGGCAGCGAGATGCCGATATCGGCGTGCTTCGACTCGCCCGGCCCGTTGACGATGCAGCCCATGACCGCGACGTTCAACCCCTCGACCCCCGGATAGGTCTTCTTCCACTCCGGCATGGACGTGACGATCCAGTTCTGGATGTCGCGAGCCAGTTCCTGGAAGGTCGTCGAGGTGGTCCGGCCGCAGCCGGGACAGGCCGCCACCATCGGCACGAAGGTGCGGAACCCCATCGTCTGCAGAAGTTCCTGGCTCGCCTTGACCTCGACGCTCCGGTCGCCGCCGGGCTCGGGGGTGAGCGAGTAGCGGATCGTGTCGCCGATCCCCTCCTGGAGGAGCACCCCGATGGCCGCCGAGGCCGCCACGAGGCCCTTGGAGCCCATGCCGGCCTCGGTGAGGCCGAGATGGATGGCGTAGTCCGAGCGGCGCGCCACCTCGCGGTAGACCGCGATCAGGTCCTGGACCGCCGAGACCTTGGCGGAGAGGATGATCCGGTTCTGCGGCAGGCCCAGCGCCACCGCCCGGTCAGCCGAGCCGATCGCCGAGCGCACCATCGCCTCGCGCATGACGGCGCGGGCATCGATCGGCCGGGGAGCCTTGGCGTTTTCGTCCATCAGGTGGGTGAGCAGTTCGCCGTCGAGCGAGCCCCAGTTGGCGCCGATCCGCACGGTCTTGCCGTACTTGATCGCCTGCTCGATGATCGAGGAGAACTGGGTGTCCTTCTTCTCCTTGAACCCGACGTTGCCGGGGTTGATCCGGTATTTGGCCAGCGCCTCGGCGCAGGCCGGATGGTCGGCGAGCAGCTTGTGGCCGATGTAGTGGAAGTCGCCGACCAGCGGCACGTGGACGCCGATCCGGTCGAGGCGCTCGCGGATCTTCGGCACCGCGGCCGCGGCCTCGTCCCGGTCGACGGTGATGCGGACCAGCTCCGAGCCGACCCGGGCAAGCTGGGCGACCTGCGCCACCGTGGCGTCGATGTCGGCCGTGTCGGTGTTGGTCATCGACTGCACGACGATCGGGGCGCCGCCGCCGACCATGACCGCGCCTTCACCTTCGCCGACCGTGACACCCACGGTGCGGTGGCGCGGCGCGGGGCCGGCGATCTCCGGACCGCCGGCGGCCAGGGCGTTCTCAGCGGCGGGGATTTCGGACCGGATGTCTTCCATGACTTCCATCGTGGACCTTCGCGTGCGCGCGCCTGCCGTGGCACCGGAACCCTCTCGGGCCTGCCGGGCATGTCGGGGCGCGCGACTCGCCGGAGCTTCGGGGCCGCGGGTTAGCTGCGGACGACGCGGCGCAGCGTCAAGCCGATGCCGCGCATGACAGCATCGCGGCTGTCATGTCGTATCCGGGCGCGGATGTCGAGGTTGCCGCGCGCGCAGCACCGGTTTTCGTCCACTCCTGTTGCCGATTCACGCCCGGTCGCCGGCCTTGGGACGGGCCGCCATCCCGGCGCCCGATTGATGCTGCACTGCAGCATCCCATCTAGGAGAGGCTGATCCAGGAGGCGGACATGTGCGAGCATTCCCACGGCGTCGAGCCGCACAACCCGGCGACCGCGGTCCCCGAGGCGCCGGTCTCGGACGCGATCGAGTCGCATCCATCGCATCCGCCCCACCATATCCTGTCCGGCCCCCGGGCCGAGAAGCCGGTCGCGCTGGCGCTGCAGGGCGGCGGCGCGCACGGCGCCTTCACCTGGGGCGTCCTCGACGCTCTGGTCGAGGACGGGCGCCTCGGCTTCGAGGCGGTGACGGGGGCGAGCGCCGGAGCGATGAACGCCGTCGTGATGGTCGACGGATGGCTCAAGGGTGGCCCCGATGGAGCCCGAGAGGGGCTCGAACGGTTCTGGCGCGAGGTCAGCCTCGATGGCGACCTGGGTCCCACGCAACGCAACTTCGTCAGCGGCCTGTTCAGCCTGTGGAAGGGCAACCCGGTTGCCGAGTTCTGGGCCAAGATGGTCTCGCCGAGCCCCTACGTGTCGAACCCCCTCAACATCAATCCGCTGCGCAAGGCCCTGGCCGAGCAGGTCGATTTCGAGCGCCTGCGTGAGGCCGACACCGCTGGCCTGTTCGTCTCGGCCACCAATGTCTGGACCGGCAAGCTTGCGGTGTTCGAGCGCGAGCGGCTGACCGTGGACCACCTGATGGCCTCGGCCTGCCTGCCGACCGTGTTCCAGGCGGTGGAGATCGACGGCGTGCCCTACTGGGACGGCGGCTATCTCGGTAATCCGCCCCTCTACCCGCTGCACCGGGGCGCCCAGACCCGCGACATCGTGCTCGTCCAGATCAATCCGGTCGAGCGGCGGGAAACCCCCCGCACGGAGAGCGAGATCCGCGACCGCCTCAACGAGATCACCTTCAACGCCAACCTGATGCGGGAATTGCGGGCCATCGACTTCATCGACGGACTGATCGAGGAGGGCACCCTCGGTCAGGGCGGCTACCAGCGGGTCCTGGTGCACCGCATCGACGGCACCGACGCGCTTGAGGATTACAACGCCGCCTCCAAGCTCGACGCGCGCTGGACCGTGCTCAAGCGCCTGCGCGACAAGGGCCGGGCCGCCGCGCAGGCTTGGCTCGCCGAGACCTACGAGACTGTCGGCCGGGCGTGCACCATCGACCTGCGGCAAGCCTATCAGTAAGCCGCCGGTTTCGGGGGCGAGTTCTGTAATTAGGTGCGTATTTGATTGATGGCATCCTAATAAAATATAAAATAACTGCGTATTTTTGTCTTATTATGAAATAATATGAATCGATTCTCAGAAATCGAAAGTATAAAATTCTGCTGGCGGCAGTTGATTTACGGGCTGCCTGGATCCTGATACGGGAGAGGGCGCCGGCCGGGTTCGGCTATTCTCGACTCGAGGACGGGCCATGAGATTTCGTCTGGTCGATCTCAAGACCGGCGTGAAGATCGCGCTCGTCATGGCGATGATGCTGGCGATCACCGTCGGCGTCTCGACGATCTCGCTGCGGAACATCGGCAAGATCGAGGACACCGAGGCGTGGACGGTCCATACCCACGAGGTGCTCTCCGAGGTCGATCGGATGATCGTCGCGATGGTCGATCGGGAGGCCGCAACGCGCGGTTATCTGATCTCGGCCGATCCCGGCTTCCTCGAAACCGAGCGGGCGGGACGGGCGGCCTTCGCTGCGGCCTGGGCCACGGCGCGGCAGCTGACCGCCCGCAACGCCTTGCAACAGACGCGGCTCACGGAGCTGAAGGCCCTGGCCGAGCGCTGGAGCGCGGATGTCACGGATCGCGAGATCGCGCTCATGAAGAACCCCGCGACCCAGGAGGTGGCGCGCCGGCTCGAGAGTTCGGGTGTCGGAAGGGCGGCGATGGACGCATTGCGCGCCAAGACGGCTGAACTCGCGCAGACCGAGCGCGACTTGCTGAAAGTCCGCGCGGCCGCTTCGGCGGCGGCCATCGCGTCGTCGCGTGCCGCCAGCCTGGTCAGTCTCGGATCGATGACGGTCACCGCCATGGTCGGGCTGCTGCTCCTGCATCTCGGCATCGGCAGGCCGATCCACGTCATGACCGGGGCGATGACCCGGCTCGCCGGCAACGATCTCGCGGTCGCGATTCCCGGGGTCGGCCGCCGCGACGAGATCGGCGCCATGGCCGGCGCGGTGCAGGTCTTCCGGGACGGGCTCGCCCGCGCGAAGCTGCTCGAGGAGGAGGGCGCCCAGGCCCGGGCCGGGCTGGAGGCGCAGCGCAAGGCCGCGACGCGCGAGATGGCCGCCGCCTTCGAGAGCGCCGTCGGCGGCATCGTGCGCGCCGTCTCCGCCGCGGCGGCCGAGCTGGAGGACACCGCCGGGCGCATGAGCGCGGCGGCGGCCGAGACCGCGAGCCAGTCGATCAATGTGGCCTCGGCCGCCGAGCTGGCGGCGTCGAACGTCAACACGGTGGCGGCGGCCGCGGAGGAGCTCGGCGCTACCGTCAAGGAGATCGGCCGCCAGGTGCAGGCCTCGGCCGATCTCGCCGACGCCGCCGTGTCCGAGGCCGGGAAGTCCTCTGGGCTGGTGCGCAACCTGCGCGACAGCGCCACGAGGATCGGCGACGTGGTCGGCCTCATCAGCGGGATCGCCGGCCAGACGAACCTTCTCGCGCTCAACGCGACGATCGAGGCGGCCCGGGCCGGGGAGGCGGGCCGGGGCTTCGCCGTGGTGGCCACCGAGGTCAAGGAACTCGCCGGGCAGACCGCCAAAGCCACTGAGGAGATCGCCCGGCAGATCGGCGAGATCCAGTCCTGGACCGGGGAGACGGCCGACGCGATCGACATCATCGTCGGCCGCATCACCGAGATGAGCGGGCTGGCCACCGGTATCGCCTCGGCGATCGAGGAGCAGGGCTCCGCGACCCAGGAGATCGTCCGGAACGTCGGGCGGGCGGCGGCCGGGACCAGCGAGGTCACGGCGAATATCGCGGGGGTCGCAAGCGCCGCCGGGGGGGCGGGGGCGGCCGCCGCGCAGGTTCTCGGCTCGGCCTCCGAACTCTCGTCCCAGGCCGAGCAGCTCGACGCGGAGGTCCATCGCTTCCTCGACACGGTACGCGCCGCCTGAGGCGTCGTGTCGGGCCAGCCCGGGGCCGGAACGGGACGCGGTACACCTCTGGGTTGTCCCATGGCCGGGCAGCGCCCTAGATTGTTCCCGGGCGCGACGACGCCCGGGACAGAACGAGGCCACCGCCATGACCCTGTTGCGCCGCGAGGCCATGATCCTGATCGGCGCCGGGCTCACCGGCGTGGCGCACGCGGCGGAGACCGCCCGGGCTACGGACTTCGCATTCGACGCTCCCGGGGGCGAGCCGATGCCGCTGTCGGCCTATGCCGGGCGGCCGATCCTCGTGGTCAACACCGCCACCGCCTGCGGCTATGCCGGGCAACTCGCCGGGCTTCAGACCCTGTGGACCCGCTTCGGCGACCGGGGGCTCACGGTGCTCGGCGTGCCCTCTCCCGATTTCGGCAACCAGGAGCCGCTGGATGGCCCGGCCATCGCGGAGGCCGCGCGCAAGAATCACGGCGTGACCTTCCCGCTGACCGCCAAGACCCGCGTGCGGATGCCGGGCGCCCATCCCTTCTACCGGTGGGCGGCGGCCGAGCGGCCGGGCGAGACGCCGCGCTGGAACTTCCACAAGTACCTGATCGCTCGCGACGGCTCGCTCGCTGCCGCCTTCGCGACGCAGGTCGAGCCCACCGACCCGCGGGTGATCTCGGGGATCGCGGCCGCCCTCGACCAAGCGTAGTCCGCGGCCCCGCCGGGGCCGGGGATTAAACGCCGGGGCTCCCGCGTTCACACCTCATGGCATCAGACACGCACACGCGTCCGAACATCGTCGACCTGCTGGTGCCCCTGCGGCGCTACGCCCGTTCGCTCACCCGCGATGCATTGCGGGCGGACGACCTTGTGCACGACACCCTGGTGCGCGCCCTGGAGATGCAGGATTCCCTGCGTCCCAACACCAATCTGCGCACCTGGATGATGACGGTGCTGCACAACGCTTTCATCGACGAGCAGCGCCGCAGGCAGGTCGAGGCGCGTCACGCCGACGCGCTGGTGCGGATGTCCGAGGATATGGCGCCGCCTGCCCAGGAGGGGCGCGTGCGCCTCGCCCAGATCCGGCAGGCCTTCCTCACCTTGCCGGAGGAGCAGCGTGCCGCCCTCCACCTCGTCACGCTCGAAGGCATGGCCTATGCCGACGCCGCCGCCGTTCTCGGGATCCCGATCGGTACGCTGATGTCCCGCCTCGGCCGCGGCCGGGCGGCGCTGCGCGCCTTCGAGGAAGGCACCCGGACAGGCCGGTCCGATGCCGAACCCGACCCGAGCCGGCCCGATGCGCGGCGCGGCGCATTCCCCGGCCTGCGCCTCGTCGTATCCGATGAGACACGGGACCGGGCGCCCCCGTCCTTCCGGCGCGCCGTCGGGGATGCCTGAGGCGTCCGAGACGCGCGATATTGGCTTTGCCGGCTCACGATGACGATGACGACCGGCGGATCCGCCCCGGCGGCACGCTGGAATCGAGGACTTCACCCATGATGGATCCGATCACAGACGACGATCTCATCGCCTTCGTCGACGGGCAGATCGACCCGATGCGCCGCCTCGACGTGGAGGCGCATCTGGCGGCCAATCCCGGCACCGCCGCCCGGGTGATGGCCGAGATGCACGATCGCGATGCCCTCCGGGCCTGCTTCGAGCGCGCTCCCGGGCCGGGCCCCGACCGCAACATCGCCCTGGCGCGTCGCCTCGACCGCGGCCTGCGCTGGCGCCGCGTCGCATCGCGCCTCAAGCGGGCCGCAGCCATCGCGGTGCTGGTCGGCGCGGGCTGGCTCGCCCACGACGAGATCGGTCAGTTCGGCGTCCCGAACACCCTGGCCTCGACCCCCGACCCGGCTCTGATCGCGGATGCGCGACAGGCGCGCGCCGTGGCGCAGCTTCGCAAGAGCATCTCCAGCCAGGGCGACAGCCCCATCTACGACCGGGCCCGCCTGCAATCCGTCACCGGGATCGACCTGCCGGCCCTCCCGGCAGGCTGGCGCGTGCGCGACATCCAGGTCTTCCCCGGTCGCCACGGCACCGGCATCGAGATCGCCTTCGAGGCCGGCACCCTCGGCGAGGCGTCGCTGTTCGCCACGCGGGGAAGCCGCGGCGGCCCTGCGGCACTGACGGGGTCGGATGACGGCGCCGTCCTGTCCTGGACCGCGGGCGACACCGCCTACGCCCTGAGCGGACCGCAGGACGACGCGGCCTTGCGGCAGGCCGCGGATCTGCTCGGCGCGGGCGCGGCCACGCGCTGAGACCACCCGGCCCTCGACAGGGCGCCCCGCCGGGTGCCAAAGATCGACCATGCGGGCCGCAGTTTCAGGGCAGGGTGATGATGGGCTGACGGCCCTGTTCGAGGCCGCCCGGACGGTGCGCGCGCGGGCGCACGCCCCCTATTCCCGGTTTCGGGTCGGAGCGGCGCTGCGCGACGAGCGGGGCGTCATCCATGCCGGCTGCAACGTCGAGAACGCCGCCTATCCCGTCGGTACCTGCGCGGAGGCGGGGGCGATCGCCGCGATGATTGCGGCCGGCGGCCGGCATATCGCGGCGATCCTGGTCTATGGCGACGGCGCGGGCCTCGTGACGCCCTGCGGCGCCTGCCGCCAGCGCATCCGCGAATTCGCCCGACCGGACACGCCGATCCACGCCGCAGGTCCGGACGGGATCGCGAAGAGCTTCACCTTGGCGGAGCTGCTGCCCGAATCGTTCGGGCCGGAAACCCTCGGTGAGTGAGGCCAGCGCCCTCGATACGCTCCGGGCCGCCGGCTTCGCGGGCGCTTACGCCTGCGCCCTCGTGACGGGCACCGGGCTCGGCGGGATCGCGGCCGGGATCGAGGATCGGGTCTCGGTGGATTACGGGCAGATCCCGGGTTTCCCCGGCGCGGGCGTCAGCGGCCATGGCGGCCGGCTGCATCGCGGGCGGATTGCCGGGCGGCCCGTGCTGGTGTTCGAGGGGCGGGCGCATGCCTACGAGCGCGGTGATGCCGCGGCGATGCGGGTGCCGCTCGCCTGCGCGCACGGGCTCGGCGCGACCCGTCTGCTCCTCACCAACGCCTCGGGGTCGCTGCGGCTGGAGACCGGCCCCGGCAGCCTGGTCCTTCTCGCCGACCACATCAACCTCTCCGGGCTGAACCCGCTGATCGGCGAGGCGAGCGACGCCCGCTTCGTGCCGATGACCGATGCCTACGATCCGGCGCTCCGCGCGCGGCTCCGGGCGGCGGCCGGTGCCTGCGGGATGCGACTCGGCGAGGGCGTCTACGCGTGGTTCTCCGGCCCGAGCTTCGAGACGCCAGCGGAGGTCCGGATGGCGGGTCTCCTCGGGGCCGATCTCGTGGGCATGTCCACGGCGCCCGAGGTGATCCTGGCCCGCTTCCTCGGCTTGCCGGTCGCCGCGATCTCCGTGGTGACGAATCTCGCAGCCGGGGTCGCCGGGGGCGCCCCCCATCACGCCGAGACCAAGGCGGTGGCGGCCCGGGCCGCTGAGGATCTCGGTCGCCTCGTCCGAGCCTTCGTCGCCGGCCTGCCCGCCGAGGAGACCTGCCATGGATGAACGCGATGCCGGTGCGGTCGCCCGCCGGGCGCTGCCGCTCCTCGATCTCACCGACCTCACCGAGACCTGCACGGAGCCGAGAATCGACGCGCTCTGCCGGGATGCGAAGGCTGGGGGCGTCGCGGCGATCTGCGTCTGGCCGCATTTCGTCGCGCAGGGCGCGCGGGCGCTCAAGGGCAGCGGCATCCGGGTCGCCACGGTGATCAACTTCCCCGCAGGTGGTGAGGATTGCGCGCGGGCGACCGACGACACCGCCGAGGCCTTGCGCGACGGGGCGGACGAGATCGATCTCGTCCTGCCCTACCGCGCCTTCCTGCGCGGGGACGTGGCCGCGGCCCGGGACATGGTCGAGGCCGTTCGCGACACGAGCGGCAGCGCGACTCTCAAGGTGATCCTGGAGACCGGCGCGATCGCCGATCCCGAGTCGATCCGGCGGGCGAGCCGGCTCGCCTTGGAGGCGGGCGCGGACTTCCTCAAGACCTCCACGGGCAAGAGCCCGGTCTCTGCGACCCCGGAGGCCGCCGAGGCGATGCTCGTCGAGATCCGGGCGAGCGGCCGCCCGGCAGGGCTGAAGGTGTCCGGCGGCCTGCGCAGCGTCGCCGACGCCGCGACCTATCTGGCACTCGCCGACCGCGTCATGGGTGCGGGCTGGGTCGGCCCCGGGCGCTTCAGGCTCGGAGCGAGCAGCCTGTTCGGCGCGCTGATGCAGGCTCGGGGGCTCTGAGCATGCGTCTGCCGCAGGAGACGATCCGGACCAAGCGCGACGGCCTGCCCCTCGATCCCGCAGAAATCCGGGCCTTCGTCCAGGGCCTCACGGAGGGCTCGGTCGGGGAGGGACAGGCGGCGGCCTTCGCCATGGCGGTGTTCTTCCGCGGCCTTTCGCTCCCGGAGCGGGTGGCGCTGACCCGGGCGATGGCGGAATCCGGCCGTGTTCTCGCCTGGGACCTGCCGGGGCCGGTGCTGGACAAGCACTCCACCGGCGGCATCGGCGACACGGTGAGCCTCCCCCTGGCGCCGATGGTGGCGGCCTGCGGCGGCTACGTGCCGATGATCTCGGGGCGCGGCCTCGGCCATACCGGCGGCACCCTGGACAAGCTCGCCAGCATCCCGGGTTACGACACTACCCCGGGACTGGAGACGTTCCGCCGGGTGGTCGGCCAAGTCGGCTGCGCGATCATCGGCCAGACCGTCGAGCTGGCCCCGGCCGACCGGCGCCTCTACGCGATCCGCGACGTCACCGGCACGGTCGAATCCCTCGATCTGATCACCGCGTCGATCCTGTCGAAGAAGCTCGCCGCCGGGCTCGACGGGCTGGTGATGGACGTCAAGCAGGGTTCCGGCGCCTTCATGGCGAGCCTGGCGGAGGCGCGGGCGCTGGCCGACAGCATCGTCACGGTGGCCGGCGGCGCGGGCCTGCGTACCGCCGCGCTGATCACCGACATGGACGCGCCGCTCGCCAGTGCGGCCGGCAACGCCGTCGAGGTCGCCTACGCGATCGATTACCTGACGGGCGCGCGCCGCGAGCCGCGCTTCCACGCGGTGACCCTGGCGCTCGGGGCCGAGATGCTCACCGCCGGAGGGCTGGCGCCGGACACCGCCGTAGCCACCCAACGGCTGGAAGCGGTCCTCGACTCGGGACGGGCGGCCGAGATTTTTTGCGAGATGGTCGATGCCCTGGGCGGTCCGGGCGACCTTCTGGATATGCCGACGCGATACCTGCCCGCTGCGCCGGTGCAGCGGCCGGTCCGTCTGGCCGGCACGGTGGCGGGCATCGACACGCGGGCGATCGGGCTGGCGGTGATCGGGCTCGGCGGCGGCCGCATCCGGCCGGAGGACGCTGTCGACCCACGGGTCGGGTTCACCGACCTCGCCGGTCCCGGGGATTCCGCGGGCCTGCTCGGGATCGTCCACGCGGCCGACGAGGCCGCCGCAGACCGGGCCGAAGCGGCCCTGCGGGCGGCCTACTGCATGGGGGAGGCGCCCGCTATCCGGCCGGCGATCATCGAGCGGGTCGGGGCCGGATAGGATCCGGCCCTCCCGCTAGCCTTACCAGCGGCCGTGGCCGTGACGATGGCCCCAGCCACCATGGTGACCGAAGCCGCGATGCCGCCAGCCGTAATGGTGTCCGCGTCCAGGACCCCAACCGTAGTGATGATGACCGAAGCGCGGTCCGAAGCCATGGCCGCGGCCGTGCCCGTAGCCGTACTGGACGGCGACGATATCGCCGGAGCCCTGGTGCAGGTTGGCATCTGGGCCCAGAGGCGCGGCCATCGCGGGGCCCCCGAGGGCGATCCCCCCGAGCGCCAGGGCGGCGGCTGCGAGGCGTATGCGTGCGGTCTTGGTGAACATCGGTGTCCTCCCGGATGACGCTGGCCGCGGTTCTGCGACCGGCCATGCGTCAGGTCTGGACCCCATAAGTTGACGAGAACGTGACTTGTTCCCTCAGGCGTTGTTCAGCTCAGGGCCGGCGATAGACCCAGACCCGGGCGGGCGGCAGGTTCAGCCAGACCCGGTTCGAGCGGTCGGCAGTGTAGCTTCCCGCCTCGCAGCGGGCCGGGATCGGCGGCACGACCGCGTAGGTGAACTGAATGAACGGCGCGCCTGGCTGCATCAGGTCGTGCGCGGCGTTGAGCAGATCGAGGCGCAGCTCCAAAGGCTTGGTGAAGAGCGGCAAGCTCGAGATCGTCGCGGCGGCCGGCTGGTTCAGCACCGTCTTGAGGGTCTTGCGCATGTCGTAGGCGTCGCCGCGGATCACCGTGACGCCGGGGAAGCGGCGGGTCAGCAGACGGCAGAAATCGGGATTGAACTCGACCAGGATCAGCCGCTCGGGCGCGACACCCCGCCGGATCAACGCCTCGGTCACGGGACCGGTGCCGGGGCCGAGCTCGACCACCGGGCCCTCGCGGCGCGGGTCGACATAGGACGCCATGGTTCGGGCGAGCATCTTGCCCGATGGCGTCACCGCGCCGGTTACGAGCGGCCGCTCGAACCAGGAGCGCAGGAACCGGGCCTCGTCCTCGAGTGGGTCGCGCCGCGGCCCGAAAATGTCACCCCTGGCGGCAGGGGCCTTCGCGCTGGGACGGCGGAGCGGCGGCAAGTCCTGAATTCCTTGATGCCGGATGAGAAAGAAAGGCTAGGCGACGACGCTGTCATACAGTCTAGCCGGCTCGGCGCCTAGGGTATGCATGCCACGCCGGCAGGATGCATAACCGATCATCGCATGTTTCGGATCCGGCCTCACGGCCGGACGGCGCTCCCGAAGAAGTCCCGCACCTTGGAAAAGAAGCCGGACGATTCGGGATGATTCTCCGGGGAGGCCGATTGGTCGAACTCCTGGAGCAGCTCGCGCTGGCGCTTGGTCAGATTCTGCGGCGTCTCGACGAAGACCTGGATGTATAGATCGCCGACCTCGCGCGAGCGAAGCACCGGCATGCCCTTGCCCTTAATGCGGAACTGCTTGGCGGTCTGCGTCCCGGCCGGGATCCGCACCTGGGTCTGCGTGCCGTCGATCACCGGCACGGTGATCTCGCCCGACAGCGCTGCGGTGACCATCGAGATCGGGACGCGGCAGAACAGGTCGGCCCCGTCGCGCTGGAAGAACTCATGCTGCTTGATGGAGAGGAAAACGTAGAGGTCCCCCGCGGGGCCACCGCGCAGGCCGCTCTCGCCCTCGCCGGCGAGCCGGATGCGCAGGCCGTCATCGACCCCTGCGGGCACGTTGATCGAGAGGGTACGCTCGCGGTTGACCCGGCCCGCGCCCTGGCAGGTGGCGCAGGGATCGTCGACGATCTCGCCGCGCCCGTGGCAGTTCGGACAGGTGCGCTCGATGGCGAAGAAGCCCTGGGCGGCCCGGACCCGGCCGTAGCCCGCGCAGGTCGGGCAGGTCCGGGGCTTCGAGCCGGGCTTCGCGCCCGAGCCGTCGCAGGCTTCGCAGCTCACCGAGGTCGGGATGCGGATGGTCTCAGCCTTGCCGGCGAAAGCCTCCTCCAGGGTGATCTCGAGGTTGTAGCGCAGGTCGGCCCCGCGCTCGCGCCCCGGCGCCCCGCCGCGCCCGCCGCGGGCGGCTGCACCGCGTCCGTCACCGAAGAAATTGTCGAAGATGTCCGACATGAAGTCGCCGAACTCGTTGCCGAATCCGGGTCCGCCCCCGCCCTGGCTGAAGGCGGCGTGGCCGAAACGGTCATAGGCGGCGCGCTTCTGGCCGTCGGAGAGGCACTGGTAGGCCTCGTTCAATTCCTTGAACTTGATCTCGGCTTCCTTGTCGCCGGGATTGCGGTCCGGATGAAAGGTCATCGCGAGCTTCCGGAAAGCGACCTTCATCTCGCTTTCCGTGGCGGTCTTTGTGACCCCCAGGATCTCGTAATAGTCCCGCTTCGACATCCCACCCAGTCTCCGGACAATCCCAGCCGCGACCTCATCCTGAGGTGCGGCGCAGCCGCCTCGAAGGAGGCCTCCACAAGGCGCCTTGATCCCTGGACCTATCCTTCGGGACCCGCCGGGGCGGGTACCTCAGGATGTGGCCGCGACCAGGATGGGCGGGCTGATGCACCTTCGCGATCGTCGCGATCTAGCACGGGCTGGCCAGCCCGAGGCTGAATTCGAGCGATCGCCGGTCTCCTGCGGCGCCCGCGCAACAGCGCCTGCCAAGCAAAGGCGGGGCCGGATCGCTCCGGCCCCGCACGCTACCGTCGAAGTCGCGCCTCAGGCGCGCTTCTTCTGGTCCTTCTCGTCGACTTCCTGGAAGTCGGCGTCGATGACGTCGTCCTTCTTCTCGGCAGCATGCCCCTCGGCACCGGCCTCGGGGCCGGCCGCCTGGCTGGCCGCATACATCGCCTCGCCGAGCTTCATCGAGGCCTGCATCAGGTCCGTGGTGCGGGCCTTGATGGTCTCGACATCCTCGCCCTCGAGCGCGGTCTTGAGCGCGGTCATCGCGGTCTCGATCGCGCCCTTGTCGGCCGCCGGGACCTTGTCGCCGTACTCGGCCACCGACTTCTCGGTGGCGTGGATCAGGCTCTCGCCCTGGTTCTTCACCTCGACCAGCTCGCGGCGCTTCTTGTCCGCCTCGGCATTGGCCTCGGCGTCCTTCACCATGCGGTCGATATCGGCGTCCGAGAGACCGCCCGAGGCCTGGATGCGGATCTGGTGCTCCTTGTTCGTCGCCTTGTCCTTGGCCGTCACGTTGACGATGCCGTTGGCGTCGATGTCGAAGGTCACCTCGATCTGCGGCATGCCGCGGGGGGCCGGCGGGATGCCGACGAGGTCGAACTGGCCGAGCAGCTTGTTGTCGGCCGCCATCTCGCGCTCGCCCTGGAAGACCCGGATCGTCACCGCGTTCTGGTTGTCTTCCGCGGTGGAGAAGGTCTGGGACTTCTTGGTCGGGATCGTGGTGTTGCGGTCGATGAGCCGGGTGAACACGCCGCCGAGCGTCTCGATGCCGAGCGACAGCGGGGTCACGTCCAGCAGCAGCACGTCCTTGACGTCGCCCTGAAGCACGCCCGCCTGCACGGCGGCGCCGATGGCCACGACCTCGTCGGGGTTGACGCCCTTGTGCGGCTCCTTGCCGAAGAAGGACTTCACCACCTCCTGGATCTTGGGCATGCGGATCATGCCGCCGACCAGCACCACCTCGTCGATCTCGGAGGCCGAGACGCCGGCATCCTTGAGCGCCTTGCGGCAGGGCTCGATCGTGCGCTGCACCAAGTCGTCGACCAGCGACTCGAACTTCGCCCGGCTGAGCTTCAGCGCGAGATGCTTCGGGCCGGTGTTGTCGGCGGTGATGTAGGGCAGGTTGATCTCGGTCTGGGTGGCCGAGGACAGCTCGATCTTGGCCTTCTCGGCGGCCTCCTTGAGCCGCTGGAGGGCGAGCTTGTCCTTGGTCAGGTCGATGCCCTGCTCCTTCTTGAACTCGGCGGTCAGGTACTCGACCACGCGGTTGTCAAAGTCCTCGCCGCCCAGGAAGGTGTCGCCGTTGGTCGACTTCACCTCGAACACGCCGTCGCCGATCTCCAGGATCGAGACGTCGAAGGTGCCGCCGCCGAGGTCATAGACCGCGATGGTGCCGGCCTTCTTCTTGTCGAGGCCGTACGCGAGGGCCGCCGCGGTCGGCTCGTTGATGATGCGCAGCACCTCGAGGCCGGCGATCTTGCCTGCGTCCTTGGTGGCCTGGCGCTGGGCGTCGTTGAAGTAGGCCGGGACCGTGATGACCGCCTGCGTGACCGGCTGGCCGAGATGCGACTCCGCGGTCTCCTTCATCTTCTGAAGCGTGAAGGCGGAGATCTGGGAGGGCGAATACTTCTTGCCGTCGGCCTCGACCCAGGCGTCGCCATTGTCGCCGCGGACGATCTTGTAGGGCACGAGGCCCTTGTCCTTCTGGGTCATCGGATCGTCGTAGGTGCGACCGATGAGCCGCTTGATGGCGAAGAAGGTGCGCTCCGGGTTCGTGACCGCCTGGCGCTTGGCCGGCTGGCCGACGAGCCGCTCGCCGTCATCCGTGAAGGCGACGATCGACGGCGTGGTGCGGGCGCCTTCCGAATTCTCAATGACTTTGGGCTGCGTGCCTTCCATCACGGCCACGCACGAATTGGTGGTGCCCAGATCGATGCCGATAACTTTACCCATGGCGGGATCCCTCTTCTGTCGCGTTCAAGCAGACCGCCGAGCCCCGAAGCAGCTCGGCCCATGGCGGTGTCGAGAATGATGTGAGTATGGGACCCGGGCCGGATCAAGGGCCGTGAACGGCTGAAATCCAGCGCATAATCCCGCGTCGAGGGCGATATAAGAAGCCCCGGACGGGCTCGCAAGGCGAAGCCTGCGCGTTGGCTGCGGCGGCCGGTCTTCCCGCTATCTCGTTGCGGTTCCGCTAGGATCCGGCCCGGGAGGGGTGTGGAGCGCAATGGTGCGGATGCATTTTGTTGCTCCGCTGCCACGTCCGCGCCATCGATGGCGTGTTAACGCTTCGACAAGGGGTTGAGTGTGGCCCCGCCACTTCGTCTTCCCCGTCAGAGCCCGATGCGCCCGACCCGCAGCCTCCTGCTCCCCGTCCTGGCGGCCGCCGTCGCGGTTCCCGCGGTGCTCGCCGCCCCTCCGGCGCGGGCCCAGAACTTCTTCGAGCGTTTGTTCGGCATCAGGCCCGAGCGGCCGCCGGTCCCGCCCCGCGGCGTGCCCGAGGCGCAGCCCCCGGCCCCGGCGGCGCCCGGGGCACCGGGCGAGCCGGGACCGCCCGGTGCCCCGGAAGCCCCCCGGCCCACCCCCGCCCCGGCCCGCCCGGTGGTGCTGAAGACCCCCTCCGAGGACAGCGTGATCGGCCAGGATCTCCAGCTCAACGGGCTTTCCGGAACGCTGAAGCTGGAGCGCTCCGGCCCGGCCGTCACGGCGCGGATCACCCTGCCGGGCACCAAGATCTCCCAGCCGGCCGAGGCCTGCACGGTGCCGCTGGCGCGAGGCAATCCCATCACCCTGGCCTCCGAGGGCAAGCCCGAGGGCGTGCCGCGCTTCGAGGCCGCCGGGGCCGAGTGCCCCCTGCGCTTCGACGTGGTCGAGGGCGGGGTCCTGGTCTCGATGCTGGGCCAGGGTCCGGTCTGCACCTTCTCGGCCGCGGATTGCGCGACCACGCCCGCCGGCCTCTGGGGACCGGCCGCCGCCGGCCTGATCCCGCGCGCCGGCGAATTCGACGCGGCGCGAGGCGTGGCCGACAAGGCGGTGCGCGACAATTACAAGGTGATGACCCAGCGCGCCCGGCGCGAGGACGTGCGGCCGGTCGTGAGCGAGCAGGCGGCCTTCTCGGCCGACCGGGAGCAGCTCTGCCGCGGCTACGCCCGTGAGGGGACCCACGGCTTCTGCCACCTGCGGGTCACCGAGAACCGGGCGCTGGCGCTCGCCTCGCGGCTCGGCGCCAACACGGCGGTTCCCACTGCCGCGGCCGCCCCGCGCAGGCCCCGGCCCAAGCCCGCCATGGAACCCGCCGTGGACGGGATGAACCCGGATGCGGCCGGCGGCGGCGACGTACCCCAGGAATAGACCCTCAGGCCCGCCCGGCGGTCATCGACAGCATGGCGGGGTCGATGCCGTTGGTCCGCAGGGCCAGCTCGTACTTGGCCTCGAGGTCGGTGTTGAAGATCAGCGCCGGATCGGCCGGGCAGTTGAGCCAGCCGTTGGCCATGATCTCGCTCTCCAGCTGGCCCGCCTGCCAGCCGGCGTAGCCGAGGGCCAGGACGGCACTCGCCGGCCCCTCGCCGCTGGCGATGGCGCGCAGGATCTCGACGGTGGCCGTCAGGCAGATGCCGTCGTCGATGATCAGCGTCGATTGCTGGATGTGGAAGTCGTCGGTGTGCAGCACGAAGCCGCGCCGTCCCTCCACGGGGCCGCCCATCAGGACCGGCATGTGCCCGACTCGCTCGCGCAGCCGGATCGCGTCCGCATCCGAAGCGACGTCGAGCTGGACCAGGAGGTCCGGCATGCTGATGTCGGTGGCCGCCTTGTTCACGATGATGCCCATCGCGCCATCGGCCGAGTGGGCGCAGACGTAGATCACCGCGCGGGCGAAGCGCTCATCCGCCATCCCGGGCATCGCCACGAGGAACTGCCCGTCGAGGAAGCTCGATCCTGTGAGCGCGGCTTGCGCTGGGGACGCTGGGTTCGACATGCGCGCATGCTACGCCGCCCCCCCAGCTTGTCCAGCGGACAAAGCGCGCCGCTCCGCTGCGGAAAGCGGCTGCCGCTTCCTCGACAGGCCCCGCCCATCACGCTAGGTCAGGCGCGCTTCTCACGCGTGCGATCCGAGCGCGCGGCAACGAGGGACCCGCGATGATCCAGGTCGGCGACCATCTGCCCCAGGCGACCTTCCGGGTGATCGGCCCTGAGGGTCCGATCGCCCGCACCACCGACGACGTGTTCAAGGGCCGGCGCGTGGTGATGATCGGCGTGCCGGGCGCCTTCACGCCGAGCTGCCACCGCAGCCACCTGCCCGGCTTCGTAGCCAAGAAGGACGAGATCCTCGCCCGCGGCGTCGACGCCATCGCGGTCACGAGCGTCAACGACGTGTTCGTGCTCGACGCGTGGTCGAAGGCGAGCGGCGCCGAGGGCCTGGAATTCCTGGCCGATGGCAACGCCGACTTCGCCAAGGCCATCGGCCTGGAGATGGACGGCACCGGGTTCGGCCTCGGTATCCGCTCGAAGCGCTACTCGATGCTGGTCGAGGACGGCGTGGTGCGGATTCTGAACGTCGAGGAGACCCCGTCGAAGGCCGAGGCCTCCGGCGCCGAGGCGCTGCTGAAGGTGCTCTGAGCGGGACCTTCCGCCTATCGCGTGCCGGAAAATCCTGGTTTCACGAGCCCTGCGAACCTCGGGGCTCCCCCGGAACCCGGCCAGAGGGCGTCGGGCCCTCTGGAGGCCCATTGTCCAGCCCGTAAGCCAATGCAGATCTGCGTTATTCTGCACTAACACGCGCTAGACCCCTTGTGCCCCCGCGAGTTCGATGTCGTCGAGGGCATCGTGATGCAGGAGCAGCACGCCGGTCGCTGCCGCCAGGCGCCGCGCCGCCGGCGTGAATCCGGCATTCGAGACCACCGCGGCCCGGTCGCCTGCCCAGTAGCGCAGGGCCGCGGCCGCTTCCTGCACGGCCGCGTTGCCCACGGGCTTGGCCAGGCGCTTGCACTGCACGACGAGGCGCAGGCCGTCGCGCACCGCGACGATGTCGGCGCCCTGGTCGCCGCTCGGCGGTGTCCGGTGCGCCCGCCAACCCGCCCGCGTGAGGCGCTCGGCACAGTAGCGCTCGTAGTCGAGCCCGTCCCCCGGCGCCTCGTCCTCCTCCGGCAACGCGACAGCGGCCGCCTCCGCCTCGACGATCGCCAGCATCCGCGGGCGTTCCGATTCGGCGAGGTCGGCGAAGCGCGGCCCGACCTGCGGCACGACGGTGCGCTCGAGGAAATACGCCCGCTCCCGCAGCCAACCGTCCTCGATCCGGTTGCCGTAGGCGTCGCAGAAGCTCTCCTGCCGCCGCCGCAGCGCCAGCGTCTCGGCATGCGCCCGGGCGATCCGGCGCACCCGGGCCCGGAAGCGGCGGGGGCGCCCGAGATGGCGCATCAGCACGAGGGCGAGGGCGAGCCCCGTCGCCGCGAAGGCGCGCGGGCCATACCAGAGTCCGAGCGGGCAGCCGATCACGGCCGTCCAGAACAGGCGGGCGACGAGGCTGGGTTTGCCGGGCATCGGATCTCAGGGCGCGGGCGAGCCGGTGGATCCTCGCAGGCCCCGCTTGCCCGATGGCTAATCGCGCCCGGAAAGCTGTGGACGCCCGCACAGGAGCCCGGGCTCGGCGCCCGCGCGGGACGACGGCCTACCGATCCTGGCCCTTCCGGCGCTGGTGCCCGAGCCCCATGCTCTTGGCGAGGCTGGAGCGGGCCGCGGCGTAGGTCGGCGCGACCATCGGGTAGTCGGGCGCCAGCCCCCATTTCTGACGGTACTCGTCGGGCGTCAGGTTGTAGTGGGTGCGCAGGTGGCGCTTGAGCGATTTGAACTTCTTCCCGTCCTCCAGGCACACGATGAAGTCGGGCTGGACCGAGCGCCGGATCGACACGGCAGGACGAAGCTCATCCACCGGGGGAGCCGAGGGCTGGCTCAGTCCGTGCAGCGTCGCGTGGACCGCGGCGATCAGCGCGGGCAGTTCCGGGACAGGCACCGGGTTGTTGCTCACGAAGGCCGACACGATGTCGACGGACAGCGTGAGATAGTCCGGATCTTCTCCCATCGTGGGGTCCATCGCGAAACCTCCTGTCGATCCCCGTCAGCCGCCGTCATTCGGCGCTGGCCGGCTGGAATCTATCTCTGATCGGCCCGATACAGGGCTACAATGGCGCAGTTACTATGGTGTGGTGAATTTAAGGGCAAGACCAATTTACATGTGCCGACGACAGTCAATATGGTAAGAGCAAGCATTGTCGGATACTGGACAAACTGAGCCCCTCCGCGCCCTGCCGCGCGTCGGGGCCGGCATCGGGTCATCCGGGCGTTGCACCCGCGGCGGACTGCGCCATCTGGTACCGCGGCGGGCACGCTCGAGGGGGCTTGGCCGCTTTCCATACCCGAGCGAGGGAGCACCGGGATGCACGCGGGCAGGATCGGCTTCCCGAAACGCATCCCGTGACGAGACCGTCGTGAGCCGATCGTCGTGAGCACCTACCGCTTCGACAAGCTGCTGGCGCCGCGCTCGGTCGCCCTGGTCGGCGCCGTCGCGCGCGAGGGCTCGCTCGGGCGCAGCGTGCTGGACAGCCTGCGTCGGGCTGGCTTTCCCGGTGCGATCCTGCCGGTCCAGCCCGATCACGCGACCGTCGACGGTCTGGCCTGCGTGCCGCGGATCGCCGATCTCGCCGTCGTGCCGGACCTCGTCCTCATCGCAGTGCCGCCGCCGAGCGTGCCCGAGGTGGTCGCGCAGGCCGCCGCGATCGGCGCGGGCGCCGCCGTCATCCTGACGGCCCGGCTCGGCCGCGAACCGGACGATCCCGGACCGACCGCGCACAGGATCGCCCGCGCGAAGGGACTGCGCCTGCTCGGCCCCGACAGCGCCGGCCTCGCGGTTCCGAGCGCCAAGCTCAACGCCAGCCTGTTCGCGCACGCCCCCGCGGCGGGCGACCTCGCGCTGGTCTCGCAATCCGGCACGGTCGCGGCCGCCATCGTCGAATGGGCCGGCCGGCACGGCACGGGCTTCTCAGCGGTGCTGTCGCTCGGCAGCGTGCTCGACATCGGGGTCGCCGATTGCCTTGACTATTTCGCCGCCGACTACCGGACCCGGGCGATCCTGCTCTGCCTCGATCGCGTGGCGGATGCCCGCCGCTTCATGTCGGCCGCCCGCGCGGCCGCCCGCGCCAAGCCCGTCGTGGTTCTGCGCGCCGGGCGGCACCGGCCGGACAACCGGGCCGCCGACACTCATACGGGCGCGCTCGCCCAGCCGGACGCGGTCTACACCGCGGCCTTTCGACGGGCCGGGCTGCTCGCCGTGCCGGATCTCGACGCGATGTTCTCCGCGGTCGAGACCCTGGGGCGCCAGCGCCCGTTCCCGGGAGAGCGGCTCGCGATCCTGACCAACGGCCGCGGCATCGGGCTCCTCGCCGCTGACCGGCTGATCGAGCGGTCGGGGACACTCGCCGAGCCCGCCAGGGTCGAGGGCCGGCCGGCGGCGAACCCCCTCGACCTCGGCATCGACGCCGCCGGTCCGGCCTTCTCCGCCGCGCTGGAGCCGCTGCTCGCCGACCGGACAAGCGACGCGGTGCTGGCGATCCATGTCCCCACAGTCCGGTCGGATGCCGGCGCGGTGGCCGGCGCGATCGCCGAGACGGTGAAACGCGCCCGCGCCGGCCAGACGCGCAAGAAGCCGGTCTTCGCCGTGTCGCTGGGCGATGCCGAGGCGGCACGCGAAGCCTTTGCGCAGGCCGGAATCCCGCACTTCTCCACCGATTCCGAGGCGATCGAGGGTTTCCTGCATCTCGTGCGCTATCGCGAGGCGCAGGACGACCTGATGCGCACGCCGGATTCGCTGCCGCGCGACTTCTCGCCCGATACGGCCCGCGCGCGCGCAATCATCGCCGGTGCCCTGCGCCAGGGCGCTGCCTGGCTCGATCCGATCGCCGTGACCGGGCTGCTGGAGGCCTACGCCATCCCGACCGTGCCGATCACGCTCGCCCCCGACAAGGATGCCGCAGCGGCAGCCGCCTGGCCGATCATCGCGGCCGGCGGAGCGGTAGCGCTCAAGGTCGTCTCGCCCGACGTCGTACACAAATCCGATATCGGCGGCGTGCATCTCGACCTGACCAGCGAGGCCGATGTCCGCGAGGCCGCGCGCAGCATCCTGGCCCGGGCACGGCGGGAGCGGCCGGACGCGCGAGTGACCGGCTTCGCCGTGCAGCCGATGATCCGCCAGGGTCAGCGCCGCGAGCTGATCGCCGGGCTCGCCGAGGATTCCGTGTTCGGGCCCGTGGTGGTGTTCGGCCGCGGCGGAACGGCGGTCGAGGTGATCGACGACCGCGCGCTGGGCCTGCCGCCGCTGGACATGATCCTCGCCCGCGACCTCATCGCCCGCACCCGGGTCGCCCGGCGCCTGGAGGCCTATCGCGACGTGCCCGCCGCCGACATGGACGCGATCGCGCTCACGCTGGTGAAGCTCTCGCAACTCGCCGCCGACCTGCCGCAGGTGCGGGAACTCGACATCAACCCGTTGCTCGCCGACGAGACCGGCGTTCTGGCGCTGGACGCCCGTGTGCGGATCGGGCGTGCGGAGCGGGGCGGGCAGGACCGCGGTCATCCGCGCTTCGCGATCAGGCCCTACCCGGCGGAATGGGTCCGCACCCTCAACCTCAAGGACCGCACGGTGCGCGTGCGCCCGGTGCGCCCCGAGGACGAGGGCCTGTTCCTCGCCTTCTTCAAGGGGCTCGACCCAGAGGACCTGCGGCTGCGCTTCTTCGGGCCGGTGCGCGAGTTCAGCCACGCCTTCCTGGCTCGCCTGACCCAGCTCGACTACGCCCGTGCCATCGCGTTCGTGGCCACCGAGGTCGATCCGCAGGGGCGCGAGCGCATGCTCGGCGCCGTCCGGCTGCACGCCGACGCCAACCACGAGAGCGGCGAATACGCCATCGCGGTCGGCCGCGACGCAAGGGGCACCGGGCTCGCCTTCGCGCTGATGCGCCTGATGATCGACTGGGCGCGCTCCGAGGGGATCGGCCGGGTCGAGGGCATGGTGCTGGCCGAGAACCGGCCGATGCTGGCGGTCTGCCGGCGACTGGGGTTCGCGCAGGGGCGTGACCCGGAGGATCCGGGCCTTGTGAAGGTCAGGCTCGACCTCGGCGCGATGTAGCGCGCGATCGGCCGCGCATACGAAAAAGCCCCGCCTCCGGGGAGGCGGGGCCAACCATTGGCGCGGGGCGGCGGCTCAGTGGCCGCCCTCGGTGGCGTCGCGGGTCGCCTCGTAGAGGAACCAGGTGCGCTCCTCCGACTGGTCGATCCACTCCTCGAGCTGCGACGTGGTCGCCACGTCGTTGGCCTCGTCGGTGACGGCGTGCAGCTCGCGCATGTGCGCGGTGAGCGCCTTGTTGTCGTCCCGCAGCTCCTTGAGCATGTCGAGGGGCGAGACGTAGTCGGCGTCATTGTCCGGCACGCGGGTCAGGCTCTTGGCCTGTCCGATCGAGCGGAGCACCGTGCCGCCGACCTTGCGGGCGCGCTCGCCCACCGAGTCGATGATCGCGAAGATCTGCGCCGCCTGCTCGTCCATCAGCAGGTGGTAGTCGCGGAAATTCGGGCCGCTGACGTGCCAGTGGAAGTTCTTGGTCTTGATGTAGAGCGCGAAGAGGTCGGCGCTGAGCACCGTCAGGCCCTCGGCGATCTTCTTCACGTCGTTCGGATCGAGATCGGTCGGGGTGTTGAGCCGCGAACTTTCGATGCGGCTGCTCGGCTTGGCCTTCGCCATGATCGTCTCCAGTCCGTCATGTGTGGGTCGGCGCGCCGCATCGCGTCCCCGGGGGAGGGCGGCTGCGCGTTCACCCGGCCAATGACCAGCCGGTATGATTGTTCCGGCCGTCACGGACGCGCATGGCTGGATTGGCTTCAGCGGATAGGTTGGAGCGATTCCAGGCTGCGGCCCTCTGCCGCCGACTTTACGGATGTCGGTTTCACCGCCGCGGCTTTGGCGGCCACGGGCTTGGCCCCTGCGGGCTGGGCGACCACGGGCCTCGCCGCTGCCGGCTTCACCGCGGGGCTGTTGGCCGCCGTCGCGGCGACCGGCGGGATCGCGCCCGTGGCCGCGGGCTCCGGCGCCGGCGTGTCGAGGTTGTAGATGTCGTCGCGGAAATGCGCCCGCCCGTCCGGGGTGGCGTAGCCCGTGAGATATACGAAGGTCACCGGCACTGGCTTGGCCAGCTTGATGTCGCGGCGCTCGCCGTCTGCGATGCCGGTCTCGATCTCGATCGGTCCCCAGGTCGTACCGGGCCCGTTCGGCCCGTCGGTCCCCTGCAGAAGCCACCCGACCAGCTCCTTGACCTGGCCGACCCGGACGCAGCCGTGGCTGTGGAAGCGCACGCTCGCGGCGAACAGCGATTTCGCCGGGGTGTCATGCATGTAGACGGCAAAGCGGTTCGGCATGTCGATCCGCACCTGCCCGAGCGAATTGTCGAAGCCGGCATCCTGGCGCAGCGTGTAGTTGGCGGCCTTGTCGCTCGACCAGTCGATCCGGGTGGGGTCGACCTCGCCACCCGGCCCGAGGATGCGGATGTGGTTCCGAGCGAGGTAGCCCGGGTTCTTGCGCATCTGCGGGATGATTTCGTTCTTCACGACCGAGGCCGGCACGGTCCAGGTCGGGTTGAAGTTGATGTCGGTGATCCGGGTCTCCACCGTCGGCGTGGCCTTGTCGGGGGAGCCGACCACCGAGACGTAGCGGCGCGCCACCGCGCCGTTCTCCACCGCCTCGACGGTCGCCGACGGGATGTTGACCACCACGTAGCGGTCGCCGAACGGGAATTTCGAGCCCATCAGCCGGGCCGCGGAGGCGGCGAGTTGGCGCTGGCGGGTCGCCGCCGGCACGTTCAGCGCGTTGATCGTGAGCCGGCCGAGGATGCCGCTGTCGGGCAAGCCGTGCCGGCCCTGGAATGCCGCGACCGCGGCGGTCAGCGGCGGATCGAGCCGGTCGCTCGGCGGTGCGTCCGCCGGCAGGTCGCCGGTGAGCGTCAGGTGATGGCGCAGCGCCGGGATCGCCGGGCTGCGCTCGCCGGGCTTCAGGCGGGCGAGGTCGTCGGGCAGCCGCTCCCAGCCGCCGGCCTCCGCAAAGGCGGCGTAGCGCTCGGCCGCCCGGAGGGTGTCCAGGAAGGTGCGGGCGGTCAGCGTCGGGGTCGGGTCGGTGGAGACCTTGGCGTAGACCAGCGGCGCCGGCTCGCGCGTTTTTTTTGCGGCTTCCTGCGGCTTGGCCTCCTGTGCCCGGCTCTCCGGAGGCTTCGCGTCCGGTGTCCGGCTCTCCGGGGCCTTGGTTTCCGAGATCGTGCTGTCCGAGCTTCTGATTTCCTGGCCCTTCGCGGCCACTGCCGCGGCTTCCGGGAGCAGGCCGGCGGCCGGTGGTGCGGAGACCGGCGCGGGACCGGGCCCCCCCGGGGTCGCCGCACCGGGCACGCCCTCCGCCAGCGCGCCGACCGGTGTGCCGAGCAGCGCCAGAACCGATAGGCCCGCGCCGACGGCGCGGAGGCGGGCGGGACGGCGGGATTGGGCCGGGACCATACGCAACACTCCCGACGGCGCCCGGGGCGGCGCAGTCGGGCGGGATGATGGGGTGGTACGGTTACCAATCTCCTCAGGGGCATTGGGCGGCCCGTGACAGCCATTCACCATGCGGTGACCGGATCAGCCGCTCCGGGGCCTGTGCGGATGTCCGTTCGCGCGAAAATGGCGCTTACTGTCACGCCGTGCCGCGAAGGGAGATCGGCCTCCGCCATGCCGGATTCCGGACACCAGCTCTCCCAGGAAGTCCCCAGGGCGATGCCCTACCTGCCGCAGCTCGACGGGGTGCGGGCGCTCGCCATCCTGATCGTGTTCGCGGCCCATTGCGGCTACGGCCACGTGGTGCCGGGGGGCTTCGGCGTCACGGTCTTCTTCTTCCTCAGCGGCTACCTGATCACGACGCTCCTGCGGATCGAGCGCGCGCGGACGGGCGCGGTGTCGCTCCCCGCTTTCTATCTGCGGCGCAGCCTGCGCATCCTGCCGCCGATGTACCTGACGCTCGTCGCCTCCGGGGCGCTCTACGCGGCGGGGCTCCTCGACTGGATGCGGGTCGAGCCGGCGGCCTTGCTGGGGCAGGTGACGTTCCTGACCAACTATCCCGGCCTGTTCGGCACGGAGGCGGTGCTGCCGGTGCCCCTGTGGAGCCTCGCCATCGAGGAGCATTTCTACCTGGTCTTCCCGCTGGCCTTCGTCCTGTGGCTCGGCCGCCTGCATCCGCGCCGGGCGGCGCTCGCCTGCCTGGCGATCTGCGGGGTGGTCCTGGCGATCCGGTGCCTCAACGTCTGGCGGCTTCCGGATTACAGCCTGAACTACTCCTGGACCCACACCCGCATCGACGCGATCCTATTCGGCTGCTGCCTCGGCCTGTGGAACAACCCGGTTATCCCGGCCGACCGGGCGTGGCGCCCGAGGCCCTGGCACGTCGCCGCGAGCCTCGCCGTCGTCCTCGGCACGCTGGCTTTGCGCGAGGCCGCCTTCCGCGAGAGCCTGCGCTACAGCCTCCAGAGCGCGGCCCTGTTCGTGCCCTTCGCCTACCTGCTGCACGGGGAGGGAAGGGCGGTCCGTCTGCTCGCGAGCCGGCCGATGCGCCAGATCGGGCTCTGGTCCTACAGCTTCTACCTCGCGCATATGAGCGTGGTGGCGCTGGTGCTGCACATGGCGCCAGGGCTGCCCGGACTCGCGCTGATGGGCGCGGCCTTCCCGGCGACGCTGCTCTGGTGCTGGGGGATGTACGGGCTCGTCGAGCGCCCTTGCGCGCGCCTGCGGCGCCGGCTGCTGGCGGATCGGCCGCCCGAGCCCGCCCTTGCCGACGGTGGGCGCCGGGCCGTCACGCCCGCCTGAGCTTGTCCCGCGCCGCCGCATGGTTCGGCGCCGCGCGGAAGGACGCCAGCATCGCGTGCCACAGGGGCTTGCGCCGGAACTGCGCGTCTAGCGGCAGCGCCCGCTGGGGCAGGCCGTCCGGCCGCTTGCGGTAGGGGTGGTCGTTCAACCACGTGTCCGGATCGTAGATGTCCCAGCTCACCACGTTGAGCAGGGCGGGCTCGTCCAGCACCACGTCGAGGTAGCGCCGGGCGAAGTCGGCCACCATCCTGTCGCGGGTCGCCACGTCGGACGGGAAGGCCCGGTCGTCGATGTCGAACTCGGTGACCTCGATCCCGAGGCCCATCTGGCCGACCTCGTGCAGGAAGCGCCGCAACTGGCCCTGATCGATCGGAACCGTGCTGGTGAGGTGCGATTGCAGCCCGAGGCGCCGGATCGGTACGCCCCGGGACCGCATCGCCTCCAGCCTGTGCAGGACCCTGGTGCGCTTGGCTTCCATCCAGGGCGCGCCCTGCTCCACCGCGTCCTCGTTCCAGGTCCCTGCCGCCGCCGGGTCGGTCTCGTGCAGGATGCGGAAGGCGAGATCGACATAGCCGGGGCCGATCGAAGCCAGCCAGGGCGAGTCGCGCAGGCCCCCGCCCCGGTCCGGGTCGCTCTCGTTACCGAGGATTTCGTTGACCACGTCCCAGGCGACGACCTGGCCGCGATAATGCCCGGCCACGGTCCCGATCCAGCGCCGCATGAAATCCTCGCCCTGGGCGGCATTCGCCCGGCCCAGCAGCGGGCCGACCCAGGGCGGCAGCGCTGCGTGCCAGACCAGCGTGTGCCCGCGCATGCGCTGGCCGTTGGCCCTGGCGAAGCGCAGGATCGCGTCGCCCCGGGCGAAGTCGGTGCGGCCGGGGGCGGGCAGCACCTCCTCCATCTTCATCTCGGTGCCGCAGACCAGGATCCCGCATTCCCGCGCCACCGCCTGCCGGTAGGCGGGTGTCGAGTCGAAGCGGTGGAACGGCACCTCGCAGCCGTAGAGCAGCCCCTTGGCCGCCGCCGCCGCCTGAAGGCTGTCACCCGACCAGGACGGCTTGCCGAGCGGACCGAACCCGCCAGGGGCGCCCCGTGCCGCCGTGGCGAGCCCTGCGCAGGCTGCCCCGGCGAGGAGCGCGCGGCGGCTCGGCAGGCCGGGTCCTGGGTTCATGCCGCGTCCCTTTGGTGACAGGTTATCCGGACCGATCACCCGGTCATTCCCGGGCTCCGCTTCGCGGCCCCGGGATGACAGGGTGGCAGGTCGGGCGCCCAGGAAATGATCAACCCTTGAAAGACCAGGATCTCTTCATGCGATCCCGCGGGTAAGCAAGCGCACTCGCAATCCCCGGTCGCGCCAATTCCAACTCGCCTTCGCCCCGGCTCGCCCCATCTGATGGGCGCCATCCAGCCGAGGACAGACCCATGAGCCAGCATCCCGCGATCAGCCCCGGACGCAGCGCGGTCGTCACCGGGGCGGCGAGCGGCATCGGGCTCGCTGCCGCGAAGGCCTTCGCGCGGGCCGGCATGAATGTCTGGCTCGCCGACCTGCCCGGTCCGGCCCTGCAGGAGGCCCGGAGCGCGGTCGCCGAACTCGCTGCCGTCGAGGTCCGCGCGGTCCCCACCGACGTATCGGACCGGGGCGCCGTCGAGGCCCTGGCGGCCGCCGTGGCGAAGGCCGGGCCGCCGGCCGTGGTGATGCTGAACGCCGGGATCGAGGCCGGCGGCAAGCTGTTCTCCGACGCCGAGACCTGGACCCGGATCCTCGGCACCAATCTCGGGGGCGTGGTCAACGGCATCCACGCCTTCGCGCCCGGCATGATCGCGGGCGAGAAGCCCGGCGCGGTCATCGTCACCGGCTCGAAGCAGGGCATCACCACGCCGCCCGGCAACGCGCCCTACAACGTCTCGAAGGCGGCCGTGAAGGCGGCCACGGAGGCGCTGGCCCACGAGCTGCGCAGCCGGGAAGGCTGCCAAACCACCGCGCACCTGCTGATCCCGGGCTTCGTCTATACCGGCCTGACCAAGGCCCGCGGCGTCGCCGAGAAGCCCGCCGGTGCCTGGACGCCGGAGGAAACGGTGGCATTCCTGCTGGAGCGGCTCGAAGCCGGCGATTTCTACATCCTCTGCCCCGACAACGAGACCACCCGGGCGCAGGACGAGAAGCGGATCGCCTGGGCCGCCGGCGACATCATCGAGAACCGGCCCGCTTTGTCGCGCTGGCACCCGGATTTCGCGGTGGCGTTCAAGCGTTTCATGGCAGGGTGAAGGCTGGCCACCCACAGGCGTCGGCTGACTGTAGGAAAATCCTGGCATTATCTGCTTGATGTCTTAGATCGCCCGCGGGGTCGGCGGCAGGCAGCGAAGACACAGCCACGCTTCGCTCGTGTGGCTCAGCAGATCCGGTGGGAACTCAGGGGTCTCGCTGACGAACTGGCTCTAGTCCGGCTGCGCCGCGCATTCCAAACTCTTCAATCCGCTCCAGCCGCGTGTGCCTGCGGGACATCGTGAGGGTGGTCAGTGGGCCAATGATGGCTCTCTGAGCCAGCCAGCAGCCGGCCAGGAACGTGACCGGTTATCTGGGCAAGAACTTGCGAAAGATCCCTGCCTCAATCGTCTATTGTAGACAGGCATGTCGGGAGGACCGATCAAGAACTGATAGCGCGTGTCGCCGAGTCACAAGAGTTCTCTGCGCTGGGGTTTATTCCCAATCTATATAAGAAGTATATCTGAAAAATCCGATGGTATCGAGGCAAAGAAATATTATATCTCACAAGATATTTTGAAAAGCCAGTAATAATTCATGGTAATGTTTGACAGTTGTGGATATAACGCTTTTGTATAAATAATATTTTGCGATTAAACCGGCCGCGAGAAAGTAATAAGTTCTAAATGATCGCCTATTTAAATCAAAAATATTTACGAATTTGTTGTTTTGGCCGTTCGCGATGCCTCAAATGCCCGAGAATATCGAATTATCACTGCCTACCCGAATAATTCCGGCCTCGATTGATTCATAAATCTAGAGGTGGCAGCTATAAATCCCGCCACGCATGAATTTTATAAGTTATTTCATTAAGATAATGATCTGCATGATCAGAAATTTAATGTATTAGTATAATAAATATTTCAATTATTTGTAAACAACTGTCGATTGATTTACGTCATTGATTTAAAAATATTAATTACGAATATAAAACAAGAGTAATTGATGGCCATTTTGAAAAATTCAAGATCATAAATCGGATTTGGTGATCAAGACAACTATCGGACATTCCTGCGGATGGCGTGTGATATGGCTGGTAGATATGCTCATCAAAAAGCAATTTGACCGAACGGCTCGCTACCACACCGACTTAGAATCTTAGAAGTTGGCGGATGGAGGGTCTTGTCCACAACCGCCACGTGCCGTCGCGCCGGACGCCGGATTTTTATGCCTTCCGGCCGTCCTTATAGGGGCGTGCCACAGCGCTCTGAGCGCCCCCTCGTCTGGCGAAGCGACTGCACTCAGGTTAGGTCAGTGCGGCGTGACCGCCGCACCGCAACCGCGCACGACACCAGGGAGCCGCACTTGGCCACGATCATCCCCGTCGCCTCCTTCGACTGCGTCGTGTTCGGCGCCACCGGCGATCTGACCGCGCGAAAGCTCCTGCCGGCCCTGTTCTACCGGTTCCGCGACGGGCAGATCCCGGAGACCAGCCGGATCATCGGCGCCTCGCGCTCGGACCTGTCGGTCGACGCGTTCCGGGAGCATGCCCGGGACGCGCTCAAGCGCTTCGTGCCCGCCGCCGACCTGGCAGAGGACGTGCTGGCCCGCTTCCTCGACCACGTGGACTACGTCGCGGTGGATGGCGCGGGGGAGAGCGGCTGGGGCGACCTCGCGGCCAAGCTCGGCGAGCGGCCCGACCAAGTGCGGCCCTATTATCTCGCCACCTCGCCCGACCTCTACGGCTCGATCTGCCGCAACCTCGCCGCCAGCGGGCTGATCGGCCCGAAATCCCGGGTCGTGCTGGAGAAGCCGATCGGCAAGGACTTGAAATCCGCCCAGGCGATCAATGACGCGGTCGGCGAGGTCTTTCCAGAATCGCAGATCTTCCGGATCGACCATTACCTCGGCAAGGAGACGGTGCAGAACCTGCTTTCCCTGCGCTTCGCCAACACCATCTTCGAGCGGCTCTGGACCTCGGACGTGATCGACCACGTCCAGATCACCGTGGCCGAGACGGTCGGGGTTGAGGGCCGGGCCGGCTACTACGACACCTCGGGCGCGATGCGCGACATGCTGCAGAACCACATGCTGCAGCTCCTGTGCCTGACCGCCATGGAGAGCCCGCTCAACCTCGAAGCGAATTCCGTCCGCGACGAGAAGCTGAAGGTGCTGCGCGCACTCAAGCCGATCACCGCCCACGACATCCAGGCCATGACCGTGCGCGGCCAGTACGTGGCGGGCGCCGTCGACGGCAAACCCGTGGAGGGCTACCTGGCCGAGCTCGGCCACGAGAGCCGGACCGAGACCTTCGTGGCCATGAAGCTCGAGGTGCAGTCCGGGCGCTGGGCCGGAGTGCCGTTCTACCTGCGCACCGGCAAGCGCCTGCCCCGGAAGCTGTCCGAGATCGTGGTCCAGTTCCGCGCGTCGCCGTTCTCGATCTTCCCCGAGGAGGCGTTCGGGCGCGAGCCGAATCGCCTCGTCATCCGGCTCCAACCGCAAGAGGGCATGAAGCTCGAGGTGATGACCAAGGATCCCGGCCCCGGCGGCCTGCGGCTGCGCCCGACCGACCTCGACATCTCCTTCGAGGAGACCTTCAAGCAGCGCTACCCGGATGCCTACGAGCGCCTGCTGATGGACGTAGTCCGGGGCAACGCCACCCTGTTCATGCGCCGCGACGAGGTCGAGGCCGCCTGGGCCTGGGCCGACGGGGTGCTCAAGGCCTGGGCGGACCGGCCTGAGGCGCCCCGGCCCTACCCGGCCGGCAGCTGGGGGCCGACCGCCGCCATCGCGCTGATCGAGCGCGACGGGCGGACCTGGCACGAGGAGCTGCGATAGGGCCTGCGCGATGGGCTGAAGCCATACGGCCAAGCTGCCTTGTTCCGGCCAAGCCGGGTGCGGAAGCTGCCCCCTGCCGCCGGTCACCGCCCCCCGAGAGGGCGGGCCCGGCCTCGCACGAGGGATCATCGCATGCCGGACACGAAGCAGGAGACGGCCGCCACGGCCGAGCGTCGCCTGGAGCGCTCGGTGGCGGCCGCTTTGCGCGTCATCGAGGCCGCCCATGTCGAGCGGCAGGCGCCCCCGGTCCACGCCGCCCGGCGCCGCCTGAGCGAGGTCTACGGTGCCACCCGCCTCGCCCGGCGGCTGGAGCGCGACCGGCGCTCGGCCTGAGACGGGCTCAGACCACCGCGTCCCAGGTCTCGCTGATCGGCACCGTGCCGCGGACGAGGCGTGCGCGCAGCACGACGTCCCCCGCCGGCATCGGCTGGGGCGGACGCCACTCCACGTAGATGCGCCAGCCGCCGGTCTGCGGCACGAAATTGGCCACCGGCTCGTGCAGCGTCCCGGCGCTGGCCGAGACCTCCGCGGCCACGGCGTCGTCGACGCCCTTCGGCAGGCTCTGTCCTTCGAAGTCGATCACGCAGAGCCGCCGCTGCGGGCTCGGCGGATCCATGGGCCGCAGGCGCTCCGCCGAGCCGAACCGGGTCGAGGTCACCCGGGCGAGCGCCGCCTCCGGGATCGACTCCACGGGTTCCGCCCCCACCGTGGTCAGGCGATAGGCGAGCCGCAGAGCTGTGCCCGCCGGGGCCGGAACCGCCGGCACGAAGGCCGCGACGACGTTGTCCATGTACTCCTCACCCGAGGGGATCTCGAAGAGCTGCACGGCGCCCTCCGCGAAGGCGGCCCCGGCCTGCGGGTCGGGCGCGACCCACAGGCCGGGCCGGGCTTCCTGCCGCGCCTCCACGTCGAGATAGGCGGCAAAGCTCCGCTCGCGCTGCAACAGCCCGAAACCCCCGAGCGGCTTGGCCGCGAAGGCCGAGATCTGCGGCTGACTGCGCCCGTTGACCAGGGGGCGCCAGATCCGGTCAGCGCTCGCCCCCCCTCCGGCGGCGACGCAGAGCCCGTCGGAATCGTGCACCTGCGGGCGGAAATCGTCGAACGCCTTGGCGCCGCGGGCGCCGGGCCCGTTCTGGCCGTACAGGAACATGCTGGTGAGTGGCGCCAGCCCGAGCCGCGCGATCGACCTGCGTGGGTAGAGCGCGGCGGATACGGTGATCCGGGCCGGGTCCCCGGGGGCGATCTCGAACTGGTAGGCGCCGGCCACGCTCGGGCTGTCGAGGAGCGAGAGGAGCGTCAGCGTGCGCGCCCCGGCCTCCGGCTCGCAGATCCAGTGCGCGATGAAGTCGGGAAACTCTTCGCCCTCCGGCGCGCCGGTGCCGATGGCGAGCCCGCGGGCCGAGAGGCCGTATTCCTGGTTGGCCGCGCGCAGGCGGAAATAGGACGCGCCGAGGAAGACCAGGAACTCCTCCTGGAAGCCTTTCGGCCGCCAGGCGGGGGTGTCCGGGAAAGCATAGTGCAGGCGCAATCCCGCGAAGCCGAGATCCGGCGAGAAGGCCTGGCCGGCGAGCCGCCTGCCGAGGTCGAACAACCGGCTCTCGTAGGGGATCGGCCGCGCCGGCCCGCCGCGCGGCTGGAGGTAGAGCGCCACGCGCTTGCGTTGCAGGAAGCCGCGGTGGAAGAACTGCGCGCTGAAATGGCTGCCGAGACGCAGGCTCTCGGACGGCCGGAACACGATACCCCGGTAGCCGTCGTAGTCGAGACCAGCGAGCGCCGGCGGCAGGTCGGCGGGCGGTGCCGCGTAGGGGGCGGCCGCGAGCCGCTCCGCCCGCGCCGACAGGGCCTCGAAGGTCATCGCCCCCTCCTGCGACGTGTGCGGAGCCTGCGGCTGAAGCGCCGGCCCGGCCCATGTTCGGGCGCCATTCAGATCTGCGGCGCTAGGTAGAATGCTGCCGGCAGCCGCGGTCAGGACGGTCCCAAGAACGCGGCGCCGGGAGGGGGGATCGATCCGTTCGGCCTCCGGCCGCCCGTGCGGCCGGGTCGGCTCCGTGTCCTCGCCCCGCATATCGGTGTCCACGCTCATCGGTCTCCGCCCTCGCGCGGCGGGGCAGCCGGCAGCCTTCCACGGTCGAGTTCCTCGCGCCATGTCCCCACGCGTCACCTCCTCCGCCGAGCGGCCGCACCGGAACGCAGTCCCAGGCGCTCCCGATCCCTCGCCCGCGGCGACCGACAGCGAGGTCTGGACCGGCGCGGGCCGCCGACGGAGTCTCCGCGCCCGGCGCCTCGCCCTCGCGGTCCCGAGCCTCGTTACCGCGGGCGGCCTCGCCTGGCTGGCCGCTCTCGCCTACCCGGCCGGCGCCAGCCCCCTGGCCTGGGCGATCCTCGTGCTGTTCGGCCTGGTCATGGGCTGGCAGGCCTTCGTCGCCTGCCAATACGTCTACGGGCTCGCCGCCGCCATCCTGGGCGACCGGGCGAAGTCGATGCTGGAGCGTCGCTCCGAGGTGGCGTGCGCGATCTCCACGGTCTCGGGCCGTACCGCCGCCGTGGTGGCGATCCACGCCGAGGACGCGGTGGCGGTGTTCGCCCGGCTCCGGGTGATGGCCCGCTCGCTCGCCCATGCGGGTGCGCGGGACATCGACATCTTCGTCCTCTCCGACACGCGGGACGGGGCCATCGCGGCCGTGGAGGAGCACGAATTCGCGCGCATCCGGGCCTGGGCGTCGGCCGATCCGGCCCTGCCGCGGATCCGCTACCGGCGCCGGACCGAGAATGTCGGCCGCAAGGCCGGCAACATCGACGCGTTCTGCCGCAGCCACGGTGCCGAATACGCCTACATGATCGTCCTCGACGCCGACAGCCTGATGACCGGCGCCGCCATGACGCGGCTCGTGCGGCTGATGGACGAGAGCCCCCGCACCGGCCTGATCCAGACCGTGTCCTACGCGGCCGGCCGGGACACGCTGTTCGCCCGCATCCAGCAATTCGCCGTGCGCCTCTACGCGCCGCTGGCGCTCCGCTGCCTGGAGACCTGGCAGGGCCCCGAGGGCAGCTACTGGGGCCACAACGCCATCCTGCGGATCGAGGCCTTTGCCGCGAACGCGCAGCTGCCGGTCCTGCCGGGCCGGGCGCCGCTCGGCGGCGAGATCCTGTGCCACGACATCGTCGAGGGGGCGCTGATGGTCCGCGCCGGCTGGGAGGTTCGGTTGCTGCCGGAGATGGGCGGCACCTGGGAGGAGATGCCAACGAACCTCGTCGACCTGCTCGGCCGCGAGCGCCGCTGGTGCCAGGGCAATCTCCAGCACCTGCGGGTGCTGCCCTGGGCGGGCCTGCACGCCGCGAGCCGCTGGCATCTCGCCGTCGGCATCCTCGCCTACGGGATGCTGCCGCTCTGGATCGCCTTCCTGGGGCTCGCAGCCTGGCAGGCCGCCCGGACCGGCGATCTCGGCCTGCTCGCCTACGGGCTGACCGGGCACGGCGCAGCGGCGCAGGCCCTGGCCGCCCTCAGCCTCGCCGTGCTGGCGTTGCCCAAGGTCCTCAGCCTCGGCCATGTCCTGGCCTCGCCGGAGCGCCGGGCGGCATTCGGCGGCACCCGTGCGCTGCTGGCAAGCGCCGCCCTGGAACAGGCCGCCTGGGTGCTCCTGTGGCCGGTGCTGACCCTGTTCACCGCCGGCGCCGTGGTCTCGACCTTCCTGGGCCGGGTGGTTCGCTGGGAGACCCAGGACCGCGACGACCGGCAGGTCTCCTGGTCTGAGGCCTTCCGGCTCCAGGCCGACGCCGTGGTGGTCGGGGCGCTGATCGTCTTCGCCCTCGTCCTCGTCGGCGATGCGTGGCTCGGCCTCTGGATGGCCCCGCTCGCCCTGGCGCTGCTGGCGAGCCCGGCCCAGAGCGTCTGGACGAGTCGAGCGGATCTCGGCCGCGCTGCCCGGGCGCGGGGCCTGTTCCTCACCGCGGACGACACCGCGCAGGCGCCCGAACTGGCCGAGCTTGCCCAGATCCGCGGCCTGGCGGTCCTTCCGCCGGCCGCTCAGGCTCTGGCCCGGCCGGTGTCGCGGGAGCCCGCCATCTGGCTCGCCGCGGACGAGGCCTGAGGGTCGGCGACCCCGTTCAGGACGAGACGAGCACGCCAATCTCGGCCGGGTCATCCGCGGCGTTACGGCCAAGCTGCCACAGTGTTGCCATCGAGTCACGGGCGGTCGGAACCGGCTCAGCGAGGCGGTTTCAGGCTTGGCTTTGGGGCGCGAGCGTTTACCCCTTGGCGAGGATCGGCACGGCATCGTGCCCCGGTAATTCGCCGCGTTCCCAACAGATTTCGCGCCTGCCCCGAGAGGCTTTGATGCGTCGTTTCCTCCCCGCCCTGATCGGGCTCTTCGGCGCGGCCGCGTGTGCCGCGCCTGTCCTCGCCTACGAGATCGACCCTCTGACCCGTCAGCCGCTGAACGACGCGCTCTCCGTGCGCGTGCGCCCACAGGCCGTCGAGACCGTGGCGGTGCCGGTGGCCAACGCCTCGCTCAACCCGGCCGACCCGATGGATGCGGCCGTGCCGCAGATGTCGGCGATCCCGCGGGAGATCGTGGCCTATAACGGCCCCTACGGCGCGGGGACGATCGTGGTCTCCACGGCCGAGCGGCGGCTGTACTACGTGATGGGCGGCGGCCAGGCCCTGCGCTACGGCGTCGGCGTCGGCCGCCCGGGCTTCACCTGGGGCGGTGTTCAGACCATCACGATGAAGCGCGAATGGCCGGATTGGCGCCCGCCGGCGACCATGCTGCGCCGCCGTCCCGATTTGCCGCGCTACATGAAGGGCGGCATCGAGAACCCGCTCGGCGCCCGCGCCATGTATCTCGGCGGCTCGATCTACCGCATCCACGGCTCGAACGAGCCGGAGACTATCGGCACCGCCGTCTCCTCGGGCTGCATCCGCATGACCAACGACGACGTGATGGATCTGTACACCCACGCCAAGGTCGGCACGAAGGTCATCGTCCAGCGTTGATCGTCCCCGGTACGCCGGATATAAAGGGCCGGCCTCGACGAGGCCGGCCTTCTCGCGTTCAGACCGCGCCGGGCAGCGTCACCAATGCGTCCGGGCGCTTCACCTCGATCTCGATGAACGCGATCGGGTGGTCGGATCCGTTCATCACGTCGTGCCGGATGCCTGCGGGGCGCATGTACGATTGCCCGGCTGCCAGCGCCGTCTCGCTCACGGCCGCGCCGTCATGGACGCGCAGCACGCCGTCCACCAGCATCACCACGAAGTAGGGCCAGCCGTGCTCGTGCCAGCCGGTCACGGCGCCGGGCGAGAAATCCCAGCGGGTGATGCGCACCGCAGAATCGTCCTGCTGGACGGTGGGCACGGCGGGAATCGTGCAGGTGAAGGCCATGTCGGTTCCGGGGCTCGTGCTGCGTCGTGGATGCGTCGATCACTCTGGATCAGAGGACATCCTCGAGAGTGGATCAAATGCGCTGGGGCCTGTGAATCGACACGTTCAGTCGAGCCACATTCAAGACCAATGAACATCCCTCCTTCCCCCTCATCCTGCGGGGGAGGAGGGGGAGGCTGCGAGGCAAGGCCCTCAATGGCAGCCGCAGGAGCCCGATCCGCAGCCCCCGCCCTGCTTCACCGGGGCGGTGCGTGCCGTCTCGCGGTCGAGCCCGCGCTCTGCGAGTTCGGCGAGATAGGTCTGCCAGCGGCTGTCATATTCGCGGCCCAGCGTGTGCAGATAGGTCCAGCCGTAGATGCCGGTATCGTGCATGTCGTCGAAGCCGAGCTTGATCGCGTAGTTGCCGATGGGCTCCACCGCCAGGATCGCCACCGCGCGCTTGCCGCCGATCACCTTGCGCTCGAGCGGCGAATGGCCCTGCACCTCGGCGGACGGGCTCGACACGCGCAGATATTCGGCCGGCAGGGCGAACCGCGACCCGTCCTCGAAGGCGACGTTGAGCACCCGCCGGTCGGCCGACAGGCGGATCTCGGTCGGCCACAGATCCTCGTTCACGGGTCACACTCCTCACGCAATCCGGGGCTGCGGCCCAGAGCCGGCTTGCCCATGACTGGAGACGGCATCATATGCCCAATGATGCTCGATGACATCTCCCTCACGCCGCAGGGGTTTCCGGTCGACGTGCCCCGCGCGCCGGCTCCCGCGCCGCTGATCGACCCGTTCCAGCGGGCGATCTCGTATCTGCGCATCTCGGTGACGGATCGCTGCGACCTGCGCTGCGCCTATTGCATGTCCGAGCACATGGAGTTCCTGCCCAAGCGCGACCTGCTGACCCTGGAGGAGCTCGACCGGCTCTGCGGCGTGTTCATCGCCCGGGGCGTGCGCAAGCTCCGGATCACCGGCGGCGAGCCGCTGGTGCGCCGCGACATCATGCACCTGTTCCGCCGGCTGTCGCGCCACCTCGAAGCCGGCACGCTGGAGGAGCTGACCCTGACCACCAACGGCACCCAGCTCGCCCGCTTCGCGGACGAGCTGGCGAGCCTCGGCGTGCGCCGGATCAATGTCTCCCTGGACACGCTCGACCCGGACAAGTTCCGGGCGATCACCCGCCGGGGCGATCTCGCCGTGGTGCTCGACGGAATCACGGCGGCTCGGGCGGCCGGCCTGAAGGTCAAGATCAACGCGGTGGCTTTGCGCGACGTCAACGCCGACGAGCTTCCCGACATGATCGCCTGGGCCCACGGCCTCGGCATGGACATGACGCTGATCGAAGTGATGCCGCTCGGCGAGATCGAGGCCGACCGCACCGACCAGTTTCTGCCCCTGTCGGTCGCCCGCCAGCGCTTGGAGAGCCGCTACACCCTGACGCCGCTGCCCGACCGCACCGGCGGCCCGGCGCGCTATGTCCGGGTCGAGGAGACCGGCGGCAAGCTCGGCTTCATCACGCCGCTGACCCATAATTTCTGCGAGAGCTGCAACCGTGTGCGCCTGACCTGCACCGGCCAGCTCTACCTCTGCCTCGGCCAGGAGGATTCCGCGGACCTGCGCGCGGTGCTGCGCGCCTCCCAGGACGATGCCGTGCTGGCGGCGGCGGTGGTCGAGGCGATCACCCGCAAGCCCAAAGGGCACGACTTCGTTATCGAACGCCAGCGCCCGGCGGCCGTCCCGCGGCACATGAGCGTGACCGGGGGGTAGAGTTCACACTTCCTCGTCTGCGTAGCGCGACGACGCCCGCCCGCGCTGGCCCGAGCCGCGCCGCGGCGCTCCGGCGCTGATCCCGGCCACCAGGTCGGCGATGTGGCGCAGCGTCTCCACCGACAGCGCCTTGTCGCCCTCGCCGCGGCCCTGCGGGATCAAGGCCTTGGCGAAGCCGAGCTTCTGGGCCTCCTTCAGCCGGGCGCCCGCCTGGGCCACCGGCCGGATCGCCCCGGACAGGCCGATCTCGCCGAAATACACCGTCTCCGGCGGCAGCACCGCCCCCGAAAGGGACGAGACCAAGGCGGCGGCCACAGCTAGGTCGGCCGCCGGCTCGGTGATCCGCAGGCCGCCGGCGACGTTCAGATAGACGTCGTGGGTGCCGAGGCGGATGCCGCCATGGGCCTCCAGAACGGCCAGAACCATCGACAGCCGGTTCGGGTCCCAGCCGACCACCGCGCGCCGGGGCATGCCCAGCGACGAGGGTGCCACCAGCGCCTGGATCTCCACCAGCAGCGGCCGGGTGCCCTCCATGCCGGCGAACACCGCGGTGCCGGCGGCCTGGTGGTCGCGGCCCGCCAGGAACAGGGCCGAGGGGTTCGGTACCTCGGCCAAGCCGGCATCGGTCATCTCGAACACGCCGATCTCGTCGGTGGGGCCGAAGCGGTTCTTTACCGCGCGCAGGATGCGGAAATGGTGGCCCTGGTCGCCCTCGAAGGACGCGACCGCGTCGACCATGTGCTCCACCACCCGGGGGCCGGCGATCTGCCCGTCCTTGGTGACGTGGCCGACCAGGATCACCGCCGTGCCGGTGGTCTTGGCGAAGCGGATCAGGGCCTGGGCCGAGGAGCGCACCTGCGTGACCGTGCCGGGGGCCGATTCCACCGTCTCGGTCCACATGGTCTGGATCGAATCGATGATCGCCAGCGCCGGCGGACGGCCCTGGCTGAGGGTCTCGATGATGTCCTCGACATTGGTCTCGGCGGCGAGGTCCACCGGGCGGGAACTGAGCCCCAGGCGCTCGGCCCGCAGGCGCACCTGCCCCACCGCCTCCTCGCCGGAGATGTAGGCGACCCGCTCGCCGGTGCCGGCCATGGCGGCCGAGGCCTGCATCAGAAGGGTCGACTTGCCGATGCCGGGATCGCCGCCGAGCAGGATCACCGAGCCGCGCACGAAGCCGCCGCCGGTAACCCGGTCGAGCTCACCGATCCCCGAGGGGCTGCGCGGCGCCTCCTTGGCCTCGCCGGTCAGCCCCTCCAGGGGGAACACCCGGCCGCGGGCGCGGGACGGCCGGGTCGCGACCGGACCGGACTGGCCGGGGGCCGCGGCTGCCTCCTCGACGATCGTGTTCCAGCCGTTGCAGGCTTCGCAGCGCCCGCGCCAGCGGTTGTAGACCGCCCCGCAGGACTGGCAGACGAAGGTCTGGTGGATCTTGGCCATTCGGGTCCGTGCGCCGCCGGTCCGGCGTCCGAGGGAAGGATCGCACTACCCTACATAGATTCGAACATAACGCGAACCCAGGCCCGTCAGGATCTCGTAGCCGATCGTGCCGGCAGCGCGGCCGACCGTGTCGATGTCGAGCCCGTCGCCGATGAGCACCGCCGTGGCACCGCGCCGGGCCGCGGGCGCAGCTGTGACGTCGAGGATGATCAGGTCCATGGAGACCAAGCCGAGGATCGGGCAGGGCACGCCGCCGACCAGCGCCTGCCCGCGCCCGCTGATCGCCCGCGGGAAGCCGTCGGCGTAGCCGAGCGACAGCGTCGCAAGCCGGCTCGGGGCGGGGGCCGTCCAGCGGCCGTTATAGCCGGCGCTGGCCCCGGCCTCGACGTTCCGCACCTGTGTGATCATGGCCTCCAGCCGCACCACCGGGCGCATCGGGTTGGCGGCCTCGGGTGTCGGGTTGCCGCCGAACAGGGCATAGCCCGGCCGCAGCAGGTCGTGCCGGGCGCCGTCGAGGAACACACCCGACGAATTCGCCAGCGATGCCCGAAGGCCCGGATAGGCCGCCCTGACCCGGCCGAAATCGGCGATCTGCCGGGCGTTGACCGGGTCCGCCGGCTTCTCGGCGCTGACGAAGTGGCTGAGGATCAGGTCGATGCCGCAGGCGGCGATGCGCGGGTCGCCGGCCAGCGCCAGCGCCTCCGGCACCGGCAGCCCCAGGCGGTTCATGCCGGTATCGACGTGAAGCGCCGCGGGCAGGCGCCCGCCCGAGAACGCCGCCCACTCCGATAGCTCCTCGGGGCTGCCGAGCACCGGGCGCAGGCCGTGGGCCGCGAAGGGCTCGCACGCGCCGGGCGGCAGGCCGTTCAGGACGTAGATCGCGGCCTCCGGCAGGGCGCCCCGGGCCGCGACGCCCTCGGACAGGTGGGCGACGAAGAAGGTCCGGCACCCGGCCTCCAACAGGGCCGGCCCGACCCGAGAGACGCCGCAGCCATAGGCATCGGCCTTCACCACGGCGGCGCAGTCGGCAGCGCCCCGGGCGGACAGCATCCGCCAGTTCGCCACGATCGCCCCGAGATCGATCGTCAGCCGGGCGCCGTGGGCGCCGATGTCAGTCCCGGATTCCGTCACCGACCCGCTACCCGCCACCGAAGCGCTCCCGATCCGCGATTCCCCGCGGACCGATGCACGATGCGGACCCGCGACGCGAGTCGGTTCGCGGCATCGGTCTCAGGCGATCTTGCCCGCCAGCACCAGCGCGATCATCGGCACCGCGCCGAGCAGGCCGGCGATCGGAACGAGGTAAACGGGACCGCCGGCGGCCCGGTGCGCGCTCACGGCTGGGCGCCGCTGATACAGGGACGGCACAGGATTCGCCGGAGGCCGGTGCCCGAGGGTGACGGCCGAGGTTCGGCTTGGTATACTTCGGCCGCGGTCCAGGGGAGCCGCAGGGCCGTCGCGGCATCCCCTCTGGTGCCAAAAAGTTTACAGATGCCGTTTACCGTCCTCGATCTCGCCGTGCTCGGCATCGTCGCGGTCTCCGCGCTGCTGGCGGCCGTGCGCGGCGTCACCCGCGAGGTGCTGGCGATCATCGCCTGGGTGGCCGCCGCCGCCGTCGCCTGGTCGTTCTACCCGATGCTGCTTCCCACCGTGAAGCAGCACGTGAACAGCGATACCGTGGCGCTCGTCGCCTCCATCGCGGCGATCTTCCTCGGCACGCTGATCGTCGTCTCGATCATCACCGTGAAGATCTCCGACGTGGTGCTCGATTCGCGCATCGGCGCCGTCGACCGCTCGCTGGGGTTCCTGTTCGGCGCGGGCCGCGGCTTCCTGATCTGCGTGATCGGCTGGGTGTTCCTGTCCTGGCTGGTGCAGGGCAAGGTACCCGACTGGGCGGCGCAGGCGCGCACGCGGCCGATGCTGGAGAAATCCGGCGACGCCCTGGTGGCGCAGCTGCCCGAGAATCCGGAGGGCTTCCTGAAGCAGTTCAAGAAGCCGAAGGCGGTCACGCCGCCCAATGAGGCCTCCGACGCGCCTGCCGAGACCGATACGGCGCCCCAGCGCCGCACCGAGACCGCGCCGAGCCCGACGCGACGCTGACCTGCGGCGAGCGCCGTTGGTCGGCGCGCCCGGAGCGCCTAGATAGCGGCTCCGGAGACGCTCGGATGATATCCGCGACGACCGGCGCCCGGCCCGTCGCCGCAGGGACTCCTGAAGTGATCGATCGCAGCATGTCCCAATCTGCCGCCACCTCCGCCGCCGATTTCGACCTCGACGGCGACACGCTTCGCGAGGAGTGTGGGGTCTTCGGCATCTTCGGGCATCCGGATGCCTCCGCCATCGTGGCGCTCGGCCTGCACGCCCTGCAGCACCGCGGCCAGGAGGCGGCCGGCATCGTTTCCTTCGACGGCTCGGTGTTCCATTCCGAGCGGCGGCCCGGCCTCGTCGGCGACTCCTTCTCGGACGGCGACACCATCGCCCGGCTCAAGGGCCGCGCCGCGATCGGGCACGTGCGCTACTCGACCACCGGTGGGACGATCCTGCGCAACGTGCAGCCGCTGTTCGCCGAGCTCGCCAGCGGCGGTCTCGCGGTCGCCCACAACGGCAACCTCACCAACGCCCTGTCGATCCGCCGGGACCTCGTGCGCGACGGCGCGATCACGCAGTCGACCTCCGATACCGAGGTGATCCTGCACCTCGCGGCCCGATCCCGGAAGCCCAGGATCATCGAGCGCTTCATCGATGCGCTGCAGGCGATCCAGGGCGCCTACGCGATCGTCGCGCTGACCAACAAGAAGCTGATCGGCGCCCGCGACCCGCTGGGCATCCGCCCCTTGGTGCTGGGCGAGCTCGACGGCCGCTACCTCCTGGCCTCCGAGACCTGCGCCCTCGACATCATCGGCGCCCGCTACGTGCGCGACATCGAGAACGGCGAGATCGTGGTGATCTCCGAGGAGGGCATCGAGTCGATCCGCTTCGCGGACGCCGTGCCGATGCGTCCCTGCATCTTCGAATACATCTACTTCGCCCGTCCTGATTCGATTGTGAACGGCAAGAGCGTCTACGCGGTGCGCAAGGCGATCGGCCGGGAACTCGCCCGGGAGGCCGCCGCGCCTGCCGACATCGTCGTGCCGGTGCCGGATTCCGGCGTGCCCGCGGCGCTCGGCTTCGCGCAGGAGACCGGCATCCCCTTCGAGATGGGGATCATCCGCAATCACTATGTCGGCCGCACCTTCATCCAGCCGACCCAGTCGGTGCGCGAACTCGGCGTCCGGATGAAGCACTCCGCCAACCGCGCGGCGATCGAGGGCAAGAGCATCGTGCTCGTCGACGACAGCTTGGTGCGCGGCACGACCTCGGTGAAGATCGTCCGGATGATGCGGGAGGCGGGTGCCGCGGAGGTGCATTTCCGGATCGCCTCGCCGCCGATCACCTACCCGGATTTCTACGGGATCGACACGCCGGAGCGGGAGAAGCTGCTGGCCGCGACCCACGATCTCGAGAGCATGCGCAAGTATATCGGCGCCGATTCGCTGGCCTTCCTGTCGATCCCCGGCCTCTATCGGGCGATGGGCGAGGAAGTCCGGGACGAGGCCTGCCCGCAATACACCGACCATTGCTTCACGGGCGATTATCCCACCGGCCTGACGGATCTCTCCATCGCCGGTCCGAAGCGCTTCGCCATGCTGGCCGAGGCGGACTGACCCGGCCTGCACATTCGTCGCGGAAACGGGCATCCCCTGCGCGTGGAAATGCGCTAGGTCACCCGCATGGCTGAGTCTCAGAAGAAACTGGAAGGCCGGGTCGCGGTCGTCACAGGCGCGTCCCGGGGCATCGGGCGCGCTGCCGCCCTGGCGCTGGCCGGTGCCGGAGCCCACGTGGTCGCGGTGGCCCGCACGGTCGGGGCCCTGGAGGAGCTGGACGACGCCGTCCGGGCGGCCGGATCCAGCGCCACGCTCGTGCCCTTCGACCTCGCGGATTACGACGCCATCGACCGGCTCGGCGCGGCGATCCACGCGCGCTGGCAGCGGCTCGACATCCTGGTCGCCAATGCCGGCATCCTCGGCGCGCTCATGCCGATCGGCCACATCACCCCGAAGATCTGGGGGCAGGTGATGGACGTGAACGTCACCGCCAACTGGCGCCTGATCCGCTCCCTCGACCCGCTGCTGCGCATGTCCGACGCCGGCCGGGCGATCTTCGTCTCCTCGGGCGCGGCCTCGAAGTGCCGGGCCTATTGGGGTCCGTACTCCGTCTCCAAGGCGGCCCTGGAGGCACTGGTGCGCACCTACGCGGCCGAGAACGAGAGCACGGCGATCCGGGCGATGCTGCTCAACCCGGGTCCCCTGCGCACCGGCATGCGCCGCTCGGCGATGCCGGGCGAGGATCCCGAGACGCTCAGGACGCCCGAGGAACTTGCCCCCCACTTCGTGCGTCTGGCCGCACCGGACTGGACCGAGACCGGCAAGATCTACGATTTCCCGACCGACCGGGTGCTGGGTTTCCGCGCGCCCGAGTGACGTGACCTTTCGTTCCACGACCAGAGATTCCGACCAAACCCCATCCTGAGGGGCCCGCGTCAGCGGGCCTCGGAGGAGTCTTCCAGGTGGCGCGCGATCCCTGGAGGCCTTCTTCGAGGCCGCGCGATCCTCGATCGCCCGGCCCTCAGGATGAGGGAGATGGACGGGATCCGCGGCCGCGGCGGCCAAGCGAACCGGACCACACTCATGATCGACGTCCGCTGCATCTGTGCGATCGGCCTGCGGGGCCAGCTCGGCCTGAACGGCCAGCTACCCTGGGAGGGCAACACCGACCCGCTGTTCGTGGAGGACGTGACGCGCTTCTTCGCGCTCACCATGGGCCACGTCCTGATCGCTGGCCCGAAGACCGTGGCCTCGGTGCCCGAGTTCGCCTTCAAGGACCGCACCATCGACGTGATCCGCAGCCACGAGGATCCCGAGCAGGTGCTCAGGCGCTATTCGGGCCGGCGGATCTTCGTGGGCGGCGGTATCGCGGTGTGGGACGTCTACGCCCGGTACATCCAGCACTGGGACATCACGCGCCTGCCCTATGACGGCGAGGCCGACCGCTGGTTCGACCCGGCCTGGCTCGTGGGCGGACCGCCGCGTATCGTTTGAGCGGCTGGATACGACGCCCTCCCGACGGACTTTCAGATCCTGGGCGCCGACACCCGTCGTCAGCGACTTCGCCGCGGCAGAATCTGCATCCGCACCCGGGCGAGGGGGGCGGATGGGAGAGATCGAGGGCGCGGGCGCGGACGGCCATCGCGGAGTTCGATCGATGGCGTGCCGAGGTCGCCGAGCACGTCGATCTCGGCCCGTCGGATGTCGCCGACGCTGCGGGCTTCCTGCGCCGGCTCGACATCAGGCTCCGGACACCCGATGTCCTCGACATCGCCGTGGGCCGGCGCCTTTCCGCAACCTTGGCGACGTTCGACGACAGGATGGCTGCCGTCGCTCGGACGCCGGGCCCCAGGTCGTCTCTGAGTAGCGACGGTCGACACCGTCGAAACCGCGCCTGTGACCTCTATGTGGTGGCGATGGTTGGCCGGAGACGACGATGAGCGCCCACAGCTACCGCTTCGGCATCGAGGAGGAGTATTTCCTCGCCGATGCCGAGACCCGCGGCACGCCGCGGGGCGACCTCGCCGGGTTCCACGCGCGCGTGAAGGCCGAGCTGCCCGAGACCGGGCGCGAGCTGGTGGCCGCGCAGGTCGAGGTCTGTACGCCGCCCCTCACCGACGCGACGGCCGCCCGGGAAGACCTACGGGGCCAGCGGGCGACGCTGGCCGGCATCGCATCCGAGAACGGCTTGAGCCTGCTCGCCTGCGGCACCCACCCGCTCGCGCGCTGGTCGCGCCAGACCGCCACCGACGGCGCGCGCTACAAGGGCATTCTCTCCGATGTCGGCATCGCGGCCCGGCGGGCGCTGATCTGCGGCATGCATGTCCATGTCGAGGTGCCGGACCCGGATGCGCGGGTCGACCTGATGAACCGGCTGCTTCCGTTCCAGCCGTTGCTGCTGGCGCTCTCGGCTTCCTCGCCGTTCTGGCAGGGCGAGGCGACCGGGCTGATGGCTTACCGCCTCAGCGTGTTCGGCGAATTGCCCCGCAGCGGCCTTCCGGAGATCTTTGCCGACGCGGCCGCCTATGAACGGTTCGTGGCGATCATGACCCGGTCCGGCGCCATTGCGGACGCGAGCTTCCTGTGGTGGTCCCTGCGCCCATCCATAAAATTCCCGACCCTGGAGCTGCGCATCGCCGATGCCTGCACCCGGCTCGACGATTCGCTCTGCGTCGCCGCCCTGTTCCGCTGTCTCGTGCGCCTGTGCGTACGCCGGCCCGACCTCAATGCCGGGCTCGACGGCGTCTCGCGGGCGCTCGCCTCGGAGAACCTGTGGCGGGCCCAGCACAGCGGCGTGCGGGCCGCGCTGATCGACGAGGCTCGGGGCGAGGCGGTTTTGTTTTCCGAGGCGCTGGAATCCGTCCTCGCCCTGGTGTCCGAGGATGCGGCGGCGCTGGGCTGTACGATTGAGGTCGCCCGCGCCCGGGCGATCGTCGCCCAGGGCACCAGCGCGGACGAGCAGGTGGCGGCCTACGAGGTCGCGCTGGCCGAGGGCCGTGACGAGCGGGCCGCCCTTGCGGCCGCGGTGGACTGGATCGCCGAAGCCTCGCGCTGACGGGCCCGATCAGCCCTTGTCGAACGGGTTCTGCGAGGTCCGCAGGCTCAGCCGTATCGGCGTGCCCGGCAGGTCGAAGGCCTCGCGCAGGCCGTTCACCAAGTAGCGGGTATAGGATTTCGGCAGGGCGTTGAGCTGGTTGCCGAACAGCGCGAAATGCGGCGGCCGGCTCTTCACCTGGGTGGCGTAGCGGATCTTGATCCGCCGGCCCGACACTGCCGGGGGCGGGTTGCGGGAGGTCGCCTCGTTCAGCCAGTCGTTGATGCGCGAGGTCGAGATCCGCTTGTCCCAGACCTCGGCGGCCTGCACCACCGCTTGCATCAGCTTGTCGACGCCGTCGCCTGCGAGACCCGACAGCGGCACCACCGAGACCCCGCGCACCTGCGGCAGCAGCCGGGTGCAATTCTCGCGCAGCTGCTTGAGCAGGCCCGGCTGGTCGGACACGAGATCCCACTTGTTGAGGCCGATCACGAGGGCGCGGCCCTCGCTCTCCACCAAGTCGACGATGGTGAGGTCCTGCTTCTCGAACGGGATCGTGGCGTCGAGCAGCACCACCACCACCTCGGCGAAGCGCACGGCGCGCAACCCGTCCGAGACCGCGAGTTTCTCCAATTTGTCGTCGATCCGGGCGCGGCGGCGCATCCCGGCGGTGTCGTGGAGCTTGATGCGCCGCCCGCGCCATTCCCAATCGAGCGAGATCGAATCGCGGGTGATGCCGGCCTCGGGGCCGACGAGCAGCCGATCCTCGCCGAGCATGCGGTTGATCAGCGTGGACTTGCCGGCATTCGGGCGGCCCACGATGGCGACCTTCAGGGAGCGGCCCCCGGGAGCGTCGTCATCCTCGTCGTCGTCCTCGTCGCGGGCGGGCAGCGCGCCCTTCAGGGCCTCGTGCAGCTCGCCCAGGCCCTCGCCGTGCTCGGCCGAGAACGGGATCGGGTCGCCGAGCCCGAGGGTGAAGGCCTCGTAGGCGCCGGCGAGGCCCGCACCGCCCTCGGCCTTGTTGGCGATCAGGATCACCGGGCAGCCGGCCCGGCGCACCAGTTCCGCGAAGGGCTGGTCGGCCGGCAGCACGCCGGCGCGGGCGTCGATCACGAACAGCACCGCGTCGGCGGCGAGGATCGCCGCTTCGGTCTGCATCCGCATCCGGCCCGTGAGGGTGGCGGCGTCCGACTCCTCGAGGCCGGCGGTGTCGATCACCCGGAAATGGAGGCCACCGAATGCGACGTCGCCCTCGCGCCGGTCGCGCGTGACGCCCGGGCGATCGTCGACCAGCGCGAGCTTCTTGCCCACGAGGCGGTTGAACAGGGTCGACTTGCCGACGTTCGGCCTCCCGACGATCGCGACGGTCGGCATATCCATGATGGGTCTCGAAAAGTCCGAAGAAAAATCAGCGTGTGATCGGCGGGGGCGGGGCGGCAGCCTCGGGCTTGGCCTCGGTCACGGTGACAGGGCCGCCCGCGACGATCGCCGCGTAGACCTCGATCCGCTCGCGCAGGTTCCGCGGGGTCTCGGGATCGGCCACGATCTGGTCGAACCAGCGGCCCGCCTCCTCGAAGTCGCCCTTCTTCAGGGCGGCGAGCCCGAGCATCTCACGGGCGGTGTGGCGGAACGGCGTGCCGGCAGCCAGCCCCTGGAGGTTGGTGAGTGCGGCGTCCGGGTTCGGCCCGTCGAGGCGCAGCAGCGCGGCGCGCAGCCGCGCGAGGTCGCGCAGGCCGTCGCCCAGACGGGTATCGTCCGCGAGCTTGTCGAACTCCGCCGCGCCCGCCACCGGTTCGCGCTTGCCGGTCTCCGCCGCCGCCCGGAACCGAGCGAGCAGGCGGTAGCCGGCCGGGCCCTGCTGCTCCAGCGCGTTGAACGCCTTGTCGGCCTCCGCGACCTTGCCGTCCCGGGCGAGGCGGTTGGCCTCGTCGAACTGCACCGAGGCCGTCTCGGCGGCCGCGCGCTGCTGGTTCTGCCAGTAGCGCCAGCCGGCGACCCCCACCACCACGAGCACGGCGAGCGCGATGATCACGCCGCTGTAGCGCTTCCAGATCTGGAGGATCCGGTCGCGGCGATAGTCCTCGTCGACCTCGCGGATGAACTCGTTGTTCTCGGCCATCATATCCCGGGCCGCGCCTGTCGGCGGGCCACCTCGCGCAGCTATCGGGCCCCGCGCCTAACACACGGGCGCCGGATTGGCGACAGCGGGCGTGCCGCGGCTGCCTCAGGCGCTTCCCGGCCAGACCGGCACGCCGATCAAAGGGTAGTGCAGGTAGCGGGCGAAGACGAACCAGGCCGCCGTCCCGATCACCACCGCCAGGATGTCGTTGCGCCAGCCCTGCGGGGCCGCGGCGGCGGCGCCGTGCTGGGCGACCACCGCCCCGGGGGCGAGCGCCCGGCGCTTGGCGCTGATCCGGGCCGCCACCGCCCAGGCGAGGAAGCCGCCGAACAGCAGGATCGAGCCGAGATCGCCATTGGCCAGGAGATGCGCCGTGGCCCAGATCTTCACGGCGAGCAGCATCGGGTGCTTGGCCTTCGCCCGGATATGGCCCGGCAGATAGGCGGCGGCGAGGCAGATGAAGGCGAGCCACACGAGCGTCAGGGCGAGGTGGCGGGTCCAGACCGGCGGGTCCCAGACCGGGATGTAGCCGGCGAGCCGGTAATCGTGAAAGCCGATCCCGATCAGCACCAGGCCCAGCAGCGACAGGGCGGTGTAGCCGAGCTTGTAGCGCCCCTCGCCGATCTCCCCGACGATCGCGGCGCGCCGGGAGCGGGCCATCGAGAAAGCGTGCGTGCCGAGGAACAGCACGAGCCCGAGGATCAGGAGGAGCATGAAAGTCTTTCGGGCGACGGCCGGACGGCAAGCACTCTGTAAGAGTTCTCAAGCGAATCTCGCGCGCTTTGTCCAGGCGCGGCCGGGACGCACCCGGATTTCGTCCATGGGCTTGGCGTATCGGATGGCCGGCGCGGAGCGCGAGCCCACGCCGCTTCTCCCGCCCCCCTCTGCGGGGGAAGGTGGGCCGGCCGTCAGGCCGGGTCGGGAGCGGGCAGCGCCGCATCCGGAAACGTCGCAACCGGGCTCACCTTCTGGACCGTCGCGCTGCCTCTCTCCCCCCCTGCTGCGCAGAGTATCCGCGCCCGCAGAGAGGGGAGGGAAGAGGCGGCGCTTCGAAATCGCGGCCATCCTGTTGGCGCTCTTCCTCCCGTCCCTACCGCCGGCCCGGGCCGGCGCTGAGCCGCCCCTGTCGGCCCTGACCCTGGTCGGGCCGCCCGCGATCGTCTTCAAAGCCGGGCGCGATGCCTGCGACGGGGCCGATGTCCCGGACGCGCCGGCCCGGGCGTTCCGGGATGCCGCCGGTGCGGTGGCGGTCTTCGGCATGCATTACCGCAACCGAGCCTTGCGCGGGCCGGATCTCGACCATCTCAAGCTCGACTGCACGGTCGTGCTCGATTCGGGCGAGAAGGCAGATCCGGCGGCCTATGACGACCGATCCTGGATCACCGCCACCTGGACCGAGGACGGCAGGCACGTAGCCGCGCTCCTGCATCACGAATATCAGGCCAACGAACATCCCGGCCGCTGCCGGGCGACGGCCTACATGGCGTGCTGGTACAACACGATCACGGCCGCAGCCTCGGCGGATGGGGGGCGCAGCTTCCAGCGGCGGAGCCCGCCCGTGGTGGTGGCCGGCGCCCCGTTCCGCCAGGAGGTCGACCAGGGCCGCCATCGCGGCTTCTTCAACCCGTCGAACATCGTCTCGGACGGGCGCTGGCGCTACTTCCTCGCCTCGACCACGGGCTGGGACCGCCCCGGCAGCGACCAGGAGGCGGGGGTCTGCCTGTTCCGCAGCGAGGATCCCGCCGACCCGGCCCGGTGGCGCGCCTGGACCGGCACCGGCTTCACCGCCGCCTTCCCGGACCCCTACCGTGCCGCCCTGAAGCCGTCCGCCACCTGCCGGACGGTTGGGCCGTTCCCGGGTCCGGTGGGGGCCGTTGTCCGCCACCGGACCAGCGGCGCCTGGATCGCGGTGTTCATGGCCAAGGCCGGCGCGGGCTTCGCGCGCTCCGGCTTCTACTGGACCACATCGCGCGACCTGATCGCCTGGGACACGCCGCGCCTGCTGCTCGAAGGCGCGACCCTCTACGACGATCCATGCACCGCCACGGCGCCGCTGATCGCCTACCCGTCGCTCCTCGATCCGGGGGCGCAGGGGCGCAACTTCGACGACGTCGGCGACGGCGCGCTCCTGACCTACGCGAGCCTGCGCGTGGAGGGCTGCGCGATCACCTCCGACCGGGACCTGCTGCGCCGTCCTGTGGCGATCCGCGTTTGGCCGTGACGGCCTCGATCCCGCCCGGCACCGTCCCTGGCCTCGGGCGCATCCTGGCCGACCGGACGGTCTCAGCCGACGCCGCGGATGCGCCGGGGGCGGTCGCGGAGGCCTACCGCACGCGCCTCTACCGATCGGTGCGGTCGGGCGCCGGCCAGTACAGCGCGCCGGCCTCGGCGGAGCCGGAGGGCAATCCGAGTCGGTGGCAGAGCAGGCTGCCGAGGGTCAGGCTCAGCATCAGGGCGGTGGCCGAGAGCAGCACCGTGGTCGCCCGGGCGTAGGCTCGCCCGATATGGATCAGCAGGCAGCCGAGGGCGAAGATCGTGAAGGCGGGGAGCAGGTTGGGCAAGGGGGCGCTCTCGGGCGGCGTCCTCGCGGCCCGGCGGACGCGCGGTCCGGGCGGGCCGGGATCATGCGGCAGTGTCGCCCCGGCGGCGTGAAAACGCGGTTAACGGCCGGTATGCCGGATCGACACGACGGGTCCGGCCTTGCCGCGCCCTCGATCGGGGGCGATACCTACAGGCCTGCCGCAAGAGGATCCCGCATGAGCGTATCCAGGGTTCCGGAGGAGCCGAGGCGCCGCGCAGTCGATGCCGCTCCGCCCCGCGACACGGCCGTGCTCGGGGCGGGGGCCGTCGGGGCCGGTGCGGTCGGCGCCTCCGCGTTGGGAGCGCTGGCGATCGGGGTCGCGGCCTTCGGCGCCGTGGCGCTCGGTGCCTTCGCGATCGGCCGTCTCTCGGTCGGCCGCGCCCGGGTCGGATCCCTGGAGGTCGGATCCTTGGAGGTCGGATCCCTGGACATCGATACGCTGACGGTCCGGTCGCTGCGCCTCCCGGCGCGCAAGCGCGGCCCGGCCGCATAGTGCCTGATGCTGGCGCACGGCAGCCGCAACAGGCTCCAACCCTGTGGTGCCGCATGATGATTTCGGAAAACCGGATTCCACTTTTCCGCATCGAACTCTAGGCCGGCGCCCCGACCGGCTCCGCATGTCGGGGCCGCCCACCCGTCGTGCCGGAGTTGCCCGCGAGGACAGGCCGCGATGAACGACCCGAAGAAGCCCTTTCGCCCCGCGGATGCGGTGGATGTCCTCGGCGAGGTCGAGGGCGATTTCGTCCTGCCGCTCTGCCTGCCCCAGCCCAGCCTGCTGATCGGCGAAGATCTCGCGATGGTCGTCCTGGACACGATCCACGGCCAGCGGGTCGGCCTCCCGCTCAGCCCGCAGGGCGCGGCGGATCTGAACGCGGTTCTGGGCGAGGCGCTGCGGCTGCTTCAGGCACGGGAGGGCGGCCCGGTCCAGTGACGCGAGCTGACGGGCTCACGCCTCGGGATCCGTCTCGGCTCCGTCCGACCGCGCGCCGCGGGCCACTTCCCGCATCGCCGAATCCGGCAGCGGGCGCTGCAGCTTGAGCGCTTCCGCGGAGGGGGCCTCCAGCCACGTCGCCCATTCCTCCGGCGTGGTGAGCAGGACCGGCATCGCCTTCGGGTGGACCGGACCGACGATGCCGTTCGCCTCCGTGGTCAGGAAGGAGAACAGGCGGTGCTCCTGCACCAGCCGGTCCGGGTTCTCGCGCTTGGTCCCGCGCACGCCGGTCCACGGCCGCCAGAGGCCCGCGAAGGCGAAGAGCGGCCTGTCCGCGTCGAGGGCGAACCAGACCGGGGTCTTGCGCGGCTTGGTGTCGGCGTATTCGCTGAAGGCGGTCGCCGGTACGAGGCAGCGCTGCGCGGTCCCGAGCCAGGGCCGCCAGTGCGGGCTCGCGGCATTGCGCACGTTGGTGACGGGATGCTCGCCGAACGCCTTCGGCCCTGGGATGCCCCAGCGCATCATCGCGAGTTCCCGGCCGGCATCCCCGTTCCAGACCACCGGCGCCATCTGGTCGGGAAAGATCGCCGGCAGCGGCGGCAGGTTTCCCGTGCGATCGCGGGCGATCCCGAAGGCACGGCGCAGGTCCGCGGGACCGGTGCGCAGGCTGTAGAGGTTGCACATCTGGTTCTCGGGCAGCGGACGTCGCGGCTATGGAACGCCGAATGCGGCCCGCAGGGTCTAGGGTCCAGGGCCGAGGACCTGCCGGCATGACAAGCCGCACAGCCTGTCCGTCCGGACACGCGGCGCCACCCGTTCAAAAATCAACATAAGTAAATAAGACGTCGTGACGGACGGGCAATCGGCCGCACGGATACGTGCGCGACTGTCGTTCGACGATCGATAGACGGCCGCCCAAACGTCGGAAGCCTCTCGCGGGACGTGCCATGCCGCCGCCGGATCATCCCTCCGAAGCCGGAATCCGAACCCCCTCACGGGGAAAGCCGCGGCCCTGTGGGCGGCCCAGGCGGGCGTCTGGGACTACGATGGCGACCGGTGGCGCTACGGCCTGGACGCGGCCCAGGCTCGGGCTACCCGGCGCCGACCGCCGAACGGGCCGGCCTCAGCGCGGACCGGCCTGCGGCTTGAGGCTCCACAGCTCGGTCGGAAGGGAGATCGGCGCACCTTCCTTGAAGAAGGCGGAGTCCTGGATGTGCGAGGTCGTGACATAGATCGTCCCGTCCGGCCCCTCGCTGAGCGTATCCGGCCAGCGCAGGCGCGGATCCTGCACCAGCGTGGTCAGGCCGGAATCCTTGGACGACAGGTCGCGGACCTTCACTGAATCGTCCTGCGGCGAGGTCACGTACATCCGGCCGCCGTGCCGGGCGATGAGCAGCCCGTCGGCCGGCCCGTTCTCCCCCACGGTGGCGATCTTGGCGGCCAGGCTCTTGTCGGAACGGGTCTCCGGTCCGATCGCCGACATCGCCCTTCCGGTGAGCGCCTCGGTCGGCAGGCTGTAGAGGGTCTTGCCCTTGATCGCCTGCCAGTAGAGCGTCTTGCCGTCCGGCGAGAGGGCGATGCCGTCGGCCGAGAACTCGACGCCGCGCCCGTCCGGCCGCCGCAGGGGCTTGCCGTCGTAGGTCACGGTCACGGCCGAGTCCGGCATGGTCGCGGGGGCGCCCGCCAGGATCCGCTTGGCCGTCCCGGAGTCGATGTCGACCACCACAAGTGCGCCCTCGGCGCCGGAATCGGTGAGGTAGGCGGTCTTGCCGTCCGGTGAGATCCGCACGTCGTTGAGATAGGAGCCCTGCGGGGCGATCGACGGATCGAGCGCGATGGTCTTGGCGACCGCATTGTTCTTCAGGTCGATCGCGACCAGCTTCGGGCCGTCCTTGAGCAGGGCCGCCATGGCGGGAGCGGCGGCGTCGACCACCCAGAGCCGGCCCTTTCGGTCGGCGACCACGCTCTGGACGCAGACGAAGTGGGTCCTGGGGTCGACCTCGTCCTTCCGGGCGTTGCGCCAGCTGTTCCATTCGGCGTCGGGGTAGGGGACGGGCTGGCCGTCCTTCAGCTCCGCCACCGAGACCGGGGCGTCCTCGGTCCAGCGCGGAAAGTTCACGAAGATCCGCCCGTCTTCCGAAACCGTGACGCCGGTCACCTGATGCTGGAAGCGGGCGACCTGCGTCAGTGCCGAGGCGCTGGCGGGCATTAGGGTGGTCACGGCCGCGGGCGCCTGGCCCAGGGCGGGCCCGGCGACGGCGCAGAGGAGGAGAGGCAGCAGGGGGCGGGCAGCCGGCATCGTCATCTTGGAAGGGTCCCTCGGAAAATCGGAAAGACGGGGTGCGGCCCCGGTCCTGCGGACCGGGGCGCCAGCCGCGGCGTTCGGCGCGCGGGGCTCAGTTCGGGTGGAAGACGACCTTCACGCAGCCGTCGGTCTTGTCGCGGAAGGCCTTGTAGAGGTCCGGGCCGTCCGCGAGGTTCGTGGAGCGGTGGGTGATCATCGAGGTCATGTCGAACTTGCCCTCCTGGATCAGCTTGGTGAGCGTCTCCAGGTAGCGCTTCACGTGGGTCTGGCCGCTCTTGAGGGTCAGGCCTTTCTGCACCACCGAACCCATGTTGATCGGCACCGGGCCGCCGTAGACGCCGGGCACCGAGACGATGCCGCAGGGCCGCACCGCCTTGATCGCCTCGGCCAGCGCGTAGGGACGCTCGGTCGCGGTCAGCTTCTCCTGGATCGTGGCCAGCACGCCGGTGACGCCGCCATGGCCGGCGCTCGCCTCCATGCCGACACAGTCGATCACGCCGTCCGCGCCCAGGCCCTTGCTGATCTCCTTGATCCGCTCGAACACGTCCTCGTTCATGAAGTCGATGATGTCGGTGGCGCCGGCCTTCCGGGCGAGCGCGATGCGCTCGGGCACGGTCTCGATGGCGATGATGCGCCCCGCACCCATGATCTTGGCCGACTGGATCGCGAACAGGCCGACCGGGCCCGCGCCCCAGATCGCGATGATCTCGCCGCCCTTGATCCCGCAATGCTCGGCGCCCTGCCAGCCGGTGGGCAGGATGTCGGTGAGGAAGAGGACCGACTCGTCGTCCATGCCGTCGGGCACCTTCATGGGCGCCACATCCGCCATGGGCACGCGGACGTATTCAGCCTGACCGCCCGCGTAGCCGCCGGTCAGGTGCGAATATCCGAACAGCCCCGCAGTGGTGTAGCCGAACTGGGCGGCCGCCATCTCGGCGTTGCGGTTCGAGCGCTCGCAGACCGAATAATTCCCCAGCTTGCACTGGCGACAGTCGCCGCAGTTGATGTTGAAGGGCACGACGATGCGGTCGCCCTTCCTGAACTTGGTGAAGCCCTGACCGACCTCGACGACCTCGCCCATGAATTCGTGTCCGAGCACGTCGCCCGACTCCATCGTCGGCATCAGGCCGTCCATCAGGTGGAGGTCCGAGCCGCAGATCGCGCAGCTCGTCACCTTGATGATCACGTCGCGGGCATCCTCGATGACCGGATCCGGGACCGTGTCGCAGCGAATGTCGTTCTTGCCGTGCCAGCAGAGGGCCTTCATCGCGTCGGTTCTCCGGATCGTGGGGAAGCGCGGCCACAGGACGCGGCCTCGCCAGGGCAAGTCCCGAGCGTCACGGTCAAGTTCCCCACGGCACGGGAGCCGCTCGGTTCGAGATCACCCGATACGTTCGCACAGCCCCCGAGGACCGGGGCCCGCGCAAAGCGCGGGTTCGAGCCTGCCGCCTATCCAGCAAGCCTGGCCCGGAAATCCGGTTCCCGCGGCATTCGGCGTCGCCTCCGCCATGGAACGCCGACTCCGATCGATCGGGAGGCGCCGGATCCCTGTCGTTACGGCGGCGGCATCAACGGTTGATCCGGTTGGCCGGGCACAGATGCGCAGGGCGGCGAGGGCCGCGAGAGGTCCGAATGTTTCACGGGAAACATCCGGATCCGTCATCGCATTCGGCCGCCGAGGAGGTTGGAGGACCGCAACTAGCGGTCCCGCGTCGCTGCCTCGCCGGGTGCCCGAGCCTGCCTTCGCTCCGCGTGGGACAGGGTACCGTCGTGGTCGGCATCGAGGCGGGCGAAGCGCTTGGCCGCGACGGCGTCGATCTCATCCGCCGTGAGGAAGCCGTCGCCGTTCGTGTCGAGCCGGCGGAAGCGCCTGGCCGGGCCGCTCCCCGCCGGGCCGGGATGGGAAGCCCGCCACGCCGTCCACTCGGTCAGGCTGATGCGGCCATCATGGTCGCTGTCGGCTCGCATCATCCGCTCGCGGTGGGCCGCCGTGAACTGTTCCAGCCCCGCGCCGGACCGATCCTGGGCGCCGACAGCCAGGGGCGGCACGGCCTCGCCCGCCTGGGCGCGGGCGGCGGCCGGAAGGAGGGCGACGAGGGACAGGGCGAGCGCCTGCCCGATGAGGACCTGCCTGATCATCTGTCGTTTCTCCGCTGCTGTGGCCGCGCCGCCTGGGCGGCGCGGCCGGGTTCGTCCCGGAACATCCGGGCGGGTTCACCAGCGACGGTGCCAGCCGTGATGCCAGCCGACATGGCGGTAACCGCCCCATCGGTGCCAGCCGAAGCGGCGGTAGCCGTAGAAGCCCGGCCGGTAGACGAGCCGGGGCGGCCCGAAATTCGGCCGGCAATAGCCGTAGAAGCCGCGGTGGAAGCCGGGGCCGCAGCCGTCCCGAGCCTGCGCCGCGCCCATTGTGGCGCCGGTCAGGCCGAGGGCCATGACGGCGGCGGCGATCCAATGCGTACGCATGATGTCCTCCCGGGATCGAGGGTCAGCGATTGGGCCAGCACCGGCGGCCGTATGGCCCGATGTGGAAGCCCGGCGGGCAGGCGCGCCGGACGTAGCCGCCGAACTGCCCTCCGGGCCGGCAGCCGCCATAGGGACCGCGATGGCCGTAGGGGCCGCAGCCGCCATAGACCTGGACGATCGGCGCGTCGGGCGCGGCGAGTCCGGCCAGGGGCAGCGCCGAGGCCGGCAGCGGTGCGGCGAGTCCGACCGCGAGCAGCGCGGCGGGGACGAGATGTCTCGGCATTCGATTGTTCCTCCGTCATGGTTGCGGGATCGGCGCCGGCTCTGCGGCCGCGCCGGCATTCCGGGGCGCAGGGCCCGGAATCGGGGTTCAGGCCAGGAGGTCGCGCAGGGGCGCGACATCTCCGCTGCCCGGGAAGACGGTGCGGGCCAGCATCCCGTCGGGAAGGCCCAGGTGGTCACGCAGCACGCCCTTGAGCACGGCGCGGAGATCGCGGGTCGGGCGCAGGTCGCGGCCCTCGTGGAGCGCGGCCGGTGCGAGGCCCGGCCAGTCGCTGATCACGCGGCCTCCCTTGACGGCGCCTCCGGCGAGGAAGGCGGCGGCGGCGGTGCCGTGGTCGGTCCCGTCCGTGCCGTTGGCGTGGGCGGTGCGCCCGAACTCGGTGGCGACCGCCACCACGGTCTGGGCCCAGGCGGGCCCGAGCTCCGCCCTGAGCGAGGCCAGCGCCGCGTCGAGCCCCTGCAAAAGATGGCCGAGGCGGCCGGAGGCCGGCCCTTCCGCCGCGTGGGTGTCCCAGCCGTCCAGCGCGAGCGCCGCGATCCGGGGCCCGTCCGGGCGGGCGAGGGCGCGCCCGGCCGCGCCCGCCAGGGCGACGTAGGCGCCGGCCGGCCCGCGGGGACCGCCGGTCCCGCGGCCGAGCGCTGCGTCGAGCCGCTGGCCCTCCGTGAGCGCCCCCAGCAGCTGCGGGTCGCGGTCGCCGTAGAGCCGGCCGAGCCGCGCCAGCATATCGTCGGCGGGCGCCCGCAGGGAGCCGGGCGACCAGCTCATCACCGGGCTCGGGCCGCGCATCACCAGGGGCACCGTCGCTCCCGCCACGAACAGGCCACTGTCCTGAACCCGGCCGAGCGCCGGCATCCCCGAGGCGGCGCGGTTGAGCCAGCCGGTCTCGGCCCCGGCGGGGCCGGGCGTCCCGTTCTCCAGCACGTCCTGGCCGTCGAAATGCGAGCGCTCGCGATAGGGCGTGGCCACTGCGTGCAGCATCAGGGCTTGGCCGTCGTCGTAGAGCGCCTTGAGCCCCGGCATGTTCGGGTTGAGGCCGAACATGCCGTCGAGCCGCAGGGCCGCCCCCGCCCCGGTGGTCGGGAGCGCGAGGTCGCCGCGCAGGGACGCGTAGGCCGGGTCGCCCACAGGCGGCAGGAAGGCGAGGCCGTCGAGGGCGCCACGCAGGATCACCAGCACGAAGCGCGGGTCCCGGGTCGCGGCCGAGGCGAGCCGGGGTATCAGCGCCCAGGCCGCGAGGCTCGATCCGGCAGCGAGCAGGCCACGGCGTGTCGGGGTCTCACAGGACATCGGCCTATCTCCGCTGGAATTCGGGGCTCATCAGGAGAAGGGCGAGGCCCTGCGCCCCGGTCTCGGCGCGAGCGATCTCCCGGCGGGTCTCGGCCGACAGAAGCGGACCGAGGACGTCGTCGGCCAGCTCTGCCGGGTTGGCCTTGGGCGGCGCCCGCTCGCAGGCGAGGCAGGCCCACTCGACCCGGGCCCGGAAGGCGTGGGGCGCGAGCCAGGAGGCTGCGTCGTCCGGGAAGCCCCGTGGGCTCGGCGGCGTGAACGGGCGCTGGCCGAGTTCGGTCAGCGTGCGGATCAGCGCCGGATCGCGCGGGTCGAGTGCCGGCTGCAGGCGCAGGGCGCTGAGCACGAACTCGGACGGGGACTTCAGCTTGCGCGGCGCTGGCTCCCAGGCCTCCGGTGTCGCGACGAGGGCCGCCGCGGTGGCGGCGAGGTCGCCGTCGCTGTCCCGGAAGACCGCGGCCACGCGCGCCACCGCGGGCTCGGGCGGATCGTCGGCGATCATGTGCGCGACGAGCTTCCTGGCGATGTGGCGGGGGGTGGACGGATGCCGGGCGAGGTCGTCGAGCACCGCCTCTGCCTGCTCGGCACCCCCCGGCGGGTAGGTCTTGCTCAGAACCGTCGCTGGCCCGGGCTCGTGGCGGTTCGGGACGAACCGGAACCGGCCGGCCTCCGGATCATCGGCCCGCGGCGGCACCCAGCCCCAGCCCGTGAGCGCCCGGGCGAGACCGATGACGTCGGCCTGCCCGTAGCCGCCGTCGACGCCCAGCGTGTGCAGCTCCAGGGTCTCGCGGGCGAGATTCTCGTTGAGGCCGCGCCCCGCCCGCGCACCTGCCGGCGAGAGGGGGCCGACCGAGCGCTGGTTGTCGAGGTAGACCAGCATCGCCGGGTGCCGCGCCGCCGCCCGCAGGAGGTCGGCGAAGCGCCCGAGCACGTGCGGCCGGATCGCCTCGCGCGAGAACGCGCCGGCCAGCACGTGGACCGGGCCCTTGTCGGCCGAGACCGCGAAGTGGTTCGCCCAGAACAGGACCAGCCGCTCGACGAAGCCGGAATCCGTGGCGGCGCCATGGGCGAGGCCCGCGGCGACCTCGTCCCGGTAGATGTCGCGCCGCAGCGCCCCCGGGGCCGGCGGAGCCTCAGCTCCGGTGGCCGGTATCATCGGGGTGACCTCCGCGGGCGGCGCGCCGGCGGCCAGGGCCGCCTCCGCGCGCCTGTCGCGCCGTGCCTGAGCCAGGTCGCGCACGGCGGCGTCGGAGGCGCGCAGGCCCGGCTCCGCGATCAGCGCCGCCTCCGGGATGCGGAGCTGCGCCAAAAGGAAGCCGCGCGGGTCGCTGGCGATGCGGGCGGCCTCGCCCGGCCGCGCCCCGATCCCGAACCTGTTGAGCGCGAGCGCCGCGTCGCTGGTCATCGCCCTGCACCGTTCCGACGTGCCTGACTCGGCACGGGGCGGGACTGTCGCCGGTCGATGTCGCGCGATTATGCCGGCCGGGGCCGGAAGTGTCGCGGGCTGTCGCGCGGGCCGCGTGCCGATACACTTTGCGACATGTTCCCCGGGAAACGCGCGAAGCCCGGCGGTATACCGCCCTGACGAGCGCCGACCGGGCAGGGAGACGAGGCATGGACGACGCGCACGTCCTGGTGGTGGACGATCACCGCGACATCCGCGATCCGCTGGCCGCCTACCTGCGGCGGCACGACCTGCGGGTCAGCGTCGCCGCAGACGCCGCCGCCGCCCGGGCCGCCCTGGCGCACGGGGCGATCGACCTGATCATCCTGGACGTGATGATGCCTGGAGAGGACGGCCTGTCCCTCTGCCGGCACATCCGCGAGGTGCACGACACGCCGGTGATCCTGCTCACCGCCATGGCCGAGCAGACCGACCGAATCGTCGGCCTGGAGATCGGCGCGGACGATTACGTGGTGAAGCCGTTCGACCCGCGCGAGCTGCTCGCCCGGGTCAAGAACCTCCTGCGCCGGGCCAACGCCCTGCCGCGGAGCCGCGACGAGGCCGGCACGCGCCGGCTCGCCTTCGACCGCTGGATCCTCGACACCGACCGGCGCGAACTCCTGGATGCGGACGGGAGTGCCGTCCCGCTCAGCACCGCCGAGTTCCGGCTGCTGGCCGCGCTGGCCAAGCGCCCGCGCGTCGTCCTCTCCCGCGATCAGCTCCTCGACCTCACCGCCGGCCGCGCCGCCCAGGCCTTCGACCGCAGCATCGACAACCAGGTCAGCCGCCTGCGGCGCAAGCTGGAGCGCGATCCGGCCAGACCGAGTCTGGTCAAGACGGTCTGGGGCGGCGGCTACGTGCTCGCCGCCGATGTGCGGGAACTCTGACATGCGGGCGAACCCGTGAGGTCCCCGGTCCCGCGCTCCCTCGGCGGCCGGCTCGGCCTGCTGCTGGTGCTCGCCGTGGTGGCGGCGCAGGCGGCCGCCTTCGCGATGTTCGCCCAGGAGACGACCCGGGTCGGGCGCGCCGCCGGGCGAACGCAGGTCATCGACCGGGTTGCGACGCTGGCGCGCCTCATCGATCGGGTGCCCCCCGAGGCGGTGCCGGGCGTCATCGCGGCCTACGGCTCGCCGCGCCGGCATTTCTCGATCGGCGCGGACAGCACGGTCGAGGCCGCAGCCATGGACCCGGACGAGACTCGGCTCGCGGCGATCCTGGAGCGCCGGATGCGGATCGATCCCGGTTCGGCGCGGCTCAAGCTGGTCGAGCGCGATCTCGGCGAGGATCCGGACGAGGCGCCGCGCCGGGCCCCCCCTGAGGCGCTGCGGGTCTCGGTGCGGCTGGCGGACGGGCGCTGGCTCAACGGTGAGGCGCCGGTATTCCTGCCGACTCCGCCCTGGCTGCGGATCGGCCTCGCCCAGCTCGCCGCGAGCGTCGCCGCCGTGCTCGTCGTCGTCGGGTTCGGCCTGCGCGGGGTGGTCGGCCCGGTCTCGGCCCTCGCGGCCGCGGCCCAGCAGGTCGGCCGCGGCGCCGCGGTCGAACCCCTGCCGGAGCGCGGCCCGCGCGAACTCGCCCGGATGAGCGCCGCCTTCAACCTGATGCAGGCACGGCTCCGGGCGTTCGTGGAGGATCGAACGCGGATGCTGGCGGCGATCAGCCACGACCTGCGCACCCCGATCGCCTCCCTGTGGCTGCGCGCCGAGATGGTCGAGGATCCGGAGCTGCGCGAGCCGATGGTGCGTACGCTCGCCGAGATGCGCCGGATGGTGGAGGCGACGCTGACCTTCGCCCGCGACGACGTGGTCGCGCAGGCGCCGGAAACCTTCGACCTCGCCGGGATGGCGCGCGCGCTCGTCGACGACCATCGGGCGCTCGGCCGGAACGCGACGCTCTCGGCCCCGGCGGCGCTGCCGTTCCACGGCCGGCCCGTGTCCCTCCGGCGGGCCCTCGACAATCTCGTGGAGAACGCGATCCGCTACGGCGGCTGCGCCCGTATCACCGTCGCGCAGGACCGGGACGTGGTGCGGGTGCAGGTCGAGGACGACGGCCCGGGCGTGCCGACGGGCCGGGTCGAGAGCCTGTTCGAGCCCTTCACCCGGCTCGACGATGCGCGCAGCGACGAGACCGGCGGCATCGGGCTCGGGCTCGCGATCGCCCGCTCCGCGGTGCGTGCCCATGGCGGCGAGATCCGCCTGGTGAACCGGCCCGGGGGTGGCTTGCGGGCCGAGATCGACCTTCCCGGGACTCCGGCCTCCTCTCAGGCGATCCCGTCGATGCCGATCCCCAGCTGCTCGGGTCCGCGGAGCGAGGCGCCCGGCCGGTAGGGTGGCGGATCGCGCAGCAGCCGCGGGGCGACGAGGCGGCGGCTGAGCGCCACCAGGGCGATCTCGGCCTCGAGCCGCGCGAGGGGCGCGCCGACGCAGTAATGCAGGCCGCCGCCGAAGCCGAAATGCTGGATGTCGGGTCGGTCGGGATCGAAGAGGTCGGGCGCGGCGAACCGCTCGGGGTCGCGGTTTCCGGCGGCGAAGAGCAGGATGACGGGGGCGCCCTTCGGGATCGTCTCGCCGGCGAGCGCGATCGAGCCCAGCGCCTTGCGGGTCCGGAAATGCACCGGCGGCTCGTAGCGCAGCACCTCTTCGATCACCCGCGGCGCCCGCTCCGGGTCGGCGCGCAGGCGGTCCAGCTCCGGCGGGTGGCGCAGCAGGGTGAGCATGGCGTTGGTGACGAGATTCACAGTGGTCTCGTGCCCCGCGACCAGCAGCAGGACCGAGGTGGCGATGAGGTCGAAGTCGCTCATCTGCTTCCTGCCGCCCGGCCCGGGCGCGGCCAGGCCGCTGAGCATGTCGTCGGCCGGGCGGCGGCGCTTCTCGCGGATGAGGTCGCGCATGTAGGCCGCGATCTCGTCGAAGGCGCCGACGATCTGGCGGCGGGTCTCCGCATCGTGGCGCGCATCCGGCTCCACCGCGGTGGCGAGCTGCGTCGCCCAGGCCTGGAACTGCGGCTCGTCCGCCTCGGGGACACCGAGCAGCTCGCAGATCACCGCCACGGGCAGTGGGTACGAGAGGTCGCTCACCAAGCAGATCTCCGGGCGCCCCCGGCAGGCATCGAGGAGGTGGTCCACCTCCCGGGCGATCCGCTCGCGCAGGCCGAGCACCCGGGCGATCGAGAATTCACGCATCACCAGGCTGCGCAGCCGGTCGTGGTCGGGCGGGTCGCGGAAGATCAGCGGGCGGTGCGTCGCGCTGATGCGGTTCTTGATCGGGTTCAGGATGAAATCCCTGAGCGGATTGCCGGTGCGCGGCCGGCGGGGCGGCGGCAGGTCCTCCGAGCTGAGGCGCGGATCGAAGATCAGGGCGCGGATCGCCGCATGGCTGCTCACCACGTAGCTGCCGCCACGCTGGCGCCAGACCGGGCGCTGGCGCAGCCGGGCGTAGAGCGGGTAGGGGTCGGCGCGGTTGGCCGGGTCCATCACCGCGGAGAAGAGCGCGTCGTCAGGCATGGGCGGGCTCGGCGGGGCGGGAAGCGCGCGACGGCGGGAAGCCGGGGACGGCCGTCTCCACACGGGGCTGGTCGGTGGCGTCGACGATCGGCGGGAAGGCGGCCCCGGCCGCGATCGCCGCGGCATAGGCGGGCAGCCACCGCGCCTGGTCGAACGAAACCGCCGCGATGCTGCGCCCGGCCCGCCCGTAGACGGCGAGGAAGCGCCGGGACGCGCGCGAGCCCTGCACCACCGCGATCGAATCCGCCCCCTCGGTGAGGCCCACCGCCTTGATGTTGATCCCGAACTGGCTCGACCAGTAGGCCGGCAGGTGCTCGTAGGGCCGCTGGTCGCCGGGGCCGGCCAGCATGTTGCGGGCGGCATGGACTGCCTGCTCGACGGCGTTGCCCCAGTGCTCCACCGACACCGGGCGGCCCCCGTAGAGGCGGATCGGCCAGCGCGCCACGTCGCCGGCGGCATAGATGTCGGGGCAGGGCGCGCCGTCCGTGTCGCGGGCGCGGCAGGCCGCGTCGCAGGTGAGGCCGCCGGCATCGGCCATCAGGCCGGCCCCGCGGAGCCAGCCGGTCGCCCGAGTGGCGCCCAGCGCCGCGATGACGAGATCGGCCTCAATGACGCCCCCATCCGCCAGCCGGGCCCGGGCCACGCGGCCCGCTTCGTCGCCCTCGAAGCTCAGAACCTGCGTGCCGGGGCGGAACACGGCGCCGGATTCGCGCAGGCACGCGGCGACCACGCCGCCGACCAGGGTTCCCAGCGAGCGGGCCAGCGGCGTCGGGTTGGGATCGACCAGGGTCACGGGCAGGCCGAGGTCGCGCAGGCAGGAGGCCGCCTCGCAGCCGATCAGGCCGCCGCCGACGATGAGCACCCGGCGCGGGCCTGCCACGAGGTCGGCACGCAGGGCGGCCGCGTCGTCGCAACCGCGCAATGTGTGGATGCCGGCGAGCCCGCCGCCGGTCTCGACCGGCCAGGGCCGGGCCTCGGCCCCGGTGGCGATCAGGAGCTTCTCGTAGGCCAGAGCGGCTCCGTCCGCGAGCCGGATGGCGCGGGCCGTCCGGTCGAGCGCCACCGCCGCGCTCCCGAGCCGCCAGCGGGCGCGCAAGGAAGCCAGTTCCGGCAGGCGCGTCGCTTCCGGGGACAGCTCCCCGGCGAGCACGTGCTTCGACAGCGGCGGTCGGTCGTACGGGCGGTGGGCCTCGGCGCCCACCAGGGTCAGCGGCCCGTCATAGCCGCCACGCCGCAGGGCCTCCGCCCCGCGCAGGCCCGCGAGCGATGCCCCGACCACGACGATGCCGGCGGGTTCCGGGCTCATGCTGCGCCTCCGTCATCCGCCCCGGCCTGGAGGCTGATGGCGCGGACCGGACAGGCCTGCACGGCCCGCTCGATCGCGCTGCGCCGCTCGGCCGGAGGCGCGGGATCGTAGAACAGGATCTCATGCCCGCGTAAGGTGAAGGCGTCCGGCGCCGCGTAGCAGCACTGGGCGTAGCCCTGGCAGCGGTTGAGATCGACGACGACGCGCAACGCCGCGCGGTCGAGGGCCGGTTTCATGCCGACCTCGCCAGCGGGATCGCGGCGCCCGTGCCGCCACGCACCGGTCCGGAGCGGGCGAGGTCGTCGACCGCGCCCAGGATGCCGGCCATCGCGTCCCGCGCCGCGAAGGCCTCCCGCAGCGCGACGGCGCGCTGCCGGAAGCCGGGCTCGTCGAGCACCCGCGCCACCGCCTCGCGCAGGGTTTCGGCGCTCGGGGTGTTGGTGGCGAGGTTGAGGCCGACGCCGGACCAGCCGATGCGGGCGTTTACCTCCGCCTTGTCCTCGGTGAGCCCGGCCGACACGATCGGCACGCCGGACGCCAGTGCCTGCGAGACGCTGCCGTAGCCGCCGTTGGTGACGAGCACGCTTACCCGCGGCAGCAACTCGCGGAACGGCAGGAAGACCGAGACGCGGGCATTGGCCGGGACCGGTCCCCGCAGCGCCTCGACCGGCCGTCCGCCGGTGGTGGCCAGGACGAGCAGGTCGTCCCGGTCGGCGAGGGCGGCCAGCGCCGGCTCGACCAGCTCGCCGAAATCCGCGTTGGCGAGGGTGCCCTGGGTGACCAGCACGACGGGCTTGCCCGCCGCGTTGGCCCGCAACAGCTCCGGCCACCAGTCCGGCAGCGGCGCCGGCGGGGCGGAGGGCTGGAGCAGGCCGATGAAGCGCACGCCCGGGGGGAGGGTGCCGTAATCGTACTCGAAGCCCGGCACCGTGGGCTGGAGGAAGAGGTCCGGCAGCACGACGATCGAGTGTGGCAGGGAGGCCGGGAGCGGCGGCAGGCCGAGCCGCGCGAGCTGGCCGTCCGCGTAGGCGCGCACGGGGTTGGCGAAGGCTGCGTCCATGCCGGCCTTCATGGCCGCGTAGCGGATCCGCTCGGCCCGGTCGCGCGCCGGCGGCAGGCCGAGGCCGACCGGGGCGTGATCGGGCCGGTCGAGGAACAGGAAGCTGACATTGGCGGTGACGATCGGCGGCCGCGGGGCGGTGTCGAGGAGCAGCGGCAGCACGCCGAGGAACATGCTGCCGGCCACGATCACGTCCGGCGCCTCGTCGGCGATCAGCGCGCGCAGGGCCGCGGCCTGCACCGGCATGGGATCGATGAAACGCCGCTGGAATTCGCGCCGGTAGCGTTCCGGTCCGGCGGGCAGGCCGGTCTCGCGGAACGCGGCCGAACCGTTGTCGGCATAGGGCGTGAAGCGCAGGCCCGCCGTCTCGACCTTCGGCCGGAAGGCCGCGTCGGTGAGCACGAGGATCTCGTCGCCGCGGGCGGCGGCTTCGCAGCCGATGGCGAGCAGCGGGTTGACGTGGCCGGTGAGCGGCGTCGCGGCGATCAGGATCTTCATCACGGCCTCCTTGGGCGATGCCGCCGTTATCCGCATCGCTCCGTCTCTCTGGGCGGTCTCGTCGACGGTATGCGACGACGATCCGGGGGCACCGCGCGACGCGCGGGGCCCGTACAGGCTGAATCGCTCGCGGGCCGGCGCAGTTACCGGCGACCGGGACGACTTGGTGCGGCCGCGCACAACGATGCGGCGCGCTCTAATCGGCGACGATCACCCGGTTCGGCAACTCGTCCGGATCCCGGGGACCGGCCGGGAGATGCTCCGCCAGGCAGGTGCCGACCCGCTCGACCGCCGCCGTCAGGCCGCCCTCGACATCGCCGCGCGCCAGCGCCCGGACGAGATCGGCGAGGATTCCATCCCAGGATTCGGGCGGGATATGCCGCAGCACCTCCAGGTCGGTGACGATCTCGGCGTGACGCTCGGCCAGCGACAGGTAGAGCAGCACGCCGGTGCGGGACCGGGTCCGGTTCAGGCCCCGGCACCAGAAGGCACGCTGCCCGGCCTCCCGGGCCCGGGCGCCACGCAGGCGGCGGGGCACCAGGGTGAGGCGCAGCCGCTCGTTCTGGCTCGCTGCCAGGATCGCGGCCACCAGGGCCGCCTGCGCCAGCAGGATGGATGCGGCGCTCCAGCCCGTCAGAGCGATCAGCGGCCAGGGCAGGATCAGCGCGGCGATCAGGGCCGCGAGCAGCACCACCGACCGGTAGGTGCCCGCGCGCCGGCTGATCATCACGACGATCTCGCCGGACGTGCCGGCCTCGGCCCGGGACACCGCACGGGCGAGACGCGCGCACGCCTCCGGGGAGAGCACCTCCGCGATCCTACCAGTCACCCGAGGCCCCTCCACCGCCGGACGAGCCGCCCCCACCGGAAAAGCCGCCGCCGAAGCCGCCGGACGATCCGCCATCCGAGAAGCCGCCGCTCCATCCCCCGGAGCCGGGCCCCGGCAGGAGGACGATGCCGCCACGGCGGCCCGCCGGACCGCCCCGATTGCCGCCTCGGGTCATCCGCCAGGCCACGAACAGCACGACCAGGAACAGGAGAACGAGGGCCGCGACCTGCGCGGGATCGACCTCGTCGGTGCGCACCTGCGGCTTGCGCTGCCACTCCTGGGCGTCGCCCGACAGGATCGACAGCATCCCGTCGACGCCGGCGTCGAGGCCGCCGTAATAGTCGCCGGTCTTGAAGCGGGGGGTGATGGCGCTGGCGATGATCACCCGGGTGAGCGCGTCGGTGAGCGCCCCTTCGAGCCCGTAGCCGACCTCGATCCGCACCTTGCGCTCGGCCGGCGCCACCAGCAGCAGGGCGCCGTTATTGGTCTTCGCCTGCCCGAGCTTCCAAGCCCGGAACAGCCGGTTGGCATAATCCTCGACGGTGGTGCCCTGGAGGTTCGGCACGGTGGCCACGACGACCTGGTCCGAGGTCTTGTCCTCGTGCGCCTTCAGCTTGGCGTCCAGCTTGCCGCGCTGGTCCGGCGTGAGGATGCCGGCCGCGTCGACCACGCGGCCGGTCAGCGCCGGAAAGGTCAGGTCGGCCGCCAGCGCCCCGACGGCGTAGACCGCGAGGCAGACGGCGAGGACGCCGAGCGCGAGGGCGAGCCGCACCCGCGTCGGGATGCTCCGGCCCATCGGCCGCCCCTAGAACTTCACGTTCGGCGGCCGGTCGGCATTCGGCGTCGCCGTGAAGGTCTCCATCGGCTTGGCGTCGGGATAGAAGATCGCGGCGATCCAGCGGCCCGGGATGGTGCGGACCTCGGTGTTGTAGGCCTGGACCGCGCCGATATAGTCGCGCCGGGCCACGGCGATGCGGTTCTCGGTGCCCTCGAGCTGGGATTGCAGGGCGAGGAAGTTCTGGTTCGACTTGAGGTCGGGGTATTTCTCCACCGTCACCAGCAGCCGGCCCAGCGCCCCCGAGAGCTGGTTCTGGGCGTCCTGGTATTCCTTGAACTTCTGCGGGTCGGTGACCGTCGAGGCGTCGACCTTCACGCTCGACGCCTTGGCCCGCGCCTCGGTGACGCCGATCAGCACGTCCTTCTCCTGTTGGGCGTAGCCTTTCACGGTCTCGACGAGGTTCGGGATCAGGTCGGCGCGGCGCTGGTACTGGTTCTGCACCTCGCTCCAGGCTGATTTCGCCTGCTCCTGGAGGGTCGGCACCCGGTTGATCGCCCCGCAGCCGGAGAGCCCGGTGGCGACCAGGACCACCGCGAGCAGGCCGAGCAGACGGGCCGCGGCGGTCGCCCGCAGGGGGCCGGCATTCGATATCGATTCCATCGGAGTCACTCCCCTCCGGACCGGGCCCGGTCCACCGATCACGTTCGCGAGAGATAAGGGCTCGAACCGCCAAGGTAAGGCCCCCGGCGCCTGCTGCTTGAAGGTTTGCGGCGCGGCCCGATAACGGCATCGGCACCGGCCGGGCGGGACCGACGTTCGCGACGGCAGGCATGGCTGCGCGGAGAGACCGAGATGGACGCAGAACTCGCCGACCATGTCAGAGCGGCGGCCGCGGCGGCGCGGCGGCACGCGCTGGCCTTCCGGCCACCGGTCGACAAGGACGCGCTGCCCTGGTCCGTCATCGAGGCCTTCGACGCCAAGGTCCGCGGCCATGTCGAGCGCGACCGGCGTATCGAGGAGGAGCGCGACCGGGTCCTGATCGCCGCGGTGAAGCTCGCCGAGACGCCGGTCGAGGAGGGCGAGGAGACGATCGCGGCGGCGCGTGCGCATCTCGTGGACGCCGTCGACTATCTGGAGCAGGCGGTCCTGCGCTTCGGCCTGGTCAACCGGCAGGGCGCGAAGCTCGGCTACGGTACGCATGGCCAGCCGGTCGGGTCGCGGGACTGAGGGCGCTGGCCGGATGCCGCCGACCGGGAGGCACGCGGACATTCCCGACCCGCTCCCCGCCGCAGCCACCCTGAGTCGCCTCGACCTCAAGACGCTCCGCCTGTTCGCGGCGATCTGCGAGGCGGGGACGCTCAACGGCGCCGCGCGGCGGGCGGCGATCGCCCCCTCGGCGGTTAGCAAGCGCCTAGCCGAGCTGGAGCACGCGCTGGGCTGCGCGCTCCTCACGCGCGAGCCACGGGGCATGCGCCTCACGCCGGCCGGCGAGACCCTGCTGCACCATACCCGCCGGATGCTGGCGAGCGCGGAGCAGATGGCGCTGGAACTCGCCGAGCACGCGCACGGAGTGCGCGGCTTCGTGCGGATGCTCGCCAACCTGTCGGCCATCGTCCAGTTCCTGCCCGAGGACCTCCAGGCTTTCCTGGCCGCTCAGGAGCGAATCCGCGTCGACCTGGCCGAGCGGCCGAGCGGCGGCGTGGTGCTCGGCGTCGAGGAGGGCGTTGCCGATCTCGGGATCTGCGCCGGCGGCACCGATACCCGCTCGCTCTCCGCCCACCCGTATCGCGGCGACCACCTCGTTCTGGTGATGCCGGCCGACCACCCGCTCAGCGGACGCGGCGCGGTCGCCCTCGCCGATACCCTCGACTACGATCATGTTGGCCTCCATGCCGAGAGCTCGATCTACGCGGCCCTCCGGGACGAGGCCCGGCGCCTCGGGCGCCCGCTGCGCCTGCGGATCCACGTGCCGAGCTTCGACGGGATCTGCCGCATGGCGCAGGCCGGGATGGGCCTCGGAACGATCCCCGCGGGGGTCTACGCCCTGCTCGGGCCGCAGATGCGGCTCGCCGCGGTGCCGCTGACCGACCCGTGGGCCACGCGGACGCTCACCCTGGTGGTCCGGCCTGGCGCCCTGCCGCCGGCCGCCGCCCTGCTCCTCGACCACCTGCGCACGGCCGGAGGCTGACGGTTTCGCTCCCGCATCCTGGCCTGCGCCGAACCGGTGACCGCTTCGGCGCACGGTGCCGAGCGTTCGCATCCGGAGAACGCAGGCTGGCGCATCGCGTTTGGACTTCGCCGGCCTGCCGGTCGTATTCTCGGTGCAAAGACAGGGAGAGAACGACGGTGTCAGGTCCGCTCAGCGGCATCCGCGTGCTGGAACTCGGCCAGCTCATTGCCGCGCCGTTCGCCACCAAGCTCATGGCCGAATTCGGCGCCGAGGTGATCAAGGTCGAGGCGCCCGAGGGCGGCGACCCCCTGCGCACCTGGCGCAAGATGCACGGCGACACCTCGCTCTGGTGGTACCTCCAGTCGCGCAACAAGAAGTCTATCGCCGTCAACCTGAAGTCTCCCGACGGGCTCGACATCGTCAAGCGCCTCGCCGCGAGCGCCGACGTCGTGGTCGAGAATTTCCGGCCCGGCGGCCTGGAGAAGCTGGGGCTCGGCTGGGACGTGCTCTCGGCCCTCAACCCGAAGCTCACGATGGTGCGCATCTCCGGCTACGGCCAGACCGGACCCTACCGCGACCGGCCCGGCTTCGGCGCCATCGGCGAGGCCATGGGCGGGATCCGCTACACCACCGGCTCGCCGGACAGCCCCCCGGCGCGCGTCGGGGTCAGCATCGGCGACACCCTGGCCTCGCTGCACGGCGTGATCGGCGCGCTGATGTCGATCCTGAACGTCAAGGTGAACGGCGGCGGCGGGCAGGTGGTGGACGTCTCGCTGGTCGAGAGCGTGTTCAACGTCATGGAGAGCCTGGTCCCCGAATACGACCTGCTCGGCGAGATCCGCACCCGCACCGGCGGCGCGCTGCCCGGCATCACCCCGTCCAACACCTACCCGACCCAGGACGGCGGCTTCGTCGTGATCGCCGGCAACAGCGACCCGATCTTCCGCCGGCTGATGAACGCCATCGGCCGCCCCGACCTCGCTGACGACCCGCGGATGCGCTCGAACGAGGGCCGCTCGCAGCATGCCGCGATGCTAGACGGGGTGATCGGCGACTGGTCGAAGGCCAGGAGCGTCGAGGAGGTGCTCGCTCTGCTCGATGCCGCGGACGTCCCGGCCGGGCGGATCTACTCGGTGGCCGACATCGTCGCCGACCCGCACTACCAGGCCCGGGACATGATCCTCCAGGCGGAACTCCCCGGCGGCACGCCGGTGAAGATGCCGGGCATCGTGCCTAAGCTCTCGGGTACCCCCGGGGCGGTGCACTGGCAGGGCCCGGCGCTCGGTGCCCACACCGACGCGGTTCTGTCCGACCTCGGCCTCGACGCCGCCGCGATCCAGAGGCTGCGCGACGCGGGAGCCGTGAAATGACCGACGCTGCGATGCTCGTCCAGGAGGTCGCGCCCCGCGACGGTCTCCAGATCGAGGCGGCCTGGGTCGAGACGGCGGACAAGATCGCCCTCGTGGACGCGCTCTCGGGTACGGGTTTCTCCCGCATCGAGGTCTCGTCCTTCGTCTCGCCCAAGGCGGTGCCGGCCCTGCGCGACGCCGCCGCGGTGTTTTCCAGAATCCGGCGCCGGCCCGGCACGGTCTACGTGGCCCTGGTGCCGAACCCCAAGGGCGCGGAGCGGGCGCTGGCGGCGGGCGTCGACGAGATCAACCTCGTCGCCTCGGTGAGCGAGACCCACAATCGCGCCAATATGGGCATGAGCCCGGCCGATTCGATCGCCGGCTTCGCGCGGATCATGGATTCGGTGCGCGGTGCCCCGGTCAGCATCAATGCCACGGTGGCGACCGCCTTCGGCTGCCCGTTCGAGGGCGGCCAGCCGGACGACAGGGTGATCGCGCAGGTCGAGCGCTACCTTTCGCTGGGCATCACCGGCGTGACGCTCGCCGACACCACCGGCATGGCCAATCCGCGGCAGGTGGAGCGGCTGGTCACGCGGGTGCTCGCCCTCGTCCCGGCGGAGCGCCTGACCCTGCACTTCCACAACACCCGCGGGGTCGGCCTCGCGAACGTGCTCGCGGCCTGGCAGGCCGGCGCACGCCGCTTCGACGCGGCGCTCGGCGGCCTCGGCGGCTGCCCGTTCGCCCCGGGCGCCACCGGCAACATCTGCACCGAGGACTTGGTCAGCATGGCCCACGAGATGGGCATCCCCACCGGCCTCGACCTGCCCGCCCTGATCGCCCTGTCCCGCGACCTGCCGCGGCTGGTCGGCCACGATGTGCCGGGCCAGGTCGCCAAGGCCGGCCGACCCTGCGACCTCCACCCGGTTCCGCAGGGCGCCTGACTCCGACAATCGCCGCGCGACGAAGCCGCCCACCCGAAGGCGGCCCCGCGCATCCGGCCCCCCGTCCTCGACGCGCGGCCGCGCAACGCCAGGGAGGATATCGATGACCATCGCGGTAACCGGCGCCGTCGCGCGCCCGGAGGACGTGACCGAGGCCGGAACCGTCCGGAAGGTGGCGTGGCGGCTGATGCCGCTGATCATGGTCTGCTACCTGTTCGCGTTCTTCGACCGCATCAACATCAGCTTCGCCAAGTTCCAGCTCCAGAGCGAGCTCGGCTTCAGCAACGTCGCCTACGGGCTAGGCGCGAGCATGTTCGTGGTCGGCTACGTGATCTTCGAGGTGCCCTCGAACCTGTTCCTCTACCGAGTGGGCGCGCGTCGCTGGATCGCCCGGATCATGATCTCCTGGGGCATCGCCACGGCGCTGATGATCTTCATCCGTACCGAATGGCACTTCTACGTCCTGCGCTTCGTGATCGGCGCCATGGAGGCGGGCTTTGCCCCCGGCATCCTGTACTACCTGACCCTGTGGTTCCCGGCCTCGCACCGCGGCCGGATCACCGCGTTCCTGTTCGTGGCCTCGGCCTTCTCGGGCATCCTCGGCGCGCCGGTGGCCGGCCTGATCCTCGGCGGCCTCAACGGCGTCGCGGGGCTCGCGGGCTGGCAATGGCTGTTCCTGGCCGGCGGCCTGCCCTGCCTCGTGCTCGGCGCCCTGGTGCTGATGCGTCTCGACGACCGGATCGCCGACGCCCGCTGGCTCACGGAGCCGGAGAAGGATCTGCTGACCGACAGGATCGCCCACCACAACCGCGAGATCGGCGACCACTCGCTCCTCGGCGCCATCCGCCAGCCGGGCTTCCTGCTCATCGGTCTGATCTATTTCCTCCTCCAGATCGGCTCCTACGGGTTGAACTTCTGGGGGCCGGACCTGATCAAGACCGCCAGCGGCAGCGGCGCCGCCTATGTCGGCTTCCTGACCGCGATCCCCTACATCTGCGGGGCGATCAGCATGGTGGTGGTCGGGCGCCTGTCCGACGCCTCCGGCGAGCGGCCGAAATTCGTCGCCGGGCTCGCGGTGGCCGCCGCTCTCGGCTTCTTCACCGCCGGCCTGTTCGACCGGCAGATCGTGCCGCTGATGGTCGCGTTGGCCCTGCTGGGGGCCGGGATCGTCGCCTCGATCCCGACCTTCTGGACGCTGCCGGCCAAGCTCGTCACCGGCGTCGGGGCGGCGGGCGGCATCGCGCTGATCAACACCCTGGGGCAGCTCGGTGGCATCGTCAGCCCGGTGATGGTCGGCTGGGTCAAGGACCTGACCGGGTCGACGACGCCGGCCCTCTACGTCATCGGGACGCTCTGCCTCGTGGCGGCCGCACTCCTGCTGTTCGCGATGCCGGCGAGCCTGCGCCGGAGTGATCGCGGCCCCTGAACCGGCCCCGCGCCCCGGCCTACGGAGCGCCCAGGAGGGCCGCGAACCGGTACTCGCGCGGGCTCATGCCGTGCCGCTCCTTGAAGCGGCGGGAGAAGTGCGCCTGATTGGCGAAGCCGCAGCCATAGGAAAGGATACCGATCGGCAGGTGGGCGCAGCCCGGGTCGGCCAAGCGCTTGGCCGCGGCCTCCAGCCTTCGCTGCCAGATCCAGTCGGAAATGTGCTGGCCGCGCTCGTGGAACAGCTCCTGCAGCCGGCGCAGGGACACCCCCACTGCGGCCGCGAGCTGGGGCGGATCCAGCGTCGGATCGCTCAAGTGGGCCTCGACATGGGCCTTGGCGCGCTGGACGACGACGGTGCCGTGGAGCGGCCGGGGCACATCCTGGGCCAGCCGCTCGGCGATGCTGGCGACGATCAGGTCCACGCCGATGGAGGCCATGCGGGCGGCCGCGTCGGGGGCGAGCTGATGGTGCACCCGGATCAGCTCCTGGAAGAACGTCATCGCCAGCGTGGTGGAGCCGAGGTCCGACCCGACCGTCAGGGCCGTGTACAGCCGGGTGGGCCCGAGCACGCTCTCCAGGCGCTCGCGCGGCAATTGCAGGACCAAGCATCCGCTGCCTGCGCTCGATGTCAGCACGGTCGGCCGATGGTCGATCACCACCAGGTCGCCTGGCCTCTGCACCGAACTCCGCTCATCCTGGAAAGCCGTCGCCGCGCCGGCGAGCGTGAAGGTCGCCATGACCAGCCCGTCGCTGCCGTGACGCGGGATCAGGCCGGCCTTCGCCTCGCTTCGCACGGCGCCCATCGTGCTGCGGGTCATCGCGATGGGACCGACCCTGGCGACCTCCATCCTGGCCTCGAACGGACCGTCGTCGAGGCGCTGCAGCTCAACCGTCGCGCCCAATTCGGAAAGCATCTCCCGCCAGCGCTTGAAGCTGTCACGCGGATGCAGACCGTGTGTCGAGAACAGGGGTTGCATGGGAGGATTCTACGCACGTTTCCGGTGAGCCTGAACGGGCTTGGCTGACCGGGACGGGCGACCGAATGGCGCGGCTCACCCGGCGGCGGCCGAAGGTACGCTCACGAGGGCCGCGAACCGGTACTCGCGCGGGGTCATGCCGTGGCGGTCCTTGAAGCGGCGGGAGAAGTGCGCCTGGTTGGCGAAGCCGCTTCCGTAGGCCAGGGTGCCGATCGGCAGGTGGGCGCAGCCCGGGTCGGCCAGGCGCTTGGCCGCGTCCTCCAGCCGCCGCTGCCAGATCCAGTCGGAAATGTGCTGGCCGCGCTCGTGGAACAGCTCCTGCAGCCGGCGCAGGGACACCCCCATCGCCGCCGCGAGCCGGGGCGGATCCAGGGTCGGATCGCTCAAGTGGGCCTCGACATGGGCCTTGGCGCGCTGGACCACGACGGTGCCGTGGAGCGGCCGGGGGACCTCCTGGGCCAGCCGCTCGGCGATGGCGGCCACGATCAGGTCCACGCCGATCGAGGCCATACGCCCGGCCGCTTCGGGCGCGAGCTGGCGGTGCACCCGGATCAGTTCCTGGAAGAAGCGCATCGCCAGGGCGGTGGAGCCGAGGTCCGACCGGACCGTCAGGGCCGTGTAGAGCCGGGCTGACCCGAGCACGCTCTCCAGGCGCTCGCGCGGCAGTTCCAGGAACAGGGATTGGCTGCCTGCGCTCGATAACGTGCACGGCCGGTCGCATGTCGATCACCATCAGGTCGCCTCGCCGCTGCACGGACGCCCGATCATCCTGGCTGCTCGTCGACACGCCGGCGAGCTTGAAGAGCACGCCCACCATGCCGTCCTTGTTGTTGCGCCGGATCAAGTCGCGCGTGGCCTCGCTGCGGATCGCCCCATGCGAGACGCGTCCCATGAGCAGGGGGCCGACACTGGCTGTCTCCAGCGTGCCTGTGAACGGACCGTCGTCGAGGCGCTTCTCCTTGAGGGGTATCCCAAGCTTGGAAACGGTCTCGGTCCAGGATTCAAAACTATTACGGGGGTGTATCTCGGCGGTCGAAAACAATGTTCTCATGATCGATATTAGTAATTACTAAAAAGCCCAGCGATCGGCAATTATTAATGCCGGCGAGTAAACAGTCAAAAAAATATACTACCATTATGTTGAACAATCAATATGGATCGTCTAGGTTGTGTATCTGATCTATGGTCAGCCGAGAAGAATAAATACAAAGCCGTCTGTAAAAAATTACATCTCCAGGCTTCCGGTCCGCTTCGGTGGCGCGATCGCGAGCAAATCCGGGCACCGGCTGGGGGTGGCACAGTCCTTTTCTGTCCTGGCCATCCGGGACAGGCCCCGACGCGAGCCGTGCCGGGCTGCCGTGCGACCACGGCAGCGTTCGTCCTGGCGATCCCACCATCTCCCCTCCTGAACATGGATTTGCCTCAAGACCGGGGGCCTTCAGGGTTGTTCGCGCCCTCTGCATTGCGTGTCTGGACGACGTCGTGCCGGCCTCCGATCGCGAGGGCCGAGCCGTCGAAACGCGTCACGACCTGGAGGTCGCCCACCGCAAGGGCGTCGAGCGGGGCTACGGGGTGCCCGTGAACGCCGCTGCGCGATCCTTGCACGGAGCCATCCCGTGGCGGTCCTTGAAGCGGCGGGAGAAATGCGCCCGGTTGGCGAAGCCGCTTCCGTAGGCCAGGGTGCCGACCGGCAGGTGGGCGCAGCCCGGGTCGGCCAGGCGCTTGGCTGCGTCCTCCAGGCGGCGCTGCCAGAGCCAGTCGGAAATGTGCTGGCCGCGCTCGTGGAACAGCTCCTGCAGCCGGCGAGCTGGAAGATCACGACGACCGTGCCGTCCTTGCCGTTGCGCCGGCGCACATCGCGCGTCGCCTCGCTTCGCAGGGCGCCCTGGGCCATTCGGATTATCAGTAAGGGGGCAACTTCAGCGATATCCAGCTTGCCCTCGAATGGCCCGTTGTCCAGGCGCTCTTGCTCAAGGGGCACGAACCGCTCGAACAGCGTCTCGCACCAAAGCTTGAAGCTGTTCCTCGGGTTAAAGCCTTCGGTCGAAAACAATGGAGTCAAAAGTAACTTGTCTTTGCGGACCCCAATCCGCGCGAAGGGAAAAAGGGTTCCGCGCCTTCGGACAAACGCGGTGAAACACATATTGTATATTGTTTCTGTCTTCAAGAGATGCCGCAGCGCAACTTGAGGTGATCTAAACAGCCCGCCGCCGGTGGGGACTCTTGCAGTTGTTTGATCACGAGGTGGTTCAACCTCCGGTCGACAAGCGCGGGGTATTGATAAGAAGATATCGAACAGTGACTCCTCACATGACCAACCCACTCGAATCCCGCTCCTCGTTCCTGCTCGAAAAGGTCGGCGCGATCGTCGCCGCCTACGTCTCGCGGAACAGTGTGGGCGTGGGGGACCTGCCGGTGCTGATCGACCAGGTTCACACGGCGATCTCGGTGCTGCAGGGGGCGACATCGGCCTCCGCGTCGTCCTGGAGCGGCCCGAGCGCCGCGCAGATCGAGGCCTCGATCAAGCAAGAGGGGCTGATCAGCTTCATCGACGGCCGATCCTACAAGACCTTGAAGCGGCACCTCACCGCCCACGGCCTCACGCCCGAGCGCTACCGGGTCCGCTACGGCCTGCCCGCCGACTACCCGATGGTCGCGCCCGGCTATGCCGCCCGGCGCTCGCAGATCGCCAAGGCGATCCAGCTCGGCCACAAGGTGGGCTGAGCGGTGGCTTGCGCCATGAGACGACCGCTGGATCTGAAGCCCGAGACGGTCCGCGGCGAGGCGATGCTGGAGTGCATTGCCGGCAGGCTCAGCCTGCCGGTCGCCGCGTTCTTCCCGGACGAGGCCGAGCCGGGCGAGGCGGTCGCCCAGGCGGCCGACCTCGTGACGGCCTTCATGGCGATCGACAGCGTGGCCGCGCGCCGCACCTGCCTGGCCTTCGTGCGCGCCATGTCGCGCCCGTGAGGGTTCCGGATGCCGCGGCCTCCAGCGCGGAGCGTGCCGGCGCGTCCACGACAGCCAGGGCCGTTTCCGTAGATTACGGAAACGGCCCTGGCCCTGCCAGCGCATGGTCCTGGATACCGGGTCCGGGACGATGCGCTGTCGCTTCGCGTTGCATCGGGTTTTCCCGGAAGCCGGCGGCCACTTTTCGGGGCGGTGCTGCAGACGTCGCCGTTCTCCCGCGGGCCGGCGCCGGGCCCCGGCCGCGTCAGAAAACGTGGCGCAGGATGAAGAACAGCACCGCCGCCAGGGTGATGGCGGCCGGCAGGGTCAGCACCCAGGCGAGCGCCATGTTGCGGACGGTGGACATCCGCAGGCCCGAGCCGTTGGCCGCCATCGTCCCGGCCACCCCCGACGACAGGATGTGCGTGGTCGAGACCGGCAGCCCGTAGAGTTCGGCCAGCCCGATCGTGCCGGCGGCGACCAGTTCGGCCGACGCGCCCTGGGCGTAGGTGAGGTGGGTCTTGCCGATCCGCTCGCCTACCGTGACGACGATCCGCTTCCAGCCGACCATCGTGCCGAGTCCGAGCGCCAGCGCGACGCAGACCTTCACCCAGCCCGGGATGTAGCGGGTGCCGTCGTTGAGCAGCCCCGTGTAGCGCTTCAGGGTCGCCGTGTCGGCCTCCGACAGGTCGGCTCCGGCGCCCGGCAGCAGGCGCACCGCGTCGGCAGCGAGGTACATGTCGCTGCGCAGGTTCTGGGTCTGCGCGGCCGGCACCGTGCGGAGCGCGCCGTAGCTCTTCACGCTGGCGGCGATGTCGTCGGCGAGTGCGGCGAGCGCGGCGAAGACCTGCGGCTGGTTCAGGTCCTTGCTCTTCAGGGCATCCGTCACGGACCGCCGCGCCTGCGCAGCCTCCGGAAGCGGTGCGCCGCCCGTGCGGGCAAAGAACACCCGGCTCGCCGCCGTCGAGGTCTGGATGAAGCCCGGGGTCGTGTCGTCCGACATGGTGCGGTTCAGCGCGTAGGCTGTGGGAGCGGCGCCGATCAGAATCAGCATGATCAGGCCCATGCCCTTCTGCCCGTCATTGCCGCCGTGGAAGAACGACACCAGGGTGCAGGTCAGGATCAGGAGGCCGCGGATCCAAGGCGGCGGCGGCGCATCGCCCGCGGGTGCCTCGTAGAGATCCTTGCGCCGCACCGCGAACTTCAAGGCCAGCAGCAGAAGCGCGGCGAGGACGAAGCCGCACACGGGCGAGAACAGCAGGGCCTTGAACACGTTGAGCGCCTGCCCCCAGTCGACGCCCGAGGTGCCGTCGCCCCCGTTCATCAGCTGGTTGGCGAGGCCGACGCCGAGCACCGAGCCGATCAGGGCGTGCGACGAGGAGTTCGGAAGCCCGAAGGCCCAGGTCCCGAGGTTCCAGATGATGGCGGCCAGCAGCAGGGCGAAGATCATCGCGTAACCGGCCTGCGAGCCGACGTTCAGGATCAACTCCACCGGCAGCAGGGTGACGATGGCGTAGGCCACCGCGCCGGACGAGAGCATCACACCGAGGAAGTTGAAGACGCCCGACCAGATAACCGCCACCAGAGGCGGCAGCGAGTGGGTGTAGATCACCGTGGCCACCGCATTGGCCGTGTCGTGGAACCCGTTCACGAACTCGAAGCCCAGGGCGATCAGCAGCGCCAGCCCGAGCAGCGCGAAGGCGCCATAGGCGAGCGGCGCCTCGCCGACGGCGTTCATGTCGGTGATGAGGCTCACGACCGCGTAGGCGAGGCCGGCCACCAGCACGAGCAGGAAGGCGACCGCCCCGCCCATGGTCATCCCGTGGTCCAGGCGCGGCCTACCCTCGGGCCCGGCCCTCACAGCCCCCGACGGCATCACGGCGGAATCGGACATGAACCCTCGCGCGGCGGTTGTGTTGGCGACCCGGATTAATATGGCCCGATGACGGTTCGATGACGTACTATACAGTAATGTGACCGCCGTTTATCGTATAAATTCCTCAAATTCTGATTATTAACCAAATAATTCTCGAAAGTTTTCCGACAGATCATCGTAATTACGAAATATACCAAAAATAAATCGGCGATGCAGCTAAATTATAGATCTGTTGCTCCATTGGCACAGGCAGAAACGACAAGAATTATGACTGCATTATGACGAATCCGTTCTCGTAGATCTCGCTAAATCTCCCGCCGCAGGCCGAATGGCCGCGGAATCAGGGGGCCAATCATGACTTTCAGGCACGGAGTCTCGGTCGCGACCTTGCTGGTCGCGGCTCTGAGCTCGGGCGCACAGGCGCAGACGGTCAACACGACACCCTCGGGCGTCAACGTCCTGAACCTGCTGGCGCCCTATCTCGCGCTCAACGCGACGGCAACCGGGCAGGCGACGCTGAGTCTGAACCTGTCGCAATCGCTCGCGGTTAACACCGGGGCCGGCCTCGCCCAGCAGCAGCAGGCCATCAGCGACAAGAACCTGCTCGGCTCGGTCGGCAACGACCTGTCGGCGATCGGCCTCGGCACCTACGGCGTCGCCGCCAATCTCGCCGGCGGCCTGCAGGCCCAGACTCCGATCAACGGCATCGTCCCGCAGCAGCTCGTGGGCGGCCTCGGCGCCCAGCTCGGCCCGATCTACCAGCGCGGCGTCGCCCAGGGCACCAACGGACCCCTCGGCGGCGTGGTCAGCCTTCTGGCCAGTGCGTATGCGTTCTCGGGCAACAACCTGGGCGTCGCCAAGAACTACTTCGCCAACGGCGCGGCCACCAATCCGAGCGTGACCCCGGCGAACTACGTGGCGGTGCCGGCCGTGGCGCCGGCCGGCTACGTGCTGCCGACCTACAACGGCCTGCCCAACACCACCAACAGCGTCTACGACCTCGCCTACGGGGTGACCAACACCCAGCCCGGCCAAGACATCTACGGCTCCTCGCGGCCGGTTCAGGTGGCGCCGGCCCGCTTCAACGCCTTCGACCCGACGGCGCTCAACGGCATCGCCACGAACCCGTCCTTCCCGAGCGGGCACACCACCTACGCCTATACCGACGGCATCCTGCTGGCGATGCTGATGCCGCAGCAGTATCAGAACATGCTCGCCCGCGCGGCCGACTATGCCAACGACCGCATCGTGCTCGGCGTGCACTACCCGCTCGACATCATCGGCAGCCGGGCGCTGGCGGCCTACGACCTCGCGCAGGCCTTCACAAACCCGGCCTACATCAACAACGCCGCCATGACCGGAACGGCGATCAACCTGCCCGCCCAGTTCATCCGGGCCCAGACTGAGATCCAGGCCTACCTCGCCGCGCAGTGCGGCAACACCGTCGCGGCCTGCGCGGGCAGCGCCGCCAACGCCGCCGGCAACCCCTACGTCCCGTCCGCCGCCAACCAGGCCGCCTACCAGACGCGCCTCACCTACGGCCTGCCGACCCTCTCCGTGGCCCAGGCCCCCCGCGAGGCCGCGCCCGCCGGCGGGCCCGATGCCTCGATCCTCCTCGCCCCGCTCTACGGCGGCTCCACCGGCGCGGCCAGGACCATCGCACCCAACGGTGGCCTCTACGGCCAGCTCGCCACCGCCACGATCAACCAGATCGTCGTCAACACAGAGGCCAACGCGCTCGCCGCCTTCTACGGCAGCCCGCTGAGCTACTGGAGCCGCATCGACCTCTATGCGGCCGCCGGCTACTTCGGGAACGTCACCGGCACTCTGCGGATGGACGCCACCGACCGGCTCACCCGCGACGTCGGCATCGGCAGCGACGGTGTGCTCTACGCCAACGGCACCATCACGGGCATTGTCTCGGTCAATGCCGGCGGCCTGCTCGGCGGTTCGGGCACGGTGGGCGGCCTCAACGCGCTGTCGGGCGGTGTCGTGGCGCCGGGCAGCTCTATCGGGACGCTGAACGTGACCGGCACCGTCGCCTTCGCGCCGGGCGCGACCTACCGGGTCGAGGCCAACGCCGCCGGCCAGGCCGACAGGATCGCGGCAGGCGGTACCGCCGCGCTGGCAGGCGGCACCGTGCAGGTGCTGGCCGCGTCCGACGCCTACAAGCCGCGCACCACCTACGCGATCCTGACCGCCACTGGCGGCGTCTCCGGCCAGTTCGCCGGCGTGACCGCGAACCTCGCGTTCCTGTCCCCGGGCCTGCGCTACGGGCCCACAGAGGTCGACCTGACGCTGACCCGCAACGACGTGCCGCTCGCCGCCAGCGCCACGAGCCGCAACGGCGTGGCCGCGGCCAACGCGATCCAGGCCGCGGGTGCCGGCAGTCGGGCCTACGACGGCGCGGTGGCGTTCACGGCGGGCGAGGCGGCCGACGGCTTCCGTGCGCTGTCGGGCGACATTCACGCCAGCACCGTGTCCGCCGCCTACGAGACCGCCTTCTTCGTGCGCGAGGCGGTGCTCGACCGCCTGCGCTGGGGCGGTTCGGGCGCGGGTGTGGATTACGGCCGCCTGCCGGCCGTCTACACGGCCGACCTCCCGGGCCGGGCGCCGGTCATCCCCAGCGTGCCGGTGCGGACCCTCGACCCGCAGGTGTTCGGCGTCTGGGGCCAGGGCTTCGGCGCGTTCGGGACCGCGGGCGGGGGCGGCAACGCGTTCGACCTCGACCGGCAGATCGCGGGCTTCGCGGCGGGGTTCGACCTGCGCCTCCCGGGCGGGTTCCAGCTCGGCGTGGTCGGCGGCTACACCGAGGCGAGCCTCGACAGCGCCGGCCGCCGCGCGGGGTTTGGCCGGCTGGAGAGCGCGATGCTCAAGAGCGGCTTCGGCGGCGTCTACGGCGGCTATGAGCTCGGCCCGCTGTCGCTGCGATTCGGGGCGGTCTACGCCGACACCGACACCCGCACCCGGCGCAGCGTGCTCTATGGGCTGTCGGACAGCCCGACCGGGCACGGCGGCGGCTCCACGCTGCAGGGCTTCGGCGAGATCGGCTACCGGTTCGCGTTCGCGGCGCCGGCGGTCCTGGTGTCGACGGAGGGCCCGGCTCCGGCGGCGCAGAGCTACATCGAGCCGTTCGTGGGTGCGGCCTATGTCGGCATCCGGCGGGACGGATTCGCGGAGACCGGCGGGGCGGCGGCGCTGGTGAGCTCCGCGCGCGACTACGATCTCGGGGCGGCCACGGCGGGCGTGCGGGCGCAGACGAGCCTGGATCTGGGCCTGGGACTTCCGGTCACGGCGCACGGGCTCGTCGGCTACCGGCGGGCATTCGGCGACGTGGTCCCGGCAGCGCTGCTGCGCTTCGGTACGGGGCCGGCCTTCCTGAGCGCGGGCGTCCCGATCGACCGGGATGCGCTGGTCGCGCAGGCTGGGCTCGACCTGCCGGTCGCGCCGAACGCCACGCTCGGGGTGGCCTATACCGGCCAGGTCGGCGCCCGGGCGCAGGATCAGGCCGTCAAGGGCAACTTCGTCCTCCGGTTCTGAGGCTGGCGAGGGCAGCCCGGGCCGCCGCTCGACAGTGCGGCGGCCTCGGGGAGCCTCCAGCCCTGTCACACGACTGACGCGGTCCGGCCGCTAGCGACCGGTCGAGTGATCGCACGAGGGATCTGCATGATAGACGCCACGGTGCCGGCCCTGTCCCTCGGCGCGCTCCTGGCCCTCGTTCAGATCGCCAGCATCGCGATCGCGGGCCGGCGCATCGGAGAGGTCCACGGCCCGTCGCGCTTCCCGGCCGGCGCGCCCGTCTCCCTGGTGCGGCCGCTCCGCGGGGTGGAGGCGTTCAGCGAGGAGATGCTGTCCCGCAGCTTCCGCCTCGCCTATCCCGCCTACGAGCTGATCTTCTGCGTCGCCGATCCGGCCGATCCGATCGTCCCGATGGTCGAGCGCCTGGTCAGCGCCCACCCGCACGTGCCGGCCCGCCTGATCCTCGGCGACGAGCGCGTCAGCGACAATCCGAAGCTGAACAACTGCCTGCGCGGCTGGCGCGCCGCCGCCCACGACTGGGTCGTGCTCGCCGATTCCAACGTGGCCATGCCGCCGGACTATCTCCAGCGCCTCCAGGCCGCCTGGCGGGACGATACCGGCCTCGTCTGCTCGACCCCCGCGGGCGCCCGCCCGGCCAGCTTCATGGCCGAGGTGGAATGCGCGTTCCTCAACACGCTCCAGGCGCGCTGGCAATACGCCGCCGAGACGTTCGGGCTGGGCTTCGCGCAGGGCAAGAGCATGCTCTGGCACAAGCCCTTCCTGGATGCCCAAGGCGGTCTGCAGGCGCTCGCGGCCGAGATCGCCGAGGATGCCGCCGCCACCAAGCTGGTGCGTGCCGCCGGCAAGCGCGTCTATCTCGTGGCGAGCCCGTTCGAGCAGCCGCTCGGACCGCGCGGCTTCGGCGAGGTCTGGGCGCGGCAGTTGCGCTGGGCGCGGCTGCGGCGGGTGACCTTCCCGCTGTTCTTCGCCCCGGAGATCGGCAGCGGCGTGCTGCTGCCGGCGCTCCTGGTCGCGCTCTGGGCCGGCAGCCTCGCCGGGCTCGCGGGTGCTGCCGGCCTCGCCGCTCTGTGCTATCTGGCCGAGCACCGGCTCGCGACCCGCGCGGGCTGGCACCGTTCGCCGCGCATGCTGGCGGCCTTCCTGGTGCGCGACGCCCTGATCCCGGCGATCTGGCTTGGGGCCTGGGTCCAGAGCGCCATCGTGTGGCGCGGCAACGCCATGGATGTGCGCCCGCGCCGGGCGGGCGCCGACCGCGCCTGCGCGCCGACGGCGTGACCGCAGGCTGACCGGAGGCCGAGTCGTGACGCGCCGCTACGCCCTCTACTGGCTCCCCGCGCCCGGCTCGCGTCTGGCGGCCTTCGGCAACGCCGTGCTCGGCTGCGACGTCACCTCCGGCGCCGCGGTGCAGCATCCGAGCAGCCTCGGCGACCTCGCCGCCGTCACGGCGGGCGCCCGGGTCTACGGCTTCCACGCCACCCTCAAGGCGCCGATGCGCCTCGCGCCGGGCGCAGCGGAAGCCGATCTCATCGCGGCGGCGCAAGGCCTCGCGGCCGCACATCCCCCGGTGACGGTCGGGCCGCTGACGGTCGCGGCGCTCGGCGCGTTCCTCGCCCTGGTGCCGGAGGCCCCGCCGCCGGAACTCGGCCTGCTCGCCGCCGAGTGTGTCGCCGCCCTCGATTCCTGGCGGGCGCCCCTGACGGAGTGCGAGCGCGCCAAGCGCCGCCCGGAGCGCCTCGGCCCGCGAGGCCGCGCGCTGCTGGAGCGCTGGGGCTATCCGCACGTCTTCGAGGCCTTTCGGTTCCACATGACGCTGACCGACGCCCTGCCGGCGCCCGAGCGCGACGCCTGGCATGTGCGCCTCGCCGAAGCCTACGCGGCCTCGGGCCCGGAGCCCCTGGTGATCGATGCCGTGTGCCTCCTGTCCCAGGACGGGATCGAGCCGTTCCGGCTCCTGGCGCGCCTGCCCTTCGGGCGGGCCCATGGCTGAGCGGCTCCTCGGCCTCGAACCCGCCCTCGACCCGAGCGCCCGGATCGAAAAGTGCCGGCTCGGTCGCTACACCGAGGTCGGCGCCCGCACCCGCCTCACCGAGACGGACCTCGGCGACTATTCCTACATCGCCCAGGACGGCGAGGTGATCTACACCACCATCGGCAAGTTCTGCTCGATCGCCGCCAGTGTGCGGATCAACCCCGGCAACCACCCCATGGAGCGCGCCGCGCAGGCGCATTTCACCTACCGGGCCCGCGCCTATTGGCCGGAGGAGACGGACGAGGATTCCTTCTTCGATCGCCGCCGGGCCAGCCCCGTGACGATCGGACACGACGTCTGGATCGGCCACGGGGTGGTGATCCTGCCCGGCCGCACGGTCGGCACTGGCGCGGTGGTCGGGGCGGGGGCGATCGTCACGCGCGATGTCCCGGCCTACACGATCGTGGTCGGCAACCCGGCCCGGCCGGTGCGGCGCCGCTTTCCCGAACCGATTGCCGCGCGTCTCGAACGCCTCGCCTGGTGGGATTGGGACCACGGGCGCCTGCGCCGGGCGCTCCCGGATTTCCGCGCCCTTCCGATCGAGGCTTTCCTGGATCGGTACGAGCTTTGAGTCGTGATTTAGCCGCCTAACATAAGATCTGGGTGCCCGGAGGCCGGAATCGAACCCGTATTCGTCATCCAATCGTCGTGTAATCGGCGTTTAGCTGCGGCCGCCCCGCAGCGGATGGATGTATGATTGTCGTCGAGGATCTCACGCGTCAGTACGGTGGCCGCCGCGCCGTGGACGGCGTGTCGCTGCGGATCGAGCGCGGCAGCTTCGTCGGCGTGATCGGCCGGTCCGGCGCCGGAAAATCGACCCTGCTGCGCCTGATCAATCGTCTCGTCGACCCGAGTTCCGGGCGCATCCTGTACGATGGGCGCGACGTCACGACGCTGACGGGCCGGTCTCTGCGCGAATGGCGTACGCGCTGCGCTATGATCTTCCAGCAGTTCAACCTGGTCGGCCGCCTCGACGTGATGACGAACGTCCTGATGGGGCGTCTCAGTCATGTGCCGACACACCGCTCCCTGCTCCGGCTCTGGTCCGAGGAGGACCGGGCGATGGCGCTCGCCGCCCTGGAGAGCTTCGACATGGGCGAGTTCGCCGGCCAGCGGGCCGACGGCCTGTCGGGGGGGCAGCAGCAGCGCGTGGCCATCGCCCGCGCGCTCGTGCAGGAGCCCGAGATCCTGCTCGCCGACGAGCCGGTGGCGTCCCTCGACCCGCGCAACACGCGCCTCGTGATGGACGCGCTCGCCGACGTGAACCGGCGCTACGGCATCACTGTGCTGTGCAACCTGCACTCGCTCGACCTCGCCCGCGCCTATTGCGACCGCCTCGTCGGCCTTGCGGCCGGCCGCGTGGTGTTCGAGGGCGGCCCCTTCGACCTTACCGAGGACGTGGCGCGCCGGCTCTACGGCTTGGAGGCCGGCGAGGTGCTGGACGATTCCGCGAAGCGCGAGGCGGAGCAGCGGGCGGCCCTGCCGGGGAGGTCCGGCAGCGTTCCGGTGCGCCCCGTCCGCGAGGCCGCCATCGGCGCCTGAGCCGGGCGCACGGCTCTTCGGGGCCCGACGACGGACCGGGAAAAGCCTGACCAAAGCCGCCGGCCACTGGCCGGCCGGTCCATCTTCCACACACTGACGAAGGACGACACGATGATCACCCGACGCACCCTCGCCGGCGCCGCCGCGGGGCTCGCTCTTCTCGGCCTGCCGGCCGCCGCCCAGGATTGGAAGGCCCAGTATCCCGAGCTGACCCTGGCGGTGATCCCGATGGAGAATGCCAGCGGCACCACCGACCGCTACGCGCCTCTGGCGAACTACCTGACCAAGGCGGTCGGCGTACCGGTGAAGCTGCGGGTGGCCAGCGACTACGCCGCTGTGATCGAGGGCCAGCGTGCCGGCAACATCCAGATCGCGTTCTACGGCGCGGCCTCGTTCTCCCGGGCCGTGATGACCGGGGTGAAGATCCAGCCGATCGTGAACCCGAAGCACGAGACCGGCGTCTCGGGCTATTACTCGGTGATCTACGTGCTGGCCAAGAGCCCGTACAAGACGATCGAGGACCTGAAGGGCAAGAACCTCGCTCTTGTCGACCCGAACTCCACCTCCGGGAACCAGGCGCCGCGCTTCTTCCTGAAACGGGCCGGCTACGATGTGGACAAGTTCTTCGCCAAAGCCGTCTTTGCCGGCAGCCACGAGAACGCCGTGCTGGCGCTGACCCAGGGCACCGTGGACGCCGCCGCCAACCTGTGGAACTCCGAGACCGACACGATGGTCACCCGCATGGCCGCCAAGGGCATGCTCAAGAAGCCGGACGGCACGCCGATGCAGCAGTCGGACTTCCGGGTGGTGTTCAAGTCCGACTTCCTGCCGGAAGGGCCCTACGCCATGCTGGCCAGCCTGCCGGACGACCTGAAGGGCAAGATCCGCCAGGCCTTCATCGACCTGCCGCGCGCCGACAAGGCGGCGTTCGACCGCCTCTCAGACGGCAAGGACCAGGACCTCACCCCGGTGACGATCGAGGACTATCAGCCGATCATCGACATGCTGAAGTTCAACGACGAGCAGCGCAAGAAGTCCTGATCCGGGCGCGTCCGCCTTGCGCGGCCTGACCCCCCTGCCGCCGGAGCGGGAAGCCGCCCTCTCCGGCCTGTACGCGGCGGCGAGCGGCGCCGCGCGCCGCCGCACGCTGGCCGGCTTCGCCATCGTCGCGGCGCTGGCCTTGCTCGCCGGGCTGGCCGCCGAGGTGCGGCCGCTCGTCTTCGTGGAGAACATCGGCAAGTTCACCGCCTATATCGCGCAGATCCTGCCGCCAATCGGCCTCGCGCAGCCGCTGGCGGACGTCCGCGCCTGGTATTGGGGGCTGCCCGGCTGGCTGGCGCTCCTCGGCGAGACCCTGCTGATGGCCTATCTCGGCACGCTGCTCGGCGGGATCGCGGGCTTCGCCTTCAGTTTCGTCGCCGCCGCCAACTTGGTGCGGTCGCGCGGGGTGCGCATCCTCGCCAAGCGCTTCCTGGAGGTGTGCCGCACCGTCCCGGACGTGGTGTTCGCGCTGATCTTCGTGATCGCCTTCGGCCTCGGGCCGATGGTCGGCGTGCTGGCCATCGCGATCCACACCACGGGGGCGCTCGGCAAGCTGTTCTCCGAGGTGGTCGAGAACATCGACATGCGTCCCGTCGAAGGCCTGTCCGCCGCGGGCGCCTCGTGGATCGAGACCGTACGCTTCGCCGTGGTGCCGCAGGTGCTCCCGAATTTCGCCTCCTACGCGCTGCTGCGCTTCGAGATCAATGTCCGCGGTGCGGCGGTGCTGGGCTTCGTCGGCGCCGGCGGGATCGGCCAGGAGTTCCTGGCCGCGATCCGCAACTTCTACTACGCGGACGTGAGTGCGATCCTCGTTCTCATAATCCTGACCGTCGTTTGCATCGACCTCGCCACGGAGCGGGTCCGCCATCGGCTGAGCGGCCCGGAGGACGCCCGATGAACGCCGCCCGCCCCGAAGCCCTGCGGGCGGCGGCCCGGGCCGACCTCCCGCGGCTGCGCGCCCGGTATCCGGCGCAGTTTCGCACCGATCGGGTCGCGCGGGCGCGCACGCTGGCGGTTCTCGGCCTCCTGGCCGGACTCGCAGGGTTCGGGTTCTGGCAGTTCGACTTCTCGCTCGGGCGGCTCCTCAACGGGCTCGGGCGCCTCGGCGCCTTCGCGGCGCTGATGCTGCCCCCGTCCCCCGAAGGACATCTCCGGATTTTCCTGCACGCGCTGGGCGAGACCCTCGGCATCGCCTTCCTGGGCACCCTCACGGCGGCGATCCTGGCCTTTCCGGTGGCGCTTCTCGCCGCCCGAAACGTCGTGCCCAACCCGTTCGCGCATTTCGCCGTGCGCCGCGGCCTCGACGTGATGCGCTCGGTGGACGTGCTGATCTGGGCGCTGATCTGGATCAATGTCGTCGGCCTCGGTCCCTTCGCGGGGGCGCTCGCCATCGCGTCCTCGGATTTCGGGGCGTTGGGCAAGCTGTTCGCGGAGGCGATCGAGACTTGCGACCGGCGTCCGGGGGAGGGCGTCGTCGCCTCGGGCGGCTCCGCCCTCCACCGCATCCGCTTCGGGCTGATCCCCGGGGTCCTGCCGGTGCTGGCGAGCCAGGTGCTGTACTTCTTCGAATCGAACACCCGCTCGGCCACGATCATCGGCATCGTCGGGGCGGGCGGCATCGGCCAGTACCTCACCGAACTGATCCGCGTGCTGGAACTCAAGCAGGTCGCGTTCCTGGTGCTGATGATTCTCGTCACCGTGGCGGCGATCGACTGGGTCTCGACCCGCCTGCGCCGGGCAATCATCGGGCCGGCCGCGCGCTGAAGCGTTCGTTTGACGAAGAGGACCGGCGGCCGGGTGATGAAGCGCCTACAGCATAAAAAACCACCGCGTCACCCCCGGGGCCGCGAAGCGGATCCCGGAGTGACGCTGTGAACGAGCAGGCGCCGGCGGAATTCCACACCCTCGCTGGAGCCCTGAGTTCGGGGTCGGGTCGTCTCAGTCTCACCGCGCGGTCGCGATCATACGATCGCGGGCTCGGACGACCTCACCCGCCGATCACCAGCTCGACACGGTCGGCGGCGAACAGGGTCCGGTTCGCCTGGATGCGCGCGCCCGCGGGGTCGACGTTGACGCTCGACACCACCATGACGACCCGCCCGGGCGCGATGTCGAGGCGCTCCGCCTCGCGGGCGTCGGCCGGGCGGGCACGGATGCGCGTCGAGAGCCGGGTGTAGTCGTGGACGCCGCAGGCCGCCAACGCCCGGGTGATCGAGCCGCGCGCGGCATAGGCATCTGCGAAACCGGAAAACCGCGGCAGCGGCAGCCAAGTCTGCGCCGTCGAGATCGGGGCGCCGTCCGCGCGATGGATCGTCAGCAGTTCCAGCACCGGCGCGCCGGGGGGCAGCGACAGGGCCTCGGCCTGGTCGGGGCCGGCCGTGACGGTGACCGAGGCGACCAGGTCGCCCCAGGCCTCGCGCCCCGCCCCGGTGACGATCTCGGAGAAGCGGGTGCGCGGACCGATCGGGTAGGCGAGCGGCGCCTCCTCGACGAAGGTGCCCCGCCCCTGGCTCGCGCGCACCAGGCCGCCCTCTGCCAGGGCGGCGAGCGCCCGCCGCACCGTATGCCGGTTGACGGCGAAGCGCGCGGCGAGCGCCGCCTCGGTCGGCAACTGCTGCCCCGGCGCGTACCGCCCCGCCACGACGTCGGCCGTGAGCGCGTCGGCGATCTGCCGCCACGCCGTCAGCCCCTCTCCCCGGACGAGGCCGGGCGCCTGCTCATGCGCATCCATGCCGTCATCCAAACTTCATTTGCGCACGGCGCGCTAGTTGTCTACACGACTAGACAACGAACCGTTTGAGGGATTCGCGATGGCGACGAGCCCGATTGACCCGGGACGCGAGGAGATCGCGGCGCGGCAGGCCGTGATGGCGCTCTGCGCCGATGCAAGCCGGGACGATCTGGACGCAGCCTTGCGGGCGCTCGAAGTCTCGGTCACCGAGGATCTGCGTCCGCCGGAGACCGGGCTGGTGATGGCCACGGGCCGGATCGGCGGCGACGGGCGGCCGTTCAACCTCGGCGAGGTCAGCGTGACCCGGGCGGCGATCCGGGTCCCGGATGGGACTACCGGCTTCGCCTATCATCTCGGCCGCGACCGGGCGAAGGCGCGGCTCGCCGCGACCCTCGACGCCCTCTGGCAGGACCCGGCCCGGCGCGCCCGGGTCGAGGCGGCCCTGCAACCTGCCGCCCGGCGGGCCGACGCGGCACGTCAACGGGCCGCAAGGCGCACCGCCGCCACCCGCGTCGACTTCCTGACCCTGGCTCGCGGGGAGGATTGAGCATGCTCGCAGCCGGCTTCACAGATCCGGTCCACGACGCACAGGGCACCTTCCGCGCCGTGATGGACGCGCTCGCCCGGCCCGGCCTGTCGCGGCCGCTCGCCCCCGGCCTCGCGCCGCCCGCGCCCCTGACCCCTGAACTCGCCGCCGTCGCCCTGACGCTCACCGATGCCGACACGCCGGTCTGGCTCGACGCCGCCCTGGCCGACGTGCCCGAGGTCGCCGCGTATCTGCGCTTCCACACCGGGGCGCCCCTGACCGACGATCCGGCGCAGGCCGCCTTCGCGCTGATCCGCGACCCGGCGCGCTGCCCCCCGCTCGACCGGTTCGCCCAAGGCACGCCGGCCTATCCCGACACCGCCACCACCCTGGTGCTCGCCCTCGACGCCATCACCCCGGGGGAGGGCCTTCGCCTCACCGGCCCCGGCATCAAGGGCGCCGTGCGCGTGACGCTGACGCCGCTTCCGGAGGGCTTCGTCGCCCAGTGCGCCGGGAACCGTGTGGGCTTCCCGCTGGGCGTCGACCTGATCCTCACCGCCCCCGGCCGCGTCGCCGGTCTCCCGCGCTCCACCGCCGTCACCGAGGGCTAGCCATGTACGTGGCCGTGAAGGGCGGAGAGGCCGCCATCGACAACGCCCACCGGCTCCTCGCCGAGGCGCGCCGGGGCGATGCGGCCGTGCCGGAACTCTCCGTCGCGCAGATCCGCGAGCAGATGGCGCTGCTGGTCGACCGGGTGATGACCGAGGGCTCGCTCTACGACCCCGACCTCGCGGCTCTGGCCCTCAAGCAGGCCCGCGGCGACGTGGTCGAGGCGGTGTTCCTGGTCCGCGCCTACCGGACGACGCTGCCGCGGTTCGGCGCCTCGACACCCGTCGATACCGGCGCCATGGCGGTGGAGCGCCGGGTCTCGGCCACCTTCAAGGATCTTCCCGGCGGCCAGGTGCTCGGGCCGACCTTCGACTACACCCACCGGCTGATCGATTTCGCCCTCGCCGCGGAGGGGGCCGTCGAACCGGCCGCCGAGGCGGAGCCGCGGGACGATGCCGGGACCTGCCCGCGGGTCACCGACCTGCTGGCCCAGGACGGCCTGATCGAGGCCTCTCCCCCGGATGACGGCGCCCCCGTGGGCGACCTTACCCGGGAGCCGGTGGATTACCCCGCTGACCGGGCCCTGCGCCTCCAGGCGCTGGCGCGGGGCGACGAGGGCTTCGTGCTCGGCCTCGCCTACTCGACCCAGCGCGGCTACGGCCGGACCCACCCGTTCGTGGGCGAGATCCGGGTCGGCGAGGTCGCGGTGGAATTCGTGCCGGAGGAGCTGGGCTTCGCGGTGCCGCTCGGACGGGTCCGGCTCACCGAGTGCCAGATGGTCAACCAGTTCAAGGGCTCGGGGGCGGCGCCGCCGCAATTCACCCGCGGCTACGGGCTCAGCTTCGGGCAGAGCGAGCGCAAGGCCATGGCGATGGCTCTGGTCGACCGGGCTCTTCGTGCGGAGGAACTCGGCGAGCCGGTGGCAAGCCCGGCCCAGGACCAGGAATTCGTCCTCGCCCATTGCGACAGCCTCCAGGCGACCGGCTTCGTCGAGCACCTGAAGCTGCCCCACTACGTCGATTTCCAGGCGGAGCTGGAGCTCGTCCGGCGCCTGCGCGCCGAATTCGAGCAGGGCCGCGACCGGGCCGGGATGCAGGAGGCCGCCGAATGAGCGCGACAGGGATCCCCGAGCGGGTGGGTCATCTCCCGCCCCGAAAGGGGGAGGAGGGTTCGTCCGAAGCCGGCTACAATTTCGCCTATCTCGACGAGGGCACGAAACGGATGATCCGCCGGGCCATCCTCAAGGCCATCGCGGTGCCGGGCTATCAGGTGCCTTTCGCCTCCCGCGAGATGCCGATGCCCTATGGCTGGGGCACCGGCGGCGTGCAGGTCACGGCGGCGATCCTGGGGCGGGCGGACGTGCTCAAGGTGATCGACCAGGGCGCCGACGACACCACCAATGCGGTCTCGATCCGCCGCTTCTTCGCCCGCACCTCCGGGGTCGCGACCACGACCCGCACCACCGAGGCGACGATCATCCAGACCCGCCACCGGATCCCCGAGACGCCGCTCTCCGAGGGCCAGACCCTGGTCTATCAGGTGCCGATCCCCGAGCCCCTGCGCTTCCTGGAGCCGCGAGAGACCGAGACCCGCCAGCTTCACGCACTCGCCGAGTACGGGGCCATGCACGTGAAGCTCTACGAGGACATCAGCCGCCACGGCCACATCGCCACCACCTACGCCTATCCGGTCGAGGTGGCCGGCCGCTACGTGATGGACCCGTCGCCGACGCCGAAATTCGACAATCCCAAGATGGACGATTGCCCGGCGCTTCAGCTCTTCGGGGCGGGGCGCGAGCGGCGCATCTACGCGGTGCCGCCCTACACCCGCGTGCGCAGCCTCGATTTCGAGGACCATCCGTTCCGGGTCCAGGAATTCACCGCGCCCTGCGCGCTCTGCGGCGCCCGCGGCCATTACCTCGACGAGGTGGTCACCGACGATTCCGGAGGCCGGATGTACGTCTGCTCGGATACCGACATCTGCGAGACCCGGGTCGCGGAGGCCACCCGATGAGCGCGCCGCTCCTCTCCGCGCACGGCCTGAGCAAGGCCTACGGCAACCGGCTGGCCTGCGCGGGGATCGATCTCGACGTGACCGAGGGCGAGGTGCTCGCGATCGTGGGCGAATCGGGCTCGGGCAAGTCGACGCTCCTGTCCCTGCTGGCCGGCGAGCTGGCCCCCGATTCGGGACATGTGCGCTACCGGATGCGCGACGGGCAGACCCAGGACCTCGCCGATCTCGGGCCGGCCGAGCTGCGCCGGCTGATGCGCACCGATTGGGGCTTCGTCCGGCAGGATGCGCGCCAGGGCCTGCGCATGGCGGTGTCGGCCGGCGGCAATGTCGGCGAGCGGCTGATGGGGATGGGCGAGCGCCATTACGGCCGCATCCGCGGGCAGGCGCTCGACTGGCTCGGCCGGGTCGAGATCGAGGCGGGCCGCGTGGACGACCCGCCGAGCCAGTTCTCGGGGGGCATGCGCCAGCGCCTGCAGATCGCCCGCAACCTCGTCACCGGGCCGCGCCTCGTGCTGATGGACGAGCCGACCTCGGGGCTCGACGTCTCGGTCCAGGCCCGGCTCCTCGACCTGATCCGGCGGCTCTCGGCGGAACTCGGGCTGGCGGTGATCATCGTCACCCATGACCTCGCGGTGGCGCGCCTGCTCTCGCACCGAATCGCCGTCATGCGCGCCGGCCGGGTGATCGAGACCGGGCTCACCGACCAGGTGCTCGACGATCCCGAGCACGCCTACACCCAGCTCCTCGTCTCCTCGGTGCTCGCCGCATGACCGCGCTTCTGACCTTCCAGGATGTCGCCAAGAGCTTCACCCTGCACCTGCGCGGCGGCGTCGTGCTGCCGGTGGTGGACGGCGTCAGCCTCTCGGTGGCGGCGGGTGAGTGCGTGGTGCTCGGCGGACCGTCGGGGGCCGGCAAATCCTCGCTCCTGAAGATGGCCTACGGCAATTACCGCTGCGACGCCGGGGCGATCCTGGTCCGCGACGGCGACGCCGCGGTCGATATGGTTCGGGCCGACCCGCGGGTGGTCCTGTCCCTGCGGACCCGGGTCATCGCCTACGTTTCGCAATTCCTGCGGGTGATCCCGCGGGTCTCGGCCTTCGACGTGGTCGAGGCCGCCGGCCGCGAGGGCGGCCTGGACGCGGCGACGGCCCGCGCGCGCGGAAAGGACCTGCTCGCCCGGCTCAATCTGCCCGAACGGCTCTGGAGCCTGCCCCCAGCGACCTTCTCGGGAGGCGAGCAGCAGCGGGTCAACATCGCCCGGGGGCTGATCGCCGACCGGCCGCTGCTCCTGCTCGACGAGCCCACCGCCTCCCTCGACGCCCGCAACCGCGCCGTGGTGGCCGAACTGGTGCGCGAGAAGCTGGCGGCCGGGGCCGGCGTGCTCGGCATCTTCCACGACAGCGAGATGCGCGACGCTGTGGCCACCCGGGTGGTCGACGTCACGCGCTTCGCGCAAGCCCGGGCAGCCTGAGGAGTCACGATGGACGATCTCATCATCGAGAACGCGACCCTGGTCCTGCCGGACCGAGTGCAGCACGGCTGGCTCGCCGTGGTCGACGGGGCCATCGCCGAGATCGGCACCGGGCGAGCGCCCGTGCGCGGCCTCGACTTCGGCGGCGACCACCTGATCCCGGGGCTGATCGAGCTGCACACCGACCATCTCGAGAGCCACTTCGCCCCCAGGCCCAAGGTGCGCTGGCACCCGCTCGGCGCGGTCCTGGCCTACGACGCGCAGATCGCCGCCTCGGGCATCACCACGGTGTTCGATTCGCTGCGCGCCGGCAGCGATCCGGACGGCAGCGGCCTGGGCTCGGAGCTGGAGCAACTCGCTGGGGCGATCGCCGCCGCGCGGGAGGGCGACCTGTTCCGGGCGGAGCACCGCACGCATCTGCGCTGCGAGCTGCCCTCAACGGACGTGCTCGACACGGTGGCGGCCTTCACGGCCCGCTACCCGGTGGGCCTGATCTCGCTGATGGACCACACCCCGGGCCAGCGCCAGTTCCGCGACATGGAGAAGTACTACACCTACGCTTCCCGCGGCGGCCGGCCCCTGGACGAGATCCGCGCCAACACCGCGCGCAAGATCCGGGACGGCCGGGCGCTCAACGCGCAGAATCGGCCGGCCCTGGTCCAGTTCGCCCGCGAGATGGGGATCCCACTCGCGAGCCATGATGACACCACCCTGGCGGATGTCGAGCTGGCTTCGGGCGAGGGCGTGACCCTCGCGGAGTTCCCCACCACGTTGGAGGCCGCGGAGGCCGCGCACGGGCAGGGGATCACCGTGATGATGGGCGCGCCGAACCTGATCCGCGGCGGCTCGCATTCCGGCAACGTCGCCGCCCTGGCACTGGCAGAGGCCGGCCATCTCGACATCCTGTCCTCGGATTACGTGCCGGCGAGCCTGCTGATGGCGGCCTTCCTGCTGCCCGAGCAGGCTCCTTCGATCACGCTCCCCGAGGCGCTGGCCACCGTCACGATCAACCCCGCCCGGGCCACTGGCCTGACCGACCGCGGCGCCCTGGAACCCGGCCTGCGGGCCGATCTGGTGCGGGTGAAGCGCGCCGACGGCGTGCCGGTGGTCCGCGAGGTCTGGCGCGCCGGCCTGCGGGTCGCCTGATGCCGGGCTGCCTCGTCCTCGTGGTCGGCCCGAGCGGGGCCGGCAAGGACACGCTGATCCGGCTGGCCCGGACGGCGCTGGCCGATGATCCGCGCTACGTCTTCCCCCGTCGCCTCGTGACGCGCCCCCCGTCGGCGGACGAGGACAACGACCAGATCGACGAGGCCGGCTTCGCGGAAGGCTGCGCGGCGGGGCGCTTCATCCTGAGCTGGCGCGCCCACGGCCTGGGCTATGCGCTCCCGGCGGAAGCGGGCCGTCTGGTGGCCGGCGGCCATGTGGTCGTCTGCAACGTCTCCCGTCGCATCGTCACCGAGGCCCGGGCGGCCTGTCCGAAGGTCAGCGTCGTCGAGATCGCGGCGCCCCCCGAGATCCTGGCGCGGCGCCTCGCGGCCCGGGGCCGGCCGGAGGATGGCGATCTCGCCGCACGCCTCGCCCGTGAGGCGCAGGTCGATGCCGATCTGAGAATCCTCAACACCGGGGCTCCGGAGACGGGGGCGGAACGGCTGATCGCGCATCTGCGCGCCTGCTGAGCGGGGCCGATCCCAGGTCGGGGCCGCCGCATGGCGCGGCTCGCGCGCACGCGGGCGTGGTCCCCGCGCGCCGGGCGATCTGACGAGAGAAGGGCTCGTCCGAGCGGCGGGCTGACCTCTCGGATCTTGTCATCTGCCGGTGATGAGATTGGCCGTTCCATCGACTGCCCCGTCACGCCGAGGCGCTGCAGGCGAGGCCGGACCCGCAGGGGCAGGCCGGAGGCGGTCAATCCGGTGCCACTGACAGTGCAAGGTCTTGATCCGCGGTGGATCGGGATCCCGGGCTGCACGTCGCGGCCCCGGGATGACAAGGTGACGACTCGGCCGTCTGGGTGATTCCGGCATCCCTGCGAGTATCGTAGTCCCTATGCCGTTGCCGTATCCCTGCAGGGGCTTTGCTTGGGCACGAAAAAGGGCGCGCGCCGGTTCCGGCACACGCCCTCGAAGGGGGGCCCGGGAATGCGATCCCGGACCGATCGTTCTGACGCCTAGAAGCCGCCGAACTTGTAGTTGAAGCCGGCGCGGACGATGCTGCCCTCGGTCCGGAAGCGCGAGATGTACGCGCCGGTGCCGACGCCCGGGATGGCGCCGACGAGCACGCTCTGGCTGCCGAGATCGTAGTGCAGGTACTCGGCCTTGACCGTGATGGCGTCGTACTTGATGCCGAGGTAGCGGCCGACCGCGAAGTTGTTCAGGAAGCTGTCGGTGGGCAGCGCGAACTCGATGCCGCCGCCGTAGGCGAAGCCGGTCTTGAAGTCGTCGTAGCGGCCGGCGAACTGCAGGGCCCCGCCGGGGGTGTAGAAGTTCGCGTCGTGGAACACGTTGCCGTAGGCGAGGCCGCCCATCCCGTACACCAGCACGCGGTCGAACGCGTAGCCGACGCGGCCCGTGAGCGTGCCGAGCCAGTCGAGGCTCTGGCGGTACTGGCTGATGTTCGGCGGGCCGCCCGCGACGTTGCCGGTGCCGAGGACGACCCGGTTCTTGGTGATGTCCGTCCAGTCGATGCTGTTGGCGACACCGACCACGATGCCCGAGCCGGGTGTGAACTGGTAGTTGTAGCCGGCCGTGCCGCCGATGTTGGCGAAGCCGTCCTGCGAGGTCGAGGTCAGCGCCGGACGGCGCCCGAGCGCCACGTTGTTGGCGTTGCCCGGCAGGACGCCGGCCGTGGTGATGCGCTCGCGATCCGTGAAGGTGTAGGCCGACTCGAGACCGGCGTAGAAGCCCGTCCAGGTGAAGACCGGCACCGGGGTGAACACCGGCGGCGGGGCGCGGCGCGGCAGGTCGGCGGCGACGGCGGCCGTCGAGACCAGGGCCGTCGCGGCGCTTGCGAGGAGAAGCTTCTTCATCATGATAGCGGGATCCAGGCGATCTATCGTTGCCGCAGTTAAGCTTGGCTGCCGCACTTCCGCTATGCCCTCGATGCCACAGTGTAGCCCGAAAGCGTCCACCGATATCGGCGGGTATCAATACTTACCGGTTCATGGTCCGGGGCCGCAGCTTGACAGCGCCGCGCCGTGCCGGGCCGCGGTTTGCGCCGGACCTTGATCGCGAGCGGCCGACCCTCTAAGCGGACCGCGTTTTTCGCCCCTGACCGAGTTCGGGGCGGCCGACCAGGATCCGGGGGACCGAGCGGTCCCCGCCGCAGGAACGGGAATCATGGCCAAGGAAAAATTCACGCGTTCGAAGCCGCACTGCAACATCGGCACGATCGGCCACGTTGATCATGGCAAGACGTCGTTGACGGCTGCGATCACGAAGGTTCTGGCGGAGACGGGCGGGGCGACGTTCACGGCCTACGACCAGATCGACAAGGCTCCGGAGGAGAAGGCGCGCGGGATCACGATCTCGACGGCGCACGTGGAGTACGAGACGGCCAACCGGCACTACGCGCACGTGGATTGCCCCGGGCACGCCGATTACGTGAAGAACATGATCACGGGCGCGGCGCAGATGGACGGCGCGATTCTGGTCGTGTCGGCGGCCGACGGCCCGATGCCGCAGACCCGCGAGCACATCCTGCTGGCGCGTCAGGTCGGCGTTCCGGCGCTGGTGGTGTTCCTCAACAAGGTCGACATGGTCGACGACGAGGAGCTTCTGGAGCTGGTCGAGCTGGAGGTGCGCGAGCTTCTGTCGAAGTACGACTTCCCGGGCGACGACATCCCGATCACCAAGGGCTCGGCGCTGATGGCGCTGGAGGACAAGGAGCCGAAGATCGGCAAGGAGGCCGTCCTGGCGCTGATGGCGACGGTGGACAGCTACATCCCGCAGCCGGAGCGCCCGATCGACATGCCGTTCCTGATGCCGATCGAGGACGTGTTCTCGATCTCGGGCCGCGGCACGGTGGTGACGGGCCGGGTCGAGCGCGGGATCATCAAGGTGGGCGAGGAAGTCGAGATCGTCGGCATCCGGGCGACCACCAAGACGACGGTGACGGGCGTCGAGATGTTCCGCAAGCTGCTCGACCAGGGCCAGGCGGGCGACAACGTCGGCGTTCTGCTGCGCGGCACCAAGCGCGAGGACGTCGAGCGGGGCCAAGTGGTGTGCAAGCCGGGCTCGGTGAAGCCGCACACGAAGTTCAAGGCCGAGGCCTACATCCTGACCAAGGAGGAGGGCGGGCGCCACACGCCGTTCTTCACCAACTACCGGCCGCAGTTCTACTTCCGGACCACGGACGTGACCGGGGTGTGCACGCTGCCGGAGGGCACCGAGATGGTGATGCCGGGCGACAACGTGACCATGGACGTCACGCTGATCGTCCCGGTGGCCATGGAGGAGAAGCTGCGCTTCGCCATCCGCGAGGGCGGCCGCACCGTCGGTGCCGGCGTCGTCGCCGCCATCAACGAGTA